>NZ_JAQIJJ010000006.1:0-328835 GCF_036946305.1 Sphingomonas adhaesiva
GCCGCCGCCCATTCTGACACCGCCCGTCCTGACGCCAGACGTGCTGCTGCCCGCGTTCGCGCCGTGGCTGGATGCGGCGGGGCTGGCGGTGTTCGCGGCGTCGGGCGCGCTGGCGGCGGCGCGGCGTGGGCAGACGCCGGTGACGCTCGCCTTCTTCGCGCTCGTGACCGGGGTCGGCGGCGGCACGGTGCGCGACCTGCTGATCGGTGCGCCCGTCTTCTGGGTGCATGACGCGCGCTGGGCCGGGGTCTGCTTGGCGATGGCGGCGATCATCTGGAGCACGCCGGAACGCTGGTGGCGCGGCGCCGCGCTCGACTGGTTCGATGCGGTCGGGCTGGCGGCCTACGCTGTCTATGGCGCGGCCAAGGCGCTGGGCTATGGCGTGCCGCCGCTGCCCGCCGCGCTGATGGGGGTGGTGACGGGCTGCGTCGGCGGGATCATCCGCGACGTGCTGGCGCAGGAACCGTCGATCCTGATGCGGCCGGAATTGTATGTCACCGCGGCGGCGCTGGCCGCCGGGCTGTACGTGGCGCTGCGGGTGCTGGGGGTCGATGCATGGGTCGCCGCCGGCGGGGCAGGGGCGGCCGGATTCGCGCTGCGCGCCGCGGCGATCCGGTGGAAGCTGGCGCTGCCCGCTTATGGGGAGGGGTAGGTGTTCGCGCACCTACATTTCCTCCGTTCGCCCTGAGGAGAGGCTGAGCCTGTCGAAGCCTCGTCTCGAAGGGTAGGCGCCACGAATGTGCTTCGAGACGGCATTTCGACAGGCTCAATGCCTCCTCAGCACGAACGGACGTGGGGAAGGCCTTCTTCGTCAGTCCCGTACCACGCCCGTCTCGCTGAACGGGCGCGGTTCGACCGGGGGGACCGCCGAGTCGTTCAGCTCGCACTGCCAGAAGCCGACGTCGATCCAGCGGCCCTGTTTGTAGCCGACCTCGCGATAGACGCCGGCGCGGCGGAAGCCGACCGCCTCGTGCAGCGTGATCGAACGATCGTTGGGCAGCGCGATGACGCCGATCGCCTGGGTGAAGCCCTGCGCGCGCAGCGTGTCGACCAGCGCCTCGTACAACAGCCGCCCGACGCCGTTGCCGTGCGTATCGGCGGCGACATAGATCGAGGTTTCCACGACATAGCGATAGGCGGGCCGGTCGCGAAACCGCGTCGCATAAGCATAGGCGAGCACACCGGCCCCGTCCCCGTCATCGCCCGAGGTGGCGACGATCCAGGGGTAGAGGCCGTCCGACGACGCCATGCGCGCGCGGATCTGGCGCGCATCGGGTGCCTCGGTCTCGAACGAGACGGTGCCCGACAGCACATAGGGGGCATAGATGGCGGCGATCGCGGCGGCATCGGCGGCGGTCGCGGGGCGGATGGTGATCGGTCCCGTGGTCATCGCCCACGGGGATACATCATAGCCCGACCTTGGCCAGCACCAATTGCAGCAGCGTGCGATCCGCCACATCGGCGCGCAGCGGCCCCAGCCCGGCGCATTCCAGGCATTGCGCGCGCACCCCGGCATTGCCGGTCAGCAACCGCCGCACGTCGCCCAGCGCGGTCGCCATCGCCTGCTGCCGCGCCCAGGCGAGCCGCGCCACCGCATCGGCCGGCGCGCCCGCATCGTCGCGGTCGGAGGACGTCATCCGCTTCGCCAGTTCGGCGGCGAAGCCCGGCTTCTTCTCCAGCCAGACCACCGGCGTGTCCGCGGGCAGCTTCGCACGGCGCGCCGCCTCCGCGATCGCGGCATCCAGCCCGCCGAAGCGGTCGACCAGCCGCAGCTGGTGCGCGGTCCCGCCCAGCCAGACGCGGCCCTGACCGATCTCGTCGACGCGCGCCGGCGGCATGTTGCGCGCTTTGGACACGCGCGCCAGGAACTCGCGATAGCCGTGCTCGACGCCGGATTGCAGCACCGCGTCCAGCACCGGGTTGGTGCCCGCCAGCACGTCGGGCTGGCCCGACAGCGGCGTCGTCCGCACGCCATCGGCCGACAAGCCGATCTTCGCCAGCGTCCCCTCGAACGTCGGCAGCACCGCGAAGATGCCGATCGAGCCAGTGACGGTGCCGGGTTCGGCGAAGATCGTGTCACCCGCGGTCGCCACCCAATAGCCGCCCGACGCGGCCATGCCGCCCATCGAGATGACCACCGGCAGACCGCGGCGCTTCGCGGCCAGTACCGCCAGACGGATTTTCTCCGAGGCGAGCACCGATCCGCCCGGCGAATCGATCCGCACCACCAGCGCCTTCAGGTCCTGATCGGCGAGCCCGGTGTAGAGCAGCTTGGAGACGGTATCGCCGCCCGCACCGCCGGGTGCGGCCTCGCCATCGACGATCTCTCCGGCGACGGTCAGCACGCCGATCTTGCCCTTCGACGGCAGCGGCGCGGCATCGACATAGGCCTGATAGCGGATGGTGTTGAACGCACCCGCGGGCTTCGACGCGTCGCGGCCCGCGATCTGGCCGACGCGGCGGCCGAAGGCGATGCGGTCGCCCAGCTTGTCGACCAGCCCCGCACGCAGGTTCGCCTGTGCGACATCGCCGCCGGTCGCCTGCACCACTAGGTCCGGACGCGTCAGCAGCGGCATCACCTGCGCCCTGGGACGTGCCCGCGCGACGCCTTCGCGCCACTGATCGAGCAGCCCGGCGTAGAGGACGCGATTGGCCTCGCGCGAATCGTCGCTCTGGTCGGTGCGCAGGTACGGCTCCACCGCCGACTTGAAGCGGCCGACGCGATAGACGTGCGCGTTGACCCCCAGCTTGTCGATCAGCCCCTTGTAGAACAGCTGGCTGCCGCCCGGCCCGGTGAACAGGATGCCCCCCATCGGGTCCATCCACACCTCGCTCGCCGCGGCGGCGAGGCGATAGCCGCCATCGGTATAGGCGGTGGCATAGGCCAGCACCGGCTTGCCCGATGCGCGCACCTTCATCAGCGCATCCTGTACCTCGCCCAGCGCCGCGGGATAGGCGCCGCCGAAGCGATCGAGGTCCAGCACCACCGCCTTCACCCGCGTGTCGGTGCGCGCCGCATCGATCGCGCGCAGCACGTCGCGCAGGCGATACTGATTGCCGATCTGCCGCCCGCTGAGCAGCGCCAGCGGCTGCACCTCCTGCGGCTGTTCCACGATCGGGCCGTCGAGGTCGAGCAGCAGCGCGCCGTCGCGGATCGTCCCGGGCCGCCCGCGACTGTTCAGCGCCGCGAACAACGCACCGAAGAACAGCAGCATGGCGGCGAGCACCAGCGCGTCCTTGATGCCCACCAGCAGCTTCCACGCGGCCCGCACCAGCTTCATCGTCTCGTCCATCCTCGAACAGCGTCGCCGCCGCTCTAGCGCGACGTGTATCAATCGAGCAATACGCCACGAGGTGGCGTTCCGTTGCAATCGCGCCTATCGCCGCGGTCACCATGGATGTCGCCGTCGCCCCCTCCACCCTGACCGAAAGCGCGCCGCGCGACGGTGGGGCCGAGCTGCGCGGGCTGCTGCGGCTGGCGGGGCCGCTGGTAGGGGCCAACCTGCTCCAGATGGCGGTCTATGCGGTGGACGTGATCTTCGTCGCGCGGCTGGGCACGCGCGAGCTCGCCGCGTCGACGCTGGGCGTCTATCTCTATTCCGTGATGATGTGGGCGCTGATCGGCCTCGTCGGTGCCGCCGCTCCGGTCATCGCCGCCGAGCTGGGGCGTCGCCGCCACGCGGTGCGCGAGGTACGGCGCTCGTTCCGCATGGCGCTGTGGCTGTCCATCGCGGCCAGCATTCCCTTCGTCCTCGTGCTCGCGCATGGCGAGCGCGTGCTGCTGATGACCGGGCAGGATCCCGCGGTCGCCGCGCGCACCGGCGCGTTCCTGTCGATCCTGCTGTTCGCGATGGTTCCCGCGGTCGCCGCATCGGTGATGCGGGTGACGGCCGCGGCGCTGGGCCGACCGGGCTGGGCGACCGCCGTCACCGGCATGGCGCTGGCGGTCAACATCCTGGGCAACTGGCTCCTGGTGTTCGGCCATGCCGGCTTTCCCGCGATGGGGCTGGAGGGATCGGCGCTGGCGAGCGTCGTCACGACGGTGGCGATGCTGGGCGCCTATGTCCTGATCCTGCTGCTAGATCCGCGGCTGCGGCGCTACCGGCTGTTCGGGAAATGGTGGCGCCCGGAATGGACGCGGCTGCGCCAGATCGTGTCGCTGGGCGTGCCGATCGCGCTGACCATGACGTTCGAGGGCGCGCTGTTCAGTTCCGCGGGGTTCCTGATGGGGTTGATCGGGGTGACCGAGGTGGCGGCGCATGCCATCGCGCTGCAGATCGCGGCAGTGACGTTCCAGGTGCCGTTCGGGCTGGCGCAGGCGGCGACGATCCGCGTCGGGCTGGCCTATGGCGCGCGCGATGCCGCCTGGGTTGCGCGCGCCGGGTGGACGGCGGTGGCGGTGTGCGTCGCGTTCATGACGCTGGCGGCGGCGATGCTGTGGATCGCGCCGCGGCTGTTCGTGTCGGCCTATGTCGATGCGCAGGCGCCGGAGAACGCGCGGCTGGTGACGCTGGCGGTGCAATATCTGGCGGTCGCGGCGATGTTCCAGTTGTTCGACGGATTGCAGGTGGTCGCGGCGGGCGCGTTGCGCGGATTGCAGGACACGCGCGTGCCGATGCTGATCGCGGGCGCAGGATACTGGCTCGTCGGCTTCGGCGTCGCGGTGTTGTTAGGCTTCCACTTCGGCATGCAGGGCCTGGGCATCTGGATCGGGCTGGCGGCGGGACTGCTGGTGGTGTCGATCCTGCTGCTGTGGCGCTGGTCGGCGCGCGAACGGCTCGGCCTCGTCCCCCGCACGGCTTGACCGAAAAGTTCCGAAAAATTTCGCGCGCGGCGTTGACCGCGCCGGGACACGTCCACATATGCGCCGCGCTGGCACTCTCCACGAGGGAGTGCCAAAAAAGTGTCACACGCCTTCATAAAGAGGTAACAGCAATGAACTTTCGTCCGTTGCACGACCGTGTTCTGGTCCGCCGCGTCGAAGCGGAGGAGAAGACGGCCGGCGGGATCATCATCCCCGACACCGCCAAGGAGAAGCCGCAGGAGGGCGAGGTCGTCGCCGCCGGTGCCGGCGCCAAGAACGACAAGGGCGAGGTCTCGCCGCTGGACGTGAAGGCCGGCGACCGCATCCTGTTCGGCAAGTGGTCGGGCACCGAGGTCAAGGTGAACGGCGAAGACCTGCTGATCATGAAGGAATCGGACATCCTCGGCATCATCGCCTGAGACGTTCGAACGGCCGGTATGGCGGGAATGCCCCGCCATTGAATGCCGTCAACTTCGTCAACTTTCGAACCAACAGTTTCTTGAAAGGGTAGCCTCATGGCAGCCAAGGACGTGAAATTCTCGCGCGACGCGCGCGAGCGCATTCTGAAGGGCGTCGACATCCTGGCCGATGCGGTCAAGGTGACGCTCGGGCCGAAGGGCCGCAACGTCGTGATCGACAAGAGCTTCGGCGCGCCGCGCATCACCAAGGACGGTGTGTCGGTCGCCAAGGAGATCGAGCTGAAGGACAAGTTCGAGAACATGGGCGCGCAGATGGTGCGCGAAGTGGCCTCGAAGACCAACGACGTCGCCGGCGACGGCACCACCACCGCGACCGTTCTGGCGCAGGCGATCGTCCGCGAGGGCATGCGCTCGGTGGCCGCGGGCATGAACCCGATGGACCTGAAGCGCGGCATCGACCTGGCGGTCGGCAAGGTCGTCGAGGACATCAAGGCGCGTTCGAAGCCCGTGTCGGGTTCGCAGGAAGTCGCGCAGGTCGGCATCATCTCCGCCAACGGCGACCGTGAGGTCGGCGAGAAGATCGCGGAAGCGATGGAGAAGGTCGGCAAGGAAGGCGTCATCACGGTCGAGGAGGCCAAGGGCCTCGAGTTCGAGCTGGACGTTGTCGAGGGCATGCAGTTCGACCGCGGCTACCTGTCGCCGTACTTCATCACCAACCCGGAGAAGATGCAGGTCGAGCTGAACGACCCGTACATCCTGATCCACGAGAAGAAGCTGTCGAACCTCCAGTCGATGCTCCCGATCCTGGAAGCGGTGGTGCAGTCGGGTCGTCCGCTGCTGATCATCGCCGAGGACATCGAGGGCGAGGCGCTGGCGACGCTGGTCGTCAACAAGCTGCGCGGCGGCCTGAAGGTCGCAGCGGTCAAGGCGCCGGGCTTCGGCGATCGTCGCAAGGCGATGCTGGAAGACATCGCGATCCTGACCAAGGGCGAGGTCGTCAGCGAGGATCTCGGCATCAAGCTGGAGACCGTGACGCTCGGCATGCTGGGCACCGCCAAGCGCGTGACGATCGACAAGGACAACACCACCATCGTCGATGGTGCGGGTGACGCCGAGTCGATCAAGGGCCGCACCGAGGCGATCCGTCAGCAGATCGAGGTCACGACCTCCGATTATGACCGCGAGAAGCTGCAGGAGCGTCTGGCGAAGCTGGCCGGCGGCGTGGCCGTCATCAAGGTCGGCGGTGCGACCGAGGTCGAGGTGAAGGAGCGCAAGGATCGCGTCGACGACGCGCTGCATGCGACCCGCGCCGCGGTCGAGGAAGGCATCGTCCCGGGCGGCGGCACCGCGCTGCTGTATGCGTCGAAGGCGCTGGAAGGCGTCAAGGGCGTCAACGACGACCAGACCCGCGGCGTCGACATCGTCCGCAAGTCGCTGACCGCGCTGGTGCGCCAGATCGCGCAGAACGCCGGTCACGACGGTGCGGTGGTGTCGGGCAAGCTGCTCGACCAGAACGACACGTCGTTCGGCTTCAACGCGTCGACCGACGTGTACGAGAACCTGGTGGCCGCTGGCGTGATCGACCCGACCAAGGTCGTGCGCACCGCGCTGCAGAATGCGGCGTCGGTCGCGGGCCTGCTCATCACCACGGAAGCCACCGTGGCCGAGCTGCCCGAGGACAAGCCCGCGATGCCGGCGATGCCCGGCGGCGGCATGGGCGGGATGGACTTCTGATTTTCGACCGGGGCAGCGAACGCTGCCCCGGACAGAAAATCAGAACGGCCGGCGGGTCGGCAACGCCGATCCCGTCCGACGTCCAGCAGCGGCTTCGCCGCTGCCAGCCACAGACGAAGGGCCGGCGGAGCGATCCGCCGGCCCTTTGTTCACAGGCTCGACCTCGCTAGGTTTGTGGCATGGTCCCCCTAGAGCCCGCTGATCGTCGCCTTACCGTCGAGCAATTCCTCGACATGGATCTCGACGATACCAGGGCGGAGCTTGAGGACGGTCTGATCTGCACGATGGCCGGCGCGACGGAGCAGCATTCGCGCGTCGCAGGTAATCTGTTGGCCGCGCTGCGCGTCGCGCTACGCGGCAAAGGGTACCGGCCATACGGCTGCAACCTTGCGGTACGGACGGGTAAACGGACGATTCGCTTTCCGGACGTCAGTCTCTATCGCAACGATCCGGCCGATCGCACGAAGGACAAGGATCGACTGCTCGGCGATCCGACCGTGGTGTTCGAGGTTCTATCACCCTCCACCGCCGCCAAGGACCAGAAGGTCAAGCTGGAGGAATATAAGGCACTTCCCGGCACCAGCGAGGTCATCCTCATTGACCCCGATGGCGAGCGTATCCGGCGTGTCCACCGCACGGCCGACGGCGTGTGGCACGCCGAGATCTTCGCGCGAGACTGATCGCCGCGTCGTGCGTTCGGCGCGGATGGATCGATCGCCGCGCATTCCGCTCGACAGCCTCGTCTTCGGTTTTGGCCCCATGCTGCCGCTCGTCGCGGCGGCGATCGGCGCATGGACGCTTCCCGGCGGGTGGCCGGTACTGGCGATCCAGCTCGCGATCGTCTGGGCCGCGCTGATCCTGTCGTTCATCGGCGGGGTACGGCGCGGGTTCGGCTTCGCCACGCCGCGCGCCTCCACCGCGGTCGAGATCGCGGCGGCGGTCGCCTATGTCACGATCGCCGGGCTGGCGCTGATCGTCTCGCGCGCGGCGATCGCGCTGGCGCTGCTGGCGGCCGGCTATGCGCTGGCGGCATTGCTCGACCGCCGTGCCGCGCTGGCCGGCGACGCGCCGGCGCATTTCGCGCGGCTGCGCCCGCCGCAGCTATTGCTGGGCTGCGCCGGGCTGGCGGGATGCTGGGCATGGCTGATGAGCGGGTGAGCGCGGCTCAGCCGTTCTTCATCGCGTCGAGCAGCAGCTTGACGTCCTGGCTGCGCCCGCGCGGCAGGATCAGCACGTCGTTGCCACTGGCGACAACGATCAGGTCGTCGACGCCGACCATCGCGACCTTGATCCCGTCGCTGCGCGCCAGGCAGTTGCGGCTGTCCAGCATCACGACCTCGCCATGGGTGACGTTGCCGCCATCGTCGCGATCGCTGATCGCGTGCAACGCATCCCAGCTGCCCACGTCGCTCCACCCCATCGTCACCGGCACCACCGCGACGCGATCCGCCTTTTCCATGACCGCATAGTCGATCGAGTCCGAGGGCGAGGCGGCGAAGGCGTCGGCATCCGGGAATACGCGCACGCCGTCGCGCCGCGCGTGGGTCAGCGATCGTTCGACCGCATCGACCATGTCGGGGCAGAAGGTCCGCAGCGCGGTGACGAAGGCATCGGCGCGGAACAGGAAGATCCCGCCGTTCCACGCATGATCGCCCGACGCGACCATCGCCGCGGCGACCTCACGCTGCGGCTTCTCCACGAAACGCGCGACGCGATGGACGCCCGGCGCGATCTCGTCGCCGACCTTGATATAGCCATAGCCGGTTTCCGGCGCGTCTGGCGTGATGCCGAAGGTGACGAGCCAGCCGTCCTCCACCAGCGGCAGCGCGGCGTGGATCGCGGCGTGAAAGGCATCGACATCGGCGATGACATGGTCCGACGGCATCACCAGCAGCGCGCTGTCGCCCGGCGCGGACAGCGCGGCGAGTGCGATTGCCGGCGCGGTGTTGCGCCCCATCGGTTCCAGGATCACCGCCTGCGCCTGCGCCCCCGCGGTGGCGAGCTGCGTCTCGACCTGATCGGCATGTGCGGCATTGGCGACGACGATCGGCGCGGCGAACGCCTCGCCCTGCGCGCGGCCCGCGGTGAGCTGCAGCATCGTCGCCTCCGCCGTCAGCGGCAGGAACTGCTTGGGCCGCTCCGGGCGCGACATGGGCCACAGGCGGGTTCCCGACCCGCCAGACAGGATCACCGGCACGATCTGCGTCACGTAATGCTTCCCCCGTTTTCCGGCGCGACGGCGCCGGCAGCGCCACAACCGGCCCATAACCCGTGGCGTGCCGCGTAGCTCCCTACGCATTCAGCCTTTCTTTGCCAATTGCGGCGATAGACGGGCGGCCCCCACGTCGCCCGCAGGATCCCGTTCCCGGATGGTTCGCCTCTTCAAGCATTACGTACCCAATGCGGTGCTCCTGCTGGGCGTGCTGGATTTCGTCCTGCTGCTGATCGCGGCCGAGGCCGGATGGCAGGTCCGCGCGTGGCAGATCGGGATGGAGACCGAAGGACTGCATACCCGCATCCCGCAACTGCTGTCGTTCGCCATCCCGTTGCAGGTCGCGATGGTCGCGGTCGGCGCCTATGGCCCCGGCGCGCTGCGGTCGCTGCGCTTCGCCACGTCGCGGCTGCTGGTGGCGGTGTCGCTGGGGATCATCTTCCTTTCGGTGATCTTCTTCCTGGTGCCGGCGATCACCTTCTGGCGGTCCAACCTGTTCTACGCGATGATCGTGTCGGTCACCGCGCTGATCGCGATCCGGCTGGCGGCGGGGAGCATCATCGGCGGGGAGGCGATGCGGCGCCGGGTCGTGGTGCTGGGCGCCGGGCCGCAGGCGGCGCGGATCCGCACGCTGGCCGCGCGCCCGGGGGCGAACTTCACCGTTGCCGGCTATATCGCGATGGACACGCCGCAGATCGCGGTGCCGGAGGCGCGCGCGCGCGGCGCGATCACCAATCTGGCGGATCACGTCCTGGCGTTGCGTGCGTCGGAGCTGGTGCTGGCGATCGAGGAACGTCGCAACGCGCTGCCGCTAGGCGACCTGTTGCGGGTGAAGACCACGGGGGTGATGGTCTGCGAAATCTCCACCTTCCTTGAGCGCGAGACGGGGCGCGTCGATCTGCAGAGCATCAATCCGTCGTGGCTGATCTTCTCCGACGGCTTCTCCTCCGGCCGGCTGCTGTCGGCGGTGGCGAAGCGCGCGTTCGACGTGATCGCCAGTCTGGCCCTGCTGTGCACGACCTTCCCGATCATCCTGCTCGCCGCGGTCGCGATCCGGCTGGAGACGCCCGGCCCCGCCTTCTATCGCCAGCGCCGCGTCGGGCTGTATAACCAGACGTTCGAGATCGTGAAGCTGCGCTCGATGCGGCGCGATGCGGAGGCCGCGGGCTTCCCGGTATGGGCGGCGCAGGACGATCCGCGCATCACTCGCGTCGGGCGGCTGATCCGCAAGGTGCGCATCGACGAGCTGCCGCAATGCTGGAGCGTGCTGAAGGGCGAGATGAGCTTCGTCGGCCCGCGCCCCGAGCGGCCCGAGATCGTCGCCGACCTGACCCGCGCCATCCCCTATTATGCGGAGCGCCATATGGTGAAGCCGGGGATCACCGGCTGGGCACAGATCAACTATCCCTATGGTGCGTCGATCGAGGATGCGCGCCAGAAGCTGGAATACGACCTGTATTATGCGAAGAATTATTCGCCGTTCCTCGACCTGCTGATCCTGATCCAGACGCTGCGCGTGATCCTGTGGCCCGAGGGGGCGCGTTGAGATGGTGAGCGCGACCGCGGTCATCTGGATCCACGCGCTGGTGGCGCTGCTGTTCTGCGGCGTGGTGGCGACCTATCCGCGCGATGGCGCGCTGGCGGTGCCGCGGTGGCTGATGCTGGGGGCGGCGACTGCGACGGCGGCATGGGCGCTGGCGACGGCGGGGATCAGCAGCCATGACATCGCCACGCGCGCCGCGGGGGCGCTGCGCGATCTCGGCTGGCTGGCGGTGCTCGCCGTCGCGGCACGCGCGGGCAGCGGCGGGGAGGCAGGCGCGCGGCTGGGTGCCTATGCCGCGACGGCGGGGTGCATAGCGCTGGCGACGGCGATCGCGATCGCAGCGGAAACGACGACGCAGCCGGAGGCGATGGCGCTGCTGGCCTCGACCGCGCTGACGCTGCGGATACTGGGCACGGTCGCGGCGCTGGTGCTGGTGCAGCGCGCCTCGATGGAGGAGGGCACGGGCGGGCGGCAGGTGATCGTCGCCGCGCTGGCGCTGATGTGGACGACCGACCTGACCGTCGACCTGATCGCCTCGATCACCGAGGGGCGGCACCCTGCACTGACGGTCGCGCGCGGCGCGGTGATGGTGGCGGTGGCGCCGCTGGTCGCCTTTGCCGCGCATCGTGGCGATGGCGACACGATCCGCGCATCGCGGACGATCACGGTGCAGGCGATCATCGCGGTCAGCGTCGGCCTGTACGTGATCGCGAGCGGGATCGCGATGGGCTATCTGGGGTCGCTGGCGGGCGACCATGCGCGGATCGTGCAGACCGCGTTCGTCTTCGGCACCGCCGCGAGCGTGCTGACGCTGGCATCGACGCCGTGGCTGCGCGCCTGGGCGAAGGTGGTGGTGGCCAAGCACCTGTTCCGTCATCGCTACGACTATCGCACCGAATGGCTGCGCTTCACCGACACGCTGGGGATGCCGGGCGGTGCCGCCGATACGCTCGACGTGCGGGTCGTGAAGGCGATGGCGGACATGACCGCATCGCCCGCGGGCGTGCTGCTGACCGTGCGCGACGACGGGCTGGCGGCACGCGCGGCGTGGCGCTGCGACGGCGCGCCCGATATCGCGGGCGATGCCGCGCTGGTCCGCCGTTTGCAGGAGACGCGTCGCATCGTCGATCTGGATGCGGTGCGCGACGAGCGCGCGCCGGCGGAGGAGCGCGCGACCATTCCTCGTTGGATGCGCGACTGGGGCGCCGCCTGGGCGCTGGTGCCGCTGATCCACGTCGACCGGCTGGTCGGCGCGATCGTGCTGACGCGCCCGCCGCTGACCCGGTCGCTCGACTGGGAGGATTTCGACCTGCTGGGCGTCGCCGGGCGGCAGGTGGCGAGCTATCTGGCGGAGGATGCCGCGCATGGCGCGCTGGCCGAGGCACAGCGGTTCGAGGAGTTCAACCGCCGCTTCGCCTTTATCCTGCACGACATGAAGAATCTGGTGAGCCAGATGGCGCTGGTGGCGCGCAATGCGGAGCGCCATGCCGACAATCCCGCGTTCCGCGCCGATATGATCGCGACGCTGCAGGACACGGCGCAGCGCATGACGACGCTGCTGGCGCGGCTGTCACAGCGGCCGAGCGGCACCGCGGGGGCGGAGCGGGGCACGGTGGCGATCGCCGCGCTGGCGCAGCGGCTGGCGGCGGCGCGTCGCGCGCAGCATCCGGTGACCGTGGCGGCCACGGGCGAGGCATGGGCGGTCGCCGATGCGGCGGCGCTGGAGACGGTGATGGGGCACCTGATCCAGAATGCGGTGGAGGCGAGCCCCGCCGGGTCGGCGGTCGTGCTGACGGTCGCGGAACGCGGAGACGAGGTGATGATCGAGGTGACCGACCACGGCGACGGCATGACGCCCGCCTTCGTGCGCGACGGACTGTTCCGTCCGTTCGTGTCCAGCAAGCCGACCGGGTTCGGGCTGGGCGCGTTCGAGGCGCGGCAATTGGTCGAGGCGATGCAGGGGCGGCTGGAGGTGGAAAGCCGCGAAGGGGAGGGGACGCGCTTTCGCGTCGTCCTGCCGCGCGCGGTGGCGATGGAGGCGGCGGCATGAGCGGCGAACGACCCGTCCTGCTGATCGTCGAGGACGATATCGGGCTCCAGCGCCAGTTGCGCTGGGCCTATGACGGCTATGAGGTGGTGGTCGCGGGCGACCGCGCCGCCGCGATCGAGGCGCTGCGGCTGCACGAACCACAGGTGGTGACGCTGGACCTGGGGCTGCCGCCCGATCCGGAGGGCACGACCGAGGGGATGGCGACGCTGGCAGAGATACTGGCGCTGAAGCCGGATACGAAGGTGATCGTCGCGTCCGGCCACGGCGCACGCGAATCGGCGCTGGCGGCGATCGCGGGCGGGGCGTGGGATTTCTACCAGAAGCCGATCGATATCGACCAATTGGGGCTGATCGTGGCGCGCGCCTTCCATGTCCATGCGCTGGAGGCGGAGAACCGGCGGCTGGCGGCGCGGGTAGATGGCAGCGCGGGACTCGGCGGGCTGGTCACCGCAGCGCCCGAGATGCTGAAGGTGACGCGCATGATCGAGCGCCTGGCGCGCGCCGACATCACCGTCATGCTGCTGGGCGCCAGCGGGACGGGCAAGGAGCTGCTCGCGCGCGGGCTGCACGACGCTTCGCCGCGGCGCGATGCGCCGTTCGTCGCGATCAACTGCGCCGCGATCCCGGAAACGCTGCTGGAAAGCGAGCTGTTCGGGCATGAGAAAGGCGCGTTCACCGGCGCAGTGAAGACCACGCCGGGCAAGATCGAACAGGCCGATGGCGGCACATTGTTCCTCGACGAGATCGGCGACGTGCCGCTGCCGTTACAGGTGAAGCTGCTGCGCTTCCTGCAGGAACGCGTGGTGGAGCGTGTCGGGGGACGGCGGCCGATCGCGGTCGACACGCGTATCGTGTGCGCCACGCATCAGGACGTGGATGCGATGGTGACCGACGGCCGCTTTCGCGAGGATCTGTATTACCGGCTGGCCGAGATCGTCGTGCGGATCCCGGCGCTGGCGGCGCGTAGCGGCGATGCGGCGCTGCTGGCGCGGCATTTCCTGGCGAAATTCGCGCGCGCCTCGGGCAGCGCGGTAACCGGTTTCTCCACCGATGCGCTGGCGGCGATCGATGCGTGGGGCTGGCCCGGCAACGTGCGCGAGCTGGAAAACCGGGTGAAGCGCGCGGTCATCATGGCGGAGGGGAAGCTCGCCACCGCCGCCGACCTCGATCTGGCGGAACCCGATGGAGGCGCGATGCCGCTGAACCTGCGCGCGGTGCGCGAGGCGGCCGATCGCGGCGCGATCCGCCGCGCGCTGGTGCAGGCGGACGGCAATATCTCCGGCACCGCGCGGCTGCTGGGGGTGAGCCGCCCAACCCTGTACGATCTGCTAAAGGGCTACGACCTGCATGCGTGAGGGGCCGCTGGCGCAGCCGGTGCGACCGCGGCCGTCGCGCACCCTGCTTCGATGGCGCGCGATCGGGGTGATCGCGGCGCTGATGCTGGCCGCGATCGCGATCGTCGCGCTGGCGCGGCGGGCGGATCGCGTCGATCCGGCGACGGCGATGCGCGAGGGGCAGGCGGCCTGGGCGCGCGGCAATTATTCTGCCGCGCGCAACCACTTCCTCGCCGCCGTCGCTACACAGCCCGCGAACGGCGCGGCACAGCTGGCGCTCGCGCGGACGTGGCTGCTGCTGGGCGAGGGCGTGCCCGCGCAGGGCGCACTGGATCGCGCCGCGGCCGCGGGCATCGCCGCCGCGACGCTGGCGCCGTGGCAGGCCGCCGCGGCCCAGGCGCAGGGTGATGCCGCCGGCGCGCTCGCCGCGGCTGCGGGCGCAGGCGACGATCCCGTCGCGCTGCGGGCAAAGGCGCGCGCGCTCGCCGATCAGGGCGATGCACCCACGGCGATGGCGACATTGCAGGCGGTGCTGGCCCGCACGCCGGACGATGCCGCGGCATGGACCGATCTGGGGCGGATCCGGCTCGATGTCGGCGATGTCGGTGGGGCGACGCAGGCGGCATCACGGGCTGTAGCGCTGGACCGCCGCTATCCGGCGGCACTGGTACTGGCGGGCGAGGTGATGCGCAGCCGCTATGGCCTGAACGCGGCGGTGCCGTGGTTCGAGGCGGCGTTGCGGCTGGATGCTTATTATCACCCCGCGCTGATCGAATATGCCGGCACGCTGGGGGACATGGGGCGCAGCGCGGATGCCGTCGCCGCGGCGCGGCGCGCGCTGGCGGTGCGGCGCGACAGCGCGCCCGCCCTGTACCTGCTCGCCACGATCGCGGCGCGCGCGGGCAATATGGCGCTCGCGGGGCAGTTGCTGGATCGCACCGGCGGCGCGCTGAACGGACTGCCGGGCGGGCTGCTGCTGTCGGGCGGGGTCGACTATGCCGCCGGGCGCTACGAACAGGCGGTGGTGAAGTGGCGCGCGTTGATCGGCATCCAGCCGATGAACGTGACCGCGCGCCGGTTGCTGGGCGCCGCGCTGCTGCGGTCGGGCGATGCGGGTGGGGCGCTCGACGTGCTACGGCCGATCGCGCTGCGCGCGGACGCCGACAGCTATACGCTGGGGCTGGTCGGGCGCGCGTTCGAGGCGCAGGGCAAGCGCGACTGGGCGGCGCGCTTCCTGGATCGCGCCGCCAACCCCGGCGCGACGATGGCGGCGCCGTTCGGGCAGGACGACAGCGCCGCGGTACTGGCGGAGGCGGTGGCCGACGCGCCGGGCGATCCGCGCGCCGCGGTGTCGCTGGTGCGCGGCCTGCTGGAACAGAGTCGTGGCGGCGAGGCACTGGCGGCGGCGCAGCGGCTGGTGCGCCAGTCTCCGGGTGCCCCGGCGGCGCATGTGCTGGAGGGCGACGTGCTGATCGCGCTCCATCGGGCGGGCGGCGCGGCGGCGAGCTATGCGCGCGCCGCCGACCTGCGCTTCGATCAGCCGGTGCTGTTGCGGCTGGTCGAGGCGCGCGTGCTGGCGGGCGACCGGACCGGCGCCGCCGACGCGCTGGCGCTGTATCTGGCGCAGAACCCGCAGAATGTCGTCGCCCGGCGTGCACTCGCCGGCCTTCAGCGGGCGGCGGACGACGACGAGGCGATCGACACGCTGGAGCGGCTGCGCGGTGCGCTGGGCGGGCGCGACGTGGTGGTGATGGCGGCGCTGGCCGACGCCTATGTCGCGGCGGACGATCCCGCCACCGCGCTGCCGATCGCGCGCGCCGCCTATCGCCTGCAGCCGATGAGCGCGATGGCGAGCGATGCATGGGGGCAGGCGCTGCTGGGGCGCGGCGATGCGACCGGGGCGCTGGCGCTGCTCGACAAGGCATCGGCGATCGCGCCCGACGACCTGCGCATCCGCTGGCACCGCGCGCAGGCGCTGGTGGAGGCGGGGCGCGATGCGGAGGCGCGCGGGTTGCTGACCACGCTGATGCGCTCGCCCGACGGCGCGGCGGCACGGCAGCTGCTGGAGAGCCTGCCGCCGGGTTGAGCCGCGCGACGAGGCCGGGTAGCGCGGAGGTGATGACCGATCCGCTCGACCGTATCGCCGCCGCGCTGGAGCGGCTGTCCCCGCCGCCGCCCGCCGCGGCGGATGCCGCCGCGCACCCCGCCTATGTCTGGCGCGACGGGGCGCTGGCCTCGGCGCGCGACTTCCGCCCGCTGCCGCTTGACATGCTGCGCGGCGTGGAAATGCAGAAGGAGGCGTTGGTCGAGAACATGCGCCGTCTGGCGGCGCGGCTCCCTGCGCAGGATGCGCTGTTGTGGGGCGCGCGCGGCACCGGCAAGTCGGCGCTGGTGAAGGCGACGGTCGGCGCGGTGCAGGGCGACGGCGGTGCGCTGGCGCTGGTCGAGGTGGCGGCGGACCGGCTCGACACGCTGCCGCGGCTGTTCGACACGCTGGCGCGGACACCGCGCACGTTCGCGATCTTCCTCGACGATCTCGGCTTTGACGCGGCGGCGGATGCGCGCGTACTGCGCTCGCTATTGGAGGGCGGGGCGGAGGCGCGACCGGCGAACGCGCGGCTGATCGTCACCTCCAACCGCCGCCATCTGGTAACGCGCGACATCCGCGAACAGGAAAGCGCGATCAACCCGCGCGACTCGATCGACGACCAGATGGCGCTGGCGGACCGCTTCGGACTGAGCCTCGGCTTCCACGTCGTCGATCAGGACGGCTATTGCGCGATCGTGCGCGGCTATGCCGATCGCTACGCGCTGCCGTTCGATGCGGCCGATGCGATCCAATGGGCGACGCGGCGCGGCAGCCGGTCGGGGCGCGTGGCGTGGCAATATGTCGTCGAACTGGCCGGGCGCGAGGGGAAGGCGCTGGCATGACGCCGATCAAGACCCCGGACGAACTGGCGCTGATGCGCATATCGGGACGGCTGCTGGCGTCGGTGTTCGAGATGCTGGACCGTCAGTCGCTGGCGGGCATGTCGACGCTGGCGATCAACGATCTGGTGGAGCGGTTCATAACCGACGACCTCGCCGCGCGGCCCGCCAGCAAGGGGCAGTACGGGTTCAAGTTCGTGCTCAACTGCTCGATCAACCAGGTGGTGTGCCACGGCGTCCCCGATGGAGCGGAGATCATCCGCGACGGCGACATCATCAACCTGGACATCACGCTGGAGAAGAACGGCTTCATCGCCGATTCCAGCAAGACCTACATCGTCGGCGAGGTGCCGCCCGCGACGCGCCGGCTGGTCAAGGTGGCGCAGGAGACGATGTGGAAGGGCATCGCCGCGGTGCGCCCCGGCGTGCGGCTGGGCGATGTAGGGGCCGCGATCGAGCGGCATGCGAAGAAGAACGGCTATTCGGTGGTGCGCGAATTCTGCGGCCACGGCATCGGGCGCGAGATGCACGAGGCGCCGGAGGTGCTCAATTTCGGTCGGCCGGGGACGGGCGAGCTATTGCGCGAGGGCATGGTCTTCACGGTCGAGCCGATGGTCAATCAGGGTACGCGGCGGACGCTGACCCGCGACGACGGCTGGACCGTGGTGACGGCCGACGGGAAATTGTCGGCGCAATTCGAGCATACCGTCGCGGTGACCGCGACCGGGGTGGAAGTGCTCACGCTGCGCGGAGACGAGCGGGTGATGAAGTGACCGGCATGCCGGACTTGATCCGGCATCCATGTGGCCACGGGCGCATCGGCTAGGAGGTGCGTCCTCGCGAGCGAAGCGTCCGCCGGTCGATGGATCCCGGGTCAAGCCCGGGATGACGATGTCCAGCGTCCGTCACCCCGGCCTTGAACCGGGGTGACGTGGGGTCAGGCCATCCCCTCAACCATCTCCGCCAGTTCCAGCCAGCGCATCTCCGCGGCGTCCTTTTCCTCGCGAAGCGCCGCGATCTCCTTCGTCAGCCGGTCGAACGCGGCCGGGTCGCGCGAATAGAGCGCCGGGTCGGCCATCTTCGCTTCCGCCGCGGCGACCGCGACGTCGATCTGCTCGATCCGCTTCGGCAACAGGTCGAAGTCGCGCTGGTCCTTGTAGCTGAGCTTGGCGCGCGATGGCGGCGGTGGGGGCGCAGCGACGGGTTTGGCCGCGGCCGGCTTGCGCGGTTCGTGGCGGCGGGTGCGCTTGGCCTCCCAATCCTCATAGCCGCCGGCGACGACGTCGACCGTGCCCGATCCGTCCAGACCCAGCGTCACCGTGACGGTGCGGTCGAGGAAGTCGCGGTCGTGGCTGACGATCAGGACGGTGCCGCCATAATCCGCGATCACCTCCTGCAACAGGTCGAGCGTCTCCAAGTCGAGATCGTTGGTCGGCTCGTCGAGCACCAGCAGGTTCGATTCGCGCGCGAACTCGCGTGCCAGCAGCAGACGCGAGCGCTCGCCGCCCGACAGCGTACCCACCTTCGCCTCGGCGAGATTGGGATCGAACAGGAATTCCTTGAGATAGCCGTGGAGGTGCTTGCGCACGCCCAGCACGTCGATCCACTCGCCGCCATCGGCCAGCACGTCGCGCACCGTCTTCTGCGGCGCCATCAGGCTGCGCTGCTGATCGATGACGATGCCGTCGAGCGTCTTGGCGCGCTTCACCTGCCCGCTGTCGGGTTCGATCTCGCCGGTCAGCAGCTTCAGCAAGGTCGACTTGCCCGCGCCGTTGCGCCCGACGATGCCGATGCGGTCGCCGCGGGCGACGCGAAGCGTCAGGTCGCGGATGATCGTGCGATCGCCATAGCTCTTGGTGACATGCTCCGCGTCGATCACGATCTTGGTCTTGACGTCATCGGCCGCGACCTGGAGCGCGGCGGCGCCCTGCGGCCCCATCATCGCGGCGCGTTCGGCGCGCATGTCCTTCAGCTTGGCGAGGCGGCCCTGGTTGCGGCGGCGGCGCCCGGTGACGCCGCGCTGGAGCCAATGTTCCTCGATCTTCAGCTTGGCGTCGAGCCGCTGCGCATTGCGCTCCTCCTCGGCATAGACCTGTTCGGTCCAGGCATCGAACCCGCCGAAGCCGACCTCGGCACGACGCAACTGGCCGCGGTCCATCCACAGCGTCTGCTTCGTCAGCCGGGTCAGGAAGGTGCGGTCGTGGCTAATGACGACGAAGGCGCCGGTGAAGCGCTTCAGCCAATCCTCCAGCCATTCGATCGCGGCGATGTCGAGGTGGTTGGTCGGCTCGTCGAGCAACAGCACGTCGGGGTCCATCGCCAGCGCGCGGACGATCGCAGCGCGGCGGCGCTCGCCCCCGGAAGCGGTCGCCGCCTCGCGCGACAGGTTGATGCCAAGCTGGCCGGCGATCGCCGCCGCTTCGTATGTCGCGGGGGCGCCGGCGCCGGCGAGGACGTAATCCTCCAGCGTGGCGAAGGCGGAGACATCGGGATCCTGCTCCAGCATCACGACCTTCGTGCCGGGCACGATCGTGCGGCGGCCCTCGTCCGCCTCGATCGCGCCCGCAATCAGCCGCAGCAATGTCGACTTGCCGGCGCCGTTGCGTCCGATCAGCGCCAGCCGGTCGCGCGCGCCGATGTACAGGTTCAGGTGCCGGAACAGCCAGCCGGCGCCCTGGACGACGCCGAGATCTTCATAGGAAAGGACGGGAGCAGCCATCGCGCGCACCTAGGGCGTCGCACCGTCCCCGGCAACCGCGCCGGCATGGCGACGTTGTCGCGACCATTCACAGGCTGTTCAACGCGCCCCGCCTATGCCAGCAATCGTGAGAATGCCGATGTCCCTCCTCCCTATCGTCCTTGCCGGGGCCGGTGCCGTCGCTGCCCCCGTCGCCCCCGCGGCGGCTACGGGGATGGGGGCGGAGCAGGAGCGCGACGGTCTGGCCGCGTTGCAGGCGACGCGGCAGGGCCGCATCCTGCCGCTCAAGGAGATCGAGCGCCGCGTCGTGCCGCAGATGAAGGGCGCGCAATATATCGGGTTCGACCTGGAGATGCCGAGCGGGGTCTATACGCTCAAGTTCCTGCGCGAGGGCGAGGTGATCTGGGTCGACGTGGACGGCCGTTCGGGGCAGGTGATCGGCCGCACCGGCCGCTAACGAAAAGGACAGGGAGACGATATGCGCGTGCTCATCGTGGAGGACGAGCCCAATCTCGGCCAGCAGCTGAAGGCGACGCTGGAGGGGGCGGGCTATGCCATCGACCTCGCCACCGATGGCGAGGAAGGGCACTTCCTTGGATCAACGGAGAGTTACGACGCGATCGTCCTCGACCTCGGCCTGCCGGAGATCGACGGGCTGACCGTGCTCGACCGCTGGCGCAAGGAGGGGAAGACCACCCCCGTGCTGGTGCTGACCGCGCGCGACAGCTGGTCCGACAAGGTCGCCGGGCTGGATGCGGGCGCGGACGATTATGTCGCCAAGCCGTTCCAGACCGAGGAACTGATCGCCCGCCTGCGCGCGCTGATCCGCCGCGCGTCGGGCAATGCCTCGTCCGAGCTGACCGCGGGCGACGTGCGGCTCGACACCCGATCGGGCAAGGTGACGCGCGCGGGCGAGCCGGTGAAGCTGACCGCGCAGGAATACAAGCTGCTCAGCTATCTGCTGCACCACAAGGGCAAGGTGGTGAGCCGGACCGAGTTGATCGAGCATATCTACGACCAGGATTTCGATCGCGATTCGAACACGATCGAGGTATTCGTGACGCGCATCCGCAAGAAGCTGGGACAGGACGTGATCACCACGATCCGCGGCCTCGGCTACAGCCTGGATGATCCGGACGCCTGATCGCGTGACGGACTCTGCCGAATCGATCCCGCTGCGCGCACGCGGCTCGCTGTCGCGGCGGATGATCCTGATCGCGGCGCTGTGGATCTCGCTGTTGCTGGCGGGCGGCGGGTTCGCGCTCGATCGCGTGCTGGTGGCGGCGGTGACGCGCAATGCCGACGATCAGCTGGAATATGTGCTGCGCTCGCTGCTCGTTTCCGCGGAGATCGGACCGGAGGGCGAGGTGATCTTCAACCGCGAACCCGCCGACCAGCGCTTTCTGGAGCCGTATTCGGGGCTGTACTGGCAGGTGTCGGCGCCGGGGCGCGAGGCCTTTCCGTCGCGATCGCTGTGGGATCGGCTGCTCGCCTACGGCAAGCCGCACGACGATCGCACCGTTCACAGCTACGACAGTGCGCAATTCCGCGACGAGAAATTGCGCATCGTCGAGCGCGACGTGAAGCTGCCGGGATCGCCGGTGCGCTGGCGGTTCCAGGTCGCGTCGAGCCGCGAGGGGCTGGACGCGCAGATCACGATTCTGCGGCGGACATTGGTGCGCAGCTTCGTGCTGCTGGGCGTGGGGCTCATCATCCTGGCGGCGTTGCAGACCTTCTATGGCCTGTGGCCGCTGCGCAAGGTGCGGCTGGAGATCGCCAAGATGCGCGCGGGACGCGCCAACCGCATTGTCGGCGACATGCCGCTGGAGGTGCTGCCGCTGGTGGAGGAACTGAACGCGCTGGTCGCGCACAACGAGACGCAGGCGGAGGAGGCGCGGCGTCACGCCGGCAATCTGGCGCATGCGCTGAAGACGCCACTGACGGTCATCATGAACGCCGCGACCGCGCAGTCCGACGACCTGTCCGATACGGTGATCCGCGAGGCGCGGACGATGCGGCGGCAGGTCGACCACCATCTGGCGCGCGCGCGCGCGGTGGGGCGGCGGGGGTCGGCGCACAGCCGGGCGGAGGTATGGCCCAGCGTCGAATCGGTCGAGCGCGCGGTGCGACGGCTGTATCCCCATGTCCGCGTCGACATGGACGGACCAAAGGACCTCGTCGCGCATATCGAGCGGCAGGATCTGGACGAGATCATGGGCAATCTGGTCGAGAATGCCGCGAAATACGGCGGCGGCAGCGTCTTCGTGACCGTCGGCGCGCAGGCCGGGTTCGTCGAGATCATGGTCGAGGACGACGGGATGGGCATTCCTGAGGCGGATCGTATCCGTATCTTCGACCGGGGGGTGCGGCTGGACACGGGGAAGCCGGGCACCGGGCTGGGGCTGGCGATCGTGCGCGATGTGGCGGAGATCTACGACGGGACGGTGACGCTGGAGGAAAGCGAGGATCTCGGCGGGTTGCTGGTGCGGTTGCGGCTGCCGATGGCGGGGTGACGGGTTGGACTCAGTGCTTCACCGCCAGATCGGTGAATTGTCCGTTGCGGCTGACGATCTCGTGCACCGGCTGGCCGACGCAGGCGCGGTCGACCGCAGCCTTGGTCGCGGGGTCGCGCTTGTCCTCCACCAACACCGTCTGGCCCTGTGCGCTGAACGCGCGCGGGCCGTCGCCGTCATTGCCGTCGATCATCCCGCAAACGGTCGTCTTGCCGACGAGGCGGACCGCGGTGAAGGTGGAGGTCTTGCCGCCCGGCACGCCCTGCACCGCCATCATGCCCGCCCGCGCCGCCTTGACGAGCTTCGCGTCGGCATAGGTGCTGCCGCCATCGTCGCAGGCGGCGAGGAGGAGCGGGAGGAAAAGAAGCGAGGTGCGGGTCATGCGGGGGAATGTGGCCGGGTGCTCACTCCCTAGCAAGCCCTCGTCACCCCGGACTTGATCCGGGGTCCCGCTTTTCTCTCGCACGTTGCCGAAGAAGCGGGACCCCGGCTCAAGGCCGGGGTGACGGGTGAAGGGCGTCAGCGCTCGCTGAGATAATAACGATCCGTCGCGTTCAGCGCGTCGTCCAGTTCATAGACGATCGGCTGACCGGTCGGGATCTCCAGCCCGGTGATCTCGTCGTCGGGGATGTTCGACAGATGCTTCACCAGCGCGCGCAGCGAGTTGCCGTGTGCGGAGATCAACACGCGCTGCCCGTCCTTCAGCGCGGGCGCGATCCGCTGCTGCCAATAGGGCAGGACGCGCTCGATCGTGTCCTTCAGGCTCTCCGCGGCGGGGATGGCGATGCCGGCGTAGCGGCGGTCCTTCGACAGGTCGAATTCGCTGCCGGCGTCGAGTGGGGGCGGGGGCACGTCGAAGCTGCGGCGCCAGATATGGACCTGTTCGTCGCCATGCTTGGCCGCGGTCTCCGCCTTGTCCAGCCCGGTGAGGCCGCCATAGTGACGTTCGTTGAGGCGCCAGTCCTTCTCGACCGGCAGCCATAGCCGGCCCATCGCCTCCAGCGCGAGGTTCAGCGTCTTGATCGCGCGGGTCTGCAGGCTGGTGAAGGTCTGGTCGAAGTCGAGCCCCTTCGCGGCCATCAGTTCGCCCGCGGCCCGCGCCTCGGCCGCACCCTTCTCGGTGACGTCGACGTCCCACCAGCCGGTGAAGCGGTTCTCCAGGTTCCAGGCGGACTGGCCGTGGCGGATCAGGACGAGTGTGGGCATTCAATCTTCCCCTAGGTCGAGCATGAAGAACTGGTTGTGCGGACTGGCCGCATAGTCGCCGAACGGCGGGCAGGAGACGAAGCCGGCGCGGCGGTACAGCGCCAGCGCGGCGTCATAGGCGGGTGTGGTCCCGGTTTCGAGATAGAGCCGGCGCCAGCCGCGGCTGCGTGCGGTCGCGACGAGGCGGTCGAGGATCGCACGACCGGCGCCGCGGCCGCGGAAAGCGGGGGCGGCGCGCATCGACTTCACCTCGCCGCTGGCGGCGTCCAGCTGCTTGACCGCTCCGAAGCCGGCCAGCGTATCGCCCTCCCAGGCGGAGAAGAAGGTCACCTCGGGCGCGCTCAGCCCGCCCGCATCCAGCGCGAAGGCGAAGCCGGGCGGAACGTTGCCGTGCTGTTCGGCGACATGCGCGCGGAGCAGGTCCGCCAGCGCGGGATTGTTCGGATCGTCGACGCGTACATCCATCGCCTTGCCCCCCTTCGCCGGTCGCTCTAGCGGATAGGACGGACGAGACAACAGGAGAGGGCGATGACGATCCAGCGCCGCACCATCGTGCATGACGGCCCCGGCGGGTCCTTCGAAGGCGTGTTCGCATGGGACGACGCGCAGACCGGACCTCGACCGGGCATATTGGTGATCCCCAATGTGTTCGGCCAGAAGGAGGCCGACAACCGCAAGGCGGAGGATCTCGCCGCGCTGGGCTATGCCGCCTTCGCCTGCGACGTGTTCGGGCAGGGCAAGCGGGGCGAGCCGGGGCCGGACTTCGCGCGCTACATGAACGAGATGAACGCGGACCGCGCGCTGTTGCGCGACCGGCTGGCGACGAGCCTGTCGGTGCTGAAGGCGCAGGACGAGGTGGACGCCGACCGCACGGCGGCGATCGGCTTCTGCTTCGGCGGCAAGTGCGTGCTCGACATGGCGCGCGCCGGGCTGGAGACGCTGGGCGGGGTCAGCTTTCACGGCGTCTATGACCGGCCGGACTATGCCACGGTCGAGCCGATCGCGATGAAGCTGCTGGTGTGCCACGGCTGGGAAGACCCGCTCGCGCCGCCCGCGACCACGGTCGGGCTGGCGCAGGAACTGACCGCGGCGAAGGCGGACTGGCAGCTTCATGCCTATGGCCATGCCGGCCACGCCTTCACCGACGAGAGCCGGCGCGACGCGACCATCCCGGGTGTCGCCTACGAGCCGCGCGCCGACCGACGCAGCTGGCAGGCGATGCGCACCTTCCTCGACGAGATCTTCGCATGAGGACTCGCGTCACCGAGATGCTGGGGATCGAGAAACCGATCATCCAGGCGGCGATGGGCTGGATCGCGCGATCGCCGCTGTCCTCCGCGGTGTCGAATGCGGGCGGGATGGGGATCATCGAGACCTCGTCGGGCGAGCTGGACGCGGTGCGCGACGAGATCGTGAAGATGCGTGCGCTGACCGACAGACCGTTCGGGGTGAATGTGGCGCAGGCGTTCGTGCGCGCGATCCGTCGATCGTGCAGTTCGTGATCGACCAGGGGGTGCGGTTCGTCACCACCTCGGCGGGCGATCCGATGACATATACCGCGATGCTGAAGACGGCGGGGCTGACGGTGTTCCACGTCGTGCCCAACCTGGCGGGTGCGCTGCGCGCGGTCGAGGCCGGGGTCGACGGGCTGATCGTCGAGGGCGGCGAGGGCGGCGGGTTCAAGAACCCGAAGGACGTGTCCACCATGGTGCTGGTGCCGCAGGTGGTCGCCGCGGTCGATGTGCCGGTTGTGGCGGCGGGCGGCGTCATGGACGGGCGCAGCATGGCGGCCGCCTTCGCGCTGGGCGCGGAGGGCGTGCTGATGGGGACGCGCATCCTGACCGCGGCGGAATGTCCAGTACACGACAATTGGAAGCAGGCGATCGTGCGTGCAGACGCGACCGACACCGTGTTCCTCAATCGTGCCGGCCCGGGACCGGCGCTGCGCGCGCTGCGGACCGAGCGGACGACGCGGATCGAGCGCGAGGGCGCGCCGGGTGGGATCTTCGCCGAATTCGCGGACACGCAGGCGGTGTATTTCGGCGGCGACCTGGAGGCGGGCGTGGCGCTGACCGGGCAGGTCGCGGGACGGATCGATTCGGTGAAGCCGGTGGCGGCGATCTTTGACGAGACGATGCGGGAATATGCGGAGGTGGTGGCGCGGATGCCGCGGTAGCTTCGTCACCTTTCCCGTCACCCCGGACTTGATCCGGGGTCCCGCTTCTTCTCAGACCGTCGCGCGACAGCGGGACCCCGGCTCAAGGCCGGGGTGACGGATGTGGTGGGGCGGGTGTCAGGCCTTCGCCGCGGCCTCGTGGTGCCGGATCACCTCGTCGATGATGAAGCGCAGGAACTTCTCGGAGAATTCCGGGTCCAGCTCGGCATCCTCGCTCAACGCGCGCAGGCGGGCGATCTGCGCCTCCTCGCGCCCGGGGTCGGCGGCGGGCAGGCCGGAGCTGGCCTTGTGCGCACCGACCGCCTGGGTGATCTTGAACCGCTCTGCGAGCAGGCAGACCAGCGCCGCATCGATATTGTCGATGCTCTTGCGATAGCGCTTCAGCATGTCGTCGGCCATGTCCGCCTCCCCGTGGATCACGCGCGTCTCATGCGGGCATGACGGCCGGAGGGCAAGCCCGCGCTTGCCTTGCGCGCCATAGCGCCGCAAAGGGCGGGGCACATGATCGCCACGCTCCACCGCCTCCCCGGCCATGCGCCGTCGCTCGACCCGATGATCGGGCTGGTCGCGCGCGACATGGAACAGGTCAATGCCGTGATCGTCGAGCGGATGCAGTCCGACATCCCGCTGATCCCCGAACTGGCCGGGCATCTGATCGCGGGCGGGGGCAAAAGGCTGCGCCCGATGCTGACGCTCGCGAGCGCGCGGCTGGTGGGATATGAGGGCGACCGCCACTACCTGCTCGCCGCCGCGGTGGAGTTCATCCACACCGCGACATTGCTCCACGACGACGTGGTCGATGGCTCCGACCTGCGCCGGGGCAAGCGCACCGCCAACATCATCTGGGGCAATCCCGCCAGCGTGCTGGTCGGCGATTTCCTGTTCTCGCGCTCGTTCGAGCTGATGGTGGCGGGCGGCAGCCTGCGCGCGCTGGAGATCCTGTCCAATGCCTCGGCGGTGATCGCGGAGGGTGAGGTCAACCAGCTGACCGCGGTGCGTCGCGTCGATCTGGCGGAGGAGCGCTACCTCGACATCATCGGCGCGAAGACCGCGGCGCTGTTCGCCGCCGCGTGCCGCGTGGCGCCGGTGATCGCGGGGCGGCCGAGTGCGGAAGAGGCCGCGCTCGACGCCTATGGCCGCTATCTGGGGGTCGCGTTCCAGCTCGTCGACGATGCAATCGACTATACCAGCGACGCCGGCACGATGGGCAAGGACGCGGGCGACGACTTCCGCGAGGGCAAGATGACGCTGCCCGTGATCCTGGCCTATGCGCGCGGCGACGAGGGCGAGCGCGCCTTCTGGCGCGACGCGGTCGAGGGGCGTCGCGCCAGCGATGCCGACTTCGCGCATGCGGTGGAGCTGGTGCGACGCAGCCGCGCGGTCGACGACACGTTCGCGCGCGCGCGCCATTATGGCCAGCGCGCGATCGATGCGCTGGCGGTGTTCGGCGACGGCGCGGTCAAGGATGCGATGATCGAGGCGGTCGAATTCGCGGTGGCCAGGGCGTACTGACGCCCGAAGGTGCGGGCACGCCCGCGCCGGTGCGCGTAGCGCATCGGGCGGCACGGCCGGCGGGGCGGCAAAGCCGAACCCGACCGACGTCACGCGGCGGCTTTGCCGTCGCGCTGCCTGCTTCTTACTCCGCTTTTCGGAGGTGTGGCTCATGACAGCCCCACCCCAAACCACTCCCATAAAGGCAAGGGCCTTCAGGCTACACCTTCGTCTCGTCCGCCAGCACGCAGGCGCCACCCGTCTCCACCTGGATCGTGGCATGGCCGATGCCGAAGCGGTGGTGGAGCATCTCCTGCGCGTCGTGGAGAAACGCATCACCCGGATGGCCGGCGGGCACGCACAGATGCGCGGTCAGCCCCGGTTCGGTGGTCGACATCGGCCAGATGTGGAGGTCGTGCACCTCCGCGACGCCGGGCAGCGTCGCCAGCGCCTCGCGAACATGGTCGTAGTCGACCCCGCGCGGCACGGCGGCGAGCGACATTTCCACCGTCTCGCGCAGCAAACCCCAGGTTTGCCAGAAGATCACCGCGGCGATGACGAGGCTGACGAGCGGATCGATCCAGCCCGCGCCGGTCAGCCAGATCGCGATACCCGCCCCCACGACGCCCGCGGACACGACCGCGTCGGACAGCATGTGGAGATAGGCACCGCGGATGTTGACGTCGCCCTTGCGACCACGCGCGAACAGCCAGGCGGTGAACGCGTTCACCGCGATACCGATGCCCGCCACCACGGATACTGACAGGCCGGCGACCGGCGCCGGGTCGCCGAAGCGCTGCACCGCCTCCAGCGCGATCGCGCCGATCGCGACCAGCAGCAGCAGCGCATTGGCGAGCGCGGCAAGGATGGTCGAACCCTTCAGCCCGTAGGTGAACCGCTTCGACGGTCCGCGCCGCGCCAGCGCGGCCCCGCCCCAGGCAACCGCGAGGCCCAGCACGTCGGACAGATTGTGCCCCGCATCCGCGAGCAGCGCGACCGAACCGAAGGCGAAACCGGCAACGCCCTCCGCCACGACATAGCCGAGGTTCAGCCCGATCCCGATCGCGAAGACGCGGTCCCAGCGTTCGGGCGGGGCGGCGTGAGAATGGCCGTGACCGTGCGAATGACCATGGTCGTGATGCGCATGGTCGTGGTGGTGGTGATGCCCGTGCCCCATGGGCGCGCCATCTACATCGCGCCGCAGGGCGCGTCACCCTTAACGATTGGTCATGTCAGGAGGCGAGAAGCGCCCCTTCGTC
Source organism: Sphingomonas adhaesiva (assembly GCF_036946305.1). Taxonomy (GTDB): domain Bacteria; phylum Pseudomonadota; class Alphaproteobacteria; order Sphingomonadales; family Sphingomonadaceae; genus Sphingomonas; species Sphingomonas adhaesiva_B. The sequence continues at coordinate 28,368 of NZ_JAQIJJ010000006.1, forward strand.
GTCCCCGCGAAGGCGGGGATGACGAAGGGGGGAGACCACCCTGCCTCAGAACACCGCCGCGACCATCTGGCGGAAGGCGTCGCCGCGGTGGCTGATCTCGTTCTTGGCCGGCTCGTCCATCTCGCCGAAGGTGAGATCGTGGCCGACCGGCTGGAACACCGGGTCATAGCCATGGCCCTTGTCGCCGCGGGGCGGCCAGACCAGTGTGCCGTCGACGCGCCCCTCGAACCATTCGACGTGTCCGTCAGGCCAGGCCAGCGCCAGCGCGCAGACGAAATGCGCGTCGCGCGGCGCGTCCGGCGTCTCGCGCAGCTTGTCCTCGACCAGTTGCATGGCCATGCCGAAGTCGCGCGTCTCGCCGCCCCAGCGCGCCGAGAAGATGCCGGGATCGCCGCCCAGCGCATCGACGCACAGCCCGCTGTCGTCGGCCAGCGCGGGCAGCCCGGAGAGGTCCGCCGCGGCACGCGCCTTCAGCTCCGCGTTCATGACGAAGGTGGTGCCGGTCTCCTCCGGCTCGGGCAGGTCGAGCGCCTTGGCGGAGACGACCTCCAGCCCATAGCCCTCCAGCAGCGCGCCGATCTCGCGCACCTTGCCGGCATTGTGGCTGGCGATCACCAGTCGGCCGGGCTGGAGCTTGCGGATCGCCTGCGGCTCCTTGCCCTCTCCGCTCATGCGACCGCCTTCGCCTGCGCCGCGAAGATCTCGGCACAGCCGATCCGCGCGAGGCGCAGCAGGCGGAGCAGCGCTTCCTCGTCATAGGTGGCGTGTTCGGCGGTCGCCTGCGCCTCGGCGATATTGCCGTTCTCCAGCAGCACGAAATTGCCGTCCGCATCGGCGGCCGAATCCTCGATATAGTCGAGGTCGAGCACCGGCTGCCCCTGATGGATGCCGCACGACACCGCGGCGACCTTCTGCGTGATCGGGTCGGCGGCGAGCTTGCCCGACTGGAGCAGGCCATCGACCGCGAGGCGCAGCGCGACCCACGCGCCCGAGATCGCCGCGGTGCGGGTGCCGCCATCGGCCTGGATCACGTCGCAGTCGAGCGTGATCTGGCGCTCGCCCAGCAACGTCATGTCGGTGACGGCGCGCAAGCTGCGGCCGATCAACCGCTGGATTTCCTGCGTGCGGCCGGACTGCTTGCCCTTGGCCGCCTCGCGGCTGCCGCGGGTGTGGGTAGCGCGCGGCAGCATGCCATATTCCGCGGTGACCCAGCCCTGGCCCTTGCCGCGCAGGAACGGAGGCACGCGCTCCTCGACGGAGGCGGTGACGAGGACCCTGGTATCGCCGAAACCGATCAGCACCGAACCCTCGGCATGGCGCGTGAAGCGCGGCTCGATCGAAATGGGGCGCATCTGGTCGGGGGCGCGGCCGCTGGGGCGCATTGTCTTCTCCTGAGGAACGATTTGGACCGGCCCTAGGGCGCTATACCGCGCGCAACAAGTGCGCCGATCACGCCACCAGCCAGTCGCGCGCCGGTGCAGGGTCGGTGAACACCTGAAGATACGGCTGCGTCATCACCCGGCGCACCTGTGCCTGCATCACGGCGTTGACCGCGACGATCGCGATGCGGCTGGCCTTGGGGAAATTGCCCATCGCGCGCTCGAAGGCGGCGAGCGTGTCGCGTGGCTGGGCGACGCAGGCGGACATGTCGATCAACAGGCGATAGCCGGGCCGGAACCGCTCGCGCAGGAACGCGGCCTGTAGATCGGCGGCGTACAGCGCGACCTCCTGCGGGGTGAAGATACGTTCCCAGCGAATGTCCAAGGCGTTGGAATGGTGATCGAATCGATAGCTGTACATGGCGCGCATCCCTGCCCGGCGCTGGTTGTCGAAGCGTAAAGGCGCGGACGTTGAGCCGCGGGGCGGGGGCGCCTACATTCGCCGCATGGCCGCGTCCCCGCCCATCGCCGAACTGACCGATCGCGCGCGCGATATCTTCCGCCGGGTCGTCGACGGATATCTGGAAAGCGGGCAGCCGGTGGGATCGAAGACGCTGGCACAGGCGGGGCTGAACCTGTCGCCCGCGTCGATCCGCAACGTTCTGGCGCAACTGGAGACGCTGGGGCTGCTCGCCGCGCCGCACACCTCGGCCGGGCGGGTGCCGACCGAGCGCGGGCTGCGACTGTTCGTCGACGGCATGATGCAGGCGCACGAACCGACCGCGGAGGAGCGCGCGCAAATCGAGTCGCGCGCCGGACGCCACGGCCCGGTCGAGGAGGCGCTGGCCGCCACCACCGCGGCGCTGTCGGGCCTGTCCGCCTGCGCCGGGCTGGTGATGGTGCCAAAGCGCGAGGCGGTGCTGCGCTCGATCCACTTCGTACCGCTCGCCGCGACACAGGCGCTGGCGGTGCTGGTGGGGGAGGACGGCACGGTCGAGAATCGTGTGATCGACCTGCCCGTCGGCGTCACGCCCTCGGCGCTGGTCGAGGCAGGCAATTATATGACAGCGACGCTGGGCGGGCTGACGCTGGGCGAGGCGCGCGCGCGGCTGGAGCGCGAGCTGGCCGCCGGACGCAGCGCGCTGGATGCCGCCGCGCGCACGCTGGTGGAGCGTGGGCTGGCGGTGTGGAGCGAGGATGGCGCGCGCCGCCCCGTGCTGATCGTGCGCGGGCAGGGGCGGCTGCTCGACGATGCCGATGTCGCGGACGTCGAGCGGGTGCGCGGGCTGCTCGACGATCTGGAGGGCAAGCAGGAGGTCGCGGCGCTGCTCGACTCGGCGCGCGCGGGGGATGCAACGCGGATCTTCATCGGCGCGGAGAACAATCTGTTCGCGCTCAGCGGATCGTCGGTGATCGCCACGCCGTTTCGCGGGCATGACGGGCGCGTCGTCGGCGTGGTCGGCGTGATCGGCCCGACGCGGTTGAACTACGCGCGCGTCGTGCCCATGGTGGATTTCACCGCCGCGACATTAGCCCGCCTGCTCGGGTGACGCGGCGCCCATAGAGCCAAAAGATAGGGACAGAATGACCGATACCGACAAGCCCGCCGCGGACGATCTGCGCGACGAGACGGCCGAGGCCGCGCCCGAAGTGGCGGAGCATGACGCCGCGGCGGCCCGCATCGCCGAGCTGGAGGATCAGCTGGCCGCCGCGAAGCAGGAGACGCTGTACGCGCAGGCCGACATCCAGAACGTGCGCCGCCGTGCCGAGAAGGAGGCAACCGACGCGCGCGCCTATGCCGCGACATCGTTCGCGCGCGACATCCTGTCCGTCAGCGACAATCTGGAACGCGCGCTGGCGGCGATCCCCGCGGAACTGCGCGAGGACGAGAAGTTCAAGGGGCTGGTCGTCGGGCTCGATGCGACGGGGCGCGAGCTGGCGAGCATCTTCAGCCGTCACGGCATCACCCGGATCGACGCGATGGGGCAGCCGCTGGACCCCAACCGGCACCAGGCGATGATGGAAATGCCGAGCGATGCCGAGCCGGGCACCGTCGTGCAGGAGATGCAGGCCGGCTATATGATCAAGGACCGCCTGCTGCGCCCCGCGCTGGTGGGCGTGGCGAAGAAGCCGGACTGACGCCGGGGCCGCTGCTAAAGATCGGATCTCTTCTGTTCCCCGGCGCAGGCCGGGGTCCAGTTGCAAGCGGTTTCTGCATCTTGCGGACCGATCGTTACTGGACCCCGGCCTTCGCCGCGGAATAAGGGAATGTTTCGCGCATAGAGCGGCGCGCCGGGGCGGCCCGCGGCACTTCCTTCCAACCACATGCTTCCGTCGTTGCGTCGTCGCGCCTAAGTCGCCCGACATGAACGCGAATCTGACCGCCGATCGGCCCACCTTCGTCACCCATCTGGAATGCTCGCTGACCGGGGAGCGCTACGACCCCGATTCGCTCCACAATCTGTCGCGCGCGGGGCGCCCGCTGCTGGTGCGCTACGATCTGGCGGCGGCGGGGGCGGCGCTGTCGCGCGATACGCTCTCGGCGCGCGACACCGACCTGTGGCGCTGGCGGGAATTGCTGCCGGTGCGGCGCACCGAGAATGTCGTCAGCCTGGGCGAGATCGAGACGCCGCTGATCCCCTTGCACCGTAGCGGCGGCCCCAACGTGCTGGTCAAGGACGAGGGGCGGCTGCCCACCGGCAGTTTCAAGGCCCGCGGGCTCGTGATGGCGGTGGCGATGGCGAAGGAGTTGGGGGTTACGCGGATCGCGATGCCGACCAACGGCAATGCCGGCGCGGCGCTCGCGGCCTATGCGACCCGCGTCGGGATCGAGACGATCGTGTTCTGCCCCGACGACACGCCCGAAGTGAACGTGCGCGAGATCGCGGCGCAGGGTGCGCGGGTGTGGCGCGTCAATGGCCTGATCGACGACTGCGGTGCGATCGTGGGGAAGGGGGCGGCGGAGGGGCGCTGGTTCGATTTCTCGACGCTGAAGGAGCCGTACCGGATCGAGGGCAAGAAGACGATGGGGCTGGAACTGGCCGCGCAGCTCGACTGGCGGCTGCCCAGGGCGATCTTCTATCCCACCGGCGGCGGCACCGGCCTGATCGGGATGTGGAAGGCGTTCGACGAACTGGAGGCGCTGGGCTGGATCGGCAGCGAGCGGCCGCGGATGTATGCGGTGCAGGCGGCGGGCTGCGCGCCGATCGTGCGCGCGTTCGAGGCGGGCGAGGAACATGCCGAGCGCTGGGAGGATGCGCAGACCGTCGCCGCGGGGATTCGCGTCCCGCGCGCGGTGGGCGATTTCCTGATCCTGCGCGCGGTGCGCGAGAGCGGCGGCAAGGCGCTGGCGGTGGGTGATCCCGCGATCCTGCGCGCGGTGGACGACGCGGCGCGCAAGGACGGGCTGCTGCTGTGCCCGGAGGGCGGCGCTACGCTGGCGGCCTACACCCAGGCGCTACGCGACGGCGAGGTGGACGAGGATGAGGAGGTGGTGCTGTTCAACTGCGCCACCGGGCTGAAATATCCGATGCCGGCAGCGGAGCAGCGGCTCGACCGGCACCAGCCGATCGATTTCGATCGATTGTAGCGCTGCTCGGCTTCTTACCTGATGCGTCACCCCCGCTCAAGGCCGGGGTGACGGCTTGAATGATTCAACCCCGCGAACAGGCGCGCCGGCGTTCGTGACCCTTGAGCGTCAGGACGAGGTGACCGAGGCGTTCGCGGATCAGCCCCTCCGCCAGCAGCAGGCGGATCGTGGCGGGATCGTGCCCGCGCGAGATGATGAGCGTCGATCCGGCGCTGCGTGCGGACAGCAGGATCGTTTCTACCTGCCCGGCGAGCGGCGCCGGCGTTGCCTGGTTCGTCATGGTCACACCCCCCCAAAGGGCGAACGTTCGAGTCGGCATGGTGCCGAATAACGAGGGTTAGAGAACCCATGTGGTTAACAGGTCAACCACGACCGCGCCATTTCGGGGAGTGCGCGTGACGGACCGTGACGGAAAAGGGGCGGCCGGTGGTATCACCGGCCGCCCCCTCTGCGCACTGTCGAGGATCAGAAGCGGGTGCGCACCGTCACGCCATAGGTGCGCGGCTCCGCGAGGAAGGCCGAGAACAGCTGGTTGCCGGTGCCGCCGAACGCCTGCACCTGCTGCTGGCTGCCCGCGCCCTGGAACGGGGTGTTGAACGCCACCTGCGTGTAATCGGTGTCGAACACGTTCTGCGCCCACAATTCCAGCGCCCAGCGGTCGTCGCGCCCGCGCAGGCCGACGCGCGCATTCACCACCGTGAAGCCGTCCTGCATCTTCTCCACGAACAGGTCGGAGCCGGTGTTGTAATCCGACGAGGTGCGCTGATCGACGTAGAACAGCGCCGACATGCCGTTGCCGCCAATCTCCGGCGTCCAGCTGATCGACGAGGTGATGACGTTGCGCGGCGCGTTTGACATCTGCGACCCGGCGAGCAGGAACAATGCCGGATCGAGCGGCGCGCCCGCGTCCGAGCCGACCAAGTTGTTGCGATATTTGGTGTCCGCCAGCGTATAGCCCAGCGCCACCGCCAGGTCGCGGGTGGGGTAGAAGCCGGCCTCGACCTCGACGCCCTGGCTGCGCACGCCATACTTCACGTCGCCGCTGGTGCAGGCACCCGTGGTGGCGCTGTTGTCGCGATCCGCGCCGCCCAGATCCTGCGCGCAGGAGCCGATGTTCTCGACGACGTAATTGGTGCCGTTGAAGGTGTTCAGCTGGAAATTCTTGAACTCCGACCGGAAGCCCGCGATGTTGAAGGTGAACTGGCGGCTCGAATATTTCAGGCCGACTTCATAGGCGTTCACCGTCTCCGGATCGAACCGCAGCCGCGCCGCATTCAGATTTGCGGTGGTCGCGGGATTGTACGCATCGCCCAGATCCGACCGGTCCAGATTGTAGCCGCCCGCCTTGTAGCCGCGCGAGTAGCTGGCATAGGTCATGATGTGGTCGGTCGGCTTCCACGACAGCACCGCGGTGCCGGTGAACTGGCTTTCGTTGAAGCGGTCGGCGAGCGTCTGCCCGTTGAGCGCGGACGAGGAATTGCCGGTGCAGGCCAGTGTCGCGATGCCGCGGGTCAGTGCCGCCAGTTGCGCATTGTTGAACAGGTTGCCCGCCGGGCCGGCACCCAGTAGCCCCTGGATCCGCGGGCAGACGGTGTTGTTGTTGCCGAAGGTCGCGTCGAACCGCTTGCGCTCATGGGTCCAGCGCAGACCGCCGGTCAGCGACAGCGTATCGGTCAGCTTGAAGATATTGTGCGTGAAGACCGCGAAGCTCTTGCTGTTCTGGCGATAGACGTCGCGCGTCGTGCCGACGTTGTTGACCGTGCCGAGCAGGTCGATCGCGGGCAGGATCACGCCCGCTGCCGCGCCCAGCCCGGCGGCGACCGCCTGGCGTCCGGTCGCACCGCCCAACGCCGCCAGCGGCGTCGTGCCGAGACAGCCGGGGCTGGCGGGATTGCGCAGCGCCGCCAGCGGGTTGATCGTCGCGACGATGCGGCAGGCGGCGAACGCGCCATAATCGCCGCCGAACTTCAGATTGTCGACGACCTCCAGATCCTCGTTGGCGAAGAAGCCGCCGACCAGCCAGTTGAGCCGGTTGTCGAACGCCTCGCCGTTGAGGCGCAGCTCCTGCGTGAAGGTGTGGAACTGGCGGTAGTTGTTGCCGTCCGCCGGGCGGTAGCCGATGTCGAGGACGTTATAGTCGATGTCGCTCGCGCCCGCCGACTTGTACTCGCGATAGGCGGTGATCGAGGTCAGCGACGCGCCGCCCAGATTCCAGTCGACCTGCGCCGACCCGCCGTAATCCTTGGTCACGTTGGAATAGGCGCGGCCGGGCGTGAAGGCGATGCGCCGGCTGTACGGATCGCCCGCGGCCGGAAAGGTGCTGCCCGCGGGATAGCCGCGCAGCGCCGCGATCTGGTTGATGACGTCGACGATGCGATTGCCGTTCGGGTTGATCGTGTAATCGCCGGGGACGCCGGGGGTCGGATCCAGCTTCTCGCGCGTGTCGACATGGACCGCGCCGCAGCACTTTTCGTCGCGGAAGGTATAATCGCCGATCAGCCGGACCGAGAAATTGGTCGACGGCTCGAACAACAGCTGGCCGCGGACAAACCAGCGGTTGCGATCGTTATAGTCGGTGTCGTTGACGACATCGCGGAAGAAGCCGTCGCGCCGCGCGTACACACCGTCGACGCGGAAGGCGAGCACGTCCTTGACGATCGGACCGGTCAGCGCACCCGCGACGCGCACCGCGTCGTAATTGCCGTAGGTCGCCTCGCCATAGCCACCGAAGTCGAACGACGGTGCCTTCGTATAGATGTTGATCGCGCCTGCGGACGAGTTGCGCCCCGACAGCGTGCCCTGCGGCCCGCGCAGCACCTCGATCCGGTCGACCTCGCCCAGATCGTTGAGGCCCGAGCCGGTGCGGCTGCGGTACACGCCGTCGATGAACACCGCGACCGAGCTTTCCAGCCCGGGGTTGTCGCCGACGGTGCCGATGCCGCGGACACGCGCCGAGGCATTGGCCTCCGAGCCGGTCGAGGAGACGTTGAGCGACGGCGCCAGCTGCGCCATCTGGCGGATGTCGGTGGCGCCGGAATTCTGCAGCGCTTCCTGGTTCACCGCGTTGATCGAGATCGGCACGTCGGCCAGCCGCTCCGAGCGGCGCGTCGCGGTGACGACGATGTCGCCTGCACCCAGTTCCTGCGTATCGCCCGCCTGCGCGCCCGCGGTGGGGGCCTGGCCATCGACTGCGGCGTTGGTGGTGACGGGGCTGGTCTGGTCCTGCGCCATGGCCGGCGCGGCGATGACGATGGCGGCGGTGGACAGAAGGATATTGGTCAGACGCATGTCGACGGTGCCTCTCCCGAAGGTGCTTTCGCTGGTGAACCCGGATTCGAAGGTCCGGTATCGGGCGCGATGTACCGCAACGGTTAAAGGCGTCTAGCGAATTTACGTAGCGCGTAACATTTTTTGAGGGCCGGTGTCGTTTCGCGGCCACGATGGGGCCGGGGCGGGCAGATGTGATAACGTGGGTAGAGGAGAAGGACGGGGACGTGTGCTGCACATGTGCCGTCGCCCCGACCGCGTCCGACACCTGTGTGGAAATCCGCATCTCTGTTCCCCGGCGAAGGCCGGGGTCCAGTTGGGAGCGGTTTCAGCATCCTACGAGCCGGCCGTTACTGGACCCGGCCTCCGCCGGAGAACATGAGGGCGTTTTTGCCGACGTTCCGGAGACCAATCCTCCGCACGCCTCACATCCGTTGAGTCGTGGGACTCTGGATGCCGGAACAGGTCCGGCATGACGGAAGGGGGGAGGGCGACGCCCCGTCGCTACCCGCGCGCAGGCGGAATTGGTCGATGCGGTCGTAGCAGTTCGACCGTGGCACCCGCCTTCGCGGGAAGGGCGGGGGCGGCATGGGCCGACCCCGCCGCCCGGCTCACTTCGGCGCGAGCACCATCAGCATCTGACGGCCTTCCATGCGCGGATATGCCTCCACCTTGGCGACTTCCGCCACCTGCTCGGCAACGCGCTGCAGGACGTTCATGCCGAGCTGGCCGTGGCTCAGCTCGCGACCGCGGAAGCGCATGGTGACCTTCACCTTGTCGCCCTCGCCGATGAACTCCGCCACCTTCTTCATCTTGGTGTCGTAGTCATGGTCGTCGATGTTCGGACGCATCTTGATCTCCTTGATCTCCTGCGTCTTCTGCGACTTGCGGGCGAGGTTCGCCTTTTTCTGCGCCTCGTACTTGAACTTGCCGACGTCCAGGAACTTCGCGACCGGCGGGTCAGCGTTCGGGGACACCTCGACCAGGTCGAGCCCGACCTCCTTGGCCTGTTCGATCGCTTCGCGCGTGTACATGACGCCGAGGTTCTCGCCCTCGTGATCGATCACGCGGACCTTCTGGCTCTGAATCCACTCGTTGAAGCGGGGGCCGTTCATCGGCGGCGCCTGCATGGGCCGGCGCATCATGGGCGGACGTATGGGTAGGTCTCCTGTAGCGGTTGTATGCGGGAATATAGGGTATTGCGACTCGTTTTGGAAGGTGTCGGAACGCAACTCCCTCTCCCCTGCGGGGAGAGGGTCGGGGCGAGGGGGCGGGGCCTCGCAGAGAGGTCGTTCTCGGTGAGACCCCAACCCCTCACCCAACCCTCTCCCCGGCGGGGAGAGGGCTTATAGGCTTCATCTTTGATCCGGCGGCAGCGCTTCCTCGCGCAACATCGCGACCACCTCGTCCAGCGTCAGGAATTGCTGCGCCTGGCTGCCCAGGCGGCGCAGCGCGACCTTGCCCTCCTCCGCCTCGCGCTTGCCGACCACCAGCAAATTGGGAACCTTGGCGACCGAATGCTCGCGCACCTTGTAGTTGATCTTCTCGTTGCGCAGGTCGGTTTCGACACGGATGCCCGCCGCGCGCAGTGTCGCCGCCACCTCATGCGCATAATCGTCGGCGTCGGACACGATCGTCGCCACCACCGCCTGCACCGGCGACAGCCACAGCGGGAAGCGGCCGGCGTGATGCTCGATCAGGATGCCGATGAACCGCTCGAACGTGCCCAGGATCGCGCGGTGCAGCATCACCGGGCGATGGCGGTTGCCGTCCTCGCCGACATAGCTCGCGTCGAGCCGGTCGGGGAGCACGCGGTCGGACTGGATCGTGCCCACCTGCCACGTCCGCCCGATCGCATCGGTCAGGTGGAATTCCAGCTTCGGCGCGTAGAAGGCACCCTCGCCGGGCAGTTCCTCGAACTTCGCCTTGATGTCGTCCGGCAGGTTCGACGCCTGTACCGCGTCGCGCAACTCCTGCTCCGATCGATCCCACATCTCGTCACTGCCGAAGCGCTTCTCCGGACGCAGCGCCAGCTTCACCGCATAATCGGTGAAGCCCAGGTCCTGATAGACCGAGTGGAGCAGCTCGCAGAACTTGCGCACCTCCTCGACCAGCTGATCCTCGCGCACGAAGATATGCGCGTCGTCCTGCGTGAACTGGCGCACACGCATGATGCCGTGGAGCGCGCCATGCGGCTCGTTACGGTGGCAACAGCCGAACTCCGCCATGCGGATCGGCAGGTCGCGGTAGCTCTTGATCCCCTGTTTGAAGATCAGGACGTGCGCGGGGCAGTTCATCGGCTTCAGCGCCATCAGATCGGCGTCGCCCGACAGCACCGCACCCTCGTCCTCGACGTTCGGGATCTCGTCGGGGACGACGAACATGTTCTCGCGATACTTGCCCCAGTGGCCCGACTGCTCCCACTGGCGCGCGTCCATCAGCTGCGGCGTCTTCACCTCGGCATAGTCGGCGGCATCCAGACGGCGGCGCATATACGCCTCCATCTGCCGCCACAGGATATAACCCTTGGGGTGCCAGAAGACCGAGCCCTGCGCCTCCGACTGGAGGTGGAACAGGTCCATCTCCGCGCCGATCTTGCGGTGATCGCGCTTGGCGGCTTCCTCCAGCATCGTCAGATGCGCGTCGAGCTGCTTCTTGCTGAGCCAGCCGGTGCCATAGACGCGGCTGAGCATCGCGTTCTTCTGGTCGCCGCGCCAATAGGCGCCCGACACGCGCGTCAGCTTGAACGCCGCGGGATCGAGCCGCCCGGTCGAGGGCATGTGCGGGCCGCGGCACATGTCGAGCCACTCGCCCTGGCGATAGATCGTGAGTTCCTCGCCCTCGGGCAGTTCGGCGGCCCATTCGGCTTTGAACGTCTCGCCCTGCTGCTTCCACTGGTCGATCAGCTGCTGGCGGCTCCACACCTCGCGCGTGAACGGCTCGTTCTTGGCGATGATGCGGCGCATCTCCGCCTCGATCGCGGGCAGGTCCTCGTCGGTGAACGGCCGGTCCTTCGGTGCGAAATCGTAGTAGAAGCCGTCCTCGGTCGCCGGGCCGAAGGTGATCTGCGTGCCCGGGAACAGATGCTGCACCGCTTCCGCCATCACATGCGCGAAATCGTGGCGGGCCAGCTCCAGCGCGTCGGCCTCGTCCTTCTGCGTCACCAGCGCCAGCCGCGCATCGCCGGTCAGCGGGCGCGACAGGTCGCGCAATTCACCGTCCACGCGCGCCGCGATCGCCGCCTTGGCGAGACCGGGGCCGATCGCGGCGGCGATATCGGCGGGCGTGGTGCCGGGCGCGACCTCGCGGACCGAACCGTCGGGCAGCGTGATCGAGAGCATTTCCATCGAGGGTCTTCCTGCGAGCAAGTCGGGAGGCGGCGTAGCGCCATGTGGAACCGACGAAAAGATGGGGGAACGACGAAAAGGGAACACCCGCGCGCCGTCGCGCCGGGGTGGCGCGCGCGTCAGCGGGTGCTGCTAGTGAGCGGTGCGGTCGTCATCACGCGCCCGACATAGCGTGGCGGCGCGTGCCGCGCCATCCTATATGTCCGCCATGCCGACGGAGATGACCGCGAACCCGCATTTCTACATCCTGCTCGGCGCGCTGTTCCTGGCGAGCCTCGCCGCGCGGCGGGTGCCGGTGCTGCGCACCTTGGTAAGCGTCGCGATCTGGGTGGTGGTGGCGGGGCTGCTGTTCGCGCTGGTGGTGGAGCGCGAGCGGTTCGATCCCTGGTTCGCGCGCGTCGCGGCGGCGCTGAACATCGAAAGCCAGCAGGTCGCAGGCGAGGAAACCCGGATCCGGATGAGCCCGGACGGGCATTTCTACGTCCGCGCGCGGATCGGCGATGCCGACCGCCGGCTGCTGGTGGACAGCGGGGCGACGATCACCGCTCTGTCCCCCGCGACCGCCGCGGCCGCGGGTGTGGAGGTGAAGCCGGCGATGTTCCCGGTGATCCTGAAGACCGCCAACGGGACGATCCAGGCGAACACGGGCGAGGTCGCAGAGCTGCGCTTCGGCAATGTCGTGGCGCGCGACCTGGCGGTGGTGGTGTCGCCCGCGTTCGGCGACGTCGACGTGCTGGGAATGAACTTCCTGTCGCGGCTGAAGTCGTGGCGGGTGGAGGGGCAGACGCTGATCCTGACGCCGCATCATCCGCAGGGTGATGCCGTTCAGACGAACGCGACCGCGAGCCCCAGCGCGATGCCGAGCTGAAACGTGGCAATGACCTGAAGCCGGGTCGAGAACGGCTCCTTTAGGGTCTTGTGGCGGAACAGGCGGCGCGCGGCGAACGCGGCGGGCGACCCGCCCATCGCTGCGAGCCACAGCAAGTCCGCCTCCGGGATGCGACGCTCGCGCGCGATGGCGCGACGCTTGTCGTCGCGAAAGCGCCACAGCGTCCACGCGTTGATAGCCAACAGCGTAGGGATAAGGACGAGACACACAGGGATCATCGATCCCCGCTAGGTCGTGGCGCTTTCCGAAGGGTTGACGCGCCTCAAGCCACCCCGAACGGCACGACCCAATTGTCCTGTACATGGCCGACCCGCGCGCGGCCCAGGTACGGGACGCCTAGGTCGCGGCACCAGCGGGTCATCATATCGTCCAGCGGCTCGTTCCACGCCGGTTCGTTGTCCTTCACCGCGCTGACCGCGCCCAGCCGGACGCCGGCGAGGGTGCGCAACTGCGTCGCATTGCCGAGCGTGAACAGCATCCGGTCGATCGCGTACATCGCCTCCGACACCTCCTCTACGATCAAGACATGGTCGGCGAGGTCGGGAAGATACGGCGTCCCGACCAGCGCGGCGAGGATCGAGAGGTTGAACGCCGTGCTGGGGCGCCCGTCCAGCCCCGGCTCCAGCCCCGCACGATCGCGCCGCGCCATCCAGCCGAGCGCGCGCGCCACCGTCTGGTCGCCCTGCGCGCGGCGGATGTCGGCGCACATCGGGCCATGGACCGGGTGGCCGATGCGCCGCGCATAGAGCGCGCCCAGCAGGAAGCCAACGTCGGAATAGCCGAGATACGTCTTGGTCCGCGCCGCCGCGCCCAGTTGCGGCATGATCGTCGACAGGATGCGGTTGGAGCCATAGCCGCCGCGCAGGAACCAGATCGCATCGAACGCGGGATCGTTGGCATATTGCAGGAAGGCGGCGGCACGCACCGCGTCCGACCCCGCGAAATGGCCGTCGTGCGCATAGCATTGCGGGTGGAAGACGAGGTCGACGTCGGGATAGGCGATCGCCGCAAAGGCGGAGACGGGCGCGATCACGTCGGGGTTCGCCACGCTGCTGGAGGCCAAGACTCCGATCCGCATCCGTCACACCCCTGCACAACTTGCCACCCGGCCACGAAACGCCGATAGCCCGGCACCATGCATGACGGCAACGTGCGCGGCCAGCGCTTCTTCCTGGTCGGTATCGGCGGATCGGGGATGATGCCGCTCGCGATGATCCTGCAGGGTCGCGGCGCCGAGGTGGCGGGCAGCGACCGCGGGCTGGATCAGGGACGGGTGCCCGCCAAGTTCGACGAGTTGCGCGCGCGCGGCATCGCGCTGTTCCCGCAGGATGGCAGCGGCGTGGTGGATGCGGCGCAGATCGTCGTCGCATCGGCCGCGGTCGAGGAGACGGTGGCGGACATGGTCGCCGCGACGCGCGTCAGCTGTCGGCGGATGTCGCGCGCGGAACTGAACGCCGCGCTGTTCAACGCGAGCCGCATGCCGATCGGGGTAGCGGGGACGAGCGGCAAGTCCACCGTCACCGGGATGATCGCGACGATCCTGCACCATGCCGGCGCCGATCCGACGGTGATGAACGGCGCGGTGATGAAGGATTTCGTCGCGCCCGATCGTCCCTTCGCCAGCGCGCTGGTGGGGCAGGGCGACGCCTTCGTCAGCGAGGTGGACGAGAGCGACGGCTCGATCGCGCTGTATCGCCCGCAGGTGGCGGTGCTGAACAACGTCAGCCTGGACCATAAATCGCTGGAGGAACTGAACGTCCTGTTCGGCGGGTTCCTGTCGCGCGCGCGCCATGCGGTGGTCAATGCCGACAATGCCGATGCCGCGACGCTGGCGATGACGCTGCCGCGCGATCGCGTGACGCGCTTTTCGCTGCGCGATGCCGGGGCGGACCTGTTCGCCGGCGCGATCGAGGAGGCGCCGTTCGCGGTGTCGTTCGATCTGGCGCGCGGCGGCGTGGGGCAGGGGCGTGTCGCGCTGGCGGTGCCGGGGCGGCACAATGTCGCGAATGCGCTCGCCGCACTGGGCGCGGTGCTGGCCGCAGGCGTGCCGCTCGACCGGGCGGTCGCTGGACTGGCGCGGTTTTCGGGACTGCGGCGGCGGTTCGATCTGGTCGGCGAGGCGGCTGGCGTCGCCGTTATCGACGATTTCGGGCACAATCCGGACAAGATCGCGGCGACGCTGGACACGCTCCACGCCTTTCCGGGGCGGATCATCGCGCTGTTCCAGCCGCACGGCTATGGCCCGTTGAAGGTGATGCGCGCCGAACTGGCCGCGATGTTCGCCACGACGCTGCACGCCGACGACCTGCTGGTGCTGCCCGATCCGGTCTATCAGGGCGGGACGGTCGCGCGCGAGGTCGGCAGCGACGATCTGGTCCGCGATGTCGTGCTTGCGGGGCGGCAGGCGCTGCATATCCCCGATCGCGCGGCCGCGGCGGCGCATTGCGTGGCGCAGGCGCGCGCGGGCGATCGCATCGTCGTGATGGGCGCGCGCGACGATACGCTGACGCTGCTGGCGCAGGACATGGTCGCGGCACTGGCGGCGCGGCGCGGCTGAGCTTCCGGTCGCAGCGGCCGCCGCATTACGCCGCAACCGCGTTGCCAGTCATGGGTCCTGACCCTAGCTAGACGACGATGACCGACCTGACCTCCGTCGCGCGTCCGCGGCTCGCCTATCATCTGACCGAAGGGCGCAGCCCCACGATCGTCTTCCTCCCCGGCTATGCCAGCGACATGACCGGTACGAAGGCGCTGGCGCTGGAGGCGTGGGCGAAGGCGCAGGGCCGTGCCTTCCTGCGCTTCGACTATGGCGGGTGCGGCGCCAGCGAGGGCGCGTTCGAGGAACAGTCGCTGGCGGACTGGCGCGACGATGCACTGGCGATGATCGACCATGTCGATGGCCCCGTGGTGCTGGTGGGATCGTCGATGGGCGGCTGGATCATGTTGCTCGCCGCGCTGGCGCGGCCGGAGCGGGTCGCGGCATTGGTGGGCATCGCCCCCGCGCCCGACTTCACCGACTGGGGGTTCAGCCAGGACGAGAAACTGTACCTGCTGCAATATGGCCGGCTGGAGCGTCCCAACCCTTACGGCCCCGCACCGACCGTCTATACCCGCCGCTTCTGGCAGTCGGGCGAGGCCAACCGGCTGATGCACGGCGCGGCGATCGCGTTCGACGGGCCGGTGCGTCTGTTGCAGGGGCAGCGCGACGCGGACGTGCCGTGGCATCGTACCGCGCGGCTGGCGGAGCTGTTCCGCTCGCCGCATGTGCAGACGTGGCTGGTCAAGGACGGCGACCATCGCCTCTCGCGTGAGGACGATATCGCGCTGCTGATCCGGGCGGTCGAGGATGTCGTACCGTGATGCTGCTGACGCTTCTTCTGGCGCAGGCGCTCGCGCCCGCGGAACAGGCCTGCCTTGCGCAGGCGCGGCGCGACCCCGCGCGGGCCGAGCAGGTCGCGCGCAACGCCATCGGCGGCAGCGCGCGGATGCGGCAATGCCTGGGACTGGCGCTGGTGGGGCAGGACCGCTTCGCCGATGCCGCCGCGGCCTTCGCGGAAGCCGCGCGCGCGGCCGAACTCGCGAAGGACGAGGCGGCCGCGGATTATTGGGCGCAATCGGGTAACGCGTGGCTCGCGGCCGGCGAGGCGGCGAAGGCGCGCACGGCGCTGGATGCCGCGCTGGCGGCAGGCACGTTGACCGACCTGCAACGCGGCGAGGCCTATCTGGATCGCGCCCGCGCGCTGGTCGCGACGGGTGACGTCAAGGCGGCGCGAACCGACCTCGATCAGGCGCTGATGAATGCGGCGGACGATCCGCTCGCCTGGCTGCTGTCCGCCACGCTGGCGCGGCGCGGCGGCGACCTGACCCGTGCGCGGGCGGATATCGCACAGGCGCTGCGGCGCTCGCCCGACGATGCCTCCGTCCAGCTGGAGGCGGGCAATACGCCGCGCAGTCGGGCGACGCGGACAAGGCCGCGGCGGCGTGGCGCGAGGCGGTACGGCGGGCACCCGACTCGCCCGCCGGGCGTTCCGCCGCCAACGCGCTCAAGCAATTCCAGACCCCGGAGGCTGCGAAGTGAGATATCTGCACACCATGATCCGCGTCACCGATCCCGACGCGACGATCGCCTTCTTCGAACTGCTGGGGCTGAAGGAGGTGCGGCGGATGGAGAATGAGAAGGGGCGGTTCACGCTCATCTTCCTCGCCGCGCCGGAGGATATGGCGGGGCCGGGGGGAACGCGCGCGGGCGGAAGTGGAGCTGACCTACAATTGGGATCCCGAGGATTATGCCGGCGGGCGCAATTTCGGCCATCTGGCGTATCGCGTCGACGATATCTACGCGACGTGCCGGCGGCTGGCCGATGCGGGGCACATCATCCACCGCCCGCCGCGCGACGGGCATATGGCGTTCGTGAAGACGCCTGACGGTATCTCGATCGAACTGTTGCAGGACGGCGTGCTGGAACCCGCCGAGCCATGGGCGTTGATGCCCAATACGGGGACATGGTGATGGAGATCGTCCGTGTCCCGGTGCTGAGCGACAATTACAGCTGGCTGGTGCACGACGCCGACAGCGGGTGCACCATGACGATCGATCCGGGCGAGGCGCAGCCGGTGCTGGACGCCGCCGCCGCGCGCGGCTGGACGATCGATGCGATCTGGGCGACGCACTGGCACCCGGATCATGTCGCGGGCAATGCCGCGATCAAGGCCGCGACGGGCGCGCGGGTGACCGGGTCCGGAAGCGGAACGCGCCAAAATCGACACGCTGGACGAGGGCGTGGGCGAGGGCGACGTCATTTCGATGGGCACGCATCGCGCGCAGGTGATGGCGGTGCCGGGGCATACCGCGGGGCATATCGCGTTCCATTTCGCGGACGATGGCGTGATCTTCACCGGCGACACGCTGTTCGCGATGGGCTGCGGCCGGCTGTTCGAGGGCGATGCGGCGCAGATGTTCGGCAACATGCAGCGGTTCGCGACCCTGCCGGACGCGACTTCGGTCTATTGCGGGCACGAATATACGCAATCGAACGGCCGCTTCGCGCTGTCGGTCGATCCGGGGAACGCCGAACTGGTCGCGCGGATGACGCAGGTGGACGCGCAACGCGCCGCCGGCGAGGCGACGGTGCCGACGACGATCGGCGCGGAACGCGCGACGAACCCGTTCCTGCGCGCGGGCAGCGCGGAGGAACTGGCACGGCTGCGCGCGGGGAAGGACGCGTTCAAGGGTTAACGTCATGCCGGACTTGTTCCGGCATCCAGGGTTCCACGCGCCTCACCTTTGGTTGCTTTGCGGAACCCTGGACCCCGGAACAAGTCCGGGGTGACGAGCTGAATGGGACAAGTCGGCTGGATCAAGTCCGGGGTGACGACTGTTATCGTCGACAGATGATAGTCGGAGAGTGACATGCGGTTCCTCACCCATTTCGCGGCGGCCGCGGCGTTGAGTGCGCTCGCGGTGGGCGTCGCCGACGCGCGGCGCAATCGCTCGCCCGAGGCGGAATATCAGCGGCTGATCGCGGGCAAGACGCCGGGCAAGCCGGTCGACTGTATCGACACGCGGTTCGACCGGCCGTCGCTGTCGGCCTATGGCGACAAGCTGATCTATCGCGTCAGCAGCAAGCTGGTCTATGTCAACGACAGCACCGGCGGATGCCAGGGCGTGGCGCGCGGCGACGTGCTGGTGACGCGCCAATTCCAGTCGCGGCTGTGCAAGGGCGATATCGCGCAGACGGTCAGCGTGCCGCCCGCCATCCCCACCGGTAGCTGTGCGCTGGGTTCCTTCACCCCTTATCGGGCGAATTGACGATGACCCAACCGACCCCAGGATCGACCGAGGATGCGCTGACCGGGGTGGAGGTGGCGCGCGTGTCGCCCAAGCCCGAAACCGATACGATCGGCGGCCGCACGCTGAAGCCCGCGACGCTGATGATGGGGCATGGCTATGACCCCGCATTGTCCGAAGGCGCGCTGAAGCCGCCGGTGTTCCTGACCTCCACCTTCGTCTTTCCCAATGCCGCCGCGGGCAAGCGCCATTTCGAAGGCGTGACCGGCAAGCGGCCGGGCGGCGCGCAAGGCCTCGTCTATTCGCGCTTCAACGGGCCGAACCAGGAGATACTGGAGGATCGGCTCGGCATCTGGGAAGGCGCGGAGGATGCGCTGATCTTCTCCAGCGGGATGGCGGCGATCGCGACATTGTTCCTGTCGCTGGTGCGGCCGGGCGATACAATCGTCCATTCCGGCCCGCTCTATGCCGCGACCGAGACGCTGATCGCGCGCGTGCTGGGGCGGTTCGGGGTGCATTGGCTCGACTTTCCCGCCGGCGCGACGCGCGAGGAGATCGATGCGGTGCTGTCCAAGGCCGCATCCGGGCGAGTCGCGCTGATCTATCTGGAAAGCCCCGCCAACCCGACCAATGCGCTGGTCGATGTGGAGGCGGTGGCGGCGAGCCGCGACGCGATCTTCGCCAACGCTGCGGAGAAGCCGCCGATCGCGATCGACAACACCTTCCTGGGGCCGCTGTGGGCCAAGCCGTTGCAGCAGGGCGCGGATGCGGTCGTCTATAGCCTGACCAAATATGCCGG
Source organism: Sphingomonas adhaesiva (assembly GCF_036946305.1). Classification (GTDB taxonomy): domain Bacteria; phylum Pseudomonadota; class Alphaproteobacteria; order Sphingomonadales; family Sphingomonadaceae; genus Sphingomonas; species Sphingomonas adhaesiva_B. The sequence goes on from NZ_JAQIJJ010000006.1 coordinate 47,426, forward strand.
CGGGCATTCCGATCTGGTCGCGGGCGGCGTGCTGGGATCCAAGGCGCTGATGGATACGATCCGCGCGATGCGCAACACGATCGGCACGATCTGCGACCCCAATACCGCGTGGATGCTGCTGCGCTCGCTGGAGACGCTGGAACTCAGGATGAGCCGCGCCGGGGAGAATGCGGCGAAGGTCTGCGCCTATCTGCGCGATCATCCCAAGGTGGAGCATGTCGGCTATCTCGGCTTTCTCGCCGAGGCGGAGGGGCGGCAGGCCGACATCTATCGCCGGCATTGCACCGGGGGTGGGTCGACCTTCTCGCTGTACCTGAAGGGCGGCGAGGCGGAGGCGTTCCGGTTCCTCGATGCGCTGCGGATCGCGAAGCTGGCGGTCAGCCTGGGCGGGACCGAGACGCTGGCGAGCGCGCCGGCGGCGATGACGCATTTGTCGGTGCCGGATGCGCGCAAACAGGCGCTGGGGATCACCGACAATCTGGTGCGGATCTCGATCGGGGTCGAGGATGCGGATGACCTGATCGCGGATATGGAACAGGCGTTGCGGGCGGTGTGACCCTGACCGTCATGCCGGACGTGATCCGGCATCTCGCTTCTTCCTTCTTGCCGGTCGCGAAGAAGCGGGACCCCGGATCAAGTCCGGGGTGACGGATCTCGGCGGCGCCATCTGCTTCCCTCCCTTGAAAGGGAGGGGAGGTCAGGCCGCTTCCGGTGGCAACAGCAGGTCGAGCGCGCACAGCGCCGCCTGCAACCTGACGCCGCCGCGCCCCAGGTCGCCGAAGAAGCGCTTGTCCGCCACCACGTCCGCCGGGTCGCCGCCGCGCTCCGCGCGCGCGAACACGACCGTGCCGACCGGTTTCTTCTCGCTGCCGCCGCCCGGCCCGGCGACGCCGGTGATCGCCACCACCACATCGGCATCGGACTTGGCCAGAGCGCCCTGCGCCATGCTCCAGGCCACCGCGATCGACACCGCGCCGAACGTGTCGAGCACGTCGCCGCTGACGGACAGCAATTTCTGCTTGGCCTCGTTGGAATACGTGACGAACCCGGCCTCGAACACGTCGGACGAGCCGGGGATTTCGGTCAGTGCGGCCGATACCAGCCCGCCGGTGCAGCTTTCCGCCACTGCGATGCGGCGGCCGGCGGCGCGATTGGCCTCCACCACGCGGCGCGCGGCATCGACCAGCGCGGCGGGCAACGTGATGTCGGCGCTCATTTCGCCTCCGCCGGGCAGACGGGAAGGTCCGGGAGGCTGGCCGGCTTGCCGCGTGCCTTCTCCGCCTTCAGATACTGGAGCGTCGCCACCACGATCCCGGCGGTGTTGCGCGCGGGCAGCGGCTCCAGCAGCGTCGCGAGCCGGTCGAGCGTGGGGCAGTCGGCCGGCTGGATGCGCCCGGTGATCTGCGGTGCGAAGATCGAGGTGAGCATGGTGCGGGCATAATCGCTCATCAGCAGCAGTTCCACCGCCGGATCGCTGAGCTTCGCGATCGCGGTACGCGCCGCGGGCCAGGCGCGGTCGGCCTCCGTTTCGTATTTCGCGAGGAACGTGCCGTCGGTGCGGCGCAGCAGGCTGCGCGCCGGCAGCGCCGAACAGACGCGGCCCGCGTCGCGGATGATCTCCGGCATCGCCACCAGCGCGATCGACTCGGCATCGGTGGTGGAGAGGCACGGCGTCTGCGCCAGAGCGGGCGGGGCGGCGAGCAACGCGGCGACCGCCAGTGCGAGCGCGGTCCTCATGCCGACACCAGCGGCAGGGTGACGGTCGCCACCGCCTGGGCGGCGATCCCCTCGCCGCGGCCGGTGAACCCCAGTCGCTCGGTCGTCGTCGCCTTCACGCTGACACGATCGGTCGTGAGGCCCAGAAGTTCCGCGATGCGCGCCTGCATCGTGGCACGGTGGGGCCCGATCTTGGGCGCCTCGCACATCAACGTCAGGTCGACGAAGGTGATGCGGCCGCCCTTCGCCTCCACCAGCGCGCGCGCGTGGCGCAGGAACTGCCCCGATTCGGCACCGCGCCATTGCGGGTCGCTGGGCGGAAAGTGGGTGCCGATGTCGCCCGCCGCGATCGTGCCCAGCACCGCGTCGGTGATCGCGTGGAGCGCGACATCGGCGTCGCTGTGCCCCGACAATCCCTGATGATGCGGGATCAGCACGCCGCCCAGCCACAGTTCCTCGCCATCCTCCAGCCGGTGGACGTCGAAGCCGCTGGCGGAGCGCGTCTCCACCGCGGCGGCGGCGCGCGCGAAATCGGCGGGGTAGGTGATCTTCTCGAGCATCGCATCTCCCTCGATCAGCGCGACGTCATGGCCGAGCGCGCGGACCATCTGCGCATCGTCGGTCGCCTCGCCGCCGCTCCACGCCGCATGCGCCGCGGCGAGCGTCGCGAAGCGGAACGCCTGCGGTGTCTGGACGCGGTGCAGCCGATCGCGCGGGACGACGGTCGTATCGTCATCGACCAATGTATCGGCGACCGGCAGCACGGGAATAGCGGCGTGACGATCGTCGAGCGCCGCAAGCAGGCGATCGATGACCGCCGCGGTCAGGAACGGGCGTGCGGCGTCATGGACCAGAATACGATCCGCGCCTTCCAGTGCGGCCAGGCCGGCGGCGACCGATTCGCGCCGGGTCGCGCCGCCGATGACATGGGCGGCGCCCGGCACCGCCGCGTCCAGCAGCGCCTCCTGCCCCGCGCCGATCGCGACCAGCACGCGATCGATCGCGGGATGCGCGGAGAGCGCGGCATGGCTCCACGCCAGCATCGCGCGCCCTGCCACCGGGGCATATTGCTTGGGAAGCGTGCTGCCGCTGCGCGAGCCGGTGCCGGCGGCGACGATGAGGGCGACCGTTGTCATGCGCGCCGCGCCTAGCCGTTCCGCGCGAACCTTGCCAGAGCGTCGCGCGTCGACTACCTGCCCGTTTTTCAGGCAGTAACGTGATGCAGCGGCTTTCCCCCATCCAGATCGGTCCCGTGCGGATCGACCAGCCCGTCGTGCTGGCGCCGATGACCGGCGTCACCGACCAGCCGTTCCGCACGCTCGTCCGCCGCTATGGCAGCGGACTGAACGTGACCGAGATGATCGCGAGCCAGGCGGCGATCCGCGAGACGCGCCAGTCGATCCAGAAGGCGGCATGGCACCTTTCGGAGGAGCCGGTGTCGATGCAGCTGGTCGGCTGCACCCCCTATGAGATGGGAGAGGCGGCGAAGCTGGCGCGCGACAAGGGCGCCGCGATCATCGACATCAACATGGGCTGCCCGGTGCGCAAGGTGACGAACGGCGATGCCGGTTCCGCGCTGATGCGCGACCTGACGCTGGCGGCGGAGCTGATCCGCGCGGTGGTGGCGGCGGTGGATGCGCCGGTGACGCTGAAGATGCGGATGGGCTGGTGCCACGACAGCCTGAACGCGCCGGAACTGGCGCGGATCGCGGAGGATCTGGGGGTGAAGATGGTGACGGTCCACGGCCGCACCCGCAACCAGATGTACAAGGGATCCGCCGACTGGGCGTTCATCCGCCGCGTGAAGGACGCGGTGAGCGTGCCGGTGATCGCCAATGGCGACATCTGCGGTATCGAGGATGCCGAGGCCGCGCTGGAGCAGTCGGGCGCGGACGGGATCATGATCGGGCGCGGCGCCTACGGCCGGCCGTGGCTGCTGGGGCAGGTGATGCACTGGCTGGCCACCGGCGAACGCCGCGACGATCCGTCGATCGACGAACAATATCGTGTTATCACCGAGCATTACGACGCAATGCTGTCGCATTATGGCAATGTGACCGGCGTCAATATGGCACGCAAGCATATCGGCTGGTACACCAAGGGCATCCCCGGCTCGGCGGATTTCCGCAACAAGGTGAACCAGGAAGCGGACGCGCGGCGCGTGCAGGCGATGCTGGCGGAATTCTACGCCCCGCATCGGATGCGTGACGCGGCATGATGCTGTCGATGCGCGGCCCGGACGAGGCGGAGCTGCTCGCCACGCTGCCGGTCGCGCTGCTGGTGGTCGATCCGGAGGACCGGGTCGCGCGCGCCAATGCGGAGTGCGAGACGCTGCTCAACCTGTCCGAACGCGCGATGCTGGGGCAGCCGGTGCAGGCAGTGCTGAACCTGCCCGAGCCGGCGCAGCGGCGCGAGGGGCATGCCTTTGCGGTGTTCGATACCGAGATGGTGACGCCGCGCGGGGTACGCATCCGCGTCGATCTGATCGAGACCGAGGTGGTCGACCATCCCGGCTGGCGGACGATCACGCTGCACAATGCCGCCGCGTCGCGCCGGCTGGGCATCTCCTCCGAACGCGCCGCCGCGGCACGCAGCGCGGTGGGGGCGGCGGCGATGTTGGCGCATGAGATCAAGAACCCGCTGTCCAGCATCCGCGGCGCGGCACAGCTGATCGCGGACGGCGCACCGCAGGAGGATCTGACGCGGCTGATGATCGCGGAGGTGGACCGGATCGCGGCGCTGATCGACCATATGCAGGATTTCACCGACACGCGCCCGCGCGCGGTCGAGCCGCTCAACATCTATCCGCTGCTCGCCCATGCGCGCGACGTGGCGCTGGCGGGGTTCGCGCGCGGCGTGACGATCGAGGAACGCTACGACCCGTCGCTGCCGCAGGTGCTGGGAAATCGCGACGCGCTGCTCCAGATCATCCTGAACCTGCTGAAGAACGCCGCGGTCGCGCTGGGCGAGCGGGGCGAGCGGCGGATCACGCTGGCGACCGCCTATCGCCACGGCATCACCGTGCCCGCGGGCAAGGACGGCGCGCGCGTCGCGCTACCGATCGAGATCTGCGTGATCGATACCGGGCCGGGCGCGCCCGACGACATCGCCGAGCATCTGTTCGATCCGTTCGTGTCGAGCCGGCCGGAGGGCAAGGGACTGGGCCTCGCGCTGGTTGACAAGCTGATCCGCGACATGGGCGGGATCGTGCAATATGCGCGCGAGGGTCGCCCGCATCAGACCGTGTTCCGCCTGCTGCTGCGGCGGGCCGGGTGACCGGCGTGACCGGCCGCGTCCTGCTGGTGGACGACGACGATGCGGTCCGCACCGTCGTCGCGCAGGCGCTGCGGCGTGCAGGCCATGAGGTGCGCACCGCCGCCAGCCTCGCCGAGCTGGACCGGGAGATGCGCGCGCACCCGCCGCAGGTGCTGCTGACCGATGTCGTGCTGCCCGACGGCGACGGGATCGATCATGCGACGCGGGTGCTGGCGGATCACCCCGACATGCCGGTGATCGTGCTGTCGGCGCGCAACACGCTGACCACCGCGGTGCGCGCGAACGAGGCGGGCGCCTACGACTATCTGCCCAAGCCGTTCGACCTCGACACGCTGACGCGCACCGTCGCCGCCGCGCTGGAGCGGCGCGCGGGCGCCGCGGCGGAGGATGCCGACCACGACGACGCCTCGCTGCCGCTGATCGGGCGCTCGCCCGCGATGCAGGAGGTGTATCGCGTGATCGCGCGCGTCGTCTCCAACGACCTGACCGTGCTGGTGTCGGGCGAATCGGGGACGGGCAAGGAGCTGGTGGCGCGCGCGATCCACGATCTGGGCGCCAGGCGGGCGGCACCGTTCGTGCCGATCAACATGGCCGCGATCCCGCGCGAGCTGATCGAGGCGGAGCTGTTCGGGCACGAGCGCGGTGCCTTCACCGGCGCGGCGCAGCGCAACGCGGGGCGGTTCGAGCAGGCGGCGGGGGGAACGTTGTTCCTCGACGAGATCGGCGACATGCCGGTCGAGGCGCAGACCCGGCTGCTGCGCGTGCTGCAATCGGGCGAGTTCACCACCGTAGGCGGCGCGCGGACGATCCGCGCCGACGTGCGCATCGTGGCGGCGACCAACCGCGACCTGCATCAGGCGGTCGCGACCGGGCAGTTCCGCGAGGATCTCTATTACCGGCTCAACGTCGTGCCGATCGCGCTGCCCGCGCTGCGCGAGCGGCGCGGGGATGTGGCGGAACTCGCGCGGCATTTCCTCGATCGCGCGGCCGAGGCCGGGCTGCCGCGCAAGACGCTGGATGCCGCGGCGGTCGACGTGCTGGAACGGCACGACTGGCCCGGCAACGTCCGCGAGCTGGAAAATGTCATGCGCCGCCTCGCCGCGCTGTCGCGCGACGATCATGTCGGCGCGGCGGAGGTGCGTGCGACGATCGGCGGCGCCGGCCCTGCGTTGGTGGAGGCGGTGCCCGATCCGGGGCTGGAGGCGGCGGTGCGCGCGTTGATCGAGCGGCTGGCGCGACACGAGCCGCGCGCGCTGGAGGACGGTTCGCTCTACGAACGGATCATCGGCGAGGTGGAACGCCCGCTGATCGAGGCGATGCTGGCGCGGCACGGCGGCAACCAGCTGCGCGCCGCGCGCGCGATCGGGCTGAACCGCAATACGCTGCGCAAGCGACTGGATGTGCTGGGGATCGACGCGAGCGTCCGCCCGTCTGTCACCGCGGAGGAATAGCGGCAAACGGCATTCGTGATCCGTCACCCCCGACTTGATCGGTACTTGTCCCCCTCGAACAGATATTCTTCCTGCCACCCCGGCGCAGGCCGGGGTCCAGTCGGGGAACAGGAGTTGGCGAGCGCTGTGCGTCGTCACCGCGACCTTCCCGACTGGACCCCGGCCTGCGCCGGGGTGGCGTACTTGTCTAACCCAAGAGCCTGCGTGTTCACTCGCCCTGAGCTACAGACCCGTCCACCGAAATATGTGTTCTCCATGCAACACCGATGTTGTAGCGGGAGACGAATGACCGCGGAAGCCACGCCTTCCTCCCTCGCCGCGCCGGCACCGGCGACCCGCTTCAGCGTGACGCCCGCGCTCGAACTCGCGGTGCTGAGCGTCGCGGTCGGCGTCTGGATCGGCAGCTATTTCATCGTCCAAGGGGAGGGCGACCCCGCCGGGCTGCTGGCGCCGCCCGTCGTCGCGCTGATGCTGGTGGCCAATCTGGTCGCCGGCATCGCGCTGCTGATGCTGCTGGGCCGACGGATCGCGCGCCGGCGCGCGGCGCGCTCGCCGATCGGCGGGGCGGGGCGGCTGCATGTCCGGCTGGTGCTGCTCTTCTCGGTGGTGGCGGCGGTGCCGGCGCTGCTGGTGACGATCTTCGCCTCGCTGCTGTTTCAGTATGGCGTGCAATTCTGGTATTCCGATCGCGCGCGCGGCATGTTCGAGAATGCGGCGTCGCTGACGCGCGCCTCCTACGACCAGATCATCCAGCGTTGGGACGAGGCGACCGTCACGATGGCGGACGATCTGTCCGCCTTCCTGCGCGAGCAGCCGATCGACAGCAATCGTTTTCCCGATTTCTTCGGACGGCAGGTCTATTATCGCAGCCTGTCCGAAGGCGCGCTGTTCGCGATGAACCAGCGCGGCGGGTTGCAGACGCTGGCGGTGGTCAACCCTTACGAGATCGACCTCGCGCGGCTCATCACCCCCGCGGCAATCGCCCGGCTCAGCGGGCAGCGGCGCAGCGTGGTGATCGTGACCGGCGACCGGATCCAGGTGTTCACGCGGCTGCCCGGATCGGAGAATATCTATCTCTACGCCGCGCGCGTCACCGACCCCAAGGAGATGACGACGCAGACCGCGCGCGCCGAGGCGGCATTGGTCAATTACCGCCAGCTGCTGGCGCGCGCGCGGACGCTTCAGCTTCAGTTCAACGCCGCGCTGCTGATCGTGTCGCTGCTGATCGTCGGCGTCGCGGTGTGGATCGCGCTGGCGGTGGCGGATCGGCTGGTTCGTCCGGTGGGCGAACTGGTCGATGCCGCACGGCGGGTGGAGGGCGGCGATCTGGCGGCGCGCGTGCCGGACACGCTGGAGCGCGACGAACTGGGAACCTTGTCCAATGCCTTCAACAGTATGACGGCCAGACTTCAGACCCAGAATACGGCGCTGGTGACCGCCTATGCGCAGCTCGACAATCGCCGCGCGCTGATCGAGGCGGTGATGTCGGGCGTGTCCGCCGGCGTCATCTCGATCGACGGCAACGATCGCACGATCCGCCTCATCAACAGCTCGGCGCAGATGCTGCTGGGGCTGGAGGAATCGCCGGTCGGGCGCACGCTGGCGGAGGTGGCGCCCGCGCTGGCGCCGATGCTGGACGGCAATGCGCGCGAGGCGGCGGTGCAACTGGCGGTGCATGGCGAGCCGCGCACCTTCGCGGTGCGGATCGCACAGGACGGCACCGGGCCGATCATCACCTTCGACGATATCACCCAGCAATTGACCGACCAGCGCCGCGCCGCCTGGGCCGATGTCGCGCGCCGCATCGCGCATGAGATCAAGAACCCGCTGACTCCGATCCAGCTCGCCGCCGAACGGCTCCAGCGCCGTTACGGCAGCAAGATCGAGGAGGGGGACACCACCTTCGCCCGACTGACCGACACGATCGTGCGGCAGGTCGGCGACCTGCGCCGGATGGTGGACGAATTCAGCAGCTTCGCACGGATGCCCAAGCCGGTGTTCCGCGAGGAGTCGCTGGTCGATATCGCGCGCCAGACGATGTTCCTCCACGAGGTGGCGCATCCCGGCATCCGTTTCGTCCTGACGCATGACGATCCCGGCCCCCCGTTGGTGTGCGACCGCCGCCAGCTGGGGCAGGCGCTGACCAATATCGTCAAGAATGCGGTCGAGGCAGTCGAGGCCGCCGATGCCAGCGAGGGCCATGTGACGATGACGCTCGCCGGCAGCGGGGCCGAGAACGGGGGGCGCGTGACGATCACCGTCGCCGACAATGGCGTCGGGCTGCCGGTCGAGCGCGACCGCATCGTCGAGCCGTATATGACGACGCGTGCGCGGGGCACCGGGCTGGGCCTCGCCATCGTCAAGAAGATCGTGGAGGAGCATCTGGGGACGATGACCTTCGCCGACCGCGCCGGGGGCGGCACGGTCGTCACCCTGTCGTTCGACACCGCGCCGCTGGCGCGGCTGGCAAGCGGCGATGACGCCACCACGCAGGACGACGACCGCACGCTCGCCGCCCTCACCAGAAACCGGATCGGATAAGCATGGCGATCGACATCCTCGTCGTCGACGACGAACTCGACATTCGCGAACTGGTCGCCGGCGTGCTGGAGGACGAAGGCTATGACACGCGCATGGCGGGCGACAGCGACGCCGCGCTGGAGGCGATCGCGACCAGGCGCCCCAGCCTGGTGCTGCTCGACGTCTGGTTGCAGGGGTCGCGGCTCGACGGGCTGGACCTGCTGGAAGAGATCAAGCGGCGCGATCCGTCGATCCCGGTATTGGTGATCTCCGGCCACGGGACGCTCGACACCGCGGTCGCCGCGATCCGCAAGGGCGCGGCGGACTTCATCGAAAAGCCGTTCCAGGCCGAACGCCTGCTGCTGATGGTCGAGCGCGCGACCGAGACGGAGCGGCTGCGCGCCGAGGTGGCATCGTTGCGCGCCGCATCGGGCAGGGGGACCGACCTGACCGGCAGCTCGACCGCGATCAACGCGGTGCGCGCGACGCTGAAGCGCGTGGCGGGCACCGGCAGCCGCGTGCTGATCATGGGGCCGGCAGGGGTCGGCAAGGAAGTGGCGGCGCGGCTGCTCCACGGCTGGAGCCAGCGCGCGCACGCCAATTTCGCGATCGCCAGCACCGCGGGCATGAGCCCGGAGCGCGTCGAGGAGGAATTGTTCGGAGTGGAGGAGGGGGGCGACCTCGTCCGCACCGGGCTGCTCGAACAGGCGCATGGCGGCACGCTGTTCCTTGACGAGATCGCGGACATGCCGACCGCGACCCAGGCGCGCATCCTGCGCGTGCTGACCGACCAGAGCTTCACCCGCGTCGGCGGCACGCGCGTGGTAAAGGTGGACGTGCGCGTCGTCTCCGCGACCGCGCGCGACCTGTCGCACGAGATTTCGGAGGGGCGGTTCCGCGAGGATCTCTATTACCGCCTCAACGTCGTGCCGGTGACGATCCCGCCGCTGACCGAGCGGCGCGAGGATATCCCTGCGCTGGTCGAGCATTTCGTCGCGCATTACGCGACCGAGCGCCGCGTGCCGGTGCCCGAGATCGCGACCGACGCGCTGGTGGCGCTCCAGTCCTACGACTGGCCGGGCAACGTCCGCGAATTGCGCAACGTGGTGGAGCGCACGATCATCCTTGCGCCGGGCGACCGGATCGGGCGCATCGACCTCGACCTGCTGCCGGCGGAGGTGCTGGGCGGGCACGACAATGGCGCCGGTGCCAGCGCGATCATGGGCGCCCCGCTGCGCGAGGCGCGCGAGACGTTCGAGCGCGAATATCTGCGCGTCCAGATCCGGCGCTTCTCGGGCAATATCTCGCGCACCGCGAGCTTCATCGGGATGGAGCGGTCGGCTTTGCACCGCAAGCTGAAGCTGCTGGGGATCACGGAGACGCGGGAGGAATAGCCAGCCGTCACCCCGGGCTTGACCCGGGGTCCATCCATCCGCGGGCGCAGCGTTCGCGGACACATGGATGCCGGATCAGGTCCGGCATGACGCCGCGCCATCTGGACGCCACGCCCGCGGCCCCCTAGCTAGGGCGGGCCGCTTCGAGCGGTTTTCACCGACGCCGGCAACGGCGCATCCGCGGGGAACCTCCCGCCAAAAGCAAGGACAACGCATCCATGGCCGAAAAGCAGACCTCGCTCCAGGACCTGTTCCTGAACGCGCTGCGCAAGTCCAAGACCCCGGTCACCATGTTCCTGGTGAAGGGTGTGAAGCTCCAGGGCATCGTTACCTGGTTCGACAATTTCTCCGTATTGCTGCGCCGCGACGGCCAGTCGCAGCTGATCTACAAGCACGCGATCTCCACGATCATGCCCGCGGGGACGATCGACGTTGCCGGCATCGTCGGCCAGCTGAACGACACGCCCCGGAAGCAGCCGCTGCTGCAGGACATCTTCCTGTCGGCGGTGCGCAAGAGCGAGGATCCGGTGACGATGTTCCTCGTCAACGGCGTGATGCTGCAGGGCGCGATCGCCGGATTCGACCTGTTCTGCATGCTGCTCCAGCGCGACGGCATGGCGCAGCTGGTTTATAAGCACGCGGTGTCGACCATCCAGCCGTCGCGGCCGCTGAACCTCGCCGAGGAACAGGGCGCGGACGATGGCGATGAGGACGACGACTGAGTGAGCACCGGGTTCGACCGCGACCATGACGACGTCACCCGCGGCGCCCGCGCGATCGTGGTCTATCCCGATCTGGGCGGTTCGTCGCGCGATGCGGAGGCGCGGCTGGAGGAAACCGCCGGCCTTGCCGAGGCGATCGGGGTGGTCGTGGTCGACCGGGTCGCGTTCCGCGTGCGCACCCCGCGTGCGGCGACGCTGATCGGATCGGGACAGATCGAGGATCTCGCCACCCGTGCGCGGATGGAGGAGGCGGCGCTGATCGTCGTCGACGGCAGCCTCACCCCGATCCAGCAGCGCAATCTGGAAACCGCACTGGAGGCCAAGGTCATCGACCGCACCGGCCTGATCCTGGAGATTTTCGGCGAGCGCGCGGCGACCGCGGAAGGGCGTTTGCAGGTGGAGCTGGCGCACCTCGACTATCAGTCGGGGCGGCTGGTGCGCAGCTGGACCCATCTGGAGCGGCAGCGTGGCGGCTTCGGCTTCCTGGGCGGCCCGGGCGAGACGCAGATCGAGGCCGACCGCCGGCTGATCCGCGACCGCATGGCGCGGCTGCGGCGCGAGCTGGATCAGGTGACGCGCACGCGCGGGCTGCATCGCGACCGGCGCCAGCGCGCGCCCTGGCCGGTGATCGCGCTGGTCGGCTATACCAATGCCGGCAAGTCGACGCTGTTCAACCGGCTGACCGGCAGCCATGTGATGGCGGAGGACCTGCTGTTCGCGACGCTGGACCCCACGCTGCGTCAGGTGACGCTGCCGGGGATCGACAAGGCGATCCTGTCCGACACCGTCGGCTTCGTCAGCGAGCTGCCGACGCAGCTGGTCGCCGCGTTCAAGGCGACGCTGGAGGAGGTGGTGTCGGCCGACCTGCTGGTCCATGTCCGCGACGTCGCGCATCCCGATACCGCGGCGCAGAAGGCGGATGTCGAGGCAGTGCTGGCCGAGGTCGGCGTTACCGATACGACGCCGCGGATCGAGGCGTGGAACAAGCTGGACCTGCTGGAGGGTGATGCGCGCGACGATCTGCTGGCGGAGGCGGCGCGGCGCGACGATGTGATGGCGATCTCCGCGCTGACGGGCGAGGGGGTGTACGAACTGATCCGCCGCGTCGGCGACCTGCTGACCGCGGGGCACCAGCGCTATACCGTGACGCTGGACGCCGGCGACGGGGCGGGGGCGGCGTGGCTCCATGCGCATGGCGAGGTGCTCGACCAGGCGGTGGAGGACGAACGCGTGGTCTATGAAGTGCGGATGGCGCCCGCGGATTACGAACGGTTCGCGGCGCGTGCGGGGTAGGGCATTACCATCGCCACGCCGTCGCCCCGGCCCTCGCCGGGAGGACGATCAATCCGATCCCTTGCCCACCGTCTGCCACAGCCGCTCCTTCTCCTCCAGCGACAGGCCCGCGAACGCGTCCCCGCCGGCCGTCTCGATCGCGCGGAAGCGGCGGTCGAACTTCGCATTGGCGTGGCGGAGCGCGGCTTCCGGATCGACGCCGTGGTGCCGCGCCCAGTTGACGACCGCGAACAGCAGGTCGCCGATCTCGTCCAGCCGCTCGTCGTCGCTGGCGGCGGCGTCCACTTCGGCCAGTTCCTCGACGATCTTGGCGCGTGGCCCTTCGGCGTCGGGCCAGTCGAAGCCGGTACGCGCGGCACGCTTCTGGAGCTTTTCGGCGCGGGTCAGCGCGGGCAGGCCGACTGCGACGCCGTCGAGCGCGCTGGCGGCACCGCGCGCGGCGCGCTCCGCGGCCTTGACCTCTTCCCACAGATGATGCCCGCCGTCGGGCGTGTCGCCGAAGATGTGCGGATGGCGACGCTCCATCTTGTCGCTGATCGCGGTGAGGACATCGGCGAGCGTGAACGCGCCGGCTTCCTCGGCGATGCGGCTGTGGAAGACGACCTGGAGCAGCAGGTCGCCGAGTTCGTCCTTGATGTCCACCACATCCGCGCGCGCAATCGCGTCCGCCACCTCATAGGCTTCCTCGATCGTATAGGGGGCGATCGTCGACCACGTCTGCGCGCGATCCCATTCGCAACCGCCGGGGCCGCGCAGCCGCGCCATGATCGCCACCAGACGCTCGATCATCGCATCACCTCGAAGTTGATAATACGCATTATGTAAAGTTCGACGCGATCAGCCAGCCGAGTGCGAACACGCCGATCCACGCCATGGCATAGACGATCACGGTCCGGACCGGCATCCGCCGCGCCAGCAATGCCGACAGTGGCAGGATCAGCACCAGCAGCAGGATCAAGGCCTGCGCTACCACGCGGCCTCCCAGCCGTCGTAGCCCGGCTCGACATGCGGCGGCAGCTCGGCCACCAGCCCGGCATAATCCATCGACTGATCCATATGGACCAGCGCAGCACGCTGCGGCGCCAGCTCGGCGATCCATGCCAGCGCGGTCGCCAGATCCGGATGCGTCGGATGCGGCCGGCGCCGCAGCGCATCGACGATCCACAGGTCCAGCCCGGTGTAGAGCGCGCGCATCGCCGCGGTCATGCTGCTGACGTCGGTGGCATAGCCGACCGCGCGCCCGCCTGCCTCGAACCGCAGCCCGGCGGAGGTGATGGAGCCGTGCGGCTGATCGGTGACGCTGATGGTGATGCCGCCGATCGTCAGCCGATCGGGCAGCGGAGCGAGCGCCACCGTGGGCGGATAGCCCTGATGCCCGCGAAAGACATAGCCGAACTGCTGCTGCAACGCCTCGGCGGTGCCGGCGCGCGCATATCCGGGCACCGGACGCCCCATGGCGTGGAACAGCTGGCGCAGATCGTCGATGCCGAAGACATGGTCGGCATGCTGGTGCGTCCAGATCACCGCGTCCACGGTGCCGACGTCGGCGGCCAGCAATTGCTCACGCATGTCGGGGCTGGTGTCGATCAGGATGCGGGTGCCGTCATGTTCGACCAGCAGCGAGGATCGGGTGCGGCGATTGCGGGGGTCGGCGGGGTCGCAATCGCCCCAGTCGTTGCCGATGCGCGGCACCCCCGACGACGTGCCCGAGCCGAGGATGCGGACCTTCACGCGACCGTCTTGCTGAACAGCGCGTGGAAGTTATCCACAGTATAGCGCTGTAACTCCGCCACATCCTCGCCGCGCAGCGTCGCCAGAAAGGCAGCGGTGTCGGCGACGAAGGCGGGCTCGCCGATCCTGCCGCGATGCGGCACGGGCGCCAGGAACGGCGCATCCGTCTCGATCAGCAGGCGTTCGCGCGGCAGTCGCGCGGCGGTTTGCTGGAGATCGGTGGCGTTCCGGAACGTTACGATGCCCGAAATCGAGATGTAGAATCCCAGATCCAGCGCCTTGTCGGCGAAAGCGCCGCTGGCGGTGAAACAATGGATGACGCCGGTATAGGCCCCCCTGCTCCATCTCCTCGCGCAGGATCGCGGCGGTATCGTCCTCCGCGTCGCGGGTATGCACCACGATCGGCACACCCGCGGCGCGCGCGGCGGCGATATGCGCGCGGAAACTGGCCTGCTGGCGCGCGCGATCGGAATGATCGTAATGATAATCGAGGCCGCTTTCGCCGATGCCGACGACACGGGGATGGCGGGCGCGCTCGACCAGCCGGGCGGTATCGACATGCGGATGCTGGTCCGCCTCGTGCGGGTGGATGCCGACCGTGGCCCAGACATCCGGCTCGCGCTCCGCCGTCGCCAGCACCGCATCCCATTCGCTCTCACGCGTCGCGATGTTGAGCATCGCGGTGACGCCACGCGCGCGCGCACGTTCGAGCACCGCCTGCTGTTCCTCCACCAACCCCTTGTAATTGAGGTGGCAATGGCTGTCGGCGAGCATCAGGCCGGCTCCGCCTCGGCGGGGCATGTCCAGCCGCGGGAACGCTGGCGTCGGGGTCGGGATGACGAACCCGGCCGCCTCGTGACGCGCATACCAGCCATCGTCGTCGATCGCCTCATGGTCGCGCGCGTCGACGCCCAGCAGGTCGAGCACCCTGCCCGCACCCTCCGGCACCACCGGCAGGATCGCGATCGACAGCATCCGGATCGCGCGGACCAAGGTACGCAGCACCGCGTGCATCCGCTCCGGGTCGGTCTTGCGTAGCGTCCAGGGTGCCTGCGCATCGATATATTGATTGCAGGCGAACACGCCACGCAGCCACGCCTCGACCCCCTGGCTGAGCATCAGGTCGCCGAAGGTGGTGCGCAGCCCCCGCGCAGGCGACCACCACTTCCTCGATCAGCTCGCCATCGGCCGGCTCGGCACGGCCGATACCGGGCAGCGCGCCGCCCAGGTTCTTGGCGATGAACGACAGGGTGCGCTGCGCCAGATTGCCGAAGGCGTTGGCCAGTTCGGCGTTGACGCGGGTGACGATCGCCTCCGCCGAATAGCTGCCATCCTGCCCGAAGCTGACCTCGCGCAGCAGGAAGTAGCGCAAGCCATCGACCGAGAAAGCGCGCGCCAGATCAAGCGGATCGACGACATTGCCGAGACTCTTCGACATCTTCTCGCCACGGTGCAGCAGAAAGCCGTGGCCGAAGACGGTCTTCGGCAGCGCCACGCCCGCGGACATCAGGAAGGCGGGCCAATAGACCGCGTGGAAGCGGACGATGTCCTTGCCGATCAGGTGCAGGTCGGCGGGCCAGTGCGGCATCTCCTGATCGGGATAGCCCGCGCCGGTTAGATAGTTGGTGAGCGCGTCGACCCACACGTACATGACATGCCCCGGGCTGCCCGGCACCGGCACGCCCCAGTCGAAGCTGGTGCGCGACACCGACAGGTCGGACAACCCGCCCTCGACGAAGCGCATGATCTCGTTACGGCGCGCCTCGGGCCGAATGAAGTCGGGGTTGGCGGCGTAGAAATCGAGCAGTGGCTGCTGGTATTTCGACAGGCGGAAGAACCACGTCTCCTCCGCGGTCCAGGTTACCGGCGTTCCCTGCGGCGACAGCTTCGTACCCCCTTCCCCCTCGATCAGTTCCTTCTCGTCGTAGAAGGCTTCGTCGCGGACCGAATACCAGCCCTCGTACCGGTCGAGATACAGGTCGCCGGCATCCGCCATCGCCTGCCAGATCGCCTGGCTGGCGCGGTGGTGATCGGCATCGGTGGTGCGGATGAAGCGATCGTAGCTGATGCCAAGCGCATCGCACATCGCCTTGAAATAGCCCGACATCTCATCGGCCAGCGCGCGCACCTCCATACCCTTGTCGCGCGCGGTCTGGACCATCTTCAGCCCATGTTCGTCGGTGCCGGTCTGGAAGCGGACGTCACGCCCCGCCTGCCGCTGGAAGCGCGCGATGGCGTCGGCGGCGATCGCCTCATAGGCATGGCCGATATGCGGGCGGCCGTTGGGGTAGCTGATCGCGGTGGTGATGTAGAAAGGCTCGGCCATGCCGGCGTCTGTAGGGGCTGACGCGCGGCAGGACAATTGGTCAGCGCGGGCCAGTCTGGCGATCACGCCGGCCAGTTCGTGGACGGTGCCCGCCGTATCCAGCGATAGCGCACGCGCCGCCCGCGGCGATCGCGCGCGCTTCGTCATAGGCGTCGAGCGCGCGGCGAAGATCCTCGCCATGGCGCATCGTCGCCAGCCGCGCGATGACGGTGGGCACGCGATCGAGGAACGCCTCGTAGCGCGACTGCGCGGCCTTGGGCGACAGCGCGCGGGCGAGCGCGGCGCGGCGCGCGGTTTCCGGGTCGCCATCGCGCCCGATCGCCTCCAGCGCGGTATCGATCGCCGCGAGGTCGAGACCGGCATAGCCCAGGGGCGCGCCCGGGCGATCCCTCGCCCGCGCGCACCAGCGCGGCGATCTCGTCTGCGTCCGCATCCGGCAATTCGTCCTGCAGCACGGCGGTCATGTCGTCCGCGCCCAGTTCCTCGAACCGCAGCACGCGGCACCGCGACCGGATCGTCGGCAGCAAGCGGCCGGGCGCATGGCTGACCAGCAGGAAGACGGTGCCCGACGGCGGCTCCTCCAGGCTCTTGAGAAGCGCGTTGGAGGCGCCGGGACGCTCCAGATCGTCGGCGGCATCGATCACGATCACGCGGCGCGGGGACAAGCGACGGCATCGTGCCCAGAAACGGTCCGAGCGCGCGGACCTGATCGACGGTGATGCTGCGCGCCAGCTCATCCTCCGCCTTGGCGTCCTTCTTTGGCAGGCGGCGCAGTTCGCGGTAATCGGGGTGCGATCCGGCGGCGAACAGCGCGGCGGCCTGATGTGTGGCGGGCACGTCGAGCCCCCGGCGGCAGGGCACCCGGCGTCGCGCCCTCCGCCAGCAGCCGCAGCGCCGCGGCGCGCGCGAACAGCGCCTTGCCCACCCCCTTCGGCCCGGCGAGCAGCCAGGCATGGTGGAGCGCACCACCGCGCGCCGCGGCGAGGAACGCCTCGGTCGCGGCCTGCTGTCCGCGCAGCCGCGTCACGCCAGCCATGCCTCCAGATCGGCGAGGATCGCGGCGGTCACGTCGTCGGCGGAGCGCGTGGCGTCGATGCGGCGGAAGCGTGCCGGCTCACGCGCGGGCGATGGCCTCGAACGCGCGGGCCACATCGGCGTGGAAGCCGGCGTCGCGCGCGGCGAAGCGATCGGCCGCTGCACCGTCGCGCGCGACCGCGCGTGCGGCCCCGGCGGCGGCGGGCAGGTCGAGCCAATAGGTGCGGTCGGGGCAGCAACCCGCCCGAGCCGAAGGCGTGCAGCGACAGGATCGCGCCGTCCTCCACCCCGCCGGCCACCCCCCTGATAGGCGCGGGTCGAATCGACGTAGCGGTCGCAGATCACCCATCGCCCGGCGGCCAGCGCGGGGGCGGATCACCCTTTCCACGTGGTCGGCGCGCGCCGCGGCGAACAGCAACGCCTCGGTCGCGGGGCTCCAGCGTGCGGCCGCGCCCTGCATCAGCAGCGCGCGGATCGCCTCCGCGCCCCTCGCTGCCGCCCGGCTCGCGCGTGACGATCGCGTCGTGCCCGCGCGCGGCGAGTGCGGCGGCGAGCGCGCGCGCCTGTGTCGACTTGCCTGCGCCTTCCCCGCCCTCCAGGCTGAGGAAGCGTCCCGTCGTCATCCGAACAGGCCGGTCAGGCCGGCCCAGGCGCGGCCGAAGAAGCCCGCCTCGCCCACGTCCGCGGCGGCGACCAGCGGCACCGTCTGATCGGGCAGGCCGGGAGACGATACGACCAGATCGGCGACATGCGCGCCCTTGGCGATCGGCGCCTTGAGCGGCCCTTCATAGACGATCTTGCCCGACAGCGGCGGGCGATCGCCGGAGGGAACGGTCACCGACAGATCGCGCGGCGCGACCAGATCGACGGTTGCGGCGCTGCCCATCTGCACCGCGGCATTGCCCACGGTCCGCCCCGCCTTCACCACCGGGCGCGCCTGCCACGCACCGAAGCCCCAGTTCATGAAGCGCACCGACTCCGCCGCGCGCTGGTTGAAGCTGGTCAGCCCCGCGAGCACCATGACCAGCCGGCGCCCGTTCTGCTCCGCGGATCCGGTGAAGCCATAGCCGGCCTCCTCGGTATGCCCGGTCTTCAGCCCGTCCGCCCCGTTGACGCGGCCCAGCAGCGGATCGCGATTGGCCTGGGTGATCGCCTGTCCCGCGCCCATGGTCTTGCCCCAGGTGAAATCGCGCCGCGAATAGAATTGCTTGTAGAGCTTGGGATGATCCTGGATCGTGGCCGCGGCCAGCTTCGCCAGATCGCGCGCGGTGACATAGGTGACGCCATTGTCGGGCCAGCCGTTCGACGTGCCGAAATGGCTGTTGGTCAAACCCAGCTTGCGCGCATTGTCGTTCATCCGCTCGACGAAGGCGGGTTCGGTGCCGGAAATCCCCTCCGCCAGCACGACGCAGGCGTCATTCCCCGACAGCGTGACGATGCCGTAGAGCAGGTTGGCGACCGACACCCGCTCCCCCACCGACAGGAACATGGTGGAGCCGGCCGCCGGGCCGTGCCAGCGCTGCCACGTCTCCGGCCGCACCTCGAACTCGGTATTGAGCTTCAGGTCGCCGGCCTTGATCATCTGGAAGGCGGTATAGACCGTCATCATCTTCGCCATCGAGGCGGGCGGCATGCGCCGGTCCGCATCCTTGGCATAGAGGATCGCGCCCGACGACAGATCCTCCATGAAGGCGACCGGGGCCGGCGTGTCGAACTGCGGCGCGGCGGCCATCGCAGGATAGGCAATCGCCACGATTGCGGCAGGAAAAGCAAGGGCGGTCAGCAGCTTGGTCATGGGTTCTTCCGAATGAATCTGACGAGCGGATCTAGCGGGTAGGCGCCGGCTGGAGCAGGATCGACGCGTCGCCATAGCCGCGCGCGACCGCCGCGTCACGCGCGCGTTGCGCCTCGGGCAAGGTAGCGAACGGGCCGACGCGGACGCGCCAGACCGCGCCCGACGTCTCCACCTGTCCGCCGAAGCTGCGCGCCACCTCGATCGCGCGCGGCTCGCTGGAGAAAGCGGCGACCTGCACCAGCAACCCGCGCCCGACGCGCGGGGCGGGTATCGGCGCAGGCGCCGCGCGCGGCGGCGGACGGGTGGCGGTCGCAACGGCGGCAGCCGGGGGCAATTGGCGGCGCAGCGCGCGCAGCACCGGCTCCGGCGTGTCGAGCCGCGCCGATGCCGCCTCGCCGCGGTCGAGCGCGGCGGCGTCGGCCAGCGAGGGCGTCATGCTGCGCACGCGGACGGGGGCGAGCGGGCGATCGGCGACGCCCAGCAACCGCGCGGCGCCGGTCGACAGGTCGATCTCGCGCCCCTTCGCCGCCGGCCCGCGATCGGTGATCCGCACCAAGATCGTCCGCCCGGTGTCGAGCGAGGTCACCTCGGCATGCGAACCGAGCGGCAGCGTCGGGTGCGCGGCGGTGATGCGGGCATTGGCGAACGGCGTGCCCGACGCGGTCGGCTGCCCCTCCAGCCCGTCGCCGTACCAGGAGGCATAGCCGACCGCGTCATAGCTGGCGATCGTGCCGGCGCCGGCGCCGGCGGTGGCGGACGGGCCGGTGGGCGTGCCGGCCTCGGGCGGCAGCGGCGCCTCGGCGGGCGGGCGCAGCGTCACCGCGGGCACGTCCGCGGCGGGTTGCTGCTGCGCGGCGACCTGCACGCTGCCCGACAGCAGCAGCAGCGCGATCAGGCTAACGCGCGATGGCATCGGCGAGCAACCCGACCGAGAGCGCGTAGAAGTTCGAGCAATTGTAATCCAGGATCACGCGATAGTTGCTGGTCAGCAGATAGGCGGTGCGCCCCGCGCCATCGGGTTCGATCAGCACCGCCTGGACGCGGTCGCCCGGCCAGCGGCCGTCCTGCGGCGTAATGCCCAGCGCGCGCCACTCCGCCATCGTGCGCCACCCGCTGTGCCGTTCGAACACGCGCGGGCAGCGCGGCGAGACGAGGCGGTTGCGCACGCCGTCGCGCGCGAAGCCGGCGGGTACGTCGACCGCGACGCCCCATGGCTCGTCGGGACGCCAGCCCGCCATGGTGAAGTAATTGCCGATCGACGCCAGCGTGTCCGCCGGGCTGGTCCAGATATCGGCGCGCCCGTCACCATCGCCGTCACGCGCCAGCCGCAGATAGACCGAGGGCAGGAACTGCGGGTTGCCGGTCGCGCCGGCCCAGCTGCCCACCAGCCGCGCGCGCGGGACGCCGCGATCGATCATCTTCAGCGCGGCGATGAACTCGCCTTCGAACAGGGGACGGCGGCGCCCCTCATAGGCCAGGCTGGCGAGGCTGCGCAGCAGATCGAAGTTGCCGGTATAGGAACCGTAGTTGGTTTCGTGGCCCCAGATCGCGACCATGATCTGCTCGGGCACGCCGGTTTCCGCCTCGACGCGGGCGAGCCGTGCGCGCTGCTCGGCATAAGCGCTGCGCCCGCGCGCGATCCGCGCCGCATCGACATGCGCCGCACGATAGGGTGCGAACATCGAGATCGGCGCATTGGGCGCGGTCTCGGGCTGCTGCCGGTCGAGGGCGACGACGCGCGGGTTGAAGGTGAGCGTCGGCAGCACGCCGTCGACCGTCGCGCGCTGCACCCCCGCCGCCATGGCACGCGCGCGCACCTGCTCCAGATAAGCGCGAAACCCTGCATCCTCGGCGTCCTGCGCCGCGGCCGATCCCCCCGCCAGCAGGCAGGCGACCGCCAATGCCAGCACCCGCCCGCACCGCGCGAGCGTCGCCTTTCCCCTGCCGCGCCCCTTGTCCTTGTACGTCACGTCCATGCCGTCGGGTTCTGACACAGCAGGCCGGAGCGCGGAACCGCAAATCATCGCCGGGCTTGCACAGCCGGACGCAGCAGGCCAAAGCCGCGCCCGCCCCCGCCGCCCGGCGGGGCCGCGGAAGCGTGGCCGAGTGGTTGATGGCTCCGGTCTTGAAAACCGGCATACGGGAAACCGTATCGTGGGTTCGAATCCCACCGCTTCCGCCATCCCGTCCCGAAAGGGGACAGGACGGATCGTTAACCGAAATCAACCCTTTGGCATCGACCCGCGACATTCGTTAGCTCCCCGTCATCGGACCAGCCCGCAGGGGCGCAACAGCAAGGGGACACGATCATGGCGACGGTGGACGGCAACGTGGTGGCGGCGGACAAGTACGGCATCACCCAGGGCGATGGCGGCGCGGTGGACAAGATGGCAGGCGGCGCGGGCAAGGACATCCTGCAGGGCCATGCCAAGTTCAACCAATATTATGGCGGCGGTGGTGACGACACGTTCAAGCTGGTGTCGAAGTTCGCGGTGGCCGAGGGCACGCACGACGGCCAGTCGCTGAAGTTCGACGACCAGTTCGCCTATATCACCGATTTCTCGGGTGCGGGCGTTGCGGGTGGCGACTTCATCGCGCTCGACGGCTTCGACGGCAGCACGCTGACCAAGACCCACACCGGCGCCAGCGGCACCAACGGCGCGGTGCTGTATTACTATTCGGTCAGCGATTTCGCCGGCCACACCTTCAACTTCATGGTCAATTCGCTCAACGGCAACGAGCTGTCGGCGGGCGATTTCGGCTTCTACGGCGTCAAGGCGCTGCCGCCGCTCTGATCCCTGATCGGACGACGGATGCGGGCGGTCGGAGCATCATCTCCGGCCGCCCTTTTTCGTGCGCGATCGGTCGCAGGCGTAGCGCCACGAACGCCATCGGATGGTGGTGAGAGAAGTGCCCAAATAGAAAAGGGGCGGCTTGCGCCGCCCCTTATATCCACCCATTCTTCCCGGGAGAAGAATGGCGCGCCCGGAACGATTCGAACGTCCGACCCTCAGATTCGTAGTCTGATGCTCTATCCAGCTGAGCTACGGGCGCCCTGTGGAGCGGCGCTGTTAGACGGCGAATCGCGGGGGCGCAAGGGCGTTGCGTCGATTTTCTTCGCGGCCTACGCAAAAGCCATGAAACGCCGATCGCTCGCCCTGCCCCTGCTGGCTCTTTCGACCGCCGTCGCCGCCGCGGGATGCTCGGCCGATACCGCCGGCTACCCGTCGCTCGCGCCGCGGCCGGCGGAAACGATCGGGTTCGAGGAGCCGGCGGCCCCTCCCCCCGCGCCCGTCCAGGCGGATCCGGTGCTCGACGCGCGCGTCGCCGCGGCGGTGGCGAAGCGGACGGCGGCAGCGCGGGCATTCGACACCGGCGCCGATCGCGCGGAGGCGCAGGCACGCGCCGCCCGCGGCGCGAGCGTGGGCAGCGACCGCTGGCTGGATGCGCAGGCCGCACTGGCGGAACTCGATTCGTTGCGCGCCGCGCATGGCGATGCGCTGGGACCGCTGGAGGATCTGGCCGCCGAACGCGCCGTCGCGCTTCAGCCGGCCTATCCGGCGCTGGAGCGGGCACTGGCGGAGGCGCGCACCGCAGCCGCGACGCAGACGCGGCGGATCGACGCGATCGCCGCGATGCTGACGCCGGCCTGACGCGTCAGAATTTCAGCAACGGCAGGATCGTCGCGGCATCGTCGGTCCATGCGGCGAAGCCGGGGCGGCGGCGCAGCGGCTTCCACCGGCCGCCGTCGAGCGCGATCAGCGCGTAGCTTTCCGGATCGCGCGTCATGACGATCCACATCGACGGCGATGCCGATTCCTCCAGCGTTGAGGGCATGTGGTTGAGGATCATCGCCTGCCACCCGCCCGCCTGCGCCGCCGCGGCCACGACAGGGCGCAGGTCGATGAAGCGGTTGGAGATATGCACCGCCAGCACCCCGCGCGGCGACAGCACGCGCGCATAGCCCGCGAACGCCTCGCGCGTCAGCAGGTGCATCGGCACCGCATCGGAGGAGAAAGCGTCGAGCGCGAGCAGATCGAGGCTGGCGGGCGGCTGGCGCTCCAGCGACAGTCGCGCGTCGCCCAGCACGATCCGCGCCGCCGGCGCACAGTGCGAGAGGAAGGTGAAGCGGCGGTGGCGCGACAGCTGCGCCATCGCCGGATCGATCTCGTAGAAGGTCCAGCGCTGCCCCGGCTGCGCATAACAGGCGAGCGTCCCCGTCCCCAGTCCGACGACGCCGATCCGCGCGCCCGCGCCGAACAGCGCCGGCGCGGCGAGCATCGCGCGCCCCACACCCGAGCCGGGGGTGTAATAGGTGGTCGGCGTCCGCTCGCGCGCGTCGCTGCCGGTCAGCTGGACGCCATGGAGCGTGGTGCCGTGGATCAGCGTCCGCCGCGCCGGTTCCTGCGCGACGGTGTAGACGCCGAAATAGCTGCGCAGCCGCGCGCCCGGCTCCATCGACAGCGACAGCGAACGCGCACCGCCGAACAGCAGCAGCGCGCTGCCCAGCACCAGCATATAGGGTAGCCGCGCGCCCAGCGTCGCCAGCCCGATCACCGACAGGATCGCGAAGGTGGCGGTGGTATGCCGCACGATGCGCAATCCGCCGGGCTGCGCCGCATAGAGCGCCAGCGTGATCGCCAGCGCCAGCACCGTCACCGCGACCGCCGCGCCCCGCGACCCGGGGCGATGCCACCAGGCGCGCAACCCGCCGGTCAGATAGGTCTGCGGCACCAGCAGCCCCGCGCCCAGCACCAGCAGCGGATATTCCCACGTCCAGTCGAACAGCGCCGGCGCCACCAGCCCGGCCAGCACCCCGCCCAAAGCCCCGCCGGTGGACATGGCGAGGTAGAAGCCGGTCAGTCGCGCCGGCTCCGGGCGCAGCCGGTACAGTCGCGTGTGCAGCGCGACCGAGACCATGAACAGCAGCACCAGCGACATGACGACGGTCAGCGTCGGCGTCTCCGTGAAGCCGCCCATCATGATCCCGCCGAACAGCAGGATCGTGACCGGCGCCGCGGTGGTCAGCGTGTCCGCCAATCCGCGACGCGCGGCGAAGGCGATCGAGAAGCTGAGCAGGTAGAGCGCCAGCGGGATCACCCACAGCAGCGGCATCGCGACCAGATCGGTGCTGATGAAGGTGGAGGTCGCCAGCATCAGCCCCGACGGCACCAGCCCCAGCGCGATCCACAGCGCCACGCGCGACCGTGCCGGCGCCGGATCGCGCGCCTGCTCGACGGTCGCCACCCCATCCCGCGGCAACAGCAGCGCCGCCGCGGCGGTCAGCAGCAGCAGCCAGAGATAGCCCGCGCTCCACAGCCAGCGCTGCTGCGTCACCGCCAGCGTCGGCTCGACCAGCAGCGGAAAGGCGATCAGCCCGGCGAAACTGCCCAGGTTGGACGCGGCGTACAGCGGATACGGGTCGCCGCCCGGGCGCACCACCGCGAACCAGCGCTGCACCAGCGGCGCCTGCGCCGACACCGCGAAGAACAGCGGCCCGATCGACAGCGCGAACAGCCACGGCACCCATAGCGCCGGCTCGGCATCCGCGGGCAGCGCCCGGTCGCTCAGCCCGATCGGCAGGAACGCGCAGGCGAGCACCAGCAGCGCGAGATGCACCTGCCCCTGCCGTCGCGGTGCCAGCCGGCCGAGCAGGTGCGCATAGCCATAGCCGCCCAGCAACAGCGCCTGATAGACCAGCATCGCGGAATTCCACACCGCGGGCGCACCGCCCAGCCGGGGGAGCGCGATGCGCGCGATCATCGGCTGGACCAGGAACAGCAGGAACGATCCCGTCAGGATCGTGACGACGAACAGCGGCCGCACCGCGCCGCGATCAGGCACGGGCGGGACGGTCGATGGTATAGCGCAGGTGCCGACGCAGCGGATCGCCGGGCGGCAGATCCGGATGATCGAAGTCGCCGTCGTGCAGGCGCGTCATGCCCAGCCGCTCCATCAGTCCGCGGCTCCGACGATTGGCGGCGACGGTGACGCCGACGATCGCGGGTACGTCGAGGTGCGCCCATGCCCATTCCAGGCTGGTGCGCGCCGCCTCCAGCGCCAGCCCCTGCCCCCAGGCTGAGCGGGCGAGACGCCACCCGATCTCCACCTCGCCGTCGATCGGCGGGGTGCCGGGCATCAACCCGCAGAAGCCGATGAAGGCGCCGTCGCGGCGCCGCTCCAGCGCCCAGAAGGAATGGCCGCGATTGCCCTGGATCGCGTTCATGCGGCGGCGCGTGCGGACGCAATCGTTCATCGATACCGGCGGACCGAGATAGCGCATGACCTCGGCATCCTGCCCCATCGCATGAAAGGGCGCGATGTCCTCGCGCCGCCAGCGACGCAGGATCAGGCGATCGGTGACGATCACGCGGGACGGTCGATCGTATAGACGATCATCGCGCCGATCGGATCGTCGGCGGTGAAATTGGGGTGAGTGAAGTCCAGCTCCGGCCGATGCACCATCCCCAGTCGCGTCATCAGCCCCCAGGAGCGCGTGTTGCCGCGGCTGGTCCAGGCGGCGATCCGCCGACGCGCGGTGCTCGCCCAGCCCCAGGCGATGCTCGCCTCCGCCGCCTCGCGCGCGATGCCCTGCCCCCACCACCGCTCGCCGATGCGCCAGCCGATCTCCAGCTCCTCCGGCACCGGTGTCCCGGCATGGCCGCCGATCCGCAAACCGCAGATGCCGGCCAGCTCGCCCGCGCGCGTCTCGACCGCCCACATGCAATGGCCGTCACGGGCCTGGTTCGCCATCTGCGCATCGACCAGCGCGGCGATCCTTGCCGGATCGGCGACCCCGCCGAAATGCTCCATCATCGCGGGCGTGTTCACCAGCGCGACGAAGGCGGGCTTGTCCGCCTCGATCCACGGGCGCAGGCGGAGGCGCGTGGTCTCGATCATGCCGGACGCGCGATGCGATAGGTGACGCTGTCCCCGCCATCGGGATGGACGAAGTCGAGCGTCGGATCGTGACGCATGCCGAGCCGCTCCATCAGTCGACGGCTGGCGGCGTTTGCGTGGCTGGTGATCGCAAACACCTCCGGCTCCGGCCGATGTACCCATGCCCAGCCGAGCCATGCCGACGCCGCCTCGCGCGCATAGCCACCACCCCAATGATCTCGCGCCAGCACCCAGCCGATCTCAAGCCCGCCCGCGATCGGCGTGTTCGCCGCACCGGGCTTCAATCCGACGAAGCCCAGCACCGCACCATCCTCCCGCCGCGCCGCCACCTGAAAACCGAGCGGCGCATAGCTGTCGTGGCGCGCCAGATTGGCATCCCCGCCGGCACGGCCCACGACGCCGCCCAGCTCCGCCATGACGAGCGGGTCCGCCCACATCGCGTACAGCGCCGGCTTATCCGATTCGATCCACGGCCGGAGAACAAGGCGCGCGGTCTCGATCATGCCGCCAGCAGGCGTGCGGCATGCGCCGCATGATAGGTCAGCACGCCCGAGCAGCCGGCACGCTTGAACGCCAGCAGCGTCTCCAGCACCATCGCGTCGCGATCCGCCGCGCCCGCCGCCACCGCGGCCTCGATCATCGCATATTCGCCGGACACCTGATACGCGAAGACAGGGACTTCGAAGCGATCCTTCACGCGGCGCACGATGTCGAGATAGGGCAGCCCGGGCTTCACCATCACGCTGTCCGCCCCCTCGGCGAGGTCGAGCGCGACCTCGCGCAGCGCCTCCTCCGCATTGGCCGGGTCCATCTGATAGGTCGTCTTGTCGCCCTTCAGCAGCCCGCGGCTGCCCACCGCATCGCGGAACGGGCCATAGAAGGCGCTGGCATATTTGGCGGCATAGGCCATGAGCTGGACGTTGATATGGCCATCGCGTTCCAGCGCGCTGCGGATCAGCCCGACGCGGCCGTCCATCATGTCGCTGGGCGCGATGATGTCGGCGCCGGCGCGCGCCTGGTTGAGGCTCTGTTCGATCAGCACCTCGACCGTGGCATCGTTCATGACATAGCCGTTCGCATCGACCAGCCCGTCATGGCCATGCGCGGTATAGGGGTCGAGCGCGACGTCGGTCAGCACACCGATGTCGGGCACCGCCTCCTTGATCGCGCGGATCGCGCGGCACATCAGATTGTCGGGGTTCAGCGCCTCGGCGCCATCGTCGCTGCGGCGTTCGCGCTGCGTATTGGGGAACAGGGCGAGACAGGCGATGCCCAGATCGCGCGCCTCGCGCGCGCGCGCCACCACCGCATCGACCGACCAGCGCGACACGCCGGGCAGCGTCGCGATCGGCTCCTCCACCCCCTGCCCCTCGGTCACGAACAGCGGCCAGATGAGGTCGGCGGCGGTCAGCACGTTCTCGGCATGGAGACGGCGGCTCCAGCCATGCGCGCGGGTGCGGCGCAGGCGCAATGCGGGATAGGCGGCGGTCATGCCACGGCATTTCCCGCATCGCGCGCGCGGGTGCAAGCGTTACGGCAGCGAAACGCGCCTCCGCGCGTTGGGCGCGCATGACCGAGATCACCGCCGCCGCCCTGATCGTCAACGCCAAGTCGCGGAAAGGGCGAAAGCTGTTCCGCCGCGCCTGCCGCCGGCTGCGCGACCTGCCGTTCAAGGTCGATGCCTATGCGGTGAAGAATCCCGAGCATCTCGACCGCACGGTACGCAAGGCGCTGGAGAAGAAGCCGCAACTGGTGATCCTGGGTGGCGGCGACGGGACGATCAGCGGGCTGGTCGACCTGCTGGTGGGTCATGACGTCATCCTTGGCGTGCTGCCGCTGGGAACGGCGAACAGCTTCGCGCGCACGCTGGGGCTGCCGCTCGACGTGGATGGCGCGATCGACGTATTCGCGAGCGGCGTGCCCAAGCGGATCGACCTGGGGATGATCGACGAGGACTATTTCGCCAATTGCGCCGCGATGGGGTTGAGTCCGCAGATCGCCGAGACGGTGCCGCACGGATTGAAGAAGGTGCTGGGGCGCGTCGGCTATCTCGGCTGGGCGGGGTATCAGTTGGGGCGGTTCAAGCCGTTCACGCTGTTCGTCGACGATGGGTCCGGGGAGAAGAGGCTCCGCGTGGTGGAGGTGCGCATCTCCAACGGGCCGTATCATGGCGGCACCTGGCTGGTCGACGACGCCTCGGTCACGTCGGGGCGGATCGTGGTGCAGGCGGTGCGCGGGCATTACAAGCGGCGGCTGGTGAAGAACTGGTTCTTCAACTTCCTCGGGCGCAAGGAGCGGCACCATGACACGGTCAGCTTCTCCGGCACGTCGATCAAGGTCCGCACCGACCCGCCGCTGCCCATCTCGATCGACGGCGAGGTGCTGGCGCATACCCCGGTGACGGCGCATGTCGCGGCGGGCGTTATCGAGGTGATGGTGCCTGCCGGACGGTAATGGGATTTTGAGCCCCTCCCCTTCAGGGGAGGGGTAGGGGGTGGGGGACGTCTCACCGAGACCGACGCTCATGGCTCGTGACTGCCCCACCCCAACCCCTCCCCTGAAGGGGAGGGGTTAGTTTTCTCGCCCATCACCCCGCCGGCTTCACCGATCCCGCCGGCTCGATATCGGCATGGCTGCGTTCCTCGCACTCATGCTCGTCGGGCACGATCAGCGCGCCCTTCCGCCATGTGCCGCGCGCATAATAGAGCGCCGCCAGCGTCACCGTGGTCGCCGACCCGGCGGGAAAGCTCCACCACAGCGAATCCGCTCCCAGCATCGGGCGCAGCAGCACCGCGATCCCGAGCCGCACCGGGAACATCGACAGGAACAGGATCGCGAGCGGCCCCCAGACCGCGCCATTGGCGCGCACCGTGCCGAACAGCACCATCGTCGCGCCGAACAGCACGAAGCCCCAGGTGGCGATCGTGTTGATATGCTGTGCGATCGGCAGCACCGCGCTGCCCTCGGGCACGAATAGCATCAGCAGCGCGCGGTCGAAGATCAGCGCGGCGGCGATGACGCTGCCGGTGATGGCCACGTTGAAGAGGATGCCCGATCGCGTGATCGCGCTGACCCGGTCCCAGCGGCGTGCGCCGATATTCTGCGCCGCCATCGCGCTGACCGCCGCGCCGATCGCCATCGCGGGCATCTGGACATAGGTCCATAGCTGCTGCGTGATGCCATAAGCGGCAGTGACGTCGACGCCGTGCCGGTTGACCAGCCCCACCATCGCGAGGCCGGCGCCGGAGATGACCAGCATCTGGGCGCCGATCGGCAATCCCTTCGACAGGATCGTGCCCACAAGCTGGCGATCGGGGACGATATAGCCGATCTCCCGCCCCGCCAGCCGTAGCGGCAGGTCGCGCCAGCGGATGTAGAGCACCAGCGCCCCGCAGGCGACGACATTGGCGATCAGCGTCGCGAGCGCGGACCCCGCGATCCCCAGCTGCGGCGCCGGACCCAGCCCCAGGATCAGCACCGGGTTCAGCCCCGCGTCCAGCACCACCGACACGCCCATGAACCACAACGGCGTCAGCGAATCGCCGATCCCGCGCAGCCCCATGAACATCAGCACCAGCAGCATCGACGGCGGCAGGCCCAGGAAGATGACGCGCAGATAGGTCAGCGCCTCATCATAGGCGCGCCCCGGGGTGGCGAGCAGCGTCAGGATCTGAGGCGCGAAGACATAGCCGGCGACCGCGGTCAGCACGGATCCGATCAGCACCAGCCCGATCGCGGAGCCGAACGCGCGCTTGGCGCCGTCGTGGTCGTGCCGCCCCCAGCTCTGCCCGACCAGGATCGTCGCCGCCATGCCGAAGCCGAAGACCATGCCGAACATCAGGAACATGATGATATTGGCGTTGCTGGTCGCCGCCAGCGCATCCTCGCCCAGGAAACGCCCGACCCAGATCGTGTTGATCGAGCCGTTGAGCGATTGCAGGATGTTCGACCCCAGCGTCGGCAGCGCGAAGGCGAGCAGCGTCGGCCCGATCGGCCCCACGGTCAGGTCGCGCTGCCCGCGATGCCGCGAGGCAAGGGGAACGGATTCGTCCGACATGCGCGCTTCATCCCCCGGTGGCGTCGTTTGTTCCAGATGTGGCGGAAGATGCGACCGCGGAACAGCCCCTACCCGTTTGCACACTTACCTCGTCATCCCCGCGAAGGCGGGGATCCATACGCGCAGGTCGTCGACGGACTCGCGACGGCAGCGTTTATGGATTCCCCGGACTCACGAAAGAAGTGCACCACCGATAGGGTGGTGGCGCGATGGGACACAGCTACAGGCAGCTCGGCCTTGACGAGCGGATGGAGATTGCGCGGCTTCGGGAGGCGGGCTGGTCATCGCGGCGGATCGGCGCGGCGATCGGGCGCTGCCACACGACGGTCAGCCGAGAGGTAAGTCGCAACAGCCGTGCGACCAGGGCCTGGCCTGGCGGCTATGCGCCAGCGCGCGCGCACGAACTGGCGCAGCGGCGACGACGATGGGACTGCCGCTTCAAGCTGGTGCGCCAACCGGACCTGCGGGACCAGGTGAGGCAAAGCCTTGCGATGGGACATTCGCCCGAGCAGATCGCCGGCCGGCTGGCGCGCGAGACGGGTCGCACCGTCATCAGCCACGAGTCAATCTACCGCTTCGTCTATCATCGCTCAGGCCAGAAGGATTACTGGCACCGCCTGCTGCCCCGCGCCAAGTCCCGGCGCGGTCGGTACCGCATGCAGGGCGGCAGCCCGGCCAGCTTCATCCGCCAGCGCCGCCCCCTCACCGAGCGCCCGGCCGAGGCGACGACGCGCCAGCAGCCCGGTCACTGGGAAGCCGACTACATGCTGTTCGCCGCCTACGGCCACAACATCCTCGTCCTGCACGAGCGCACCACCCGCTTCACCCTGCTCGACCACCCGCCCACGCGCAAAGCAGCGATCACCGCACAGCGCATCGAACGCCAACTCCGCGACGTTCCACAGGTGCTCCGCCGCACCATCAGCTTCGACAACGGAACAGAGTTTGCCGAGCATCAGCGCCTGCATCACCTCGGCCTGCAGACCTTCTTCTGCGACGTGCGCAGCCCCTGGCAGAAAGGCGGCATCGAGAACACCATCGGTCGCTTGCGACGCTTCCTGCCCCGCAAGGCCAACCTCGACAACCTCTCGCCCGCACAATTGCGTGCCTATGCCCAGCGGCTCAACGACACGCCCAGAAAATGCCTCGACTTCCAAACCCCCGCCGAGGCATTTCTCCAAGCCTCAACCGGTGCACTTCAAACGTGAATCCACATTCCCGCCTGCGCGGGAATGACGAATGGCCTACCCCAACCGCGCCAGCGCCGTCGCGAACCGCTCCGCATCCGCCGCCTTTTCGGCATGATCGGCACGCGCCTTCTCGACCGCCTCGGGCTTGGCGCGCTCGACGAAGCTGGGATTGCCCAGCCGCCCGGCCAGCGCGTCGCGCTCCTTCTGCGCCGCCGCCAGCGACTTGGTCAGCCGCGCGCGTTCGGCGTCGAGGTCGATCACGCCGTCCAGCGCCAGCGCGAACGTATCCGCGCCCCACAGGATCGGCGCGCGCGCACCGCTCGCCTCCCCCGACGCCAGAGTGACGCGCGCCAGCCGCTCGACATACGGGGCGATCGCCTCCGGCACGCTGCCCGCGCCGGTGTGGAGTGCGATCTTCGCACCGGGCGGCACGTTGAGTTCAGCCCGCGCGGCGCGAACGCCCTCGACCAGCTCGATCAGCCGCTCCACCTCGCGCGAGGCCGCGGGGTCGAGCGCGCGCGCATCCGGCATCGGCCATTGCGCGACGATCAGGTCGTGCTCTCGCGGTGCGAGCGCGTGCCACAATTCTTCGGTGATGAACGGCATGAACGGATGGAGCAGCACGAGGATCTGGTCGAGCACCCAGCCCGCCACCGCCTTCGTCTCGGCGTCGATCGCGCCCTTGATGAGTTCCAGATACCAGTCGCAGAACCGGCTCCACACGAACTGGTAGATCGCGTTGGCCGCGGCATCGAAGCGATAGTCGGCAAGCGCGAGGTCGACCGCCTGCACCGTGGCCACCGTCTCCGCCACGATCCACTTGTTGACCGCCAGCGTCGCGGCGGGCGGCTCCAGCGTGTCCGAACCGCCGATCCCATTGGCCTGCGCGAAGCGGCTGGCGTTCCACAGCTTCGTCGCGAAGTTGCGATAGCCCTCGACCCGCTTCTCATCCATCTTGATGTCGCGGCCCTGGCTTTCCATCGCCGCCATGAAGAAGCGCAGCGCGTCGGCGCCATATTGGTCGATCAGGCCCAGCGGATCGACGGTATTGCCCTTGGACTTGGACATCTTCGCCCCGTCCGCCGCGCGCACCAGACCGTGGAGATAGAGCGTGCGGAACGGCACGTCCTTCATGAAGTGCAGCCCCTGCATCATCATCCGCGCATCCCAGAAGAACAGGATGTCGAAGCCGGAGATGAGGACGTCGTTGGGGTAGCGGCCACCGAGTTGGGGGGCGTGGGAAGCCCTCTCCCCTGCGGGGAGAGGGTTTGGGTGAGGGGCCGCCGCGAGCGCTGCCTCTCGGTAAGACACCGGCCCCTCACCCCGACCCTCTCCCCGCAGGGGAGAGGGCTTATCCGTTTCCGGCCACCCCAGCGTCGCGAACGGCCAGAGCGCGCTGGAGAACCACGTATCCAGCACGTCGGGATCCTGCGCCAGCGCGACGCCCTCGCCCGCCAGCGCCTGCGCTTCCTCCGCGGTTTCGGCCACGAACACGCGCCCGTCGTCGGCGAACCATGCCGGGATGCGGTGCCCCCACCACAATTGCCGCGACACGCACCACGGCTGGATGTTCTCCATCCAGTTGAAGTAGGTCTTCTCCCACGTCTTGGGCACGAGCTGGATCGCACCCGACCGCACCGCCTCGATCGCAGGCTTCGCCAGCGTCGCCGCGTCGACATACCATTGGTCGGTCAGCCACGGCTCGATCACCACGCCGGAGCGGTCGCCATAGGGCGTCTGGATCGTGCGATCCTCGATGCGGACCAGCGCGCCCGCCGCCTCCAGCCGCGCGACGATCTCCTTGCGCGCGGCGAAACGGTCCAGGCCGATCAGATCGGCGGGGATCAGCCCGTCGGCGGTCTGACAGATGGCGGCCTTCGCATCGAGCATGTTGAGCATGTCGCGCGCCTCGATCCCGGCGCGGCGGCCGACCTCGAAGTCGTTGAAGTCATGACCCGGCGTGATCTTCACCGCGCCCGATCCCAGCGCCGGATCGGCATGTTCGTCCGCCACGATCGGGATCAGGCGTCCGGTGATCGGCAGCCGCACCTTCTTGCCGATCAGCGCGGTGTAGCGCGCATCCTCGGGATTCACCGCGACCGCCATATCGGCCAGCATCGTCTCGGGCCGCGTCGTCGCCACCTCGATCGTCCCGCTGCCGTCCTCCAGCGGATAGGACAGATGCCAGAATTTGCCCGCGACCTCGCGCGTTTCCACCTCCAGGTCGCTGATCGCGGTGCCCAGCCCTGGATCCCAGTTGACCAGTCGCTTGTCGCGGTAGAGCAGCCCCTGATTGTAGAGCTCGACGAACACCTTCAGCACCGCCTTGCTGAAGCCCTCGTCCATCGTGAACCGCTCGTTGGCCCAGTCCATCGAACAGCCCAGCCGGCGCAGCTGGCGCGTGATCTGCCCGCCGCTTTCCGCCTTCCATTCCCACACCTTGGCGACGAATTCGTCGCGGGTGAAGTCGGTGCGCTTCTGCTGGTGGAGCGCCATCTGGCGTTCGACCACCATCTGCGTCGCGATGCCGGCATGGTCGGTGCCGACCACCCAGAGCGCATCCTTGCCCTTCAGCCGTGCGTGACGTGTCAGGATGTCCTGAAGGGTATTGTCCAGCGCGTGGCCGATGTGGAGCGAGCCCGTCACGTTGGGCGGCGGGTTGACGATCGTCCACGGCTCCGCGCCCGGGCGATCGGGGTGGAACAGGCCGTTCTCCTCCCAATGGGCGTACCATCTGGATTCGATCGCGGCGGG
Source organism: Sphingomonas adhaesiva (assembly GCF_036946305.1). GTDB lineage: Bacteria > Pseudomonadota > Alphaproteobacteria > Sphingomonadales > Sphingomonadaceae > Sphingomonas > Sphingomonas adhaesiva_B. Next base: position 81,586 of record NZ_JAQIJJ010000006.1, read on the forward strand.
GTCGAAGGTCTTGGCGAGTTCGGTCATGGGGTGCGCATAGCCACTGACACACCCCTCGTCACCCCGGCGAAAGCTGGGGTCTCATGCCGCGAGAGATGCCAGCCTGCGCTGGCATGACGTTATTGCGCGCCCTTCGTCCAGCGATCCATCCACCCGATCACCTCGCCATACCATTGGCGCGAGTTCTTCGGCTTCAGCACCCAATGGTTCTCGTTGGGGAACACCAGCAGTCGCGACGGGATGTCGCGCCGCTGGAGCGCGGTGAACGCCGCCAACCCCTGCGTATAGGGGATGCGGAAATCCTTCTCGCCGGTGATGACCAGCATCGGCGTCTTCCATCTGGCGACGTGGTTCACCGGGTTCCACTTCTCGAACGCGTCGGGGTCCTCGTAATAGGCCTTGCCGCCGTGTTCCCACTCGTCGAACCACAATTCCTCGGTCTCATACGCCATGGCGCGCGCGTCGAAGACGCCGTCGTGCTGGACGATGCACTTGAAGCGATCGGGCCAGCGCCCCTCGATCCAATTCATCATATAGCCGCCGTAGCTGGCGCCCAGCGCACAGGCGCGATCACCGTCGAGCCAGTCGAACCTGGTCGTCGCAGCCGCGAGGCCCTTCTGGAGATCTTCCAGCGGCCAGCCGCCCCAATTGTTGCGGATCGCGTCGGTAAACGCCTGCCCGTATCCGGTCGAACCGTGGAAATCGACCGCGACCAGAGCATAGCCCGCGCTCGCGAACACCGCCGAGTTCCAGCGATACGACCAGCCGTTGGTGTTCGACCCCTGCGGTCCGCCATGCACCATATAGGCGATCGGCAGCTTCCCCGCGACGCCGACCGGGCGCACCGCATAGCCCCAGACGGTGTCGTTGTTAGCGCCCTTGAAGCTGAACCGCTCGACCGTCGGCATGTCGATGCCGGCCAGCTTCGCGGCGTTGACCTCCGTCAGCCGCTGCGGCGCGCCGGTACCCGCGACGCGATAGAAATCGGCCGGCGCAGTCAGGCTGTCGATCGCGACCACGACGCCCTTCGGCCCCACCGCGACCGCGGAGACATGCCCCGCCTGCGTCAGCCGCGTCGCCTGCCCCGTCGTCGCATCGACGCGGAACAGCGGCACCTCCTGCGTATCCTCCGCGGTGACGTAGAGCGAGCGCGAGTCGGGCGCCCATTGGATCGACCCGACCGACCGGTCCCACCGCTCGGTCAGCGACGTGAGCTTGCCGGTGGCGAGATCGCGGATCGTCAGGACGTAACGGTCGGACTCATAGCCGGGGCGCCGCATCGCCAGATAGGCCAGCTTGCGTCCATCGGGCGACACGCTGGGCTGGGTATCGGTCGCCTCGTTGAACTTGGTCAGGTTGGTCGGCGTCGCGCTGCCGTCGGCGAAGGTCGACCAGATGTCGAGGTTGGTCGACGTCGGTTCGATCCGCCCCGCCTGGCGCAGCGCGAAATAGAGCATCTTGCCGTCCGGCGCCCACGCCACCTCCTCCGCGCCGCCGAACGGCTTGGACGGAGTATCGCCGACCAGCGGACGGGCGACCGCCACGCCATTGCCGCGCGCGCCCGCGGCGGTCAGCGGCAGGACGAACAGCTGCGACCGGTTGCCGTCGGCCCATGTGTCCCAGTGCCGCACGAAGAGCTGATCGTAGGTGCGCGCGGAACCGGCGTTGGCGTCCTTCTTCTCCATCGCCGGTTCCAGCGACGGCGCATCGGGCTTGCGATCAGCCCAGACGGCGATGCGGTCGCCGGTCGGCGCTACCTTGAAGCCGTTGAACCCGCCCGCGAAGTCGGTCAGCCGACGCGGCGTGCCCCCGGTGACCGGCACCGACCAGATCGCATCGTCGGCAGCAAAATAGACGGTCGTGCCGACGATCTGCGGATCGTTTTCGTCCAGCCTGGGGTCCGCCGCCAGCCTGACCGGTCGCGCGCCGGGCACCGACAGGTCGAGCCGCCACAGATCGTATCGCCCGCGGTCGGCGGCGAGGTCGGTCTCGCGCTGCGCCCAGACCAGCCAGCGGCCGTCCTTCGACAGCGTGGGCGTCCCGATGCGGCTGAGCATCGTCACGTCGGCGATGGTGAGCTGGCGCGCCGCGGCGGGGCTGGCGACGGCGGCGGCGGAAAGCGCGAGCAGACTCGCGGCGAACATCCTCTTCATGCCAGCGGATACAGCAGATCGTTGCGCGCGAGACAATCGCGCCCGGCGTTGACGCGGCGCCAAGGATCGACATACAAGGTTATATACCGCGTTATAGGAATGACCATGCCCGCCGACATCCTCCAGCAAGCCGGACGCATCTTCCTCGGCAGCCGGCTCAAGCGGCTGGGCGAGCGGATGCAGGCGGGGGCGGCGCGCGTGATCGCCGACGCCGGCCTGCCGGTGCAGCCCACCCATATGCCGCTGCTCGCCGCGCTGGAGGAGCGCCCGCTGACGATCGGGCAGCTGGTGCAGGCGGTCGGCATCAGCCAGCCCGGCGTCACGCGCGCGATCGGACAGTTGGTGGCGCTGGACCTCGTGCGCAGCGATGCGGGCGCCGACCAGCGACGGCGCACCGCCTCGCTGACCGATGCCGGGCGTGCGGTCATGGCGCGCGCGCGGATGATCGTGTGGCCGCGGGTGGAACAGGCGGTCAGCGAGATGTGCGGTGGCGATGCGCAGGATCTGCTCGATCGCATCGCCGCGGTGGAGGCGGCGCTGGCCGCGACCCCGCTCGACCTGCTCGCCGCGCGGGTGACGCCGCAGGTCCTGCGCATCCGCGACTATAGCGACGATCTCGCGCCGCGTTTTCGCGCGATCGGCACCGAATGGCTGACCGAGATGTTCCGGCTGGAAGATACCGACCGCCAGGTGCTGGACGATCCGCGCGGCACGATCATCGCTGGCGGCGGCGCGATCCTGTTCGTCGAGGCGGACGGGCTGGGGATCGTCGGTACCTGCGCGCTCCAGCGCAACGGCGATGGCGGCATCGAACTGACCAAGATGGGAGTGCGCGCGTCGGCGCGCGGGTTGAAGGCCGGCGAATTCCTGCTCGACGCCACGATCGCGCGCGCCACGGCCATGGGGGCGGACCCGCTCTACCTCCTCACCAATGCGCGCTGCGCGGCGGCGATCCACCTCTACGAAAAGGCCGGCTTCCGCCACGATGCGCACATCATGGCCACCTATGGCGCGCGCTATGCGCGATGCGACGTGGCGATGCGCTATGTGGGCGGGGAGACGGCGGCATGAAGATGGTGGGGCTGATCGGCGGGATGAGCTGGGAAAGCTCGGCGGAATATTATCGCCTGCTCAACCAGGGCGTGCGCGACCGGTGGGGACCGACTGCTTCGGCCCGTTGCCTGTTATGGTCGTTCGACTTCGCCGAGATCGAGCGGTTGCAGCATGCCGGCGACTGGGACGCGCTGACCGAAGGGATGATCGATGCGGCGCGGCGTCTGGAGGATGCTGGCGCGGACCTGCTGCTGATCTGCACCAACACGATGCACCGCACCGCGCCCGCGATCGAGGCGGCGGTCGGAATCCCGCTCCTGCACATCGCCGATCCCACCGCCGCGGCGATCCGCGCCGCCGGGCTGAGCCGGGTCGGACTGCTGGGCACCGCCTTCACGATGAAGCAGGATTTCTATCGCGGGCGGTTGCGCGATCGGCACGGGCTGGAGGTGATCGTGCCGCCGACGGAGGATCGCGCGACCGTACATCGCATCATCTACGACGAACTGATCGCCGGCATCGTCTCGCCGGCGTCGCGCGATGCCTATCGTGCGGTGATCGCGCGGCTGGTGGCCGCCGGTGCGCAGGCGATCATCCTTGGCTGTACCGAGATCATGCTGCTGCTCGATGCGCAGGACAGCGCGGTGCCGCTGTTCGACACCACCGCGCTCCACGCCCGCGCCGCGATCGACGCCGCGCTGGCGTGACGCGGCCGGTCAGCCCTGCCCGCGGGTAATCTTCGCGATCTCGCGCGCGACCATCTGCTCGACCAGGCGCGGCAGGTTCTGGTCCAGCCATTCGCTCAGCATCGGGCGCAGCATCTCGCGCACCAGCCCCTCCAGCGTGCCATCGCTATCCGCCTCCGGCTTCACCACCAGCCGCGACAGCGCGCCCAGCGCGTCGCGCGTCGCCTCCACGGTGCGCGCGGACACCGCCGCCTGATCCACCGCAGCCGCCGGTGCGGGGTGCGGTTCCTCGACCAACGGTGCCGCGACCGGCGGTGCGGCGGGCGCGAACGCCTCGGTCGGGGTCGCGGGTGCGGGCGGCGGAGCGGGCACGTGGAGCGCGTCGTTCAGTTCCAGCACCGCGTCACGGTCGCGATCGGGCCGGTCGCGGTCGGGCGTCTGGTTGACGACGGTGCCGCCATAGCCCTCGGCTGCGCCACCACCATGGCCACCCAGCGGGCGCGGCGTGGTGCGGCGTCCGGGCGCCTGCGCCTCGCCTTCCTTGATGACGCGCTTGATGGAAGCGAGGATGTCCTCCATCGACGGTTCGGCGCTCATATCCCCCATCGTGGCGGTCCCTGTAGCGGCACCGCGCCCGTCACGGACGCGGCCTGTCCGCACCTGTCGTCAACGCGGGCGTCCTGTCAACATTGCTTTCGAGCAGCGGATCGAGCGGGCGCGTGACGGTGGCGTCCTGCGCCCGGGTCGTGGCGGTGCCCGGGGCGACCGGCGAGGCGATCTTGCCGCTGTCGAAATCGGAGATGCGGCCGCGCACCTCGCGATAATGGATCGTCGGATCGTACAGCGCGCCGCCATCCAGCCCCAGATCCTGCGCCTGCGCATGACCCATCGCCGCCAGCAGCGCGAAGCCCGCGACATAGGCGTCGCGCCGCGCGGTCACCAGCGTCACCTGGCTGTTCAGCAATTCCTGTTCGGCGTTCAGGATATCCAGGATGGTGCGCGTGCCGACGCTGTTTTCCGCACGCACCCCCTCCAGGCTCAGCTTGTTGGCGTTCACCGCCGCCTCCGCCGACGCGATCACCTCCTGCGACGACCGCCAGATGGCGTAAGCGGAGCGCGCGGAGGCGACGACCTGCCGTTCCGTCGCGGTCGCCTGTTCGATCGCCTGCCCGCGCAACTCCTGCGCCTGCCGGATCCGCGCCGACGGCAGCCCGCCCTGGAACAACGGCAGGTTCAGCGACAGGCCCACGCCGGTCGACGTCCCCGTCTGTCCTACGCCCAGCCCGGTGCCCGACCCCAGGCTGCCGAGATAATTGACGTAATTCTGCCCGACGGTGACGCCGACCTGCGGCAGCCGTCCGGCGCGCGCCGCACGCACGTCGTAATCGGTCGCCAGCCGGCTCTGCCGCGCCGCCAGCAGCGTCGGATTGTCGCGCAAGGCCACCTCCACCGCGGCATCGGGCGAGGCGGGCAGCGGCGGCAAGGCGGGCGGCTGCTCCAGCGTTCCGGGCGCGGAGCCGACCAGGCGGACGTAATTCTCGCGACTGCCGATCAGCGTCGCCTGCACCGATTGCAGCTGTGCGCGCGCCAGGCTGAGCCGCGCCTCGGACTGCGCCACGTCGGTGCGAGTCAGGTCGCCGACTTCGAACCGGTCGCGGCTGGCGCGCAAATTGGTATCCAGCACGCGGACGTTCTGCGCATTGAGCGCCACGATCGCCTCGTCGCGCAGAACGTTGTTATAGGCCGCGACGACATCGGTGAAGGTGGTCGCCTCCACCCCGCGCAGGTTCGACTGCCCCGCGTCGACGCGGATTTCCGCCGCGCGCACGCCATTGCTGACGCGCCCGCCCTGATAGATCGGCACCGTCACGCCGATATTGCCCTGAAGCAGCCGCTCCGGCGTGGTGAAGCTGTTGCCGCTGCGGACCAGATTTTCGGTCACCCCGGTCGAGGTGGACACCACCGGGCGCCCCGCCGATCGCGCGATCGGCACATTCTCGTCGTTCGCGCGCTGCGCGGCGCGCTGCGCGGTCAGCGTGGGGTTGGTATCATAGGCCTTGGCGAGCGCCTCGCGCAGCGTCTCCGCCGAAACGGGAGCCGCCACGAGGACGGCGGCGCAGGTCATCAACGGCAGACGCGAACGCAAGGCGGAACGATCCCTCAGAAAGTGAAGCGGCGCGGCCGCGCGAAGCCGGGAAGCGGCACCGAATCGATGTCGGCGAAGGGTGTCAGCGCGAAGGCGGCACCGCGCCGCGCACCGGCGGCGAGCCGGTACACGCCGTTCTCCACCAGCCCGGACACGATCCGCCCGCCGTCGACCAGCTGGCTGGCCAGCGTCATCGGCACCTCCTCCACCGCGCCATCGACGATCAGCACGTCATAGGGCGAGTCGGCGGCGTGCCCCTTCTCCAGCGGCGCTTCCACCACGGTGACGTTGGCGGTGCCCGCCAGCGCCGCCCGGGCGTGCGCGACCAGCGCGGGGAGCGATTCGATCGCGACGACCTTCGCCACCAGCCCGGAGAGCAGCGCGGCGGTATAGCCGCCCGCCGCACCGATCAGCAGGACACGATCGGCCGGCTGAAGCCGCGCCTCGACCAGCAGTCGCGCGGTCGCGAGCGGCGTGTTCATCCGCCGCCCCTGCCCCAGGTCGATCGCGGTGTCGCGATAGGCCAGCGCCTGCGCCGCGGCGGGCACGAACCGCTCGCGCGGGACCTGCGCCATCGCCGCCACCACGCGCGGATCGGTCACCGCGACGGTCCGCAGCTGGCTGGCCACCATCGCCTGGCGCATGGCGGCGTAATCGTCGGGTCGCACGGCGGTGGCGGTCGCGTTCATGGTCGTTCCTGTGGCATAGCTGTTATAGGGATGCAACACACGTTGTGCGTGGCCCGCGTCCATCTATCGCGAAGCGGCGGCGTGGCCAACATCGCAGACGCGGGCGCCCCGCGTCGCGCCGGCCGACATGGGTGCGGCGATCGGTCGCGGCCATAACGAAAAAGGGGAGCGGTCCGCGACCGCTCCCCTCCTCGAACGCCGTGAAGCGTCGGTAAGGCTCAATAGAAGGCGTAGTCGCCCGTCGCCAGCGCCTTGCCGTTGACCGAGTTGATCAGGACGTTGAACACTTCGTTCGCCGCGGTCGTGATCGTGTAATAGTACAGCTTCGCGCCCGAGGTGCCCGAGGTGCCCTCGTGCGACAGCGTCAGCGTGGCGCCCGCGCCGAAGCCGCTGAAAGCGACGAAGTCGTTGCCGGTCGCGCTCCAGGTCGACGCGCCACCGAAGTCGGTGATGTAGGCATACTGGTCGCCGAACGCGGTCGACGCACCCTGATGCGCGCCCGACTCGACCGCGAACTTGTACGAGATGATGAAGGTGTCGTTGCCGGCGCCGCCATAATACTGGTTGAAGGCCGCGTGGCCTTCCAGGCGATCGTTGCCCGAGGTGCCGGACATCTTGTCGACGGCGCCGCCGTCGCCCTGAACGATGCCGTATGCGTCAGTGCCGGTGGCCTGACCGTCAACCGTAGCTGCCATGATTAATCCCCTTGTTGCCTGTTCGTTGCCGACATGTTGCCGGCAGCCCGCTGGCTATCCCAATACGGTGCACCCGGAGGGCCGAACATACGCAAAACATGGTACAAGTTCGGATCTGTCCCAAATTGAAACAAATACCCGCTTTGATCCGACCAAGTCATGGTCACCGCAAATGCCTAACGCCGGTTGGCGGAATTTCGACCGGCCGCGGGGTTGACGCACGCGCCAAAGCCCGACATTGGCCGCGCCTCACCGCATCGAGGCGCGATGGCGGAGTGGTGACGCAGAGGACTGCAAATCCTTGCACCCGGGTTCGATTCCCGGTCGCGCCTCCAGCGGCGGGCTGAACTCCGTGGCCCGCCGGTCACATCTCGCCGCGCGCGCGGCGGATCGCGTACCATTTCTTCACATTGGCGTTGTGCTCGGCGAGCGTGGCCGCGAACACGTGTCCGCCGGTCCCGTCGGCGACGAAGTACAGCGCCTTTGACGCAGCCGGGTCCAGCACCGCGTCGATCGACAGCCGCCCCGGGTTGGCGATCGGCCCCACCGGCAGCCCGGCACTGGCATAGGTGTTGTAGCCGTTCTTCGCGCGCAGTTCCGATTGGCGGATGCGGCGCCCCAGCGGGCGGCCCTTGGTGATCGGATAGATCACCGTCGGATCGGCCTGGAGCGGCATCCCCAGCCGCAGGCGGTTGGAATAGACCGCTGCGACGGTACGGCGCTCCTCGGGCTTGCCGGTTTCCTTCTCCACGATCGAGGCGAGGATGATCGCCTGCTCGGGCGAGGTCACCACGGTGGTCGGCTTGCGCGCCTTCCACGCCTGCGCGAGATAGCGCGTCATCGCCGCCTGCATCCGCGCCAGCACCGCCGCGCGCGTATCGCCGCGCTCATAGGCATAGCCGTCCGGCAGGACCGAGCCTTCGCGCGGCACCGCGACCTCGCCGGTGAGTTCGTCCGCCTTCGCCAGCGTGTCGCGCACCATCACGGAGGGCAGCCCCTCTGGGATCACGACGACGCGCTGCAACGCCCTGCCGCCCTGCAGGATCGCCAGCACGTCGGAGGCGCTGACGCCCCGGGGAAACGCATATTCGCCCGCCTTGATCGGATCGCCCGAGCCAAACACGCGCGCCTGGAGCCGGAAGCGCGATGCGGAAGCGATCACCCCCGCCGCCTCCAGCTGCCGCGCCGCCGCGGCGAGCGAGCTGCCCTCCGCGATCGCGACGTTGGTGGCGCGCGGCGAGGGGCCGCCCCCCTTCCATCCCTGCGCCACCCAGAAGCCGGCGGCGAAGAGCAGCAGACCCGCGACCAGCGCGATGCAACCCAGCTTGCGCATAAACCTGTTCCCCGGCGGTGGCCGGGGTCCCGTTACGGCCGGCCCGACACTGACCCCCGGCCGGCGCCGGGGAACGGACTAGATCGCCTTCATGATCAGCGAGGCGTTGGTGCCGCCGAAGCCGAAGCTGTTGTTGAGCACCGCGCGCACCGGCCGCTTCTTGGCGGTCAGGGGCACCAGGTCGACGCCCTCCGTTCCTTCGTCCGGATTGTGGAGGTTCAGCGTCGGCGGCACGATCTGGTCGCGCAGCGCGAGGATGCAGAAGATGCTCTCCACCGCGCCGGCCCCGCCCAGCAAATGCCCGATCGCCGACTTGGTGCTCGACATCGACGCGCCCGACAGATCGTCGCCGAACACGCGCTTGGCAGCGGCCAGCTCGATCGTGTCCGCCATCGTCGAGGTGCCGTGCGCATTGATATAGTCGATGTCGGCCGGCTCCATCCCCGCCTTGCGCAGCGCCATGCGCATCGCCAGTTCCGCGCCCTTGCCCTCGGGATGCGGCGCGGTGACGTGGAAGGCATCGCCCGACAGACCGTAGCCGACGACCTCGGCATAGATCTTGGCACCGCGCGCCTTCGCGTGCTCATATTCCTCCAGCACGACGACGCCTGCGCCCTCGCCCATCACGAAGCCGTCGCGGTCCTTGTCATAGGGGCGGCTCGCCTCGGTCGGGCGATCGTTCATGCTCATGTTGAGCGCGCGCGCCTGCGCGAAGCCGGCGACGCCAAGCGGGTTGACGGTGCTCTCCGCCCCGCCCGCCAGCATGATGTCGGCATCGTCGTCGCGGATCATCCGCGCCGCGTCGCCGATCGAATGCGCGCCGGTCGAGCACGCCGTCACCACGGCATGGTTCGGCCCCATCAGCCCGTATTTGATCGACACCTGCCCGCTGATCAGGTTGATGAGCCGCCCGTGGACGAAATGCGGGCTGACCCGCCCCGGGCCGCGCTCGTGCAGGTTGACCGATTCGATCTCGATCCCCGGCAGCCCGCCGATCCCGGAGCCGATCGAGACGCCGGCGCGCAGCTTCGTCGCCTCGTCCATGTCGGTCAGGCCTGCATCCTCCAGCGCCTGCCCGGCGGCATCGATGCCATAGACGATGAACGGATCGACCTGCCGCTGGATCTTGTGATCGACGCGCTTGTCGGGATCGAAGCCATATTCGTGATCCTTGGGCTTCACCTCGCACGCGATCGTGCATTTCTGCCCCTGGGTATCGAAGCGCGTGATCGGGCCTGCGCCCGACTTGCCCGCGATCAGATTGGCCCAGACGGTCTCCACCTCCGCTCCCAGCGGGGTGACGAGGCCGAGACCGGTGACGACGACGCGACGCATAGGCTTTCCTTCTTCACCGCTGCCGTGTCTCTCCTCACGGCCGGTCCTCAACATGAGGCGACTTCAGAAACGAAACGGCTCCCCGCCCTCTGGACGAGGAAGGGGAGCCGCTGTGCATCGGGCTCGCGACCGCGCGGCGGGCCAAGCCCCCCGCGCACCGCGGCTTAGCCCTTGTGCTCGTCGATATAGGTGATCGCGTCCTTCACGGTCGAGATCTTCTCGGCGGCGTCGTCCGGGATCTCGACCCCGAACTCTTCCTCGAACGCCATCACCAGCTCGACGATGTCGAGGCTGTCCGCACCCAGATCGTCGATGAAGCTGGCGTCCTCGGTCACCTTTTCGGCCTCGACGCCGAGATGCTCGACGACGATCTTCTTCACGCGGTCGGCGGTCTCGCTCATAACTTTCCCTCTTTCACGATTGGGGGGTAGATTTCAAATTGCTGAACGCAGGTAGAACGGGGTTGGCTGCCTGACAAGTGCAAGCGTTAACCTCTCGTCCCCGCTTTACACCATCGCCATGCCGCCGTTGACGTGGATCGTCTGCCCGGTGACATAGCCCGCCTCGCGGCTGGCGAGATAGGCGACCGCGGCGGCGATGTCCTCTCCGGTGCCCAGGTCGCCCGCCGGAATCCGCTGCGTCAGCGCGGCCTTCTGCGCGTCCGGCAGCACGTCGGTCATCGCCGAGCGGATGAAGCCCGGCGCGACGCAATTGACGGTGATGTTGCGGCTGGCCAGCTCCTGCGCCAGCGCCTTGGACATGCCGACCAGGCCGGCCTTGGACGCGGCATAGTTCGCCTGTCCCGGGTTGCCGGTCTGTCCTACGACCGAGGTGATCGAGATGACGCGCCCGAACCGCGCCTTCATCATCGGCTTGGCGGCGGCACGGATCAGCCGGAACGCGGCCTCCAGGTTGACGCGGATGACCTGATCCCACTCCTCGTCCTTCATCCGCATCGCCAGATTGTCGCGCGTGACGCCGGCATTGTTGACGAGGATGTCGAGCTTGCCGAGCGCCTCCACCGCACGCGGCACCAGCCCGTCGACCGCCGCCGCATCCGACAGGTTGCACGCCAGCGCGACGTGATCGCCGCCCATTTCCTCGCGAAACGCCTCCAGCTTGTCGACATTGGAACCCGAAACGGCAATCCGCGCGCCCTGCGCGGCCAGCGCCTTCGCGATCGCGGACCCGATCCCGCCCGAGGCACCGGTGACGAGGGCGGTCATGCCTGTGAGGTCGAACATGTTAATCTCCCGATATTTTGTTCGCGCAGAGACGCGGAGACGCAGAGGGGTGATGGTCGTTGACGAGCCGTCGTATGCCTTCTTTCAGCGTAGCGCCGCCGAAATTGATGAGGAGGCCGACCGGACGCTTGGTCAACCGCAAGTATGTCAACAGTTGCTTCGCATGAGCGGCCGTTGGCCGCTCGACGGATTTGATCTCGACGATCAGCCGATCGTCGACAAGAAGATCGATGCGGAAAGCGTGATCGAACCTCATTCCTTCGAACTCGATGGCGACGGGCACCTGCGTAGCGACCTTGAGGCCGAGCCGCGCCAGTTTCGCCGCCATTACCGTTTCGTAGACACTTTCCAGCAATCCCGGCCCGAGTTCACGATGCAGGCGGATCGCCAGATCCACCACCTCACCAGAGATCACATCGATATCCCGCATCGCGACCTCTCTGCGCCTCCGCGTCTCTGCGCGAACCCCATCACATCTTCTTCAGCAACGCTTCAATGTCGTCCATCGTCACCACGCTCACCGCCTCGGCGTCCGGCACGATGCGCTTGACCATCGGGGACAGCACCTTGCCGCCGAACTCCACGAACTCGGTCACCCCCGCCGCCGCCATCGCCAGCACCGATTCGCGCCAGCGCACGCGGCCCGTCACCTGCTCCACCAGCAAGCGGCGGATCGTGCCCGGGTCGGCCACCGCCGTCGCATCGACGTTCGCGAACACCGGCACCAGCGGCGCGCGCAGGTCGGCGTCGGCGAGTGCGGCCTCCATCGCGGTCGCGGCGTCCTCCATCAAGGCGCAGTGGAATGGGGCCGACACCGGCAGCAGCACCGCGCGCTTGGCGCCCAGCTCCTTTGCCAGCGCGACCGCGCGCTCCACCGCAATGCGATGGCCGGAGATCACCACCTGCGACGGATCGTTGTCGTTGGCGACGGTGCAGACCAGCTCCGCGCCACCCTCCGCCAGGATCGAATCGACCGCGGCGCCCGCGATCACCTGCGCCTTCTCGACATCGGCGCCCAGCAGCGCGGCCATCGCGCCCTCGCCCACCGGCACCGCGGCCTGCATCGCGCGCCCGCGCAGCTTCAGCAACCGCGCGGTGGTCGACAGGTCCAGCGCCTCGGCCGCGCACAGCGCGCTATATTCGCCCAGCGAATGGCCCGCGACATAATCGGCCTTGTCGGCCAGCGTCACATTGCCCTCGCGCACCAGCACGCGCAGCGTCGCGATCGCATTGGCCATGATCGCGGGCTGCGCATTCTCGGTCAGCGTCAGCTCGTCGGCCGGCCCCTCCGCCATCAGCCGGCGCAAATTCTGGCCCAGCGCCTCGTCGACCTCGCCGAACACCTCGCGCGCGACCGCACTGGCGTCGGCGAGCGCCTGCCCCATGCCGACCGCCTGGCTGCCCTGACCGGGAAAGATGAACGCGCGCATCGAGCCTCTCCTTGCAACGAAGGGCTGCGCTGCTAGGCGCGCGCGCCGGGTGCGGTCAACCGGACGTGCGCACCAGCACCACGTCGGCATTCGGGCGGAACATGCGTCGCGCGATCGCGCCGGGCACCAGCGACTCCAGCCCCAGCGCGCGAACCGCCGCACCCAGCCGCGTCGGCGGCGAGGGATAGCGCGCGACGATCGTACCGCGCGGTGCGGCATCGACCTCCGCGATTACCAGTCCGGTCCTGCCGCTGCGAATGTTGCTGCGCCCCGCGAACTGCATCGATTCGCGCGCGATCAGCACATTGTGGCGGTCCGCCGCGATCGTCTCATGCGGATAAGCGGCCGAGGCGGCGACCAGCGCCTCCATCGTCCAGCGCGGATGGACGTTCGCCGCGCTCAGCAGCAGCAGGTTCGCCGCGACCATCCCTGCCAGCATCAGCGGACCCCAGCGCCGGCGCGCCAGCCACGCCGCGACCACGATCACCGCCGCCAGCGCCGGCAGCGTGAAATAGCGCGGGTTGAGCACCAGCTTGTGCACCAGCACTGCGACCAGCAGGAAGGCGGCGAGCGCCATCGCGCCCAGCACCGTCATTCGCCCCCTCCCCTGCGGCGGGACCGCACGCGCCGCCAGTGCGGCCGGCAGCAGCCAGAAGAGGACACCGAAATCGTCGTTGACCAGCAGCACCAGCAGCGGATCGATCGGCGGCCACAGCAGGACATTCCCCTCCCGGTTGGCCGCGCGATCGATATGCTCGTCATGATGGAAGGCGATGGCATAGCGACGCAGCGGATCGCCGGTCAGCGCATATTGGAACGCCGCCTCCACGCCCAGCACCAGCGCGCAGCCAATGCCCGCCAGCACCAGCGCGCGCCGCGGCACCGGTCGCCCGAGCAGGAACAGCGGCGCGAGCCCGGCGAGCGGCAGCACGCTCGTCTCGCGGCACAGGATCGCGACGCCGAAGCAGGTGCCGCCCGCCAGCGCCATCACGTCACCGCCCCGCGTGAGAAGCAGGATGCCCAGCATCAGCGCACTCGCCTCCAGCAGGTCGACCGAGACGGTGGTGGCATTGCTGACGATCACCGGCAGCGTCGCGGTGAGGATCGCGGCGATCCAGCCCGCCCGCGTGCCCGCCACGCGCCGCGCGAAGACCCCTGTCACCACCACCAACGCGAGGTAGAAGAGCAACGCCGTTGCCGCGAAGGCGGCATAGCCCTTCCCCAGCAGCGCGATCATGCCGGCGAAGGTCAGCGTCAGCGGAAAGCGCGTCGCCCAGTGATTGGCGCCCGCGAACGGCGGATCGACCAGCCAGCGCAGCGCACCGCGATAGTAGAGCGCGTCATCCGACGCGATATAGCCGATCCAGCCGATCGCGAGCGCCGCCAGCGCGGCAGCGATCAGCGCGAGCGGCCAGCCATGACGACGCATCTCCATCGCCTCGCCTTTGCCCGCGCCGCGTTGCGAATTGGTGAGCGCGGCTTGCTTTTCGCCGTCGATTGCGCCAAGGGCACGGCACGCACCGGGCGGGATGGCCATGCCTCCCCGCCCGTTTGCCGTTTGAACGACAGCCGGAGGGGCGTGGCGCATGGGGCGTCCGTCAGCGATCGGCCAACATAGAAGGTACGTGCATGGCTCTGTACGAGCACGTGTTCCTTGCGCGCCAGGATCTGGCACAGGCGCAGGTGGACGCGCTGGCGGAAACCGCCACGAAGATCGTCGCGGATCACGGCGGCAAGGTCGTCAAGACCGAGACCTGGGGTCTGCGTTCGCTGGCCTATCGTATCGCCAAGAACCGCAAGGCGCATTACGTGATGCTCGAAATCGACGCGCCGGGCGACACCGTCGCCGAGCTGGAGCGTCAGACCAGCATCAACGAGGACGTGATCCGCTATATGACCGTCCGCGTCGACGGCCATGAGGCCGGCCCGTCGGTGATGATGCGCAAGCAGGAGCGCGACCGCGAGCGCCGCAGCGACCGCGAGGGCGGCCGTGACGGTGGCCGTGGTGGCGAGCGTGGTGACCGTGGCCCCCGTCGTGACCGTGAAGAGGAGGCCGCATAATGGCGCGTCCGTTTTTCCGCCGCCGCAAGTCGTGCCCGTTCAGCGCCAAGGATGCGCCCCGGATCGACTATAAGGACGTGCGTCTGCTCCAGGGCTTCGTGTCCGAGCGTGGCAAGATCGTCCCGTCGCGCATCACCTCGGTGAGCGCCAAGAAGCAGCGCGAGCTGGCGCAGGCGATCAAGCGCGCCCGCCATCTGGGCCTGCTGCCCTACGTCGTGAAGTAAGGAGAAGAGCAGATGGACGTCATTCTGCTTGAGCGCGTCGAGAAGCTCGGCGGCATCGGCGACGTGGTGAAGGTGAAGGACGGGTTCGCCCGCAACTTCCTGCTGCCGCGCAAGAAGGCGCTGCGCGCCAACGAGGCGAACCGCAAGGTGTTCGAGGCGAACCGCGCCCGTATCGAGAGCGACAACGCCAACCGTCGCGGCGAGGCCGAGAAGGAAGCCGGCTCGTTCAAGGACGCGCAGGTCACGCTGATCCGCCAGTCGTCGAACACCGGCCAGCTGTACGGCTCGGTCGCGGTGCGCGATCTTGTCGAGGCGCTGGTGGCCGATGGTCACAAGGTGACCAAGAGCCAGGTGGTGCTGGACCGTCCGATCAAGGCGATCGGCCTGTACGACGTGCGCGTGCAGCTGCACCCCGAGGTCGCCGTGACCGTCAAGGTCAACGTCGCGCGCTCGCCCGAAGAGGCCGAGATGCAGGCGGCGGGTGTCGATGTCATGCAGCAGGTCTTCGAGGAAGGCCGCGACCAAGGCGGCTTCACCGAGGATTACGATCCCAATGCCGAGCCCGGCGCGACCGCCGAGGCCCAGCCGGAGGACGCGCAGGGCTGACGCCCGCGCGTTTCTAGGGGGAGCAGCGCTCCTCCCTTCGGAACATCAAAAAGGCCCGCCCGGAGCGATCCGGGCGGGCCTTTCCGTTGGGCGCCGCTTTGCGGGGGGTGGGGGCGCGACGCCCGGGGGGCCGTTGAAGTCGTGCCGGAGAGATCAGGGAACGGCGACGCAGGCGCCGACCACGGCGGCGAGCGGCACCAGCGCCAGAACCAACGGGAAAAACTGTTTCATCATGTGGCCCTGCACTGCGTTGTTCGCGTGTCGGGAGGCTGAATGCGCGTCGCGGCGAAAGGTTTCCCGCGGCTGAACGAAGCCCTCGCCGGCCGGTGCGTATCGACGTTCGAATGTCCTCACACCGCCTTTCGCCGTCACCCCGGATTAATCCCCGGGGGGCGGGGACGTGTACGAATCCACCCCGCCGGCCAGCGCGGTGACGATCGCCAGCACCACCGCTCCCGCCGCCGCGACACCGATCGCCGCCGCGCCCATCTGGCGAAACGCGGTCGCCCCGGCCACCGCACCGGTCACCAACCCGCTCCACAGCAGCAGATAGGGCAGCCAGCCAAGGCGCGCCCCGCCCCGCAGCGCGGCGGCGATCCGCTGGCCCAGCTTCACCAGCGTGCCGGTCATATAGGTGACGCCGATGCTGACCTCCCCGTCGCGCTCGAACACCGCATTTTCCGCGCCCATCGCACAGGCCAACGCAACCGCCATCACCACGCGTCCCGCACCGACACCATCGGCCAGCATCGCCAGCACCAGCAGCAGCGCGACCGTCAGCAGGACGGCGGGTGCACGATGCCGCCCCGCGGCATGGCCGATACAGGTGCCCAGGATCACGCCCGCGACGAACGCCGCGATCAGCGCCCCCGCCAGTACGGCGAGCGGACGATCGACCGCCAGCGCCACCGCCAGCCGTGTCGAATTGCCGCTCATGAACGAGACGAACAATCCCCCCAGTCGCAGGAAGCCAATCGCATCGATATAGCCGGCCAGCAGCGACAGGCAGGCGGCGAACAGCCACGATCGCGGACGGTAGCGGATCATGCGATCACCGCCGCCCGAACAATTTCTCGATATCGCCGTGCGCCAGCTTCACCCAGGTGGGGCGGCCGTGGTTGCACTGGCCCGAATGCGACGTCGCCTCCATCTCGCGCAGCAGCGCGTTCATCTCCGCCACCGACAGCACGCGCCCGGCGCGAACCGAGCCATGGCACGCCATAGTGCCCGCGACCGCGTCCAGCCGCTCGCGCAGGCTCAATGCCTCGTCAAAAGCGGCGAGTTCGTCGGCCAGATCGGTGACCAGCCCCCTGGGATCGCCCTGCCCCAGCAATGCGGGCGTGGCGCGCACCAGCATCGCGCGGGCGCCGAACCGCTCCAGCTCCAGCCCGAAGTCGGCCAGTTCGGCGGCACGCGCCTCCAGCCGGTCGCAGGCGGGTTCGTCCAGCTCGACCACCTCGGGCAGCAACAGCGCCTGTGCCGCGACCCGTCCGCCGGTGAGCGCGGCGCGCATCCGTTCCAGCACGAGCCGCTCGTGCGCAGCATGCTGGTCGACCAGCACCAGCCCGTCCTCCGCCTCGGCGACGATATAGGTCTTGGCCACCTGCCCGCGCGCGACGCCCAGCGGGAAGTCGGTGGTGGCGGGCGGCGGCGACCACGCCGGCTCCGCGCGCGCCTGCGGCGGCGGCGCGAAAAAGGTGGGGCGGCGATCGTTCAGTCTAAGCCCCTCCCACTCCGGGGGAGGGGTTGGGGTGGGGCCGTCCGCCGGAGGCAGCGTATCTGGCCTATAACTGCCCCACCCCAACCCCTCCCCTGAAGGGGAGGGGCTAGGTTCGGGTTGCCACAGCGCCATCACGTCCGCCGGTGCCGAATGCGCCACGCGGTGCCCCGCCGCATCCAGCGCCCGTCGCAGCCCCGACACGATCATCCCGCGCACCAGCGCCGGATCGCGGAACCGCACCTCGGTCTTCGCCGGGTGGACGTTCACGTCCACCTCCCCTGCCGGCACGTCGAGGAACAGCGCCACCACCGCATGGCGATCGCGCGGCATCATCTCGGCATAGGCGCCGCGGATCGCGCCGATCAGCAGCCGGTCCTTCACCGGCCGCCCGTTGACGAACAGATATTGGTGATCCGCGACCCCGCGATGGAAGGTCGGCAGCCCCGCCACCCCGCCCAGCACATGCCCGTCGCGCTCCAGGTCGATCGCGACCGAATTCTCCGCCAGCGCGCGATCGGTCAGCGCCGCGACGCGCGCCGGGCGCCCCTCGGCGGCGGACACCGACAGCACGCGGCGCGCGTCATGCTCGACCGAGAAGGCGATGTCGGGACGCGCCATCGCCAGGCGCCGCACCACGTCCATGCAGGCGGCATATTCCGCGCGGGCGGAGCGCAGGAACTTGCGCCGCGCCGGCACGCGCGCGAACAGCCCCTCCACCACCACGCGCGTGCCGGGCGGCAGCGCGGCGGGGCCGTCGCGTTCGACCGTGCCGTTGTCGACCGTGCGCGCCCAGCCTTCCGAACCGCGCGGCCGGCTCTCGATCGTCAACCGCGCGACCGATGCGATCGAGGGCAGCGCCTCGCCGCGGAACCCCAGCGTCTCGACCCGGTCGATATCCTCGTGCGGCAGCTTGGAGGTGGCGTGCCGCTCCAGCGCCAGCGCGATCTCGGGCGGGGCCATGCCGCAGCCGTCGTCGGCCACCTCGATCCGCTCGACCCCGCCCGCCGCCAGTGCGACCGCGATGCGCGTCGCGCCCGAGTCGATCGCATTCTCGACCAGCTCCTTCAACGCGCTGGCCGGTCTTTCCACCACTTCACCGGCAGCGATACGGTTGACCAGATGCGACGGGAGACGGCGTATTGACACAGGGCAGTCCCTAGCCCAATCGGCCCTCTCCCGCGACCCCGCAGATGCCGTGTTTTCCATGACAGCCGCGGGCTGCGCGACAGGTGACCATCGCGCCGGGCACCGTCCGGCGACCAACGCAACGGACCGCACTTCCAATGGTATTCTCGCGCTTGTTCAAGATGACCTCGCACGACATGGCGATCGACCTCGGCACCGCCAACACCGTCGTCTATGTGCGCGGCCGCGGCATCGTGCTGAACGAGCCGTCGGTGGTCGCGGTGGAGACGATCAACGGGCAGAAGCGCGTCAAGGCGGTCGGCGACGACGCGAAGCTGATGATGGGCAAGACGCCGGGCACGATCGAGGCGATCCGCCCGCTGCGCGACGGCGTCATCGCCGACATCGACGTCGCCGAGCAGATGATCAAATATTTCATCGAGAAGGTCCATGGGCGCAGGCGCTTCATGCGCTGGCCGGAGATCGTGATCTGCGTCCCCTCGGGCTCGACCAAGGTGGAGCGCCGCGCGATCCGCGACGCGGCGCAGAATGCGGGCGCCAGCGCGGTGTATCTGATCGAGGAGCCGATGGCCGCCGCGATCGGCGCCGACATGCCCGTCACCGAGCCGATCGGCAGCATGGTGGTGGATATCGGCGGCGGCACGACGGAGGTCGCGGTGCTGTCGCTGCGCGGCCTCGCCTATACCACCTCGGTCCGCGTCGGCGGCGACAAGATGGACGAGGCGATCGTCAGCTACGTCCGCCGCAACCACAATCTGCTGATCGGCGAGGCGACCGCGGAGCGGATCAAGCAGGAGCTGGGCTGTGCCAAGCCGCCGGTCGACGGCATCGGCAAGACCGTCCACATCAAGGGCCGCGACCTCGTCAACGGCGTGCCCAAGGAAATCCAGATCAACCAGGCGCAGATCGCCGAGGCGGTCAGCGAGCCGGTGGCGACGATCGTCGACGGCGTGCGCATCGCGCTGGAGAATACCGCACCGGAACTGGCCGCCGATATCGTCGACCAGGGCATCGTCCTGACGGGCGGCGGCGCATTGTTGCAAGGGCTGGACGAGGTGCTGCGCGACGAAACCGGGCTGCCGGTGACGGTCGCGGACGAGCCGCTGATCTGCGTAGCGATCGGGACCGGGCGCGCGCTGGAGGATCCGATGTTCCGCGCGGTGCTCCAGAACGGATAACCTCCAGGGCGGGAGAAGGCGGCAATGGCGCCGTCGCGGGATCGGCGCCCCGGCTTTTCGCGGCGCGCGCAATATGGGCTGTTCTTCACCTACATCCTCGGCATTGCCGGAGCGGTGGTGGGGGCGGCGCTGCTTGCGCTGTCGACCTTCAACCCCGCCGCCTTCGCGATGGCGCGCGCCGGCGTGGCGGAGGTGACCGCGCCGGTGTCCGCGCTGCTGGGCGCCGGCGTCCGCGCGGTGGCGGGCGTGCCGGAAACGATCGGCTCCTATTTCCATGTCCATGACGAGAACGAGCGGCTACGCGCGCGGCTGGACCGGGCGCATGGCGCGCTGATCGCGGGGCGGCGTGCGCAGATCGAGAATGCGCGGCTGCGTGCGCTGCTGCGGCTGCGCGATCGCCTGCCCGACGTGGTCACCGCCGCGCGGATCGTCAGCACCACCGCATCGAGCACGCGGCGCTACGGACTGCTCAATGCCGGCGCCTGGCAGGGCGTGGCCGAGGGGCAGCCGGTCAGCGGACCGGAGGGACTGATCGGCCGCGTCCTCTACACCGGCCCCAATACCGCGCGCGTCCTGCTCGTCACCGATCCGGAGAGCGTCGTGCCGGTCACGCGCGTGCGCGACGGGCGCCCGGCGCTGGCGGCGGGGCGTGGCGACGGGCTGATCGACATCCGCACGATCGACACCGCCGACGGCAAGTTCCGCCCCGGCGACCTGTTCGTCACGTCGGGTACCGGCGGCATCTTCGTCCCCGGCGTGCCGGTGGCGCGCGTGCTCCAGGCGGGGACGGAGAATGCGCCCGCACGCCCCTTCGCGCGGCCGGACGTGCTGGATGTCGCGATCGTGCATCGCGCGTTCATGCCGCCGGCGCCTCCCGCCCCGGCACCCGTCCCCTCACCCTCCCCCTCGCCCCGCGCCACCGATTCGTGACCCCGCCCCCGCGCCGCCCCTTCCACGAGCCGCTGCCGCCCGGCAGCGCGCGGCTGCTGCCATGGACCAGCGTTATGGCCGGGTCGCTGGTGACGATCCTGCCATGGGGCGGCACGCTGCCGCTGCTGCCGCCGTTCGGCCTGTTGATGATGCTATCGTGGCGGCTGCTGGCGCCGCTGTCGCTGCGCGTCTGGGCGCCCGCGCTATTGGGATTGTTCGACGATCTCGTCTCCGGCCAGCCGGTCGGCAGCGCGATGCTGCTGTGGACGCTCGCCTATTTCCTGGTCGAGGCGATGGATGCGCGGTCGGGCGTGCGCGACTTCGTGCAGAGCTGGGCGATCGCCGCCGTCGCCATCGCCTTGTGCCTGGCGGGCGGGCGGCTGGTGGCGACGCCGCTCGGCGCGCATGTCGATAGCGTGCTATTGCTCCAGATCGTGATCGCCATCCTCATCTTCCCCGCTACCGCGCGCATGGTGGCGTGGATCGACCTGAAGCGGGCGCTCTGATGGCGCGCGCGCCCAAGGTGATGACGCAGGCGACGCAGGCGTACAGCTTCTCGCGCCGCGCCTGGCTGCTCGGCGCGGCGCAGGCCGGTGTCGGCGGGCTGCTGATCGGGCGCATGGGCTGGCTCGCGATCGCGCAGAACGAGCGCTACAGCCTGCTGTCCGAAAGCAATCGCGTGAACATGACGATGATCCCGCCGCGCCGCGGCTGGATCGTCGACCGCCACGGCCAGCCGATCGCGAGCAATCGCACCGATTTCCGCGTCGACGTCATTCCCGACCGGCTGGAGGACAAGGATCGCGTCCTCGCCCATCTGCGCCAGTTGTTGTCGCTGACCGACGAGGACATGGCGCGGATCAACGCGGATCTGGAGAAGGCGGTCGGCTTCCAGCCGGTCGAGATCGCGGAGAATATCGACTGGGACCGGTTCGCCGCGGTGCAGGTGCGCCAGCCCGAATTGCCCGGCGTCGCCCCGACGCGCGGCTTCGCCCGGCTTTACCCGGCAGGCGCGGCGGTGGCGCATCTGACCGGCTATGTCGGCGCGGCGACCGCGGAACAATATAAGAAAACGCGCGATCCGCTCTACGTCACCCCCGGGTTCAAGCTCGGCAAGGACGGGCTGGAAAAGACGATGGAGCCGCTGCTGCGCGGCACCGCGGGCGCCAAGCGCGTCGAGGTGACCGCACGCGGCAAGCTGGTGAAGGAACTCGCCACCCGCCCCGACAAGCCGGGGCGCACGCTTCATTTGACGATCGATGCGGGGTTGCAGGAATATGCCGCGCGCCGGCTGGGCACCAACTCCGGCTCCGCAGTCGTCTTCGACTGCCTGACGGGCGAGATGCTGGCGATGGTCAGCATGCCCGCCTACGACCCCAACAGCTTCTCCGAGGGGATCAGCCACCTCGAATGGAAGATGCTGAGCGCGGACGACCATGTTCCGCTGATGAACAAGGTCACGCAGGGGCTGTATCCCCCTGGTTCGACGGTGAAGCCGATGAACGGCCTCGCGCTGCTCGCCGCGGGCGTCTCGCCGGAGGAGCGCGTGTTCTGCTCGGGCGCGATGCGCGTCGGCACCGGCGTGTTCCACTGCCACAAGCGGCGCGGGCACGGACCGCTCAACCTGAAGCAGGCGATCGAGCAGAGCTGCGATATCTATTTTTACGAGATGGTGCGCCGCGCCGGCTACGACCGGATCGCGCCGGTCGCGCGCGCGCTGGGGCTGGGGCAGAAGTTCGAATTGCCCTTCGCCACCCAGCGCTATGGCACCGTCCCCGACAGCGCGTGGAAGCGGCGCAAGTATCACACCGACTGGACCGTCGCCGATTCGCTCAACGCCTCGATCGGGCAGGGCTATGTGCTCGCCAACCCGCTCCAGCTGGCGGTGATGGCGTCGCGGATCGCATCGGGCCGCGACCTGAAGCCGACCATCCTCCGCGACCTCTACAAGCCGCAGGCGCAGCCGCTGGCGATCGACCCGGAGCATTTCCGCATCATCCGCGAGGCGATGAACGGCGTCGTCAACGGCGGCGGCACCGGCGGCGCGGCGCGGATGCAGATCCCCGGCATCGGCCTGGCCGCCAAGACGGGCACCGCGCAGGTGCGCCGCATCACCATGGCGGAACGGCGCGCGGGGGTGCTGTCCAACGGACAATTGCCGTTCAAGCTGCGCGACCACGCGCTGTTCGTGTGCTTCGCGCCCTATGACAATCCGCGCTATGCCGCGGCGATCGTGCTGGAGCATAACGGCCATACCGTGCGCAACCTCGACACGCCGATGATCGGGCGCGACATCATGACCTATCTGTTCGACCGGGAGCGCGCGCTGAAGAACCTGGCCGAGGTGGAGCCGACCTGGGGCGGCGACATCCGCACCCGCATGACCGCGCAGGAGGCCGCGTTCCGCGCCGCCAACGCCGCCCCGCCGGCGGTTGGCGAGGAGGCGGAGGACAAGCCCGCCACCGACGCTCGCGCGGTCGAGGCCGCGACCGACGCCTCCAACGCCTCGACTGAGGCGATCGCGAGCGACATCGCCAACGGTGCCGGCCCCGCGCGCACCGGCTCCCCGGAGCCTGAGACCGAGGCGGAACGCCGCGCCGCGCCGCTGGATCGCGAAGCCGGCCCGCAGGACCGCCGATGAACGGCATCGTCGTTCCCGCCACGCTCGCACGGCTGCCGTGGCGCGTGCTGCTGCTGGTGCTCGCGATCGGCAGCTTCGGGCTGGTCGTGCTCTATTCCGCCGCAGGCGGCAGCGTGCGCCCCTGGGTGCTGCCGCAGGGCATCCGCTTCGGCGTGTTCCTGGTCGGTTCGGTCGTGCTGTCGCGCGTACCGACCGAGTTCTGGAAGAAATATGCCTTCTGGATCTACGGCTTGTTCCTCGTTCTTCTGGTGCTGGTCGAGATGCTGGGCGCGGTGCGCGGCGGCAGCCAGCGCTGGTTGGGGTTCGGCCCGATCCGCATCCAGCCGTCCGAGATGATGAAGCTGGCGATCGTGCTCGCGATGGCGCGCTTCTACGAGATGCTCCCGGCGGCCGAGACGCGGCGGTTCCAGGCGATCTGGCCGGCGTGCGTGCTGATCGGCCTGCCCGCGGCGTTCGTGATGCTTCAGCCCGATCTCGGCACCGGGTTGATGATCTGCGCGGGCGGCGCGACGGTGATGTTTCTCGCCGGCATCCCGTTGCGCCTCTTCATCGGCGGCGCGGTCGGCGCCGCGCTCGCCATCCCGCTGGCGGTCAATTACGTCCTCCACGATTACCAACGCCATCGCGTGCTGATCTTCATGGACCCGGAAAGCGACCCGCTCGGCACCGGCTATCACATCAGCCAGTCGAAGATCGCGATCGGATCGGGCGGGCTGTTCGGAAAGGGTTTCCTCAACGGCACCCAGAGCCATCTGGACTATCTTCCTGAAGGACATACCGATTTCGTCTTCGCGACGATGGCGGAGGAATGGGGGCTGATGGGGGGCGCGTTCCTGATCATCGCCTTCCTGCTGGTGATCCGCTGGGGCGTGAACGTCGGCGTCCGCGCGGAGGATCGCTTCGCCAAGCTCGCCGCGGCGGGGCTGGCGACGACGATCTTCTTCTACATGGCGATCAACCTGATGATGGTGATGGGGCTGGCCCCTGTCGTCGGCATCCCGCTGCCGCTGGTCAGCTTCGGCGGCTCGGCACAGATGACGGTGCTGATCTCGCTCGGCATCCTGATGGGCATCGACCGCTCCACGGGCAAGCGTCCGCGCTGGTGATGCGAAAAAACGCGATTTAGGTGTTGCCGGGCGCGAAGAGCGTTGCTAGAGGCGCGCTTCCCGACGCGGACGGCTCCTGACGGACCATCCGCTCCCGGAAAAAATGGACGCATAGCTCAGTTGGTAGAGCAGCTGACTCTTAATCAGCGGGTCCTTGGTTCGAGCCCAAGTGCGTCCACCAGTTTCTCCAACGGCCTCGCGAGCGATCGCGGGGCCGTTGTGCGTTGGACCGTCCGTCCATCGGACGCCATGCATTCAGGTTTCGGCGCGATCCATCGCGCCGAACCGCTGCAGGACGTTGCGCGTGATACGGGTGACGAAGGGATCGCCCGCCTTCAGCGCATGCGCCCATTCCGTCGTGCCGGCGTTGAAGACCTCGCCGCGGCCGCGCCGGAACGTGGCCATCACCGCGTGACCGCGCACCAGCGCGGGACTGGTCGCGAGCGCGGGATCGCCGAAGGCGTCGCGGGCGATGATGTCCAGATTCTCGGGCGGGATGATCGCGCGATAGGGACTGTCGGGGTCCTCGCCGAAGACGCATGGGGCGATGGCGATGATCTCCAGCGTCTCGGGCACGCCCAGCCCGGGCAGCGGCACCGGCAGGCCGTCGGCGCCGAACCCAAACCGGCAGCCGTCGTTCTCATATCCCAGCAGCGGCACCTCGTCGCCGATCACGTCGCCATAGAACAGGTCCGTCCCCGCCAGCGCCCAATGCCGGTCGCGATAGATGGTGTAGCCGCCCTGCCCCCGCGCCGCGCACAGCCCGAGGCGATGATAGCCGCCATAGAGGAAGCTCAGTCCCGTGATGGCCGCCTCCGGCCGCCCGAACGCCCGGTGCGACCACAGGTGGGTGGCGAGCGACGGATCGTCGCGGGCGGCTGGATCGTCCTCGAACCCGCGCCATTTGTGGCAGACGAAGGTCGCGCCGTCGTCGTCGTAGCGCACCTTCCAGAAGGCCGTGTTGCCGGACAGGATCGCCAGCCCGCCGCCTGAATCGACGAACCGCTCCAGCGCCCCGCGCTGACCCGCGGTCCAATATTCGCTGTGCCCCACCAGCAGCACCGCCGCATAGCCATCGAGCGCGCCGGCGTCGCGATCCAGGTCCGCATCGATCGCGAAGTCGAGCGCGATCCCCTCGCGTTCGGCCCAGGCGACGAAGACATGCTCCCATTTGTGCAGGAAGCCGGCGGAACCATCGTAGGGCGTGGCGTGGTGTGCGCGCAACCAGGCGGAATCGCCGGCCCATGGCTTCTCCCCGAACCCGCGCTTGCGCAGGTTGACGAGGCGCGGGACGTCGGCGGGCGCGGCGACCAGCGGTTGCGCGAACGGGCGCCGGGTGGACAGCCGCCCGATCGCCCCCGCCATTGCCTCCGCCAGCGGCTTCGCCCCACTCATCAGCGCGGCGACATCGCAATAGGCCGACGCACCGCCCCAGTAATTATACGCGTGATAGGTGTTGGTGGAGAGCACCAGCAGCGCGCGCGCGGTTGGCGCGCTCGAGGCCGGGCGCACGCAGACGAAATGGTGCCATGCGTCGCCGTTCGCGTCGGTGAGGCGCAGGTCGTAATAGCCGCTTCGCCAGCCGTCCCCGATCCGCACCTGTGCCGCCACCGGCCAGCCGCAGCCGTCGCGGTCCGCGCGTATCGGCGTCGGGTGGTCGCCGACCGCGATGTCCGCGATCGTCGCCACCACCTCGCGCGTCGCGCCAATGCGCGCGATCTCCAGCCGGCATGGTCCGCTGGCCGTCGACGCATGGAGCGCGATCGTCTCGCCGGGACGCGCGCTGAGGCGATCGGTGTAGAAGGCGGTCACCGCGACCGCCCGCGCGCGGTGACGGGCCAGATGTCGACGAGGTCGTTGCCCGAAACCAGATGGTAATGGTCGTAGAGGTTGACCGTCGGATCGCAATGCGGCGCTGCGAGCGTGACCGCATCCGCCAGCCGCATCGGCCCACCGCCGATCAGCGCGCCCTGCTCGTCGCCCATGAAGACGAAGCGTGCGCCCTCTCCGCCACCGGCGAGTATCCGGGGCGGACCGGCGTCGGTCGCCATCGCCTTCAGCCCCGCATCGACCGTCGCCATGCCGGGCGCGTTGACGCTGACGACGCGGGCATCGATCATCAATGCAGTCTCATATGGCATGTCGCCCTCCTCGGTCAGCGCGCAGGCGCGATACTGGTCGTCCATGAAGACGTAGGAGCCCGCCTGAAGCTCGGTGAACAGGCCCAGCGTGGCGTCGATCCGATGCGTACCCGTCCCCCCGCCCGACACGATCCGCGGGGCGCCGCCGGCGTCGGTCAGCGCCGCGAGCACGGTGCGCAGGTACGCCGCGCGATCCGCCATGGCCGCCGCGCGATCCGCATAGTCGGTGATATGCTGCTGCATGCCGCAATAGAATTGCACGCCACCATAGCTGAGCGCGGGGAGGTCGCGGATGACCTCGAACAGCGCCACCGCCGTGTCGGGCGAGGCGACCCCGGTACGGTGGATGCCGGGATCGACGTCGATCAGCACCGTCAGCGGCGCGCCCGCCCGTGCCGCGATCGCCGCCGCGATCGCGCGGGCATTGTCGGGATGGTCGAGGGTGCAGATCAGCCCCTCGCTGCGCGCGTTCAGCGCCGCCAGCCGTTCGATCGCGGGCACCGACACGACAGGCGAGGTCAGCAGCAACCCGCCGATCCCCTCCGCCGCCAGTGCCTCGGCCTCGCCGATCTTCGCACAACATTGCCCCACCGCTCCGGCGGCGATCTGGCGGCGCGCCACATCGGCGGACTTGTGGGTCTTCGCATGGGGGCGCAGCGCCAGTCCCTGCGCCATCGCGAAGGCGGCCATCCGCGCGATGTTGCGGTCGAGCGCGTCGCGATCGATCACCAGCACCGGCGTGTTGAGCTCGCGGCGCGATCCCTGCCGCCCGACGAGGTGGCGGTGAAGCTCCTCGTCGGTCATGCCGCCACCCCTGACGATCGCGCCAGCTCGTCGTTCAGGAACGTACCCGCCGGATCGACCGCGAACGGGCGGGTGCCGTTGCGTCCGCCAGCGACGCCGCAAGGGGCCAGCGCCGGCAGGCTTTCGATCTCGACCAGCTCCATCCGCATTCGCCCTCCTGTGCGTCCAGCGCCATTTGAACGATAGCCATCACAATTCTTGTGGCAAGCGCTCCGGTGCGAGGAATATCGACGCGACATATCGATCGACCCTTTTCAATCAAGATAGCTTACGCTACTTTCTTCGGCACTGTAATGGCCAAGTACGACGCGATCACATCCTGGGCTTTATGGGAGGCGAACGATGAGCGGGCAGAGCGAGAAGGAGGCTCGCGTCGCGCTGGCCGACGCCTATCGGCGCGTCGTGGACCTGGGATTGACCGAATTGTCGTCGGGCAACCTCAGCATGCGGCTCGGCGACGGCATGCTCATCTCCCCCGCGGGCGCGGACCGGGATAATATCTCCGAGGACCGCCTCGTGCTCGTCGATCGCGATGGGCGTTGGGAAAACGGACTGAAACCGTCGAGCGAATGGCAGTTGCATGCACAGGTCTATCGCAGCAATCCGCGCACCAGCGCCGTCGTCCACACCCATTCGGACAATTGCGTCGCGGTCGCCTGTCATTGTCGCGACCTGCCGCCGTTCCACTATCTCGTCGGCGTGTTCGGCGGAGATAACGTGCCCTGCGTGCCGTATTCGACCTTCGGCAGCGACACGCTGGCGAAGGACGTCGCCGATGCGCTGGAAACGCATTACGCCTGCCTGATGGCGAACCACGGCATGACCGCCTGCGGCCCCACGCTGGACATCGCGATCTCGCTGGCGCACCGGCTCGAAATCCTGTGCCGGCAATATCTGCTTGCACACCGGATGGGCGAGCCCCGCCACCTGTCGAGCGAGGACATCGCCGCGTTCAAGGAGCGGGCTGGACCGACCGGCTACGGGCGCTGATCGCAGCAACAATGGGGAGGGAGGCATCGTCGCCCCGACCGCGCATCACGATCCCATAAGACATTGACAGTATCTATAACTACCTTAGCCTATATATGGTCGAGGCACAGGTTTTCTGATCATGTGGATAGTGATAACTATTGTTTAACGGGAGGCATGTCATGAAGCGTGATCGGGATCGCGAGCTGAAGGCGCGGGCGCTGAAAGTCATTCCCAATGGCATGTACGGGCATGAATCGGTCCGTCCGCTCCCGGCCGGCTTCCCGCAATTCTTCGAACGGGCGGAAGGCGCGTACATCTGGGACGCGGACGGCCAGCGTTATCTCGACTTCATGTGCGCCTATGGCCCCAATCTGCTCGGCTATCGCGACGCGCGCGTCGATGCGGCCGCGGCGCGCCAGGCGTCGCTGGGCGACACGATGACCGGCCCCTCGCCCGTCATGGTCGATCTTGCCGAAACGCTGGTGGGGATGGTGACGCACGCCGACTGGGCGATGTTCTGCAAGAACGGCACCGACACGACCAGCATGGCGATGATGGCGGCGCGTGCGCAGACGGGCAAGCGCATCGTCCTCCTCGCCAAGGGTGCGTATCACGGCGCCGCCGCCTGGTGCACGCCGCATCCCGCCGGCGTCGTGCCCGAGGACCGCGCGCTGCTGCGCTACTATGATTACAACGATGCCGACAGCCTGGAGGCCGCGGTCCGCGCGGCGGGCGACGACCTGGCCGCGGTGTTCGCCTCGCCGTTCAAGCACGATTCGTTCGTCGATCAGGCGCTGCCCGACCCCGCTTATGCCCACCGCGCCCGCGCATTGTGCGACGAAACCGGGGCGATGCTGGTCGTCGACGAGGTGCGCGCCGGCTTCCGCCTCGCCCGCGACTGCAGCTGGTCGCTGGTGGGGGTACAGCCGGACCTCAGTTGCTGGGGCAAGGCGATGGCCAACGGCCAGCCATTGTCGTTCCTGCTCGGGTCGGACCGCTGCCGTGTCGGAGCAGGCTCGCTCTACGTCACCGGCTCGTTCTGGTTCGCCGCGGTCCCGATGGCGGCGGCGATCGAGACGCTGCGCATCATCCGCGAGACCGACTATCTGGAACACACCATCCGCCTCGGCGACCGGCTGCGCGAAGGGCTCTCGGCGGCGGCGATGCGCCACGGCTTCGGTTTCCGCCAGACCGGGCCGTCACAGATGCCGATCATGCTGTTCGACGACGACCCGGACCTCCGTGTCGGCTTTGCCTGGGCGGAGGAGATGCTGGTGCGCGGGATCTATGTCCATCCGTGGCACAATATGTTCCTGGCCGCCTGCATGACCGACGCCGACATCGACATGGCGGTGGCCGCGGGGGACGAGGCGTTCGCGGCGGTGAAGGCCCGGCGCGATACGCTGACGCCTTCCCCGGTGCTCACCGCCATGGCCGCGGCACGGTCGAAGTATGCGCGTGAGGCATTGGCCTGAGCACGGATCGGGAGCCGGGAACATGACCTTCACCATGGACCTCCTCGCCATCGGGCTGACGACGATCGACATCGCGATGCATCCGGTCGACACGCTGCCTCCGGTCGATGCCGGCGTGCTCGTCGACACGATCCGGCTATCGCCGGCCGGCACGGCGGGCGGCGTCGCGATGGTCGCGGCGGCGCTGGGCCTGCGGGTCGCCATCGCCTCCGCGGTGGGCGACGACCTGCAGGGCGTGGCGGTCCGCCACGGGCTTGCCGCGGCGGGGGTCGATACCCGCTTCCTGGCCATTGACGCGGCCCGCCCGACCTCGTCCACGATCCTGCCGGTGCGCAGCGTCGGCCAGCGATCGACCTATCACATGGTCGGGGCCAGCATGTTCGCCGCGCTGCCCGACGCGCTGGATGCGATGCTGCCGTCGATCCAGGCGGTGCACTGGGGCGCGGTCCACCTCCCCGGCGTGGCGCGGCAGGGGCCGGCCTTCCTCCGCCGCGCCCGCGCCGCCGGGGCGTTCGTGACCTGCGACCTCACCGCCCCGCGCGAAGGGACGATGGAGGATCTCGCCCGCATCCTCCCCTTCGTCGACCTGTTCATGCCCAGCCTCGCCGAGGTGGTCCGGCTGCACGGCGACGACGATCTCCATGCCGCCGCGGCGCGCTTCATGGCGATGGGGGCCGGCGGCTGCGTGTTCAAGCTTGGGGCTCAGGGATCGATCCTGCTGGCGCCGGGACGCGAGGTCAGGATGGCCGCGCTGCCGATCGATCCGGTGGACACCACCACCTGTGGCGATTCGTTCTGCGCCGGCTTCCACGCGGCGCGCCTGAACGGCCTCGACGAGGAGGATTGCCTGCGCTTCGCGACCGCCACCGCGGCGCAGGTGGCGATGGGGGTCGGCACATTGGGCGCGCTGTCCGACTTTGCGGCGACCCGCGCATTGTCCCGCCAGATCGGACCATTGCCCTAGCCCTTCGCTGGGGGATAGGAGCGAGCGGCGAGCCGATCGCCACGGGGAAGAATGCATGGCGCGAAGCAGGACGTCGAAGACCGGCACGGAACAGGATGTGTCGCTCGACACCAAGCTGGCGCCATCGCAGGATCGGTCCAAGGTAACGTTCGAGATCATCCTGAAGGCCGCGGGCGAACTCCTGGGCGAAGTCGGGATCGAACGGCTGTCGACCAACATGATCTGCGAGCGCGCACGGCTGACCCCGCCGGCGCTGTATCGATACTTTCCCAACAAATATGCGATCCTGCGCGAACTGGGCGAGCGGCTGATGAAGGCGGAGGACCGGATCGTCTTCCGCGCGCTCGCCACCCGGCAGGTGGCGCTGGACCAGCCGCTCGACCGTTTGGTGGAACGACGCGCGGAATTGCTGACGAAGGTACGCCGCGTGGCGCGGCGCGTGCCGGGCGGGGAATGGATCCTGCGCGTCATGCGGGCGGTGCCCGTCCTTCAGGAGGTGCGCATCCAATCGACCCGGTCGGTGGCGGACGAGGTCTTCGCGCGGCTGCACGCGGAACATCCCGCGATCGACGAGCGCCGGCTGCGTGTCGCCACGCTGCTCAGCACCGCGCTGGGCTCCGCGGCCAACGACCTCGCCTGGGACGAGCCCGGGATGGAGGCGGAGATCAGCATCGAATTCGCGCGCATGATGGCGCTCTATTATCGCAATCTCGCCGGGATCGCGGTCGAGCAGGTGGTACGCCCCGGCACCACGGACTGACGGGCATTCCCGCTGGCGTGCGCCCGCACCGCCCATGACCGTGACGGCGATGCTCCTGCCGGTCCGGGCGGCGCTGCCGTTCGCCGATCCGGCCGGGATCATGGATTCGCGTTGTTACGCCAGTTCGCTGGCCACCAGAAAGCCGGACGTCCCGCCGAGGCCCGGCCCCGGATGGGTCGACGCGCCGATCTGGTGCAGGTCGCGGATCGGCGTGGTGTGGTTGGCCGGGCTGGCGGCGGGACGCCACAACAGGAACTGATCCAGCCCGCAATCGCCGCCATAGGGGTCGCCGTCGACCAGGTTGATGTTCAACCGCATCAGGTCGGCCGGGCTGATCGCATGGCGCGCGAGGATGCTGGGCCGCAGGTTGGGGATTAGCGCGCACAGGCGATCGACGATGCGATCGGCATAGGCCTCGCGCACCGCGTCGGTCCAGCGGCCATCTTCGGACACGGAGATCTCGCCCAAGGCATCACCGGCGAGGCATCCGTCGCGCGGCAGCTCCTGCAACTGGATCCAGAAGATCCAGCGGCCCGGCGGCGCGCGCGTCGGATCGACCGCGACCGGCTGCGCGACGACGATGCTGGCCTCCGCCGGCAGCAGGCCGCGCTCCGCCTCGTTGACGGCGCGCGACACGCTCTCCAGCCCGGATGCCAGATGCAGCATCGCCACCTCGCGCAGCGCGGGATCGGGCCATTGCGGCGGCTCCGACAGCGCCAGGTGGATCTGCATCTCGCCCCGGCCGTAACGATAGGCGGCAGCGTCGGCGCGCGCCTGCGGCGGCACCGCGGCATCGGCCAGCAGCCGGTCGTAGAGCTGCGTCGGCGTCACCGACGCGACCACCGCGCGGCGCGCGCGGATCGTCTCGCCGCCGGCCAGCACCACGCCCGTGGCACGGCCTTCCTCCACCATGATCCGCTCGACGTCGGCGCCGGTACGGACCGCGCCGCCCTTCTCCGCGATCAGCGCGGTGAATGCTTCGACGATCCGCGCGCTGCCCCCCTCCACCATCGGGCTGCCGACCGCCTCCAGCGAGAAGAGGACGAGCCGGTTCATCAGCGCCGATGCCGGGCTTTCTGGCGCAAGTCCGACGTGCAGTACCCAAGGCGCGAACAGCGCGCGCGAGAGCGGCGACGCGAACTCCGCCGCCAGCCAGTCGCGCGACGAGCGCAGGAGGCCGCCGACCGCGCGCGCCAGCCCCTTCGCGCCGCGCCGCCGCAGCTCGCCGAGCAGCAGCTTCACCGTCGCCCACGACCACAGCCGCCCGCCGAGCAACCCGAACACCAGCGGCGCCAGTTGCTCGACGTCGCGCATCGCGCGGTTATAGGCCGCGCCATCACCCGGCGCAGCGGCCTCCAGCGCGGCGATATTGGCAGCGCGATCGGTGCGGAAGATCAGGCTGGTGCCGTCCGGCCGCAGCACCGCGGTGGGCGTGGCACAATTGCGGAACACCAGCCCGTGACGCGCCAGCTTCGGGCCGAGCTGCGCATAATGCGGCGCGGTGACGAACAGCGGATACAGCGTCGACAGCGTATCGTGGCGGAAACCGGGGAGCGTCAGTTCCTCGGTACGGATACATCCGCCCGCCGTCGCCGCGCGCTCCAGCAGCAGCACCTTGCGCGCGCGCAGCGACAGGAGCGCGCCGCAGACCAGCGCATTGATCCCGCTGCCGATGATGACGACGTCGGCGTCCGCCTGCTCCGCCACCGCGATCAGCCCTGTCCGGCGAGCAGCGGCATCAGCGGCACGCGCCGTTCCGGCCCCAGCATGCCATAGCCGCCATCGACCGCGGTCTCGCTGCCGGTCATGTAGCTGGCGCCATCGGACGCGACGAACGCCACCACGCGCGCGACCTCCGCCGCATCCGCGACGCGACCGATCAGGTTCAGGTCCTTCGACACGCGGTCGGCATGGGCGCGGTCTCCCGCCGTCAGCCCGTCGAACGGATCGGACCAGATATGCCCCAGCGTCACCATGTTCACGCGGATGCCGTCGGCGGCGTAATCCAGCGCCTGCGCCCGGGTCAGATGCGCCAGCGTCGCCTTCGACACGGGATAGGCCCAGCGGCCGACATGCGCGAAGCGGCCGCTGATCGAACCGATATTGACGATGTTGCCGCGCGTCGCGGTCAGATGCGGGCGCGCGATCTCTCCCAGGATCGCCGCCGACACGGCATTGACGTTCAGCGTCTCCAGCCAGGTCGACCGCGGCGTGGCAGGACCGCCGTCACCATAGGAGCAGGCGTTGTTGACGACCACATCGAGCCGTCCGAACGCATCCGTCGCCCGCGCCACCAACGCCGCGAGCGCGGCATCGTCGGTGATGTCGGTCGCCACGAACAGCGCGCCCTCGCCCAGTTCGGCGGCGATCGCGGCGCCCTTCTCCGGGCTGCGCGCGGCGATCACCACCCTGGCGCCATCGGCATGCAGCTGCCGTGTGATCGCGGCCCCGATCGAGGCGGCACCGCCGGTCACAATCGCGACCTTGCCATCGAGCTCAGCCATCGTGTCTCTCCTGTCAGGCGTGGTTGGGAAGGCGGTCGCCGACCGCGGCGGGCGGCGCGGGCAGGATGCCGTGGCGCCGCATCAGGCGCGGCAGCAGCCCGGCGTAATCGGCGGCATCAATCGCGACGAGCCAGTGCTTCAGCCGCGTCGCCAGCGGCAGTTGCAGGTCGATCTCGTCCAGCAGTTCGTCGATATGGTGGATCGAGAAGGGGATGATGTTGGTCCCCTTCGAATGCTTGCCGTCGGTGCGCGCCTCCATCCAGGCGAGGCGCTCGTCGATATAGGCGTTCTGCGCCGCCGCATCCGGCAAGGCGAAGCCACCGCGCAGCAGGTCCGCCAGCCACAGCGCACCGACCTCAGCGTTCAGCTGGCTGAAGAAGGAGGAATTGTAGCCGTTGAACGCCAGTCGCGGCTGCCCGACCGGCATCATCGAGCGATACAGGCGGAAATTGCCGCGCGCATCCGTCACCCGCGCCAGCACGTCGGCGGGCAGGAAGTCGCAGCGCTGGTGCCAGCCGGTGCCGCAGACGATCACGTCGGCGGGCACGACGCTGCCGTCGCTCAACGTCGCCTGACCGGGGCGCAACGACGCGATCTCCCCCTTGTCAAAGCGGATCGACCCGTCCGCCACGCCTTCGTAGAAGCCGTCGGTGACGAGGCTGACGGTGGAGCGCGCGATCGTCTCCAGCTTGCCCTCCGGCTCCAGCCCGACCGACTTCAGCCCCAGCTGGCGGCTGATGACCGATTGCACCGATCCCATCATCGCGTTGCGCACCGGGCGCCCGGGGCCGTGCAGGAACTTCTCGAACCCCTTGATGCGGATATAGGGGAACAGCCCCTCCCCCATCCGTGTCAGGAACAGGTGCTTGAAATTGAGCACCTTCGCCAGCTTCTTCGGGATCTTCCAGATCAGGTGGCGCGCAACGACGCGGGTGGAAGCGGCGACCTGCGCGATCGCCACCGCCGCATCGCAGGAGGATTTTCCATAGCCGATCACCAGCGCGTGGCGCCCGCGGACCAGCTCGATATCGGTAAACTGGCTGGTGTGGAGGATATGGCCGCCGCCGGTGCGAAACGCCTCGCTGCCGCTGAAGGCCGGAACCGCGGGGATCGAGAAGATGCCGTTGCACACGATCAGATAGTCGACACGAACGCTCGCCTGCTCGCCCGTCGCCGTGTCGCGCGTCGCGATCGTCCAGCCGGTCGCATCGGGGGTGGCGGACGTCACCTCCGTATCCAGCCGGATCGCGTCGCGGATGCCGAAATGATCGACATAGGATTCCAGATAGGCCTGCACCTGCGCGCCCGTCGGCCATTCCGGATAGGAGGCGGGCATCGGGAAATCGGCGAAGGCATAGGTTTCGCGCGGATTCTGCGTCGTCAGGCCGGGGTAGCGGCGTGCGGCGGACCAGACGCCGCCGACATCGCCCTCCTTTTCCAGCACGACCACGTCGAAGCCGAACTGGCGCAGCGTCTTGGCGGTGACCAGGCCGGCGAGGCCGGCGCCGACGATACCGATGGTGCGGATCATTGCATGCCTCCCGAAAAGTGGATGATGCGACAGCGTAGAAAGGGTCGGGCGCGGGCCGATATGCAGCCAGCGCGGCGACTGTACGCGCGCTGCGGCGGAGCGCCGGTCATGCCGCCGCCACCGCGCAGGCGAGCGCGGTGCCGTTCTCGTCCGCCAGCGCCGCCTCGCGCAGCGCGGCGATCCGCGACGCCGCGTCGGGATGCCGGAGCGCATCCCGCGCGGCGGCGATCACGATCGCGAAATGCGCCAGACCGCGCTCGAACGTGTCGGAATAACCCTTGATGAGCGACTGGCAGGCGAGGATCTCCACCGCCGCCGCGCGATCCGTCCGCGCCGCCTCGCGCGCCAGCGCCAGCCAGTCGGCGATCCGCGCCTGTTCCTCGGCATAGCGCAGCGTGCCGGCGCGCAACTGGCGCAGCGCCGCCAGCAGCCGCAGCGCGATGAACCAGCGCAGGCCGGTGGTCCGCACATGCCGCCCACGTCGGAACAGCGGCGCCAGCCACCGCGTCAGCCGCGGGCTGGCGAGCACGAAGGCGCCGATCCGGCGCGGCATCGTCTCGCACACCTCCTGCAAGCGCGGGTGCATATATTCGGTGACGGTCAGCAATTGCCCCGGCGCGAGCCGAATCTCGCGCGCGACGCGCGCGCTGCGCGTGGCGCGCACCTTCAGGTCGGCGACGCGGATCGTATCCTCATAGGCCATCCACAGCGCGAGGTGGCGCGCCGCCGCTGCGGTCAGCGCGCCATCCTCCGCGTCGAGCGCGGCGATCTCTTCCAGCCGGTCGAGATAAAGCGCGGCATAAGCGGCGTCCTGATAGTCCATCAGTCGCCGCACGCCCTCGGTCGCCAGCGGATGCGCGGCGTCGGGCAGGCTCGCGGTCAGTCGCTTGTGGAGGGCACGGCCCGCCGCGGTGGTCGGGCCGGCGGGCGATGCCGCCTCCGTGGCGGGCGCCTCCCCCTCCTGCGCGCGGGTGAAGCCCAGGCCGAAGCCCTTGAGGTTCGCCTCCACCGCCTTGCCGCCGTGACGGATCGCGTCCTCGAACGCGCTGTGCGGGAACGGCAAGGCGTCGCTCCCCGCCAGCGCGCCGAGCATGATCGAGCTGATGACACTGCCCGACGCCTGTGCCGCCGCCGCCATGTCGAAGCCGATGAAACGCGCCGCGCGCCGCTCCGCCGCATCCAGGATGCGTGCACTGGCACCGGTGCCGTCGCCCGGCGCCGACTTTTCGGAAATCGCATAGACGCGGTGGGTCGATCCGATCAGCGTGGTGCGATCCGCGCTGACGAAGCCGCGCAGGATCGCCCGCCCCGCCTCCATCAGTTCGGACGCGATGACGATATCGACGTCGCCCGGCACCGGCATCATCGCCAGCACCGGATCGGGCCGGTTGGCGCCGCCACCGCCGGCGCGCACCAGTTCGATGTAATAGACGGTCGATCCGGTGCGCTGCGCGACGCCGGGGACGGAGGTGCCCTGCGCGATATAGCCCTGCGCGCGGGCCACCTCCTGCACCCATTCGGCCAGCACGCCGCCGCCTTCGCCGCCCAGCGCCAGAATGGCGATGGTGATCCGGTCGCGATCGGGCAGGGTCAGTTGCATCAGAAGGCCCTCGCGGCGAGATGACGGGCGTGGCGGCGTTGCAGCCATCCGATCGCGGCTCCGCGCCAGCGCGCGCCCCAGCGTTCCCATCGGCCCGGATTGACGACGACGCTGGCCTTCCAGAACGACGGGCACAGCACCGCGGCATGCGCGACCTCGCCGCAATGGCCGCAGCCGACGCAGCTGTTGTCGATATGCGTCACCGGATGGGTGCGCAGCGGATCGGGGTTCGGCCGGATGCTCAGCGACGGGCAGCCGGACAGGCGGATACAGGCATGGTCGCCAGTGCAGGTATCGGCGTCGACCCCGAACCGTTCGCGCACCACGCGCTGCCCGGCCTTCGCGGCCTTCGCCAGCAGCGGCTTTACGCGGCGCTGCTTGTTGAGCATGCATTCCGATTGCGCGACGATCACCTTCGGCCCCTTCTCGGGGCTGGTCAGCGCCTCCTTCAGCGTGTCGCGCATCCGCGCCACGTCATAGGTATGCGTCAGCGTGCGCGTCCAGCCGACGCCCATGCCGCGCACCGCCTTCTCGATCGGATGATGGGTCGTGCGGATGTCGTTGTCGGCGCGTGAGGAGAGGATGTCTTGCCCGCCGGTCGCGGCCGAATAACCGTTGTCGACGATGATCGTGACGGTCTCGTCCTGGTTGAAGACGGCGTTGCCGATGCCGGACGACAGGCCGTTGTGCCAGAAGCCGCCGTCGCCCATCATCGCGACCGCGCGCTTGCCCGCCCCCTCCCCCACCGGCTTGAACGCGGAGGCGCCGGCGGTCCCCAGTCCATAGCCCATCGTCGTGTTGCCGATGTGGAACGGCGGCAGGATCGAGAACAGATGACAGCCGATATCGGCCGATACGTGCAGATCGCCCAGTTCGCGCTGCACCAGCTTCATCGCGGAAAAGATTGGGCGTTCCGGGCAGCCCGTGCAGAAGCCCGCCGGCCGCGGCGGCACCGCGGCGGCCAGATCGGGTTCCGGCACCGCGGCGAGCGCACGGGCGGGCGCGCGCTCCGGCGCCCAGCTGCGCAGGAAATCAGCCAGCCCCGCGCCGATCACCTGCCCCGAATATTCACCCGCGCGCGGCATCACATCCTTGCCGACGATCCGGGTCGACAGATCGGCACGGCGCAGCAGCGTGTTCAGCTCATGCTCGATGAACTCCGGCTGCCCTTCCTCCAGCACCAGCACCGCTTTCTTGCCGGCGCAGAAGGCGACCACCTCCTCCGGGATCAGCGGATAGACGACGTTGAGGCAATAGACCGGCAGCGTCGCCCCGCCCCAGGCATCGGACAGGCCCGCCAGCTCCAGCGCGCGGTTCAGCGTGTTGAACAGGCCGCCCTGCACGATGATGCCGATGTCGTCGCGTTCGGGGCCGAACCATTCGTTCAGCCGACGATCGCGGACGAAGGTCTGCGCGGCGGGCCAGCGCTTTTCCACCTTCTCGATCTCATGCTGGAAGATCGCGGGCGGCAGGACGATACGGTCGACGTCGCGGCGCGGGTTCGCCGCGGCCTGTCCGACGGTCAGCGACGGGCGACGATTGTCTTTCGCGACGAAGCTGCCGGTGACGTGGCAGCTGCGCACCCGCATCTCGATCATCACCGGCGTGTTCGACGCCTCCGACAGCTCGAACCCGGTCTCCACCATGTCGACGATCGTGGTCAGGTTGGGGCGCGGATCGAGCAGCCACATCTGCGACTTCATCGCGAAGGCATGGGTGCGCTCCTGCATGATCGAGGAGCCTTCGCCATAATCCTCGCCCACGATGATGAGCGCCCCGCCGGTGACGCCACCCGAGGCGAGATTCGACAGCGCATCGGACGCGACATTGGTGCCAACGACCGATTTCCACGCCACCGCGCCACGCAGCGGATAGTTGACGGACGCGGCCAGCATCGCGCCCGCCGCCGCCTCGTTCGCGCTCGATTCGAAATGGACGCCCAGTTCGCGCAGCAGCGGATCGGCATCCGCGAACACGTCCATCAGGTGGCTGATCGGCGACCCCTGATAGCCGCCGACATAGGCCACCCCGGCCTGCAACAGCGCCTTGGTGACGGCGAGGATGCCCTCGCCCTCGAACGTGGCGCCGGCGCCGAGGCGGAGCTTCTCCACCTCCTTCTTGAACGAGCGTTCCGCCATCGCCTTACGCCGCCACGAAAGCGAGGACGCGCAGCGGGCTGCCCGAGCCGCCGCGAATCTTCAGCGGCGCGGCCACGATCACCGCGCCGGTCGGCGGCAAAAGGTCGAGGTTCTCCAGGCATTGCAGGCCATAGCGCCCCGCCCCGTGGAACAGGGTGTGCGCGGGATAAGCAGGGTCCATCAGATGCGCCTGACCCGCATCGGTGCCGATCGTCTCCACCCCGAAGCCGATCACGTCGCGCTGCTCGATCAGGAAGCGCACCGCCTCCGGATCGGGGCCGGGCGTGTGCGCACCGTCCTCGCGCCGGTTGGTATAGGCATCGCCGGTCAGCTTCGACCAGTCGGTGCGCAGCAGCACCCAGCTTTTCGCCGGGATGCGGCCGTGCCGCTCCTCCCACGCCGTGATGAAGGCGACGGTCAACGTGAAATCCGGATCGGCTGCGGCTTCCGCGGATGCGTCGATCACCACCGCAGGGCCGACGAAATCACGCGGCGCGATCGTGTCGACGGTGTTGTCGGGCAGGTCGGCGCCGGTCACCCAATGCACCGGCGCGTCGAAATGCGTGCCGGTATGCTCGCCCGTGGTGAAGTTGTTCCAGTGCCAGGCGACCCCGCGCTCGTCATAGCGCGAGATTTCCTGCCGGCTGAACGGCGCGGTCTGGCCGAACGGCTCCGGCAGGACCAGCACCGGCGTGTCCTCCGACAGCGACTGGGTGAGATCGATGGTGCGGATCGCGCCGTTCGCGACGGCGGCGGCGAAGGCGGAAAGCGTCGCGTGGGTCATGGCAGCCCCTGATGTCCGGATGTCGACTCGGAAGCTGCCGCAATAAACGTGCACATGCAATCAAAAAAGATTGCAGATGCAAGGTTGCGATGACGCCGGACGACCGATAAGCGCAGGGACGCAAGAGGATAGCATCGTGGACCACCGTCTTTTGGGCGATCCGGGCACTCCCGCCTTCCGGGTCGATCTCTACCCCTTTTATCTCGTCAACCGGCTGGCGGGGCGATACAATGCGGTGATCGAGCCGCGGCTGCGCGCGATCGGCCTGGATATCCCCAACTGGCGCGTGCTGATGATCCTGGGCGAACAGTCGCCGCGCGGGGTGCGCGACATCGCCGACGCCGCGGTGATCCCGCTCTCCACGATGACGCGGATCGTGCAGCGCATGGCCGTCGCCGGGCTGGTCGACGCCCGGCCGAGCGAGGAGGATGCGCGCGTCACCTCCGTCGCGCTCAGCCCGCATGGCGAGGCGAAGCTGGCGGAGGCGCGGGAGGCGACCTCGCCGGTCTATACCGATGTCATCCGGGGGTTGTCGGAGCGCGACTTCGATCGGCTGGTCGCGCTCCTCGACCGCCTATACCGCAACCTCGACGGCGTATGACGCCGACGATCGGAGGAACAGCCGACACAGGCTTGCACGGTTGAACCATTTGCTTTAGGCCTAAAGCAAATGGAGGTGCGGTCGATGCGGGTGGCATGTCTGGGCGGCGGTCCTGCGGGGCTCTATTTCGCGATCTCGATGAAGCTGCGCGATCCGGCGCACGACGTCGTCGTGGTGGAACGCAACAAGGCCGGCGATACGTTCGGCTGGGGCGTGGTCTTCTCCGATCAGACGCTGGGCAACCTGCGCGCCAACGATCCCGTCAGCGCCGCGACGATCGAGGCGGAGTTCGCGCATTGGGACGATATCGAGGTGGTCGTCGGCGATCATGTCGAGCGATCGGGCGGGCACGGCTTCATCGGGATCGGGCGCAAGCGCCTGCTCAACATCCTGCAGGACCGCGCCCGCGCGTTGGGCGTGCGGCTGGAATTCGAAACCGAGTTCGACAC
Organism: Sphingomonas adhaesiva; assembly: GCF_036946305.1. Classification (GTDB taxonomy): domain Bacteria; phylum Pseudomonadota; class Alphaproteobacteria; order Sphingomonadales; family Sphingomonadaceae; genus Sphingomonas; species Sphingomonas adhaesiva_B. Next base: position 122,685 of record NZ_JAQIJJ010000006.1, read on the forward strand.
CGACCTGTCGCGCTGGGCCGACTACGACCTGATCGTCGCGGCGGACGGCATCAACAGCCGCATCCGCACCGCGCATGAGGATCGGTTCGCCGTCGACGTGGATACGCGCGCCAACAAGTTCATCTGGCTGGGCACGCCCAAGCTGTTCGATGCCTTCGCCTTCCTGTTCGAACAGACGCCGGCGGGCTGGATCTGGGCGCATGCCTATCGCTTCGACGAGACGCGCTCCACCTTCATCGTCGAATGTTCGGAGGCGACATGGCGCGGGCTGGGCTTCGACCGGATGGAGCAGGCCGATGCGATCGCGGCCTGCGAACGCATCTTCGCGCGCCACCTGGACGGCGAGCCGCTGCTGACCAACGCCGGACATCTGCGCGGGTCGGCGGCCTGGATCAACTTCCGCCGTATCCTGTGCGAGCGCTGGTCGTTCGACAATGTCGTGCTGCTGGGCGATGCCGCGCATACCGCGCATTTCTCGATCGGATCGGGCACCAAGCTGGCGCTGGAGGATGCAATCAAGCTGGCCGAGGTGATGAGCCGCCCGCATGTCGCGAGCGATCGCGCCGGCATGGCCGCCGCGCTGGCCGAATATCAGGCCGAGCGCCATGTCGAGGTGCTGAAGATCCAGAATTCGGCGCGCAATTCCACCGAATGGTTCGAGACGCTGGACCGTTACATCGGCTTCGCACCGGAACAGTTCGCCTATTCGCTGCTCACCCGCTCGCAGCGCGTCAGCCATGAAAATCTGCGGCTGCGCGACCCGGCGTGGCTGAACGGGATCGAGCGCTGGTTCGGCGCGCGCGCAGGCGCGAACGACGATGCCCCCGCCGCGCCACCGATGTTCGCGCCCTACCGGTTGCGCGGGCTGGCGCTGGCCAATCGCGTCGTCGTCTCCCCGGTGCTGACCTATGCCGCGGGGGCGGACGGCGTGCCGAACGACTTCCACCTCGTCCATTACGGCGCACGCGCCATGGGCGGCGCCGGGCTGGTGGTGACGGAGATGACCGCGATCGCGCCGGACGCGCGCATCACGCCGCATTGCCCCGGACTGTGGAACGACGCGCAGGTCGCCGCCTGGCGCCGGATCGCCGACTTCGTCCACGCCCGCTCCGATGCCGGATTGTGCGTCCAGCTCGGCCATGCCGGCCCGCGCGGTGCGACACAGGCCGGCTTCGTCCGCCCCGACCGCCCGCTGGAGCGCGACGGCTGGCCGCTGCTCGCCGCCTTTGCCCAGCCCTATCTGCCGGACGGACAGGTGCCCGCGGCGATGACGCGTGCCGACATGGACGCGGTGCGCGATGCCTTCGTCACGGCGACGCGGCGCGCGATCGACGCCGGGTTCGACATGATCGAGTTGCAGGCGGGGCACGGCTTCCTGCTATCCAGCTTCCTCACCCCGCTGATGAACCGCCGCCGCGACGATTACGGCGGCACGCTGGAGAACCGCCTGCGCTTCCCGGTCGAGGTGGTCGCCGCAGTGCGCGCCGCCTGGGGCGAGGAGCGCCCGCTGGCGGTCAGGATCTCCGCCACCGACTGGGCCGGGGATGCCGGGGTGACGCCGACGGAAGCCGTCGCCATCGCCGCCGCGCTGCGCGCCACCGGGGCCGATATCATCGACGTCTCGGCGGGCGAGACCGCCCCCGATGCGCGCCCGGTCTATGGCCGCATGTTCCAGACGCCCTTCTCCGACCGGATCCGCAACGAGGGCGGGTGCGCGACGATGGCGGTCGGCAACATCTTCGAGCCGGATCACGTCAATTCGATCCTGGCCGCGGGGCGCGCCGACCTGGTCGCGCTGGGCCGCCCGCACCTGGCCGATCCGGTGTGGACGCTGCGCGCCGCCGCACAGGCCGGCCATGACATCGCCGTCCCGCCCGCCTATGCGCTGGGCCAGGCGCAATGGAAGCGGACGCTGCAGCGCCAGGCGGAAGCGTCGTAACGCCGCCGTCGTTCGGGGACCGGAGAGGGAAGGAAACGCCGCGTGGTCGCACGCATTCGGGAAAAGCACGACGGCGCGCTGGCGGGTCGGATGGACATTCGCGTCCTGCTGCGCCTGCTGAGTTGCTCGATGACGATCGAGAAAAGGCTGCGGCGGCGGTTCATCGACCAGTTCGATACCACGCTGCCGCGGTTCGACGTGCTCGCCGCGCTGGAACGCCAGCCGGAGGGCGTGACGATGAGCGACCTGTCGCGCGCGCTGCTCGTGTCCAACGGCAATGTCACCGCGCTGGTGCGCCAGCTCGAAAGCGATGGCTATGTCAGCAGCCGCGCCGCGCCCGACGATCGGCGCCGCTCGATCGTGGCGCTGACCGAGCGCGGGCGCGATCATTTCGCGGATCTGGCGACGGCGCACCACCAGTGGATCGCCAACATGTTCGCCGGCATGTCGCCGAACGATCTGACCGCGCTGTACGGCCTGCTGGCGACATTGAAGGCATCGATCGGTGCCGAGCATGAGGAATCGGCATGACCTTCGTTTCGTCGCACCCCGTCCGCTTCGCGCATGTCGATGCGGCGGGGATCGTCTTCTACCCGCGCTATTTCGAGCTGTTGAATGCCGCGGTGGAGGATTATTTCGCCACCGTCGTCGGCGTCGATTTCGCGGACATGCACCTGCGCCGCGGGCTGGGCGTGCCGACCGTGAAGCTGTCGACCGAGTTCGTCGCGCCGAGCCGGCTGGGCGACGTGCTGGATTTCGTCATCGAGGTGGTGCGCGTCGGCCGCAGCTCGATGGAGGTCGCGGTGGAAGTCCGCTGCGGCGACCAGACCCGCCTGCGCATCGCGGTCGTGCTGGTCTGCATGGAGCTGGCCACCGGACGATCGACCGCCTGGCCGGCGGACATGCAACCCGTCGCGACCCGATCCGCCGGCGTCCCCGCCGCCGCCTGACCGGCTTTTCCCGCAGCGGCCGGACAGCCGCCGCATCGCGCGCATAGCCGCTGCCGGGCGGCGCACCCACAGCGGACCATCGGGGTGCACGAACGGGTGCTGCCCGCGTCCGGGGAGACTGCGCGCGATGACGTCCACCACAGCACACCGGCTCGTCCCGGCGCTCTGCGTCTATCTGGGCGGGTTCGTCATCGGACTGACGCTCGTCAGCTTTCCCGCCAGCAGCGTGGTGCTGCGCCAGCTGCACCATTTCTCCAGCGAGCAATATGGCGCGATCTATCTGCCGCAGCTGGTCGCCTCCGTGATCGGCGCGCTGGCGGGCGGGGCGCTGGCGCGGCGCGTGTCGTTGCGCGCGATGTTCGCCGTCGCGCTGCTCGCCTTCGCGCTGGCCGCCGCGCTGCTCGCGCTGTCGGCACAGGTGTCGCCGGGGCTGGCGCTCGCGCTCATCATGGCGGGGACGGCCTCGTTCGGGTTCGGCTTCGGGTTCGGCGGCGGGCCGCTCAATGCCTTCGCCGCCTTGCTGTTCCCCCGGCATCAGGGCGCGGCGCTGACCGCACTGCACATGTGCGCGGGCAGCGGCCTGACGGTGGCACCCGTGCTGTTCGCCGCGCTGGCGGGGCATGGCCTGTGGTGGGTCGGCCCGTCCGCACTGGCCGCAACCAGCGGTGCGCTGTTCCTGCTGACCATGACTGCCACCTTCCCCGCCCCGGCGCAGGACGATGCCGCGGCGGCGGATGCCGTTCATCCCGGCCGGACCGCGCTATTCTGGCTCTGCGCGGTCATCGCCATGCTCTATTCGGTGGCGGAAGGGACCTTCTCCAACTGGGCGACTGTCTTCCTGACCGAGGAGCGCGGGCTGTCCGCGGCCGATGCGGCGCTGGCGCTGACCTGCTTCTGGGCCGCGCTGACTGGCGGGCGGCTGATCGCGACGCTGCTGGCGGCACGGCTGACGCCCGCGGTGTTCCTGATCGCGCTGCCCTGCGCGATGGCGGCGGCGTTGCTGTGGCTGCCGGGCATCGCGGACGCTGCGCAGGCCTATGGCGGGTTCGCGGCGGCGGGGCTGGCGTGCTCGGCCTTCTTCCCGATGCTGGTGGCGTTCACCGCCGCACGCGCGCCGCAGGCGATCTCCTGGATCGCCTCCATGCTGACCGCGGCGATGATGGTCGGGGTGGGGCTGGGATCCTATGCGGTCGGCGCGTTGCGCGGCGGGGCGTCGATCGCGTCGCTGTACGGTTATGCCACCGCGGTGCCGGTCGCCTGTCTGCTGTGCGTGGCGCTGGCGGTCGCGCTTAGCCGTCGATCGCCCGCCTGAACCCCGCCGCGAAGGCACACACCTGCGTCGCGATGTCGGCGACCGACGCCCCCTCGGCCGACAATCCCGCGATCCGCTCCACCAGCGCCGACCCGACGATGACCGCATCGGCATGCGGCGCCAGGGCCGCGGCGCTGTCGGGCGTGCGGATGCCGAAGCCGACGCCGACCGGCAGGTCGACCAGCGCCCGGCAGCGCGCCGCCAGACCCGCCACCGCCGCGGCATCGGGTGCACCACCGCCGGTCGGGCCGGCCTGCGCGATGCAGTACGCGAAGCCGCCCACCCCGGCGCACGCCAGCAGCGCGGCGTCCGCCACCTCACCGGGGGGCACCAGCGGCACCAGCACCATGCCGGCGGCCTCCAGCAACGGCAGCAGCGCCCGCGTCTCGCGCAGCGGCCAGTCGGGCACGATCAGCCCGTCGACCCCGGCGGTCGCGAGCGCGGCGACGACCGCCGCGCCACGCGACACGATCGGGTTGGCATAGCCCATCAGCACCACCGGCGTGGTGCCATCGTCGCGGCGGAAGCGGCGGACGACCTCCAGCGTCGCGTCGAGCGATCCGCCGGCATCCAGCGCGCGGCGGTTGGCGCGGCGGATCGCCGGTCCGTCCAGGATCGGATCGCAGAACGGATAGCCCAGCTCGATCAGGTCCGCGCCGCCCTCAACCAGCGCATGCATGGATGCGACCGTGGCGTCCGGCGACGGATCGCCCGCCGCCAGATAGAAGATCAGCGCCGTCTGCCCGGCGGCGTGGCGGGCGGCGAAGCGGCCGGCGATCCGGGTCATGCCCGCTCCTCAAACAAGGCGAGGTCCTTCGCCCCGCCGGCATTGACCACCGCGACCACCGTCGCATCGGGAGGCAACAGCGCAGCGGTGCGCCGCGCCTGCGCCAGCGCAAAGGCCGCCTCGATCGAGATCAGCAGCCCCAGCCGCGTCGCGGCATCGCGCAGGCTGCGCACCGCCGCCGATTCGTCGACCGCGACCGCGGTCACCCGCCCCTGCCGCACCCATGCGGCCAGTTCGGGCGGCGCGGCGGGATAGACCATGCCGGGCGCGAAGGGACGTGCCTCCGGCAACTGGCCGTCCGCGTCCTGCGACACCAGCGTATGCGCGCCGTGCAGCACGCCCGGGCGCCCGTTGGCGAACGCCCCGCCGCCCTCGCCCGGCTCCGCCAGGATCAGGCGCGCGGGCGTGTCCAGAAACGCCGCGAACAGCCCCATGGCGGTGCCCCCGCCATCGAACGACGCCACCGCCGCCGCGGGCGGTCGCCCGCAACGTTCCGCCAAATGCCGGCGCACCTCCTCGCCGATGGCATGGTGGAAATGGCGCACGATCGCCGGATAGGGATGCGGCCCGATCGGCCCGCCGGCGATGTAGAAGCAGCGGTCCGCCTGCCCCATCCAGTGCTGGATCGCGCCGCTCATCGCCTGATGCAACAGGCTGGCGTCGCCGGGGATCGCGACCACGGTCGCGCCCGACGCGCGCATCCGGTCGGCCATCAACGCCTGACGACGCGTCGCGCCATCGGGGATGTAGATCGTCGCCGCCAGTCCCAGCCGCGCGGCGGCGGCGGCGATCGCGACGCCATTGTCGCCCGATCCCGTATCCGCCACCACCGCCTCGAAGCCCATCCGTCGCGCGAGCAGGCATTGCCCCAGCGCGCTGTCGCCGAAGCTGCCGCCCGAACTGGTCAGATCCTCGCGCTTCAGCAACACGGTCGCGCCATCGGCGTCCAGCCGGGCGGTCGTCAGCGGGGTCGGCCGCCCGACATGATCGGCCAGCAGCCGCGCCAGCTCCGCCGCGAAGCCGCGATCCGCCACGGCCGCGCGGAACGCGGCGTCGAGCCGGTCCAGCACCGGCAGCAAGGCGGGGGCGACGAACTGTCCGCCGAACGCCACGTCACCGTCCCCGGCAGAATACCAGCCGTCCGCGGCCGCATCAGACACGATCCCCATGGCGTGGATAGAACAGCATCGCCGGCGCCGTTCCAGCACCGCAGCGCCGCCGCGCCATTCCGCCGCACCCGCGGGACAATGCCCGCCACGCCCGGATAATCAGCGGCGCAGCGTCACCGAGGGAAGTTCGTCGAAGCGTCGCCGGTATTCGGCGGAGAAGCGGCCGAGATGATTGAAGTTCCACTCCAGCGCCAGCTCGCTGACCGTCGTCGGCGCGGTGGCCGCGAGCAGCGCCTCGCGCACCCCCTCCAGCCGGCGGTTGCGGACATAGACCTGTGGCGAAGCGCCGACGAAGCGCTCGAACCCGGTGTACAGCGTGCGCGCGCTGACCGCGCTGGCGGCGATCAGCGCCTCCATCGCGATATCCTCGCGCAGGTTGCGCTCGATGAAATCGAGTGCGCGGCGGACATGGCCTGGCACCGCCGTTGATCCACTCGCGCGACAGGCGTCGGAATAATTGCTCGGCTGACCCAGCAGCAGCAGGGTGATCAGCGCATTCTCGATCTCATCGGAGACGTGGCGCTCCCCGATCATCCCGGCGTCGCCCTCATGCCGGTCGAACAGATAGCCGCACAGGCTGACCAGCGATGCGCCCGGCTCGCTGGAGAGGTCGATCAGCGGATCGAACACCAACGGCTCCGTCAGGGCACGGCCCAGCAGGCGCGATGCCTGCCGCTCGACCGCACGGCGCGCGATCTTCACCATGCGCTGGCCGCAATCCTCCGACCACAGCGACTGGATCCGCTCGGTCGGCGATACGATCGCGGCGGTGCCGACGCGGTTGCGCACCGTGCGCCCGCAATGATCCAGATCGGTCCAGCCCGACAGCGGCAGCTCCAGCATGTAGAAGCTCTCGAACAGGCCGGGATCGATCTCCACCTCCGCGCCATATTGCAAATAGTTGAGCGATATATTCGACAGCAAAGCGCGATGATGGCGCGCGTCGACGCGGTCGCCGCGATGACGGCCGAAGACGCGGTGCTGGCAATAAGAGCCGGACAGATAACGGGAAAATTCCGCGAGATGGCTCGATCGGAATCCCATGTGTCCGCGCAACGGCAATTGCGATTCGTCAATCGACATCAGCACTCCCCCCACCCAGGAGAACGATCCGAAACGACTGTAACATGGATGCCTTTATTTCAAACATAAAATATATCCATGGCGATCAGCGTCGATAGAGATCTTTCAGCAAGTGGTAGGCCGCCTCGTACCGCGCCGTCATCGTGGCATAGCGGGCGGCGCGCGCCGGATCGGGAACGAAGGTCCGGGTAACGTCCACCAGCGCGCGCGACGCCGCAGCGATCGAGGGGAACAGGCCCGCGCCCAACCCCGCCATGATCGCGGCCCCCACCGCCCCGGTGTCGAGGCAGCGGACGCGATGTAGCGATACCCCCAGCACGTCGGCGCGGATCTGCGCCCACAGGTCCGCGCTGTTGCCGGTGCCGCCGATGTAGAGTGCGTCCGGACGGCTGCCGATCGCGGCGCAGCAACGCTCGAAGATCAGCCGGGCGGACACCGCCACCCCCTCCAGCGCGGCCAGCGCGAGGTCGGGCGCGCCATCGGCGGAGGTCATGCCCAGGAAGCTGCCGCGCGCCTGCGCATCCCAATAGGGCGCGCGCTCGCCGGCGAGGTGCGGCAGGAACAGCACGCCCGGCTCCCCCGTGCGATCCGCCCGCGCCGCCACGTCGATCACCCCGGCATGCGGCAGCGACAGCAGGTCGGCCAGCCAGCGCAACGTGTCCCCGCCGCTCTGCGTCGGCCCCGCCTGGACGTGCCAGCCGTCGACCGGCGCGAAGCTGACGATCCCGGGGGCGCCGCCGGGGCGGTCGCCGACCAGCGACACGATCTCCGACGTGCCGCTCATATAGCTGCCCTCGCCCGGCCCCGACACGCCCGAACCGAACAGGCAGCCGAAGGCGTCCATCGTGCCGTTGACCACCATTGCCGAACAGCCCGGCAGGCGCGGATGCGACAGGCGCCCCACCACGCTGCGGTACGACGCGAGCGGCGCCACGCGCTCCGCCGCACCCGGCACCAGCGCGAGCAGCGCGGGGATATAATGCCCTGCCTGATCGACCAGATCGAACGATGCCAGCGGATCGGCGGTCCATTGTCCGGTCAGCTGCCGCAGCAGGAAGTCCTTGGGCGACAGCACCTTGGCCGTGCGTTCCCAGATGTCCGGACGCGCCGCGGCCATCCACGCCATCAGCGGCAGCATGTGCGTCGCGCTGATCGCCATGCCGGACGGCCACCAGCGCGCGCGCGCGTCCGGATCGACCAGCGCGTTCAGCCGCGCCGCCTCGCCTTCGCTACGCCGGTCCTGCCAGGTGATCGCCGGCGCCAGCGCCTGCCCCGCCGCATCGACGAAGGCATAGGTGTTGACCTGGCTGCAAATACCGACCGCGACCAGCGTCGCTGGATCGCGCCCGTCGAGCAGGCGATCGACCACCGTCCAGAACGACGCCAGCCAGTCTGCCGGATCCTGTTCGACGCGGCCATCGGCGTGGCGCATCGTGGGATAGGTGACGCCGTGATGCCCGACCAGCGCGCCGCCGACCTCGAACAGCGCGCCCTTCAGGGAGGTGGTGCCCAGGTCGACGCCCAGGATGTAGCGGGGCTCAGCCATCCATCGCCTCCCGCACGTCGCGCAGGAAGCTGCCGATCGCGTCCGGCCCCTCCAGCGCGCGCCGCATGCACATCGACCCGATCACCACGCCGTCCGCGCCCTGGTCCACCGCCGCGCGCGCCTGTTCCGGCGTGCCGATGCCGAAGCCGGCGAGGATCGGGCGTGCCACTCCCGCATCGCGCAGGGCAGCAACATTGGCACCCAGATCGGGATCGAGCGTCGCGCGCGGCCCGGTGGTGCCTGACGCCGATTGCATCATGACGTAACCGTCCAGCGCGCATGCCGCCGCCGCCTGCGCCGCGGTGAAGCCCATCGGCACCAGCCCGCATCGGCGCACCCCACCCGCTGCGAAGCGATCCGATACGTCCTCTCCCTCCACGATCAGCGCGCCGTTGAGCGCCGCCAGCGTCTCCGCGGCGATGCGTTTGATCGCGAGGTCGCCATAGGCCATGCAGACCCCCGCGGGCCGGTCCGCATCCTCCGCCAGCCAGTCGGCCATGTCCGCCAGCCTCTCGAACGGGTCGACCGGCCCGGCGAGCGCGCGCGCCATCGCGCCGGCGATATCGGGGCCGTCCAGGAAAGGATCCGCCGTCGGCATTCCCAGTTCCAGGATATCGACGCCACCCGCGACGTAGATATCGCGCATCGCATCGTCGAACAGCGGGTCGCCCATCGGGAAGTAGCAGGCGAGCAGCGCCCGCCCCCCCGATGCGCGGTGGGCGATCCGGTCATCGCGCGGCATCGTCAGAAGAACCGCTTCACCGACAGCGACCACTCGCGCGGCCGGCCATAGACGCCCTCGACATAGCCGAAGCCGTTGAACTCGTCGTTGCCGGTCAGCAGATACGCCTTGTTGGCGATGTTCTTGATGCCCGCGCTGACCTGCCAGTCGTGATCCGCCGTGTCGACGATCAGCGCCGCGTTGAACAGGCTGAACCCCGGCTGCGCGATGCGTTCGCTGTTGGCGGCATCGTTATAGACCTTGGAGCGATAGGCCCAGTCGCCCCGCATCGTCAGGTCGCCCATCCGGCCCAGCGGCACGATATAGGACGCCGCCGCCGACAGCGACCATTTGGGCGAATTGACGAAGCGGTTGTTGCGCGTGATCCCCTGCGACGTATCGAAATTGGTCGCGAAATCGGTGTAGCGCGTGTCGAGATACCCCGCCGTGAGGTTCAGCGTCAGCGGCGGCACCGGCTTCGCGGTCAGCTCCGCCTCCGCGCCATAGATGCGCCCCTTGGCCGCATTGCCGGTGCCCGGCGCCACCACGTCGATGATCTTGACCTGGATGTTGCGATATTCCGTGTGGAAGCCAGACAGGTCGAAGCGGACGGTGCCGGTCGGGTTCGACCATTTCACCCCCGCCTCGTACACGTCGGCTTCTTCCGGTTCGAACGATCCCGGCTGCGCACGCGGCGGGAAGACGCGCTGGTTGAACCCGCCCGACTTGAACCCCTGCGAGAAGGACGCATAGGTCATCAGCCGGTCGGTCCACTGATAGTCCACGCCCGCCAGCACGGAGACGTTGTTGAAGCTGCGGCGGAACGTTTGCAGCGGCAGGATGCGCTGCCCGTCGGTGAAGCCCGCGCCGCCGAACAGTGACTGGGTATAGGGGTAGAACAGCACCTGCTGGTCCGGGCGGAACTCCTTGTCTTCCTTCGTATAGCGCAGGCCGCCGGTGACGCGCAGCTTGTCGGTGGCGTGCCACGTCAGGTGCGCGAACGCGGCCTTGCTGGTGGTCTTGGCCGACCCGCCGCTCTTGATCAGCAGGACCGAGGTATAGACGTTGTTGAGGTCGTTGCCGCTTTCGTCGAAATAATAGCCGCCGAGCAGATATTCCAGCTTGCCGTACGCCAGATCGCCGTACAGCTGAAGCTCCTGACTGAACTGGTGGTGGCGGATATCGTCATAGGTTTCGACGATCGTGAACGGCGAATTGTCCGAATCGCGCCCGAACTGGCTGTCGAACTTGCGATAGGCGGTGATCGACTTCACCGTCACCGCATCGCTGACCTCATAGGCGATCGTGCCGGACACGCCCCACAGGTTCAGGTTGGAGATGGCGTTGGGGTTCTTCCCCTGAAACGTCTGGTACGGGCCACCCACCGTGAAGCGCGCGTCGAATGTCGGCAGCCCCAGCGCGGGCGCGACGACGCCATTGTACGGCCCGAACGTGGGGGCGCCGGCGTTCGGATTGAACGTCAGCAGCTTCATCGCCTGCGCCTGTTCGCGGCGGCGGGTGTAGTCGGCCGCGAGGTCGATCGTCAGCCCGTCCGCCGGTTGCCAGCGCGCCGCGACGCGCGCCAGCTGCGCGCTGGTATTGCCCAGCTTCGGTCCGCCCTGGTTGTTGACGAAGCCGTCCTGATTGAGCGTTCCGCCCGACACGCGCAGCGCCAGCGTATCGCTCAACGGCAGGTCGATCACGCCCTTCGCATCGATGCGATCGCGGCTGCCGGTGGTCAGCTGGAGCGAGCCGCCGAGCTTGCCCGTCGGCGGCGCGGAGGTGATGTTGATCGCGCCGCCGATCGTGTTCTTGCCGAACAGCGTGCCCTGCGGCCCGCGCAGCACCTCGACGCGCTGTACGTCGACCAGATCGAGCACGCCGCCGACCGAGCGCGCGATATAGACGCCATCCAGGTACAGGCCGACGCCCGGATCGGTCACCAGCGTGAAATCGGTCTGCCCGATGCCGCGGATGAAGATCGACGCCGCGGTGTTGCTGCCGGACACCGGCGCGGAGGAGTTGAAGACGAGGTTTGGCGTCGAGCCCGCTATCTGCGAGATATTGTCGACCTGCTTCGAGGCGAGGTCGGCGGCGGTGAAGGCGGTGATCGACACCGGCACCTTCTGCAGCGTCTCCTCGCGGCGGCGCGCGGTGACGACGATGTCGCCGACGCCCTGCGCCTCCGTCCGTGCCGCCGGCTCGGGCGCGGCGGGCGCCGCCTCCTGCGCCTGCGCCTGCGCGGGCACCGCCGCGATCGCCGCCAGTCCGGCCCCGCTGGCCAGGAACATCCACCGGCGCACCTGCCGCCGCGTCGCCATCTGCATCACGCTTCTTCCCCCTCATTACGCCGCCGTTGGGCGCGCCATGACAGGATGAAGCCGTGATCGACCCGCGTCGTCTATCCCGCTGGCGCCTGCCCTATCCGGCACATGCAGGCTTCGCGGTGCGCGCGCCGTATCGCACGACGATGCGACATGAAGATGACATGATCGCATGACGCGGCGATGCCCGCCTCCCCCTTCGGGAAAGCGGGCATCCTGTGCCGTGATCCGGCGGCAAGGGCAGTTCCATGCATCAACCCGTCACCCCGGACGTGATCCGGGGTCCCGCTCTTTCTCACTCACGTTGCAGAAGAAGCGGGACCCCGGCTCAGGGCCGGGGTGACGTCGTGAGGCGACGCTTACATCGAATGTGGAGCTATTCGCCCCGGAAACCTGAGTGCCAACGCCGCCTTAGCCGGCGACCACCGGGTGCCGCAGCTTGCCGATGCCGACCACCTCGGCCTCGATCACGTCACCGGGCCACACCCATTCCTGCGGCGTGCGGCCGGCGCCGACCCCCTCCGGAGTACCTGTGGCGATGATGTCGCCCGGCTCCAGCGTGATGCCCTGGCTGATGTCGGCGATCAGTTCGTCGACCTTGAACAGCATGTGGCGGGTGTTGTTGCGCTGCTTCTCCACACCGTTGACCGTCAGCCACAGGTCCAGCGTCTGCGGATCGGGGATCTCGTCCGCGGTGACGATGCATGGCCCCATCGGGCAATAGCCGTCCTGCCCCTTCGAATAGATCCATTGCCCCGCGCGGCGGCAGTCGCGCGCGCTCATGTCGATCAGCGTGATATAGCCGAAGACATGCGCCAGCGCGTCCTCGCGCGCCACGCCGCGCGCAGTGGTGCCGATGATGCACCCCAGTTCCACTTCCCAGTCGAGCTGCTGCGTGATCGCGGCACGGTGGACGATCGGTTCTCCCGGCGCGATCACCGTCGTCGGCGGCTTGGAGAAGATCACCGGCTGGCGCGGCAGGTCGGGCGCGGTGTCGAGCGCGGCGGCGCTTTCCGCGACATGGTCGATATAGTTCAGCCCGATGCCGAACACGTTCTTGCGCGGGCGCGGGATCGGCGCGAGCAGGCGGACGTTGGCGAGCGGCAGCGCGCCGTTCACCGGCCACCGCCCCTTCGCCTCGTCCAGCAGCAGCGCCAGTTCGGCGAGCGCCACCGGCCCCAGATCGATGAAGTCCAGCATCCGCGACGGCAGCGGCACGCCGGCGCGCGCGCCCAGCGTGGCGACGTCGACGACCAGTCCGTCGACGAGCACGCCGAGCCGGCCCTCCGCTTCGACGGAGGCACGATAGGTAACGAGACGCATGGCGATCCTTTCGGAAGTAAGGTCAGTCGGGTCAGGAGAGGACGGGCTGGTGCCCGCCATGGTCGGCCAGCGCTTCGGCCCGGTACAGCCCGAGCGCGCGCATCGTCGGCAGGTCGTGGAACGAAAACAGGCAGGCGTCCTCACGCGCCGACGCATTCACATGTTCGTGCCACATCCAGGACGGCACGACGAAGATGTCACGCTCCTTCCAGTCGAGCCGCTTGCCGCCGACGATCGAATAGCCCGAACCCTTCGCGCATTGATAGACGAAGCTGCCCACCTCGCGATGCGCCTTCGTATGCTCGCCCGGGCGCAGCAATTGCATCGACGCGCCCATCGTCATCATCGGCGCGCCGCCGGTATGGGGATTGACGTAATCCATGTGGACGCCGTCGAACGGCGAGCCGTCCGTCACCGCGGCATAGCGCAGCAACGCCTCATAAGTGGGCGCCCATTCGTACTTCAGCAGCGGCGAATAGCGTTTCGACCATGTCTCGCCCGCCGGCTTCAGCGCGGGATTGCCCCAGGTCGCGGTGGAATCGTCGATCGGATAGCCCACCGCCTGCTGAAGATCGGGGTGTACCTCGTAGAAATTGGCCTCCAGCGCGTTCATCAGCGGGATGTCCAGCCCGTCCTGCCAGATGCAGACGCTGCCCTCCTCCGCCACGCCATGTTCGTGCCAGGTGCCGTTGGGGGTGAGAACGAAGTCGTTGCGCCCCAGCGTCATCTTGTGCCCGTCGACATTGGTGAACGCGCCGCTGCCCTCCATGATGAAGCGCAGTGCGGAGGCGGAATGGCGGTGGCTCGACGCCAGTTCGCCCGGCCCCATCACCTGCAATCCGGTGTAGAGCCAGCCGACCGCCGCGGTCACGTCGCGCCGCCCCGGGTTGGCGAGATAGACGACCCTTCGCCCCGCTTTCTCCGGACTGACGAGGTCGAGCGCGCGCAGCACATGGCTGCGCAGCCGGTCGTATTGCCACACCACCGGCACCGACTCGGATGCCGGCTCCCATGGCTCGATCTTGTTGGCCACCGTCCACAGCGCGCCGGCATGCTGCGCCTCCAGATCGCGGTAGAAATCGACCAGGTCCGCTGTGTCCGCGACGTTCGCGCGGCCGACCACATCCTCGCGAAAAGCATCGTAATTCGGTGTCGCCATGATCGTTCACCTCATCGAATATATTATAGACCTAAAGTATCTTGCGTGCTGCTGTCAATCTGGTGCAGGGATGCCGCGCCGCCCGATGGAGGCGGCACGACGAAGGGTGATCGCTCATGCTGACGCTTCCCCGGTTCACCGCCGCCACGGTGCAGACCGCCCCCGCCTTCCTCGATCCCGCCGCCACCGTGGCCAAGGCCGCGTCGCTGATCCGCGAGGCGGCGGCGAACGGCGCGGAACTGGTCGTGTTCCCGGAGGTGTTCGTCGCCGGCTATCCCTATTGGAGCTGGATCGCCGATCCGGTGGCGTGCAGCCCGTGGTTCGACCGGCTGGTGCGCGCCTCGATCCTGGTGCCCGGGCCGGAGATCGCGCAGCTCTGCGATGCGGCCCGCGGCGCCGGCGTCCATGTCATCATCGGCGTCAACGAACGCAGCCCGGTGTCGCTCGGCACGCTGTACAACACGCTGGTCTTCATCGGCCCCGACGGCACCATCCTGGGCCGCCACCGCAAGCTGGTGCCGACCTGGGCGGAGAAGCTGACCTGGGCGCCGGGCGACGGCGCGGGCCTGAAAGTGTACGACACCGCGATCGGCCGCCTCGGCGGGCTCGCCTGCGGGGAGAACACCAATACGCTCGCGCGCTTCGCGCTGCTGGCGCAGGGCGAGCTGGTCCATGCCGCCAGCTATATCGCGCTGCCGGTCGCCCCGCCCGACTATGACATGGCCGAGGCGATCAAGGTGCGCGCGATGGCGCATTCGTTCGAGGGCAAGGTCTTCACGATCGTCTCCTGCTCGACCGTGTCGGAGGAGATCATCGCCGCGATGGAGCAATTGGTGCCCGACGCGCGCGCGCGGCTGGAACGGCGCAACAGCGCGTTTTCCGGCGTGATCGGCCCGGACGGGCGCGTCGTCGGCACGCCGCTGATCGACGACGAGGGCATCGTCTATGCCGAGATCGATCTGAACCGCTGCATCCAGCCCAAGCAGATGCACGACATCATCGGCCATTATAACCGCTTCGACATCTTCGACCTGCGCGTCGACACCACGCCGCGCCAGCCGGTGACCTTCGCGCCCGCCCCGGCGCCGGCGATCGTGCCCGACGCCGCCGCCGATCCGCTCGCCGCCGCGCCGCTGTGAGGAACCTTCCGACCATGACCGCCCGCCCTTTTCGCATCGGCCAGATCGTGCCGTCCTCCAACACCACGATGGAAACCGAAATCCCCGCCATGCTCCGCGCGCGCGAGGCGATCCTGCCCGAGCGCTTCACCTTCCATTCCAGCCGGATGCGGATGAAGAAGGTGGTCAAGGAGGAGCTGGAGGCGATGGACCGCGACAGCGATCGCTGCGCCACCGAACTCTCCGACGCGCGCGTCGATGTGCTCGGCTATGCCTGTCTGGTCGCGATCATGAGCATGGGGCACGGCTATCACCGCACCTCGGAGGCGCGGCTGCACCAGCGCACGGTCGAGAACGACGCCCCCGCCCCGGTGGTAACGAGCGCGGGCGCGCTGGTGGACGGGCTGCACCGGATCGGCGCGAAGACGATCTCCGTGATCTGCCCCTATATGAAGCCGCTGACGCAATTGGTGGTCGACTACATCGAGCATGAAGGCATCACGGTGCGCGACTTCACCGCACTGGAGATACCGGACAATCTGGCGGTGGGCCGTCACGATCCGGAACGGCTGCTCGACATCTACAAGGGCGTGGATCGCACCGGGATCGACGCCTTCGTCGCCTCCGCCTGCGTGCAGATGCCGTCGCTGCCGGTGATCCAGCGGTTGCAGGATGCCATCGGCGTGCCGGTCGTCTCGGCCGCGGTCTGCACGACGTACCAGATGCTGGATCGTCTCGGCCTGGAACGACGCGTGCCGGATGCCGGCGCATTGCTGGGCGGCGGCTACTGACGCCTGGCCCGGTCGATATCACGCTGATCGCTGCGAGGAAGTGTTCGGCGCGATAGTCGGCGGGAGCAGCGCTGAACACCGGTGCCGCCACCTCGTTCCGCCTAGAAACCGCTGGTCAGTTCGTCGTCGGTCAGGGGATCGTCGAAGGACACGCCGATCTTCGATCCGCGGACCCATTTGACCACGCCCTTCCGCTCGAAGTTCGGCGCGGTCAGCAGCACGCGGGCCGATCCGATCTCCACGCGACAGTCGATCAGCGCGCCGCCGAGCGAGATGTTGAGGATGTGGCAGCGGTTGCCCGCCCCACCGCTGCGGATCGCCGCGACGGAGAAGACCTTCACCCGCGGCGCGCGTCGGCCGTCGATAGCGATCGGTCGAGGGGCCGGTCCGGCGGTCATGGCGCTCATCCCGTCACGCCTTTCAGCAGGCCTTCCAGCTTCTTGGCGGCTTCCTCGGCCTGCTTGCCGGTGTCCTTGACCAGCTGATCAGCGGCCTTGATCGTGTTCTTCAACAAATCGTCGGCGGCCTTCTGCGCATCCTTGGCCGCCTTTTCCTGCTCCTTGGCGGCGGCTTCGGCCGCCTTGGCCGCCGCCTGTTCGGCGTCCTTGGCGGCCTTTTCGGCGTCCTTCGCGGCCTTGTCCTGCGCCGCCTTCTCGGCGTCCTTGATCGCCTTGTCGGCCTCCTGCGCGGCCTTTGCGGCGGCCTGGTCGCGCGCTGCCTTTTCGGCTTCCTTCGCGGCGCGATCGGCGGCGACGCGGGCGGCGTCCTCCGCCGCCTTGTTCGCCTTCTCGGCGGCGTCGGCGGCCTCGCGCGCGGCCTTCTCCGCTTCTTTGGCGGCGTCGCGCGCGGCCTTGTCCGACGCCTCTTTGGCGATACGTTCGCTCTCGCGCGCGGCGGCAGCGGCCTGATCCGCGGCCGTCTTGGCCGCGTCGCGCGCGGCCTTGTCACTGGCGGCGCGCTCGGCCGCCTGCGAGGCGCGCTGCGCATCCTCGGCCGCCTGCGCCGCTTCGCGCGCGGCGCGATCGGCGGCCTCGCGCGTCGCCGCATCGCCGGCGCGCGCCGCCGCCTCGGCGATGCGCGCGGCGGTGTCGGCGGCCTGCCGGGCGAGATCCTGCGCGGCGACCCGCTGCGCCTCCTGGCGCACATGCTCCGCTTCGGCAGCGACGGCCTCTGCGGCAATCCGGTCGGCCTCCGCGGTGCGGGCAGCGGCGGCCGCCGCCGCTTCCTGCGCCTGCGCCGCCTGCTGCGCCGCGAGCGCGGCGGCGGCCTGGGTGCGCGCCTCCGCATCGCGTGCCGCCGCCGCCGCCTGCGCTTCGGCCTGCGCCTGCGCGGCGGCAGTGGCGACACGCTCCGCCTCGGCGTGCGCGGCAGCCTCGGCAGCGTCCGCCGCCGTCTTCGCCGCCTGTGCCGCCGCCGCCGCGCTGGCCGCCTTCGCCGCCTCGCTCTGCTCCTGCGCGGCACGCGCGCGCGCCGCCTCCTCCTCCGCCTTCGCCGCCGCGGCGGCGGCGCTGGCGGACTGGCGCTCCGCCTCCGCCTTGGCGGTACTGGCCGCGAGCGCCGCCGCGTCGGATTTCTCGGCGCCTTCCACCGCGACCGCGGAGGCCGATTTCGCCTCGACGATCCGGCTCGCCGCCTCGACGATCCGCGTGGCCGATCCCGCCGCCTCCGTCGCGCTGCGCGTGGCCGCGCCGACCGCTGCGATCTCGCCGCCCACCGTGCCCGACACCAGCCCCCCGGTTGTCGCGGCGAGCGACACCGACGGGGCATAGACCGCTTCCGTCAGCACCGCCGCCGGCGCCTCCGCCACCGCGTCCGCAGCGGGAGCGGCCGCCTCCGGTTCGACCGATGCGCCTTCCACCGGCACGACCGCAACCGGGTCGGCCGGGGGTGCGGTGCCGGCCGAATCGAGCACCCGCGTGCGCCCCTTATCCTCGACGGTCATGCGCAGCCGGTTGGTCGCGGACACCATCGCGATCGCGCCGGGGGTGACGAGGTCGTGCGCGCCGCCGTCGACCGTGGCGACATCCACCGCACCCTCCAGCACCTGCACAGACGTGCCCTGCGCCGAAACGCCGACGGAGAAGGTCGTGCCCTTCACCACGGCGGCCAGATACGGCGTCTTCACCTCGAAGTGCGGCGTCATCTTCTTCTTGATCATGAAGACGACGTTGCCGAACTCCTCGATCACGCGCGTCACGCCGCTGGCCTGTTCCTCCGCGGGCAGGCGCAGGCGCGAGGCGGGGGCGACCATCATCATCTCGGTCCCGCGCACCAGCACCGCGCGACCGCCGCGCCCGGTGGTGACGACATCGCCCGCCCCCACCGCTGCGCCGCGCGTCGCCACCGCATCGACGCCGGCACGCGCGATCATCACCGGGCCGCTGGCCTCGCTGACGGTCCAGCCGTGTGGCGCGGCGAGCGCGGCGGAGGAGCATCCGGCGGCAAGAAGGGCAAGAAGCGGGCGGCGCATCGGTATCTCCCATGATCGAGGCCGCACGAACCTCGACCGTCCTGCCCGGCATCCACGCTACACTCTTGAGATCGCGTTCGGTTTCTTGGTGAAGACGCGTTAGCCGTGATGCCGCGCCGCCCTAACGAAATGACAAGGTATTGAACGGCAGGACCAAAGGCCGTTGCGCTTGGGGTTTGCTGTTTATGGGTCGCGTACTGGCATTGGCCGTCGCCGTCACGATGGTCGCGGCACCGGACGGCGCGCGGGCGCAAACCGCGCTCGACCGCGCCGACCCGACGCTGATCGAGCGCACCCTGCCCGCGCCCGCCACCCCGGTGCAGAGCGCACCGGTGCCGGTCGCCGCCGATGCGGCCACCGCGCCGGTCGCGGGCGCGGTCACCGGCATCGTCCGCGCGATCGTGGTGGAGGGGCAGGACCGCCTGCCGCCCGCGACCTTCGCCGAGATCATCGCGCGCGCGGTCGGACAGGAGATGAGCCGCGCCGATCTGTCGCGGCTGGCGGGCAGCATCGCCGACACCGCCCGCGCGCGCGGCTATCCCTTTGCCACCGCGACCGTCCCGCCGCAGCGTGTGACCGGCGGCGTGGTGCGCGTCCGGCTCGATCTGGGGCGCGTCGATGCGGTGCGCGTGATCGGCGTGCGCAGCGCCGCCGCCGACCGCCTGTTGTCGCACGCACTGGCGACCGGCCAGCCGGTGCGGCGCGGCGAGCTGGAGCGCGCGCTGCTGCTGGTTGGCGACCTGCCCGGCATGCGCGTTACCGGCAGCCGGCTGGTGCGCCAGGACGGCTTCGGCATCCTGCTCGTCACCGCGGAGCAGGACCGCTTCTCCGCTTATGCCCAGATCGACAATCGCGGCAGCACCGAGGTCGGCCCGGTGCGCTCGACGCTGATGGGGGTGGCGCGCGACACGCTGCGTTCGGGCGACGAGCTGACGCTGATCGCGTCGCAGACGCCGCTGCAACCCTCCGAATTCGTCTTCCTGCGCGCGCGCTACGCGACCCAGATCGGCACCGCGGGCAGCATCGTGTCGCTGTCGGGATCGATCGCGCGGTCGCGTCCCGGGGGCGCGATCGGCGCGCTCGATATCGAGGGGCGCAGCGCCGACCTGGCGGTCGCGTGGCAATATCCGGTCCTGCGCACCCGCACGCGCAGCCTGTGGGCGGGCGCCGAGCTGCGCACGCTGGGCACCGACCAGACGCTGGCGGGGCAGCGGCTGCGGCACGACCGGCTGACGATGCTGACCGGCACGCTGAACGGCGCGGCCCGCGTCGGCGGCGGCACGCTGCGCGGCGAGGTGGCGACCATCGCGGGCCTGCCGGTCGCGGGGGCGACACGCGAGGGCTCGATCCTGGCCTCGCGGCTGGACGGCGATGCGCGCTTCGTCGCCACCACCTATATCGCCGACTGGACCCGTCCGCTGGGCGGCGCTTTCAGCGTCGTCCTCGCGAGTGCCGGGCAGCTCGCCACGCGGCCGTTGCTGGCGACCGCGGAGATCGGTCTCGGCGGCCCCGCCTTCGTCCGCGGCTATGATTATGCCGAACGGACCGGGGACAAGGGTGTGATAGCCTCGGCCGAAGTGCGCGCCGACATCGGCCGGATCGAGGGCAGCGTGGTCGACCGGATGCAGCTCTACGGCTTCGCGGATGGCGGCACCGTCGGCAATCTGCGCGGTGGCGCGGGCGGCGGCACGCTGGCCTCCACCGGCATCGGCACGCGCATCGGCACCGGGCGATTCGACTGGATGGTGGAGATGGCGCTGCCGCTCAACGCCGAACGCTTCGATACCGGCGACCGGCGGCCGCGCTTCTCGCTGCGCGTCGCGCGGGCCTTCTGATGCGGCGCGGCGGCACCTGGCTGATCCTCGCGGTGGTGGCGCTGCTGGGCGCGCTGTCGCTGCTGCCCGCGATCGGCGGCCCGCTCGACCGTGCGCTCGATCCGTTGCGCTACGGCATCCAGCAACATGCCGCGAGCGGCGATGTCGTCATCGTCGAGATGGACGCGCGCAGCGTCGCGGCGATCCGCCGCTGGCCATGGCCACGCGGCCATTATGCCACAGTCGTCGATCGCCTGCGCGCCGCCGGCGCCGCGACGATCGCGTTCGACGTCGACTTCTCCACCCCGTCCGACGCGACGCAGGACGGCCGGCTCGCCACCGCGCTGGCCCGCGCCGACGGCCGCGTCACGCTGCCCACCTTCGCGCAATCGGCCGGCGCGGGCGACCGCCGCAACCTGGACGCGCTGCCGCTGCCTGCGTTCCGCGCGCACAGCAGCCTCACCTCGGTCAGCATCGCGCCCGACGCGGACGGGCTGGTGCGCGCGATGCCGTTCGCCACCGTCACCGCGGGCGTGCCGCGCCCGTCGCTCTCCGCCTATCTCGCGGCGCGTGCCGGCGTCGCCGACACCACCTTCCCGATCGACGTCGCGATCGATCCCGACACCATCCCGCGGCTCAGCTTCGTGGCGGTGGAGCGCGGCGCGTTCGACCCCGCGATCGTGCGCGGGCGCAATATCCTGATCGGCGCCACCGCGATCGAGATGGGCGACCGTTATCCGATCCCGCTGCGCGGCGTGCTCCCGGGCGTCACGATCCAGGCGCTGGCGACCGAGACGCTGCTGGCGGGAACGCCGGTGCGCGGCAGCGCGCTGCTGCCCGTCGCGCTCGCGCTGCTGCTGGCGCTCGCCATCGCGCGGGCGCGTGGCAACGGCCAGGTCGCCGCGCGCTATGCGATCGCGCTGGCGGCACAGGGCGCGATCGTCCTCGCCGCGCAGCACTGGCTCGCCTTGCTCTACCCGCTGGCGCCCGGGCTGGTCATGCTGACCGCCGCCGCCGCGCTCGCCGCGATTCGCAACGTGGCGCGACGCCTGCACGACGGGCGCCTCACCGACGAGGCGACGGGACTGCCCAACCGCCGCGCCTTCGTCGCCTCCGCGCGCGCCGTCGCGGTGGTGCAGATCAGCAACCTCGACACGCTGGCCGCGGTGCTGGGCGGCGACCTGGTCGCGCAGGCGATCGTCCGCACCGCGGAGCGCCTGCGCCTCGGTGCCGAAGCAAACGCCGTCTTCCGCGTCGCCAGCGACCAGCTCGCCTTCGCGCTGCCCGACGACCAGCCGGTCGAGGATATGGCGGCGGCGCTGCGCGCGATCCTGCTGGAGCCGGTCGAGGTCGCCGGCCGCAAGGTGGACGTGGCGGTGGCCGTGGGCATTGCGGAGCGCGGCGACCTGACCGCCGCGGCGCTCGCCGCCGGCACCGCGGCGGGCGAGGGACGGTTCTGGACGCTATCGGCGATCGACCGCACCAGCCTGGAGCGTGAGATCTCGCTCATGGGCGAACTGGACCGCGCGATCGAAGACGGCGAGATTCTGGTCCATTACCAGCCCAAGCTGGCGCTCGCGACCGGTCGCGTCGCCAGCGTCGAGGCGCTGGTGCGTTGGCGCCACCCCGCGCGTGGGCTGGTCCGCCCCGACCTCTTCATCCCGCTCGCCGAGCAGACCGACCGTATCGCGCCGCTGACGCTCCACGTCCTGCGACAGGTGATCCGCGACGTGCGGCGCTGGCGCGATGCGGGGCAGGCGATGACCGCCGCGGTCAATATCTCGGCCCGGCTGCTCACCTCGCCCGCCTTCGCCACCGCGGTCGACGAGATCCTCGACGCCGCGATCGTCCCGGCCGAGGCGCTGATCTTCGAGGTCACCGAATCCGCCGCCATCGCCGATACCGATGCCGCGGTGGCGATGCTGCGTCACTTCCGCGATCGCGGCATCGCCATTTCGATGGACGATTACGGCACCGGCCAGTCGACGCTCAGCTACCTGCGCGAGCTGCCGCTCAGCGAGCTGAAGATCGATCGCAAGTTCGTGCAGTTCGCGCACCAGCGCGAGGATGATGCGACGCTCGTCCGCTCGACGATCGACCTCGCCCATGCGCTCGACCTGCGCGTGGTGGCGGAGGGGATCGAGGATGCCGCCAATCTCGCCTTCCTGAAGGCGTGCGGCTGCGATTATGCGCAGGGCTATTTCGTTGCGCGACCGATGGGGTACGACGATCTGCTGGCGTTCGTGACCTCGGCCGCGCGCCGTGCCGCGTAACGCAGCACCAGCGACCACCCGTTGACGCATCGCAGCAACTGCGCTTATGGGCGCGGCTGCGACAGGTTCCCCGAATGGGGATGAAAAGGGAACGGGGTTGAAGACCCCGGCTGCCCCTGCAACTGTGAACGGCGAGCCACCACGCCAGACGCCATTGGGACCATCGTCCTGAGAAGGCGGCGCGGACGGCATGGACCCGTAAGCCAGGAGACCTGCCCGTCGCGGTCGTTCTTCGACCGGCCAGGGTGCGCCGGACGAACGGGGGTCAACCCGCGAAACGACAAGCCAACCATCCTCCCGCGGGAACACCCGCGCGGAGGTGTCGTGACGTGGGGGAATGATGAAGACCTATCACCTGCTCGCCGGGATCGCGCTGATCGCACCGGCCTATGCACCTGTCGCCGCATCCGCGCAGCAGACGGTCGAGGCGCCCGCGCCCGACGCCGCGGCGATCCCGGACACCGCCGCCACCGGCGACACCGACGCCTCGGCCGCCGGTGCGATCGTCGTCACCGCGACGCGCACGCCGACCAGCATCGATCGCGTGCCCTCGTCGATCACCGTGCTCGACAAGGCGGCGATCGACCGTGCGAGCGACCTGTCGATCGCGGATCTGCTGGTGCGCACGCCCGGCGTCACGCTGTCGCGCAACGGCGGCTATGGCACCGCGACCTCGCTGCGCATCCGCGGTGCGGAGAGCGACCAGACCGTCGTCGTGATCGACGGGGTGAAGCTCAACGATCCGTCCTCCACGGGGGGCGGGTACAATTTCGCCAATCTGCTGACCGGCGACGCCAATCGCGTCGAGGTGCTGCGCGGCCCGCAGTCGACGCTGTGGGGCAGCCAGGCGATCGGCGGCGTCGTCAACATCGTCACCCCGCTGCCCGATCAGGCGCTGGAGGGCAGCCTTGACCTGGAGGGCGGCAGCCGCGACACGGTCAGCGCGCGCGCTGCGATCGGCGGACGCACCGGGCCGCTGGCATGGCGCGTCGGCGGGCAGGCCTTCACCACCCGCGGCATCTCCGCGATCGCCCCCGCGTTCGGCGGGCGCGAGGCGGACGGCTATCGCAACCAGTCGGTCGCGGGTCGTGCGGTGCTGGACCTGGCACCCGGCATCAGCGCCGACGTGCGCGGCTATTATTCCAACGGCCGCGCCGATATCGACGGCTTCTCCGGCGACACGCTGGAATATACGCTGAACCAGGAGTTCATCGGCTATGCCGGGCTGAACGTGGCGCTGCTCGACGGCCGCTTCCGCAACCGCTTCGCCTATGCGTACACCAATACGGACCGCGACAATTACAACCCGACGCGCGCGCGCACCCAGACGTTCGACGCAGGCGGGCGCAATTACCGGCTGGAATATCAGGGCACGCTCGCGATCGTGAAGGGCGTCGACGCGGTGTTCGGCGCGGAGAATGAGGTCAGCCGCTTCCGCAGCGTCTCGCCCCCCGCCAGCCTGTCGGCGGCCATCCCCGCCCCGGCGCAGGGACGCGCGGAGATCACCAGCGTCTATGCGCAGCTGAACGCGGAAGTCGTCACCGGCCTGACGCTGACCGGCGGCGTGCGGCATGACGACCACAATCGCTTCGGCGGGCAGACCCTGTTCTCCGGTGGCGGCGTGTGGGCCTTGCCGACCAACACCGTGATCCGCGCCAGCTATTCGGAAGGGTTCAAGGCTCCGACGCTATACCAGCTCTTCTCCGAATATGGGAACCAGGCGCTGCGCCCGGAGCAGGCCAAGGGCTGGGAAGCCGGCGCGGAGCAGCGCTTCCTCGACGGCGCGGTGGCGCTGGGCGGCACCTATTTCGAACGCCGCACGACCAACCTGATCGACTTCGCTTACTGCCCCTCCACCACCGCGCCGACGCTGTGCGTGATCCCGGGCACGACCACGGCGCGCTTCGGCTATTATGCCAATGTCGCGCGCGCCTTCGCCAAGGGTGTCGAGGCGGTGGGCCGCGTCGCGCTGGGCGAGCGTGTCGCGCTGGACGCGAACTACAGCTGGATCCTGTCGGAGAACCGCTTGCCGGGCGCGTTGCAGCAGCAGTTGCTCCGCCGCCCGCGCCACACCGCCAATGCCGGCGCCAGCTACAGCTTCCCCGACGACGGTCCGTCGTTCGGCGCGGCAGTGCGCTGGGCGGGCGAGAGCTTCGACACCGATACGCTGGGCGCGCGCGCGCGGCTGTCGCCATACACGCTGGTCGACTTGCGCGCGGAGCTGCCGCTGTCGCCGCAGGTGCGGCTGTTCGTCCGGGGCGAGAACGTGTTCGACGAGTCGTACCGCACGATCTTCCGCTACGGCACGCTGGGGCGCAGCATCTATGGCGGTATCCGGGGCCGCTTCTGATGCGCGGCGCCTCGACGCTGTGGATCATGCTGCTGACGCTGGCGAGCACGGTGACGACGCTGCTGCTCGCCTGCGCCACGCCGTTCACCGCGCTCGCCGCGCTGGCGGCGACGCAGATGCGGCTGCGTGATGGCGTGGCGCTGACGCTCGCCGCCTGGGTGGCGAGCCAGGCGGTCGGCTTCTGCGTGCTGGATTATCCGCGCGACGCGGGGACGATCGGCTGGGCGGCGGCGCTGGCGGTGGCGGCGGTTGCCGCGACCGTCGTCGCGCACCGGCTCGACCGGCCGGGCCGCGGCACCGCGGTGCGGTTGGCGCTGGCCTATCTGGTCGCCGCGATCGTGTTCAAGGCGGTGATCCTCGCCGCCTCGTTCGCGCTCGGCGGGGTCGATGTCGCGCTGTCCACTGCGATCAACGCGCGCCAGCTCGTGCGCAACGGCGCGATCCTGGCGGGGCTGTACGCGCTCTACCGGGGGCTGCGGGTGCTGGGCGTCCCCCCTGCCCCGCTGCCGGCGCCGGCATGCTGACGCGCGCGTCGGACGGCGTGGCGGTGGTGGCGTGCAGCACCTGCCGCCACGCCGCCGACGCGCCGGACGAACGCGGCGGCGCGCGGCTGGCCGAGGCGCTGCGCCGGGTGAAGGCGAGCGACCCGGCCTATGACGCGATCGCCGTCGAGCAGATGCCATGCCTGTTCGCCTGCGGCGAGGCGTGCACCGTCCACCTGCGCGCGCCCGGCCGCGTCGGCTACATCCTCGTCCGCTTCGCCCCGGACGAGGAGGCCGCGCGCGCGATCCTCGACTATGCGCGCCACTATGCCGCCAGCGCGGAGGGGCAGGTTCCGTATCGCGACTGGCCGCAGGGCGTGAAGGGCCATTTCCTCGCGCGCGTGCCGCCGGCGGGGTTCGTGGTCGAGTAAGGGCAACCACGCCTCCTCACACACCCCGTCACCCCGGACTTGTTCCGGGGTCCAGGGTTCCGCAAATCGTCAAGCGTGAGGTACGCGGAACCCTGGATGCCGGAACGAGTCCGGCATGACGGATCGCAGGGCGGCAACGGCCCTCCTCAAATACCCGCCCGCGCGATCCGCAGGATCGCCCCCACGTCGAGCGCCGCCTCCAGCCCGGCCGCCAGTTCGTCCAGTGCGGCATCGACCGCCACGTCGTGATCCGGCCCCTGTGCCGCCACCCCGATCCGCGCCAGCCACGCCGCGCGCTGCGCCGCGTCGCCCAGCAGGCCGTGAATATAGCTGCCCGCGACCAGTCCGTCCGCGCTGATCGAGCCGTCGTGCCGGCCGTCGTCCAGCAACGCCAGCGGTCGCGCGGTATCGCGCCCGGTCGTCTGGCCGACATGGATCTCATATCCTTCGAAGCGCGCGCCCAGCGCCTCGCCCGACACGCGCGTCAGCGTCTTGTCCCCGAGCAGCACCGTCTCGACATCCAGCAGCCCCAGCCCTTCGCTGTCGCCCGCCGGTCCCTCGACCCCGTCGGGATCGACGATCCGCCGCCCCAGCATCTGGTAGCCGCCGCACAGCCCCAGCACCGGGCGCCCGCGCCGGACATGCGCGCGGATGTCCACGTCCCACCCTTGCGCCCGCACGAAGTCCAGGTCGGCGCGGGTCGCCTTCGACCCCGCCAGCACGATCATCGCGGCATCGGGGATCGGGCGCCCCGGCGGCACCATCACCAGCTCGACCGACGGCTCCAGCTTCAGCGGGTCGAGATCGTCGAAATTGGCGATTCGCGGCGTGATCGGGCACGCAACGACCCGCCGCCCTTCGCTCGCGGCGGCAGGGCGCTCCAGCACCACCGCATCCTCGCTGGGCAGCCGCCGCGCCGCCGCCAGCCACGGCACGATGCCCAGCGGCTGCCATCCGGTACGCGCCGCGATCGTCGCCACACCTTCGGAAAACAGCGCAGGATCGCCACGGAACTTGTTGATAAGAAAGCCGTGGATCATCGTCGCATCCGCCGCTTCGATGACTGCATGTGTCCCCACCAGCGACGCGATCACCCCGCCGCGATCGATATCGCCCGCCAGGATCACCGGGACCCCCGCGGCGCGCGCAAACCCCATGTTGGCGATGTCGCCGGTGCGCAGGTTCGTCTCCGCCGGCGATCCTGCGCCCTCCACCACGACGATGTCCGCCTCCGCCTCCAGCCGGCGAAAGCTGTCGATCACCTCCGCCAGCAGGCCGTCGCGCCCGGTGCGCCACGCCGCGGCATGGAGCAGCCCGCGCACCCGCCCGCGCACCACCAGCTGCGACGTGCGGTCGCCCTGCGGCTTCAGCAGCACCGGGTTCATGTCGACCGTCGGCGCCACGCGGCACGCGATCGCCTGCGTCGCCTGCGCGCGCCCGATCTCCCCGCCATCGGCGGTGACCGCGGCGTTGTTGCTCATGTTCTGCGGCTTGAACGGACGCACGCGCAGCCCGCGGTTGGCGAGCGCGCGGCACAGCCCCGCCACCAGCACCGACTTGCCCACGTCGGAGCCGGTGCCCTGGATCATCACCGCCACCATGCGACCACCCCCGCCATCACCGCCAGCAGCATGCACGCCCGGCGATAGACCGCCAGCGCCGCGGCGACGTCGCCGGGCATCGCCTCTCGACCGCCGGCGCCGATCCACGGCTTGTCATGCGTGACGTCGTCATAGGCGACCGGCCCCGCCAGCGCGATGCCCAGCGCCCCCGCCATCGCCGCCTCCGGCCAGCCCGCATTGGGCGAGGCATGGCGGCGGCAGTCGCGCCACATCACCCGCCATCCTCCGCCGCCCGCCACGCACAACAGGACGCCGGCGAGGCGCGCCGGAATCAGGTTGGCGGCATCGTCGATCCGCGCCGCGGCCCAGCCGAACGCGCGCCACCGTTCCTCGCGATGCCCGATCAGGCTATCGGCGGTGTTGATCGCCTTATAGGCCCACACCCCCGGCAGCCCCGCGACCAGCAGCCAGAACAAGGGCGCGGCGACGCCGTCGCAGAAGCTTTCCGCCAGGCTTTCGATCGCGGCCCGCGCGACGCCGCGCTCGTCGAGCGCCACGGTGTCGCGCCCCACGATCATCGCCACCGCCGCGCGCGCCGCGGGCAGATCGCCCGCCGCCAACGCCTGCGCGACCGGACGGACGTGATCGTACAGGCTGCGCATCGCCATCGCGGGCCACGCCAGCAGCGCGACGCCCAGCCACGCATATCGCCCCAGCACCAGCCGCATCGCCTGCTCGACCGCCAGCGCCAGCAGCATGACGCCGCCGACCAGCAGCAGCATCGTCAGCACGCCGCACGTTCGCCGCGCCGCTTCCGACCATGACGGCCGGTTCCCGTGCCGCTCCGCCGCGCCGATCACGCGCGCGAACGCCCCCACCGGATGCCCGACGCGCGCATATAGCCACGCCGGCCAGCCGACCGCCGCCTCCACCGCAAGCGCCACCAGCGCGACCGGCTCAGCCACGCGCCAGCGCCCGGTCGAGCCGGTCGAACCCCGTATCATCACCCGGAAGGCCGAACCGCAGCCAGTCGGCGCGGTCCGCAAACGGCCGCGTCAGCACCCCCGCCGCCGCCAGCCGCGCGAAGATCGCACGCGCGTCGTGGTGCGCGACCAGCCGGAACAGCGGACACGCCCCCGTGGCGGCCAGTCCATGCCGCGCCAGCAGCGCATCCAGCCGCGCCGCGCGCGCCGCCAGCGTCACCCGCATCGCCGCGATCCACCGCGCATCCGCATAGGCCGCGGTGCCCCAGGCGATTGCCTGCGCCGACACCGGCCAGTCGCCGAGCAGCGCGCGCAACCGCGCCAGCACCTCCGGCGGCGCCACCACGAACCCCAGCCGCACGCCGGCCAGCCCGAAGAACTTGCCGAACGATCGCAGCACGATCACCCGTGCATCTGCCGCCGCCAGCGGCAGCACGCTCAGCGCGGGTGTCGCGTCCACGAACGCTTCGTCCACCACCAGCCAGCGGTCCGGCGCCATCGCCAGCAGCGCGTCGGGCGCGATCTCACGGCCGTCCGGGTTGTTGGGATTGGCCAGCAGCAGCGTCGCGCCCTCGCCCGTTGGCGCATCGGCCACCGCGCGATGCGTGCCATAGCCCGGCCCCGGCGCGACGATCGGCCGCGGCACCCCCATCGCGCCCAGGAGCCGCAGCGCGATCTCGCTTCCCGGCACCGCCGCCACGCGTTCCGCCGCCACGCCGAAGGCGCACGCCGCCGCCGCCTCCAGCCCGGCCAGCGCCTCGCGCGAGGGCAGCGGCGCGGCATCGACCGCCAGCGCCGGCGCAGGCTGCCACGGCATCGGGTTGATCCCGGTCGACAGGTCGAGCCACGGTCGCGGTGCATCGGGCCAGGCGCGCATCGCCGCATCGATCCGCCCGCCATGTCCCAGGAAATCCGCGATCATCCCGCGGCCATCGCCGCCAATCGCCGCCACCGCAAGGGCGTTGACCGCGCACCGCCGCGCTGCCACCCCGAGCGTCATGCGAACCGAAGCCGAACACGCCGCCCGCATGGCGAAGAAGAAGGTGGCGCAGGACCGCCTCGTCGCCAGCCGCACCGGAGAAAAGGGGCTGGTGATCGTCCACACCGGCAAGGGCAAGGGGAAGACCACCGCCGCGCTCGGCATGGTGGTTCGCGCCATCGGCCACGGCATGAGGGTAGGCGTCATCCAGTTCGTGAAAGGTGCGATGACCACCGGAGAAGCGGCTGTTTTCGCGCACTTTCCCAATGTAGAGTTCAAGCCGATGGGCGAAGGCTTTACCTGGGACACGCAGGATCGCGCGCGCGACATCGCTGTGGCGCGCGCGGCGTGGGAGGAGGTGAAGCGAATGCTTGCCGACGACAGCTACGACATGGTCGTCGCCGACGAGCTCAACATCGTCCTGCGCTACGATTATCTGCCGCTGGACGAGGTGCTCGACGCGATCGCGGTCAAGCCGGCGATGACCCATTTCGTGGTAACAGGCCGCAACGCCCCCGACGCGCTGATCGCCGCCGCCGATCTGGTGACCGAGATGGAGCAGGTGAAACACCCCTTCCGCGAACAGGGCATCAAGGCGCAGAAGGGGGTGGAGTTCTAAGACCGCCGCATCATCCTTCCCGCTTTCGCAATGTCTCTACAAAATCGCGCCTGTTCCCCGGCGAAGGCCGGGGTCCAGTCGCGAGCGATTTCAGCATTTCTCGAGCCGGCCGTTACTGGACCCCGGCCTTCGCCGGGGAACAGAAGATGTTGATCCAGCCGAGACGCCCCTAACCGAACATCCGCGCCAGGCTGCGCTCCAGCATCACGAACTGCCACAGCGTCCGCCCATGTTCCTCGCGCCCGCTGCGATGCGCCTCGGCCAGTCGCGCCACGCGGTCGAGGTCGAACCACCCCGTCTCCGCCAGCACCCGCGAGCGCGCCAGCCCCGCCGCTTCCTCGGCCAGCGTATTGCGGAACCATGCCGACACCGGCGTGACGAATCCCATCTTGGTCCGGTGCAGGATCGTCTCGGGCAGGTGCCGCCGCATCGCCTGTTTCATCAGCCACTTACCCCGCCCTGCTCGCAACCGGAGCGAAGATGGCAATGTCGCCGCGAATTCGACCAGCCGATGGTCCAGCAGCGGCTCGCGCGCCTCCAGCCCCACCGCCATGCTGGTGCGATCGGTCTTGGTCAGGATGTCACCCGGCAGCCAGATCGTCAGATCGGCATATTGCGCGCGGTCCAGCGCCTCGCGCGCAGGCGCGGCGCGCATCGCGGCGATATAGCGATCCTCCGCACGATGCCCGCCCAGCGCGCGCCGCCCCTCAACGGAAAACAGCTGCGCGCGCATCGCCGGCGACGTCATGCCGACCGCACGCGCATAGGCTTCGTCGCCCTCGCCCGCGAGCGCGAGCAGCGTCGTCTTCGCGCGCAACGGGCGCGGCGCCCAGTCCGCCTTGGGCCACGCCCGCCCCAGTCCACCGAACAGCGGCGCACGCCACCCGCCGGGCAGCAGCCCGCGCACTCGCTCCTCCGCGGCATGGAAGCGATGCCGGCGATAGCCCGCGAACGCTTCGTCCGCGCCATCGCCCGACAGTGCCACCGTCACCTGCTCGCGCGCCAGCGCCGCCGCCTGATAGGTCGCCAGCGCGGAGGCATCCGCGAACGGTTCGTCGAACGCCGCCACCAGCGTCGGCAGCAGCGCGATATCGTTCGCGCGCACCACCCGCTCGTGGTGATCGGTGGCGAAGCGCCGCGCGACCTCCGCGGCATAGGCGCGCTCGTCATGCCCCGCCTCGTCGAACCCAATGGTGCAGGTGGTGACCGCGCGCGGGCTCGCCTCCGCCATCAGCGCAACGACGGTGGAACTGTCGACCCCGC
This sequence comes from Sphingomonas adhaesiva, assembly GCF_036946305.1. Classification (GTDB taxonomy): domain Bacteria; phylum Pseudomonadota; class Alphaproteobacteria; order Sphingomonadales; family Sphingomonadaceae; genus Sphingomonas; species Sphingomonas adhaesiva_B. The sequence continues at coordinate 154,133 of NZ_JAQIJJ010000006.1, forward strand.
CGGACAGGAATGCCCCTAGCGGCACGTCCGCCACCATCCGCGAGCGCACCGCCTCGCGCAGCAGCGCCAGCGCCTCTTCCTCCAGCGCCGCCGCCGATCCGCGCGCGCGTTCGGCGAACGACACCTCCCACCAGCGCCGCGGCGCGGGCACCGGCTTGCCGCGCTCCACCAGCAGGAAATGTCCGGCGGGCAGCTTGCGCACGCCGGCCAGCAGGCACGCGTCGTCGGGGACATAGCCGTAGGCGAGATAATCCTCGACCGCGCGCACATCGGGCACCCGGCGCAGCAGCGGATGCGCCATCACCCCCTTCAGCTCCGATGCGAAGGCGAGCGCGCCATCCGCCAGTTCGACATAATGAAGCGGCTTCACCCCCAGCCGGTCGCGCGCCAGAAACAGCGTCTGCGTGTGCGCATCGTGGATCGCAAACGCGAACATGCCCACCAGCCGGTCGAGCAGCGCCGGCCCCCAGGCGGCATAGCCCTGGAGCAACACCTCGGTATCGCCCTCCGACGCGAAGACGTGTCCACGGGCGACAAGTTCACGCCGCAACTCGCCGTAATTGTACACTTCTCCGTTGAAGACGATGGTATAGCGCGCGTCGGCACTGGCCATCGGCTGCGGCGATCCGGCGACGTCGATCACCGACAGCCGGCGATGCGCCAGCCCGACGCCCGGCGCGGTCCACACGCCCGCGCCGTCCGGGCCGCGATGCGCCATCGCCTCCGCCATCGCGCGCACGCGCGCCGGCTCCACCGGCTTGGGGGTGGCGGGGTAGAACAGCCCCGCGATGCCGCACATCTCAGTAGGCCCGCGCGACGATCCCGTCGATCGCGCGATCGAGCGGCCCCAGCGACGCGCGCAGGCGCCGGATCGCCGCGACCGCATCCTGCCCCGGGGTCGCGATCGCCGACAGGTGCAGCGCCACCGCGGTCTGCGTGCCCCCCGCCAGCCGGTCCTTCATCGTCGCATATTTCACGGTGGCATCGTCTCCGGTCAGCGTGTCGCCGACGCGATACCATGTCACGACGACGCGCTCCACGGTCGTGCCGTCCTTCTCCTGCGCGACGATCCGCATCGCGCGACCGCCGTCGATCTCGGGCAGGTCGGCGATGCGGATCCAGCGATCCGCCTGCCGCAGGGCACCGGTGCCGAACGCCGCCAGCTTGCGCCCCTCGCCCTGCCCGGCAAAGGCGGCGAGCGCCATGTCGACCGCCTCGCCCTGCGCATCGGCATAGCGGCCGAACAATTGGTGATCCGCCCCCGGATGCCATGGCGACCACGATGCGTGCGCCGCGACCGGCACCCGCTGCCATCCCCGCGATCGTCGGCAGGTCGATCCGGTGCGGCAGCGGCCGCGCGCGCGCCGCGATCGCCGCGCTCCACGCCGGCGCCACCGCCGCGCCCGCCACCGCCAGCATGCCGGCGGCGAGCGGCGCCAGCATCCAGCGCGGCCGCGCCTGCAACGCCGCCGGATCGAACGCCGCGGCATCGGGCGCACGGTCGAACCAGCGCCACGCCGCCGCCATCAGCGCCGCCATGACGGCGGCGAAGAAGAGCCAGCCATAGACGATATGGTCCAGTCCCGTCGCCGCCTCGACACTGGTCCAATGCGCGGCATAGATCGTCCCGAACGCGCGCACCCCGTTGGCGAGCACCGGCACCACCAGCGCCGCCGCCATGAAGATCGCGCGTCGCCGCCACCCGCGAAAGCACAGATGCGCGACCAGCACGCCGTAAGCGAGCATCGCGATGACGAACTTGGCGCCCGAACATGCCTCCGCCACCTCGAAATAATAGCGGCCGGCATGGATCAGCACCCCGTCGACGCTGGCGGGTACGCCGGCCAGATGCAGCAGCGGCATCACCATCGCCACCGTCACCCGTTGCAGCGGCGGCTCCAGCTCCGCACCGAACGGCACCGCGAACCACGCATAGGCAAGCGGAAACAGCAGACCACGCGCCACGTTCGGTCCCAGGGTCGCGACGACGGCACCCTCCAGCATCGCCATCAGCGCCCATTGCCGCACCAGCGCGACCTCGCCCGCATCCCCCAGCAGCCACGCGAACGCGCCGAGTGCGACGATCGCCAGCCCCGGCGCCCAGCCGACCGGGGTCAGCCGTGCCAGCTCGCCACGCCGGCTCCACACCAGCCAGCCGACCACCGGCAGGATGAACAGGCAGTGGCCATAGGTGGTGCTGGTCCACCAGATCCGCGCCATCGCGGCCGCATCGCCGCGGAACAGCAGGATCAGCGCGCACCATGTCCCCGCCAGCGCGATCAGCGGCGCGGGCCACGCGCCCTCGCGGCGCAGCACCAGCGCGGTCATGCCGCCACCCGCCGTGCGCCATCCAGCCGCATCAGCGCGTCGAGCGGCGCCAGGCACGCGTCCCAGTCGTAGCGCGCCAGCACCCCGCGCGCGCGCCGCCTGCCCCAGCCGCATCGCCGCCTCCCGATCGGACAGCAGGGCGACCACCGCCTCCGCGTCATCGGCGACGCGGATCGTGCCGCCATGATCGATCCCCTCCGCCGCCGCGGCCGAAGCCACGACGGGGCGTGCCATCGCCATCGCCTCCAGCACCTTGTTCTGCACGCCGCGCGCCAGCATCAGCGGCGCCACCACCACGTCGGCCGCCGCCAGCCAGCCGCGCACGTCGGGCACCTCGCCCGTCACCAGCACCGCGTCGCCCGCCAGCGCGCGTACCGCGGCGGTCGGCGCGCGTCCCACGATCGCGAACCGCACGCCCGGATGCGCCGCGCGCACCCGCGGCAGCACGTCGCGCGCGAACGCGACCACCGCGTCCACATTGGGGCGATAGTCCATCTGCCCGGTGAAGACGATCAGCCGCCCCTGCCCCAACACCGGCACGAACGCGGCGCCGGGATCGAACCGCGCGGCGTCGATCCCGTTCTCCAGCACCCGCGCGCCGGGCACCAGCGCCGCCTCCGCCGCGCTGACGAACAGGCTGGCGTGGACGCGCGCCGTCACGACTTGCTCCCATCGCGCCAGCAAGCGGGCCTCGCGCGCCATCATCCAGCGCATCGGGCCGCGCGAATCGCGCGCATACGCGGCGAATTTGGCCGAATCGGCGTCGACGAAGTCCATCACGGCGCGCACGCCCGGCAGGTACGGTGCCATCTGCCCCGAAAAGGCATAGGCCGTCGCGACCGGATGGCGCGCCATGACGTCGCGCACCGCAGCATGGACGCGCGCATCGTCGAACGCGGTGAGCGAGACCGCGCGTCCGCTCGCCAGCGCCTCGAGTGCGGCACGCACCCGGCCCTTCTCGCGCGGCACGATCGTCGACGATGCCAGCATCGCGGCGAACGCCGGCGGGACCTCGCGGTCGCGGGGATCGTCCGCGAACGCCACCAGATGCACGCGCGCCCGCGCCGCGAGATGCGACAGGACGTGGAAACTGCGGATCTTGTCGCCGCGATCGGGCGGAAACGGCGCGCGATGCGCCAGGAACAGGATGTCGCTCACCCCCGTTCCCTCACCCCAGACCCCGGCTGATCCACGGCCCAAGCGTGTTCGCCACCGGCAGCGGCAGCCGGCGCCACGCCGCCACCATCCGCGCATAGCGGGGGTCGAGCGGGTTGACGACGCGCGGCGCGCCCGCATTCCACGTCGCATAGCACAGCGGCACGCCGGCGAAGCCCCAGTTCTTCTTGAACGCCGCCGCGCCGGTCCCTGCCTTCGACCGGCCGAAATCGAACCGCGTGCAGCCCAGCGCGCGCGCATGCCGCATCAGCGCGAAATACATCAGCTCGTTGGCGCGCAGGCGCCGCGCGTCCTGCGTGCCCCCGCCCCAGAAGGGATAGACGGTGCCGCCATGATACAGGCTCAGCACGCTCGCCACCGCGACCCCGCGGTGCCGCACCGTCAACACGTCGGCGTCCATCGTCTCCAGCACCTCCCGCATCAGCGCGCGCGGGAAGACGGGGGTGCCCAGATTGCGCACCGACTCGGCATAGACGCCGTAATGTTCCTCCGCCGCGCGCCGGTCGCGGCCGGTCACCACCTCCAGCCCGTCCGCCGCCAGCGCCTTGCGCACCTCGGCACGCTGCTTGCGCGGGATAGCCGCCAATTGTTCCGCATCATCCGCGGCCAAGGCGCGCGAGAAGCCGAGATAGGTGGTGTCGTCGATGCTCCACCCACCCAGCGGCGCGCCGCCGCGCAGCTCGACCGTCGGCAGCCCCAGCCGGATCGCCAGCCCGATCGCCGCCGCCGACAGCGATGCCGCGCCACCGCCCAGCACCCCGCCATCGACCGCGAAGCCCGCCGACACCAGCGCCCGCCCGAACAGCGGCGACCGCATCTCGGTCAGCGGCAGCACGCCGGTGATCGATCCGTCGGCGCGCTCCGCCACCAGCCAGTGCGCGCGCTGCCCGCACGCACGCTCGACCGCGGCGCTCCATGCCGGCAGATGGAAGGGCGTGGCGTCGTCGCGGCCCTGGACGAAGGCGGCGATAGCGCGCGCGTCGGCCCGGGTCGCCTCGCGCACGCGGCGTGTGTCGGTCATGGCGCCAGCCCCGCGACGATCGCGTCGGTCCGCCCCCAGCGATGCCGCGCGAGCAGCCCCGCCAGCTTCGGCGCCATGGCCTCGATCCGCGAATAATGGCGCAACCGCGACCGCAGCGGCGCGTGGCGGACGCGCGGCTGGCCGGGATCGACCTCCCACGGATGGAAATAGAACACGCCCGGCTGCCCCGCGGCATGTGCCTGGCGTAGCGCCAGATCGGTCAGCCCGGCCGGCAGCAGGCGGAAGAACCCGCCCCCGGTGGCGACCTGTCGCCCCGCGACGCGTGCGACGCTGACCGGCAATTCGACCAGTGCGGAATCATGCCGCGGCCGCCACGCGAAGCGCGGTGCGTGGCGCCAGCCGTAATGGTCGTGCCGCACCGGCGCCACGCTGGAGGAATAGGCATAGCCCGCCTCCGCCAGCACGTCGTGCGCCCAGGGCGTGCGGGCGTCGATCGAGAAGCTGGGCGCGCGATAGCCGGTAACACGGACCCCGCCGGCATCCTCCAGCGCGGCACGCGCCTGCGCCAGATCGGTGCGGAAGGCGTCCGGCCCTAGGGTGAAAACGCGGCGATGATCCCAGCCATGGCTCGCCAGTTCGTGCCCGCCCGCGACAATCCGCCGGATCAGCGCCGGCTGCCGCGCCGCCACCCAGCCGAGCGTGAAGAAGGTGGCACGCACCCTCGCGGCGGCGAACAGGTCCAGCACGCGCGCCGTATTGTCCGCGACGCGCGACTCCAGCGTCGCCCAATCGGCACGGTCAATCGTGTGCTCGAACGCGCCGACCTGGAACCATTCCTCGACGTCGACCGACATCGCGTTGACGATCGGCAGCGCGGTGGCCGTATCGACGGGGATCGCGGCGTGGAACATCAGGCCGCGCCCTTCAGCGCCTCCAGCCGTTCGGCATCGCCCTCCACCCAGTCGACCAGCAGCGTCAGCACGCGGCGCAGCGCCGCATCCTGTTCCGCGATCCGCGCCTCCAGCTGCGCGACGCGCTCGGCCAGCGCCGCATCGGACGGCTCGGGCGAGGGCGGCACGATCGACATCACCGGCGCGGCACGCGGCGGCGCGACCGGGTCGGGCTCGGGCGCCGCTTCGGCCTCTGCCGCCGGCGGCGCCACGGTCACCGGCGCGGTCAGGTCACGGTTCTGGTCCGCCTCCACCGCCGCGATCAGCGCCGCGTCGATCGTCTCCATCCCGCTCATCGAGACATGCAGCAGCACCCGCGTCATCAACTGGTTCAACCGCCGCGGCACGCCGCCGCTCGCCGCATGCAGCGCGGCGAAGGCATCGTCCGCGAACGCCGGGCGCCCGGTCCACCCAGCCACCATCAGGCGATGACCGACATAGGCGTCGACCTCGTCCGCGCCCATCGGCTCCAGATGATGGACCGCGATCACGCGCTGGCGCAATTGCTCCAGCCGGTCGGATCCGTTCAGCCGCTCGCGGAACTCCGGCTGTCCCAGCAGGAAGATCTGGAGCATCGCATGCCCGCCCGCCTGGAAGTTGGAGAGCATGCGCAGCTCCTCCAGCGCGGAATGCGGCAGCGCCTGCGCCTCGTCGACGATCAGCAGGGTGCGACGCCCGCTGCGCGCGACCGCGTGCAGCCCGCGCTCGATCAGCAGCAGCAGTTCCGCCTTGGTCTTGCCCGACGCGTCGACGCCCAGCCCCGCCGCGACGATGCGCAGCAGATCGTCATGCTCGACCTGCGTCGACACGATCGTGATGACATTCAGGCTCGCCGCGTCGATCTGCGACGTCAGGTGCCCCATCAGCGTGGTCTTGCCCGCGCCGATCTCACCGGTGATGACGATGAAGCCCTCGCCCTGCGCCAGGCCATAGCCCAGATAGACCATCGCCTTGCGGTGGGTGGCGGTGTCGAACCAGAAACGCGGGTCCGGCGTCAGCTGGAACGGCCGGTCGGTCAGCCCGAAGTGAGCGTCGTACATCACGGTCCCCGTCAGAAAGTGTAGCGCGCGCCGAGCAGCGCCTGCGCCGACCATTGCGCGTCCAGTCCCGGCTGGTCGAAGCCATAGACCCCGATCGACGCCAGCGTGCCTAGCCGCCCGAAGCGGTGCGAATAGGTGCCGTTGGCGCCATAACCCCATATGTCGCCGCCGCTGCCGGGGTTCAGCCCCGACACGCCGCTGGCGTACCAATTGGCGAACACGCTGGCGTCCACCGCCGACACCCGCGACAGGTCGCGCGACCAGAAGGCCTGTGCATAGGCGCTCTGGTCCTCGATCCCGGTCACCGTCACGCCGGGTGCGGCGCGCACGCCGTACAGGCGGCGGTTGGCATAGCCCGCACCGATGCCGTAGCGCGTGCGTCCGCGCCCGACGCTCAACACCGCGTCCACGCCGCGCGCGCGGTAGCTGGCGGTAGAGATCGACTGGAACACGTCGTTCAGGCATCCGCCCGCGCCGCCCCCGGCGCCGGCGTCCTGCCCCGGTCGCGCGCCGAAGACGCAGCCCGCGAACTGCTGCCCGAACGGATCCGGCCGCGTGTCGAACGCGGTCGGGAGGTCGGCGAGGCCATCGCGCAGCTGGCGCCCGAACGTCTCGACGCCGTCATAGACGATCACGCCCAGCGCCGCGTCGCGCGCCATCGCCCAGTTGAGCGACCCGAAATAGGTTTCGCCGCCATAGCGCCACCCGGCATTGGCCTGTAGCTCCAGCCGCGACGACGGGCGCCAGATGACCCCGGCGTCATAGATCAGCCCGTCGGTCTGGTAGGCGATCCGCACCGGGCTGGCCGGATCGGTCACGAACCGCCCGTTGCCGTCGCGCACTGGATTGCCGGTGGCGTCGGTGAGCGCGTCGCGCTGCTTGACCGCGATCTTCTCATACCCCGCACCGGCGCGCACCGCGACCGTGCGCGACAGCGGCATCACCACGTCGCCGCGTGCGTATTTGCCGTCATAACTCTGGTCGAGCTGGCCCGCGTCCTCACGCTCCCATGCCCCGCTCAGCGTCACGCCGAACGGCGCCACGCGCCCCACCGGCACGCCGACGCTGGCGGTCGCCAGATGGCTGCGCGAGGTGTCGAAATAATCGAGCGGCGCCTGTCCCGGCAGCGTGGAGGGAATGTTCGGCACCTCCACCTTGGTATAGCCGAAGCGATAGGCCCCGCTGACGTCGAGCGGCCCGGCCTGCGTCGCGACGGTCGGCCCGGCATAGAGCGAATAGACCTGCGCCACATTGGCGACATTGCCCACCAGATTGCCCGGCGCCGCGCCGCGGATATCGCTGCGCGTCCGCGTCGCTATCGCACCGCCCTCCAGCGTCAGCGCCGGGGTGACCTGCACCGAGGCGAGCGCCAGCCCGCTATGCACATCCTGATCCGCCACCGGCTCCTGCCAGTCGATGCGGCGTTCGTAGCGATAGCTGACCTGCGCCTGCGTCCGCCTGGTGCTGACGCCCGCATCCACCCCGACCGCCGCCTGCGTATAGGTCAGCACGTCGCCACCATTGGTCAGGTCCGCCGCCGCGGCCTGGCTCAGCTCGATATAGGGCTGAACATAGCGCTGCGGCTCCGCGCCGGCGGGCGCGGCGGTCAGCGCGAGGATGCTCACACCCAGAAACGCCGCGCGCATCATTCGCCCTGCCCGTAATAGCTGCCGAACCGCCCCCGTCCCGGCTCATAGGCGACCGCGTTCAGCACCAGATGGATCTCGTCGCAGCCGTCGAGCAGCTGGACCGCGGCATGGACGTCCGCCTCCGTGGTGCGATCGGCGCGCACCACCAGCATCACCTGCCCCACCAGCAGCGCCAGCACGCTGGCGGGCGAGGCGGCGAGCGTCGGCGGCGTATCGAACACGATGATCCGCGCCGGGTTCGCCTCCAGCAGCCGGTCGAGCACGCGCGCGGTGCGCGCCGACGCCAGCAGCTCGGTATCCGAATGGCTGCGCTTGCCCGCCGGCAGCAGCGACAGCTGCGGCACGTCGGTGCGGATGATGCACGTCTCCGGATCGATCGCGGGATCGGCCAGCACGTCGAGCAGCCCCGGCGAATCCTCGGGCGTATGCGTCAGCCCCAGCGACGCCATGATGTCGGGCTTGGCGAAATCGGCGTCGACCAGCACGATCTCGACATCGCGTTCCGCCGCCAGGCTGATCGCGAGGTTGATCGCGCAAAAGGTCTTGCCCTCGCCCGGCTTGCCCGATCCGACCAGGATCGTGCGCGCGCGCCGCTCGGTGTCCGGTGCCTTCTCCAGCCCGTCCGAAATGGCGCGCGCGGTCAGCAGCAGCTGACGCTTCACCAGCCGGAACTCCTCCGCCAGCGCACCGACCGGCGCGCCGGGGACCAGCATCCCCTTCTCCGCCAGCATCGTGCGATCGATCGCCGCGATACCGGGCAAGGGGCCGTCCCATGGCTCCATGCCGTCATCGTCGCTGTCGGACAGGAACTCCGCCGGGATGGCGGCGAGCGTGTTCTCCTCGTGCTCCTGCGAAGGCAGGAGCCCAGGGTTGTCGTCCACAACGACTGTTGTCGCACCTGGCTCTGGGTTCCGGCGTTCGCCGGAACACGGAACCTCCGCCACCACGGCGCGCTCCCACGGCAGCGGCTGAGCGGCACGCGCCGTCAGATGCGCGCCGAAGTCGTACACGCGCGCCGCGCGCTCGATCAGCGATTCCTGCGCCGTCATGCCGCCAGCCCCCGCTGAAGCATCTCCACCCCCAATAGCGCGACATAGGCGACCGCCAGCCCGCCGACCCCGCCCGCGAACCACTTCAGCCTCCGGGCGCGCATCTCTTCCTGATGCCGCGTCACCATCTCGCCGATCGATCCGATCACGCTGATCCCGGCGACCTTTTCAAGCCGCTGCGCGGTGGCGAAGGTCGACTGTACCTGCGCGAACGCGAACGCCGCGCCGACCCCCGCCAGCAACCCCGCGACCAGCACGCCGGTCAGCAGCAGCGGGCGGTTGGGCGCGGTCGGCGTGCGCGGCAGCGTCGGGGGATCGATCACGCTGAACTTCACCGCATCGGTCTGCGTCTGCGCGTTGCTGCGCAGCTTCACCTGCTCGCGCTGTGCGAGAAGCTGATCGTACTGGCCCTTCAGCACGTCATAATTGCGGTCGATCTCGCCCTGTTCGGCGGCCACCGCGGGATCCTCGGTCAGCTTGGAATTGAGCAGGTCCAGATCGCCCTGCAACTGCCGCTTGCGCATCTGGAGTGCGGCGACATTGGCCTGCTTGTCCGCCGCCATCGCCTGTAGCGACAGATAGGTCGGGTTGGGCACCGATCCGTCTGCACCGGCCCCCATCGGCTCGCCGCGCGCCGCCGCCTGCGCCGCCGCCAGCTGCTGCTTCAGCGCGATCACGTCGGGATGGCTGTCGGTGAAGCCGCGTCCGCGCGCATCCGCCAACTGGCCCTGGATCGCCGCCAGCCGCGCGCGCGCCGGGCCGACGCCGGGTGCGATCCCGCCGCCACCCGCGACCGTGCGCGGCGTGCCCGCCATCTGCCCCGCGACCGCCGCAAGCCCCGATTGCGCCGCCGCGAGGTCACCGTCGACCTGGCTCATCTGCGAACGCGCCGCGCCGATCCGGTCGCTGACCGTGCCGGTGCCGGGCAACGCGCCCAGATAGCGGTTCTGGAAATCGGCGCGCTTGCCCTCCGCGTCCTGCAACTTGCGCCCGAGGTCCTCCAACTGCCCGTCGAGGAAGGTCAGCGTCTGGCTGTTCTGGTTGCGGTCGTCGGACAGATTGGTCTCGACGAAGATGTCGATCAGCTTCTGCGTGATCGCCGCGGCCAGCTTCGGCGTGGCGGCGGTGGTCGTGATCTCGAACAGATTGTCCTGCTGCGCGACGATCTTGATCGCCTGTTGCAGCCCCGCGATCCGGTCCGACACGTCGCGGTCGCTGGCGATCGTCTGCGCCAGGTCGGTGCCCCGCACCACCTTCTCCAGATTGACCGCGCTGGTCAGCGTCTGGCGCACCGTATCGACGTCGCGCGCATTGTCGTTGGCGGCGTTGGGGTCCGTTGCGGTGGGCAGGACGGTGCGCATCTGGACGAAGACGCGGGCGCGCGAGTCATATTTGCTCGGCACCTGGCTGACCACCAGCCAGCCGAGCAGGCACACCCCCCACGCCACCGCCAGCCCCAGCCAGCGGCGCGTCCAGATCGTGTGCAGCGCGACGCGCACCTCTTCGAACAGGCCATTCACGGCTTAGAACATGCTCTCGGGGATGATGATGACGTCGCCCGGTTCCAGCCGGACGTTGGCGGACGGATCGCCGTCCTTCAGCAACCTGTTGATGCGCAGGCCGTATTCGCGCTGCTTTCCGGTCGCCCGGTCGTAGCGGATCAGCCGCGCCTTGTTGCCGGCGGCGTATTCCCCAAGCCCGCCCACCGCGATCATCGCATCCAGCAGCGTCATGTTGGCGCGATACGGCAGGCTGGCGGGCTTCTGCGTCGCGCCAACGATGCGCACCTGCTGGCTGTACGTGCCGCTGAACCCGTCGACGATGACGGAGACGATCGGGTCCTTGATATATTCGCTCAGCGCCAGCTTCATGTCGGCGGCCAGCATCGCGGGCGTCTTGCCCACCGCGGGCATGTCCGCGATCAGCGGCGTGGTGATGCGGCCGTCGGGGCGCACCTGCACCTTCGCCGACAGCTCCGGGTTGCGCCACACGAAGATCTGGAGCTGATCAAGCGGGCCGATGACATATTCCTCGCCCGGCGTCTCGCGTGTGGCGACGAAGGTGGCGGGCGGCAGCTCGGGACGCGCGCCCGATCCGGCGCAGGCGGTCAGCGTGGTCGATGCCATCAGCGTGGCGGTCAACGCCCTGGAAACCCTCGCGATACGCATCCCAACCTCCGAGCGACCCGCACAGCCACGGTCAGCGTCGGCTATGCGGGGAAGAGGTGAAGATTGCGTTTAGGGTTTGGAGGGGAGCCAAGCCGTGCTCCTGCGCACGCAGGAGCCCAGAGTCCCACGAACCAACTGGCGTTGCTCTGCTTGACCCTGGGTTCCGGCGTGCGTCGGAACACGCGCCGCGGTCAGCCCAGCACCACCTCCGCCGGCACCGGATGCCCCAGGAACGCCGCCGGGCTGGCGCTCAACCCATAGGCGCCGGCGATGAACACCGCGACCAGTTCCCCCTCGGCCACCGGCGGCAGCGCGACGCGGTCCGCCAGCCGGTCGAGCGGGGTACACAGGCAGCCGACGACCGATGCCTCGTCGGTCGCCTCCTCCCCCATCCGCCCCGCCGCCGCGACCGGATAGTTTCGCCGCACCACCGTGCCGAAATTGCCGCTGGCCGCCAGCTGGTGATGCAGCCCGCCGTCCACCACCACGAACGTCTCGCCGCGGCTTTCCTTGCGATCGACGACGCGGGTCAGATACACGCCCGCCTCGCCCACCAGCCAGCGCCCCAGTTCGATCGCATAGGCCGTCCCCGCCGCGGTCAGCGGCGAGGCCGCCAGCGCCTGCGACAGCGCGGCGCCGATCCGCTCGACGTCCAGCGCGCGATCGCCTGCGAAATGCGGGATGCCGAACCCGCCGCCCAGATTGACCCTGGGCGGCACCTGCCCGCTCTCGTCCGCCAGCCGCGCCGCCAGCGCCAGCGTCGCGGCCTGCGTCTCCACCAGCGCCTCGGCATCCAGCGCCTGGCTGCCCGCGAAGATATGGAACCCGCGCCAGTCCGCACCGCCCGCGACGATCGCCCGTACCAGTTCCGGCACTCGTTCCGCATCGACCCCGAACGGCGAGGCGCGGCCACCCATCTTCATCCCCGACCCGCGCAGCTCCAGATCGGGGTTCACCCGCACCGCCAGCCGCGGCGCGATGCCCAGCCGCTCGGCCGTAGCCAGCGCGCGCCGCACCTCGCCCGCCGATTCGGCGTTCAGCGTCGCCCCGGCGCGGATCGCCGCGTCCAGTTCCTCGTCGCGCTTCCCCGGCCCCGCGAAGCTGATCGCGCGCGCGGGCTTGACCGCCAGCGCCTTCGCCAGTTCGCCGGCGGATGCGACGTCCAGCCCGTCGACCAGCGGCGCAATCCCTGCGATCACCGCAGGATGCGGGTTCGCCTTCACCGCATAATGCAGCGCCACCGCGGACGGCATCGCGGCGCGGAACCGTGCCACCCGCGCCGCGACGATCGCCAAGTCATAGACGAACAGCGGCGAGCCATGCGCCCCCACCAGCGCGTCGGCGCGCTGCCCGCCGATCGCCAGCATCCCGGTCTGTTCGGCGAATTCCGGCGGGATCGGCCCGATCGGCTTCATGCACCCTGCTCCTTCACCGCCGCCGCGACGCGCGCGCGGTCCAGCTTTCCATTGGGATTGCGCGGCAGCTCGTCATGCCAGTCGATCCGCGCCGGCTGCATATAGGCGGGCAGATCGCGCTTCAGCCGTTCGCGCAACGCCGCCTCGCCGCTGGCCGCGCCGCGCACCACCAGCACGATCGCCTGCCCCAGCCGCGCGTCGGGCACGCCGACCGCCACCGCCTCGCGCGCCTCCGCGCCGGCGGTGGCGGCTTCCTCCACTTCCTGCGGGCTGATGCGATGCCCGGCCGACTTGATCATCTCGTCGTCGCGCCCCACGAACCGCAACAGCCCCGCCGCATCCGCCACCACCGTATCGCCAGACCACACAGCCATCCCGCCGTGGGTGGAGAAAGCGGGCGCCGGCCGGAACCGCAGCGCGGTCCGCCCGGCATCGCGCCAATAGCCCTGCGCGACCAGCGGCCCGGCATGGACCAGCTCGCCCGGCTCCCCCGCGGCCGCCCGCGTGCCGTCGGCGCGTACCACCAGCACCTCGGCAAAGGGGATCGCCCGCCCGATCGAATCTGGATGCGCATCGACCAGCTCCGGCGCCAGATAGGTCGAGCGAAACGCCTCGGTCAGTCCGTACATCGGGAACAGCCGCGCCTGCGGAAAGCGCGCGCGCAATGCGCGCACCATCGCGGGTGTCAGTGCGCCGCCCGAATTGGTCAGCCGCCGCAGCCGCGCCGCGGTGGCATCGGGCCAGTCGCTCTCCAGCAACTGCGTCCACAATGGCGGCACGCCCGCCAGCGTGGTCGCAGCCACGCGCTCCACACCCTTGATGACGTCGCGCGGGGTCAGATAGTCGAGCGGCGCCACCGCCGCGCCCGCGACCCAGGCGGAGAACAGCTGGTTCTGCCCATAATCGAACCCCAGCGGCAGCACGCCGAGCACGCGATCCTCCGGCGTCACCGCGAGATAATGCGCCACGCTGACCGCCCCCAGCCACAGATTGGCGTGGCTCAGCATCACGCCCTTGGGCCGCCCGGTCGATCCGGACGTATAGAGGATCGCCGCCAGCGCGCCCGTATCGGCATCCGACCGCGGCAACGGATCGCCCTCGCCCGCCTCGACCGCGATCGTGCAGCCGGCCGGAACGTCGCCCTCCTCCAGCGTCGCGGCGCGCGCGGCCTGCGTCAGCAGCAGCGATGCGGCGCTGTCGGCGAGAATATGCGCTACCTGTGCCCGCTTCAGCACCGGATTGACCGGGACATGGACCAGCCCCGCGCGCGCCGCCGCCAGCGGCATCAGGCACGCGTCGCGCGTCTTGGGCAGCCACGTCGCCACCCGCGCCCCCGGCTCCAGCCGCATCGCGGCGAGCCAGCCGGCCAGCCGCGCCACCCGCGCCTCCACTTCGGCGACCGTCGCAATCGCCTCGCGCCCGATCAGCGCCGGCGCGTCCGGCGCGCCGCGCAGGACATGATCGATCGGCAAGGGTCGAGGATCGGGCAATTCCATGACGTTTCCCATAGCGCCAAGCCGTTGCGGATTTCATCCCCTGCGCCTAGTCCGTTCGCAACTGCGGCAAGAACAGCAACAACGATACTAGGAGGAAGCGTGGTTCCTGAGCGGATGGGCGAGGTGGAAGAGACCGTGCGCGCGGTGTTGCGCGACGTGCTGGGGCTGTCCGACGATCGCGTCGCGGCCTTTCGCGCGGACACCGAATTGTTCGGCGCCCTGCCCGAGCTCGATTCGATGGCGGTCGCGGGCGTCCTGACCGAGCTGGAGGATCGCCTGGGCATCGTCATCGAGGATGACGAGGTCGATGGCGAGATGCTGGAGACGTTCGGCGCGCTCAGCCGCTTCGCCGCCGAACGCGCGCTCGTCTGACCACGCGGGTCGTCCGTTTCGATGATGGCGGGAGATGGGGCGAGGCGATGCTGCGCCTCGGCCCCGATCGCGGGCCGTGCGTGCTCGCCGTGCCCGCCCTGTTCGAGGAAGCGAACCGCACCCGCACGCTGCTGGTGGCGACGCTGCGCGCGCTCGCCGCGCGTGGTATCGCCGGTGCGCTGCCCGATCTGCCAGGGCAGAACGACAGCCTGCTGCCGACGGTCGCGGCGCGCCTGCCGGCGTGGCGCGACGCGCTGGCCGCTGCCGCGGCGACCCTGCCGGGGCCGGTCCATATCGTCGCGATTCGCGGCGGCGCGCTGCTGGACGGCGCGGTGGACGCCGCATCGCGCTGGTATCTCGCGCCGCTGTCCGGCGCGACGCAGGTGCGCGAACTGGAGCGGATCCGCCACCTCGGCGGCGGTGACGATTATGCCGGCAATGCGCTCCACCCCGATCTGATCGCCGCGCTCGCCGCCGCGGAGCCGAGCGTCGCGGAACCGCTGCGGGTCGTCCGGCTGACCGGTGACCCTCGCCCCGCCGACCGGCTGATCGCCGCCTCGCCGCCATGGCGCACCGTCGAGCCGCAGACGGACCTCGCGCTGGCTTCGCTGCTGGCGGATGATATCGCGGCATGGATCGCGTGACCCGCCGCACGATCCTGTTCCGCTGTGGCGACGCGACGCTGGTCGGTACGCTCGACGCGGCGCCGGGCACCTGCGGCGTGCTGATCGTCTCCGGCGGCAACGAGCTTCGCACCGGTGCGCACCGCGGCATGGCGATGCTCGCGGCCCGGCTGGCGGCGGCAGGCACGCCGGTGTTCCGCTACGATCGGCGCGGGATCGGCGATTCGGAGGGGGTCGACCCGGGATATGCCGGTGCCGCGCCGGACCTCGCCGCCGCGCTGGCGACCTTCCGCGCCGAGGCCGCGATCACCCGCGTCGTCGCCTTCGGCAATTGCGATGCCGCGACCCTGCTCGCGCTGGAGGGATCGGCGCTGGGCATCGACGCACTGGTGCTCGCCAACCCCTGGACCGGCGACGAACCCGATGCCCTCCCCGCACCCGCCGCGATCCGCGCCACCTATGCCGCACGGTTGCGCGATCCGGCGCAATGGTGGCGGCTGGCCCGCGGCGGCGTCGACCTGCGCAAGCTGGCGCGCGGGGTGACGAAGCTGCTGCGCCGACGCGTGCCGGTTTCCGCCCTCGCCAAACGGGTCGTGCGCGCGGTCGAGGCGAGTGGCGCGACGGTGGTGCTGGCGACAGGGGACGCCACCGCGCTGGCGTTCGAGGAGGCGGCGCGGAGATTGCAGGCGCGGATCGACCCGATCCGGCTGGACACCGACTCGCACAGCTTCGCACGGACGGGCGATCTGGACGCGGTAGAGGCAGCCATCCGCACCGCGCTGTCGTCACCCCGGGCTTGACCCGAGGCGGCGTGCGAACGGCTATTCCGCCGCCTCGCGCACCTCGTCGAACTCCGCCGCCGCGAGGAAGCGTTCCGCATCCAGCGCCGCCATGCAGCCGGTCCCGGCCGCGGTCACCGCTTGGCGATAGACCTTGTCCATCACGTCGCCACACGCGAACACGCCCGGCACGCTGGTGCGCGTCGAACCCGGCTGCACCGCGATATAACCATCCGCGTCCAGCTCCAGATGCCCGCGCAGCAGCTCGGTCGCGGGATGATGCCCGATCGCGACGAACCCGCCCGCCACGTCCAGCCGCGACCGCTGGCCGGTGACCGTATCCTCCAGCTCCAGCGCGACCAGCCCGGCGGTGCCGCCGCCGTCGACGAACTCGCGCACTTCCTTGTTCCACAGCACGGTGACGTTCGGGTGCGCGAACAGCCGCTCCTGCAGGATACGCTCGGCGCGAAGCGAATCGCGGCGATGGATCAGCGTCACGTCGTCGCTGTGGTTGGTCAGGTACAAGGCCTCCTCGACCGCGGTATTGCCGCCGCCGATCACCGCCACCTTCTTGCCGCGATAGAAGAAGCCGTCGCAGGTCGCGCAGGCGCTGACGCCCTTGCCCTTCATCGCCTCCTCGCTGTCCAGCCCCAGCCACTTGGCCTGCGCGCCGGTCGCGATCACCAGCACGTCGCCCTCGTACACGTCGCCGCCGTCGCCGGTCAGGCGGAACGGCCGCTGCGTCAGGTCGATGTCGACGATCGTGTCCCACATCAACCGCGTGCCGACATGCTCGGCCTGCTTCTGCATCTGCTCCATCAGCCACGGACCCTGGATCACCTCGGCGAAGCCGGGATAATTCTCCACGTCGGTGGTGGTGGTCAGTTGGCCACCGGGCTGGATGCCCTGGACGACGATCGGGTTCATGCCGGCGCGCGCGCCGTAGATGGCGGCGGACAGCCCGGCCGGGCCGGAGCCCAGGATCAACATG
This sequence comes from Sphingomonas adhaesiva, assembly GCF_036946305.1. Taxonomy (GTDB): domain Bacteria; phylum Pseudomonadota; class Alphaproteobacteria; order Sphingomonadales; family Sphingomonadaceae; genus Sphingomonas; species Sphingomonas adhaesiva_B. The sequence continues at coordinate 171,151 of NZ_JAQIJJ010000006.1, forward strand.
CGAGTCGAATGCGTGGTCATGCGCGCGGATGTAGGATGCGCGCGGCGACAAGGGAACCGCACGTTGCGCGTCCGCCCAAGTCCTGCTTTGGTCCGGGCATGACGGACTTCGCTACCCTGCTCCAGCCCGACCGCGGCCAGACCGCGCGCGACATCCATGTCGTCCGGCCCGAGGCCTATGACACATGGCTCGCCGCCCAGCCCGCGCGCGTCCGCACCGCGACCACCGCCAGCAAGGTGACCGGCAAGCCCGGCAATCGCGCGATCCTGCCGGGCGAGACGCCGGACGACTGGTCGATGCTGCTGGTCTGCGACGAGGCGCTGGAATCGCCCTGGCGCATCGCGTCGCTGGGCGAGGGATTGCCGGAGGGCCTGTACCGCCTCGCCGGCGGGGCGCCGCTGGGTGCCGCCGGGCTCGGCTGGTGCCTCGCGCAGCATCGCTTCGCGCGCTATCGCAAGCCCGAGGTGACGGGGCCGCGCGTGCTGCTGACCGGCGATGTCGCGGGGATCGACGAGACGGTGCGCATCGCTGCCGCCACGGCGCATCTGCGCGACCTGGTCGACACCGGCGCGTCGGATCTCGGCCCCGCAGAGCTGGAGGCGGAGGTCGATGCGCTCGCCCGTCTGCATGACGCGACCGTCACCGTCACGCGCGGCGATGCGCTGGCGACCGGCTATCCGATGATCCACGCGGTCGGCCAGGCCGCGCCCAAGGATCGCGCCCCGCGGCTGATCGAGCTGGAATGGGGCGATCCCGCGGATCCGCGCGTCGCGATCGTGGGCAAGGGCGTGTGCTTCGATTCGGGCGGGCTGGATATCAAGCCCGCCGCCGGGATGCGGCTGATGAAGAAGGATATGGGCGGTGCCGCGCATGCGCTCGCGCTCGCCACGCTGGTGATGCAGGCGCGGCTGAAGCTGCGGCTTCACCTGCTGATCCCGGCGGTGGAGAATGCGATCGCGGGCAACGCCTTTCGGCCCGGCGACGTACTGGCGACGCGCAAGGGGCTGACCGTCGAGAACACCAATACCGATGCCGAGGGGCGGCTGATCCTGGGCGATGCGTTGGCCAAGGCGGTCGAGGGCGCGCCCGACCTGATCCTGGATTTCGCGACGCTGACCGGTGCGGCGCGCGTCGCGCTCGGCCCGGACCTGCCCGCCACCTTCGTGCAGGACGAGACGCTGGCGGGCGACCTGCTCGCCGCGGCGGACGCGGTGCGCGATCCGTTGTGGCGGATGCCGCTTTGGGATGCCTATGACGACATGCTGAAATCCGACATCGCCGATATGGTCAACGCGCCCGATGGGGGCTTCGCGGGCGCGATCACCGCGGCGCTGTTCCTGCGCCGCTTCGTTCCGGCGGGTACGCCCTGGGCGCACCTCGACACCTTCGCCTGGTGCCCGACCGCCAGGCCGGGTCGACCGCGCGGTGGCGACGCCTATGGCCTGCGCGCGGCCTATGCGTTGTTGAAGGCACGGTTCGGGTAAGAGACAATGCACGTCACCCCGGCCTTGAGCCGGGGTCCCGCTTCTTCTTCAACGTTGCGGGGGAAGCGGGACCCCGGATCAAGTCCGGGGTGACGATCGAGGGCGGACATCGACGCTTCCCACACCCGTTTCTCCCCACACGACACCCCTGCCTGCGCAGGGGCGACGATGTCAGGCTTAGCCCGCCGCCTCCACGATCGGCACGAACTTCGCCGCGGTCAGGCTCGCGCCGCCCACCAGCGCGCCATCGACATCGCCCGCGTGCAGCAGCGCGCCGGCATTCTCCGCGGTCACCGACCCGCCGTACAGCAGCCGGATCGCGTCGCCGCCCTCGCCCACCAGATCGCGCAGCTTCGCGCGGATCGCGCCGTGCATCGCCGCCACGTCCTCGATCGTCGGGGTGCGCCCGGTGCCGATCGCCCACACCGGCTCATAGGCGATCGCGCACCAGTCCGCCGCAGCGCCATCGGGCAGCGATCCTTCCAGCTGCTGGGTCACCACCCGCTCCGCCTCGCCCGCGTCGCGCTGCTCCAGCGTCTCGCCGACGCACACGATCGCTTGCATCCCGGCGCGGTGCAGCGCCTCCGCCTTGGCCTTCACCAGTACGTCGCTTTCCTTCTGGTCGGCACGGCGCTCCGAATGGCCGACGATCGAGAAGCGTGCGCCCGCCTCCTTCGCCATCGCCGCCGAGATGCAGCCGGTGAACGCCCCCTTGTCGGCGGCATGGACGTCCTGCGCCCCGATGCTGAGCGCCGGCACCCGCTCCGCGGCGGGTGCGATCAGCGTCGCGGCCACCGCGATCGCCACGTCCACCCCCGGATGCGCGGCCGCCGCGGCGGCGATGCCGTCCAGCTCCGCCAGCGCGGCGCGATCGCCGTTCATCTTCCAATTGCCGGCCACCAGCTTGCGTCGCGTCATCACCATCTCCCTTTATCTCTCGCTGCGATAGCCATCGCCGCCGCTTGATGCCACCGCGCACGCGCCGTAAAGCACCGGCCTTCTCATTAGCGACGGTCTCCCGCCTCCATGCTCAGCTTCTTCCGTCGGATCATCTATTCGCGTGTCGGCGTGATCGTCACGTTCGGCATCCTGATCGTCATCGCGCTCGCCTTCGCGGCGGGGGACGTGACCGGGCTGGCGTCGTCGGGCGGCGGCCTGTTCGGCAAGCCGATCGCCAGCGTGGACGGGCAGAGCATCTCCGCCGACGACCTGCGCAAGCGCGCGCAGGACGAACTGCGCGCCGCGCGCCAGCAGCAGCCCGATCTCGACATGGCGCAGTTCGTGGCACAGGGCGGGGTGGAATCGCTGGTCACTCGCGCGCTGACCGGCCTGTCGCTCGACACGTTCGGGCACGATCAGGGCATGCGCGTCAGCCGGGCGCTGGTGGGGAGCGAGCTGCGCAACATCCCCGCCTTCGCCGGCCCCACCGGCCAGTTCGACCAGCGTGCCTATGAGCAGTTGCTGGCGCAGCGCGGGCTGACCGATGCACAGGTGCAGTCGGATATCGCGCGCGAGACGATGGCGCAGTTCCTGATGGTGCCGACCGTCGGCGCCAGCCAGGTGCCGCAGCAGGTCGCGCTGCCCTATGCCTCGCTGCTGCTGGAGCGGCGCGCGGGCCAGGTCGCGCTGATCCCCTATGCCGCGACGGCCGGCAATACCGCGCCGAGCGATGCCGAGATCCAGCAATTCTACCAGAAGAACGTCGCGCGCTATACCACGCCCGAACGGCGCGTGATGCGCTACGCGCTCGTCGGGCCGCAGCAGGTCGCGGCGGGTGCCGCGCCGTCCGATGCCGACATCGCGCAGGCCTATAACGCCGACAAGGCCACCTATGCCGCGCGCGCGCAGCGCGACGTCGCGGTCGTCACCGTGCTGGACCAGAAAGCGGCGCAGGCGCTGGCGGACAAGGTGAAGGCGGGAACGCCGATCGCTGCCGCCGCACGCGCCGCCGGGCTGGAGCCGCGCACGATCGCCAAGGCGGAGAAGGCCGCGCTGGCGACGCAGACCTCGCCCACCGTCGCCGACGCGCTGTTCGCCGCGCCGAACGGCGGCGTCGTCGGGCCGGTCCGCGGTGCGATCGGCTTCGTCGTCGCGAAGGTGGAGGGCGTGACGCAGGTGCCCGGCAAGACGCTGGCGCAGGCGCGCGAGGAGATCGCCGCGAAGCTGCGCACGCAGAAGGCGACCGACGCGATCGGGCGCATCCGCGACAAGGTCGAGGATTCGCTCGCCGACAACGCCAATATCAACGAAGTCGTCGCCGACCAGAAGCTGGCCGCGCAGACCACCGCCCCGCTGCTCTCGACCGGCGTCGACCCGGCGAAACCCGGCGTGCAGCCGGATGCGGCGCTCGCCCCGATCGTCCAGGCCGGCTTCGCCGCGGAGGAAGGCGACACCCCCACCACGGTGCCGCTCGGCAACGACGGCAGCTTCGCGATCGTCGCGCTGGACCGCATCGTGCGCGCCGCGCCGGTGCCGCTGGCGCAGGTCCGCGACAAGGTGACCGCCGATTGGCGCACCGATCGCGCGCGCATCGCGGCCCGCGCCGCCGCGCGCGCCATCGTCGCCAAGGTGAACGCGGGCACCCCGCTCGCCGCCGCGCTGGCGCAGGCGGGGATCAAGACGCCGCCGATCCAGCCGGTCGACGCCACGCGCGCGCAGATGGACCCGCGGCGCCCCAATCCGGTGCTGGCGCTGATGTTCGCGATGAAGCCGGGCACCGCGCGCACGCTCGAATCGCCCGAGGCGCAGGGCATGCTGATCGCCCGGCTGGAGCGCGTCATCCCCGGCGATGCCGCGAAACAGCCCGCCGCGGTCGCCGCCACCCGCACCGATCTGGGCCGGGTGATCGGGCGCGAGTATGCCGAACAGTTCGCGCGCGCGATCACCGCCGCGCAGGGCGGCAAGCGCAACCAGGCCGCGATCGACCAGCTGAAGAAGGATCTGGTGGGTGGCGGAGAGCAATAACGCCGGGGCGCTCGCGGCACTCGCCACCGGGCGCCCTGCGCTCGTCTGGCGGCGGCGGATCGCGGACACCGAGACGCCGGTCGCCGCCGCGCTGAAGCTGATCGAGCCCGGCCGCGGCGACTTCCTGCTCGAATCGGTCGAGGGCGGCGCGGTGCGCGGTCGCCACAGCCTGATCGGGCTGGCCCCCGATCTGGTGCTGCGCGCGCACGGCAATCGCGCCGAGATCAACGCGCGCTGGCTGGAGGATCGCGACGCCTTCGTCGCCAGCGACCTCCCCACGCTGGAGGCGCTGCGCGACCTCGTCGCCTCGTGCCGGATGGAGGTCGCGCCGGAACTGCCGCGTGCGCTCGCCTGCCTCGTCGGCTATTTCGGCTATGAGACGATCGGACTGGTCGAGGCGCTGCCGGCGCCGAAGCACGATGCGCTGGGGCTGCCCGACATGATGTTCGTGCGCCCCACCGTCATCCTCGTCTTCGACCGGCTGGCGGATGCGCTGTTCCTCGTCGCGCCGGTCTGGCCCGACGCGGCGCGCACCCCCGATGCGATCGTCGCCGCGGCGGAGGAGCGGCTCGATCTGGTCGAGGCACGGCTGGCATCGGCCGCGCTGCCGCCGCGGGCGCGCAGCGAGGCGACCGACCTGTCGCTGACCCCCGTCCTGCCGGCGGGCCGCTATGGCGAGATGGTCGCCGCGGCGAAGGAATATATCGCGGCGGGCGACATCTTTCAGGTGGTGCTGGCGCAGCGCTTCACCGCGCCCTTCCCGCTTCCGGCGTTCGAGCTGTACCGCGCGCTGCGGCGGATCAACCCGTCGCCGTTCCTCTACCATCTCGACCTGCCGGGCTTTGCGCTGACCGGGTCCAGCCCGGAGATCCTGGTGCGCGCGCGCGATGGCGAGGTGACGATCCGCCCGATCGCCGGGACGCGTCCGCGCGGGCGCAATGCGGTGGAGGATGCCGCCAACCGCGACTCGCTGCTTGCCGACCCCAAGGAGCGTGCGGAGCATCTGATGCTGCTCGATCTGGGCCGCAACGATGTCGGCCGGGTCGCGTCGCCGGGCACGGTGCAGGTCACCGACAGCTATACGATCGAATTCTACAGCCATGTCATGCACATCGTATCGAACGTCGTGGGCCGGCTGGACCCCGCGCACGATGCGATCGACGCGCTGTTCGCGGGCTTTCCCGCGGGCACCGTCAGCGGCGCGCCCAAGGTGCGCGCGTGCCAGATCATCGCCGAACTGGAGGGGGAGAAGCGCGGCGCCTATGCCGGCGGCGTCGGCTATTTCTCGCCCGACGGGTCGATGGACTCGTGCATCGTCCTGCGCACCGCGGTGGTGAAGGACGGGCATATCCATGTCCAGGCCGGCGCCGGCATCGTCGCCGACAGCGACCCCGCCTCGGAACAGCGCGAGTGCGAGGCGAAATCCGGTGCCCTCCAGGCCGCCGCGCGCGAAGCGATCGCGCAGGCGAGCGCCGCGGGGTTCGGGCAGTAAGGCAGCTTCTAACCGTCACCCCGGGCTTGACCCGGGGTCCCGCTTCTCTCCCGCGTTCGTGAGAAAGCGGGACCCCGGATCAAGTCCGGGGTGACGAAGGCCTTGGGCTGCTACCGCATCCGCCGCCCCAGCAGCACCATCAGCAACCCGGCCACCGCCAGCGCGGCGCCGTAATCCGCCCACACCCGCTGATCCAGCATGAAGCTGGACTCCGGCCAGTGGACATAGCCCAGCCCCTGCCCGATCCACAGCAGTCCGGTGAGCGCCAGCATGACGCCTACCGCGATCAGGATCGGGCGGAGCCGCCGCATCGCTTAGCGCTGCGCGACCGGCACGTAGGGGCGCTGCGTCGGGCCGGTGTACAGCTGCCGCGGGCGGCCGATCTTCTGGTCGGGATCGGTGATCATCTCGTTCCATTGCGCCACCCAGCCGACGGTGCGGGCGAGTGCGAACAGCACGGTGAACATGCTGGTCGGGAAGCCGATCGCCGACAGGATCACGCCCGAATAGAAATCGACGTTCGGGAACAGCTTCTTCTCGACGAAATACTCGTCGTTGAGCGCGATCTCCTCCAGCCGCAGCGCGGTCTCGAACAGCGGGTCGCTGACGTTCAGCGCCTCGAACACCTCGCGCACCGTCTTCTGCATCACGGTCGCGCGCGGATCGTAGTTCTTGTACACGCGATGGCCGAAGCCCATCAGGCGGAACGGATCGTTCTTGTCCTTGGCGCGCGCGATATATTCCGGGATCTTGTCGGGCGTGCCGATCTCGCGCAGCATGTTGAGCGCCGCCTCGTTGGCGCCGCCATGCGCCGGCCCCCACAGGCAGGCGATGCCCGCCGCGATGCACGCGAACGGATTGGCGCCCGACGAACCGGCGAGGCGCACGGTCGAGGTCGACGCATTCTGCTCGTGATCGGCATGCAGGATGAAGATGCGGTCCATCGCCCGCTCGACCGCCGGGTTCACCTCATATTGCTCGGCCGGGACGCCGAACGTCATGCGCAGGAAGTTGCCGGTGTAGGACAGCGAATTGTCCGGATACAGGAACGGCTGCCCGACCGAATACTTGTACGCCATCGCCGCGATCGTCGGCATCTTCGCGATCAGCCGGTGCGACGCGATCATGCGCTGCTGCGGATCGTGGATGTCGGTCGAATCGTGGTAGAAGGCGCTGAGTGCGCCGACGACGCCGCACATGATCGCCATCGGGTGCGCATCGCGGCGGAACCCGCGGAAGAACTGCGCCAGCTGCTCGTGCACCATCGTGTGGCGGCTGATCGTCCAGCTGAACTTCTCCAGCTCGTCCTTGTTCGGCAGCTCGCCGTTCAGCAGCAGGTAGCATACCTCCATGAAGCTGGACTGTTCGGCCAGCTCGCCGATCGGATAGCCGCGGTGGAGCAGCACGCCCTCGTCGCCGTCGATATAGGTCAGCGTCGACTGGCACGATGCGGTCGAGGTGAAGCCCGGATCGTAGGTGAAGGCACCCGTCTGCGCATACAGCTTGCGGATGTCGACCACGTCGGGGCCGACCGAGCCGGAGAGCACCGGATAGTCGTGCTCGTTGCCCGAAAGCGTGAACTTGGCGGCTTCGGTCATGTCGTCTCCTGTCATTCCCCGTGCGGGGGCATATGGTCGGCGATCCGTGCCAGGCTTTCCTCGCGCCCTAGAAGGACGAGTACGTCGAAGATGCCCGGCGACGTCTTGCGTCCGGTGAGCGCCACGCGGAGCGGCTGGGCGACCTGACCGAGCTTCACGCTCGCATCCTCCGCCACCTGCCGCACCGCAGCTTCGGTGTTCTCCGTATCCCAGTTGTGCACCGCGTCAAGCGCGCTGTGCAGGCGTGCGAGCAGCGCGGGGGCCTCGCCGGCCAGCAGGGGCGCGGCGGCCTCGTCCACCGCCAGCGGGCGCGTCGCGAACAGGAACGCGCTGCCATCGGCCAGTTCGTTGAGATTGGCCGCCCGCGGCTTCAGCGCGGGCATCGCCTCGCCCAGGATCGAACGCCGGGTATCGTCATGGTCGAACTCCAGCCGCGCCGCGACCAGATCGGCCAGCCGCGCATCGTCGCTGGCGCGGATATAATGGCCGTTGAGATTCTCCAGCTTCTTCAGATCGAACCGGCTCGGCGACTTGCCGACCGCGTCGAGATCGAACCAGCGAATCGCATCCTCGCGCGCGATGATCTCGTCATCGCCATGGCCCCAGCCCAGCCGCAGCAGGTAATTGCCCAGCGCCTCGGGCAGGATCCCCATCTCGTCGCGATAGGCCTCGATCCCGACCGCGCCATGCCGCTTCGACAGCTTCGCGCCGTCCGGCCCGTGGATCAGCGGGATGTGCGCATAGACCGGCTCGGGCCAGCCGTTCGCGCGATAGATCGGCAGCTGGCGGAAGGCGTTGTTGAGATGATCGTCGCCGCGGATGACATGCGTCACCCCCATGTCGTGGTCGTCGACCACCACCGCCAGCATATAGGTGGGCGTACCGTCGGAGCGCAGCAGGACCAGGTCGTCCAGCTCCGCATTCTGCACCGTCACCTCGCCCTGGACGCGATCGTGGATCGTCGTCGCGCCCTCGGTCGGCGCGCGCAGTCGGACGACATAGGGCTTGTCCGCGGGCCAGTCGGCCCGCTCTCTCCACGGCGAGCGGATACGCAGCGGCTTCTTCGCCGCCTGCGCCTCAGCCCGCATCGCCTCCAACTCCTCCTGCGTCAGGTAGCAGCGATAGGCATGCCCGCTCTCCACCATCGCGCGGGCGACCTCGGCATGGCGCTCCGCGCGCGCGAACTGATAGACTTCCTCGCCATCCCAATCGAGGCCGAGCCAGCGCATGCCGTCCAGGATCGCGTCGATCGCGGGCTGGGTCGAGCGCGCGCGATCGGTGTCCTCGATCCGCAGCAGGAACGTGCCGCCGTGGTGACGCGCGAACAGCAGGTTGAACAGCGCGGTGCGCGCGCCGCCGATGTGCAGGAAGCCAGTGGGCGACGGCGCGAAGCGCGTCACGACAGGGGCAGAAGGGGTCGAAGGATTATCGGTTGCGCTCACGCGCGCATGCTCCCAGTCTGAAGAAACGCCATGGCCAGTATCGCCGCGCCCGCCCCTAGCAAAGCCGCGCGCGTGCGACAAACGGTGTGCGGGCTGGTAACCCGCGGTCGTGACGCGATCGAACGCCGGCTGGAGGCGGAACGCGACCAGCTGGTGCTGTGGCTGCCGATCGCGGTCGCGGCGGGCGCGGCGGCGTGGTTCGTGCTTCCCGATGCGCGCCACTGGCTGGTGGCGCTGCTGCTGGCGGGCGCGACCGGCGTCGCCGCACTGGCGATCGCACGCGGCGGACGCGCCGGGGTGGCGACAGCCATGGCGGCCGCCGCCTTCGTGATCGGGCTGGCCCTGGCCTGGACCCGCGCCGAGCATGTCGCCGCGCCGGTCCTGACTCGCCCGGTCATCGTGACGCTGACGGGCCGCATCGTCCGCGTGGAGCCGCTGCCCGCGCGCGAGCTGGTGCGCGTGACGCTGGACCGATTGCGCTGGGCCGAGCCCGTCGACCCCGCGCCGGTACGCGTGCGCGTCAACCTGCCGGTGCGCGACGCCCCCGCCGGGTTGGCCGCGGAGGCGACGCTGCGGGTCCGCACGCGCCTGATGCCGCCGCCACCCCCGGCGGTACCGGGCGCCTACGACTTTGCGCGCGTCGCCTGGTTCGACCGCATCGGCGCGACCGGGCGCGGCTTCGCACCCATCGCATTGCTGTCACCCGGCACGGGCGATGACGGCATTCGCCAGCGCCTGACCGCGCATATCCAGTCGCGGCTGGCGGGCAGCGCAGGCGGTATCGCGGCCGCGCTCGCCACCGGCGACACCGGCGCGATCGCGGAGGACGATGCCGAGGCGATGCGCCGCGCCGGGCTGGCGCATCTGCTCTCGGTCAGCGGGCTGCACATCACCGCGGCGGTGGGGATCGTCATGTGGCTGGCGATGCGCCTCCTGGCATTGTCGCCGGGCCTCGCGCTCACCGGGCGGGTGCCGCTGCTCGCGGCCGGGGTCGGCGCGCTGGCCGCGATTGGCTATACCTGGCTGACCGGCGCGCAGGTGCCGACGATCCGCAGCTGCGTCGCGGCGCTGATGGTGTTCGCCGCGCTGGCACTAGGGCGCGAGGCGGTGACGCTGCGGCTGGTCGCGGTCGGCGCGCTGGTGGTGCTGCTCGCCTGGCCGGAAGCGATCGTCAGCCCCAGCTTCCAGCTGTCGTTCGCCGCGGTCACCGCGATCGTCGCGCTGCACGAACATCCGCACGTCCGCGCCGCCCTGCTGGCACGCGACGAGGCGATGACACGCAAGCTGGCGCGCGAACTGGCCTCGCTGCTGCTGACCGGCGTGGTGGTGGAGCTGGCGCTGATGCCGATCGCCGCCTTCCACTTCCACAAGGCGGGCGTGTATGGCGCGCTCGCCAATATCGTCGCGATCCCGCTCACCACCTTCGTCGTCATGCCGGCGGAGGCGAGCGCGCTGCTGCTCGACGCGCTCGGCGCGGGATGGCCGGCGTGGGTCGTCGCGGGCGCCGCGACCGACGTCCTGCTGTGGATCGCGCGCACCGTCGCCGCGCTGCCGGGCGCGGTGGCGGCGGTGCCGCAGATGGCCGCCGGCGCGTTCGCGGCGATGCTCGCCGGGGGCCTGTGGATCGCGCTGTGGCGGACGCGCTGGCGACGCCTGGGCGCGATACCGCTCGCGATCGGCGCCACCTGGGCGCTGACCACGTCCGCGCCGGACCTGATCGTGACCGGCGACGGCCGCCACCTCGCGGTGCGCGACGAGCGCGGCGGGCTCGCCATGCTGCGCGACCGGACCGGCGATTATATGCGCGACACGCTGGCGCAGGGGGGCGGCGTGGATGGCGAGCCGGCGCTGCTGTCGGAGGCGCCGGACGCGCGCTGCAACCGCGACCTGTGCTGGATCGAGCGGCGGACGGGCGGGCGGATATGGCGTGTGCTGGCGACGCGCAGCCCCTATCTGGTGCCGACGGCGCAGTTGGTCCCCTTGTGCCGCGCCGCGGATGTCGTGGTCAGCGACCGGCGCCTGCCGCGCCGCTGCCGCGCCCGCTGGCTGACGCTCGACCGCGCGATGCTGGCGCGGACCGGCGGAGTGACGGTAACGTTCGACGATGCGCGGGTGGCGACGGTGGCGATGCCGGGGGATGCGCATCCGTGGCGGGTCGCGGCACGGGGGGTGGATCGGGCGGGAGCGCGGTCGCGTCGGGCGGCCGGTCGGTGATGGGCGGCTCGGTCGGATGGGGCCGTTTCAGGTGTTGTTCTCGGTGAGACACCGGCCCCTCACCCAACCCTCTCCCCGCAGGGGAGAGGGCTAGGCCGGCTGCACCACTTCCGCCATGGCCGGCCCCGCCTTTCCCCACCGGGGAAAGGACCAGACTGGATCGCCCTCCTGCGCTCAAAGGGCGACCCCGCTGCCCCCTCCGAATTCCTGCAGAGACAAGACCTTTGTAAATCCCTTGTTCCCGGCGAAGGCGAGCCCTTTGCAAAACCCTTTACCGTCATGCCGGACTTGTTCCGGCATCCACTGTGCCGCATATTCACAGGCCGTTGATTTCCCGGAAAAGTGGACCCCGGAACAAGGCTCTCCTGAGCTTGTCGAAGGGTCCGGGGTGACGGCCTCTTTGAGGCGGACGAAGCGCCATCCGCCCCGGCGCATCATTCCTGCGGTGACGATCCCCTACACACTTCTTCCGCCACACCCTGCGTCCTAATCGTAACGGCGCAGCAATCCCGCCAGCTTGCCCTGCACCCGCACCTGCGCAGGCGCGTAGCGTTGCGGGTCGTAGGCGCGGTTGGCGGGGTCGAGGCGCACCATCGCGCCTTCGCGACGGAAATACTTGAGCGTCGCCTCGCTCTCCTCGATCAGCGCGACCACGATCTCGCCGTCGCGTGCCACGTCCTGGCGGCGAATCAGCGCATAATCGCCGTCGAAGATGCCGGCCTCGACCATCGAATCGCCCGCGACCTCCAGTGCGAAATGCTCGCCGCTGCCCAGCAGCGCGGCCGGCACCGGCAGCGTCGTCGATCCCTCGAACGCCTCGATCGGCACACCCGCCGCGATGCGGCCATGGAGCGGAATCTCGATCACGTCGTTCGCGGGCTCCGGCACCGCGCGGCGGGCCGCGGGCGGCGCGGCGCGCTTCGCCTCCGCCCGCTCGGGCGACTTCAGCACCTCCAGCGCGCGCGCGCGATTGGGCAGGCGACGCAGATAGCCGCGCTCCTCCAGTGCGCTGATGAGACGGTGGACGCCGGACTTGCTCTTCAGTTCGAGCGCATCCTTCATCTCTTCGAACGACGGCGACACGCCGCTTTCGCTCAAGCGGTCCTGAATGAAGCAGATCAGTTCGTGCTGCTTGCGTGTCAGCATGTGACTGTTCCCCTGAAGGTGCGAACGGATTGCGAACCTTTAAGGAACGATTGTGGTTGCGTCAAGCAACCATCAGGATCTCCGCCGAGTCGCCCGCGCGCGCCGCCGGGGCGCCGGCGGGACGCACGATCAGGCACGATGCGCGCGACAGCGTGCGCAGCATCGAACTGTCCTGAATGTCAGAAGCATAGGCCCGCCCGTCGCGCAAACCCGCGCGCAGATAGTCGGTGCGGTCGTTGTTGGCCGGCAGGTCCTCGCCCAGCACGGCGTGCGTCGTAACAGGGAACGGATCGCGCGCACCGGCGAGATGCGCCACCAACGGCCGAACGAACAGCAGCGCGGTGACGAAGGCGGACACCGGATTGCCCGGCAGCCCCACCACCGCCATGCCGTCGCCGCGCCGCCCCGCCAGCATCGGCTTGCCCGGTCGCAGCGCGATGCGCCAGAAGTCGAGCGTCACCCCCGCCGCCGCCAGCGCCGGGCGGACGAGGTCGTGATCCCCCACCGATGCGCCGCCGGTCGTCACCAGCACGTCGGCCGCGACATCGGCGAAAGCGCGGGTCAGCACGTCGAGTCGGTCGGGCAGGATGCCCAGGTCGACGATCTCGACGGGCAGGTCGGCCAGCATCGCGCGCAGCAGCAGGCGGTTCGATTCGGGCAGCGCCTCCCCCACCGCGCCGCCCGGCTCGACCAGTTCGTCGCCGGTAGCGGCCAGCGCCACGCGGACCGGGCGCGCAACGCTCACCTGCCCCGCGCCGCCAGTCGCCGCCACCGCCAGCCGCGCCGGGGTCAGCCGCTCGCCCGCCGCGACCAGCACGTCGCCCGTGGAGAAATCCAGCCCGCGCCGCCGCACGTTGCGCCCGACATGCGCCGGCCCCTCGCCGTCGAGCGTCACCGTATCGCCCGCGCGGCGCGCCTCCTCCTGCACCAGCACGGTGTCGGTGCCCGCGGGCAAGGCCGCGCCGGTGAAGATCCGCACCGCCTCGCCCGCCCCCACCTGCGCGGCGAACGGCGCCCCCGCCGCGCTCTCGCCGATGACGCGCAAGGGGCCGGGCAGATCGGCGAAGCGCAGCGCATAGCCATCCATCGCCGACAGGTCGCGCGCCGGCTGCGTCCGTGCCGCCACCACCGGTTCGACGACCCAGCGCCCGATCGCCGCGACCAGCGGGACCGTTTCGCACGCAACGCGGGTGCCCAGCGCGAGAACGCGGGCCTGGGCCTCGGCGACGGGAAGAAGGGACATGACGGCTCGTTCGCCTCCGGATGACGGGCACCCGCCTTGCGGCGGCAGCACGGGTGGATCAAGGGGGCGGGCACACGAGGGGCAGGATGGCAGCGGACGAGACGACCACGGCATTACCGAACGCGCGCGGCGATCGCGGCGCCGCCGTGCTTCGCGCAATCTACGCGCTCTGTTTGGCCGGGGCGACCTACAATCACTGGTCCGCGATCTATCGGCACGGCTGGCTGTGGGACTATGGCGGCTATCCGCGGGTCAGCACCACCTTCTGGACGATGCTGGGCGTCGTCGATCCGCTCGCCGTGCTGCTGCTCGTGCGTCCCAGGATCGGGGTGGTGGCGACGGTCGCGATCATCGTCACCGACGTGGTGCACAATATCGCGGTGATCGGGCATTATTTCCCGCCGCTGCTCACGGCGCTGGCGACCGTACCCTCGCTGATCGCGCAGATCGTCTTCATGGTCTTCGTACTGGCGACCTGCCGCCGCGCAGCGATGATCAGGCGGGTGCGCGCCAGTCGCCCGAGCGTCCGCCGCGCTTTTCCAGCAGGCGAACGGCGGTGATCGTCATCGCCTTGTCGATCGCCTTGGCCATGTCGTAGATGGTGAGCAGCGCCACCGACACCGCGGTCAGCGCCTCCATCTCCACCCCGGTCTTGCCATCGGTCGCCGCCAGCGCGGTGACGGTGACGCCATCGTCCTCGATCGACAGGTCCAGCGACACGCGCGTCAGTGGCAGCGGATGGCACAAGGGGATCAGGTCGCTGGTCCGCTTCGCCCCCATGATCCCGGCGATCCGCGCCACTGCGATCACATCGCCCTTCTTCACCGCACCGTCACGGATCGCGGCGATCGCGTCGCCCGACATCAGGATGCGCCCGGTCGCGACCCCCTCGCGCCGCGTCACCGCCTTGTCGCCGACGTCGACCATATGCGCCGCGCCATCGGCATCGAGATGGGTCAGCCCGGCCAACGTCATCCCACCCCCTCTCATCCCACCATCGCGCGCGTGGCGGCGGCAACATCGGCCTGCCGCATCAGCGCCTCGCCGATCAGGAAGCAGTGGACGCCATGCGCCGCCAGCTCGTCCAGGTCGGCGCGGGTCGACAGTCCGCTCTCCGCAACGAAGGTGCATCCCGCGGGCGCATGGCGCATCAGGTCGTAGGTGCGGCGGAAATCGACCTCGAACGTCTTGAGATCGCGATTGTTGACCCCGATCAGCCGCGACGACAGCCGTGCCGCGCGCGCCATCTCCGCTTCGTCGTGCACCTCGACCAGCACGTCGAGACCCTGTTCGATCGCCGCCGCCTCGCATTCGGCGAGGCAGGTGTCGTCCAGCGCGGCAACGATCAGCAGGATCGCGTCCGCCCCGATGCTGCGCGCCTCCAGCGCCTGCCACGGGTCAACGGTGAAGTCCTTGCGCAGCACGGGCAGGTCGCAGGCACCACGCGCCGCGACCAGATAGGCCTCGTCGCCCTGGAAATAGGGCGCATCGGTCAGCACCGACAGGCACGTCGCCCCCCCCTCGGCATAGGCGCGGGCGTGCGCTGGCGGATCGAAATCGGCGCGGATCAGCCCCTTGGACGGGCTGGCCTTCTTGATCTCGGCGATCAGCGCGTGGCGTCCCGCCGCTATGGTCCGGTCCAGCGCAGAGCGAAACCCCCGCGGCGGCGTCTGCGCCGCGGCGCGCGCGGCCAGATCGGCGGTGGGAACGGCGGCGCGGCGCGCGCGCACCTCGTCGCGCTTGGTGGCGCAGATCGTGTCGAGGATGGTCATGAATAAGCGATCCAGCGGTCGAGCAGACGGTCTGCCGCGCCGCTGTCCAGCGCCTCGCCGGCGCGCGCGGCGGCGTCGGTCAGCGCGGCATCGGTGCCGGCAAGCACCAGCGCCGCGGCGGCGTTGAGCACCACCGCATCGCGATAGGCGCCGCGCTCGCCGCGCAGCAGGCGGCGCAGCGCCGCGGCGTTATAGGCGGGGTCGCCGCCGCGGATCGCGATCGTCGGATGCCGCGCGACGCCCGCATCCTCCGGCACGATCCGCTCCGCCATCGCCACCGCGCCGATCGCGACCACCCGCGTCGGCCCGGCGCCGGAGATTTCGTCCAGCCCCTCCTCGCCCGCCACCACCAGCGCCGCCTCGCTGCCCAGTTGCGCCAGCGCATCGGCATAGACAGGCGCATAGTCCGGCCGCGCGATCCCGATCAGCTGACGCGTGACATGCGCCGGATTGGCGAGCGGCCCCATCAGGTTGAAGATCGTCCGCCGCCCGATATGGCGGCGGATCGGGGTGATCCGCTTCATCGCCGGATGATGATTGGCCGCGAAGAGGAAGCCGATCCCCAAGTCACGCAGCGTCGCCTCCGCCAGCGCGCCGGCCCGATCCATGTCGAGCCCCAGCGCCTCCAGCGTGTCCGCCGCGCCCGCCTTGGACGAAGCGGCGCGGTTGCCGTGCTTGGCCACCGGCACGCCGCAGGCGGCGACCACCAGGCTGACCGCGGTGGAGACGTTGAGCGTGTGTTGCCCGTCCCCGCCGGTGCCACAGACGTCGATCGCCCCGGGCGGCGCGGTCACGGAAATCACCCTCTCGCGCATCGCGCGCGCCGCCTCGGCGATCTCCACGCTGGTTTCGCCGCGTTCGGACAATGCGATCAGGAAGTCGGCGACCGCCTGTTCGCTGGTGCGCGCGTCCAGCAGGTCGGCGAACGCCTGCGCCGCCGCCTCGCGCGACAACGGCGCGCTTGCATCAGGCAGCGCGACATGCACCGTCATGTCAGGGCCTTACGCGCGATACCTGCGATCGAGAGGAAGTTGGCGATCAGGTCATGACCATGTTCGGTGGCGATGCTTTCCGGGTGGAATTGCACGCCATGGATCGGCAATTCGCGATGCCGCAGCCCCATCACCGACGCGTCGGCCGCGGTCGCATTCACCGCCAGCATGTCCGGCACGTCGGTGACGATCAGCGAATGGTAGCGCGTCGCGGTGAATGGCGACGGCAGCCCGGCGAAGACGCCGCTGCCGTCATGTTCGACGGGGCAGGTCTTGCCGTGCATCAACCCGCCGCGCACCACCTTGCCACCGAAATGCTGCCCGATCGCCTGATGCCCCAGACAGACGCCCAGCAATGGGCGGCGCGCCTCCGCGCAGGCCGCGACCAGATCCAGGCTGATCCCCGCCTCGGTCGGGGTACATGGGCCGGGCGAGATCAGGATCGCCTCCGCCCCGCTCGCCAGCGCGTCCGCCGCGGTCAGCGCATCGTTGCGTTCCACGCGCACCTCGACACCCAGCTCCATCACGTAATGGACCAGGTTCCAGGTGAAGCTGTCGTAATTGTCGACCACCAGGATCATGGCGCTGCCATAGCCGATGCGCTGCGCATCGCAACCATTGCGATTCGGCAATGAATCGTCATCTGCGGGCGACATCATGGCGGGATAAAAGCCGGAGCGTGCGCGTTCGCGCAGTTGAGGAGAAAAATGATGTTGCGTTCGGCGCTTACGGTCGTCCTTCTGCTGGCCCCGGCGGTCGCATCGGCGCAAAGCGCGCCGGCGGGCGAGACCGGGCGCACGCCGCAGCGGGTGCGCAACGTCATGCTTCAGGGCGCGGAAACCTGCCCCAAGGCGCAGGGCGACGAGATCGTCGTGTGCAGCCGGATCAACCCGGACGAACAGTTCCGCATCCCCAAGGAATTGCGCAACACCGCCGAACCGGCGGCAAAGAATCAGGCGTGGACCAACCGCGTCACGGTCGCCGATCGCGCCGGCCGCGTCGCGGCGGGTATCCCCGATACCTGCTCGCCGGTCGGCAGCGGCGGCCAGACCGGCTGCGCGCTGGCGATCAACCAGGCCTTCGCTGCCGAGAAGCGCGCCGCCGAGAAGAACGATTCGATGATCCCGGGCGGCCGCGAGCCGTAAGCTCTCTTTGTCTTCGTCATCTACTCAGTTGCGCCGCGCCTTCGTGACGTAATCTGGCGTTGGCGATTGAGCGTGCCGGGTTCGGCGAGGAGCGCGAGGAGCGCGGCGGCAGTGATGCCGATGCCGGGGATGCGGCGCAGGATGACGACGGGCGCGACGCCCTATTGCGAGACGGCCTGACTGTCCGCGCCCGGCGCCGGGCATCCCGATCATGCGGGACACACCCCTCTAACGCCATCGCCAATAGACAATTGCTCCGCTCGCAATGACGACGACCTAGGCCGGCTGCGCCGCGCCCACCGGCACGTCGGCGCCCTCGCCGCGCGAATAGGTGCCGGTCAGCAGGCCGACCGCCAGCACGCGCCCGGTGATCGCCTCCACCAGCTCGCGCCGGCCGGGATCGGGGCCGAGGTCCGGGAGTTCGCTGAGCGCGAACAGCTGGAAGACGTAATCGTGCGTGCCGTGCCCGGTCGGCGGGTCGGGCGGCAGCCAGCCTTCGCGGCGATAGCTGTTGAGGCCGACGTCGCGCCCGTCCCCCTCCCCGCCGCCGTCCGGCGACAGCGCGCCTTCCGCCAGCATCGTCTCGGTCGCGGGCAGGCCCCACAGGATCGCATGGACCAGCGGGCTGGGCGCGGGTGCGTCCGGATCCTCGACGATCAGCGCCAGCCCCGCCGCCCCCTCCGGCACGCCGCGCCAGTGGAGCGGGGGCGACACGCCCTCGCCATCGGCGGTGAAGCGCACCGGCAGCCGGTCGCCGTCGCCGAACGCCATGCTGGACAGGTCGATCTGCGCTTGCGTGGTGGTCACGCCGTCCTGCACCGCGACCAGTCGCGAGTGACCCGCACGCACGTTGCGCAACAGCCCGCCGAGCCAATGGGGGACATGTTCCAGCATGGTCGATCCTTTCCGTTCCTTCCTGTGGCAACGGGGGCGGCCCGGGTTCGGTTGCATCGCCCGCCAGGCACGGTTCGCCGCGCCGCTGCATCGCAGCAAAAACATGTCACACAGCGTTGATGGACGCGCAGGATGCGATCCCTAGCTGTGCGGCTCACGATTTCGCAGAAGAAGGACATCACGCCATGCAGCCCTCCGACAACGATCGCGGTCAGGCCGGCGGCATCCCGCAGTCGCTGCGCGCGTCGCTGATGATGCTGACGTTCGGGCTGGTGATCCTGGCCTATCTGGTGGCGATCGATCACCCCGAATGGTTCCATATCCGCCCGGTCAGCGGCGCCGCCGCGGCGATGTTCGACGCCTCCACCAACCGGGTCTGACGCCACCGTTCCACGCCGGTGCAACCCGCGGCCGGTGACGGTCGTTACGCCTCCTCCATGAGGCTCAAGGTCGCCAGCTACAACATGCGCAAGGCGATCGGCACCGATCGCCGCCGCAACCCGGAGCGCGTGCTGCAGGTATTGCGCGAGATCGATGCCGATATCGTCGCGCTGCAGGAGGCGGACCGCCGCTTCGGCACGCGCGCGGCGGTGCTGACCCCGCATCTGCTGGACGAACATAGCGACTGGCAGGCGGTCGCGGTCGCCACGCGCGCGACCAGCATGGGATGGCACGGCAACGCCATCCTGATCCGCAAATCGGCCGAGCTGGTCGCCTGCGCCCCGCTGCACCTGCCCGCGCTGGAACCGCGCGGCGCGGTGATGGCGGACGTAGCGATCGATGGTATTGTCGTGCGCGTCGTGGGGATGCACCTGGACCTGTCGGGATTGTGGCGGCGCCGACAGGCGGCGGCGGTGATGGCGCAGGCGGCGGATGGCGCGGACGGGCGACCGACCGTGATGATGGGCGACCTGAACGAATGGAGCCGGCAGTCCGGCTGCCTGCGCGATTTCGCGCACAGTTTCCACTTCGCGCCGACCGGCCCCAGCTTCCACGCGCGCCGTCCGATCGCGCGGCTCGACCGAATCATGGTGTCGCCCGGACTGGAGGTGGTGCGCTGCGGCGTCCATGCCAGCGCGGCGGCGCGGGTCGCGTCGGACCATCTGCCGATCTGGGCGGAGATCGCGCACGCATGAGCGAGGACGCCGCGCCACGGCTGCGCGAGCGCGAGCTGCGGCTGGCGCTGGTCTGCTACGGCGGGATCAGCCTGGCGGTGTATATGCACGGCATCACCAAGGAGGTGTGGCATCTGGCCCGCGCCAGCCGCGCGATGCACGATGGCGCGGAATGCGTCGGCGCGAGCGCGCGCGTCTATCGCGACCTGCTGGAGGAGATCGAGACGCACAGCCGTTGGCGGCTGCGCATCCTGCCTGACATCGTCGCGGGCGCCAGCGCAGGCGGGATCAACGGCGTGTTCCTGGCGCAGGCGATCGCCAGCGGCCAGTCGCTCGATCCCCTGACCGACCTGTGGCTGGAGGGGGCGGACGTCGAGCGGCTGATCGATCGCGACGCCGCGCCCGCGACGCGCTTTTCCAAGGTATGGGCGTTGCCGCTCGCCTGGATGGCGGCGGGGCGTAGCGCGGAGCAGCTCGATTCGCTGGACGATGACACCCGCGACGAGGTGAAGGCGAAACTGTCGCATTTCATCCGCTCGCGCTGGTTCGAACCGCCCTTCTCCGGCCGCGGCTTCACCGCGATGCTGCTCGACGCGTTCGATGCGATGGCGGCCGCGCCCCGCGGGCCGCGGCTGCTGCCCGATGGCCAGCCGCTCGACCTGTTCGTCACCGTGACCGATTTCGGCGGCCATCCCGAACGACTCCAGCTCCACTCCCCGCCCGAGGTGATGGAGACCGAACACCGGCTGGTGGTGCCGTTCAGCGACCATGGCCATATGGTGGAGACGCTGGCGGCGCCCGCCGAGCTGGCCTTCGCCGCGCGCGCCACCTCCAGCTTTCCGGGCGCCTTCCCGCCGTTCACGGTGGGCGAGCTGGATGGCGTGCTGCGCGAGCGCCGGCGCGGGTGGCCGGGACGGCGCGCGTTCCTGTCGCGTGTCCTGCCGCGCCATTTCGCCGCCCGCGCCGCCGACAAGGCGGTGCTGATCGACGGATCGGTGCTGGCCAATGCGCCGTTCCGTCCCGCGATCGACGCGCTCAACGAGCGGCCCGCACGGCGCCAGATCGACCGGCGCTTCGTCTATGTCGACCCCTCGCCCGGGCACAAGTTCGGGATCGGCGGGCATGTCGACGGCGTGCCCGGCTTCTTCCAGACGATCCTGGGCGCGATCAGCGAGCTGCCGCGTCAGCAGCCGATCCGCGACAATCTGGAGGCGCTGGCGGGCCGATCGCGCCGGATCGAGCGCATGGCGGCGATCATCGAGGCGGTGCGCGCACAGGTGGAAGGCGAGATCGAGGGGCTGTTCGGGCGCACCTTGTTCCTCGATCGCCCCACGCCCGCGCGGCTGGTGGCGTGGCGCCGCCGCGCGCAGGAAGCGGCGGCGGACCGGGCCGGATACAGCTATGCCGGCTATGGCCAGTTGAAGGCGGCGGGCGTGGCGGAGTTCGTCACCGCGCTGCTCCAGGCGATCGGCGGCGAGCCGGGCGGACAGCGCGGCAACCGCATCCGCCAGCGCATCGACGCCGCGCTCGCCGCGCGCGGGCTGGGGCCGGATGCGGTCTTCTCGGGCGGGGCGAGCGCGGCGATGATCGACTTCCTGCGCACCTTCGACCTGCCGTTCCGGGTGCGCCGGTTGCGGCTGCTCGCGCGGCGGCTGAGCGATGTGGAGGGCGACGCGGACGAGGCGACGCTGGCCCCGCTGCGCGACGCGATCTACGATTCGCTCGACGGCTATCTCGACGTGCGCCAGCCGCGTCGCCACGCCGCGCTGCATCGCGACGTGCGCGGATTGCGCGACGATGCCGGCGCGCTGCTCGATTCGCTCGGCGCCGCGCTTGACCTGCCCGCGCTGGACGCCGCGACGGACGAGCGGATGGCGGCGGCGCTGGCCGAATTGCCGCGCGAGATCCGCCGGCCGATGCTGCTCAACTATCTGGGCTTTCCCTATTTCGACGTCGCCACCATGCCGCTGCTGCAGGGCGAGGGGGTGGACGAATACGATCCGATCAAGGTCGATCGCGTCTCCCCCGACGATGCCCGCTCGATCCGCGAGGGTGGTGCGGAGGCGACGCTGAAGGGCATACAGTTCAACAGCTTCGGCGCCTTCTTCAGCCGCGCCTATCGCGAGAACGACTATCTCTGGGGGCGGCTGCACGGGGCCGAGCGGATGATCGACATCACCGTCTCCGCGCTGCCTGCGGGCGCCCGGTTGCGCGCCGGCCGGATCGCGGCGGTGAAGCGCGCCGCCTTCCTCGCCATCCTCGACGAGGAGGAGGAGAAACTGCCCACCGCCGCGGCGCTGATTTCCTCGCTGCGCGGCGAGATCGGGTAGGCGCGACAGCCGCTTGCCCGCGCGGACTGGAAAAATCCGCAGCACTTCCCTAGCCTGTCCGGCGATGCAGTTCCTGAAGATCCTGTTCTGGTGCCTGCTGGCGTTCGTCGCCGCGGTCTTCACCTTCGGCAATTGGACGACGGTGTCGATCCAGCTCTTCGGCGGATTGGTGGCGGAGGTGAACCTGCCGCTGCTGCTGCTCACCACCTTCCTGCTGGGGCTGGTGCCCACGTTCGTCTATCAGCGCTGGGTCCGCTTCCGCCTGCGCCAGCGGCTGCTGTCCGCCGAGCGCGCGCTGGAAACGGAGCGCGCGCTGGCCGCCGCCCCGCCCGTCACAACTGCCCCCGCTCCCCCCGTCATCGCGCCCGAGGTCGCGTAAATGCCCAATCGTATCTTCGTCGCGCTCGACACCCCCGATCTGGACCGTGCCCGCACCGTGGCCGAGCGCGTGCGACACCATGTCGGCGGCATCAAGCTGGGGCTGGAGTTCTTCTGCGCCAACGGCCCCGCGGGGGTGCGCGCGATGGAGGAGATCGGCCTGCCCGTCTTCCTCGACCTCAAGCTGCACGACATCCCCAATACCGTCGCCAAGGCGGTGCAGTCGCTGGCGCCGCTCGCGCCCGCGGTGCTGACCGTCCATGCCGCGGGCGGGCGCGCGATGCTGGAGGATGCCAAGGCCGCGGCGCATCCCGATACGAAGGTGGTGGCGGTGACGATGCTGACCAGCCTGGACGAGGCGGACCTGCGCGCGACCGGCGTGGGCGGCAGCGCGCACGACCATGTCCTGCGGCTGGCCGATCTGGCGCGCGAGGCAGGGCTGGACGGGATCGTCTGCTCCGGCGCGGAGGTGAAGCAAGCGCATGCGGCGTGGCGCGACGGTTTTTTCGTGGTGCCCGGCGTGCGACCGGCGGACGGCCATGCCGGCGACCAGAAGCGCGTGGTGACGCCGCGGCAGGCGCTGGACGATGGCGCATCGATCCTGGTGATCGGGCGGCCGATCACGCAGGCGCCGGACCCGGACGCCGCGGCGCGCGCGATCGAGGCGACGCTCTGACCCTCTCGTCACCCCCGGCTAAAGGCCGGAGTGACGAAGAACCGCCCACCCCGTCATCCCGGGCTTGACCCGGGATCCATCGTGCCGCCTGCGCTGACCCCGCGATGACGCGCTTCTCGGGCCGAAGCGCCAGCCGCGACATGGATGCCGGATCAAGTCCGGCATGACGGGGGGGATAATCCGCCCTATATCCCCCCCATGCCCGCCACCGCCAAGATCTGCGGTCTCTCCACCGCCCCGACGCTCGACGCCGCCATCGCAGGCGGGGCGAGCCATGTCGGGTTCAACTTCTTCGCCCCCTCGCCGCGCTATGTGACGCCGGAACGTGCGCGCGCGCTGGCGCAGCGGATGCCGGCGCATGTCCGGCGCGTGGGCGTCTATGTCGATCCCGACGACGCGCTGCTCGACGCCACCGCCGCCACGCTCGACGCGATCCAGCTCCACAAGACGCCGGTCGAACGCATCGCCGCGATCCGCGCGCGGTTAGGGCGCGAGACATGGGGCGTCGTCGCGGTGAAGACGCGCGCGGACCTGGACGGCGTGGCGCGGCTCGCGGGCGCGGCGGACCGCATCCTGTACGATGCCAAGACGCCCGATGGCGCGAAGCTGCCCGGCGGGATGGGGGTACGCTTCGACTGGTCGCTGCTCGACGCGTTCCGGCACCCGCTGCCCTGGGCGCTGTCGGGCGGGCTGGACGCGGGCAATGTCGGCGAGGCGATCGCCCGCACCCGCGCCCCGATCGTCGATGTCTCCTCCGGCGTGGAGAGCGCGCCGGGCATCAAGGATGTGGACAGGATCGCTACCTTCCTGCAACGGGTCGCCGCATCATGAACGCTCCCAATTCCTTCCGCGCGCAGCCTGATGAGCGCGGCCACTTCGGCGATTACGGCGGCCGCTACGTTGCCGAGACGCTGATGCCGCTGATCCTCGACCTGGAGCGCGAATATCGCGCCGCGAAGGAGGATCCGGCGTTCGCGGCACAGTTCGACGATCTGCTCGAACACTATGTCGGGCGCCCCAGCCCGCTCTATTATGCCGAGCGGCTGACCGAGGCGCTGCGCGACAGCGCGGCCGATGGCGCGAGTGGAGAGAAGCGCGGTGCGCAGGTGTGGTTCAAGCGCGACGAATTGAACCATACCGGCGCGCACAAGATCAACAATTGCATCGGCCAGATCCTGCTCGCGATCCGCATGGGCAAGACACGGATCATCGCGGAGACGGGCGCGGGCCAGCATGGCGTGGCGACCGCCACCGTCTGCGCGCGCTTCGGCCTGCCGTGCGTGATCTACATGGGCGCCAAGGACGTCGAGCGGCAGCAGCCCAACGTGTTCCGCATGAAGCTGCTGGGCGCGGAGGTGCGCGCGGTGGAAAGCGGCGCGCGCACGCTGAAGGATGCGATGAACGAGGCGCTGCGCGACTGGGTCGCGAACGTCCACGACACCTTCTACATCATCGGCACCGCGGCGGGGCCGCACCCCTATCCGGAGCTGGTGCGCGATTTCCAGAGCGTGATCGGGCGCGAGGCGCGCGCGCAGCTGATGGCGCGCACCGGCCGCCTGCCCAACCTGCTGGTTGCCGCGATCGGCGGCGGATCGAACGCCATCGGGCTGTTCCACCCGTTCCTGGACGACACGAGCGTCAGGATGCTGGGCGTCGAGGCGGCGGGCGAAGGGCTGGAGGGCAAGCATGCCGCCAGCCTCGCGGGCGGCTTCCCCGGCGTGCTCCACGGCAACAAGACCTATCTGTTGCAGGACGACGACGGGCAGATCGCGGAGGCGCATTCGATCTCCGCGGGCCTCGACTATCCCGGCATCGGGCCGGAACATGCGTGGCTGAAGGATGTCGGCCGCGTCGACTATACGTCGGTGACCGATACCGAGGCGCTGGACGCGTTCCAGCTGCTGTGCCGGACCGAGGGGATCATCCCCGCGCTGGAGCCGAGCCACGCCATCGCCGCGGTGGCGAAGGTGGCAAAGGAGATGCCGCGCGACGCGATCATCCTGGCCAATCTGTGCGGGCGCGGGGACAAGGACATCTTCACCGTCGCCGAGGCGCTGGGGGTGGCGATATGATGATGAAGCGACGTCGTGTTCCGGCGAACGCCGGAACCCAGAGCCAAGCAGATCAACATCCGTCGCGATCCGTCATCCTGGGCTCCTGCGTTCGCAGGAGCGCGGCAGCGTCCGTGACGGAGATCGACGCATGACCCGCCTCTCCGACGCCTTCCGCAAGGACCGCCCCGCGCTGGTCTGCTTCGTCACCGCGGGCGACCCCTCGCCCGCCGCGACGTCCGCGATCCTCGACGCGCTGGTCGCCGGTGGCGCCGACGTGATCGAGCTGGGGATGCCCTTCACCGATCCGATGGCGGACGGCCCCGCGATCCAGGCGGCCAACATCCGCTCGCTGACCATCGGCACCACCACCGCCGACATCCTGTCGATCGCCAAGGGCTTTCGCGCGCGGCACCCGGACGTGCCGCTGGTGCTGATGGGCTATGCCAATCCGATGCTGCGCCGCGGACCCGAATGGTTCGCCGCCGCGGCGCAGAACGCCGGGGTCGATGGCGTGATCTGCGTCGACGTGCCGCCGGAAGAGGACGATGCGCTCGGCCCGGCGCTGCGCGGTGCGGGGATCGCGTCGATCCGGCTCGCCACGCCGACCACCAATGCTGCGCGACTGACGGACGTGCTGTCGGGCGCGGACGGCTTCCTCTATTACGTGTCCGTCGCGGGAATCACCGGCAAGCAGCAGGCGCTCCAGACCTCGATCGAGGAGGCGGTGGCGCGGCTGAAGGCGGCGACCGATCTGCCGGTCGCGGTCGGCTTCGGCGTGCGCACCCCCGATCAGGCGCGCGCGATCGGCGCGGTCGCGGACGGCGTCGTCGTCGGCTCCGCGATCGTCGAGATCGTGGCAGAGCACGGCACCGCCGCCGCGGCGCCCGTCACCGCCTATGTCCAGTCCCTGTCGGCCGCGCTCGCCGACGCACGAAAGCAGATCGCATGAGCTGGCTCAGCAACGTCCGCAACGCGCTGTCGGGGATCGTTCCCGGCGCCAAGCAGCAGACCCCCGACAACCTGTGGCACAAGTGCAAGGGCTGCGGGACGATGGTGTTCACGCGCGAGCTGGAGGAGAACCTCTACGTCTGCCCGACATGTGAGCATCACGAGCGCATCGGGCCGAAGGAACGCTTCGCGCACCTGCTCGACGAAGGAACCGCGGAGGTGCTCGCCGCGCCCAAGGCGGCGGAAGACCCGCTGAAGTTCCGCGATTCGAAGCGCTATGCCGATCGCCTCAAGGCCGCGCGCACCGGCACCGGCGAGCAGGACGCGTTCGTCAATGCGCGTGGGACGATCCATGGCAAGCGCGTCGTGATCGGGGTGCAGGACTTCGCCTTCATGGGCGGGTCGATGGGCCAGGCGGTGGGCGAGGCGTTCATCCAGGGCGTCGAGGCCGCGATCAAGGACCGCGCGCCCTATGTCGTCTTCACCGCGTCCGGCGGGGCGCGCATGCAGGAGGGCATCCTGAGCCTGATGCAGATGCCGCGCAGCACCGTCGCGATCCAGATGCTCCACGATGCCGGGCTGCCCTATATCGTCGTGCTGACCGATCCCACCTCCGGCGGGGTGATGGCGGCCTATGCGATGCTGGGCGACGTGCAGATCGCCGAGCCGAAGGCGACGCTGGCCTTCACTGGGCGCCGCGTGATCGAGAATACGATCCGCGAGAAGCTGCCCGAGGATTTCCAGACCAGCGAATATTATCTGGAGCACGGAATGATCGACATGGTGGTCGATCGCCGCGAACTGCGCGACCGGCTGGCGACGGTGATCGGCTATCTGACCGCGGGTGAGCGCCGGGCGGCGTGAACGTGGTGGTAAAGCCCTCTCCCCTGCGGGGAGAGGGTTTGGGTGAGGGGCCGCCGCAGAAGCTGCGCTCGATGAGACACCTACCCCTCTCCCAACCAGCATCGGGTCGTCCATGCCCCCGGCATGGACTGAACAGCGCGGGGCGCTGTCCACCCGATGCTCCCCGCAGGGGAGAGGGCTTAAAGGCAGTATGATGCCCGACCACGCCACCTCTTCCGACACCGCGGTACAGGCGCAGCTCGACCGGCTGTGGGCGCTCTCCCCCGGTGCCGATATCCTCGGCCTCGACCGCATCTCCCGGCTGCTCGCGCGCCTTGGCGACCCGCACCTCGACCTGCCCCCCGTGTTCCACGTCGCCGGCACCAACGGCAAGGGATCGACCTGCGCCTATCTGCGCGCCGCGCTGGAGGCGGCGGGGTGCCGCGTCCATGCCTATACCAGCCCGCATCTGGTGCGGTTCAACGAGCGTATTCGCGTGGCCGGGCGGCTGATCGACGACGCCGCGCTCGCGCCGCTGCTGGCGGAGGTGCTCGACGCAGGCGGCGATATCGGCGCCAGCTTCTTCGAGGTGACGACCGCCGCCGCCTTCCTCGCCTTCGCGCGCACCCCCGCTGATGCCTGCGTGATCGAGGTCGGGCTGGGCGGTCGGCTGGACGCGACCAACGTCCTCGCTGCGCCGGCCGCCTGCGGGATCGCCGCGCTGGGAATCGATCATCAGGCGTTCCTGGGCGACACGCTGGAACAGATCGCGGCGGAGAAAGCGGGCATCGCCAAGCCGCACACGCCGCTGGTGACGATGCGCTACGCCGCGCCGATCGCGGCGCTGGTGGCGGACCGCGCCGCGCGCGCCGGTGCGCCCGTCCTGCCCGAAGGCAGCGCGTGGCAGGTGGCGGAGGACGCCGACGCCATCCGCTATCGCGACGCGAACGGCACGCTCGACCTGCCCCGACCCGCGCTGCCCGGCGCGCATCAGGCGGAGAATCTGGGGCTTGCGGTCGCGATGCTGCGTCACCAGCACGCGGTCGCGGTACCGGACGCCGCGCTGCGGGCGGCGGCGGTCGCGGCACGCTGGCCGGCGCGGCTGCAACGCCTGCGCCCCGGCCCGCTGGTCGCGCCGCTGGGCGACGTGCCGGTCTGGCTCGACGGCGGGCACAATGTCTCCGCGGGCGAGGCGATCGCGCGGTCGCTCGACCGGCTGCTGCCCGACGCGACGCGGCTGGCGGTCGTGATCGGGATGCTCGCCAACAAGGATCCCGCCGGGTTCCTCGCGCCCTTCGCGGATCGCATCGCGACGCTGGTGGCGATCCCCGTTCCCGGGCACGAGCATCACGCGCCGGACGATCTCGTCGCGCTGGCGGCACGGCTGGGGGTGCCGCGTACCGCCACCGCCGCCGATCCCGCCGGGGCGGTAGCGCATCTCGCCGCCGAGCCGCGCCACCCGCTGCTCATCCTCGGTTCGCTCTACCTCGCCGGACGCGTGCTGGAGGCGAACGACGAACTGCCCGACTGACGCTATAATCTGCGATTGACTTGCAATAGCGTGTCGGCAATCTTCGCGGCTCCACGAGGAGTCGCCGTTTCATGACGCACACACCCGCCCCGGCCCCCGCGCCCAACCCCGCCGGTTCGGCGTCCGCCACGCTGACCGCGCTGCCCTATGCGGTGCCGGACTGCGCCAATGCGCGCGTCGCGCTGTTCGCGATGCGCCGGATGGGCGCCCACGGGCTGAGCGATGCGCGCGCGTCGCATGCGATGTTCACCGCCTTTGGCGAGGCGTTCCGCCGCCCGCTGACGCTGCTGCGCGCGTTGATGGCGGACATGGCGGCGAATGCGGCACAGCCGATCGCGATCGCGCCGTGCTGCTGCGCGCGCATGACGCCCTCCGAACGCGCGCTGCTGTGCGTGCTGTCGCGGGTCGAAACCCGCAGCGAGAATGCGCGCCTGCTGATGCAGGATCTGCTGGGCCAGCGCCGGATCGACGGCGTGCTGGCCAGCGCCGCCGCGGTCGCGACCGCCTTCGCCGACGAAGGCCGTCCGATCACGCTATAGGTTCAGGCGGGGGCGCCGTCGCGCGCGTCCCCCGGCCCCTCGATGCCGGCGCTGCCGACCGAGCGATCGACCAGCCCGGAGCGCCCCATCCACCAGAACAGCGCGACGCCGGGGAGCGCGACCGCGGTGGTCATCAGATAATAGTTCACGAACCCCATCGCCTCCACCATCGCCCCCGCGGTCGTGCCGGTCAGCACGCGCCCGACGACGCTGGTGGAGGCGGAGATCAGCGCATATTGCGCCGCGGTGAAGCGCAGGTCGCACAGCGCCGACAGATAGGCGACGATCGTCACCCCGCCGATCCCCGAGGCGATGTTCTCGAACAGGATCGCACCCGCCAGCCCCGCGTTGCTGTGCCCCGCGGCGGCGAGCAGCGCGAAGCTGGCGTTGGACACCGCCATCAGCACCAGGCTGGCGAGCACCGACCGCTTCAGCCCCATACGCGCATACATCACGCCGCCGACGAACACGCCGACCAGATACGCCCAGAAACCGACGCCGACGTCCCACAACGCGATCTCGTCGTTGCTGAAGCGCAGGTCGTCGAGCAGCAGCCGCAGCACCAGCTGCCCCAGCGTGTCGCCGATCTTGTGGATCAGGATGAACAGCAGGATGACCACGGCGCCCGGCCGCGCAAAGAATTCGACGAAGGGACGCCAGATCGCCCCCACCGCCTGCGCCACCCCGCGCCGCTCGGTCGGCGGGCGATAGCGCGCAGGCTCGCCCAGCCATAGCGCGACCAGAATCGCGGGCAGCGCCAGCGTCGCGCAGGCGAGATAGGCCGCCTCCCACCCGACCCGCGCCGCGATCACCAGCGCCAGCGCGCCCGCACCCGCGGAGCCGATCCGCCAGCCGTACTGGTTCATCCCGGTGCCGATACCCAATTGGCGCGGCTCCAGAATTTCGATGCGATAGGCGTCGATGACGATGTCGAACGTGGCACCCGCCGCACCCACCAGGATCGCGGCGGTCGCGGTGGCGCCGATGCTCGCGACCGGATCGACCAATGCGAGGTTGGCGACCGCGGCGATCACCAGCACGCCCGCCAGCAGCATCCACGACACCCGCTGTCCCAGCCGCGACAGCAGCGGCAGGCGGATGCCGTCGACCATCCACGCCCACAGGAACTTGAGGTTGTAAACCAGGAAGGCGAGGCTGAATGCCGTCACCGTCTTCTTGTCGATCCCGCTCTGCGCCAGCCGCGTGGTCAGCGTCGCGGCGATCATCGAATAGGGAAAGCCCGACGACACCCCCAGCGCCAGTGCCGCGAGCGGCGCGCGCTCCACATACGGCCTGATGCCGTCCACCCACGTCCGGTCCCGCGCTACGCCGTCACCCAATTACCTGCTCCCGCCCTTCGATCGGGGCATCCTAGAGCGGAATGGAGGGGAACGGAACGGGATTGCGACGACGCGTCGGACGCCGGGAGAGGTCAGCCGGACGGGTTGCGATCATCCCTTTCGTCATGCCGGACTTGTTCCGGCATCCAGGGCGCCGCGCGCCTCGCCGATGCTGGGTGCGCGGAACCCTGGACCCCGGAACAAGTCCGGGGTGACGTACACATGCGGCGGCGATCGGACCGTCAACCCCGCTCCACGGCAGCACCACGATCTGGCGCCGCCGCGAACAGCTTGAACCCGTTGGGCATCCGCCGTGGCGGCTTGCCCGCGATCGCCTGTTCCACCGCCACGATCGCGTTGAGCAGGTCGCGCTGCGCATAGGGCTTGGCGAGGCAGCCGACCGCCAGCGCCTGCGCCTCCGCCGGGCAGGCGCTGGTCACGAACATCACCGGCGTGCCGCGGTCGCGCGCGGCGCGGGCGACGTCGATCCCGCTGCCGTCCGCCAGATTGACGTCGACCAGCACCAGATCGAGCGCGGCACCGTCGGACAATACCGCCACCGCATCCGCGACGCGATCGACGGTGGCGACGACCTGATATCCCTGGTCGGTCAGCAGATGCTCGGTGTCGAACGCCACCAGCGGCTCGTCCTCCACCACCAGCAGCCGCTCGATCGTCCGTTCCCTGCGCCCGAAGACCATGTCCGCCCGTCCACTTCGTTACGCGCTCATAACGCGAACAAGGGGGTTCGGTCGCAAATAATTCCTCACCAGCGCGAAGCGATCGGCTAAGTGGCGCGGATGGCCGACCAACCACCCAGATCCACGCCCGAACATCGTATCGCCAAGCTGCTCGCCCGCGCCGGTGTCGCCTCGCGCCGCGAGGTGGAGCGGATGATCGCGGAGGGGCGCGTGGCGAAGGACGGCGTGGTGCTGGACACGCCCGCGACGCTGCTCACCTCGCTCGATGGCGTCACCGTCGACGGCAATCCGGTGGCCGAGGCGGAGCCGACGCGGCTGTTCCTGTTCCACAAGCCGGTCGGCGTGCTGACCGCGGAGCGCGACCATAGCGGACGCCCGACGATCTACGATCGATTGCCCAAGGACCTGCCGCGGCTGGTCCCGGTCGGGCGGCTCGACCTGAATACCGAGGGGCTGCTGCTGCTGACCACCGACGGCGCGTTCAAGCGCCAGCTGGAGCTGCCGTCGACCGGCGTCGAGCGCAGCTATCGCGCGCGCGCTTATGGCCAGGTGACGCAGGCGCAGCTGGAGGAGTTGATCCACGGCGTGGAGATCGAGGGCGTGCGCTATGGCCAGATCGACGCCAATCTGGAGCGGCGCACCGGCGCCAACGTCTGGGTCGAGATGACCTTGCGCGAGGGCAAGAACCGCGAGGTGCGGCGCGTGCTGGAGCATCTGGGGCTGCGCGTCAGCCGGCTGATCCGCACCCGCTACGGTCCGTTCGTGCTCGGCGACCTGCCGGTGGGCGGCGTGGGGGAGGTGCGCGTCGCCGATCTGGTCGCGTTCCGCCACACGCTGAAGACCGCGCCCGCGGTGCGCGAGCGGACGCCGGACGTGGCGGTGGGGCGGCGGGTCCGCCCCGCGGCGCCGCGTCCGGCCTCCGCGCGCCCGGCGACGCCGCGTCCCCGCCCCGCCCCGCTCGACCGGCCGCGGCGCACCCCGGAGCCGGTAGCGAAGAAGCCCGTCGTCGCGAAGCAGCCGGTGGCGGCGCCGCCCGAACCGCCCGCCCCGACGCGCCCCGCGAAGATCAAGCGCCTCGCCGGCTGGGCCAAGCCGAAGCCGCGTACCGGCCCGGCGTCGCGCGGGGGCAAACGCAAGTGAGGATCATCGCCGGGCAATGGCGCGGGCGCCCGCTCGCCGCCCCCAAAGGCGACACCACGCGCCCGACCGCCGACCGCACGCGCGAGGCGTTGTTCTCGATGCTGGCGAGCCGGCTGGGCTCGTTCGACGAACTGGCGGTGGCGGACCTGTTCGCGGGATCGGGCGCGCTGGGGCTGGAGGCGCTGTCGCGCGGGGCGGCGACCTGCCTGTTCGTGGAGCAGGACAAGGCCGCGCTCGACGTGCTGCGCGCCAATATCGCGAAGCTGGGCGCGGGCGGGTGCGATGTCCGCGCCGCGTCGGCCTTGTCGCTGGGGCCGGCGCGCGCCCCGCTCGACCTCGTCATGATGGACCCGCCCTATGGCACCGGGGCGGGCGCGGTGGCGGCGGACAAGCTGGCCCGGCTCGGCTGGATCGGCCCGGCGACCTGGGTGTCGATCGAAACCGCGCGCGACGAGGCGGTCGAGGTGGCGGGGTTCGTGGTGGATGCCGACCGCGTGCATGGCCGCGCGCGGATCACATTGTTGCGGAAGGAAGATTGATTCACGCGAAGACGCAAAGAGGTCGTGCGCTGAGGCATCAGTCGGGAGACCTCTCACCGTCGATTATGTCTACCGATCAATGCCGGCTTCCAACCTCTTGGCGTCTTCGCGTGAACCATCAAGGCCCCTCCACCGGCACCACGTCGGCGACCGGCCGCACCTTCATCACCAGCAATGCGGCGAGGCTGGTGAGCGACATCGCCGCGAGATAGCCACCCACCAACGTCAGCCCGCCACGCTCCGCCAGCGCCTGCGCGGCGACGGGGGTCAGGCCGCCGCCGATGATCCCGGCCATGTTGAACGCCAGGCTCACCCCCGTATAACGCACCCGCGCCGGGAACAGCCCGGGCAGCCACGCGCCGAGCGGGCCATAGACGAACCCCATCACGAACAGCGCGAACGCCAGCGCCGCGAAGATCACCGGGATCGATCCCGACCCCAGCCCCGGCGCCAGCGCGAAGCCGGCGACCACCGCACCGACGCAGCCCCATTTCAGCACATGCGCCGCGCTGGTCCGGTCGGCCCATTCGCCCGACAGCGCGATGCCGACCGCCATGAACAGGATCGCGCCCAGTTGCAGCCCCAGCATCGTCTGGCGCCCGATCCCCAGGTTGGTGACCGCATAGCCCAGCGCGAACGCGGTCGCGAGATAATAGACCGCGAAGCACGCCACCGCGCCCAGCGTCCCGCCGATCGCGGTGCGCCAGTGATCGCGCAGCAGCTCGCCCATCGGCACCGCGGGCGGCGGGCCTTCCTCCAGCACCTGCGCGAAGGCGGGCGTCTCCGCGATCTTCAGGCGCACCCACAGGCCCAGACCGACCAGCACCACCGACAGCAGAAACGGAATGCGCCAGCCCCAGGCCATGAAGTCCGCCGGCGTCATCACGCTGCCCAATACCAGGAACAGCCCGTTGGCGGCGATGAACCCGACCGGTGCGCCCAGTTGCGGCACCATGCCATAGCGGCCGCGGCGGCCCGGTGGCGCATTCTCCACCGCCAGCAGCGCCGCCCCACCCCATTCGCCGCCCAGCCCGAATCCCTGCCCGAAGCGCAGCAGGCACAGCAGCAGCGGCGCGAGATAGCCGGCATCGGCATAGGTCGGCAGGAACGCGATCGCCAGCGTCGACCCGCCCATCAGCATCAGGCTGGCAACCAGCGTCGACTTGCGCCCGATGCGATCGCCGTAATGGCCGAACGCCCACGCCCCCACCGGCCGCGCGAAGAAGGCCACCGCCAGGCTGGCATAGGACGCGAGCAGCTGTGCCGAGGGGTTGGTGGCGGGGAAGAACAGCGGCCCGAACACAAGCGACGCCGCGGTCGCGTAGATGTAGAAATCGTAGAATTCCACCGACGTACCCACCAGGCTGGCGAGCAGGATGCGGCGATGGGATGCGGGCAGCGACGATGCGGACGACATGCCCCGGGTCATCGGCGCGCGGGGGCGATGCGGTCAAGTCGCGATCGAATGTCCGCGCGGTTACGAAAGTGTCGCCACGCGACATAATGCAGCAATGTTGCGCCGCTAACCGAGTGTCACGGCGCCCTCCCCCCTGTCGGGCGTCGTTGGTGATCGGGCGCCCCCTGCCCGGTCCTTCCCTGAACTACGGGGCGGTTCGTTTTACGGGCCGCCCCGTCTTTTCGCGGGGATCTGGATGGCGTCGCTCCTGCGCAGGCAGGTGGCCATGCCGGCTTCGTCGGTCGAGCGGAGGACATGGAGACGACAGCCCGACGTATCGGGCGACCATCAGGACGAGATAGCCATCAGCCCCTGCCTGCGCAGGGGCGACCCGCGCCGGTCAGAACCCGCCGGCGCGCACCAGCGTGAGCAGCAGCCAGTAGAGCGTGCCCGACAGCGCCATCGCCACCGGCAGCGTCATGATCCACGCCGCCGCGAGCTGGACGATGGTGCGGCGCTGGAGCCCATGCCCGCTCGCGACCGAGGCGCCCGCCACCCCCGACGACAGGATGTGCGTCGTCGACACCGGCAGGCCGAAGCGGTCCGCGGCCAGGATCGTGCCCGCCGCGACCAGTTCGGCGGAGGCGCCCATGCCATAGGTCATGTGCTGCTTGCCGATCTTCTCGCCCACGGTCACGACGATCCGTTTCCACCCGACCATCGTGCCCAGCCCCAGCGCCAGCGCCACCGCCACCTTGACCCACAAGGGAATGTAGCGCGTGCCGCGTTCCAGCCGGCCGCGATAGGCCTGCAAGGTCGCCAGTTCGGCGTCGTCGAGATGCGCCGATGGCTCCTTGGCGATCGCGCGCGTTGCCTCCAGCACCAGGTACATGTCGTTGCGGATATTGGGCGCGGCCGCCGCCGGCACGCGGCTGAACGCGCCATAGGCCGCGACCTGTCGCGCCACCTCGCCCGATACCGACACCATCGCGCCATAAGCGGCTGGCGTCGTCGTCGCACGCCGTTCCAACGCGCGCGTCAGCGTCCCGCGCGCGGTGTCGACCGGCATCGCGACCGCGCCGTGGCGGCGCAGCACGCCCGCCGCCGCATCGGCGCTGGCGACGAAGGCGGGCGTCTCGCTCGCGGGCAGCGTGCGGTTGAGCGCATAGGCGGTGGGGGCGCAGCCGATCAGGATCAGCATGATCAGGCCCATGCCCTTCTGCCCGTCGTTCGACCCGTGGCTGAACGACACCGCGGTGCAGGTGAAGATCAGCAGCGCACGGATGCCGCGCGGCGGCGGCGCATCACCCTCGGGCGAGCGCATCAATCTGGGATTGCGGGTAACGAGGCGCAGCACGACCAGCAGCAGCGCGGCGGCGCAGAAGCCGATCACGGGCGCCATCAGCAGCCCCGACAGCACCTTGGTCGCCTGACTCCAGTCGACCCCGGCGGCCCCGCCGCTGGCGCTGTTGATCAACTGGTTGGCCAACCCCACGCCCAGTACCGAACCGATCAGCGTGTGGCTGGAGCTATTGGGCAGGCCGACGTACCAGGTGGCGAGATTCCACAGCACCGCGGCCAGCAACAGCGCGAAGATCATCGCGAACCCGGCGCCCGATCCGACGTTCAGGATCAGGTTCACCGGCAGCAGCGTGACGATCGAATAGGCGACCGCGCCGGACGACAGCATGACGCCCAGGAAATTGAAGAACCCCGACCACACGACCGCGAAATGGGCGGGCATCGAATTGGTGTAGATCACGGTCGCCACCGCATTGGCGGTGTCGTGGAAGCCATTCACGAATTCGAAGCCCAGCGCGATCACCAGCGCCAGCGCGAGGAACAGGAACACCCCGCTCGCCATCTGCTCGCCGACCTGCTGGACATCGAGGATGACGCTGCCCACGGCATAGCCGAAGCCCAGCGCCACCACGAGGATGAACAGCCAGCGCGCGAGCGGATGCACCGGCGTGTCGAACCGGCGGGCGGCGGCGGACGGTTCCGAAGGGATCGCCGCAAGGACATCAGCTGTCATGATCACCGCCCATCGGCGCTGCGCATGACATTTTCATGACGCAGGTTACCGTATCGCAGCGTTCCGCGTGTCGATACGGGAAGCCGCACGATCAGCGCGCCAGCATCGCCCCCATCCGCGCGACGACGGCATTCAGCGCCTTCAGCGGGCGGATCATGACCTTGAACCGGACGATGCGACCGTCATCGTCCCAGTGGATGATGTCGACGCCCTCCACCGCCACGCCATCGTCCAGCGTACACGCGAATTCCAGCACCGCGGAGCGCTCCGCGCGCCATTCGCCGACATAACGGAACGATTCTCCGCCGAGCACCTCGGCCGCCGCGGCCAGATATTTGATCGTGATCGCCTTGCCCCGCTGCGGCGTGTGCACGGCCGGGCTCTGGAACACCACGTCGTCGGCGAGCAGCGCATCGAGCGCCGCCGTGGTGGGGGCCTGCATATAGGCATGCCACCCCGCGATCGGATCGCGCATCATTCCATCCCCGGATAGGCTGCGGATTCCGGCAGCGCCATCATCTCGCGCGCCCAGGGCAGCCGCTCCTTGACCATGATCTGCGCAGCCGGAGCATGATCCTGCGCCGCGTCGAGCGTCCCCGACTGGATGTCGACGATCCCCGGCAGCACCTGTTCGTTGCGATAGAACAGCCCGGTGCCGCACGCGCCGCAGAAATGCCGCGTCGCGCCGGGCGACGATTCGTAGGTCGCGGGCTGCCCCTCGATCGTCACGTCCGCCTCGCGGAACGCGATCCATCCCGCCAGCGGCGCGCCCGACCAGCGCCGGCAGTCGGTGCAATGGCACAGGGCATGATGTTCCGCCTCGCCCTGCGCGGTGTAGCGGATCGCCCCGCAATGGCATCGCCCGGTGATCGCCATCCCTCATCCTCCCGTTCGTTTCCGCAATGTTCTCATGAACCAATGCGCGTGGCAACCCGCCCTGCGCCATCGCGGGGTTGCCGGCGGCGCGCGCGTTCCCTACCTGTTCGGCGGTGACCGATCGTAGCGACCCGCCGTATCTCGCCAGCCTCAACTCGCCACAGCGTCAGGCGGTGGAGACCACCGATGGCCCCGTGCTGGTGCTGGCGGGCGCGGGCACCGGCAAGACCGCGGCGCTGACCGCGCGGCTGGCGCACCTGCTCTACACGCGCAAGGCGTATCCGTCGGAGATCCTGAGCGTCACCTTCACCAACAAGGCCGCGCGCGAGATGCGCGAGCGAGTCGCGCGGCTGGTCGGCGACATGGTGGAGGGGATGCCGTGGCTGGGCACCTTCCACGCGATCGGCGCCAAGATGCTGCGGCGCCATGCCGAGCTGGTCGGGCTGCAATCGAACTTCACGATCCTCGACACCGACGACCAGCTGCGGCTGCTCAAGCAATTGGTGATCGCCGCCGATATCGACGAGAAGCGCTTTCCCGCGCGCAGCCTCGCCGGGCTGATCGACGAGTGGAAGAACAAGGGGCTGACCCCGCGCGAGATCGATGCGGGCGAGAGCGAGCGCTACGCCAACGGCCGCGGCGGCGAATTGTACCAGCAATATCAGGACCGCCTCCGGTCAGTGAACGCCTGCGACTTTGGCGACCTGCTGCTCCACATGCTCACCATCCTGAAGAGCGAGCGATCGGTGCTGGAGCACTATCAGCAGCGCTTTCGCTACATCATGGTGGACGAATATCAGGATACCAATTCGGTCCAGTACCTGTGGCTGCGGTTGCTGGCGCAGGAGCGGCGCAACATCTGCTGCGTGGGCGACGACGATCAGTCGATCTATTCCTGGCGCGGTGCGCAGGTGGAGAATATCCTGAAGTTCGAGAAGGACTTCCCCGGCGCCGTGGTGATCCGGCTGGAGCAGAATTACCGTTCCACCCCGCACATCCTCGCCGCCGCCTCGGGCGTGATCGCCAACAATGGCGGGCGGCTGGGCAAGGAATTGTGGACCGAGCTGGACGCGGGCGAGAAGGTGCGCGTGCTGGGCGTGTGGGACGGCCCGGAAGAGGCGCGCCGGGTCGGCGACGAGATCGAGGCGGCGCAGCGCAGCGGCACCTCGCTCGACGACGTCGCCATCCTGGTGCGCGCGCAGCACCAGACGCGCGAGTTCGAGGACCGCTTCATCGCGATCGGGCTGCCGTACAAGATCGTCGGCGGCTTCCGCTTCTACGAACGCGCCGAGATCCGCGACGCGCTCGCCTATCTGCGCGTCGTCAATCAGCCGGCGGACGACCTCGCGTTCGAACGGATCGTCAACACCCCCAAGCGCGGGCTGGGCGACAAGGCGATCGCGCGGCTGCACCAGCTGGCGCGTGGCGAAGGGCTGCCGCTGTCGATCGCGGCGGCGCGCATCCTCGACACCGACGAACTGACCCCGCAGGCGCGCAAGTCGCTCGGCCGCTTCGTCGGCGATATCGCGCGCTGGCGCGACATGGCGCGCGACCTGCCGCATGCGGAGCTGGCGCGGCAGATCCTCGACGAGAGCGGCTATACCGCGATGTGGCAGGCCGAGAAGTCGGCCGAGGCCGCGGGGCGACTGGAGAACCTGTCCGAACTCGTCCGCGCGATGGAGGAATATGAGAGCCTCGGCGCGTTCCTGGAGCATGTCAGCCTGGTCATGGACAATGAGGCGACGCGCGAGGATCCCAAGGTGACGATCATGACGATCCACGCCGCCAAGGGGCTGGAATTCGACACCGTCTTCCTCGCCGGCTGGGAGGAAGGGCTGTTCCCGTCGCAGCGCGCGATCGACGAGGGCGGCACGCGCTCGCTGGAGGAGGAACGCCGCCTCGCCTATGTCGCGATCACGCGCGCGCGGCAGCGCGCGACGATCCTCCACGCTGCCAATCGCCGCATCTATGGCCAGTGGACCTCCTCGATCCCGTCGCGCTTCGTCGGCGAACTGCCGCCCGCGCATGTCGAGAGCGAAACCAGCATGTCGGGCGGCGAAAGCCTGTGGCGCGCCAATTGGTCCGAACATGCCGACCCCTTCGCCAATGTCGCGCGCGGCACCGGGCGCGGGCCGGGCTGGCAGCGCGCGGCGGGGACGCTGGCCGGTCTCGGGGGGGCGAAACCCGGCGGCGACTGGACCAGCCGCACCTTCACGCGGGAGCCGGCCCGCGTGGTCGAAAGCCGCGCATCGGCGGTCAGCCTGGGCAACAAGGGGCGCAGCGACCTGTCGCTGGGCCAGCGCGTGTTCCACCAGAAGTTCGGCTATGGCACGATCGCGGAGATCGAGGGCAACAAGCTGGAGATCGATTTCGAACAGGCCGGTCGCAAGCGCGTGATGGACAGTTTCGTCACCACGCCGTGAGGCGATTGGGCGAACGGCGCGTTGGCGGCGCATGTCCGAGACAGCCGAAAAGACCGATCCCGAGCTTTGGGAGACGGTGAAGGAAGAGGTCACCGCCGGCGCCAAGGGCGGGAAGAAGGGCCAATGGTCCGCGCGCAAGGCGCAGCTGGCGGTCGCCGAATACAAGAAGCGCGGCGGCGATTACGTCGGCGCGAAGGACGACGACAATTCGCTCCACCAATGGACCGAGGAGGAATGGGGCACCAAGTCCGGCAAGCAGAGCGGCAAGACCGGCGAACGCTATCTCCCGAAGAAGGCGCGCGAGGCGTTGTCCGACGACGAATATCGCCGCACCACCGCGAAGAAGCGCGCCGATACGAAGAATGGCCGGCAGTTCAGCGCGCAACCGGATGACGTCGCGAAGAAGACGCGTCCCTATCGCGACCATCGCACGAAGGCGGACCTGTATGCCGAGGCGAAGAAGCGCGACATTCCGGGGCGATCGAGGATGACGAAGGACGAATTGCTCGACGCGCTGGGGTGACGGCGGGCCTTCAGAGCGGAGAAGGCATCGCCGCACACATCGCGTCACCCCGGCCTTGTTCCAGACCTCTTCTGTTCCCCGGCGAAGGCCGGGGTCCAGTAACGATCGGCTCTTAAGATGCGGAAACCGCTCGCGACTGGACCCCGGCCTTCGCCGGGGAACAGAAGAGATGTGGACACCCAGCCGGCGTCAGGCGCGCGGAGCCATGGATGCCGGAACAAGTCCGGCGTGACGATGCGATCGGACGTCTGGCGGAGGATCAGCAACCCTGGGCTCCTGCCTGCGCAGGAACGCGGCAGTTGTGTCGACAAACCCGTCGTGTTCCGGCGAACCCGGGAACTCAGGGTCAAGCAGGGCGACGTGATGTGTAAGTCGTCATTCCGGCCTTGAGCCGGGGTCCCGTTTACCTTGCGACGTTGACCGCCCCGCTCGCCCACAGCGCCCACCAGATGATCGCCGGCTGCAACGCGAGCCGCGGTGCGTGATACCAGATCGGCAGCCCGGTGCCGTGCGTCAGGTCGATGATCGCGTGCTGCACGTTCGCGGGCCACACGCACAGCGCATAGGCGGCCAGCCCCCAACCGGCCGCGCGCCGCCAGCGCGGCAGCATCAACCCCATGGCACCCGCAAGCTCGCACGCGCCGGTCGCGATCACCACCGCATGCGGCGCGGGCACCCAGCGCGGCACGATCCGCACCACCGCGTCGACGAACACCCAATGCCCGGCCCCTGCGACGGCGTAGAATGCCGCGAGCAGCCCGCGCGCGATGCGCCTGGCGGCGGGTTCGGGCTCGATCAGGCGTCGACCGCCAGCAACGTCACGCCGGCATATTTCTCGTCGCCGGCGTCGAACAGCTCGCTCGGCTTGAACCGGCGCGGGGTGATGCGCAGCGAGGCCAGCCCCGACAGCTTGAACGCGCCGATCTTCGGCTCGCGCGGGGGTTGTCCGTCGCGCTCGATCGTCAGCGCGTCGAGATAGATCTCCCCGTGCTTCGTGTAGAGGATGTGCGGCGCCAGCGTCACCGCGCCACGATTGTACGTGGCGGCGATCGCCTGCTGCTTGACGATCGCCTCGAAGACGATCGGCACGGTGTCGGGCACGGGGGACGGCTGGCTCACAATATCATCGCTCATCGCGCGCTCCTTACTCCATCGCGCTGCGATGCAGCAAGAACGCGCGACATGCTCATTCGTCCATCAGCCGCTGCGCGAAATAGGTCATCTGCAGCGCCTGCAACCGCGCGCCCTGCGCGACGTCGGCATCGCCCGAATGGCCCCCGGCGGTATCCTCGAAGAACAGATAGGGCAGCCCATATTCCTTCATGCGCGCCGCGAACTTGCGCGCGTGCTGCGGGCCGACGCGATCGTCCTTGGTCGTGGTCCAGATGTACGTCTCCGGATAGGCCACCCCGCGCCGCAAATTGTGATAGGGCGAGATGCGCGCCAGGAACGCGCGCTCGTCGGGCACCGTCACCGACCCATATTCGTCGACCCAGGACGCGCCCGCCGCAATCCCCTCATAACGCAGCATGTCGAGCAGCGGCACCTGGATCGTCACCGCGCGCCACATATCGGGATGCTGGTTCAGCTCGACCCCCATCAGCAGCCCGCCGTTGGAGCCGCCGTAGATCCCTAGCTTCGCCGGGCTGGTCAGCCGCCGCGCGAACAGGTCCTTCGCCACCGCGGCGAAATCGTCGTAGATCACCTGCCGCTTCGTCTTGCGCCCGGCATCGTGCCACGCCGGGCCGAACTCGCCCCCGCCGCGGATATTGGCGAGCACATAGGCACCGCCGCGCTCCAGCCACAATTTGCCGGTGGTCGCGGCATAGCCGGGCAGCATCGGCACCTCGAACCCGCCATAGGCGGTCATCAGCGTGGGGGTGCGCCCGTCACGCGGCGCATCGGCGCGATGGACGACGAAATAGGGCACCTTCGTCCCATCGGTGGAGGTCGCCTCGAACTGCTCCGCAACCAGTCCCTTCGCATCGAAGCGCGCCGGCAACGCCTTCAGCGGGCGCGGCGCGGCGGTGCTGCCGGCGTCGAATTCCGCCAGCGTCGTCGGCGTCAGGAAGGCGTTGGCGACCAGATAGGCGCGGTTGTTCGCGTCCGACGTGCCGGTCACCGTGAAGATCGCATTGTCCGGCAATGCCAGCGTGCGCGTCGTCCAGCCGGCCGATCCGGGCGTCAGCACCGCGACCCGGCCGCGGACATTGTCGGTATAATCGACGATCAGGTGATCGCGCGTCGCGTCGACTCCCGACACCGCCTGCCGCGCGGTCGGCACGAACACCGCCTCCGGCTCCGGCGCGCGCGCGTCCAGCGCAGCGAGCGGCAGCGCGGCGACCGCGCCCGCGGGCACCGTGCCCCACGCCTCGCTCGTCTCGAACACCAGCCGGCCGTCGACCAGCGCGGCGGCGCGCACCCGCGCCGGGATCGCCAGCGGACGCGCCCCGGCCGGCGTCCACAGCGACTTCTCGCTGCCGAAGAAGGTCCGCTGCCGCTCGATCACCACCGCGCGATGACCCTTGGCGTCGGTGAAGCTGGTGGCATAGCTGCCCAGCTGGTCGTCCGCCGCGCCGCGGAACACCTCGGTCGCGGCGGACAGCGGCTGCCCGCGCTTCACCATCTTCACCACGAAGGGATAGCTCGACACCGTCATCGTGCCCTGCCCCCAGTCGCGGCTGACCAGCAATGTAT
Organism: Sphingomonas adhaesiva; assembly: GCF_036946305.1. Taxonomy (GTDB): domain Bacteria; phylum Pseudomonadota; class Alphaproteobacteria; order Sphingomonadales; family Sphingomonadaceae; genus Sphingomonas; species Sphingomonas adhaesiva_B. The sequence goes on from NZ_JAQIJJ010000006.1 coordinate 213,621, forward strand.
CCTTGTCGATCCAGGTCGCGCCCTGTTTCGAGGTCGGCAGCACGAAGCCGCCGTCGACGAACCGCCCCGCGGCGACATCGAACTCGCGATAGGTGATCGCATCCTCGCCGCCCTCGGACAGCGCGACCAGGCACAGCCGCTCCTCGGGCGACAGGCAGGTGGCGCCCTTCCACACCCATTTCTTCCCCTCAGCGCGACTCAGCGCATCGAGGTCGAGCAGCGTGCGCCATTGCGGGGTGGCGGCGGCATAGTCATCGGGCGTGGTCCAGCGCCACAGGCCCTGCGCATGATCGGCATCGCGCCAGAAATTGACGATCCGCCCCATCAACTGCCCGGGCATCGGAATGCGGTCGGTCGCCGATGCGATCGCCAGCGCCTCGCGGTTGAACGCCGCATAGCGCGGATCGCTCTCCAGCCGGGCCAGCGTGCGCTTGTTCTCCGCCTCGACCCAGGCGAGCGCCTTCGCGCCGTCCTTGTCCTCCAGCCAGATATAGGGATCGTCGGCGGTCGTGTTCATCGCCGCCGTCTGCGCCCCCGCGGCCGATCCCGCAAGAAGCAGCGCCAGCGCCGCCGTCGTACCGAAACGCATTCACATCCTCCTGCTATCGGGGCATCGGTCCGGCAGAAGTCGTGCGGGAACAAGCCCGTGCGTGCCGAGTCCCTACCGTAGATGCCCCGAACCCGTCCGCTCGCCCTTCCCGCCTCCACCGATGGCCTGCCCACGCCGCGCCGCTATGCCGCGGTCGCCGCCTTATGCTTCGGCACCGCGCTGGTCATCATCGACGGCGGCGTCGCCAATGTCGCGCTGCCGACGATCGCGCGCGACCTGGGGGTCGATTCGGCCTCCGTCGTCGCGATCGTCACCGTCTATCAGTTGATGCTGGTGATGCTGATGCTGCCGTTCGCGGGGCTGGGCGAGCGCATCGGCCTGAAGCGGATGTATCAGGTCGGGCAGCTGATCTTCACCATCGCGACCCTGTTGTGCTTCTTCGCGAAGAGCCTGCCCTTCCTGCTGGTGGTGCGCGCGGCGCAGGCGGTGGGGGCGGCGGGCGCGCTGGCGGTCGCCTCCGCGCTGATCCGCCAGACCTATCCGGCGCAGCAGCTGGGACGCGGGCTGGGGATCAATTCGGTCATCGTCTCCAGTTCCGCCGCCGCCGCGCCGACGATCGGCGGGCTGGTGCTGTCGATCGCGCCTTGGCCATGGGTATTCGCCAGCGCGATTCCGTTCGCGATCGCCTCGCTGCTGCTGGGGCGCGCGCTGCCCGACACGCCGCGGCGCGACCGCCGCTTCGACGTGCTGGGTGCGGTGATGTGCGCGGCGATGTTCGGCCTCATCATCGGCGGGGCGGAAAGCGCGGTGCACGGCGACAGCCCGGTCGTCTCCGCCGCGATCGTCGCGATCGGCGTGGCGATCGGCATCGTATATGTCCGGCGCGAGCGCACCACGCCCAGCCCGATCCTGCCGGTCGACCTGCTCGGCCGACCAGTCATCGCCTTGTCGACGCTGGGCGGGTTCACCGCCTTCGTCGCGTCGATGACGCTGCTCTTGTCGACGCCGTTCCGGCTGACGCATGAGTTCGGCTTCACCGCCGCCGCGGTGGGCGCCGCGATCGCGCCATGGCCGCTGACCAACATGATCGTCGCCCCGCTGACCGGCTGGCTGTCCGATCGCATTCCGGCGGGGCTGCTGGGCGGGATCGGCATGGCGATCTCGATCACCGCACTGCTGCTGATCGCGTTCATGCCGGCGGATCCCGGCTATTTCGATATCGCGTGGCGGATGGCGCTGTGCGGCTCCGGGTTCGGCACCTTCCTGCCGCCCAATGCACGGCTCATCATCGGCTCCGCACCGCGTACCCGCGCGGCGGCGGCGGGAGGGCTGGTCAGCACGGTGCGGCTGGTGGGACAGACCACCGGCGCGACGCTGGTCGCGGCGCTGCTCGCGCTCGGCGTCGGCTCGGGCATGGCGCCGCCGCTGGTCGCCGCGGGGCTCGCGCTGGTGGCGGGATTGTGCAGCCTCGCCCGCCTGCGCCCCTCGATCCGCGAGCCCCGGGCGCGCGAGACCGACGATGCGCAACCGGCCGCATCGGTGCGGTGACACGCCCGTCACCCCGGGCTTGACCCGGGGTCCCGCTTTCTCACCACCCTGCGCAAAAAGCGGGACCCCGGGGTCAAGCCCGGGGTGACGAGGTCAAGTTCACCCACGCCACCCTAGGAACGCCCACCACAGCCACCCCACGATCAGCAGCGTCCCGCCGATCGGCGTGATCGCGCCCAGCCAGCGCGGCAGCCCCAGCGCCATCAGGTACAGCGTCCCCGCGAACACCCCGGCGCCGATCACGAACAGCCATGCCGGTCCGCGCGCCTCCATCCGCAGCGCCACCAGCGCGGCCAACACATGGATCAGCTGGTATTGCGCGCCCGTCTTCAGCCATTCGACCGCCGCGCCGCTGGCACCGTGCGCACCGAACGCACCCGCCGCGACCGCGAGCGCGCCGGACAGTGCCGCCACGATCAGGATGAGGTTCACGGCCGCTCTCCCCCGCCCCACGGCGCCTGTGCCGCGACCATCTCCCGCGCGGCGCGCAGGTCGCCCGCCTCCAGCTGGATGCGCAGCCGCTCCTTGTCACGCGCGCGGTACATGTCCTCCGCGCGGTCGATGTCGGCGCGCGATATGCCCAGGTCCGCCATCGCCAGCCGCGCCATCCGGACCGCCGATTCCAGCACCTCGCGCACGACGTAGCGCGCCGGCCCGCTCTTCAGCTTGACCAGCGCGCGGCGGTCATAGGCGCGCACGTACAGCGCGGCATTGGGGAAGGCGTCCTGGATGCTCTCGACCGTGGCGGGTTCCAGCTGGTCGCCGTCCATGCAGAACAGGATCATCTCCGCCTCCGCCGCGCCCGCCTGACGCAGCAGGTCCAGCCGCGTGCCGTCGCCGTAATACACCTTCGACCCGAACTCCCCGGCGATGTCGATCATCTCGATATCGGTGTCGATCAGTGTGACCGGAATGTCCTGCGTCATCAGCATCTGGCCGACCGTCTGCCCGAACCGGCCATAGCCGACGATGATCGCATTGGCGCCGTCCGCGGTCGGGCCGTCGCGCTCCTGCTCCGGCGTCAGCGGCTCCTCGCGAAAGGCGCGCGTGGCGGCCATCAGGAACGGCGTGGTCGCCATCGACAGCGTGATGATCGCGCCGAACAGGCTCGCCGCCTCGGGCGCGATCAGATAGGCGTTCTGCGCCTGCGCCAGCAGCACGAAGCCGAACTCGCCGCCCTGGCTCAGCAACAGCCCCAGCGCGATCGCGGGCCGCCATTCCATCCGGAACGCGCGCCCGATCAGCGCGATGACCCCCGCCTTCGTCACCACCAGCGCCGCCGCGATCGCGACCACGAACAGCGGCCGGTCGGCGATCGCCTGCAGGTTCAGCATCATGCCGACCGCGAGGAAGAACAGACCGAGCAGGATCGAGCGGAACGGTTCGACATCCGTCTCCAGCTCGTGCCGATACGGGCTGTCCGCCAGCATCACGCCCGCGACGAACGCGCCCAGCGCCGGCGACAGCCCCAGCGCCTGCATCAGCGCCGCCGCCGCGATAACGGTGAACAGCGCGGCGAACACGAACATCTCGCGCTCGCCCAGCCGCCCGATCAGCCGGAACAGCGGGCGCAGCACGAACCGCCCCGCCGCGATCAGCCCGCTGATCGCCAGCACGGTATAGATCACCAGCACCCACCCCGGCGGACCGCCCATGTCGGCCGGATTGCGGCTCATCGCGGCGATGATCGTGATCATCGGGATGATCGACAGGTCCTGAAACAGCAGGATCGAGAAGGCGCGCTCGCCGAACGGCGTGCGCAGCCGCCCGGAGGATTGCAGCATCGGCAGCACCTGCGCCGTCGACGACAGCGCCAGCGGCATCCCCACTGCCAGCGCGGCGGCGAGCGAGAAATGCGCCAGCCCGAGCAGGATCACCGAAATGGCGGCACCGCACGCCACCACCTGCACCAGCCCCAGCCCCAATATGTCCTGCTTCAGCCGCCACAATCGCGTCGGGCTCAGTTCCAGCCCGACGATAAACAGCAGCAGCGTGATGCCCAGCTCGGCAAAGCCCAGCTTGGTCTCCGCATCGCCGACCAGCCCCAGCAGGTGCGGACCGACCAGCGCGCCCGCAACGAGGAAGCCCAGCGTCGCGCCCAGCCCCAGCCGCCGGAACACCAGCACGAAGACCAGTCCCGCGCCCAGCAGGATCGTTCCGTCGCGGACCAGCGACGCCCCCTCCGCCACATGTTCCATCAGGCCGGCGCCTTCTCACGCGCACGCTCGGCCGCCTCCGCCGCCGCCTCGAACGCGAGGCGGATCGAGGGGTGACGCGCGGTCAGCTTCAGCCCCGGCGTGAAGATGTCGATCCCCGGCCACGCCGGCACCGCGCCGTTGCCCGCCAGCCATGCGGTCAGGTCGTCGCGCGCCGCCGCGATTTCCTCCGGCGAGCGTCCGACGACGTGGCGCGCCATCAGCGTCGACGATGCCTGTCCCAGCAGGCAGGCGCGCACCAGCGTCCCGACGCGCGCGACGCGCCCGTCCTCGCCCAGGTCGATGTCCACCGTCACCCGGCTGCCGCAGATTGGCGAGCGCTTCTCCGCGCTGCCCGCCGCCTCCGCCAGTCGCTCGGGAAAGGGATTGCCGGTTGCCAGCGCGCTGATCTCGGGGGTGTAGAGGTCCATGCTCATGTGTCGTGTCCATTGTCCGCCGTCGCCGACGGACGCGTGTAGCGGGGCGCGAAGACGGGTTCGCCCTTGCGGCGGCGATCGACGAAGTCCGCGATGCCCGCGCTGGTGGCGCTCAGCAGCGGATAGCTGCGCGCCTGCACCAGCCATCCCGGGCGTCGCGTCGGTCCGCCTCCCATCACATCCAGCACCAGCACGACGAAGAGATAGGCAAGGCTGGCCAGGATGACACCCTTCAGCGCGCCGAATCCGAACCCGAGCGCGCGATCGATCGGCCCCAGCACCGACGTCCGCGTGCGTCGGGAGATCGCGCCGACGACCAGCTTCCCCGCCACATAGCTGCCCCCCGCCAGCAGCACGAACGCCAGCACCGCCGCGCCCGACGCGGTGCCGACGATCCCGGCGAGCGCGCGCGCCAGCGGCAGGTGGAAGAGCTTGAGCGCGAACACCATCGCCACCCAGGCGAACAGCGCCAGCACCTCACCGACGAACCCGCGCCGCGCGCCGAACAGCGCGGTCAGCGCGACCAGCGCGAGGACGATGATGTCGAGACCGTGGAGACCCATGAGCGCATCCTTATGGCGCGCGAGCGGCGGCGGCTAGGCGGGATGTGCGCGCGGCTCGACACCTGCCCCGCACGCACTGTCACCCCGGGCTCGTTCTATGTTTATCCCCTTCGAACAAGGATTCTTTCTGCCACCCCCGGCGAAGGCCGGGGTCCAGTCGGGAAGGTCGTCGTGACGATGTACAGCGCTCGCCAACCTCTGTCCTCCGACTGGACCCCGGCCTTCGCCGGGGAGGCGTACTTGTATGAATAGGCAAGCACCGATAGAGTCCGGAGGCGACGGTGCGGCGAACCGCATAGCCGTTGGGCGCGCGGCACGGTGGACGCGGGACCAAGCCCGGCATGACGTTGCCCCCCCACTCACCCCCGGCCCAGCACATGGTCGACGAACTGCCCCAGCGTGCGGAACCCCGACACGCGCATCGCGTCGCCCTCCGCCTTGGCCGCGGCGGGCAGCAGCGCGCGCTCGAACCCCAGTTTCGACGCCTCCTTCAGTCGCAGCGGGGCATGCGCCACCGGGCGCAACTCGCCCGACAGCGCGATCTCGCCGAAGGCGACCGCATCGGCGGGGACGGGCCGTTCGCTCAGTGCCGAGACCAGCGCCGCCGCCACCGCCAGATCCGCCGCCGGGTCCTGCACGCGATATCCACCCGCCACGTTCAGATAGACCTCGCAGGTCGAGAAGCTCAGCCCACAGCGCGCCTCCAGCACCGCCAGGATCATCGCCAGCCGCGCCGAATCCCACCCGACCACCGATCGCCGCGGGGTCGCCCCGCTGGCGACGCGCACCACCAGCGCCTGAATTTCGACCAGCACCGGCCGCGTCCCCTCCAGCGCCGGGAATACGGTCGCGCCCGTCACGCCCTCGTCGCGCTGGGTCAGGAACAGCGCCGAGGGATTGGTCACCTCCACCAGCCCCTCCGCCGCCATCGAGAAGACCCCGATCTCGTCCGTCCCGCCGAAGCGGTTCTTGATCGCGCGCAGGATGCGATACTGGTGGCTGCGCTCGCCCTCGAAGCTCAGCACCGTGTCGACCATATGCTCCAGCACGCGCGGCCCCCGCGATCGTGCCGTCCTTGGTGACATGCCCCACCAGCACCACCGACGTGCCGCGCTCCTTGGCGAAGCGGATCAGTTCCTGCGCACTGGCGCGCACCTGACTGACCGTGCCCGGCGCACCCTCGATCAGGTCGGAATGCATCGTCTGGATCGAATCGATCACCAGCAGCCGAGGTGGTGTCCCCATGCTCATCGTCGTCAGGATGTCGCGCGTCGATGTCGCCGAGGCGAGCCGGACCGGCGCATCGCCCAGCCCCAGCCGCCGCGCGCGCAGCCGCACCTGATCCGCCGCCTCCTCGCCGGAGACATAGGCGACGTCATGCCCCTGCCGCGCCAGCGCCGCCGCCGCCTGCAGCAGCAAGGTCGACTTGCCGATCCCCGGATCGCCGCCGATCAGCGTCGCCGATCCGCTCACCAGCCCGCCGCCCAGCGCGCGGTCCAGCTCCGCGATCCCGAACGGCGTGCGCGGCGGCAGCGCCACCTCCGCGTCCAGCCCGATCATCGCGATCGCGCGTCCCCCGCCCTGCAGGTTGTGGCGCGCCTGAAACGGCGTCGCCGCCGCGCTCGCCTCCTCCACCAGCGTGTTCCATTCCGAACAATCGGCGCATTGCCCCTGCCAGCGATGGCTGACCGAGCCGCACGACTGGCACACGAAACGCTTCTGGATCTTCGCCATATCGCCCCCTAGCAGGACAAGAACGATAAGGGAACACGAAGCTGATGAACAGCCGGTTCATGCCTCGTGCAGATTGCAAACCGCAGTATCGGGGAACCGTGATCGTTTCTGATCCGTTGGCCAGTCCATCAGATCAACGAACGACAAAAGGAGATCCTCTGTGAAGAGTTTTGCCGTTTTCGCCCTTGCTTCCACCATTGCCTTTCCGGCGATCGCATCCGCGCAAGCCGCGGCGCCCGCACCGGCGGCACAGGCCGGCGCCGCGGTATCGACCGGCGCGACCGTCTATGACACGTCGGGCGGCGTCGTGGGCACGGTCGACACCACCGACGGCACCAATGCGGTCGTCAACACCGGCACCGTCAAGGCCGCCATCCCTTTGTCGTCGCTCGGCAAGGGTGAGAAAGGCCCGGTCCTGGCGATGACCAAGGCGCAGCTGGAGGCCGCCGCCGGCCAGCAGCAGGCGCAGGCCAGCGCCGACTTCAAGGCGAAGCTGGCGCCGGGCGCCACGGTCTATGGCACCGGTGGTACGCAGCTGGGCACGATCAAGTCGGCCGATGCCAGCTTCGTGACCGTGACGACACCGTCGGGCGACGCCAAGCTGCCGATCGCCGGGTTCGGCCCCGGACCGCAGGGGGTGACGCTGGGCATGACCGCGGCGCAGCTGCAAGCCGCAATGGGCGGTGCTGCGGCGACCGCGCCGACGGCGTCGGCCACGACAGCGACCGATGCCACGGCTACCGCGGCCACCACCGCGACGCCGCCGGCCAAGCCGAAGAAGAAGTAAGGCAACGGGGCGGGCCAGGCGGCTCGCCCCATTTTCTATTGTGCCGCAGCGGGTCAGCCATGACCGATGCCGTGCTCCTGCGGAGGCAGGAGACTAGGGTTACGGAGCGCAGCAGCCGCCACGCTCCCTCCGAGAATAGCCGATCCGTCCGACAACCTTGGGCTTCTGCCTTCGCAGGAGCACAAGGATCACGCGCTGGCCGCTACCTCTTCCAGCCCGGCACGCACCGCGTCCACCGCCGCACTAGCCTTCGTGCCGTCCGGTCCGCCGCCCTGTGCCATGTCCGGGCGACCGCCGCCGCCCTGCCCGCCCAGCGCCGCCACCGCGCGCTTGAGCAGGTCGACCGCATTGAACCGCCCGACCAGATCATCCGTCACGCCGACCGCGACCGATGCGCGCCCGTCGTTGACCGCGACCAGCATCGCCACGCCGGAACCGATCCGCGCCTTGCTATCGTCCACCGCACCGCGCAGCCCCTTGGCATCGAAGCCGTCCAGCACCTGCGCCGCGAAGGCGACCCCGGCGACCGTCTCCGGCCCCGGTGCGGCAGCGCCGCCCGCACCGCCGCCGCCGAGCGCCAGCGCCTTCCTGGCCTCGGCCAGTTCGCGCTCCAGCCGCCGACGCTCCTCGACCAGCGCCGCGACGCGCGCCGGCACGTCGTCCGGCGCGGTCTTCAGCGTCGCCGCCGCCTCGCGCAATTTCTCGTCGCGCGCGTTCAGATAGGCACGCGCCGCCTCGCCGGTCAGCGCCTCGACGCGGCGCACCCCGCTCGACACCGCACTCTCGCCGACGATCTTGAACACGCCGATATCGCCCAGCGCGGTCACATGTGTGCCGCCGCACAGCTCGATCGAATAGGTCTTGCCGTCATCTTCGCTGCCCATCGACACGACGCGCACCTCGTCGCCGTATTTCTCGCCGAACAGCGCCATCGCGCCCATCTGGATCGCATCGTCGGGGGTCATCAGCCGCGTCTCGACCGCGCCGTTGCGGCGGATCTGCGCGTTGACCGCGGCCTCGGCGACGGCCAGCTCCTCCGCCGACATCGCATTGGGATGCGACACGTCGAAGCGCAGCCGCTCCGGCGCCACCAGCGATCCCTTCTGCGCCACATGCGTTCCCAGTCGCTGGCGCAGCGCCTCGTGCAGCAGGTGCGTCGCGGAATGGTTGGCGCGGATCGCGGCACGCCGCGCGACGTCGATCGCCAGCGTCACCGTGTCGCCGACCTTGATCTCGCCCGCGGTGAGGCGCGCATGATGCACCCACAATTTGCCGAGTTGCTTGGAGGTGTCGCTCACCTCTGCCGCCAGCCCCGCCTCGCTCGCGATCGTGCCGGCATCGCCGACCTGCCCGCCGCTCTCGCCATAGAAGGGCGTCTGGTTGACGATCACGTCGACCTGCTCGCCTGCCGTGGCGGACGTCACCCGCGCGCCATCCTTGACCAGCGCCAGCACCACGCCCTGTCCGGTGTCGCTGGCATAGCCGGTGAACTCGGTCGCACCGACTTCCTCGGCCAGATCGAACCACAATTCGTCGGACGCCTTCGCCCCCGATCCCTTCCACGCCGCACGCGCCGCACGCTTCTGCTCCGTCATCGCGGCATCGAAGCCGGCGCGGTCGACGCGGAAGCCCTGCACACGCAGCGCATCCTCGGTCAGGTCATAGGGGAAGCCATAGGTGTCGTAGAGCTTGAACGCGGTTTCCCCCGCCAGCACGTCGCCGGACGTCATGCCGGTGGTCGCATCGTCGAGCAGCCGTAGCCCCTTGTCGAGCGTCTGGCGGAAGCGCGTCTCCTCCTGTTGCAGCGTCGCCTCGATCAGCGGCTGCGCACGCAGCAACTCGGGGTATGCCGCGCCCATCTCCGTCACCAGCGCGGGCACCAGCCGGTGCATCAACGGCTCTTTCGCGCCCAGGATATGCGCATGGCGCATCGCGCGCCGCATGATCCGGCGCAGCACATAGCCGCGTCCTTCGTTGGCCGGCAGCACGCCGTCCGCCACCAGAAAGCCGGCGCAGCGCAGATGGTCCGCGATCACGCGGTGGCTCGCCTGATTGGCGCCATCGGTCGCGGTATGGGTCAGCGCGCCCGACGCGGCGATCAGCGCCTTGAACGTATCCGTATCGTAATTGTCATGCACGCCCTGAAGCACCGCGGCGACGCGCTCCAGCCCCATGCCGGTGTCGATCGACGGGCGCGGCAGGTCGCCGACGATCGCATCCGCCTCCTGCACATGCTGCATGAAGACGAGGTTCCAGATCTCGACGAAGCGGTCGCCATCCTCGTCCGGGCTGCCGGGAGGGCCACCGGGGATATGGTCGCCATGGTCGTAGAAGATCTCCGAGCACGGCCCGCACGGCCCGTCCGCGCCCATCGCCCAGAAATTGTCCTTGGTCGGGATGCGGATGATGCGGTGATCGGGCAGGCCAGCGATCTTCTTCCACAAGTCGAACGCCTGATCGTCGGTGTGGAAGACGGTGGCGGTCAGCTTGTCGGCCGGCAGCCCCCATTCCTTCGTCAGCAGCGTCCACGCATGCGTGATCGCCTGCTCCTTGAAATAATCGCCGAAGCTGAAATTCCCCAGCATCTCGAAGAAGGTATGGTGCCGCGCGGTATAGCCGACATTGTCGAGATCATTGTGCTTGCCGCCCGCGCGCACGCACTTCTGCGACGAGGTCGCGGTCGAATAGGGCCGCGTCTCCAGCCCGGTGAAGACGTTCTTGAACGGCACCATGCCGGCGTTGACGAACATCAGCGTCGGGTCGTTCTGCGGCACCAGCGGGGCACTGGGCACGATGCGATGCCCGTTGCTGCCGAAGTAATCGAGGAACGAGCGCCGGATGTCGTTGGTCGAGATGGTCATGCGCTGCGACTTAGGCAAAGTCGCGGCGCGCCACAATCCGTGACGTTTCGTGTCCGCCCGCCCGACCCGTCCTACGCGTAAGCGTAGGGGCCGCCCTTCTCCAGCGCACGCTGATAGGCGGGGCGCGCATGGATCCGCTCCATCCAGCCGATCGTATTCGGGCGCGACGCGCCCAGCCCGGCGCGATGACGCGCCGCCTCCAGCGGGAAGCTCATCATCACATCCGCCGCGGAAAAGGTGTCGCCCGCAAACCACGGCCGTTCCGCCAGCGATTGTTCGACGACGTCCAGATGGCGGTCGATCATCGGCTGGATGCGCTTCGTCGCACTCCGGCCCAGCAAGGGGATGCGCCCCAGCACCAGCTTCAGCAGCAGCGGCGGCATCAGCGAACCCTCGGCATAGTGGAGCCAGAAGCGCCAGGCGAGCGCCTCCTCGCGCCGCGGCGGCGCGCCCAGCCGCCCGTCCGCCTTGTCGACCAGATATTCGACGATCGCGCCCGTCTCCGCGATGATGCGCGGGCCGGATGCGCCCTGCTCCTCATCGTCCTCGATCACCGGGGACTTGCCGAGCGGATGGACCGCGCGCAGTTCGGGCGGGGCCAGCATCGTCCTCGGATCGCGTTCGTAGCGGGTCACGCGATAGGGCAGCCCCAGTTCCTCCAGCATCCACAACACGCGCTGCGATCGCGAATTTTCCAGGTGATGGACGGTAATGGTCATGCGGGCTCCCCTGCGCGTGCGGTCCAGATCCAGATCGCAGCAGTGAACGTCACCGCGCCGCCCTGTATCCGCGTCGCCAGCATATCGGCCAGCGTGCGCTCCATCGCCGCGCGTTCCGCGGGCGCGGCGGCCGCCAGGAGCGACGCCGCCGATCCGATGCGGCGGTAGAAGCCGATCGCGTCCGCGACCGGATCCTCGCCCGCCCCGACGACATAGGGCACCGCGTGCGCCGTCGCGGTTACGTCGCGCCAGCCGGCGTCGCGCAGGATCGCGGCGGTCCGCGCCTCGTCCGCCAGCGCATAGGGGCCGGGGGCATAGCCGCTCGCCATGGGCACGACCCCGAGCGCGCGATCGACCGCATGCGACCAGTCGTTGCGGGCGCGATCCCGGAAGCAGGAGAAGACCAGCGGCGCGCCGACGCGGGTGGCGCCACGCAGCGCCGCGAACCCGGCGACCGGATCGTCGAAGAACATCACGCCATGACGCGACACCAGCAGGTCGAGCGGCGCGCGCTCTGCCGCGAGCGTCAGCGCATCCTGCACCACGAACGCGGGGCGCACTGCCGTCGGCACGGTCGCCGCCCGCTCCCGCGCCACCGCGATCAACGGCGCGGCGAGGTCCGTCCCGGTCACCTCCAGCGCCGGTCGCGCGCCCGCCAGCGCCAACGTGGTGCTGCCGACGCCACAGCCGATGTCGAGCGCGCGGCCGGTCTGCGGCGCGACCGCGGCGATCGCGGCGTCGAGGACCGCGGCGATGCCGGCGAAGGCGCGTTCGGTGCGGCGCCATTCGTCCGCCCACACCTGCCCCACCCCGCCCGGCCCAGTCCGCCGCTCCCGTCATCGCCGTCTCCCTGTCGTGCCGGACGAGCGGAACGCGCAGGGTGGCGGCGTGGTCGTCGCCTCTGCCAGCCCGCTCGGCTGCCGGCGCGGCATTGTCGCATAAGTGCCGTGGCACCACCATGCCGCTGCGTCGGCGGAGTGCGGGAGCACGGCCGACCAATCCCGCCACCCTGCCAGCATCGACGCATGGCCTGCGGCCGGTCGCCGGTCGTCATTCCCGCGACGGCTAGGTCTCCGCGAATGCCCTATTCTGTTCTCCGGCGATGGCCAGGGTCCAGTCGCGAGCGGCTTCAGCATTTTACGAGCCGATCGGTGTCGAATCCCGGTCTTCGCCGGACCTTTGCGGAAGTCACCCCTGCGCCTCGACGAGACCGTCACCCCGGGCTTCTCCCGGAATCCCCTGTTCCGCAAAATTGATAGCTTGTGAGTATGCGGGACCCCGCCTCATCCGGCTTGGAAACGAATCGACCCGCCGTCACCGGCGGGTCGCTCGTCTCCCACGTCGTGGCAGGTCTGCGGGATCAGAGATCGTCTTCCTCGCTGGGGCCGGTCATCATGCCGTCCGCAACCTGCGCGGTGCGGGCGCGGATCGCCTTCTCCAGCCGCTCGGCCATTTCCAGATTCTCGCGCAGGAACGTCTTGGCATTCTCGCGTCCCTGCCCGATCCGCACCGAGTCATAGGAGAACCACGCGCCCGACTTCTCGACCAGCCCGGCCTTCACGCCCAGATCGAGGATCTCGCCGATCTTCGAGATACCCTCGCCGTACATGATGTCGAACTCGACCTGCTTGAACGGCGGCGCGACCTTGTTCTTCACCACCTTCACGCGCGTGGCGTTGCCGGTCACCTCGTCGCGGTCCTTGATCGCGCCGGTGCGGCGGATGTCGAGGCGGACCGAGGCGTAGAATTTCAGCGCGTTGCCGCCCGTCGTCGTCTCCGGGTTGCCGTACATCACGCCGATCTTCATGCGCAGCTGGTTGATGAAGATCACCATGCAGCGCGAGCGGCTGATCGAACCGGTCAGCTTGCGCAGCGACTGCGACATCAGCCGCGCCTGCAGGCCGACATGGCTGTCGCCCATCTCGCCCTCGATCTCCGCGCGCGGCACCAGCGCGGCGACCGAGTCGACCACCAGCACGTCAATCGCGTTGGAGCGCACCAGCGTGTCGGTGATCTCCAGCGCCTGTTCGCCGGTATCGGGCTGCGACACGATCAGTTCGTCGATGTTGACGCCCAGCTTGCGCGCATAGACCGGATCGAGCGCATGCTCGGCATCGACGAACGCCGCAGTGCCGCCGTTCTTCTGCGCCTCCGCGATGACGTGGAGCGCGAGCGTCGTCTTGCCCGAGGATTCAGGGCCATAGACCTCGATCACGCGGCCGCGCGGCAGACCGCCCACGCCCAAAGCGATGTCGAGGCCGAGCGACCCGGTGGAGATCGCCTCCACCTGCATCGTCTCCTTCTGCCCCAGCCTCATCGCCGAGCCCTTGCCGAAGGCGCGGTCGATCTGCGCGAGGGCGGCGTCGAGCGCCTTCTGACGGTCTGTAGTCGCGGTTGCCATGCCGGTATCGATCACCTGAAGTTTGGCGGCCATTGCCGTGAAACCTTTCGCTAGAGCACCCGCGCGGACCAATCAACGCGTAGGCCATGTGTATTCCATTTGTTCCTTAAGAACAAGTGGGCAACATTGCGCGCGAATCAAGGGGTTTGGCGATAGCGGGCGACGCCCTGCGCAAAGGCGGGGGACGAAAACGATGCCTCGAACGCGGAATCGAGGCCGGGCGCGGCGGGGTCGCGCAGCGTTCGCTTGAGCAATCGCAGCGCATCGGCGTCGTTGCGGGCGATCCCGCGCGCCGTTTCCGCGCCATCCGCGATCAGATCGGCGAGGCCGATGCGCGCCGCTTCGTCCGCGTCGATCGGCGCGGCGGTGAACAGCAGCCGCGCCGCCTGTCCCTGCCCCACCCGCGCCGCCAGCCGCGCGACATCAGGCGCGGGATAGCCGATGCCGAGCCGCGCGGGCGGGATCGCGAAGCGCGCCGCCGGGGACGCCACGATCAGGTCGCACGCCAGCACCAGCGCGACCCCCGCGCCGAAGCAGCCGCCGTCGACCCAGGCGACCACCGGCATCGCGCGCGCGCGGATCGCCTCCATCGCGTCCGCCATCGCGAGCCGGAAGGCCGCGCGCGCGGGCACGTCGTCGACCAGCCGCGCGAGATCGGCGAGGTCCGCACCGGCGCTGAACACGCCGGGCACCGCGGAAGCGATCACCACCACGCGCGCCGCATCGGGCACGCCCGCGACCACCTCCGCCAGCTGGCGCCAGCCCGCCGTGGGCAGCGCGTTGCGCGCGGCGGGACGATCGAGCGTGACCGTCGCCACGCCGTCATCGTCGAGCGACAGCGCGATCATGCGATCGTGGTGGCGAGGCGCCACCAGTCGGGCCGGGCCGTGGCGACCGCGGCGTCGGCCGCGTCGCGGGCCACCGCATCGTCGAACAGCGCGAAGCAGGTCGCGCCCGATCCCGACATGCGCGCGCACACCACGCCGGGCTGCGCCGCGAGCAGCGCGATCAGCCCACGCACCTCGGGCGCGATCGCCTCCGCCGCGGGTTGCAGGTCGTTGCGCCCGGCCAGCCCGCGCGCCAGCGTGTCGCCGGCGCCGATGCCGCCGCGATCCACCCCGTCCCACCGCGCGAACACCGCCGCGGTCGACACCGCCACCATCGGATTCACCAGCAGCGCGGGCATGTCACCCAGCCCGTCGAGCGGCGCCAGCGCGTCACCACGACCCCGCCCGAATGCCGCACGCCCCAGCAGGCAGGCCGGCACATCGGCGCCCAGCGCCGCGGCGAGCGCGAAAAGCCGTGCATCGTCCGGCGCCACGCCGTGCAGCCGCGCCAGCGCACGCAGCGTCGCCGCCGCATCCGCCGAACCGCCGCCGATCCCCGATGCGATCGGCAACCTCTTGTCGAGCGTGATCGCGTGATGCGCCTCGACACCGAATGCGGTCGCGAAGCCGGCCGCCGCGCGCAGCACCAGATTGTCGCTCTCCGCCGCCAGACCGGCGCCGAACGGCCCGGTGATCGCGAACGACGGCGCATCGGCACGCGCCAGCGTCACCACATCGCCGTCGCGTGCGAAGACGAACAGCGTCTCCAGCTCGTGATAGCCGTCGGCGCGGCGCGCGCGGACGTGCAGCGCCAGGTTCAGCTTGGCGGGGGCGGGTTCCACCAGCATCGTCACAATCCGTCCGCGATCTTGCGGTCGAGCCGCTCCGCGAGCGCCCCCTGCGCGGCGACGCGCGCCGCGCTCCAGGCGTAGCGCGCCTCGTAGCGACGGCCGCTCCACCAATAGAGGTCGCCCAGATGCTCGCCGATCTCGGCATCGCCGGGGCTGGCGGCGGCGGCGCGCTCGATCAGCGGCAGCGCGCGCGCAGGCTGGCCACGCAGGTACAGCGACCAGCCGAGCGAATCGGTGATCGCGGCGTCATCGGGGCGCAGCGCCGCGGCGCGCTCCAGCATCGCCTGCGCCTGCGGCATCCGCTCGCGATGCTCGATCAGCGAATAGCCGAGATAGTTGAGCACCAGCGGATCCTGCGGCGCCAGCGCATAGGCACGGTCGAGCGCATCGCGCGCGTCCGGCCAGCGTCCGGCCCGGTCGAGCGCCGCGCCCAGTTGCAGCCAGTCGGTCGCGTCCGCGGCGTCGCCGGCGCGATCGATCAGCGCGCGGTACAGCGGCGCCGCGGCGGCGCCGTCCCCGGCGGAAAGATACAGATCGGCCAGCCGCCGCGCGTCCGCCGCGGTCGCGCCGGGCGCCTGCGCGACCGCGCGCGCCGCCGCCAGCGCCTCCTGCGCGCGGTCCGCCTCGGCCAGCAACTGCACCCGGCCCGCGGCCGCGGCACGCGCGTGGATACTGTCGGCGGGGATCGCCGCCAGCGTCGCGAGCGCGGCATCGGTCGCGCCGTCCTTCGCCAGCGCACCGGCCAGCAGCAAGCGCGCACGGTCGTTCGCCAGATCGGCGCGCAACGCCGCCTGCGTCAGCGCGAACGACAGCGGGCCGGGCTCGCCCAGCGCCAGATCGGACGCGACGCGCGCGAACAGATGCGATGCCCCGAATGCGAGCGAGGGCGCCGCGCCGCGTCCCTCCGGCCGGTCACGCACCGCGACGATCGCGGGCGCGTCGCCGGTCAGCAGCGTGCGCGCGGTCGCGCCGTCACCGCGCGCGATCAGCAGCCGCGCCGCGGCGAGGCGATTGTCCTGCGCCGCCTGATCATTGCCCAGCACGGCGCGCAACGCCGTCAGCCCCGCCGCGGTCCGGCCGGTCGCCAGCAGGATGAGCGCACGCGTTTCCTCCGTCAGCCGCCGTGCGACGGCATCCCCGCTGCGCACGGGCAGCGCGGCGAGCGGATCACCCTGCCCCGCCTCTACCGCGATCCAGGCGGCAAGCGGCGCGGCGAAGATCCGCAGATGCCCCTGCGCCAGCCGTGCGACGGCGGCGCGGGCGGCGGGCAGGTCGTGCGCGCGCGCCGCCCGCGCCACCGCCAGCAAGGCGGCGTCGGGCGGCGGCGTGCCGTGCACCGCCAGCGTCGCGGCGGCCCGGTCGGCCAGCACCATGTCCCCGCCGCGCACCGCCTCGCGATAGGCACGCAGCGCGATCGCACGATCGTCCGGCGCGCCGGCGAGCGCCTCGGCATAGGCATGGGTCGCCGCCGCGGCATCGCCGTCCGCCTCCGCGATGCGGGCGCGGGCATAGGCGGAGAAGGGGTCGGAGGTGCCAGCGGTCGCGGGGGTTGCGATGGCGAGCGCTAGCAACGCGAGGACGCACTTCATGCCATGAGGATCCGGCGGGAGGTCGCCGTGTCACAGTTCGTCATGCCGGACCTGTTCCGGCATCCAGGGTTCCGCACACCGATCACCAATTGGGTGCGCGATGCCCCGGGACCACGGAGCAGGCCGAGATCCCTGCGGGACCTTCTTCCGTTTCCCGGCCAAAGCGGGACCGTCGCGAAAATTTCCACCGTGCTCCTGCGCAGGCAGGAGCCCAGGGTTGTTGTTTGCATCAGACGTCGTTCTGCCCGACCCTGGGCTCCGGCCTGCGCCGGAGCACGAGGTGCTCGATGCAACGTCTCGCTACCTTTGCAAGGGTCCGGCGCAGGCCAAGGTCCGGTAACAACCGGCTCATGACATGCGGAAACCGCTCGCCACTGGTCCCCGGCCGGTGCCGGGGAACGGGAGAGGCCGGGACGTTCGCAGCGGTGTCGAGCATGCCCGGCCTGTCGGGGCGACGTGGCCGTGTCGGCGCGGGACGTCGTGGCGGGGGCGGTCATCGCCGGACCTATGCGGCAGCCTCCTGCCAGCGGCAAGACGTCAGTCGGCGGTGGCGCGGACCGGGACGGTCGCATTGGAGGCGAGCGCGGTATTGGTCGACTGGCCGGTCATCCGCACCGCACTCGCGCCCGGCAGGCCGGGGAAGCGCGGCCACATACCCTGCGCCAGCGCGACGCGGCTGGGGCTCTGCACCTTGCCGCCTTGCGCCTCGTACATCCAATAGTTGCGCAGCACCGTCACCACGTAACCGCGCGTCTCCCAATACGGGATGCTCTCGATATAGAGCAACGGGTCGCCGCCGTCGCGGACGATGCCGTTCCATTCGCCCACCGGCTTCGGCCCGGCATTGTAGGCCGCGATGACCTTGGGCAGCAGCCCGCCGGTCAGCCCCATGTCGCGCAATTTCTCGATATGCCGCTGGCCGATGTCGATGTTGGTCGACGGGCGCGTCAGCGCGGCCTGATCGACCGTCACCCCGCGCTCGCGCATGTAATCGGTCGCTGCGGCCGGCATGATCTGCATCAGGCCATAGGCACCCGCGGGGCTGCGCACCCTGGAGCGAAAGCCCGATTCCTGGAGCGTGTGCGCATAGACGAGCGCGCGATCGATCCGCCACCCGGTGTCGGGGGTCCAATTGGGCATCGGATAGCGCGTGTCGGGCGTCGCGCTGACCCCCTGCGGCATGTTGTGCGCCATCCAGACGCAGGTGGCGGGCAGGTCCAGCGTCTCGGTCAGGCGAATCAGGCTGGCATAATCGCCGGGGTCGCCGATCCGCGCCTGCTGACGCAGCACGCCATCGGCGGCGTCGTTCTCGCCGATTTCCGCCAGCGCGGCGGCGACGCGGACGTTGGGGCGGCGCTCCAGCCGCGCCCAGTCGCTGGTCACCCGCTGCGGCCGCAGCCGGTCGATCGGCAAGCCCAGCGCCTGCCGCGCGAGCAGGCCGTAGAAGGTTTCCTTATATTGCGCCGCATTCTTCAACCGCGCCTCGACGCGATCGGGCCGCCCGCACATCATGTCCGCGCGTGCCGCCCAGTATAGCGCGGTGGCGCGCAGGTCGGTGTCGGTGGCGCGCGCGGCGACATTCTCGAACCCGGGCTGCATCGCGGCGCAATCATGCTGCCGCCAGGCGGACAGCGCCGTGGTCCAGCGCGCCTGCACCGTCCAGTCGCCCGCGCCCGCCGCGGCCTTCCCCGCCATGTCGCGCGCCTGCTGGTCCAGCCCCTGCAGGAAATAGATCCAGGCGATCCGCGCCTGCCATTCGGTCTGCGCCTCCGGCGTCAGCCCCGCCGTCGCCTCCAGCAGCGCCTGCGCCTCCGCGCCCAGGTCCGCCTTGACCAGCGGCTGCATCTTGGTCGCGAGATCGGCGGCGATCAGGTCGCTCTTCGTCGCCTTCGCGCGCGCGCGCACCGGCGCCCCGTCGTTCCAGATCAATCGCTGCTGCACCGGCAGCAACGGCACGTCGGCGACGCCGCGCGCCTTCGCGACGCGGACCAGCGCCTCACCCTGCGGCAGCTCGGGTGCCTCGGCCAGCAGCTTCATCACCGCCTCGGCCTCGACCTTCGGGCTGCCCTTGGCGGTGTACAGCTCGGCACGGGCATAGGCGTGGAGCGGGCCGGGCGCCATCGTGTCGAGCCCGATCTGCGAATCCGCCCAGCGCCCGTCGCGCAACGCGGCGAAGACGGCGCGATAGCCGGTGCGCTGCTCGGGCGACAATTGCGACGGGATGCCGGAACTGGCGGCCGGCGGCGCGGGCGGTGCGGCCGGCTCGGCGAGCGCCGGCGTCGCGGTGGCGGCCAGCAACAGCGCGGCGATCGTCCAGCCCTTCGTCACGATCGATCGGTCCCCGTCAGCAACAACAAATCCTTCCACGCTTCCGCCTTGGCGGCCGGGCGATCCAGCAGGAAGCGTGGATGGTGGGTCGCCACGACCTGCGCGATTGTCGCGTTTTTATGGTTAAGTCCGTGCAAACGGCCACGCGCTTCCGCGACGTTCGTCGCCAGCAGCGCACGGGTCGCCGCATCGCCCATCGCCAGCACGCGCGTCGGCCCGGCCAGCGCGACGTGGTGCCGCGCGATCTCGCCCAGCCGCGCCTCGACCTCGCGGGGGACGCGACCCGTGGTCGGGCGCCGCGTGCAGACCGCGGCGAGCGCGACATCGGCGCGGGTCCGCCCGATCGCGGCGAGCATGCGGTCGAACAGCCGCCCGACCTCGCCCTCCATCAACGCCTCGCGATCGCCGCGCTCGGGGCAGTCGACCAGGAACAGCAGGTCCGCACCCGGCGCACCGCTCGCCGCGACCGTCACCCCGCCCCAGCGCGCCTCCGGCGCGGCGTCGCCGATGCGCCATGCGGCGAACGCCTCCCAGGTATCGGGCAGCACCTCCGGCACCGCGACCGGCGCGGCCGCCGGTGCCGCCGCCGGCCGCGCGGCGGGCACCGCGAGCCAGTCGAAGCGTTCGTCCTCCACGAGCACGTCGACCCCGGCATCCTGCCACCAGTCGAGCGCGCTTGCCGCCGCCGCGGCCCAATCGAGATTCTGGTCGGCCCCCATCGCCGGCATAGGATGCGCAGTTGACGCGCGGGTCAACTTGCTGGCACCGCGGCAAGGACAAGACGTTGCACCGACGCGACGAGCGCCCCGCCAGATGCGCTGCGCGTTCGAGAGGAGAAGACGAAGTGAGCGATCGCGAATCCATGCCCTATGACGTGGTGATCGTCGGCGCCGGCCCCGCCGGCCTGTCGGCGGCGATCCGCATCAAACAATTGGCCGCCGAGCGCGAGGCGGACATTGCCGTCTGCGTGCTGGAAAAGGGGTCGGAGGTCGGCGCCCACATCCTGTCGGGCGCGACGATCGATCCGCAGGCGCTCGACGAGCTGCTGCCGACGTGGCGCGATGACGGCTGCCCGCTGGCCGAGGTGCCGGTGACGACCAACCTCCACTGGGTGCTGACGAAGAAGGGCAAGTTCAATCTGCCGCACCTGTGGACCCCGCCGTTCCTGCACAACAAGGGCACCTATACCGGGTCGCTCGGCAACCTGTGCCGCTGGCTCGCCGGTAAGGCGGAGGAGCTGGGGGTCGAGATCTTCCCGGGCTTCGCTGCCGCCGAGATCCTCTACAACGAGGATGGCAGCGTGAAGGGCGTCGCGACCGGCGACATGGGCGTGGCGCGCGACGGCGAGCGCAAGCCCGATTACCAGCCGGGGCTGGAGCTGCACGCCAAATACACTTTCTTCTCCGAGGGCTGCCGCGGCCATCTGTCGAAGCAGATCATCCGCCAGTTCGCGCTCGACGCGGACAGCGACCCGCAGGTCTATGGCCTGGGCATCAAGGAATTGTGGGACATCGATCCCGAGTTGCATCAGCCGGGCACGGTGATCCACACCCAGGGCTGGCCGCTGAGCGAGACCGACGGCTCCAACGGCGGCGGCTGGATCTATCACCAGGCCAACGGGCAGGTGTCGATCGGATTCGTCACCTGGCTCAACTACACCAACCCCTATCTCTCCCCGTTCCAGGAGATGCAGCGGTGGAAGACGCATCCCGAGGTCGCCGCGCTGCTGAAGGGCGGCAAGCGCGTCAGCTATGGCGCGCGCGCGATCAGCGACGGCGGGTTGCAGTCGATCCCGAAGCTGGTGTTCCCCGGCGGCGCGCTGATCGGCGACAGCGCGGGCTTCCTCAACGTGCCGCGCATCAAGGGCACGCATACCGCGATGAAGAGCGGGATGATGGCCGCCGAGGCCGCGGTCGACGCGATCGTGTCGCAGCGCAGCCATGACGAGCTGGCTGCCTATCCGGCGGCGTTCGACGCATCCTGGGTGAAGAAGGAGCTGTCGATCGTCCGCAATGTCGTGCCGCTGGTGAAGAAGTTCGGCGACTTCATGGGTTCGGGCCTTGCCGGCATCACGATGTGGGCGGAATATCTCGGGCTGAAGATGCCGTTCACGCTGAAGCACCACCCGGACAATGAATCGCTGTGGCGCAAGGATCTGGTGAAGCCGATCGCCTATCCCAAGCCGGACGGCGTGCTGACCTTCGACCGCCTGTCGTCGGTGTTCCTGTCGAACACCAACCACGAGGAGGACCAGCCGGTCCACCTGACGCTGAAGGATCCCGCCGTGCCGGTCGAATACGACCTGCCGATGTACGACGAACCCGCGCAGCGCTATTGCCCCGCGGGCGTGTACGAGATCGTCGGCGAGGACACCGGCGAGCCGAAATTCGTCATCAACGCGCAGAATTGCGTCCACTGCAAGACCTGCGACATCAAGGATCCAACCCAGAACATCAACTGGGTGGTGCCGGAAGGCGGCGGCGGCCCGAACTATCCGAACATGTGAGGCGGATGCGAACACGTCTGCTGCCCCCACGTCGTCACTGCGAGCGAAACTGCACCCATCGCCTGAAGGCGCCCGGCGCCGGTCCCGTCGCCGCCGAACTGCGCGCGCTGGCCTAGGCGCACGAACGCGCCATCGCCGGCCTCGACGCGCGCATCGCCGCCTTGCTCGATGCAGCGACACCGCTGGCCCGCGCCGCCGCCACCTTGCGCCGCATCCCCGGCATCGGCACCACCACCGCCGCCGCGCTCCTCGCGCTCCTCCCCGAACTCGGCACACTCGATCGCCGCCGCATCGCCAGTCTCGCCGGCCTCGCACCCCACCCCCGCCAGAGTGGCGACACCGACGCCTATCGCCGAACCCGCGGCGGACGCCCCGAGGCCAAGCGCGCCCTCTTCATGGCCGCCCTCAGCGCCACGCGCTTCGATCCCGCCCTCAAGGCCTTCTACAAACGCCTGCGCGACAACGGCAAAAACCCATCGTCGCCCTCACCGCCGCCATGCGGAAACTCCTCACCATCGCCAATGCCATATTACGTCACGAAGGCGCGGCGCAACTGAGTCGATGACGTGTCGAGCAACGTCGTCCTATTCCCCCGCCGGCAGCGACAGGACGAACCGCGCGCCCATGCCCAGCGCGCTGTCGACGGTGAGGTCGCCGCCCATCGCGCGTGCCAGCCGGCGCGCGATATAGAGCCCCAGCCCGCTGCCGCCCTGTTCGCTGGTGTCGACGCGTTCGAACTTTTCGAAGATGCGCGCCTGATCCTCGGGCGCGATGCCCTTGCCCTGATCGGCCACGATCGCCACCGCGCGATCGCCCTCGCGCTGGAGGTGGAGCCACACGGTCGCGCCGCGCGGCGAATAGCGCAGCGCATTGCCGATCAGATTGACCAGGATCTGCAGCGTGCGGCGGAATTCGCCGATCGCAGGCAGCGGCGTATCGCATTCCGACCGGTCGATCGTCACCTTGTTGTCCGCCGCGCGCACCGCCAGCAGCCCGGCAGCGCGGCGCATCAGGTCGGCAAGATCGATCGCCTCGCGCTCGGTGACGAAATCGTCGCGCTCGATCGCCTCCAGATCGACCAGATCGTCGACCAGCCCGATCAAATGGCGCCCCGCGCTCGCGATATCGGCGGCATAATCGGTATAATGCGGGTCCAGCGGCCCGTCCGATCCCGCATTGATGCTGTCGGCATTGGCGACGATTCGCCCCAACGGCCCGCGCAGCATCCGGTCCAGCCGCGCATGGAACGCGGCGGTCATCCCCTGCTCGCGCGTCGGCGCGTCCTCCTCCGCCGGCGGCGCCGCGGCGAAGGTGCCGCCGACGAAGCCCGCGAACCCACCCGCGGCATCGACGCGCACCGTCCCGGCCAGCGTCACCCGCTCCCCACTGGTACGGATCGTGGCGGGCTGGGCGTGGAAGTCGCGCCGTTCCGCCATCGCATCCAGCAACGGCATCGCGCCGGCAGCATCCGCCTCCAGCACGAACAGCCGCGTCAGCGGCGCGGCGAGCGCCACCGTCGCGTCGAACCCGGCGCGCGCGCCATCCTCCGCCGCCACCTGCGTCACGCGCAATTCGGCGTCCACCGCCCAGGTCCAGTCCGCCCCCGGCGGCGGTGGCACCTCGGCGATCGTCGTCGCCGCCACGGGTGCGCGCCACGCCGGGCGTTCGCGCACCAGCGACACCGCCAGCGCGACGCCACCGTCGCGCGGCGCCGCCTTCACCCAGCAATCCAGGTCGATATCGCCGTCCGCGATCGTCACCGCGCGGGCGATGGGGATGCCCAGCCGCCGCGCCAGCCGCCCCAGCGTCGCGAATTGCGGCACCGCCACCGGCGCGCCGACCCGACCGCCCGCGCGATCGTTGATCGCGGCGAAGGCGGCATCCGCCTCGCGCAGCCGGTCGTCCGCGCCCAGCCCCGCGGTCAGGATCACCACCTCGCTCACGGCTGCGTCCGGGCCAGCGCGCGGATCGCGGCGCGATAGTCGCGGTCCAGCGTCAGCGGCGCCACCACCTGCGCCGCCATATCCGGCGCCAGCGCGGCGATCGGCCCCAGCACATCCGCCAGCGCCTCCGCATCGCGCCAGCCGTCCGCCTCCGACAGCAGCCAGCCGAGCTGCGCGATCTCCTCGCGCGACAGCCCGACGCCGCGCAGCGCCAGCCACAGCCGCTCGCTGTCGGTGTCCAGCACCAGCCCGCGCGCCTCGACCGGATCGATGCCCACCGCCTGCGCCAGCACCGCGACGAACAGCGCCAGCCGCCCCTCCACCAGCGTGTCGAGCAGCAGCCGCGGCAGGTCGCCGGCGTCGGGTGCGATCGCCGCGGCCAGGTTCACCGCCAGCATCGCGACGCGGTCGCAGTCCACCTGCGCGTCCAGGCTGCGCTGCGTCGCCTCTACCAGCGCGCGATCGACCGCACCGTCGGCGGCAGCTGCCAGATGCTCGCGCAGCGCCGCCGCGATCCACCACGCCAGCCGCTGGTGCAGCGCGGCGGGCAGCTCCGCGCGGCGCGCCGCGGCCGGCCCCCGGCGACGGCTGTCGGCGACCAGATAGGTGACGGCGCGGCTGCGGATCACGCCGTCGCGGCTCTCCGTCAGCCGCGCCAGCAACGTCGCGCGCGTCCCCGGCGCGCGATTCGTCACCAGCGCCTCGTCGATCAGGTCGATCCGCGCCTGCGCGATCATCTCCGCCATGATGTCGGCGTCGCGCAGCAGCCCCGCGGTGGCGAGCCGCGGCAGCGTCAGCGGATGATTCGCCGACAGCCGCTGCGCCGTCACGCCATGACCGCGCGTCGCCAGCACGCGGGCGGCGTGCCCCGCGATGTCGCGTTCCGCCGCGGCGACGGTCGCCTCGACCAGACGCGCGACCGCGGCGCGCGTGCGCTCGTCCAGCCGGTCGCGTTCGGGAAGGAAGATGTCCGCGATCGCGGTCGCCAGCCGGGCATCGACGCGCACGTCCGCCGCGGCGGCGCGCGCCAGCACGTCGGACGTGGCCGGCTCGTCGGTGGCGGGAAGAGGCGATGCGGACATGGTCGCGGCTGTAGCCCGCCGTTCGTTAATCCCGCGCTAAGCCTGGCGGCGCAGCGTCTCGACCGCCGCCACCAGCGTGACGGTGGCATAGATAGCCGCCAGCCCCAGCCCCAGCGTCGGCCAGCCGATGATCGCGGACACCGCGAGCAGCGCGAGATAGGCGGGCGCGGTGCCCCACCAGGCGCGACGCTGCACCGCGCTCGCCGCGCGTTCCGCCACGCCGCCCGCGACGATCGCACCCAGCGCCAGCAGCCGCGCGGTGGTGGTTGCCGCTTGCGCATCGACATCGTGCCCCAGCAGCAACGCGGCGACTGCGGGCAGCACCAGGACCGCGATACGGCTGCCGCGCATCAACGCAGGCTCATCGCGAAACAGCGCCAGCGCGCCCGCGATCTCGGCGGTCAGCACGCCCGCCAGCAGCGCGATCAGCCCGCTCGCGGGTGCCTCCAGCGACATCGCCAGCAACCCCGCCACCGCCGCCGCCGCCCCCGCGCCCGCCACCGCCGTCGTACCGATCGCGCGCCGCGCGATGGGCGGGATCGCCAGCTTCGCCAGCGGGCGCAGCACCAGCCGCTCGAACCAGCCCGGACGCACCGCCATGGAGGCCGACAGGACCGCACGCCCGCGCTCCTCCAGCGCCGCCGCACGCCGCTCGATACCGTGGCCCAGTTCCATGTCGTCCAGCCGCAGCGTGACATGGCGCGCGCCGGCCTGCTCCGCGGCATGGAGCAGCGTGGATTGCAGGTCGTAATCCTCCGGCATCTGCGCCGCATCGCGCAGCCGGCGCGCGTCGATTCGCGCCACTCCCGCCCAGGCGGAACCACCGCCGACGCGTTCGAAATCGGTCGAGGCCTGCGCGCCCGGCACCACCAGCAGCGCGTCGCCGCCCTCCCCGGCCAGTGCGCTGACCACGCCCTCGGTCGTGACCAGCCCGTCCGCCATCATCACCACGCGCGCCAGCGGGTGCAGCTTCGCCAGCGCCTCGCCCGCGCTGCGCACCGTATCCACCGCCACGCCGCGCCGCGCGATCCGCGCCACCGCCCCGACCAGATCGGGGGTCAGCCGCTGGACCACGACGACGATCTGCGCCGCGTCGCACGCGATCAGCAGCCGCGCCTGATATTCGATCAGCGTCGCCGCCGCGAACGGCAGCGTCGCCGCCAGCATCCCCGGGCGATCGTCCGCCTCGTGCGTTGCGAAGAGTAGCCCGGCCAGCATCGGTCCCGCGCTTACGGAATGCCCCGTGCGCGGGCAATATGTGCCGTGGCGGCGACGGAATGCGGCCAAGCGATGGAACCGCGCCGGGGAAACGACTTTCGCCGTGCGTCAAAAGTGTTAAACCCCCGCCATGAACGGGGGTCCATCGATTGTCGGGATACGCGCGGTGGACGCCGATACGGACCCGCACGTCCTCCCTCCGTCGTTCGAAAGCGACCTTCCGACGACCATGACCGACCGGCCCGTTTCCGACGATTCCACCTACCAGCTCCGCTTCGAAGAAGCCGAACCCGTGCCGGCACGCCCTCCGGTGATGGGCTGGATCGCGGTCGCGATCGCGGTCGTCTGGGTGGGGCTGCTCGCCTGGCTGGCACGCGATTCGTTCGCGACGATGCCCGCGCTCGCGCTGGCGCAGTTCGGCGCCGCCGCCGCGGCGGTTCCGGCGCTGGCGGGGATCGTGTGGCTGGTGACGCTGCGGACCAGCCATGCCGAGGCGCAGCGCTTCGGCGCGACCGCGCGCACGATGCGTGCCGAGGCGCAGTCGCTGGGCGACACCGTCGCCGCGCTGGGCGTCGCGATCGAGGAGCGTCGCGTGGCGCTGGCGGAGCAGGTCCGCCTGCTGACCGCGCTGGGCGATGCCGCGACCGCGCGGCTGGCGTCGATCGGGCGCGGGCTGTCGGAGGAGATCGACCAGGCCGACGTCCACGCCCGCGCCCTGACCAACTCCGCCGATACCGCGCGCGCACATCTCACCAACCTGCTCTCCACGCTGCCGCGCGCGCAGGAGGAAACGCAGGAACTGACCCGCACCATCGATCAGGCCGCGATCGTCGCCAGCGAGCATACCGCCGCGCTCGACGCGCAGGTGGCGGCGCTGACCGCGCGCGGGCGCGAGGCGGAGACGGTGACCAGCGGCGCCGCGGAGAAGCTCGCCGCCTACATGCAGCGGATGGAGGTGACGAGCGAGACCGCCGGCGCGCGGCTCGAATCGGTCACCTCCAGTGCCGCCGCCGCGGTCGATGCGCTGCTCGATCGTACCGCCGCCGCGATCGACGAATCGCGCAAGGGGATCGCGGCGCAGGGCGATGCGATGCTGGCGATGGTCAGCGCCAACCAGACCGCGCTCGACCAGTCCGCCCGCGAAAGCGCCGAGGCGCTGGCGGAGCGCATCTCGCTGATCGAGATCGTGATCGAGCGGATCGCCACGCGGCTCGACACGCAGCAGGCCGCCGGGCGCACCCTGTTCTCGCAGCTGGAGGACGGGCTCAACCGCGCCGACTCGCGGTTCGAGGCGCTTCACGTCAACGGGACCGAGCGAAGCCAGCAACTCGCCGCGACGGTCAGCGCGCTCCAGGTCACCACCGAGGCGCTGACGCGCGCGATGGACCTGGGCAACGACACCGCCGAGCGGACCATCGCCACGACCGAGAATCTGCTCGTCGCGCTCGACGCCGCCGCGCGCGAGATGGACGAGACGATGCCCGAGGCGATCGCACGGCTGGAAAGCCGCGTCGCCGCGACCAAGCAGGTCGTCGTCGCCGCCAAGCCCGAGCTGCTGGCGCTCGTGACCGCGGCGGAGAGCACGCATGACGCGATCGAGGCGGTGGCGCAGGTCGTCGCCGACCAGCGCCACACCGTCGAGGCGCTGACGGTCAAGCTCAACGAGGTGCTCGACAAGGGCCGCGGCCAGGCGGACCTGATCGGCAATGCGGTGGAACAGGCCGCGCGCCGTGCCGACGATTTGACCGAAGAGGCCGCGCCGCGGCTGCTGGAGGCGTTGCTGCGCGTCCGCGAAACCGCCTCGACCGCGGCGGAGCATGCGCGCGAGGCGCTGTCGCGCGTCATCCCGGATGCCGCCAAGGCGCTGGAGGTGGCCGGCGTCGCCGCGCTCAACCGCGCGGTGGAAAGCGGCGTCGCGACGCAGGTCGAGCAGGTCGCGCATGTCGCCGAGGCGGCGGTCGCCGCCGCCGGCCGCGCCAGCGAGCGGCTGGAGCAGCAATTGCAGGGGATCGAGGCGACCATTGCGCTCGTCGACCAGCGGCTGGAGGAAGCGCGCGCCGCGGCCGAGGAGAGCGAGCACGACAGCTTCGCACGCCGCGCCTCGCTGCTGATCGAGGCGCTCAATTCGGCGTCGATCGACCTCACCCGCACCTTCGCGCCGGAGATTTCCGACAGTGCCTGGGCCGCTTATCTGAAGGGCGACCGCGGCGTCTTCACCCGTCGCGCGGTGCGCCTGCTGGACGGTAGCGAGCAGCGCGACGTGGCGCGGCTGTACGACGACAATCCCGCCTTCCGCGAGCAGGTGAACCGCTACATCCACGATTTCGAGGCGATGCTGCGCACCATCCTGGCGCAGCGCGACGGTTCGCCGCTGGGCGTCACGCTGCTGTCGTCCGATATGGGCAAGCTCTACGTCGCGCTGGCGCAGGCGATCGAGCGGCTGCGCTGACGCCGCGCGGCGCGGCGGGGAGCGCGCCGCGTCCTGTACCGTTCAGGCCGCCATCATCGCCCGTGCGCGCTTGGTCGCAGCCTGGGTATCGCTGGCCAGCTTCTTGACCTCGCCCGCGACCACCGCGAAGCCGCGCCCCGCCGCGCCCGCGCGTGCCGCCTCGATCGAGGCGTTGAGCGCCAGCAAATTGGTCTGCGACGCGATATTGGCGATCGCATCCACCACCCCGCCCAGTTCCGCGAGCAGCGTCTCCATCGCCACCTGGCGGCTCGACGCCTCCTCGCGATAGCGCTGGCTTTCGTCGAGCCGCTGTTCCAGCTCGCTTTCCATCCGCACCTGCGCGGTCACGTCGCTGGCGAACTTGACGATCCGCTCCACCGCGCCGTCGGCACCGACGATCGGCGTGTAGGTGGCATGGAGCCACACCGCGTGCCCGTCACGCGCGACGCGCTGGAACCGGCCGCCCTCGAACGCGCCGAGCCGCAGCTTGCGCCAGAAGGCGACGTAGGTCGGCGAGGCGGCATAGTCACCGGCGCAGAACATGCGGTGATGCTGCCCCACCACCTCGGCGAGCGTGTAGCCCATCGCGACGAGGAAGCCGTGGTTGGCCCACAGCACCCGTCCGTCGGGATCGAATTCGATCACCAGCTGCGACTGATCGATCGCCTGCCACAACGGCCCCTCACGCACACGCACTACCTCCATGTCGGTGATAGCTATGCGGAATTCAGGTTAACACGCCGCTAAGGTGTATCGCGATATCGATCGTCAGACCGCGGTCTTGCCATATTCCTGTCGCGTGACCGGATGGCTGGACGACAGCCCGCCGTCCACCGCCAGCGCCTGCCCGTTGACGTAGCTGGCGTCGTCGCTCGCCAGGAACAGCGCGACCTTCGCCAGCTCCTCCGGCTGTGCGCCGCGGCGCAGCGGGTTGAGCCGCCCGACCTTGTCCATCTTGCCCGCGTCGCGCGCATAGTCGAATGTCGGCTTGGTCATGCCCGTCTCGGTCAGCCCGGGGCACAGCGCGTTGACGCGCACGTTGCTGCCCGCCAGCTGCTGCGCCGACACCATGGCGAGGTTGATCACGCCCGCCTTGGACGCGGAATAGGCCGGCGACCCCGCGCCCGAGCGGATGCCCGCGACGCTCGCGGTCAGCACGATCGCGCCGCCGCCCCGCTCCGCGATCCGCGGCGCGGCATGCTTCACCGCCAGATACGGCCCGATCAGGTTGACGCGCAGCACCTCGGTGATGAGCGACACGTCGGTGTCGAAGATGTTGGCCATCCCGCCCGAGATGCCCGCATTGGCGAACATCACGTCCAGCCCGCCGTGGCGCTCGCACGCCAGCGCCACCGCCTTCACGACATCCTCTTCCTTGCCGGCATCGATGCGGATCGCCTCCGCGGTGCCGCCCGCATCGCGGATCGCCTGCGCGGTCGCGTCGGCGGTGTCGTTGATGTCGGCGACCACCACCTTGCCGCCCTCGCGCGCGAACAGCGTCGCGGCGGCGCGCCCGATGCCCGAACCGGCACCGGTGACGATGATCGACTTGTCCTGAAAGCGCATCTTTCTCTCCCAATCGTTCGTGGTGAGGAGGCGCTGAGCCAAGTCGAAGCGCCGTCTCGAACCACCTGCCCTTCGAAACGGGCCTTCGCCTGCGCTCAGTCCCTCCTCAGGACGAACGGAGGGTTGGCCCGTCGCACGTCGCGATCAAATGGTCACGCCGCCGTCGATGACCATCGTCTGCCCGGTCATGAACCCGCTGGCGCGGCTGGCGAGATAGACGACCGCGCCCGCGATCTCCTCCGGCTCGCCGATGCGGCGCAACGGCGTGGTGCGGTTGCGCTCGGCGACCGCCGCCTCGTCCTCCCACAGCGCCTTGGCGAAATCGGTCTTGATGAGGCCCGGCGCGATGCAGTTCACG
Organism: Sphingomonas adhaesiva; assembly: GCF_036946305.1. Lineage (GTDB taxonomy): Bacteria > Pseudomonadota > Alphaproteobacteria > Sphingomonadales > Sphingomonadaceae > Sphingomonas > Sphingomonas adhaesiva_B. The sequence goes on from NZ_JAQIJJ010000006.1 coordinate 244,133, forward strand.
CGGATGCCGTGCTTGCCATATTCGTGCGCCAGATTGCGCGCGAGCTGCATGTCGGCGGCCTTGCTGATGCAATAGGCGCCGATCACGGTCGACCCGCGCAGCCCGCCGATCGAGGAGACGATGACGATCGAACCCTCCCCGCGCTTCTTCATCTCGGGCGCGACCATCTGGACCAGCCAGTGGTTGGAGATGATGTTATTGTCGAGGATCTTGCGGAACTGCTCGTCCGCAATCCCCTCCTGCGGCCCGTAATAGGGGTTGGAGGCGGCGTTGCAGACCAGCACGTCGATCCGCCCGAACGCGGCGCGTGCCGCATCGACCAGCGCCTGCAACCCCGCCTTGTCGGAGATGTTGGCGGCGACCGCCAGCGCGGTGCCCGCGCCGAAGCGTGCGTTGATCTCGCCCGCCACCGCGTCGCACGCATCCTGCTTGCGGCTGGAGATGACGACCTTCGCCCCCTGCTCCGCGCAGGCGATGGCGGACGCCTTGCCGATCCCGCGCGAGGATCCGGTGATGAGCACGACCTTGTCGGTCAGATCGAACAACGACATGATATGTGTCCTTTCGTCACCCCGGCCCTGGGCCGGGGTCCCGCGTCTTCACCCGCCGCGAAAGCGGGACCCCGGCTTAGGGCCGGGGTGACGGCAAATTACGCCCCCGCCTTCTGCGCGAAGCCCCAGGCGGCATCGGCCAGCATCGGCACGCGCGCGCTGGTCTCCTCCGCCTTGGCGTTGGACGCGGTGCCGATCAGGAAGCGCTTCTTGATTCCCTGGACGATGCTGGCGAGGCGGAACAGGTTGAACGCGAAATACCAGTCGAGATCGGGCAAGCCGTCGCGACCCGTCCGCGCGCAATAGCACGCGACCATCTCCTCCAGCGTCGGGATGCCCGTCTCCGGCCCGGTCAGCCCCATCACCCCGGAGCGTCCCTCGGGCACGGTCACCCAGCTCATCAGATAATAGGTCAGGTCCGCGGTCGGATCGCCCAGCGTGCACAGCTCCCAATCGAGCACCGCCGCCACGCGCGGCTCGGTGCCGGGCGCGAACTTCATATTGTCGACGCGATAGTCGCCATGGACGATCGCGGTCCGCGTCTGCTCCGGCAAAGTGCGCGGCAGCCACTCGATCAGCGCCTCCATCGCCGGCATATGCTCGGTCTCCGCACCGCGATACTGCTTCGTCCAGCGGCTCACCTGCCGCTCGAAGTAATTGCCCGGGCGGCCGAAATCGCCCAGGCCGATCGCCTCATGATCGGTGTTGTGCAGGTCGGCCAGCGTGTCGATCATCGCATGATAATGGTCGCGGCGCTGCCCGGGCGTCAGCTCGGGCATCGTGCCGTCCCAGATCGTGCGCCCGTCGACCATCTCCATCACGTAGAAGGCGGAGCCGATGACGCCGTCATCCTCGCACAGGCCGTATTGCCGCGGCACCGGAAAGCCGGTGGGATGCAGCGCCGCCATGACGCGATATTCGCGGTCGACCTGATGCGCGCTGGGCAGCAACTCGCCCATCGGCTTGCGCCGCAGGACATAGTTCGTGCCCGGTGTCATCAGCTTGTACGTCGGGTTGGACTGGCCACCCGCGAACTTCGCATAGGTCAGCGGGCCGTCGAACCCGGGCACGTGCTCGCGCATCCATGCGGCGAGCCGGTCGGTGTCGAGACGATCGCGCTCGGCGATCTCTTCCTGAAGGCTGGTGTCGGTCATTGGTCGAACGTGATCACGCTGCGCGTCGCGTCGCCCTTGCGGAGCTCGTCGAACGCATGGTTGATCTGGTCGAGCGGCAGCCGCTCGGCGATGATGGTGTCGAGGTCGAGCATCCCGCGCTGGTAGAAATCGACCAGCCGCGGAATATCGACCGGAAAGCGGTTGGACCCCATCAATCCGCCCTGCAGCCGCTTGCCCGACAGCAGGTCCATCGCCGACAGGCCCACCTTCTCGCTGAGCGGCATCATTCCCAGGATCGTCGCGGTGCCGCCACGACGCAGCACGGAGACGGTTGTCGCCGCCGATTGCGGCCGCCCGACCGCCTCGATCGCGTGATGGACGCCGCCCTTGGACAGTTCCACCACCTCCGCGACGACATTCTCGCCCATCGCGTCGAACGTATGGGTCGCGCCCAGCTTCTCCGCGATCGCGCGCTTCTCCGGCACCGGATCGAGCGCGATGATCTTGCCCGCGCCCGCGATCTTCGCGGCGTTGACCGCGGCGAGGCCAATCCCACCGCAGCCGACGACGCACACCGTCTCGCCCGGCGATACGTCGTTGGTGTTGAATACCGCACCCGCCCCCGTCGTCACCGCGCAACCGATCAGCGCGGCACGATCGAGCGGCATGTCGCGATCGATCGCGACGCACGCATGTTCGTGCACCAGCATCATCTCGGCATAGGCGCTGAGGTTCAGCATCTGGTTGACCACGCCGCCGTCGGCCATCGACAGCCGCGGCGCATCGTCCTTGCCGCGGCGCGTCTCCGCACTGACGCACAGGAACATGCGCCCGGTGATGCAGAATTCGCAATGGCCGCAAAAGGCGGAGAGGCAGGTGACGACATGGTCGCCCGGCTTCACGGTGCGCACCTCGCTGCCCACCGCCTCGACCACGCCCGCCGCCTCATGGCCGGGGATCGCGGGCAGCGGGTGCGGATAGGCGCCATCGACGAAGTGCAGGTCGGACCGGCACACGCCCACCGCGCGGGTGCGGATCAGCACCTCGTGCGGGCCGGGATTGGCGACGAGCACGTCGGCCACCTCCAGCGGCTTCTTGGTTTCGAACAGCACGGCGGCTTTCACGATTCCGGTTCCTCCCCTCACGGGCCGTCACCCCAGCGAAGGCTGGGGTCTTCGGCAGGCGGGGCGCTCCAGCCGCCCCAGACCCCAGCCTTCGCTGGGGTGACGTGGTAATCTAGCGGCTCACCCCGATGTCGGCGCTCGACACCTCGACCGCGGGCCCGCGGTCGTTCGACGGGCGCTCCGCCTTCCAGTCGGCATATTTGCCGAACTCGTTGCGCGCGATCGCACGGTTGTGGACCTCGTCCGGACCGTCCGCCAGCCGCAGCGTCCGCATCGCGGCCCAGGCGTGTGCCAGCCCGAAGTCCTCCGCCACGCCACCACCGCCATGCGCCTGGACCGCATCGTCAAGGATCTTCAACGCCATCGCCGGCGCCTGCACCTTGATCATCGCGATCTCCTGCTGCGCCGCCTTGTTGCCGGCGCGGTCCATCAGGTCCGCCGCCTTCAGGCAGAGGAGCCGCGTCATCTCGATATCGATACGGGCGCGGGCGATCCGCTCCTCCCACACGCTATGATCGGCGACGCGCTTGCCGAAGGCGATACGGCTAACGAGGCGCTTGGCCATCTTCTCGATCGCCACCTCGGCGACGCCGATCGTGCGCATGCAATGATGGATGCGCCCCGGCCCGAGGCGCCCCTGCGCGATCTCGAACCCGCGCCCCTCGCCCAGGATCACGTTCTCGACCGGCACGCGCACGTCGGTGAAGGTGACGTCGCCATGGCCGTGCGGCGCATGGTCATAGCCATAGACCGACAGCATCCGCTCGATCTTCACGCCCGGCGTGTCCATCGGCACCAGCACCTGGCTCTGCTGGCTGTGACGCGAGCCCTCGAAGCTGGTCTTCCCCATCAGGATGCCGATCTTGCAGCGCGGATCGCCCACCCCCGACGACCACCATTTGCGGCCGTTGATGACATAATGGTCGCCGTCGGGCTCGATCCGCGTCTCGATATTGGTCGCATCCGAGCTGGCCACCGCCGGCTCGGTCATCAGGAAGACTGAGCGGATCTCCCCGTTCATCAGCGGGCGCAGCCATTGCTCCTTCTGCGCCAGCGTACCGTAACGATGAAGCACCTCCATGTTGCCGGTGTCGGGCGCGGAACAGTTGAAGCATTCGCTCGCCCAGCCGACGCGCCCCATCTCCTCCGCGCACAGCGCATATTCGAGGTTGGTGAGCTGCGTGCCCTCGAACTCGAAGGTTTCGTCGACATGGTGCTGGCCGGAGTGCGGCGGCATGAAGAAGTTCCAAAGCCCCGCCTCGCGGGCCTTGGCCTTCACCTCCTCGATCACCGGCAGCACCTTCCACGGCTCGCCTTCGTGATGCTGGCGGTCGTATTCCGCCTGCCGCGGCGTGATATTCTGCGCGATGAACTCCCGCACGCGATCACGGAAATAGGTCTCGCGCTCGTTCAGCGTGAAGTCCATCGCAGCTCTCCCAATTCGCTCTCGCTGCATCGTCTAGGCCATACCGCTTATTCGGTAAAGCACCTGTTTCACTCCCAATCCCCAACGTCACGGCGGGCCGCGCGTAGATACGAAAGGGACTGTACCTTCAAAACGCGCGTGCTAACGTGACTCGGATGGGGGACGCACGGACCGACGAGAACACCAGCACGCGGCGTTTCCGCGAGAAGCGCGAAGCGATCCTGGCCGCCGCGGCGGAGGCGATCAACGAACAGAGCGCGAAGGGCATGACCTTCGCCGATGTCGCGCGCCGCGTCGGCCTCAATACCACCAGCGTCACTTACTATTTCAAGCGCAAGGAAGATCTCGCCGCCGCCGCATTCGAGCATACGCTCGATTACCTGCTGGCGATGCTGGAGGAAGCCGCGACCGAGGCGACGCCGGCGGAGCGGGTCGAGCGGCTGGTGACGATCAACATGGCGCGGCTGATGCGGATCGATCGCGGCGAGGAGCGTCCGATTGCGGTCCTGTCCGACCTGCGCGCGATGGACGAGCCGGTGCGCGGCCCGCTGATGGCGCGCTGGCGCGAGGTCTTCCGCCGCACCCGCGCCTTGTGGGGCGACGGACGCGGCCGCGCCGCGACCGATCTGGCCGGGGCACGCGCGCACGTCCTGCTGGAGAATCTGTTCTGGCTGCCGGTCTGGCTGCCCCGGTACGAGGCGGACCAGCATCTGCGCGCGATGGAGCGGTTGATCGACGTCTTCCACCACGGCATCGCGGGATCGGGCGCGACCTGGGCGCCGCGCGCGGTCGCGGTGCCGCATGACGATGCGGTGCCCGGGCGCGAGGCATTCCTGCTGGCGGCCACGCGGCTGATCAACGAGCTGGGCTATCGCGGCGCATCGGTGCAGCGGATCGCGTCCGAGCTGAACGTGACCAAGGGCAGCTTCTACCACCATCTGGATGCCAAGGACGATCTGGTCGCCGCCTGCTACCGCCGCAGCTTCGACACGATCGCCGCCACGCAACAGGCGGCGGACGCACGCGGCGGCACCTATTGGCAGCGATTGTCGGACACGATTGCGGCACTGCTGGAGGTGCAATTCTCCGAACGCGAATCGCTGCTGCGCACCACCGCGCTCAGCGGGCTGCCCGCGGGCGAGCGGCACCTGATGGTCGATCGCTCCAACCGCATCGCGCGGCGGTTCGCGGGCACGATGATGGACGGCATCGCGGAGGGCACGATGCGCCCGGTCGACAGCCTGGTCGCCAGCCAGGCGATGATGGCGTTCCTCAACGCCGCCTTCGACATGCGCAAATGGGCGTGGTCGATGCCGCGCGACCGCGCCGTTGCCTATTATGCCTCCACGCTGATGTTCGGCATGTTCGACGACCGCGTGCTGGAGCGCTGACCTCCTAGACCGGCGATCCCAGCGCGCCCTGCCGCGCGGTCAGCGCCATCTGGTTCAACGGCCCGCGGCGACGCTGGAAATCGCGCACCGAGCAGCCCAGGAACAGATGGCTGTCGCGCAGGAAGTGCGACCGGTCCCAATAGCCCGCCGCGTCCAGCACCTCGCTGCCGCGCGCCGGCTCGGTCAGCACCCCGCTCAACGCGCGCATGAAGCGCGTGCGGCGCAGCAGCAGCTTGGGCGTGAAGCCGAAGTTGAACCGCGTCAGCGCGGCCAGACCGCGCGGCGTCATGTCCAGCGCCTCCGCCAGTGCCTCGATCCGGGTCGTGGCGGGATCGTCGAGCAACAGGGTCAACGTCTCGATCCGCGGATCGGCGGGCGGGCGGCGATGGAGCCGCGCCGCCACCCAGCTGGCCAGCGCCTCGGGCGGCGCGACGCCGTCCTCCAGCGCGGCGCGCAGCGTGCTGCCCCCGGCATCCAGTTCGTCGAGCGCGACGACGCGATTGGCGTAGCGCGCGATGTCGCCGCCGAACAATTGCGCCCAGCCGAGCGGCTTCAACCCCACACCCACGACGCTGCCGCCATAGGTGGTGATATAGCCCGCGCTGCTGCTCGGCCCGAAGAAGGCGTCGCGCGGCACCGGATCGAACGTGCGATTGCCCAGTCGCACGCTCCAGTCGTCGTCGCTGTTGAGCGAGATGCGGATCGCCGCCCAGCTCGGAAAGAACGCGTCCCGGTATCCCCCCGGCACCATCGGCGCGCGATACCGGTGATAGCCGGTGACGTAGCGCGCCAGATCATCACCGGGCGCCCAATAGGCGATCGGTGCCCCCATTTCCCCCATGTGCCTCCCCCCCCCAAAGGCGCAACCTATCCCATTTTCTTACAGTAGCCGCCGCGGATCGCAAGCATCCGTCCCATTATGGATCAGGTTAGTCGGCAGCCATCCGCTTCATCAACACGCCCGCGCGCCAGTAGAACAGGATCGGCAGCGGCGTGATCAGCGCCACCGCCAGCATCGCATAGCGCAGCGATTCCTCCCCCAGCGACGGGGCCAGCGCATCGCTCAGCTGCCCGACCGCGAGCGGCCCCAGTCCCAGTCCAATCAGATTGACGGTCAGCAGCGTCAGCGCCGCCCACATCGCGCGCAGCCGCAGCGGCGCCAGATGCTGGATCAGCGCATAGGTCGGCCCGATGTACACCCCCGCAAAGATCAGCGAGACGAAATAGGCGGTCAGCGCCACCGCCTTGCTGTCGAAGAAGAAGAACGACACCGCGAACGGAAAGGCGATCGTCTTCATCAGCGCAATCACCCACGCCTGTGTGTGGATGCCGTGCTTCTTCGCCATGCGATCCGCGATCATCCCGCCCAGCAGCGCCGATCCGCCGCCGACGAACGCCGCGGGCAGCGCGATATAATTGGCGACCTGCAACATGGTCATGTCGAGCGACCGCTGCATATAGCTCGGCCCCCATCCGGTCAGCGCATAGCCGACCAGCGAGGTCAGCGTCATCCCCGCGACCAGATAGACCGCGGCCCGGTTGCGTACCATCGCTAGGAAGCCCTGCCACATGCTGGGCATCGCTTCCTTATGCTCCTCCTCGGCGACGCGCTGGACGTCGGACAGGCCGCGGCGCGGCTCGGCCACGAACAGCCATACGATCACCGCCAGGATCACGCCCGGGATGCCCACGACCATCATCGCCGCGCGCCAGCCATAGGCGTGCGCGACATTGCCGCCGATCATGATCCCCAGCCCGCCGCCCAGCAGCACACCCAGCGAATAGATCGCCATCGCGCTGGCGCGTCGCTCGGGCGGATAGAGATCGGCGATGATCGACTGGCTCGGCGGGCCGGACCCGGCCTCGCCGACGCCGACGCCGATCCGAGCGAGCAGCAGATGGGTGAAATTCTGCGCCACGCCGCACAACGCGGTCATGACGCTCCAGATCGCGAGGCTCGCCGCGATGATGTTGCGCCGGCTGGTGCGATCGGCCAGTCGCGCGATCGGCAGCCCCAGCGTGGCATAGAAGATCGCGAACACCAGACCGGACAGCAATCCCAGTTCGGTATCGGTCAGGTGCAGGTCCGCCTTGATCGGCTCCAGCAGGATGGCCAGGATCTGGCGGTCCATGAAGCTGAAGAAATAGGTCAGCGTCAGCAGCCCCAGCGTGAGCCCGCGCCGCTTGAGGACAAGCGTATCGGCGATCTCCGGCCGGTCGGTGAGCGTGGCACCCATCCGCTCCATCTCCTTCAATTATGTCTTTTCGTGTCGAAGGTTAGCGGCCTTTCGCGGGCAGCGCCATAACAACACTTACGCGGCCATCTTTCGTCACGAACCGGCGCCGCGATGGAAAGGGCGGGGCGCGCCGATGCCCGCACCCCGCCCCTCGCCCTATGCAGCGCCTAGAACCGGCCGCGCAGCGTGATGCCGTAGGTGCGCGGCTCAGCCAGGAACATCGACATCAGCTGCCGCCCGCCCGGATATTGCGGATCCTGGAACGCCGGAGTGTTCGACCCGGCCTGGAACGGCGAGTTGAACGCGACCTGCGCATAATCCTGATCGAGCAGATTCTGTGCCCACAGCTCGATCGACCAGCGTTCGTCGCGTCCGCGCAGGCCGACGCGCGCATTGACCACCGCGAACCCGTCCTGCTCCTTCTGCGGGAACAGGTCGGACCCGGTATTATAGTCGCTGCTGACGCGGGTATCGACGTAGAACAGCGCCGACAGTCCGCTGTCGCCGATCGCCGGCGTCCATGCCGCCGACCCGGTCACCACCAGTTCGGGCGCGTTGGACAGATTGTCGCCGGGCAGCTTGCGCAGCGCCGGGCTCAGCGGATCGCCGTTGCCGTTGCCGACCAGGTTCTGGCGGTATTTGGTCGACGCATAGGTCAGGCCCCAAGACACGCGCACGTCGCGCACCGGCACCAGCGACGCCTCCGCCTCGAACCCCTGCGAGATCACGCCATAGCCGACCTTGTCGGTGGCGCAGCGGGCGGTCGCGGCGGCGGCCGCATTATAGTTGGGCGCGCTGGGGAAGGTGCTCTGGTCGCGGTCGCCCGCGCCCAGCCCGGCTTCGCAGCCGTTGATGTTCTGCACCAGAAAGACGGTGCCGTCGAAGGTGTTCAGCTGGAAGCTGCTGAACTCCTGCCGGAACCCGGCGACCGACAGGCTGAACGGCCCGGTCGAATATTTCGCGCCGATCTCGAACGCGTTCACCGTCTCCGGATCGAACTGCAGGTTGCGGACCAGCGCCTGCGCGCCGCCCAGCGCGGCGAAGGTGGTGGTCGGCTGGCCCGCGGCATTGAGCTGGATCGGCGCCTTCAGCGCGGAGCGATCGAAGTTGAACCCGCCCGCCTTGTAGCCGCGCGAGAAGCTGCCATAGACCAGCAGGTCGTCGATCGGCTTCCACGACAGGATCGCGGTGCCGGTGAACTTGTCCTCGCGCCGCACGTCGGAGATGCTGACGCCGTTCAGCTCCGCGGTCGAATTGCCCTGACACCCCAGCCCGATCAGCCCCGCGGCCAGCGCCCGCGCGGTCGCATTGGCGCTGGTCAGGTCATCGGTCAGCGTCGATTGCAGCGTGGTGCATGCGGTATTGTCGTTGCCGAACGTGGCGAAGAACCGTTTGCGCTCGTTGGTGTAGCGCACGCCCAGCGTCAGGTCGACGGTCGGCAGCAGGTGAATGATGTTGTGCGTGAACAGCGCCCAGCTGCGGCTGTTCTGGTTATAGCGGTCGACGGTCGATCCGCGATCGTTGAGCCCGTCGAGCGTCAGGAAGCCGTTGGCCACGTCCGCCCCCGCCGCACCGCGCAGCGCCGCCAGCCCGGTGGCGGTGAGGCACCCGGCGCTCGCCGGATCGTAGAAGGCGGAGAAGGCGCCGCCCGACACCACACGGCAGGTGGCGAAGCGGCCATATTGCGTGCCGAAGCGCAGGTTGCTGCGCCCGCGGAACTTCTCGTCGGCATAGAAGCCGCCGATCAGCCAGTCGAGCTTGTCGTCGAACAGGCTGCCCTGCAACCGCAGCTCCTGCGTGAAGGTGCGGAACTGGCGGCGCGCATTGCCGTCGTCGGCGGTGTAGAGGATGTCGACCGAGCCGTAATCGACGTCGCCGGCCTGCTCGTTGTAATAATCGCGATAGGCGGTGATCGAAGTGACGTTGACGCCGCCCACACGCCAGTCGATCTGCCCCGACACGCCCCAGTCCTGCGTATGCCCCTGGAACGTGCGGCCGCGCGTCACCGACACGTCGCGGCTGAACCCGCGGTTGAACGCATTCAGGTCCTGGCCCAGATCGCGCAGCACGTTGATGATGTTGTTGCCGCTGTCATTGGTGCGCGCCGGCGTGGCGCCGGGTTGCAGGAACGGGGTCGCCGGATTGTTGAGGTTGCCGATGAACGGATTGACCGAATTGTCGATATAGACCGCGGCGCAGCACTTTTCGTCGCGCTTGCTGTAATCGCCGATCAGCCGGACGCTGAAATCGGTGGTCGGCTCGAACAGCAATTGCCCGCGCACGAAATAGCGATCGCGATCGTTGATCGTCGTGTCGTTGGCGCGATCGTAGTAGAAGCCGTCGCGCTTCACGTACACGCCGTCCAGCCGCGCGGCGAGCTTCTCGCTGATCGGCCCGGTGATGCTGCCCGCCAGCCGCACGAAATCGTAATTGCCATAGGTCGCCTCGGCGGTGCCGCCGAAGGTGAAGCTGGGCTTCTTGCTGACGATGCTGATGAGACCCGCGGACGAATTGCGCCCGCCCAGCGTGCCCTGCGGTCCGCGCAGCACCTCGATCCGGTCGATCTCGCCCAGTTCGTTGAGGCCGATGCCCGAACGCGAGCGATACACGCCGTCGATGAAGACGACGACCGAGCTTTCCAGCCCCGGATTGTCGCCGACCGTGCCGATGCCGCGGATACGCGGCGAGCCATTGGCTTCCGAGCCGGTCGAGGACACCAGCAGCGACGGCGCGAGCTGGTTCAGCTGGCGGATGTCGTTGGCGCCCGACAGCGCCAGGCTCTCCGAATTGACCGCAGAGATGGCGACCGGCACGTCCGCCAGCGCCTGCGCACGGCCCTGTGCGGTGACGACGATGTCGGACGTATCGAGGTCGGCAGCCGCGCCCGGCGTCTGGCCCGTGGGCGTCGTTTGCGTGGTGTTGGCATCCGTCGTGGCCTGTGCCTGGGCACCGCCATTGATGATGAAGCAGGCCGCGGCGCACGCGGTCATCAGCATGGATCTGGTCATCGCTCTCCCCTGCGGCCAGACTTTTGGCTCCGTCCGTACCGCAGCTTCGATGAGACTATGCAGGCGGCGGGATTGCAAGTCAGAAAGGCTGATATAATCCGCTTCGCGGACCAAACCGTGCTTTCTATGTCACGGACGATTGATCTGAAGCAAACGCAGCAACGGCGCCGCCCCGGTTGTCGGAGCGACGCCGCAGAATGCACCATCGTCACGCCGGGTTTGATCGAGACCTTTGCATGCTCCCCGGCGAAGCGGGACCTTTGCAAAAGTCGCTTCGCCCGTCTCAAAAAAACCGTCACCCCGGACTTGTTCGTTGCTTATCCGCTTCAGACAAGTACGCCACCCCGGCGAAGGCCGGGATCCAGTCGGGGGACAGGGGTAGGCGAGCGCTGTGCGTCGTCACCGCGACCTTCCCGACTGGACCCCGGCCTTCGCCGGGGTGGCAGGAAAAATGCTTGTTCAAAGGGGACAAGCACCGACCTGTTTCGGGGTCCACCGGTCCGCGACATCAACGGCTTGTGAATACGCGGCACATTGGATGCCGGAACAAGTCCGGCATGACGGTGAAGGGTTTTGGCGTGCCGCGTCAGGCCCGGCGCGACCATCGCCTCAATAGCCGTTCAGCCGCGCGAACCGGTCGCGATGCCATGACGTATTGCCCCACATCACCTCCAGCACCGCCGACCGCTTCAGATACAGCCCGGCGTCATATTCGTCGGTCATCCCGACGCCGCCGTGCAGCTGCACCATCTCGCGGCTGACCAGGCGCAGCGTCTCGCCCGCGGTCGCCTTGGCGAGGCTCACCGCCTGATCGACGTCGGAGCGCCCGGCGTCGATCGCCTCCAGCGCGCCCTCCACCGCGGAACGCATCAGCTGCAATTCGGTGAACTGCTTGGCCATGCGATGCTGGAGCGCCTGGAAGGTCGACAGCAGCTGCCCGAACTGGACGCGCTGCTTCAGATAGTCGTTGGTCTGCGCGAACGCGCTCTCCGCCATCCCCAGCATCTCGGCGCAGGTGATCGCCGCCGCCCGGTCGAGGATCGCGGCGGTCAGCTCCGGCCCGCCCAGCTTCTCGGCCGGCGCGTCCTGGAACGCGACATGCGCGTGGCTGCGCTCGTCCGCCATCGCGCGATGGCTGACGGTCACGCCCTCGCCCTTGGCGACCAGATACAGGCCGTCCTCCGCCGCCACGACGAAGACATCGGCGGCATCGCCCTCGGCGACGAACGGCTTGGTGCCGGTCAGCTTGCCGTTGCCCGCCTTCGATCCGGAGAAAGTGCGGTCGTGGTTCGGCCCCTCGTCGATCGCCAGCGTCGCGATCGCCTCTCCCGAGGCCAGCTTCGCCAGCCAGTCGGACTTGGCCTTGTCGGACTCGCCCATCACGATCGCGCTCGCCGCCACCGCGGTGGACGACAGCGGCGAGGCGGACAGGTTGCGTCCCAGCTGCTCGACCACCAGCCCCAGTGACAGATAGCCGAACGCCGATCCGCCGAATTCCTCCGGAATGACCACCCCGGCCCAGCCCATCTGCCCGATCGCGCCCCATGCGTCGCGATCGAAGCCCTCCGCCGGCGCCGCGGCGCGCAGCTTGCGAAAGGCGGTGACCGGGCTCTCGTTGTCGGCCCATTCGCGCGCCATGTCGCGCAGCATCACCTGTTCGTCGTTCAATACCGCCATGATCGTCCCTCTTCGTCCCGCAGGTACACCGGGGAGGAGGGGAACATGCCCCTCCTCGACCCGGCCCTCTCCTGACGCGGCGGTCCATCGCCGCCGCGCCTAGCCGCCATATCGTTACTGGTGGTCCAGCATCCCCAGGATGCGCTTGGCGATGACGTTGTTCTGGATCTCGGTCGAACCGCCGTAGATCGACACCGCCTTGCCCCACAGCCAGCTGCGGGTCTGTGCCAGTTCCGCCTCGCTGAAGCCCTCGCCGTCCCAGCCGAGCCCCTGCATCCCCATGATCTCGATGTTCAGTTCCGCGCGATCCTGCGTGATGCGCGCGCCGACGTTCTTCATGATGCTGGTCGCGGTCGACGGCCCGGCATTGCCCTTCGCCTCCAGCGCGGCACGGCGCAGCGTCAGCGCAAAGGCGCGCTGGTCCATCTCGTGCTTGATGATCCGCGTGCGCAGGTCGGCGTCGGCGATCCGGCCCTCGCCATCGGTGCCGCGATACTTTTTCGCGATCTCCGGCACGCTGGTCCCGGCATTCATCCGCCCGGCCGACCCGCCGCCGCCCGACAGCGAGTTGCGCTCGTGCTGGAGCAGGCGGGTGCCGATCTCCCAGCCCTGCCCCTCGCGCCCGACCAGATTTTCCTTGGGCACCTTCACATTGGTGAAGAACGTCTCGCAAAACGGCGATTGCCCGCTGATCAGGCGGATCGGGCGCGTCTCCACGCCCTCCGACGTCATGTCGATCAGCAGGAAGCTGATTCCGGCATGCTTCTGCGACTTGTCGGTGCGGACCAGCGCGAAGCATTTGTCCGCCCATTGCCCGCCGCTGGTCCAGGTCTTCTGCCCGTTGACGAGGTAATGGTCGCCCTTATCCTCCGCGAAGGTCTGCAGCGAGGCGAGGTCGGACCCCGCGCCCGGCTCCGAATAGCCCTGGCACCAGCGCACCTCACCGCGGACGATGCCGGGAATATGCTGCTTCTTCTGCTCGTCATTGCCATATTCCAGCAGCGTCGGGCCGAACATCATCACGCCCATCCCGCCGATCGGGTTCCACGCGCCGATCCGCGCCATTTCCTCTTGCAGGATGCGCGCCTCCGCGCGGTCCAGCCCGCCGCCGCCGAGTTCCTTCGGCCAGGTCGGCACGCCCCAGCCCTTGTCCCCCATCGCCGTGCGCCACTTCTTCTGCTCGGGCGTCTCCTCGGTCGGGCCGTCGACCGCGGACATGGCATTGTCCTTGCCGCGCAGCGAGGGATCGAAGTTCGCCTCCAGCCACGCACGGGCCTCCTGACGGAAGGGATGATCAGTATCGGCGGCGGCGGTCGCCATGCGCTTTTCTCCGCGTAAGATGATTTCCGAAGATCGGGTATGCCGTTGTGTCATCGCACACTTGTCACGCGATGCAAAGGGACAAGCGCGCGCCCAGCGGCTAGGATGGCGCGAAAGGGGAAGACCATGCGGTTCGATCATCGCGCGGTGCCGATCGTGCTGGCCGCGGTCGTCGTCGACGTCATCGGCTTCGGGATCGTCATGCCGGTGCTGCCGGGGCTGATCGTCCAGCTCGGCGCGCCGAACCTGCCCGCGGCCACGCGGATCGCCGGCTGGATGCTCGCCGCCTTCGCGGTCGCGCAATTCTTCGCCGGGCCGGTGCTCGGCAATCTGGGCGATCGCTTCGGGCGGCGCGCGGTGCTGATCGTCGCGATGGTGGCCTATGCGATCGACTATGCGCTGATGGCGTGGGCGCCGACGCTCGCCTGGCTGTTCCTGGGCCGCATCGTCGCGGGCGTGGCGGGCGCCAGCTTCGGCCCCGCCGGCGCGGTGATCGCGGATGTCACCCCGCCTGAGCGGCGCGCGGCCAGCTTCGGCCTGCTGGGCGCGGCGTTCGGCATCGGCTTCATCGTCGGGCCGGCGATCGGCGGACTGGTCTCCGGCTGGGGATCGCGCGCGCCGTTCGCGGTCGCGGCCGGGCTGGCGGCGTGCAACGCGCTGGCGATGATGCTCTTCCTGCCCGAGACACTGAAGCCGGAGAACCGCCGCGCCTTCCGCTGGCGCGATGCGCATGTGATCGGCGCGTTCAAGCCGCTGTTCGCCGCGGGCAATGCCGGCACGCTGCTGGTCGCGTGGTTCCTGTGGCAGGTGGCGGGCGTGGTCTATCCCACCGTCTGGAGCTTCTGGGCGACGATCCGCTTCCAATGGTCCGCGCGCGAGATCGGGTTCAGCCTCGCCTGGGTCGGGCTGCTCCAGCTGCTGGTGCAGGTGTTCCTGACCGCGCGGACCGTCCAGCGGCTGGGTGAGCGCGCCACCGCGGTCATCGGGCTGACCTGCGGCGCGGCGACGCTGATCGCCTATGCCTTCGTCACGCAGGGGTGGCAGGTCTATGCCTTCTTCCTGGTCGGCGCGTTCGGCGCGCTGGCGTGGCCGGCGATGCAGGGGCTACTGACGCGGCTGGTCGATGCGACACGGCAGGGCGCGTTGCAGGGCGGACTGGGCAGCATGAACTCGATCGCGGCGATCGTCGGCCCGCTGCTGGCGTCGCAGTCGCTGGCCTGGGGCGCGGCGCGCGGGGTGGACGGTCTCGCCTTCGCGATCGCAGGCGCGCTGATGGCAGCCGCGGCGGTGATCGTCGCGCTGCTGGTGCCGGTGTTGCGGGATGCGGGCGATCAGGGCGCGGACGGGTAGCCCGGCGCCTCGTAGGGGCTGTCGATGCCGGTGAAGGGGCGATCGGCACGCGGGCGTGTAGCCCTCTCCCCCGCGGGGAGAGGGTTGGGTGAGGGGCGGCCGCGCACGATCCGCGTTGTTGCTATGACGCCTTCCCTCACAACCCCTCACCCCGGCCCTCTCCCCGCAGTGGAGAGGGAGGTGTCGCTCACCCCTCCCGGCCCGGGCGGCGGCTGAGGCCGATGTCGAGGTGGGCGCCGGCGTCCAGCAACAGCACCTCGCCCGTCATCACGCGACTGGCGGGGTCGAGCAGCATCTCGATCGGCCCGGCGATCTCGTCCGGCCCCGCCGCCATCGCCATCGGCGTCGCGCCCGCGATCTTCGCGTTCAGCTTCGCGAACCCCTCCTCGCCCAGCCGTTTCTCGAACCAGCCGGTGCCGACATAGCCCGGCGCCACCGCATTCACCCGGATCGCGGGCGCCAGCACGCGCGCCAGGCTCTTCGTCATGGTGAGGAGCGCGCCCTTCGACGCGGCATAGGCGACCGACGAGCCGATCCCGAACACGCCCGCCACGCTGGCGACGTTGACCACCGCGCCCATGTCGCTCTGCCGCAGGTGCGGGGCACAGGCGCGGATCATCTGGAACGGCGCGATCGTGTTCAGGCGATAGATGTGGACGAAATCCTCGGCCTCCAGTGCGTCCAGATCCTCGTGCGCGGCGAATTTCGTGCGACCGGCGTTGTTGACCAGGAAGTCGATGCGCCCGAACGCGTCGACCGCCGCCTGCGCCAGCGCGCGGCATTGCGCATCCTCCGCAATGTCCGCCTGCACCGCGATCGCGCCGTTGCCGACCTCCGCCGCCAGCGCCTCCGCATCGTCGCGGCTGGAGGCATAGTTGATGACGCAGCGCACGCCCCGCGCGGCCAGCCGGCGCACCACCGCGGCGCCGATGCCGGTGCCGCCTCCCGTCACGATCGCCACCGCATCCTTCATCGCCACGCTCTCCCGTTTCACCTTTTCGAAGATCGCGTATGGCATTCGCGATCCGCTTCGCCTAGCCGTAGCCGCCATGACGACCGCCCCCTCACCCCACCCCAGCGATCCGTTCGGGACGCTGCCGGACCTCATCCGCGCCCATGCCCGCCGCGCACCGGACGCGCTGGCGATCGCGGATGACGACACGCGGGTGGATTACCGCACGCTCGACCGCCTGATGGATCGCGTCGCAGCGGCGCTGCAACGTGACGGCACGCGCCAGCGGCAGGCGGTGGCGTCGGTGTCCTATCCCTGCGTGGCGCAGGCGGTAACGTTCCTGGGCACGCTGCGCGCCGGCTCGATCGCCGCGCCGATCCAGCCGTCCGCCACCCCGGAGCAGATCGCCGGGATGATCGCGGACAGCGGCGCCGATATCGTCTTCCTCGACGCCGCCAATGCCGAGGCGCTGCGCGGACAGACGATCGCGGCGCGTGTCGTCATGCTGGAGGAACTGGAGGCGTGGCTCGCGCCCGACGGCGCCACGCCCGCCCCGGTCGAGATCGCGCCCGAGGACGGGTTCAACATCATCTATTCGTCGGGCACCACCGGCGTGCCCAAGGGCATCGTCCAGAGCCACCAGATGCGCTGGCAGCATCTGTCGCGCAATACGGCCGCCGGGTTCGACACCGCGGTGACGCTGTTGGCGACCCCGCTCTATTCGAACACGACGTTGGTCAGCTTCCTGCCGACGCTCGCCTGGGGCGGCGCGGTGGTGCTGATGAAGAAGTTCGACGCGCACCGCTATCTGGAGCTGGCGGAGCGATATCGCGCCACCCACACCATGCTGGTCCCGGTCCAATATCAGCGCATCATGGCACTGCCCGACTTCGACCGCTTCGACCTGTCGGCGTTTCGCTTCAAGACCTGCACCTCCGCGCCGTTCAAGGCCGCCTTGAAGGCGGACGTGGTCGCGCGCTGGCCCGGGCTGCTGGTCGAATATTACGGCATGACCGAGGGCGGCGGCAGCTGCGCGCTCAACGCCACCGAGTTTCCCGACAAGCTTCACACCGTCGGCCGGCCGCTGCCGGACCACGACATCCGCCTGATCGACGACGACGGCAAGGAGGTGGCGCCGGGCGAAACGGGCGAGATCGTCGGCCGCTCGGCGGCGATGATGAACGGCTATCACGGCCGGGCGCAGGCGACCGCGGACGCGACGTGGCATTCGCCCGAGGGCGAGCGCTTCATCCGCCACGGCGATGTCGGCCGCTTCGACGAGGATGGCTTCCTGATCCTGATGGATCGCAAGAAGGACATGATCATCTCGGGCGGGTTCAACATCTACCCGTCCGATCTGGAGGCGGTGCTCGCTCAGCACCCCGATGTCGCGGATTGCACCGTCGTCGGCGTGGCAAGCGAGGAATGGGGCGAGACGCCGGTCGGCTTCTACGTCCCCCGCCCCGGCGCCGCGGCGGAGGCGGAGGCGATCCGCGCCGAAACGAACGCGAAACTGGGCAAGACGCAGCGGCTCGCCGCGCTCTACGTCGCGGACGAGCTGCCGCGCAGCGCGATCGGCAAGGTGCTGAAACGCGAGCTGCGCGACCGGCTGGCTGCGGGGGAGTTCGCGTAACTCCCGTCACCCCGGCCTTGAGCCGGGGTCCCGCTTACTCTCCACCCGCGCAGAAAAGCGGGATCCCGGCTCAGTCCGGGGTGACGATCAGATCGAAGGGGCCAAGATGACCACCAGCCTGAAGCAAATCCTCGACGCGATGACCCGGCAGCCGGACGGCGCCGGCTGGACGGGCCATATCCCCGACGACTGGTTGCAGGGCCGCACCTCCTATGGCGGCCTGTCCGCCGCGATCGCGCTCCACGCCGCGATGCAGTCGGAGCCGGACCTGCCGCCCTTGCGCTCCGCGCAGGTCAGCTTCGTCGGCCCGCTCGCCGGCCCGGTCACGGTGAAGACCGAACGACTGCGGCGCGGCAAGAACGCCGCCTTCATCCAGGCCGATGTGGTCGGCGAGAACGGGCTGGGCACCCGCGCCACCTTCGTCTTCATGCGCGCGATCGACAGCGAGATCGACCGCGAGGACACGCCCGCCCCGGACTTTCCCAAGCCCGGTCCCGACGACAAGACGTTCCTGGGCAACCCGCACGTCGCCTTCACCCAGCGGTTCGAGTTCCTCGACCGTCGCGAGGGGCCGAACCTGAAGCCCGCCGAGTGGCTGCGCTGGACCCGGCTCAACGATCGCGACGGACTGGACCCGATGGTGGAGCTGGTCGCGGTGGCCGACTGCCTGCCGCCCGCGGCGCTGCGCATTCTGGGGCGCAACGTGCCGATGAGCTCGCTCACCTGGATCCTCAACGTGCTGGGGCCGGAGCCGGCGACCACCGACGGCTGGTGGCTGCTGCGGTCCGACGCCGATTATGCGCGCGCGGGCAGTTCCTCGCAGGTGATGGGGGTATGGAATGCGGACGGCGTGAAGGTGGCGGAGCAGATGCAGTCGGTCGCGATCTTCGGCTGATACGTTTCGCGACAATTGCGGGCGCGCGGCGACACATGCCCGCGACAGTCGATCAGTAGAAGCGGCGTCATGCGGCGGGGCCGACCCGCCGCGCTCCCTTTGAAGGACCGTCACGCCATGAAGACCCCGATCCTCGCCGCCGCTCTGGGCGCGCTGTTGCTCTCCGGCGCCGCTGCTGCACAGACCCCGCCCCCGCCCCGCCCCGACGCCGACCGCATCGTCACGCGGCAGGACGCCGCGGCGGAGGCCGATCGCCGCTTTGCCGAGATGGACACCAATCGCGACGGCAAGATTTCGTCCGACGAGCGTCGCGCCTTCCACGACGCGCGCCGCGCCGAGCGCGAGGCGCGTCGCGGTCACCGCGGCGGCAAGGATCGCGAATGGACGCAGGCGCAATTTCGCGAGCGTGCGATGAAGCGCTTCGACCGCATCGACACCAACCACGACGGCCGCATCGACGCGCAGGAGCGCGAAGCCGCGCGGATGCTGATGCGGGCGCGCCGCGTGGGTCACAACGGCGACGGGCCGATGGCCCCGATGCCGCCGGCCCCGGCTGACGCGAAACGGTAAGCGAGACGAGGGCAACCGACCCTGCCCCGTCCACACCGTCACCCCGGACCTGTTCCGGGGTCCAGGGTTCCGCGCGCCTCGCCATCGTTGGGTGCGCGGAACCCTGGATGCCGGGACAAGCCCGGCATGACGGCGAAAGACAGCCCCCTTCACCACAGGCCGAAGCTATGCCAAGCCACGACGATATGGGCGATATCCCCCACCTGCTGCTGGTCGACGACGAACGCTCGATCCGCGAGCCGCTCGCCGCCTATCTGACGCGACAGGGCTTTCGCGTGACGCAGGCGGCGGATGCCGAATCGGCGCGGACGCGGATGGCGGCCTATGCGATCGACCTCGTCGTCCTCGACATCATGATGCCGGGTGAGGACGGGCTGTCGCTGTGCCGCCACATCCGCGCGCATGGCGACACCCCCGTCATCCTGCTGACCGCGAAGAGCGAGGAAACCGACCGGATCGTCGGGTTGGAGATGGGCGCGGACGATTATGTCGTGAAGCCTTTCTCCCCGCGAGAGCTGGCGGCGCGGATCAAGACCGTGCTGCGCCGTGCGAGCGGCCCTGGCGGGGTGCGCCACCATGCGCCCGACAGCGGCTCCTATGCCTTTGCCGGCTGGGTATTGAAGACGGGCGAGCGCGCGCTGGTCGATCGCGGCGGCGTGTCGGTGCCGCTCTCGACGGGCGAGTATAATCTGCTGCTGGCGCTGGTGCAGCGGCCGCGACAGGTGCTGACCCGCGACCAGCTGCTCGACCTGACGCAGGGGCGCGAGGCGGCGGCGTTCGACCGCGCGATCGACAATCAGGTCAGCCGCCTGCGCCGCAAGATCGAGGCCGATCCCAAGACCCCGGAGATCATCAAGACGGTGTGGGGCGGCGGCTATGCGCTGTCGACCGACGTGACCCGCTTGTGAGGTCGCGTCGCCTGCCCTGGCCGCGCAGCCTGGCGGGGCAGATGGCGCTGCTGGTCGCGCTGGCGCTGTTCGCCGCGCAGGCGATCAACCTGGGGCTGATCCTGCGCGATCGTGCCGCCTTTCGCGTTGCGCAGGCGACCCGTCCGGTCGCGGTGCGGATCGCGGATGCGCTGGACCGCGAACAGGCCGGGCGCCCGCTGCTGCCCGATCACGGCCGCGTCCGCGCGCTGTCGGTCAGCCCGATCACCGCACGGATGCAGGCGCGCCCCGATCTGGCGGCCGAACTCGCCACGCAACTCGACGAACAGGGCGTGGCGCAGCGCCGTGTCCAGGTCGCGATCGCGCGGATCGACCAATGGCCCGGGCGACTCGGCCGCCGTCGCGCGCGCGGCGTCGATGAGGTGATCGTCACCGCGGTCCAGCAACCGGACGGCCGCTGGCTGGTGATGACCGCGCCCTGGGCGCGCAGCGATGTGCGGCTGTTCTGGCGGCTGCTGGCGCAGACGCTGATCCTTTATGGCGTCGTGCTGCTGCCGGTGCTGTGGGTGGCGCGGCGTATCTCGCGCCCGCTGCGCGAGCTGGCCGGCGCGGCGCGTGACTATGCCCCCGGCGATGCTACGGCGCCTCTGCCGCTGCACGGGCCGCCTGATGTGCAGGACGTCACCGCCGCGTTCAACGCGCTGCGGCTGCGCGTCGGTGCGATGCTGGAGGAGAAGGATCGCATGCTCGGCGCGATCGGGCACGATCTGCGCACCCCGCTGGCGGCGCTGCGCGTGCGGATCGAATCGGTCGAGGACGAGCATGACCGCGCGCGCATGGCGGACACGATCGGCGAGATGAACCGCACGCTCGACGACATCCTGTCGCTCGCGCGGCTGGGACGGCCGAGCGAGCCCGCGACCGACGTCGACGTCGCGGCGCTGGTCGATGCGGTGGTGGAGGATTTCCGCGATCTGGGCGCGGACGTGCGCTTCGATGAAACGGCACGGCTGACGATGCGGCTGCGCCCGTCGCTGACCCGGCGCGCGGTGCGGAACCTGATCGAGAATGCGGTGAAATACGCCGGCAGCGCGGAGGTGTCGGTCACGCCGCTGGACCGGGCGGTGGCGATCACGGTCGCCGATCGCGGCCCGGGCATCCCGACCGAGCGACTCGACGACGTGTTCGATCCCTTCACCCGGCTGGAGACGTCGCGCAACCGCGATACCGGCGGGATCGGCCTCGGCCTCGCGCTGGCCCGCGCGATCGTGCGCGAGGCGCGCGGCGACATCACCCTCGCCGCGCGCGAGGGCGGCGGGCTGGAGGCGATGATCGTGCTGCCGCGATAGCGCGCGAATGTGTGCGCCGGTATGTCGCGCGTCGAATCATCGGCTCTGCCTGTTAGGGTGAACAGCCAGTCGACATCGGGTTCCTCCCTCGTTCCCGACTGCGAGACCTCTGCAAAACATGCCCTTGTTCCCCGGCGGAGGCCGGGGTCCAGTCGCGAGCGGTGGCAGCATCTTGCGAGCCGATCGTTACTGGACCCTGGCCTCCGCCGGGAAACAGAAGGGATTTGGACGCTTGCCGCGGTTTCGCCTGCGCGGACATCACGCACGGCCTACCAGGCCGTGGAGCGCACCCGTTCCCCGCGCCACTCCTCGATCCGCCGACGCGTCGCCACCGAGGTGGAATCGGGCAGCGCTTCCGGCGCGACGAAGCGCGCCTCGATGATCTCGCGCGCATCGGGCATGGGCGTGTCGGCGGTGCGCGCGGTGAAGAGGTGGACGGTATCGCGCCGTCCCTCGCTGCGTGACTCGTAGCAGGCGACCGCCGTCACCTGCTCCAGCCGGCACGCCACCTCCTCCGCCAGTTCCCGGATCGCGGCATCGTGCGGCGTCTCGCCGCGCCCCACGCCCCCACCGGGCAGCATGAACAGGTCGCTCCGCCCATAGCCGTGGCGCACCAGCAGCACGCGCCCGGCGGCATCGAACACCATCACCTTCACCCCGCGCGTCCGCCAGCGCAGCAGCGCCATCGCGTGACTCCGCAGCGGGTGGATCAGCGACAGGATCGGACGCGGGATCGCCATGCCGCCATGCTAACGCTTGCGCCCCGCCGCGTCGCGCGCGAAAGCGGCGGCGACGTCCAGGGGGTGCCGCCATGTCCATTCTGTCCGATCGCTGGATTCGCGAGCGCGCGCGTGCCGATGCGATGATCGAGCCGTTCGTCGAGGCGCAACGCCGCGACGGCTGCATCAGCTACGGCCTGTCCAGCTACGGATATGACGCACGCGTCGCCGACGAGTTCAAGATCTTCACCAATGTCGACAATGCGCTGGTCGATCCGAAGGATTTCGCCGCCAACAGCTTCGTCGACCGCAAGACCGACGTGTGCATCATCCCGCCCAACAGCTTCGCGCTGGCGCGGACGGTCGAATATTTCCGCGTGCCGCGCGACGTGCTGGTGATCTGCCTGGGCAAGTCGACCTATGCGCGCTGCGGGATCATCGTCAACGTCACCCCGCTGGAACCCGGCTGGGAAGGACATGTGACGCTGGAATTCTCCAACACCACCCCGCTCCCCGCCAAAATCTATGCCAACGAAGGCGCCTGCCAGTTCCTGTTCCTCCAGGGCAACGAGCCCTGCGAGGTCAGCTATTCGGATCGCGCGGGGAAGTATATGGGCCAGCTAGGGGTGACACTGCCGCGGCTGTAATCACGACATGCCGAGTCGGGGACACGCCGTCCCCGCCACGCATCGCCTGAACTAGAGACTGGATCCACCCGGTTCGGCAGACGATGGTCAGCCGTGACCGGCATGCGTCACGGGAAATTACGTTCGCCACATTCGAGGACGAACGACACCGCCCAAGACACGGGTTTCGCCGCACACCTCTGCTTACTATTCACGAGGCTCGGCAGCTACGTCGGCCTGCATCCCGACGGCATGGCCCGCCGCCCGCAATAGAACGCGACACCACCGACCTTCATGCACCGTAACAGCGAACCGGAGGCAACGACGTCACAGTCGTTGCCCATCCATCACACCGGTCAGCGCGATGCCATCGTCGCCGCCAGCCGTGCCATGCCGCGCTGCGCGACCGTGTGCGACGAGGCGACGCTGCCGTCTGGAAGGTCCAGCGCGACCGGCTGGCGCGCCATCACCTCGCCGTAGAGCACGCGCGCCTCGGCGGCGCGGCCGGTCCGGGCGAACACCGCCGCCTGGTTCAGCATCAATTCGGGGCGGTCGGGGAAGATCGCGCGCTCCTGCGCCAGCGTCGCCTGCGCCTGGGCGAAGTCGCCGGCGGCGATCGCACGATAGCCGGTACGATCCTTGGCCGCCGCGGGGACCGCGACCATCGCCGCTGCCGCCACCATCGCCGTCGCGATCATCGTCCGCATCCCATCCTCCTGTCGTCAACCTCCGCCCAACGCATCGGTTACGGTTTTGTGACATGAAGGTGTCACTTTTGCGACATCGGAGCAAGCGCGAACATGTCATCGAACTGAAACATCTCGCGCATCGCGGGCACGAAAAAGGGCGGCCCCGAAAGACCGCCCGTTCGTTCTTCCGTCACCCGCAGCGCCGGCGTTCCCCGCCGGCGATGCGCGGCTTAGAAGTCGCGGTAATATTGCTCGTTGCCGACGAAGCCGAGCTTGGTCACGTTGGACCGCTTGATCTCCGCCAGCGTCTGGTCGACCACCTCGTAGCGGGTCGCCGGATCGGGCTGGAACTGCAGTTCCGGCTCCGGGTTCATCGCCGCCGACTGGTCCAGATACTGGCGCAGCAGCGTCGGGTTCACCGGCGTACCGTTCCAGGTGACGTTCCCCGCCACGTCGATCGCGATCTTGTTCTTGATCGGGTCGACCGGCGGCTTCACCGCGTTCGGGTCGTTGACCGGCAGGTCCACCTTCACCGCGTGCGTCTGGATCGGGATGGTGATGATGAACATGATGAGCAGCACGAGCATGACGTCGATCAGCGGCGTCGTGTTCATGTCCATCATCGGCTCGCCGTCGTCGCGGCCTGCACTCATTGCCATGTCAGAATACTCCTAGATGGCCGTCAGAGACGGGTCGCGTCTTCGCCGGGGGGCGGTTCGGAGATGAAGCCGACCTTGGCGAAGCCTGCCATCTGCATGTTGTAGATCGCACCCGCGACGCAGCGCCACGGTACGTTCACGTCCGCGCGCACATGCGCCTCGGGCAGTTCCAGGTCCGGATTGCCCACGCCGCCCTGGCGCTCGATCTCGGTCTTCAGCTTGGCGACCGCACGGTCCAGCAATTCCTGGTGCGTCACCTTGGTGAGGCCCCAGTACACCTGGCAGGTGCCGTCGGACGCCGCGTTGATCGAGAGCGAGACGTTCTCGGGTTTCGTCGTGGTCGGGTCGAAGCGCACGCTCGGCAGCTTCAGCTTCACCGTCTGCACCACGACCGGCACCGCGATCAGGAAGATGATGAGGAGCACCAGCATGACGTCCACGAGGGGCGTCGTGTTGATGTCCGACATCGGTTTTTCGTCAGTGGCGTCGCCGCCAACGCTCATCGCCATGGATCAGGCTTTCCTATTCCTTCGTCCCGCCGCCGTGCCCCGTTGTGGGGGCGTGAGCGGCGGCAGGGTGATCGACGGGGCGGCCGCCGCGGCCGCCCCGCATGACCCGGATTACGAGCGGGTCTGGACGCCGCCCGTCTGGCCCGCGGTGGTGGTCGCCGCCGCCGGCTTCACCGGCGCCTTCGGTGCCGCGCCGCCCGCGATCGTCGGCTTCACCGCACCGTTCGAGGCGAGGAAGCCCAGCACGTCGTTGGAGAAGGCCGACAGGTCCTCGGCGATCGCCTTGTTGCGACGCTGCAGCCAGTTGTAGGCCAGCACCGCCGGAACGGCGACGACCAGGCCGAGCGCGGTCATGATGAGCGCCTCACCGACCGGACCGGCGACCGCGTCGATCGACGCCTGACCCGCCGCGCCGATCTTGATGAGCGCGCGGTAGATGCCGATAACCGTACCGAACAGGCCGATGAACGGCGAGGTCGCGCCCACCGTCGCCAGGAAGGCGAGACCGCCGCCCAGCTTCGAGTTGATCGCGGCTTCCGACCGCGCCAGCGAGCCGTGCAGCCAGTCATGTGCCTCGACCGGATCGGTCAGCTTCGAATGCTGCTCCTGCGCCGCCAGGCCATCGTCGACCAGCTGCTTGTACGCCGAGTTCTTCTCCAGCTTCGCCGAGCCTTCGCGCAGCGAGGTGCTGTTCCAGAAGTTGGCGCGGACGCGCTTCGCCTGGTTGATGATCTTCTGCTGCTCGAACAGCTTCGAGAACAGGATGTAGAAGCTGATGATCGACATCAGCACCAGGATCCCGAACACGGTCTGCGAGATCAGGCCGCCCTCGCGGAGCGCCGGGATCAGGCCATACGGATTGTCGCCCTTGGCCGCGGCCGGCGCCGCTGCGGCGAGAATGGTGGTGAGCATTAGGGTCTAGTCCTCTGACTGGATAAGTTGGTTCGTATCGTTCGATTCAGGTACGCAGCGATCAGTTCTGCGGCAGCTTCCAGACCACGCGGCGCGACTGCGTCGTGGCGATCGGATTGCCTGCCGCATCGACTGCCGGCGAGTAGCGCGCCCGGCGCTGGAGCGCCCGGCAGGCTGCCTGGTCGAGAGCGGACGAACCACTCGACGACGTCACGCGGCAATTTTCGACGCGACCCTGGGTATTGATGGTCCAGGTGATCGCGGTGGTGCCTTCCTCTTCCGCACGGATCGAGCTGGGCGGATAATCGTCCTGCGTGATCCAGTCGGCCGGGTTGCCCTTCGCACCCGCAGCCTTGCTGACCACCGGCGGAGCCGGGGGAGCGGGAGGCGGCGCGGGCGGTGCGACGACGGGCGACGGCACGAAGACCGGCGGCGGCGTCGGCACCGTGGCGATCACCACGGGCGGCGGGTTCGGGTTCTGCACGATCGGCGGCGGCGACACGACCGGCGGCGGCGTCATCGGGACGTCCGGCGGCGGGGGCGGCGGCTCATCGGGCGGCGGGGGCGGCGGCTCTTCCACGTCGAACGTGTTCAGCTTCTCGACCTGCTTCTTGACGAAGTTGGTCGCGAGGCCGGTCACGAAGGCATAGCCGAGAGCGACGTGGATCAGCGCGACGATCACCAGCGCGCCGATCTTGCCTCCGCTCATCTTCTGGTCAGAATAGGCCATTCAGCAACGAAACTCCCTCATCCTGCGGCCCTTGGGGTGGTCGGATCGAAAACCCGACCGGGTTGTTTACCTTTCCGTAGCGCCCATCGGGTAGGCCACAGACCGGCGAGTCCTATCGCGCACCCTTTGGCGACGCAAACGCTTTGTCGGGCGCAACAAACGTACAATCGAACAGCGACAGATTTATTTCTGTATCGTTCATCACCGTTGACGTAGGCGACCGCCATGACCTCACTCGGCTTTCCGACCGCGATGCGTTTTTTCTCGCTGCCCGCACGGGGCTTGCTTCCCGCCGCCCTGCTGGCCGTCACGCCGCTTCCCGTTTCGGCACAACGGGCGCCGGCGGTTCCCGCCGCCGCGATCGCCGCGCCGGACTATGCCGAGGTCGCCGACCTGGTGCTGCAAAGCCCGATGGTGGTGGATGCCACGATCCGCTCTGCCGCGCGGATCAAGGGCGCTGAAGCTGCCGGGGTCGCGCCCGGCCACACGCGCTTCTATGTCGAGGGCGACGTGATCGCGCTGGTACGCGGCACCGGCGCGATTCCCGCCCGGGTCGGCTGGCTGGTCGACGTGCCCCCCGACTGGCGCGGGCGCACCCCCAATCTGAAGAAGCAGCGCGTGCTCGCCTTCGCCCGCCCCGTGGCGGGGCGCCCCGACCAGCTCCAGCTGGTCACTCCCGAGGCGCAGCGCAGCTGGTCCCCGCCGCTCGAATCGCTCGCGCGCCGCATCGCGCAGGAGGCCGCCGCGCCCGACGCGCCGCCGGTCGTCACCGGCGTGCGCAACGCCTTCCACGTCCCCGGCGCGCTGCCCGGCGAAGGCGAGACGCAGATCTTCCTGACGACCGAGGGCGACCGCCCCGCCGCCTTGTCGATCCTGCGCCGCCCGGGCGAGCAGCCGCGCTGGTCGGTGGCGCTGAGCGAGATCATCGACGACAGCGCCGCCGCGCCCGCGCGCGACACGTTGCTATGGTATCGACTCGCCTGCGCGCTCCCCCCTGCCCTGCCCGAGCGGAGCACCGCCGCGCTGTCGCCCGAGGATGCGCAGGTCGCCCGCGAGGATTATGGCGTGGTCATGGCGGCACTGGGATCGTGCCGAAACGGGACAGATGCCGCCGTCCCGCCCGCACTTTCTGGCAACGGTGTCAGCGCGGGCAGCGTCAGCGGCGGTGGCGCACCAATGTGATCCCGATCGCCTCGCCCTCTTCGGCGATGGCGAGCTTGACGATCTTCACCTTGACCCGGCGCACGCGGCGGTCCTGCAGGAACAGCGTCTCGGCGATGTGATCGCCCACCGCCTCGATCAGCGTGAAATGCCCCGCGGTCGCCAGCGCCGCAGTCGCGGCATGTTTCAGGTCGAGATAATTCTTGGACGCGGACAAGGGCGTGTCCGGCGCGAACCGCGCGGGCGCCTCCAGCAGCACCGTGAGCGAGATGCGCAGCGGCTGCGGCAGGTGCGTCTCCTCCGAATAGATGCCGGTGAGCACCTGGACGACGAGGTCGTGGACCTCCAGCTCCAGCGTATCCGCGCTCATGCCTGCGCACTCGGGCGCGCGCTGGCCGCGGCATGCCAGCGGCGCAGATGCGCCGCCTCGTCCGGCACCGTCAGCTTGGCCGCGCGCGCGAAGTCGATCGTGGTCAGCGCCATGATGTCGGCAAAGGAATAGCGATCGTCCGCCAGCCACTCGCTGCCCGCGAGTCGCGCGTCCAGCATGTCGACGAACCCCGCCCAACGGGTGTGG
This sequence comes from Sphingomonas adhaesiva, assembly GCF_036946305.1. Classification (GTDB taxonomy): domain Bacteria; phylum Pseudomonadota; class Alphaproteobacteria; order Sphingomonadales; family Sphingomonadaceae; genus Sphingomonas; species Sphingomonas adhaesiva_B. The sequence continues at coordinate 272,200 of NZ_JAQIJJ010000006.1, forward strand.
GCGCGCTCCGCCAGCGCGGGGATCTGCGCGATCGCGGGACCGGCGCCGGGCAGGCCGCGGTCGGCGAAGGCGGGGCTGGCGTTGCGCAGCGCCTCGACCGCGGCGGCATAGCCCGTTTCCTCGACGCGACGCGTCCATTCCTCCACCCGCGCGATCTCCACCGGGCGCGTGCCGAACAGCGGCGGATCCGGATGCAGCGCCTCGAAGAAGCGACAGATCGCGACCGATTCGGTCAGCACCTCGCCATCGTCGAGCATCAGGGCGGGCACCACCCCGCGCGGGACGATCGCGAGATAGTCCGCCTCCAGATGCTCGCCGCGCCGCAGGTCGATGGAGACGCGCGCCACGTCGATGCGCTTCTCGGCGAGAAAGATGCGCACCCGCCGCGGGCTGGGCGCCCAGGCGGCATCGTACAATTTCATGACGGTCGTTCCGGTCGATTGCGGGTTCCTCCAGCTAGGCGCGCCGCACGATGCTGGCAACCGTGGCACGCGCGCCATTGTCAGCCCTGGTCGCTGCCCCTAAAGCGCGCGCGCCCCGGCGCGGTCGCTCGCGGGCGCCGGGGGATGCAATGGACGGATTGGTGCCGATCGACACGGTGGCGCACGACGCGGTGGAGCGGCTGCTCGACCGTGCCTTCGGCCCCGATCGGCACGCGCGCACCGCCTATCGTCTGCGCGAGGGGACGGTGGCGATCCCCGCGCTCAGCTTCGCCGCGGTCGAGGAGCGGCGGCTGCTGGGGACGATCCAGTGCTGGCCGGTGCGCTTCGCCGGCGACGACGGGCGCACGGTCCCGCTGGTGATGGTCGGCCCGGTCGCGGTGGAGCCGGACCGGCAGCAGGGCGGGCTGGGCCGGCGGCTGACCGCGGCGACGCTGGCAGCGGCCGATGCGCAGGGACTGTCGCTGATGCTGATCGGCGATCCGGAATATTACGGCCGCTTCTTCGGCTTCACCGGCGAGGCGACCGCGCTGTGGCGCCTGCCCGGTCCGGTCGAGCGGCACCGCCTGCTCGCGCGCGGCCCCGCGGTGCCACAAGGCGCGGGGGCGATCGAGCCGCGGGTGACGGCGACCGCCTGACCCCGGCCTGCCATCCCTTTACCTGCCGGCATCGCCTCCCTAACTGGCGGACATGCCGATGGCGCCGCCCCCCGATTTCGACACGCTGACCGTCGCGGACATCGCGCGGCTGGCCGACAGCGACCGCCTGCCCCCGGTCGAGCGCTGGCACCCCGATCATTGCGGCGACAGCGAGATGCGGATCGCGCGCGACGGCACCTGGTTCCACCAGGGGTCGCCGATCGGCCGCGCCGCGATGGTGCGCGCGTTCAGCCGCATCCTGCGGCGCGAACCCGATGGCGGCTATGTCCTGGTCACCCCGGTCGAGAAGCTGGACATCGTGGTAGAGGACGCCCCCTTCGTCGCGGTGGAGATGAAGGTTGAGGGCGAAGGGCGCGACGCCACCCTCGCCTTCCGCCTCAACACCGGCGAGATGGTGACCGCCTCGGCTGACCATCCGCTGCGGTTCGCGGAGCATGACGACGGCCCGCACCCCTATGTCCATGTCCGCGGCGGGCTGGAGGCGCTGGTGACGCGCGCGCTCTATTACGAACTGGCCGAGCGCGCGCTGGCGGACGCAGGCGAGTCGACCGCATCCGGGCCGCCGGGGGTGTGGAGCGCGGGCACCTTCTTCCCGCTCGCCCCTGCCGAATGACGCTGGCGGAGCGGCTGGCCGCCGCGCTGGTATCGCAGCACGAAACCGCGCTGCTGACCGGCGACAACGACTTCCTTCCCCCCCACGAAACGCTGGCCGCCGCCGCGGTGCTGGTGCCGATCACCGATCGCGCGCGCCCCGGCGTGATCCTGACCCAGCGTACCGAGACGCTGCGCAAGCACGCCGGGCAGGTCGCCTTCCCCGGTGGGCGGATCGATCCCGGCGAGGATGCGGTCGCCGCCGCCCTGCGCGAGGCGGACGAGGAGATCGCGCTGCCCCCTTCCGCGGTGGAGGTGATCGGCGCGTCGGACCGCTATCGAACCGGCACGGGGTTCAGCATCACACCGATCGTCGGGGTCGTGCCGCCCGATCTGGTGCTGCGCCCCAGCGAGGCGGAGGTGGCCAGCGTGTTCGAGGTGCCGCTCGACTTCCTGCTCGACAGCGCCAACCACCGCCGCGCCTCCGCGATGTGGCAGGGGCAGGAACGCTTCTATTACGAGATGCTGTGGGAGGATCGCCGCATCTGGGGCGCGACCGCGGGGATGATCGTCAACCTGTCGCGGCGGCTGCGATGGGCGGCGTGACGACGCTGCCCGCGGCGGCGTGGCGCGATCGTCCGGGGCTGGCGCGGCTGGCGGCGGCGCTGGATGCGGCGGGCGGGCATGCGCGCTACGTCGGCGGTGCGGTGCGCGACACCTTCCTACAACTGGACGTCGCCGACATCGACATCGCCACCACGCACCGCCCCGAAGAGGTCGTGCGCCGGCTGGCGGCGGCGGGGATCAAGGCGATCCCGACCGGCATCGCGCACGGCACCGTCACCGCGGTGAGCGAGGGCACGGTGGTCGAGGTCACCACGCTGCGCCGCGACGTCGAGACCGACGGGCGGCACGCCATCGTCGCCTTCACCGACGAATGGCGCGAGGATGCCGCGCGGCGCGATTTCACGATGAACGCGCTCTATGCGGATCCGGTCACGGGCGAGGTCTTCGACTATTTCGACGGACTGGCCGACCTGCACGCGGGGCGCGTCCGCTTCATCGGCGATCCCTATCGCCGGATCGCGGAAGATCACCTGCGTATCCTGCGCTTCTTCCGCTTCCATGCGCGCTTCGGCGCGGCGATCGATGCCGAGGGGCTGGCGGCGTGCATCGCGCGCGCCAACGACCTGATGGCGCTCAGCCGCGAACGGATCGCGGCGGAACTGCTCAAGCTGCTGGTGGCGCGTGAGGCGGTCGCGGTGGTCCGGTTGATGCACGACAACGGGCTGTTCCGCCCCGTCCTGCCGGAGGTGGAGGCCGCCGGCGTCGCCCGGCTGGCGGCGCTGGCGACGCGCGAGGCCGCGGCAGGCGTGGCACCGGACGCGATCCGCCGTCTCGCGGCACTGGTCGCGCCGGGCACCGCGGAGGCGGTCGGCGCGCGGCTGAAATTGTCCAACGCCGACCGCAAGCGGCTGGCGCAGGCGGATGCCGGGGCTGGCGGCGAGGGTGCGCGCGCGCTCGCCTATCGCGTCGGCGCGATGGTGGCGCTCGATCGATTGCTGCTGGCGGGTGCGGATCCCGCCCCCATCCTCGGCTGGACGCCGCCGGCACTGCCGATCGGCGGCGGCGCGCTGGTCGCGCGCGGTATCGCCAAGGGGCCGGATGTCGCGCGCACGCTGCGCCGGATCGAGGATCGCTGGATCGCGGAGGGTTTCCCCGATGCCGCCCGTGTGGAACGAATCGCGGACGAGGAAGCGGATCAGCTGTTGCGTTCGACCAGGAACGCATAGGCCGCCTCGGCATCGAGCGGCCGGGCATAGGCATAGCCCTGCCCGTAGTTGCACCCCAGCGCCGCCAGCGTCTGGCCGACGTCGAGTGCCTCGATCCCCTCGGCGACGGTCTCCATCCCCAGCGCCTGCGCGAGGCTGAGGATCGCGCGGACGATCGCCACCTTGTCGCGGTCCTGCAACAGCCCGGTGACGAAGCTGCGGTCGATCTTCAGGATGTCGATCGGCAGCCGCTGGAGCGAGGCGAGGTTGGAGAAGCCGGTGCCGAAATCGTCCATCGCGATCGACGCGCCCAGTTCCTTCAGCCCCATCAGCACGCGCGTGACGCGATCGGGATCGGCGATGATCGCGCTTTCGGTCAGTTCCAGCTTCAGTCGCTCGCCCGGCAGATCGGCGGCGTCGAGCGCATGACGCACCGCCTGCGGGATGTTGTCGCGCTGGAGCTGGATCGCCGACAGGTTGACCGCCACGGTCACGCCCTGCCCCTGATTACCGAAACGGGCATCCCATTGCGCCAGCGTTCGCGTCGCGGTGTCGAGCGCCCAGCGCCCCAGCGGCACGATCAGCCCCGATTCCTCGGCCACCTGGATGAATCGCGCGGGATCGTGCCGCCGGCCGCTTTCGTCGGTCCAGCGCGACAGCGCCTCGAACCCGCTCACCCGTCCCGTCGCCAGATTACAGATCGGCTGGAAGACCAGCGACAATTGGTCGTTCTCGATCGCGCGGCGCAGCGCGGTTTCCATCGCAAATTCCTCGCGCGCCGAATCGAGCGAGTGGATGTGATATGCCTCCGCGACCTTGGAGGATTTCGACTTCTTCATCGCCACCTGCGCGTGGCGGATCACGTCCTCGGCATCCTCGACCGATTCGTCGCCGAAGGCGATGCCGATCGCGCAGGAGATGCGGATCTCGTAGTCGCTGAGTCGGAACGGCGTCGACAGTACGTCGCGGATGCGACGCGCGACCTGGTCGGCTTCCTGCGATTCCTGATCGATCGACAGCAACACGCCGAATTCGTCACCGCCGGTGCGCGCCAGCACGTCGCGCATGCGCAGCGCGCCCTTGATCCGTCGCGCCACGGTAATGAGCAATTCGTCGCCCGCCAGCGACCCGAGGCAGGCGTTGAAGCGGCTGAACCGCTCCAGATCGATCATCAGCACCGCCCAGCGACACGCGCCCTGCGCGATCATCGCCTCCAGCGAATCGGTGAAGCCACCGCGATTGGGCAGGCCGGTCAGGCTGTCGGTCGCCATTTCGCGGCGCAGCGTGTCCTCGGTGCGGACCTCGGCGGTCTGGTCCACGAAAGACACCATGCAGGTGGGTTCGCTGCGGTGGACCATCCGGCTGAACACGACGCGATAATGCCGTCGCTCGACCGCGGCGCCCGCCTGCCAGTCACGCTCCAGCCGCGTCTCGCCCGAACGCAGGAAGGCGAGCGCGGCATCCGCCAGCCCGGCCTCGCCCTCCAGCGCGGCCAGCGCGAAGGGGCGGTTGGCGACTTCCCACACCAGCCGACCGGCAATGCAGCGTGCGATCGCCAGCGGAATGGGGATGAGTTCGAGCGCCCCCTCGCTGGCGGACAGCCCCGGTGCGACCACGATCGGTCGCATGGGGCGTGCCGCCCGTACTGTCGATCCGGTCCTCATGCCCGGCCGGTTCTACGGCGCAAGCGTTAAGAGCGCCTTACGCAAACCTTTTCGACCTCGTACAGAAGCGCGCCCGGGAGTAAGAAATCGCGCCCCGGCTAGAAGCGGTTGTCGCGCGGGAAACCGGTCGGCGGCATCCGCCCCGCGGCACCGCGCGCGGTGCGCCACGGCGTCAGATCGGCCTCCACGCGCGTGCGTCCACTGCCCCCGCCCATTGCCCAGCTGAGCCCGTCTGCGAACACCAGCGTGCGCGCATCCGCCAGCCCGCCGTCGCGATAGCGCTGCAACTGCACCCCCTGCCCGCGCGTCATCTCGGGTAGTTCCGCCAGCGGGAAGATCGCCAGCTTGCGATTGTCGCCGATCACCGCGACATAATCGTCGCCCGGCGCGACCGCGCGCACGACGGTCAGCTTCGCGCCCGTGCGCGGGGTCATCACCGTCTTGCCCTTGCGCGTTTCCGCCAGCACCTCCGCGGTCGGCACGATGAAGCCGCGCCCGTCGCTCGCCGCGACCAGCAGCTTGTCCGCCGCACCGGCGCGCAGCAGCGCCACCACGCCGGTGCCGCCGTCCAGATCGATCGTCGCGCCCACCGGCTCGCCGAACCCGCGCCCGCCCGGCAATTTGTCCGCCGCCAGCGTATAGAAGCGCCCGTTGGCGGCGGCGAGCAACAGCTTGTCGGTGGTATGCGCGTGGAAGGCGAAGGCGGGGCCGTCGCCCTCCTTGAACTTCAGCGTTTCCTGCGCTGAAAGATCGACATGCCCCTTCATCGCGCGGATCCAGCCGCGCTGCGACAGGATGACGGTGACCGGCTCGCGCTCGATCATCGCCTCCAGCGGGATGTCGCGCGCCGCCGCGCGCTCCTCGATCCGCGTGCGCCGCGCGCCCAGCGCGGTTTCGGCACCGTAGCGGTCGCGGACTTTGGCGAAATCCTTCTTCAGCCGCGTGCGCTGCTTCTGCTCGGAGGCCAGCAGCGCGGTCAGCGTCGCCTGCTCCTTCTCCAGCGCGTCGCGCTCGCGCGTCAGCTCCATCTCCTCCAGCTTGCGCAGGGAGCGCAGCCGCATGTTGAGGATCGCTTCGGCCTGACGATCGGTCAGCTGGAACTCGGCGATCATCACCGCCTTGGGTTCGTCCTCGGTCCGGATGATCTCGATCACGCGATCGAGATTGAGGAAGGCGATGATGTACCCGCCGACCAATTCCAGCCGGTCCGCGATCTTGCCCAGCCGGTGCTCGGTACGGCGGCGCAGCACCACGAACTGGTGCGCGACCCAGGCCGACAGCGCCTCGTGCAGCGACATGACGCGCGGCGTGCGGTCCTTGTCGAGCACGTTGAGGTTCAGCGGCACGCGCGTTTCGAGGTCCGACAGGCGGAACAGCCCGTCCATCAGCACGCCGGCATCGACCGTGCGGCTGCGCGGCTCCAGCACGATGCGGATCTTCTCATCCGATTCGTCGCGCACGTCGGCCAGAATGGGGAGCTTCTTGTCCTCGATCAGCGCGGCGAGCTGCTCGATCAGCTTCCCCTTGGCGACGCCATAGGGGATTTCGCTGACGATCAGGTGCCACCCGCCGCCCTTCTCGCTCACCTTCTCGATCGCGGCGCGCACGCGAAACGCGCCGCGCCCGGTCGTATAGGCCTCGCGGATGATCGCGGGCGCATCCACCACCATCCCGCCGGTGGGGAAATCCGGCCCCTTCACATAGGCGAGCGGGTCCGCCGCGGGATCATCCACCAGCGCGATCGCGGCGTCGAGCAGCTCGGCGGCATTGTGCGGCGGCACGCTGGTCGCCATGCCGACCGCGATCCCGCTCGCACCATTGGCCAGCAGGTTGGGGAAGGCGCCCGGAAACAGCTCCGGCTCCTGCTCCTCGCCATTGTAGGTGGGGCGGAACTCGGTCGCATCCTCGTCCAGCCCGTCCATCAGGTCGATCGCGACCTGCGTCAGCCGTGCCTCGGTATAGCGATAGGCGGCGGCATTATCGCCGTCGATATTGCCGAAATTGCCCTGCCCGTCGACCAGCGGGTAGCGCAGCGAAAACGTCTGCGCCAACCGCACCATCGCGTCATAGACCGACTGGTCGCCATGCGGATGATATTTGCCGATCACGTCGCCGACGACGCGCGCGCATTTCTTGTAGCCCTGCGACGGATCCAGCCGCAGCAGCCGCATCGCCCAGAGCAGCCGGCGATGCACCGGCTTCAGCCCGTCGCGCACGTCGGGCAGCGACCGCGCAGTGATCGTCGAGAGCGCATAGACGAGGTAGCGCTCGCTCAACGCACTGTCGAACGGCGCATCGAACACGCCCACGGGCGGGTTGTCGGGAAAGTCGGTCAGGTCGGTGGCCATGATGTTCCCCGTGCGTACCAGCCGCGACGGGGTTCGTTAAGGGGGTGTGGTGCGGATCGCATCATGCTTATGGCATCGGGCATGACGTCGCTTCCTGTTCGCCTCGCGATCGCGCTTGCCGCAACGCTGATCCCCGCCGCATCCTGCGCCACCATGACCGCCTCTCCGCTGATGACCTGGCCCGATCTGACCAGGCGCCCGCATCCCGAACCCGACGCCACGATCGCCTATGGCACCGACCCGATGCAGAAGGTCGACCTGTGGCTGCCCAAGGGCCGCGGACCGCATCACGTGGTGGTGATGGTGCATGGCGGCTGCTGGCAGACGGAGATCGCCGACCGCCGCCTGATGGACTGGATCGCCGACGACCTGCGCCGGCACGGCGTCGCGGTGTGGAACATCGACTATCGCGGCGTGGATCGCGCCGGCGGCGGCTATCCCGGCACGTTCCACGACGTCGCGCGCGCGGCGGACCAGCTGCTGGTGTCGGCCAAACGCTATCATCTCGACACGCGCCACGTCGCCGCGGTGGGGCATTCCGCGGGCGGTCATCTCGCGCTCTGGCTGGCGGCGCGCGCGAGGCTGCCGGCGGACAGCCCGCTGCGCACCCCGCGCCCGTTGCGGATCGATCATGTGGTCAGCCTGGGCGGGCTACCCGATCTGGAGGCGACCGCCGCCAGTCCCGACAATGGCTGCGGCACCGCGGTGGTCGCGCGGCTGGTCGGCACCGGCCGTACCGATCCCTATGCCGATACGTCGGTGCCGCGGCTGCTGCCGCTCGGCGTGCCGCAGGCGCTGGTCAACGGGCGCGAGGATCATATCATCCCCTATCGCATGGCGACCGACTATGTCGCCCGCGCCACTGCCATGGGTGACAAGGCGACGCTCCACACCGTGCCCGCCACCGGCCATGTCGAACTGATCGCGCCCGAGAGCCCCGCCTGGGCCACGGCCCGGGCGCTGCTGCTGGCCGGACCGCCGCGCCAGTGATGCGACGACGCCCGACTGAGCGAAAGTCCTAAACTTCCCCGCTTCCCGTCTGATGGTTGGTCAAGGCGGGGGGTTCCGCCCCGTTTGATACGGACAGGTGGCGGTCATGGTGGCGATTTTCACGGGCGCGGGATACGGGCTGGGCCGCGGATCGGGATCGGTCCTCGGCGGCGCGGGTCTTCTCGGCAATGCGAGCCAGGGGCGCTCCGGCGACGCCGTCTCGGTCAATGCGGCGTCGGGCAATCTGCTCATCCAGCGGGAGGACGAATTCCTGGTCGGTCGCGGCCCGGACGCCTCGGTGGCGCGCACCTACAACAGCCTCACCTATCTGGCGGACGACAATAACGACAAATGGCGCCAGAGCACGGACCGCCGCGTCTATGGCCTCAGCGGCACGCTGAACACCGCCGGCAGCACCGTCACCCGCGTGTCGGGGGACGGCACCAACATCGCCTATTCATGGGACGCGGGCCGTTCGGCCTATGTCACCAAGGCCGGCGGCGGCGCTTACGACACGATCGTCAAGAGCGGCAGCGAATGGGTGTGGACCGATGGCGATACGCGCTCGGTCGAACGCTATTTCGACGACGCTACGGGCCGGATCAAGAGCGTTGCCGACAATGTCGGGACGGCGATGACCTTCGCCTATGACGGCAGCGGGCGCCTGACCACGCTCACCACCAACGACGGCTCCTGGATCCGCTACGACTGGATCGGTTCGAGCAACAATATCGCGCAGATCGTCACCGGCTATACCGACCTGCCGAGCGGCACCGCCAATACCCTGACGCGCACGCGCTACGGCTATGACGGCCTCAACCGCCTGACCACGGTCACGGTCGATCTCTCGCCGCAGGACAATACGATCGCGGACGGCAAGACCTACGTCAACACCTACGGCTATGACACCGGGAACCGGGTGAACAGCATCACCCAGTCGGACGGCTCGGCGATGTCGGTCGTGTACGACGGCTCCGGTCGCGTCACCACGCTCGTTCAGACCGTGGCGTCGGGGGTCACGCGCAGCACCGGCCTCGCTTACGGCACGGGCTATACCACGGTCACGGATGCGAGCGGACAGGTCACCCGGCTCGACTATGACGCCGGCGGCAACCTGACCAAGATTACCGCGCCGCCGGCGTACAGCGGCGCCGCGGAGCAGGTGACGCAATTCGCGTACAACAGCGTCGGCGATGTCACCAGCACGACCGATCCGCTGGGACGGGTGACGAGCTACGCCAATTTCACCGCGAACGGGCTCGCCCAGACGATCACCGATCGCGCCGGCAACGTCACCAGCCGCACGTTCGATGCGACCAACCATGTGTTGAGCGAGACATGGAACGGCATCGACTCCACCGGCGCCTCCGTCGCCCAGACGATCCGTTACGCCTATAACGCCGCGGGCGACCTGCGATTCGCGATCAGCCCCGAGGGGCGCGTCACCGAATATGTGCGCGACGCCTATGGGGCGGTGACGGCCGAGATCCATTATGCCGAAGCGGCGTACACGACCGCCGGCACCCCCAGCGAGACGACGATGTCCAACTGGACGGCGTCGCTGTCGAACAAGGGATGGGTGCAGCGCGTCGACTATACCTATGATGCGCGCCTCGCGCGGACGAAGTCGACCGGCTACGGCATCGCAGCGACCACGGGCGCGGGCAGCAGCAGCCAGGGCACCGGCGAGGTCAGCTACGTTTACGACCAGCACGGTGACCTGCGCTCCACCTTCGTCGGCGGACAATGGGACACCAAGTTTGGCTATGACGGGCTGGGTCGCCTGATCGCCAGCGTCGATGCCGCGGGCAACCGGACGACGATCACCTTCGACGACGCCAACACGACCACCACGATCACCGCCAGCAACGGCCAGACGATCGTCAAGACCTACAACAAGGCCGGCGATCTCATCCAGCAAAGCGAGAGCGGTAGCGACGCGGTCACGACGACCGCATCCTATGCGGTCGACCGGCTGGGGCGGACGCGGGTCACTACCTTCGCCAACGTCGCCGACCGGATCTACGACCTCTACGACGGCGCCGGGCGGCATGTCGCGACCATCGACGGCGCGGGGCGCATCACCGAATATAGCTATGACGGCAACGACCGGCTGGTCGGGACGACCAGCTACCGCAACACCATCGCCAGCAGCTATTTCGCGACGCTCGACGATCCGAACAACACGCTCGCGCTATCGACGATCCGGCCAGCGGCGCACGCACAGGATGTGTCGAGCTGGACCGTCTATGACAATGAAGGCCGCGTGCTGCAGACGATCGCGGGCGACGGATCGACGGTGATGTCCACCTACGACACCGCCGGTCGGCTGCAGATGACGACCGGCTACGTCAACAAGGTCGCCGCCGCGACCGTCGCCGGGTTCGTCAGCGCGCCGCCCACGTCGGTCGTCACGCCCACGAGCAGCGCCGGCGACCTCACGAAACGCTGGTTCTACGACCGCGACGGCCGCGTCATCGGCACGATCGACGGCGAGAAGCGGGTGGTGCGCAACAGCTACGACCAGGCCGGTCAGCTCGTCGCGACCACCGCCTATGCCAATGCGACGACGACGGCGAACCCGGCGACCGCCAGCCTCGACGCGATCGTCGCCGGTATCACGGTATCGGCGCAGGATCGCACCAATCGCCTCGTCTATGATGGCCGCGGCCAGGTTCGCTTCACCATCGACGGATTGGGCAACACCACCCGCTTCGACTATAATTCCGCCGGCCAGAACAACCGCACCATCGTCTATGCGGCGCCGCTGGCGACGACGCTGTCCGATTATACGTTCGACAATGTCATGGCGCTGCTGGCGAACCAGGGGGCGGACACGCCCCGGCGCATCAGCTACGCGATCTACGACGTCGCCGGACGCCTCGCCTACCGCCTCGATCCCGTCGGTGCGGCGAACGACACCGCCGTCACCGCCTATGTCTATGATGCCGCCGGCAATCTGCTGCGCACCACCGCTTATGCCACCACCCGCGACACGACCGGCCTGCCCGGCAAGGCGACGATGGACAGCTGGGTCGCCTCGACCGGCGGCAGTGCCGATCGCGTCACGCGCATGTGGTACAACGGTCGCAACCAGCTCGCCTATCGCGTCGACGCGGAAGGTTACGTCACGAAATTCGCCTATGACGCGCGCGGCCGCAGCATATCGCAGACGGCCTGGGACAATCCGATCCCGGTCGACAACAGCACGACCTTCGCACAGGTCGCCGCCGCGGCGACCGGCACCAGCTATACCAGCAGCCAGACCTACGATGCGCTCGATCGCGTCGTGCGCGATTACGACGCGTCCGGCAGCTACACCGAATATGCCTATCTCGGCGCGACCGGCTTGGTGTCGAGCAGCACGCGCGCGGCCGGCGGCACCGCGCAGGAACAGTCGACGCACACCAACGTCTATGACGGTGCCGGTCGCGTGGTTCAGGCGACCGACGCCACCGGAACCGCCGAAGCGGCAACGGTCGGCTACAATTACGACGGTCGCGGCACCCTCACCTCCACCGTCGATGCGCGGTCGAAGCCCATCAGCTACACCTACGACCTGAACGGCCGCGTCAAGACCGTCACCGACGCCAATGCCAGCGTCAGCACCTACGACTATAATGCGTTCGGCGAGGCGTGGAAGGTCACCGATCCGACCGGAGCCGCCCGCTACAGCTGGTACGATCAGGCCGGTCGCGTCACCGCCACGCGCGACGCCGAGAATTTCCTGACGACGACGTCCTACAATGCGTTCGGCCAGACCGTCGCGGTGAAGCGCTGGGCGAATCCGGTGTCCGGCACTGCGGCGATCGGCACCGAACCCGCGGGATCCGGCCCCGTCGCGACGACGCAGTTCAGCTATGACAAGGCCGGCCGCGTCATCGCCAGTATCGATGCGCTCAACCAGACCGAGAGCTACGGCTACAACGCGCTCGGCGACCGCACGACCGTCACCAACCGCCTCGGCGCGGTGACCAGCTACACGTTCAACCGCCTGGGCAAGGTGACGCGCGAAAGCGTCGGCGCCGCGACCGCCAACATCGACGCCGCGGGCAACACGTCGACGGGGACGCAGAACGTCAAGGCATATACCTACGACCTGCGCGGCAACCTAAGGACATTGGTCGAGGGCTTCAGCACCAGTGACGGCGGCGCGATCACGGCGCTGCGCAACCGATCCTATGCCTATGACGCCGCGGGCCGGCTTGTCAGGACGTCATACGACACCATGACGGTGATCGCGGACGATATGGTGACGACATCCACCACCGCGCCCATCGAGCAGTTCACCTACGACCCTCGCGGCAACGTCATCAAGTCGATCGACCGGGCGGGTGCGCAGACCTTCGCCTATTACGACGATCTGGATCGCAAGATCGCCGAGATCCGCCAGCTCGGCCCCTCGACCGCGGTCTATACCAGCTACGGCTACGACAAGAACGGCAACATCGTCACCACCCGCGTTTGCGAGGGCAATGCGACGCTGCCCTCCACGCCGGGTGGCACCGCCCCCGCGGCACCGTCGGGCAGCTATCGGCAAACCGACTTCGTCTTCGACAATCTCAACCGGATGACCTCCAGCACCGTGGTGGCCTCGTCGGGCAACGCGATCACCAGCGGCAGCTGGAACGGCACCGATTACGTCCAGACCACCGCCAATCTCGTCACCCGATACGCGTATGACGCCACCGGCAACGTGACCAGGGTCACCGATCCCAATGGGGTCGTCACCTGGACCTGGTTCGACAAGCTCAACCGCAAGATCGCCACGATGGATGGCGAGGGTTATGTCACCCGCTGGACCTACAATGCCGAAGGGCTGGCCCTCAGCGAGGTTCGCTACGCCACGAAGTTCACCGGCACCCTGGTGTCGTGGACGCCGCCCAGCGTCGGCGCCACCGCCGACGATCGGGCGACCACCTACACCTACGACCTCAACGGCAATCGCCTGACGGAGAAGCGGACCGGCGTCGCGGCGTGGAGCGTCAATGCGGATACCGGCGCGCTGGCCGCGGCGGGTACCGACGCGGTCATCTCCTACACCTATAATGCGCTGGGGCAGGTGACGCTCAAGATGGTCGCGGGTGAGCAGGCGTCCGGCTATATCTACGATGACTCCGGCCGGCTGCTGTGGGAACGCAAGGGACTGTTTTCCGACCTGAACGACAGCCTGGTATCGCCATCGACCGGCTATGAATATGATGCCCTGGGCAATCTCTCCCGCACGACGCGCAGCGGCAGTCACAACGTCTATAGCGTCGACGATCGGGTCTGAGCTGCCCCCTTCTGAGTGGTCCATCGACTATGACAGTCTGGACCAGGGAAGGGACGAAGAATGCCTGCGAAGAAGCACAAGCCGGAGGAGATCATCGGCAAGCTGCGTGAGGTGGAGATCGTGCTGGGCCAAGGCGGCACGACCGCCGAAGCGTGCCGGCGGATCGCGGTCAGCGAGCAGACCTACTATCGCTGGCGCAAGGAATATGGTGGCCTGAAGACGGACCAGGCGCGTCGGATGAAGGATCTGGAGAAGGAGAACGCCCGGCTGCGGCGTGCGATTTCGGATCTGACGCTGGACAAGCTCATCCTGCAGGAGGCGGCGAAGGGAAACTTCTGAGCCCCGCGCGGCGCCGGCGCTGCATCGACCAGGTCCGGGAGGTGCTGGACGTGTCCGAGCGGCGGGTATGCCGCGTGCTCGGCCAGCACCGGTCAACGCAGCGCAAAGTGCCGTGCGGGGCAGATGATGAGCAGGCGCTCACCGACGACGTCGTCGCGCTGGCGAAGCAGTACGGGCGCTACGGCTACCGCCGGGTGACCGCGCTGCTGCACGCGGCGGGCTGGTCGGTGAACCACAAGCGGGTCGAGCGGATCTGGCGGCGTGAGGGGCTGAAAGTGCCGCAGCGCCAACCGAAACGCGGCCGGCTGTGGCTCAATGACGGCTCCTGCATCCGGCTTCGACCAGAGTATCCGGGGCATGTCTGGGCCTATGATTTCGTCGAGGAGCGTACCCACGATGGGCGCAAGTTCCGCATCCTGACCATCATCGACGAGGCCAGTCGCGAGTGCCTGGCACTGGTCGTGGCACGTCAGCTGCGCCACGAAGACGTGCTGGCCGCGTTGGCCGACCTGTTCGTCGAACGCGGTCCGCCAGCGCACATCAGGTCGGACAACGGCAGCGAGTTCATCGCCACCGCCGTCCAGACCTGGCTCGGCCAGATCGGCGTGAAGACGCTCTACATCGCCCCGGGCTCGCCATGGGAGAACGGCTATAACGAAAGCTTCAACGGGTCGCTTCGCGACGAACTGCTCAATGGCGAGATCTTCTACAGCCTCGCGGAGGCCAGGGTGCTGATCGAGGCGTGGCGCCGTCACTACAACACCGTCCGGCCGCACAGCAGCCTGGGCTACCGCCCGCCGGCCCCGGAAGCGGTGACACCGCCATTACCGGCCTCCGGTTCCGCTTCGCTCCACCTACGCCCGGCAATGGCGGCGGAGACGACAATGCACTAACTAACAAGCCGGACCACCCGGTGGGGGCTGCTCACCCCGGATACTCTGGTCGAAGCCGGATGCAGGAGCCGTCATTGAGCCACAGCCGGCCGCGTTTCGGTTGGCGCTGCGGCACTTTCAGCCCCTCACGCCGCCAGATCCGCTCGACCCGCTTGTGGTTCACCGACCAGCCCGCCGCGTGCAGCAGCGCGGTCACCCGGCGGTAGCCGTAGCGCCCGTACTGCTTCGCCAGCGCGACGACGTCGTCGGTGAGCGCCTGCTCATCATCTGCCCCGCACGGCACTTTGCGCTGCGTTGACCGGTGCTGGCCGAGCACGCGGCATACCCGCCGCTCGGACACGTCCAGCACCTCCCGGACCTGGTCGATGCAGCGCCGGCGCCGCGCGGGGCTCAGAAGTTTCCCTTCGCCGCCTCCTGCAGGATGAGCTTGTCCAGCGTCAGATCCGAAATCGCACGCCGCAGCCGGGCGTTCTCCTTCTCCAGATCCTTCATCCGACGCGCCTGGTCCGTCTTCAGGCCACCATATTCCTTGCGCCAGCGATAGTAGGTCTGCTCGCTGACCGCGATCCGCCGGCACGCTTCGGCGGTCGTGCCGCCTTGGCCCAGCACGATCTCCACCTCACGCAGCTTGCCGATGATCTCCTCCGGCTTGTGCTTCTTCGCAGGCATTCTTCGTCCCTTCCCTGGTCCAGACTGTCATAGTCGATGGACCACTCAGAAGGGGGCAGCTCATTGAACCTCGCCGGCTTCTACTACGACTACAAGAACCAGCAGTTCACGCAGGTGATCGGTCCCACCACCTTCACCCGCAGCGGCGACGGGCGGCTGTACGGCGGCGAGGCGGAACTGGCGATCCAGGCGCTGCACAATCTGCGCTTCGATGCATCGCTGGGGCTGCTGAGCACCGAATATCGCGGCAATCGCATCGATTCCGCCAACCCGGCGAGTGCCACGTTGCCGATCGACGGCAACCCCTTCCCCAATGCACCGTCGACGACCTTCTCCGCCGGGTTCGACTGGACGGCGCTGGAGGCGGGGAAGGCCAAGCTGCTGATCCATGGCGACACGTCGTACATGGGGAAATATTACTTCGATCCGTTCAAGAACTACGGGCAGTCGCCGTGCGACAAGCCGGCCGCGGGAAGCAATATCCTGCAGGCGGGTGCGTCGATCGCGTGCGGCAATCCCGCCTATTGGCTGGTCAACGGCCGCATCACCTACGACACGCCCAACTGGGCGGTCGCCGTATGGGGCAAGAACCTGACCAACAAATTCTATTATACCTATGGCCTCAACATCAATGTGTTCGGGCTGGACTATCTCAATCGCGGGACGCCGCGCACCTATGGCGTCGAAGCGACGCTGCGCTTCTGATCCGGGGAGGACGGGACATGAAGGGACTGAAGGAAAAGGTCGTCGTGGTCACCGGCGCCGCCCGCGGGATCGGGCGCGCGACGGTCGTCGCCTTCGCCGCCCAGGGATCGGTGGTCGTGGCGACCGACGTGCTCGACGACGAACTGGCGGCGCTCGTCGATGAGGTGAAGCGGAACGGTGGCCGGGTCGAGGGCGTCCATCAGGACGTCACCGACGCGGCGGCCTGGCCGCGGCTGCTGGCCGACGTGGTGGCGCGGCACGGCGGAGTCGACGTGCTGGTGAACAATGCCGGGATCGCGATCATCGGGACGATCGAGGAACAGACGCTCGACGAATGGCGCAAGACCGCCGCGGTCAACGTCGAGAGCGTGTTCCTGGGTACGCAGGCGGCGATCGCGGTGATGAAGGCGCGAGGCGGTGCGATCGTCAACGTCGCCTCGGTCGCGGGCAATGTGGGCGAGCCGCGGCTTGCGGCGTACAACGCATCCAAGGGTGCGGTGAAGCTGCTGACGATCAATGCCGCACTGCATTGCGCCAGCCACGGCTATCCGATCCGCGTCAATTCGGTCCATCCCGGCTACACCGACACGCCGCTGGTCGCGAATGCGATCGGCAGCATGCCGGAGGACGAGGCGCAGGCCTATTCCGCGGAGATCGTCGCGCACATCCCGCTCGGCCGTCTCGCCCGGCCCGAGGAGATCGCGGACCCGATCCTGTTCCTCGCCAGCGACAGCGCCAGCTACATCACCGGCAGCGGCCTGATCGTGGATGGCGGCTATATCGCCGCATGAACGGAGCAGAGGCCCGTATCGTCGCACCGCCCGACCTGCTGCCGGAACTGCTCGATCTGACCATCGCGCAGCAGGTCGCGGCCGAATGCCATGATGTCCGCATCCACCTGTTTCGAAACCGGGCGTCCCGATGACGCCTGGCTCGACCATATCCGCCCGGTGGGCGTCGGTCGGCTGGACGACGACGGCGTCTTCCGCATCCTCTCATCCCTCGAAAGGCACATGTTCGATGTTCCAGGCCATTCTCGTCGACAAGGTCGACGATCGCCATGCCGCCCGTCTCGATACCGTCGACGAAGCCGCGCTGCCGGCCGGAACGGTGACGGTCGACGTCGACTATTCCACCGTCAACTTCAAGGACGGGCTGCTGATGACCGGCGTCGTTCCGCTGATCTCGCACTTCCCGATGGTGCCGGGGATCGACATCGCAGGGCGGGTGCGGGCCAGCGACGATCCGCGCTGGCAACCGGGCGATCGCATCGTCGTCAACGGCTACGGCCTGGGCGAGCGCCACTGGGGCGGCTTGGCGCAGCGCGCGCGCGTCGACAGCGACTGGCTGGTGCGGTTGCCCGACGCGATCTCCACGCGGCAGGCGGCGGCGATCGGCACCGCGGGCTATACCGCGATGCTGTGTGTGCAGCGGCTGGAACGTCACGGCGTGAAGCCCGGCGACGGCGACGTGCTCGTGACCGGTGCGAGCGGAGGGGTCGGCAGCGTCGCGATCGCGATCCTCGCCCGGCTCGGCTATCGCGTGATCGCATCGACCGGCCGGGCACACGAAGCGGACTATCTGAAGGCGCTGGGTGCCGCCGAACTGATCGACCGCGCCACCTTGTCGGAGCCGGGCGCACCGATGCTGTCGGAGCGCTGGGCGGCGGCGATCGACACCGCGGGCAGCCACACGTTGGTCAACGTGATCGCCGGCATCCGCTACGGCGGGATCGTCGCCGCCACCAGGCTGGCACAGGGCGTGGACCTGCCGGCGACGCTCTATCCCTTCATCCTGCGCAACGTGACGCTGTCGGGGGTCGACAGCGTGATGCAGCCGATCACGGCGCGCACCGATGCCTGGGCGCGGCTGGCGACCGATCTCGACCCCGCGAAGCTGGAGATGATGGTCGAGGAGATCGGGCTCGATGGGGTGATCGAGCGCGGATCGCAGATCCTCGCCGGACAAGTGCGCGGGCGCACTTTGGTCGACGTGAACCGCTGACGAGGACGGGATCGTCGATGACGGAGATGAACCGCTCTTGGGCGGGCTCGCCATCCTTGGCGCAACTCCGGCAAACAGCGACGCTTCGAGCAGCGATCCCGAACCATCCGACATCCCGAACTATCAGGCCACGCGCAGTAAGACGGCACGGCACGATGCTGCCTATCCCTGAACGTCTGCGGGGAGGCTGGCGCGCCCGGAGGGATTCGAACCCCCGACCAAGGAGGTAGAAGCTCCTTGCTCTATCCAACTGAGCTACGGGCGCGCGCCGCCGGGGCTTAGCGCGGATTGCGGGGCGGCGAAACAGGCGGCATGATCGCGTGCATGGGGGACGACACGATCCATGCGACGCCCGCGATCAAGGCGGTGGAGGCCGATGCCGTCGATGGCGGGCGCCTGCGCTATTACGATCTTGTGATGGCAGCGTTCGTCGCGATCCTGCTGCTGTCGAACGTGCTGGGCGCGGGCAAGGTGGCGCAGATCGTGCTGCCCGGTATCGGGCCATGGCCGTTCGGCGCCGGCATCCTGTTCTTCCCGGTGAGCTATATCATCGGCGACGTGCTGACCGAAGTCTATGGCTATGCCCGCGCGCGGCGCGTGATCTGGGTCGGGTTCGCGGCCACCGTGTTCATGGCGGCGATGGCCTGGGTCGTCGTGGCGCTGCCGCCCGCGCCCGACTGGACCAACCAGGCGGCCTATGAGACGATCTTCGGCCAGGTGCCGCGGATCGTCTTTGCCAGCATGTGCGCCTTCTGGGCGGGCGAGTTCGTCAATTCCTATGTCCTCGCGCGGATGAAGGTGGCGACCGGCGGGCGGCATCTGTGGATGCGCACGATCGGCTCGACGATCGCGGGACAGGCGGTCGACAGCCTGATCTTCTACCCGCTCGCCTTCTGGGGGGCGGAGGGCTGGACCCACGCGCTGGTGATCCAGGTGCTGTTCACGCAATGGGCGCTGAAGGTCGGCTGGGAGGTGCTGCTGACCCCGCTGACCTATGTCGTGATCGGGGGGCTGAAGCGCGCCGAGGGGTTGGACGTTTACGATCGCGAGACGGACTTCACGCCGTTTCGGGCGCGGGTGTGACCGGCGCCGGGGGCTGCCCCGGCAACGTCGGCAGGTCATGGTCGATCACTGCCCAGCGCGGCGCGGCATCGGTCCAGATCGTCGACTGCGGCGGATAGAGATCGGGATCGTCGAGTGTCCCGATGCGCAGGACATAGAGGTGTTCGCGCGCGTCCGCCAAGCCGCCGATCGGCGTACCGCAGGTCGGACAGAAATGGCGTCGCATGACGTTGCCGCTGTCGGCAATGGAGACATATTCGGTCAGCAATCCCGAGAGCGCCAGCGCCTCGCGCGACACGATCAGATTGGCGGTTGCGGTTCCGGCCGCGAGATATTGGCAGAGCCGGCACCAGCATTGCCGCGCAGCGACAGGCTCTGCGGTAAGCGTGTAACGGACCGCGCCGCACAGGCAGCCGCCCGTCACCGCGTCCAAGCTCACGCCCCCACCAGCTCCATTAGCCCCTCGAACATCCGCCGACCATCGTCGCCGCCATGGGCGCCTTCGATCTTGCGTTCCGGATGCGGCATCATGCCCAGCACGTTGCCCGCCTCGCTGAGCACGCCCGCGATGTCGCGCGCGCTGCCGTTGACCGGTTCGGCATAGCGGAACGCCACCCGCCCCTCGCCTTCCAGCCGGTCGAGCGTCTCGGCATCGGCGACGTAATTGCCGTCGTGATGCGCGACGGGAAAACGGACGCGCTCACCCTTGGCGTACAGGCGCGTGAAGGTGCTGGAGGCATTCTCCACCGTCAGCGCGACGTCGCGGCACACGAAGTTCAGCCCCGCGTTGCGCATCAGCGCGCCGGGCAGCAACCCCGCCTCGGTCAGCACCTGGAAGCCGTTGCACACGCCCAGCACCGGCAGCCCCCGGCCCGCCGCCGCCGCGACCGCGGCCATGATCGGCGAGCGTGCCGCCATCGCGCCGGCGCGCAGATAGTCGCCATAGGAAAAGCCGCCCGGCACCGCGACCAGTCCGATGCCGTCGGGCAGCGCGGTGTCGCGATGCCACACCATCGCCGGCGCGGTCCCCGTCACCTGCTCCAGCGCGACCGCGATGTCGCGATCGCAATTGGAGCCGGGGAAGACGATGACGGCCGTCTTCACGCCCGCTCGACCCGGTAGTTCTCGATGACCGTATTGGCGAGCAGCTGGCGGCACATCTGGTCGACGTTCGCGTCGCTGGTGCCGTCCGCGACGTCCAGCTCGATCAGCTTGCCGACACGCGCGCCCTCGACACCGGCGAAACCGAGCCCCGACAGGGCATGTTCGATGGCCTTGCCCTGGGGGTCGAGGACGCCGGGCTTGAGCGTGACGTGGATGCGCAGTTTCATGGCCGCGCGCTATGCCGCGGGAGCGGCGGCAGGGCAATGGTGAAGACGCGCCTTTGACGTAACGTCACGCCGGACGTGAGACGCTCCACTGCCCATTCGCGTCATCCCAGCGCAAGCTGGGATCTCTTGCGGGAAGCGCTGCGGCCCATCACGAGGAGGCCCCAGCTTTCGCTGGGGCGACGGGTAGGTGGGAATCTACTTACCCCGCCGCTTACGGTGGCTTTCCATGTCCAGCACCGCGGTCTCGCCGCCCTCCGGCAACAACCCCAGCCGGCGCGCGACCTCCTGATACGCCTCGACCTCGCCGCCCAGGTCCTGGCGGAAGCGGTCCTTGTCCAGCTTCTCGTTGGTGTCCATGTCCCACAAACGGCAGCCGTCCGGGCTGATCTCGTCCGCCAGGATGATGCGGCCGTAGTCATTGTCCCAGATACGGCCAAATTCCAGCTTGAAGTCGACCAGCCGGATGCCGACGCCCGCGAACAGCCCGGAGAGGAAGTCGTTCACGCGGATCGCCAGATCGGCGATGTCGTGCATTTCCTCCTGGCTGGCCCAGCCGAAGGCGGCGATATGCTCGTCGGAGATCATCGGATCGCCGAGCGCGTCGTCCTTGTAATAATATTCGATGATCGTGCGCGGCAGCTTCGTGCCTTCCTCGATCCCCAGCCGTTTCGACAGCGATCCCGCGGCAACGTTGCGCACCACCACCTCGATCGGCACGATCTCGACCTGGCGGATCAGTTGTTCGCGCATGTTCAGCCGGCGGATGAAGTGCGTCGGCACGCCGATATGGTCGAGCAGCGTGAAGACATGCTCGCTGATGCGGTTGTTCAGCACGCCCTTGCCGTTGATCGTGCCCTTCTTCTGTGCGTTGAAGGCGGTGGCGTCGTCCTTGAAATACTGGATCAGCGTGCCCGGCTCCGGCCCTTCGTACAGGATCTTCGCCTTGCCCTCGTAGATCTGCCGCCTGCGCGCCATGGATGTGCCTTCTTCAAAACGGAACGCCCCGGCAGCGGTGGACGCAGTGCCGGGGCGCGGAATCATCAAGCGCTATACGGTAAGGGAACAAGGCGCGCAAATCGCGGCCCGGCACGCCCGAACGCCGCATCGTCGGGAGACACTACCCACTTTGGTAGTGTTTTCCCGCCGAACCGGTGTGAGTTAACCGCCGATTAGGAGGTAACGCATATCAACGCGGTTCAGGCTGCCGATAGTGGGCCGTCCTCGTGGAGGAAGAAGAATGATTGGCTGGTTTCGCGCGCATGCGCCGATTCGGCGGAAGTTCGACGTCATGGCGATCACGTACACGACGCTGGCGGCGACATCGCTGGCCGCCACCGCGCTGGCGGCGACCGGCACGCTGACGGGCACCATCCCGCTCGCGATCGCGGGTGCGGCGTTCGCGCTGACGCTGCTGGTCGCGCTCGCGACGAAGAAGATCGTGTGCGATCCCTATGTCACCACCGTGGTGCGGATGGAGGGGCTTGCCGCCGGCGACCTGACCAGCCCGATCGCCTTCACCGATCACCGGGACTGCGTCGGCCGTATGACGAAGGCGATGTCGGTCTTCCGCGAGAATGCCGAGAAGGTCGCCGCCGCCGGTCGTGCGCAGGAAGTGGTGGTCGGCGCGCTGGGCGAGGGGCTGAGCCGGATCGCCGATCGCGACCTGACCTGGCGCATCGAGAACCCCTTCCCCGCCGAGTATGAGCGGCTGCGCGACAATTACAATCGCGCGATGGACAGCGTGGGCGGCGCGCTGGGCAGCGTGTCGAGCGCCAGCAACGGCATCAACAGCGGCGCCAGCGACATCCGCCAGGCCAGCGACGAACTCTCGCAGCGCACCGAGCAGCAGGCCGCGAGCCTGGAAGAGACCGCCGCCGCGATGGACGAGATCACGTCGATCGTGCGCGAGTCGGCAGACGGCGCCGCGCGCGCCGATGCCGCCGTGGGCGAGGCCCGCCGCGAGGCGGAGCATTCGGGCGACGTGGTGCGCCGTGCGGTCGCCGCGATGGACGGGATCGAGCGGTCGTCGAACGAGATTTCGGAGATCATCAGCGTCATCGACGGCATCGCCTTCCAGACCAATCTGCTGGCGCTGAACGCCGGCGTCGAGGCGGCGCGCGCGGGTGACGCGGGCAAGGGCTTCGCGGTCGTCGCCAGCGAGGTGCGCGCGCTCGCGCAGCGCTCCGCCGATGCCGCCAAGGACGTCAAGGCGAAGATCATGTCGTCGTCCAGCCAGGTGCAGACCGGCGTCGAGATGGTCAGCGAGACCGGCAAGGCGCTGGAGCGTATCATCGCGCGGATCGCGGAGATCAGCACCCTGGTGTCGACGATCGCGGCCTCCGCGCAGCAGCAGGCCAGCGGGCTTCAGCAGATCAACACCGCGGTGTCCGAGATGGACGGCGTGACGCAGCAGAACGCCGCGATGGTGGAGGAAGCGACCGCCGCCGCGCGCAGCCTGGCGGACGAGGCGGATGCGCTGACCGCGGAGGTCGCCCGCTTCCAGCTGCGCGGTGGCGCGGCGGCGCGCCCGGCACCGAACGGGGGTGGTGCGGTGCACGAGTTGCAGGCGCGCGCCGCGACGGCCGGGCGCTCGATGATGCGCGCGCAGCAGCAGCGCCGTCGTGCCGCCGGCGGGGGTGCCGCCACCGCGACAGCGGTCAGCGTCGATGCGCAGGACGACTGGAGCGAGTTCTGATCCGTTGCGGGGTGACCCATTTCGCGAACGGTCACCCCGCCCTCGCCCTGCCGGATTAACGCATTTTTCGGCGTTGCCGCCGCATTAACGATCCCGTCCACGTTCAAGGGGGGATCCTTACCGTGTCGTCCACGTCATCGACTCTTGCGCAGAAACTGGCGCATTTCGGCTTCTCGGTCGCCGATTACCGGCTGTTCCCGACGATCCGCCGCGCGATCGATCGCTTCGCGCCCCACGCGCTGCGCAAGCTCTACGACCATATCCGCAGCCAGCCCGAGGCCAGCGCCTTCTTCGGATCGTCGCAGGCGATGGACCATGCGCGCGACAAGCAGCTGGAGCATTGGCGCAAGCTGTTCTCGGGGGCGCCCGACGACGCCTATGAGGCGCGCGCGCAGCAGATCGGCAACGTCCATGCGCGCATCGGCCTGTCGCCCAGCTGGTATATCAGCAGCTATGCCCGCGTCCTGTCCGATATCCTGCCGAAGATGCTGCGCTGGTCGCCGGCACAGCCGTTCGCGCGGCGCGAGGCGGCCGCGACATTGCTGGTCCGCACCGCGCTGATGGACATGGAAATTGCGCTGTCCGCCTATTTCACCGCCGAACAGGCCGCGCGCCGCGACGTGACCGACCGGCTCAGCCGCGCGCTGGACGCGCTGGCGCAGGGCGATTTCGGTCGTCCGCTGGAAGCGCTGCCCGCCGATTACGCGCAGATCGCGACCAATTTCGAGGAAATGCGCACCCGCGTCTGCGCCACGCTGGCCGAGGTGACGGGCGCGGCCGACCGCATCACCACCTCGTCTGGCGAGATCAACCAGGCGTCGAGCGACCTGTCGATGCGCACCGAGCAGCAGGCCGCGACGCTGGAGCAGACCGCCGCGGCGATGCAGGAGATCACCACCACCGTCGACGATACCGCGACGTCGAGCGCGCGCGCCAACCAGGCGGTCGCGACGATGCGGACCGAGATCGAGGCATCGGGCACGCTGGTGGGCGATGCGATCGGCGCGATGCGGCGGATCGAGGCGTCGTCGGGCGAAATCTCCGAGATCATCGCGGTGATCGATGGCATCGCCTTCCAGACCAACCTGCTGGCGCTGAACGCGGGCGTCGAGGCGGCACGCGCGGGCGATGCGGGCAAGGGCTTCGCGGTGGTCGCCAGCGAGGTGCGTGCGCTGGCGCAGCGTTCCGCCGATGCGGCGAAGGACGTCAAGGCGCGGATCACCGGCAGCGGCGAACAGGTGGAGGAAGGCGTCCGCCTCGTCACCCGCACCGCCGACGCGCTGGGCCAGATCGTGACGCGAATCACCGAGGTGAGCGCGCTGGTCTCCAGCATCGCGGAAGCGGCCGAGGCGCAGGCGGGCAGCCTCCGCCAGGTCAATACCGCCGTGTCCGAGATGGACGGCGTGACGCAGCAGAACGCCGCGATGGTGGAGGAAGCCACCGCCGCCGCGCGCAGCCTGGCCAGCGAGGCACAGGATCTGTCGCAGCGGGTCGCCACCTTCCGGCTGGGCGACACGGTGGAGGCGGCACGCGCGTCGGCGCCGCCGACCGCGGTGCACCGGATGCGCGCCGCGATCGCCGGCAATACCGCGCTCAAGGAAGACTGGTCGTCGTTCTGAGATCCCGGTCGGGACGTGCCGCGGGCACGTGTCGGACCGCACGATGACGAGATGAAGGCGGCGGCACCCCCGCCGCCTTACCCGTTTTGGAGGTTCCACTCGTCCCGCACCGGTACGATTAACGGCATCTTAGCTGATACCGGTCATGACGGTGGCGCGATGACACTCTCCAACGGGCGTGATCGCGGACGAACTCTTTCGGCAGGAACGCGATGGCCTTCGCTCTCTCTACCCGGCTCGATACCGATGCAGCGGCGGCGCTGCGCCAGTCGCTCAGGAAACTGGTGGACGATGCGCACCCGCTGACCGTCGACGGCAGCGAGGTGGAGCAGATCGGCCAGGCATGTCTGCAGGTGCTGGTCGCCGCGCGCCGCACCGCGACCGAACAGGGACTGGCCTTCGCGATCGAGCGCCCCAGCCCGGCGCTGGTCGAGGCCGCGACGCTGGCCGCGCTCGACATCCTCGAAGCCGCCTGAGCGACAGGAGATACCGACCATGGACCTGGACGCCATTCAGCAGATTTTCTTCCAGGAGTGCGAGGAAGGCCTCGCCGGGATGGAAGGATCGTTCGCCGCGATCCGTGCCGACGCCTATGATGCGGAGACGATCAACGGCATCTTCCGTGCGGTCCACTCGATCAAGGGCGGCGCCGGCGCCTTCGGGCACGAGCGGCTCCAGGCCTATACCCATCAGTATGAGACGCTGCTCGACCTGCTGCGCAACGGCACGCTGGCGCTGACCCCGGCGCTGGTCGACGTGATCGTCGCCGCGTTCGACATGCTGGCCGATCACGTCGCCGCGGCGCGCGACGGCGGCAGCGCGCCGAACGACGCCGCGATGCTGGCGAAGCTGATCGCCGCCGCCAGCGGCGACGCGGCCCCGGCAGCAGAACCCGCCCCCGTCGCCACGGTGGTAGAGGATGCCGCCCCGGCCGGCGTCGCGGACGATTTCGACGACCTGATGGCGCTGCTGGACGACATGGGCGGCGCGGTGCCGACCGAGGCCGGCGACGACGAGACGGATATCGCCCCCGCCGCGCCCGACTGGAACGTTCATTTCCGCCCCACCTCCAACGCCTTCGACAATGGGGCCGAGCCGCTGCTGCTGCTGCGTGAACTGGCGCGGATGGGCGGGCGCGTCATGGCGTGCGATACCGGCGCGGTCCCTGCGCTCGCCGCGATGGATCCGGCCTGCGCCTATCTGGCATGGGATGTCGCGTTGCCTGGCACCCTCGACGCCGACGACATCCGCGCGGTGTTCGAATTCAGCGACGGCGGCACGATCACGCTGACACAGGGCGTCCCGACACCCGCCCCGGTCCCGGTGCCCGAACCGGTCGCGGCCCCCGCTCCCACTCCGGCACCGGTCGTCGTCGCGGCGCCCGCGCCCGCACCGGTGGTGGCAGCACCCGTCGCGCCGGTGGCAGCCGCCACGCCGCGTCCGGCGCCTGTTCCCGCCTCCGCCCCCGCTCCCGCCGCCCCGGCGGCGGTGGTGTCGCAGACCATCCGCGTCGACCTCGACAAGCTGGACCGGCTGGTCAATCTGGTCGGCGAGCTGGTCATCACCCAGGCGATGCTGGCGCAGCGGCTGTCGGGCAACGACATGGGCGGCATCCCCGAGCTGACCGACCTCGATCACCTGACGCGCGAGTTGCAGGAATCGACCATGGCGATCCGCGCGCAGCCGATGAAGACCGTCTTCAGCCGCGTGCCGCGCATCATCCGCGAGCTGGAGGGCGAAACAGGCAAGCGCGTCCGCCTGGATATCGAGGGCGAGATGACCGAGGTCGACAAGACCGTGGTCGAGCGCATCGGCGAGCCGCTGACCCACCTGATCCGCAACGCCGTCGATCATGGGCTGGAGACGACCGACGAACGCATCGCCGCCGGCAAGTCCGCGGAGGGTGTGGTGCGCCTGTCCGCCGCGCACCAGTCGGGCCGGATCGTCATCACGGTCGCCGACGACGGCCGCGGCATCGACCGCACCCGCGTCCGCGCCAAGGCGGTCGAGCGCGGCATCATCGCCGCCGATGCGATGCTGAGCGACGAGGAGGTCGACAATCTGATCTTCGCGCCCGGCTTCTCCACCGCGGCGACCGTTTCCAACATCTCCGGGCGCGGCGTCGGCATGGACGTGGTGCGCAAGAACGTCCAGGCGCTGGGCGGGCGCATCGGCATCCAGTCGCGCATGGGCCACGGCTCCAGCTTCTCGCTCAGCCTGCCGCTGACGCTGGCGGTGGTGGACGGCATGATCGTGACCGTCGGCGACCAGACCTATGTCATCCCGCTGAGCCATATCGTCGAGAGCCTGCGCCCCAGCGACCGCGCGGTGACCGCGATCGGCCCGGACGGCGCGGTGCTCGACGTGCGCGGCTCCTATGTGCCGATCTATCCGGTGGCCGAGCAGCTGAGCCTGAACGGCGGCGAGCGCGATCCCGGCAAGGCGGTGCTGATCGTGGTCGAGGGCGCGCACGGCCAGGCCGCGCTGCTGGTCGATACGATCCAGGACCAGCGCCAGGTCGTCGTGAAGAGCCTGGAGGCCAATTACCAGGCGATCGAGGGGCTGGCCGGCGCCACCATCCTGGGCGACGGGCGCGTCGCGCTGATCATCGACGTCGATGCGCTGACCGCGCGTCGCGTGCGCCCGATCCGCGGCCTGCCGCAGCTGGCGAACGCCGCATGAGCGCCGCCGCCGCCATCACCGCCCGCCCGCCGGCGCGCGAGTTCGGGTTCGAGCCCGCGGACCACCGCGCGATCTCGAAGATGGTCTATGACGAGCTCGGCATCCTGCTGCCCGACGGCAAGGCGCAGCTGGTCTATGGCCGGCTGGCCCCGCGCGTGCGCGCCTGCGGGCTGGAGAGCATCGGCGACTATATCAAGCTGATCGAACGCGACACCGACGAGCGCGCGCGCGCCTTCGACGCGCTGACCACCAACCACACCAGCTTCTTTCGCGAGAGCCATCACTTCGACGATTTCTGCGAGCGGATGTGGCCGGGGCTGGTCGAGCGGCTGAACAAGGGCGGGCGCGTGCGGCTGTGGTCCGCGGCCTGTTCCAGCGGCGAGGAGCCCTATACCTGGCTGATGGCGGCGCTGGGCAGCGATCGCGCCGCCGCGCAGAAGCTGTTGAAGCGCGACGTGAAGCTGCTCGCCACCGACGTCTCGCCCAGCGTGCTGGAGACGGCGCGTGCGGGCCGCTACACCGCGGCGACGCTGCGCACCGTGCCGTCGGCGCTGCACAAGGCATGGGTCCGCGGCCAGGGCGACGCGCTCAGCGTCGATCCGATGCTGCGCGAGGCGATCTCCTTCCTGCCGCTCAACCTGCTGGGCGAGTGGCCGATCAAGACGCGGTTCGACACGATCTTCTGCCGCAACGTCATGATCTATTTCGACGAACCGACAAAGGCACGGCTGCAGGCACGGCTGGCCGATCGACTGGAGGTAGGGGGGATGTTCTACATCGGCCATTCCGAGCGGCTCGCGCCCGAGGTGGGGAAACGCTTCGAGTGCGTCGGCCGCACCGCGTATCTGAAGGTGGCCGCATGACGGTCCGCACGCTGATCGTCGACGATTCGGTCACGATGCAGGCGCTGATCCGCCGCACGCTGTCGAACGATCCAGGCATCGAGATCGTCGGCACCGCGGGCAGCGCGGACGAGGCGCGCGCGCAGATCAAGGCGCTCGACCCCGATGTCGTCACGCTCGACATCGAGATGCCCGGCCTGTCCGGGCTGGAGTTCCTGGAGCGGCTGATGCGGCTGCGCCCGACCCCGGTCGTCATGCTGTCCACGCTGACGTCCGAAGGCGCGGAGGCGAGCATCACCGCGCTGGAGCTGGGCGCGTTCGAATGTTTCGACAAGCTGGCGCTGCGCAACCCGGACGAGGCGATCCGCCTGCCCGGGCTGGTACGCGCCGCCTCCACCACGCGCCACCGCATGGCGCCGGTGCCGGTGCGTGCGCCGGTGTCGCAGCAGGACGATTACGTGCCCCGCGAGGGCGCGATGATCGCGGTCGGCTCGTCGACCGGCGGGGTCGAGGCATTGATCGAGCTGTTGTCGGGTTTTCCCGCCAACTGCCCGCCGACCGTCATCGTCCAGCACATGCCGCCAAGCTTCACCGCCAGCTTCTCGGCGCGGTTGAACCGGCTGTGCCGCCCCAGCGTCGAGGAGGCGCGCGCCGGTGCGCCGTTGAGCGTGGGCAAGGTCTATCTGGCGCCGGGCGGCGATCGCCATCTGGAGATCACCGGCGGCGGCACGAAGCGGATGTGCCGCCTGGTCCCCGGCCCGCGCGTCAGCGGACACCAGCCGTCGGTCGACCAGCTGTTCCATTCGGTCGCGCGCGTCGCGGGCGGTGATGCGGTCGGTGCGATCCTGACCGGGATGGGCGGCGACGGCGCGGAAGGGATGCTGGCGATGCGCAACGCCGGGTCGGTCACGATCGGTCAGGACGAGGCGACCAGCGTCGTCTATGGCATGCCCGCGGTCGCGCACCGCATCGGCGCGGTCGTCCAGCAACTGCCGCTGCGCAAGATCGCAAGCCGCCTGCTGCAGGAGTGTCGCGCATGAACGCGCTGACGCGACAGGACGGTTTCCGCCGCGTGACGGTGGCGCAGGGCGAGACCAAGGTCAGCCGCGCCGACGACGTGGTGCTGACCACCGTGCTGGGCAGCTGCGTCGCGGCCTGCTTCTACGATCCGGTGGTGCGCGTGGGCGGCCTCAACCACTATCTGCTCGCCGAGGGACATACCGACGATCCGGCATCGATGCAGCGCTACGGCCTGTATGCGATGGAAGTCCTGATCAACGAGATGCTGAAGATGGGCGCGGTGCGGCATCGCATGAAGGCGCGCATCTTCGGTGGTGCCTCGATGCATCGCGGGTTCCGCGACATCGGCGGCGCCAACATCGCGTTCGCGCGACGCTTCCTCCAGGACGAGCGGATCCCGCTGGTCGGCGAGGACGTCGGGGGGACGTGCGCGCGCCGCGTCGAGTTTCGCGCCGCGCTCGGTCTCGCGCGGTGCCGGAGTGTGGCGGACACACCGGTGCCGGTGGTGCAGCGTCCGGTCCGCCCCGTGCCCGTCGCGCCGCCGGAAACCACCGGCGACGTGGAATTCTTCTAATGATTGCCCAGAGCCCCAGGGAGCCTCGCACAGTGACCAAGACGATCATGACCGTCGACGACTCGCCCAGCATGCGGATGCTGCTGCGCGCGGCGCTGACCGACCTCGGCTACCATGTGGTCGAGGCCGAGGACGGCGTTCACGCGATCGAGACGCTGAACGATTTCGAACCGGGCGAGGAGCCCGACCTGCTCATCACCGACATCAACATGCCGCGGATGGACGGGTTCGGCCTGATCGAACACCTGCGCGACGAAGGCAACCGCACGATGCCGATCCTGGTGCTGACCACCGAAAGCAGCGACGAGAAGAAGCAGCGTGCCCGCCGCGCCGGTGCCACCGGCTGGATCGTCAAGCCCTTCCACCCCGAAAAGCTCGCCGCCGCGATCCGGCGCGTGCTGCACTGAGGATATCTGCGATGGACACCAACACCGCCTCGCGCCAGCTCATCACCTTCCAGCTTGGCGACCAGTATCTGGGCGTCGACATCATGGCGATCCGCGAGATCCGCGCCTGGTCGCCCGCGACCCCGCTGCCCAACGTGCCCGAATATGTTCGCGGCGTCGTCAACCTGCGTGGCGTCGTGCTGCCGGTGCTCGACCTGCGCTATCGCTTGGGCTGGGGCATGACGGAGCCGAGCGCACGCCATGTCATCATCGTCGTGCGCATCGGCGACCAGTTGCAGGGCATCATCGTCGACGCGGTCAACGACATCGTCTCCGTCTCGGCCGACAATATGCAGCCGCTGCCCGACATGGGCGATGCCGATGCGGCGCAGTTCCTCGACGGGCTGGCCACGATCGACCAGCGGCTGATCCTGGTGCTGGCGCTGGATCGCCTGGTCGAGCGCGTCGCGATGGCCGACGCTGCCTGATCGTTAACACTCTGATCGCTATAGTATTCGCGTAACCCCTCTAGGAGCTTCCCTCTGTCATGGCCGGAACGAAGGTATTGGTGGTCGATGATTCGCTGACCATGCGGGCGCTGATCTCCGGCGCGCTGGAGCGGATACCCGGGGTCGAGGTCGTCGGCATGGCGGACGGCGCGGCCGAAGCGCGCGAGCTGGTCGCCTCGGCTCGCCCCGACGTCATGACGCTCGACGTCGAGATGCCGGGGATGAGCGGGCTGGAATATCTGGCGGAGGTCATGGAGACGAAGCCCATGCCCGTCATCATGTTCTCGACCCGGACGCAGGACGGCGCGGCCGAATCGATCGAGGCGCTGCGCCTCGGCGCGATCGACTGCTTCCCCAAGCCGCGCGTCGCGGCCCCTGCCGAGCTGGACGCGATCATCGCGAAGCTGGCGAAGCGGCTGAAGGCGGCGAAGAAGGCGGAGCTGAAGGGGCCGAAAGCGGTCAAGGCCGGTCCGCGCCATCCGCCGATCGAGTGGAACGGCCGTCTGCTGCTGGTCGGCGGCGATGCGTCGAACACCAAGACGCTGTTCGACATGTTCGCGACCTTCCCCGCCAACTGCCCGCCGACCGTGGTGGTACAGCATCTGGGCGCGGGACTGGTCGAGAGCATGTCGGAGAAGCTGGCCGAGCAGGTCGCGCCCAAGGTGGCGATCGCGGCGGACGGCATGAAGCTGGAACAGGGCACGATCTACCTCGCTCCCGCGGGGGACGCGCATGTCGTGGTCGATCAATGGCCGAACGGTACGTTGCGGCTGCTGCCGCGCGAGCCGGTGGCGGGCGAGCGGCCGTCGATCTCGCTGCTGTTCGCCTCCGCCGCGAAGGCGGCTGCCGCCAACGCGGTCGGCGTGCTGATGCTGGACGCGAACGAGGACGGCGCTGGCGGGATGAAGGCGCTGTCGGCCGCGGGCGGCTATGCCTTCACCCCGGCGGAGGGCGGCGGGTTCACGCTGGCGCGCGGCATGGTGTCGCAGCCGGTGGCGACCGACGCGCTGACCGCCGGCGTCATGAAGCTCTGCGCCAAATGACCGCGCCCACCGGCCCCCTGACCGCGCAGGCGGCGGTGCCGCGGGCGCTGGCGCAGGCGCTGGCGGCGGAGCTGGTCCAGGCGTCGAACATGCTCGCCGACCTCGCCTATGACCTGGGCAGCGACCAGGACACGCTGCGCCGGCACATGGCGAGCCTGCAACGCATCGATCACGTCACGCAGATGCAGCTTGCCATCGCCGACCTGCTGCGCACGCCCGACGAGATGGCGGAGAACGTGGCGCATGTGACGCTGGAGGACATGGCGGTACGGCTGAAGGGGGCGCTGTCGTAATTCGTCACCCCGGATCAAGTCCGGGGTCACGAGCCAATATCTATCACCCGATCACCCAGCCGTTCCGCCTCGCCGCGGTCGTGGGTGACCATCAGGATCGGCAGCCGCTCGCCATCGCGCACCCCGCTCGATCGCGCGCGTCGCCTCCTCGCGCCGCGCCGGATCGAGCGACGACAGCGGCTCGTCGAGCAGCAGGAACGCCGGCTCGCTCAGCAGTGCGCGCCCGATCGCCACCCGCCGCGCCTCGCCGCCCGACAACGTCCGCGGCCAGCGCTCCAGCAGGTGCGCGATGTCGAGCGTCTCCGCCACCTCGACGAGCCGGGCCGCGTCGCGCGCGCCGTAGAGCAGGTTCGCGCGCACCCGCCGATGCGGGAACAGCCGCGCATCCTGAAACACATAGCCGACCTTCCTGTGATCGGGCGGCAGGTCGGTCCGCGCATCGTACAGCGTCCGTCCCGCCACCCGCACATGCCCGCGATCGGGGCGCAGCAGCCCGGCGATCATGTCGAGCAGCGTCGTCTTGCCGATCCCCGACGGGCCGGTCAGCACCGTCAGCCCGTCACTCGCGACGAAGCGCGCCGCCACCTGCGCATCGCCACGGCGCAGCGCGACATCGACATCAAAGGACACGCACGCCCCTTCCCGCGCGCCGCACCAGCGCCTCCGAGAGGATCAGCGCGACCAGCGACAGCGCGACCGAGACGCCGGCCAGCCGCCACACCTCCGCCTCGCCGCCCGGACGCTGGAGCGCGGCATAGATGGCCAGCGGCAGCGTCTGCGTCTCGCCGGGCACGTTGGAGACGAAGGTGATCGTCGCGCCGAACTCGCCGATCGACCGTGCGAACCCCAGCACTGCCCCCGCCGCCACGCCCGGCGCGGCGAGCGGCAGCGTGACGGTGGCGAAGGTGCGCCACGCGCCCGCGCCCAGCGTCCGCGCGGCCTGTTCCAGCCGCCGGTCGACCGCCTCGATCGACAGACGGATCGCACGCACCATCAGCGGCAGCGCCATGACGCCGGCGGCGATCGCCGCGCCGGTCCAGCGGAACAGGACGGTAACGCCGAACCATTGCTCCAGCACCCGCCCGATCGGGCCGGCGGGGGCAAAGGCCAGCAGCAGCAGCCACCCGGTGACGACGGGTGGCACCACCAGCGGCAGGTGGATCACGCCGTCGAGCAGGACCTTCCCCGGAAACCGCCCGCGCGCGAGCAGCCACGCCAGCCCGAACGCGACCGGCAGCGTCGCCAGCGTCGCGCTGCCGCCGATCAGCAGGGTCAGCCGCACGATCGCGGCAAGCTCGTCGCTCAAGGCCTGGCGAAGCCGCGACGGAGCAGGATCGCCTGTCCGCCCCGCGACAGCAGGAAGCGGCGGAACGCTTCCGCTTCGGGCGTCGCGGCGGTGGTCAGCCGCGCGATCGGATAGACGATCGGCGGATGGCTGCGCGGCGGAAAGATGCCCGCCACGCGCACGCCCGGCGCGGCGCGCGCATCGGTGGCATAGACGATGCCATAGGGTGCCGCCCCTCGCTCCACCAGCGCCAGCGCGGCGCGGACGTTCTCCGCGCGCACGACGCGCGGGGCTATCGCATCCCACGCCCCCAGGTGCCGCAGCGCCGCCTCGCCATATTTGCCCGCGGGGACGGAAGCCGGGTCCGCCATCGCCAGCGGCCCCGCCCCGAGCACGCGCGCCAGCGCCGCGCCACGGGTCGCCACCACCGAGCGTCCGCCGGCACGGGCGACGACGACCAGTCGGTTGCGCGCCAGCACCGCCCGCGTGCCGCGCGCGACCATGCCGCGCCGTGCGACCTCGTCCATCCAGTCGGTATCGGCCGAGACGAACAGGTCGGCCCGCGCCCCGGCAGTAATCTGCCGCGCCAGCGCCGACGACGCAGCGAAGGACAGGACCGGCCGCGGATGCCCGGCGCGCGCCCAGTCGTCGGCGGCATCGGTCAGCGCCTCCTGCAGGCTCGCCGCCGCCAGCACCAGCGGCGCGCGGGATTGGGCGCTCGCGACGGCGGGGATGAAGGCGACGAAAAGAAGCAGCAGGCGGGTCAGGAGGCGCATCGTGCGGTCTTCGCATCGTATCCGGCGCGATACAATATGCGGTTACCCAGGGAGGCGGTATCTGGTGAAACAGCACCGCCTTCACGTCACCCCGGGCTTGACCCGGGGTCCCGCTTCTTCCCGCAACGTGGGAAAAGCAAGCGGGACCCCGGCTCAAGGCCGGGGTGACGGGACGGGGATCACCCCTCGTCGCCCATCCGCAGCGCCGCGATGAACGCCTCCTGCGGGATGCTGACGCTGCCGTATTCGCGCATCTTCAGCTTCCCCTTCTTCTGCTTCTCCAGCAGCTTGCGTTTGCGCGTCGCGTCGCCGCCATAACATTTGGCGGTCACGTCCTTGCGCATCGCGCTGATCGTCTCGCGCGCGATCACCTTGCCGCCGATCGCGGCCTGGATCGGGATCTTGAACAGATGGCGGGGGATCAGTTCCTTCAACCGCTCGCACATGCCGCGCCCGCGCGTCTCGGCGGTGCCGCGGTGGACGATCATCGACAGCGCGTCGACCGGCTCCTCGTTGACGAGGATGCTCATCTTGACGAGATCGCCCTCGCGATAGCCGACCTGATGATAGTCGAAGCTGGCATAGCCCTTCGACAGCGACTTCAGCCGGTCGTAGAAGTCGAACACCACCTCGTTGAGCGGCAGTTCATAGGTCGCCTGCGCACGCCCGCCGACATAGGTCAGGTTCTTCTGGATGCCGCGCCGATCCTGACACAGCTTCAGGATGCTGCCGAGATATTCGTCGGGGACGTAGATCGTCGCCTCGATCCACGGCTCGGCGATGCTCTCGATCTTGTTGGGATCGGGCATGTCGGCGGGATTGTGCAGCTCGATATGCCCGCCGCCGTGCGTCAGCTCGATCTGATAGACCACGCTGGGCGCGGTGGTGATAAGGTCGAGGTCGTATTCGCGCGTCAGCCGCTCCTGGATGATCTCCAGATGCAGCAGCCCCAGGAACCCGCAGCGGAAGCCGAAGCCCAGTGCGGCGGACGTCTCCATCTCGAAACTGAAGCTGGCATCGTTCAGCCGCAGCTTCGAAATGCTCTCACGCAGCTTCTCGAAATCGTTGGCATCGACCGGAAACAGCCCGCAGAACACCACCGGCTGCACTTCCTTGAACCCCGGCAGCGCCTCCGCCGCGGGCTTCTTCGCATCGGTCAGCGTATCGCCGACGCGCGCCTGCGCCACGTCCTTGATCTGCGCGGTGATGAAGCCGATCTCGCCCGGCCCCAGATCGGCCAGCTGCTCGATCTTGGGGCGGAAACAGCCGACGCGGTCGATCAGATGGGTGGTGCCTGCCTGCATGAAAGTGACCTGCTGGCCCTTCCTGAGCACACCCTCCATCACGCGGACCAGGATCATGACGCCCAGATACGGGTCGTACCAGCTGTCGACCAGCATCGCCTTCAGCGGTGCGTCGGCATCCCCCTTCGGCGACGGAATCTTCGTGACGATCGCCTCCAGGATGTCGGCGATGCCGATCCCGGACTTGGCCGACGCCAGCACGGCCTCCGACGCATCGATGCCGATCACGTCCTCGATCTCGGCGCGCACCTTCTCGGGCTCGGCGGCGGGCAGGTCGATCTTGTTGATGACGGGCACGATCTCGTGATCGTGCTCGATCGACTGATAGACGTTGGCGAGCGTCTGCGCCTCCACCCCCTGCGCGGCGTCGACCACCAGCAGCGCGCCCTCGCACGCCGCCAGCGACCGCGACACTTCGTAGGCGAAGTCGACGTGGCCGGGCGTATCCATCAGGTTCAGCGTATAGGTCTCGCCATCGCTCGCCTTGTAGGCGAGGCGCACCGTCTGCGCCTTGATGGTGATGCCGCGCTCTTTCTCGATCTCCATATTGTCGAGCACCTGCTCGCTCATCTCGCGGTCGGACAGGCCGCCGGTGGCCTGAATCAACCGGTCGGCGAGCGTCGACTTGCCGTGGTCGATATGCGCGATGATGGAGAAATTGCGGATCTTGTCGAGCGGAGTGGCCATGATCCCCGCGCGCCTAGCGCAGCCTGCGCGCCGGTGCTAGGGCCGATGGGGTAGATCCGGCGGCGCGGGGGCGCGTCGGCGCGATCACATCAGGGGGGAATGCCAATGAACGGACGTTTCGTCGTCGCCGCGCTGGTCGGTGCAGGGCTGGTCGTGGCCGCACCCGCGGGCGCGCAGAAGCTGGCCAAGGCATCCAGCGGCCAGCGCCTGCAGGAGAAGACCGCGGCCGACGTGCCGCATTGCGTGCGCAAGCTGGGCACGCTGTCGATCGTCGACGGCGACGATCCCCGGCCCTGGACCCAGTACAGCCTGGCTCCGCCGTCGAAGCTGCTGAAGGTGCTGGTGCAGCGCTCCGGCTGCTTCAACCTGGTCGACCGCGGATCGGGGCTGCAAGCGGCACAGCTGGAACGCAACGTCGGCGGTGGGCTGGGTCTCCAGCGCGGCTCCAACGTCGGACAGGGTCAGATCAAGGCGGCCGATTACGTGCTGGTCGCGGAGATCCAGGGCGCCAATTCGAACGTCAGCGGCGGCGGCGCCGCGGCCGGGATCGGCGGGCTGCTGGGTGGTCGCGTCGGCGGGCTGCTGGGCGGCATCGGCAGCAAGAAGATGGAGGCCAATACCGTCCTGTCGCTCACCAACGTGCGCACCACGGAGACGATCGCGACCGAGGACGGCTATGCCGCGAAGAACAATCTGACCTTCGGCGGCGGCGGCTTCCTGGCGGTGGGCGGCGCGGTCGGCGGCGGCTACGACAATACCGACATCGGGCGCATCGTGACGCTGTCGTTCATCCAGGCCTATTCGCGCATGGTCACCAGCCTGGGTCTGGTGACCCCGGGCGATGCGGGCACCGCGCAAGCCGCGCCGAGCAAGACCTTCACCGCGCAGGCGCCGGTGGCGATGCGCGCCTCCGCGGCGGCGACGGCCAAGGCGATCCGCACGCTGCCGGTGGGCGCGATCGTCTATCCCACCGGCAACAAGAACGGCCTGTGGTGGGAGGTCGCCGACGAGAACGACAATGTCGGCTGGGTGCTGAACACCAAGCTGGCACCGTCCAACTGAGGACATGCGCCGGGCGGCGTCAGCGCGCCGCCCGGATCGCGCGCAGCGCGCTGCGATAGCGGCAGGCGCCCTCGCCGCTCACAATTGCCCAGCGGACGCCGCGGCGGTCCAGCTCCGCACGCGACCGGTCGAAGAAGCGGCGGCGATCCTCCGCGCGGCCGAACATCCGCGTGCCGTCCTCCACCCACGGCAGGTCGATGTCGAACAGCAGGTAGAGGTCCGCCGTCCCCTGCCACCGGTCGAACCAGGGGTCGCGCCGTGCGAACAGCATGTCGGCCCATACCGCCGTCATCAGCGGGTCGGTGTCCAGGATCACCGGCGCGCCGTGCGATCGGGCCACCGCCGCCTGCGCCTTCGCATCATGTTCCTGCGCGATATGGACCAGATCGGCCATGGTCATGTCGGTGCCATTCGCCTCGGCCCAGGTGCGGCCGTATTCGTCGACCACCTCCGCTCCCAGATAGCGCGCGAGCCGCGGCGCGATCGTCGACTTGCCGGTGCTCTCCGGCCCGTGGAGGCAGATCGTGCGCAGCCTCATGCCGCGCGCCGCCTTACACGCTGCCCTACACGCTGCCATGCGAGCAGCCCCGCGACCGCGATCACCAGATAGACGAGGTAGAGGAAGGCGAACAGCATCAGCCCCTTGACGAGATAGAGCGGGATCGAGGCAAGATCGACCGCGATCCACAGCCACCAGTTCTCGACCCGGCGCTGCGCCATCAGCAGCTGCGCCACGACGCTGGCGGCGGCGATCGCGGCATCCCACCACGGATAGGAGGCATCGGTGAAGCGGTGCATCGCCAATCCCCATAGCGCCGCCGCGGCAACGATCGCGGCGAGCCACGCCCCGCGCGCGCGGGGCGTCAGGTGCGTGACCACCACCTCGCCCATCGCGGCGCGCGTGCTCGCCCAGTTGCGCCAGCCATAGACATTGGCCGCGACGAAGAAGAGCTGGAGCAACGCATCGGAATACAGCCGCGCCTCGAACACCACCACGCCCAGCAGCGCGACGGACGCGATCCCGGTCGGAAAGGTCCACACGCTGCGCCACGCCGCCAGCGCGACACAGGCGATTCCCAACAGGGTCGCGATCCATTCCAGCACCGACATGACCGCGTCCGTAGAGGGAGATGGCGGCAACGCAAATCGCGATTGTGGCCATCATGCCGCCCTGCCCGCACGGTCAGCCCGCGCTTGCCTCCCCGTGCCAACCGCCTAGGATGGCCGGCAAAAGGAGATGAGAGGATGCGTCACGTCGCGGTCATCGGCTCCGGGCCGGCGGGTTACTACACCGCCGAGGCCTGCCAGAAGGCGTTCGGCGATGCGGTGCGCGTCGACATCATCGACCGGATGCCGGTGCCGTTCGGGCTGATCCGCTCCGGCGTCGCGCCCGACCATCAATCGATCAAGGGGGTCAGCCGCCGCTACGAGGCGACCGCGCTCAGCGACAATGTCCGCTTCGTCGGCCATGTCAGCGTCGGCACCGACGTGACCATTCCCGAGCTGCTCGACCTCTATGACGCGGTTGTCCTTGCGACCGGCGCGCCGCAGGACCGCCCGCTCGGCATCCCCGGCGCGGACCTGCCGGGCGTGGTCGGGTCGGCGGCGTTCGTCGGCTGGTATAACGGCCACCCCGATCACGCCGCGCTGGCGCCGGCGCTGACCGGGCCGGGCGCGGTGGTGGTGGGCGCGGGCAATGTCGCGCTCGACGTCGCGCGCATCCTTGCCAAGACCGCGGATGAATTCGCCGGATCGGATATCGTCGGGCACGCGCTCGACGCGCTGACCGGACAGGCGAGCGACGCCATCACGATCCTGGCACGGCGCGGGCCGCACCAGATCGCGATGACGCCCAAGGAACTGGGCGAGCTGGCGCATCTGTCGCGCGCCCTGCCCACCGTCGATCCCGCCGACCTGCCCCCCGCGGCCGAGGATGCCGTGCTCGACCCGGGCACGCGCAAGGCGGTGGCGCATCTGCGCGCCTTCGCCGACCATCCGCGCGCCGGCGACGATGCCCGGACGCTGCCGATCGTCTTCGACTTCTTCGCGCAGCCGGTCGCGATCGAGGGCGACGGCCGGGTCGAGCGCGTGATCGTCGAGCGCACCCGGCTGGACGAACAGGGCCGCGCGGTCGCCACGGGCGAGACCTACGCCATCCCCGCGCAGTTGGTGGTGAGTTGCATCGGCTATCAGACGCCCCGGGTCGAGGGCGTACCCTATGACGAGAAGCTGGGCCGCTTCGCCAACGACGAGGGCCGCATCGCGCCCGGGCTGTACGCGGTCGGCTGGGCACGGCGCGGACCGACCGGCACGATCGGCACCAACCGCCCCGACGGCTTCCTGATCGCGGACCATATCGCCGCCGACACCGCAGACGACAGCGCCAAGAGCGGCCGCCCCCGGCTCGACGCGCTGCTGGCGTCGCGCGGGGTCGACGTCGTCACCTTCCGCGACTGGCAGGATATCGAGAAGGCGGAAGTGGCCAACGCACGCGACGGCGCTCCGCGCGAGAAGTTCGTCGCGGTGGACGCGATGCTGGGCGCGCGAAAATAGCCGCAGATGATGGCTTGCACGCCCGCGAACCGCTGATATAAGCCGCGCCCTGCCCACGGCCGATCGGCCGCGCGGCACCCTGGTCGGGGAATAGCTCAGCCTGGTAGAGCACTGCCTTCGGGAGGCAGGGGCCGGAGGTTCGAATCCTCTTTCCCCGACCAACTTCATTTTTCATCGCTGATGAATGCGGATGACATCCCCGCTACGTCATCCCGGCCTTGAGCCGGGGTGACGAAGAACCGGCATAGATCGCATCCAGCAGCCGCGCCGTCGCGATGAACCCCTCGCCCGCCGCAGCATCGAATCGCGCGCCCGCGGCCAGCCGCCGTGCCCAGTCGATCGCGGCACGCCCGCCCCAGTCGTCCGGCGGGGTGGCCAGCACCTCGCGCGCGGTGCCGCGGAACAGCGTCGCGGTGAAGTCGTAGAAGCTGCCGTCGACGTTGCGCAGCGCCGCGCCGCCCTGGTCGCCATAGAAGGCCGCCTCGATCACCGCATCCTGCCCCGCATGCAGCCGCCACGAACAGGCGAGCCGCACCGTCACGCCGCCCGCCAGCCGCACCTGCGCGACCGCATGATCCTCCACCGCCGCGGCGTCGCCTAGCGGCTGGCCCTGTGCGGAGAGCACCGCGTCGACATGCTCCACCGCGGGCGCGCCGGTGAGCCACAGCGCGAGATCGGCGAGATGGATGCCGAGGTCCATCACGCACCCGCCCCCCGACAGCGCGCGATCGTAGAACCACGGCTTGTCCGGGCCATAGGCGTTGTGGAAGGTCAGATCGATCGCGAACACGCGCCCCAGTGCGCCGGCCCGCATATGCTCGGCGATCGCCTGCATCCCCGCGGTGAAGCGATAGGACAGGTCCACTCCCAGCAGCCGGTCGGCGCGCCGCGCGGCATCGACCACCGCCGTCACCTCCATCGCGTCACGGCCGAGCGGTTTCTGACAGAAGACCGCGGCGCCCGCCTCCAGCGCGGCGATCGATTGCGCCGCGTGCATCGCGCTCGGCGTGGCGATCACCACGCCGTCGAGGTCCAGCGCCAGCATCTCCTCCAGCAACGCGCAGGCGGTCGCATCCGGCGCCAGCGCCAGCGCCTCGCGCACCATGTCCGGCGACGGGTCCGATAGCGCGGCGGCGTGGATCGCGCCGCTGTCGATCATCGCGGCCATGCGGTGGCGGCCGATCCAGCCCACCCCCAGGAAGCCGACGCGCGGACGCTCACGCATAGGTCACCACCGCCTTCACGAACCCCGCGGGCTTGTCGCGGGTGGCGGCGATCGCCTCCCCCAGCCGGTCGAGCGGGAAGCGGTGCGTGACCAGCGCATCGAGGTCGATCCGACCCTCCGCCACCGCGGCAACGCCCTCCGCCAGCCCGCGCAACGCGACGCGCGGGTCGCGTTCGTGCGCGTTGACCACGTCGATCCCCTTCCAGTTCCAGTCCTGCATGTTCACCTGTCGCGGCCCGTCCTGATGATAGCCCGCGATCACCAGCCGGCCGCCGAAGCCGACCAGCGCGCTGGCGAGGTCGAGCGGCCATTGCTTGCCCACCGCCTCGA
The DNA here is from genome assembly GCF_036946305.1 of Sphingomonas adhaesiva. Taxonomy (GTDB): domain Bacteria; phylum Pseudomonadota; class Alphaproteobacteria; order Sphingomonadales; family Sphingomonadaceae; genus Sphingomonas; species Sphingomonas adhaesiva_B. Next base: position 313,827 of record NZ_JAQIJJ010000006.1, read on the forward strand.
TCACGCGCTCGCACATCGCTTCGCCGGTCAGCGCCTTGACGCGCTCGATGATCGCCCAATGATCGTCCATCGCCACCGTCTCCGCCGCGCCGAAGCGGCGGGCGAGGTCGAGCGATTCAGCACGACGCGATATCGCGATCACACGCGCGCCCGCGTCGCTCGCCAGCTTCGTCAGGATCGCGCCCAGGAAGCCGATGCCGACGATCGCCACCGTCTGCCCGGGCCGGACGTCGCTGCGGCGGAAGATGTTCATCGCGCACGCCACCGGCTCGCCGGGGATGGCATGGCCGGCGAGGCCCTGCGGCAGCACCACGAGTTGATCGGCACGCGCGACGTCATATTCGGCGAAGCTGGCGCCCGCGAGCAGCGCGACGCGATCGCCCTCCGCCACGCCCGCGACATCGGCGCCCAGCGCGTCGACCACGCCCCACCCCTCGTGCCCCATGCCGCCTGGCGTGCCGGGGAAGGTCGACCAGGGCTGCCCCTCCCACGGTTCGATATTGGAGGCGCAGACGCCGCATCCCTCCAGCCGCACGCGCACCTCGCCCGTGCCCGGTTCGGGCAGGGGAACGTCACGGATCTCGATACGCGCGGGCGCGACCAGGACGGCAGCCTTCATCACAGCTTCCACATTGCTTCCTTTTTCAGCTCCAAGCGTTTGGAAACGCTATGGAAGGATCATCCCGCCTGAACACCACACTGGATGGCAACATCGCCCGCCTGGCGCAGCGTCAGCAGCGGGTCGATCGCACCGCGCCGCTCTCCGACCGGCTCGCCGGGCGGATCACCGCCTTCACCGGATCGATGGCCTTCGTCGCACTTCACGTCGCGTTGTTCGGCGGCTGGATCGTCTGGAACCTGTGGTTCGCGCCGAAGTTCGACCCTACCTTCGTCGTGCTGGCGATGATCGCATCGGTGGAGGCGATCTTCCTCTCCACCTTCGTCCTCATCAGCCAGAATCGCATGGCCGCGCAGTCGCAGGCGCGCGCCGACCTCGACCTGCACATCAACCTGCTCGCCGAGCACGAATTGTCCCGCCTCGCCACGCTGGTGCGCGCGATCGCGGAGAAGATCGGCGTCGAGCCACCCTCCGACGTGAGCGAGATCGAGCGTGACGTCCGTCCGGAAGACGTTCTGGACACGCTGGACAAGGTTACGCCATCACCGTCGTCGGCGGGGTGACCGCGGCCGCCGGCGCGTAGCGGTCGATCGCCCAGGCGCAGAAGTCCGCGAACGCCTGCGGCTCGTGCGCGGCGGAGCTGTGGTGCGGCTGGATCCCCAGATGCTCGGGCGTGAAGCAGAAGGTGACGGTGACGTCGAACTCGGCCAGCGCCTCCATCTGGCGATCGAACCAGCCGATGGCATCGGGGCGGAAGCTGTCCGCCCAGCTGAGCCCGGTGCGCAGCTTGCGCGTGCCCAGCCGCCGCATCCATTCGACCGCATCGTCCAGCCGCGGGTCGTGATAATGGAACCATTGCATCAGCCCCATCTCGCCGGCGACGCGGGCATAGCTGTCGAGCGCGGGCTTGGGCGTACCGTCGGCGCGGATCAGCCCCATGTAGAAATGGCGATAATAGCTCGACCCCTCCGCCTCGCGGTGGCGCGTGGTGGCGCCCCATTCCTGCGGCAGGTCGAACAGCGAATACCAGAAGATGCGCGGGGCGCGCCCGATCAGCAGCTCGGCGGTCTTCTCGACGCCGAACACCTGCACCTCCTCCGCGCCGAACGAGCCGACGCCGACCTCCGTCACCCACACCGGCTTGTCGGTGACCGCCTGGATCTCCGCCAGCTTGGCGGGCCATTCGTGGATCGACCACAGGTTCCAGTCGAGCGGGAAGCCGTGCACCGCGACCACATCGACCGCGTCGAGGCAGCCGTGCCCCTCCATCCGCTTCAGCCACATCGGGTCGATCGGCGACATGCCGCCCAGCACGCGCAGCACCGCAGGGTTCGCCTCCGCGATCGCCGCCCCGGCGCGCGACACCGTATCGGCATAGCGCGACCAGTCGGGGTCGACCTCCGGATCCCAATGCGACTTGTTGTTGGGCTCGTTCCAGATCATCGCGGCTTCGATCATGCGGCGGTTCCCCCGTTGGTCGGCCCCGGGGCCGGATAGACCGCGGCCGGCCCCATGTCCGCATAGGGCACGGGGGCGACGCGGCAGAGATAGACGTCGTTCTGCGGATGCGCCTCGATCGCGAAGCCCGCGGCGCGCAGCATCGCCTCAGAGCCCGCGCGGTTGGGCGCCCACCAATTGGTCCAGTCGCCCGCGAACTTCTTCTCGATGAAATGCATCTTCGGGTAAGTGACGTCGTCGAAATACGAGGGCGGCGTCCACGTCCCCGGCAGATAGAAGGGATGATCCTCCGGCACCTCGCCGACCTCGGTCGAGCCCTGCTGCATCGTCTGGAACAGCATCAGGTCGCCCGCGACATGCTCGCGGATCAGGTCCAGCGCCAGCAGCGGGTGGCGCAGATGATAGAGCACCCCCATGAAGATCACGAGGTCGAACCGCTCGCCCAGCGCCGCGACGTCATAGACGGAAAGCCGTCGGAACTCGACACTGTCGGCATAGCCGAGCGCCTCTGCGGCAAGCTGCGCCTGCGCCAGATAGCGCTGGTCCCAGTCGATGCCGAGCACGCGCGCCGCACCGCGCCGCTTCATCTCCATCGAGTAGAAGCCCGCGTTGCAGCCGATGTCGAGCACGGTCCTGCCGGTCAGGTCGTCGGGCAGGCAGCCACCGAACTCGCCGAACTTCGTCGCCGGATAGTCGCCCAGGAAATGGTCCGGCGCGGTAACGACGCCGTCGCCCAGATCGATATTGTGAAACCACGGCGCCAGCGCCGACACGCGTTCCCGCAGGCTTTCCCGATCCGCCACCCCGCCCCATACTCCCGATACGATTGCGTCACGATCCAACGATTGTTGATGCTGACCGTTCCATAAAGCCGTTCGAAATCATCTGCTTGACATGGATCAAGCGGGGAACCGCGGGGCCGTTCGCGGCTTTGCGGTCGGGATGGAGGAAACCACCCGCCGCTGGATCGCCGCGATGCGCGACGAACGTTATGCCGATGCCTGGGCGATCGAGCAGGCGATCCTGGCGCTGCGCGATCCGGCCACGCGCGACGATCCGGCGCAGCCCTATCACCGCCGCTGGGTGTGGGACGGACGCGCGCCGGACGGACGCGACGTGCTGGTACGCTGCTATCAGGGGCTGGGCGACACGATCCAGTTCGCGCGCTACCTGCCGCTACTGGCGGCGCGCGCGCGATCGGTGACGGTGGAGGCGCCGGCGCGGCTCCACCCGCTGCTGCGTGCGATCGCGGACGTGGCGCTTCTGGCGTTCGATCCGGCGAACCCCGCGCCGCCCGCGGACCTCGATATCGAGATGACCGAACTGGCCTCGGCGTTGCGGATGCCGCCGTTGGCGGTGCCGGTGCCGTATCTGGCCCACACGCCCGCCGCGCTGCCACGCGGGACGATCGGGCTATGCTGGGCCGCCGGCGACTGGGACCGCGACCGCTGGGTGCCGGAGGCGCTGCTGGCACCGGTCGCACGCGCCGGTCCCAGCCTGTCGCTGGTCGCCGCGCCCACCGCGCTGCCGGTGCTCAACCCCGATGGCTGCGCGTTCGACCTGTCGGCCACCGCCGCGCTGGTCGCGGGCTGCGCGCTGGTCGTTACCGTCGATACGATGATCGCGCATCTGGCGGGGGCGATGGGCAAGCCGGTGTGGCTGATGCTGAAGGCGGAGCCGGACTGGCGCTGGAATCCGCAGGCGCGCACCAGCGGCTGGTATCCCTCCGCCCGCCTCTATGTCCAGCCGCGCAGCGGCGACTGGCACGCGGTGACGCGCGCGATCGCGCGCGACCTGCCCGGTTTCTTCCACCACGATGTCGCGGAGAGCGATCATGGCCAGCCTGCCCAATCCGTCGGTGCCCGTCTCCTGGGGTGAGTTGCTCGACAAGATCACGATCCTGGAAATCAAGCGCGAGCGCATCGCGCGCGACGAGGCACGCGCCAACGTGATGCGCGAACATTCGCTGCTGTCGCGCGCGGGGGGCGGGCGTGCTGGGCGACGGGCGCGTGCGCCAGCTGTTCGGCCGGCTGAAGGCGGTCAACACCGACCTGTGGGAGATCGAGGATGCGATCCGCCGCGAGGAGGCCGCCGCGACATTTGGCGACACCTTCATCCGCCTCGCGCGCGCCGTCTATCGCCGCAACGACGAACGCGCCGCGCTGAAGCGTGAGATCAACCTCGCGCTGGACAGCGAGCTGATCGAGGAAAAGAGCTACGCCGACCTCACCCCCGCTCGTTGAGCGCGACGAGGCAGGCGCCCTCCCCCTCCAGCTCCAGCGTCGTGATCGATCCCGGATCGCAGCCGAGCTGAAAAATTCGGGTGAGGTCCAGCCCCAGATAATGCGCGACGACGCCGCGGATCACGTCGCAATGCGTGACGCACAGGCTCACGCCGGGCGGCCGCGCCGCGACGAACGCGACCGCACGCGCGACCGCCTCCGCCATCGTCTCGCCGCCGGGACAGCGCGCGACGTCGCGCGCGGCGTTCCAGTGCCGCCAGTCGGGATCGTCCTCCAGCGCCGCGAAGGTCCGCCCGGTGAAGGCGCCGAAATCGACTTCGTCGAGCGCCGGCTCGATCAGCACGCGCTGCCCCAGCCGATCGGCGAGCGGCCGCGCGGTCTGCTGCGTGCGTCGTCGCGGGCTGGCATGGATCGCCACCGGATCGACACTCCGCCATCGCTGCGCAAGTGCCGTCGCCTGCCCCATTCCCATCGCGTCGAGCGCGATGTCGGACCGTCCGCTGAGTACGCGACCCACCTCCGCATGTTGCCCGTGACGGACCAGCAACACCGTTCGTTTCACCGTCGAGCAACCTGCATCATTGCTTTCGATCAACCATAAAAGTTACGCTATCCCAACATCTTATGGAACAATGCTGCTAAGAGGATGTTCATCCTGCGTTCTTGACCGAGGGATCGTCTAGGGCTTGCCGATGCGTTCGGCGACCCCCGCGTGACCCTATTCGGTCGCGGAGGGGAAAAGCGGGTGGAGACGATCCTGATTACCGGCGGCGCGGGCTTCATCGGCCGCTTCGTTGCGGACGAACTGCTGGCGCGCGGCAACAAGGTGCGCGTGCTCGACAGCCTGATCGAGCAGGTCCACGGCGATTGCGACCGCCCGCCGCTGCTGAACGACGAGGTCGAGCTGATCCGCGGCGACGTGCGCAACGGCGATGTCGTGCGCAAGGCACTCGACGGCGTCGACAGCGTCATCCACCTTGCCGCGGAAGTAGGCGTCGGCCAGTCGATGTACGAGGTGGAACGCTATACCTCCACCAACGACGTCGGCACCGCCGTCCTCTTCGAGAAGCTCATCGACCGCCCCGTTCGACGCGTCGTCACCGCCTCGTCCATGTCGATCTATGGCGAGGGGCTGTATCGCGATGCCGATGGCGCGCTGGTGCAGGACGCCGAGCGCAAGGGACTGCGCGATGGCCTCACCAACTGGGAGCCGGTCGATGCACAGGGTCGCCCGCTGACCCCGATCGCGACGCCCGAGTGGAAGCAGCCCAATCTCGCCTCGATCTACGCGCTCAACAAGTACGTGCAGGAGCGCACGACGCACATCATGGCCGCGCCCTATGGGATCGAGGGCGTGTGCCTGCGGCTGTTCAACGTCTATGGCCCCGGCCAGGCGCTTTCCAACCCCTATACCGGCGTGCTGGCGATCTTCGCGTCGCGGTTGCTCAACGGGCAGCAGCCGATGATCTTCGAGGATGGCGAGCAGCGCCGCGACTTCGTCCATGTCACCGACGTGGCGCGCGCCTTCGCCGATGCGCTGACGCTGCCGCAGGCGGTGGGCGGGACGTTCAACATCGGATCGGGGCACGACCGCTCCGTGACCGAGGTCGCGACCGAGCTGGCCCACGCGATGGGCAAGAACGACATCGCGCCCGAGATCGTCGGCAAGGCGCGGATCGGCGACATCCGCCACTGTTTCTGCGACACGACGCTGGCGCAGGAGCGGCTGGGCTTCGCCGCGCGGCAGGACTTTCGCGAGGGCCTCGCCGAACTGGCGGAATGGGTCGCGCAGCAGACCGCCGAGGACAAGGTCGCGACGATGCGCGCCGAGCTGGAAAAGCGCGGGCTGGTGGCATGACCGCTCCGGTTCTGGTGACAGGGGGGGCGGGGTTCATCGGGTCGAACCTCGCCGACCGGCTGGCGGGCGACGGGCATGACGTGCTGGTCTATGACGCACTGGCGCGCACCGGCGTGGAGCGCAACCTCGCCTGGCTGCGCGCGCGGCACGGCGAGCGCATCCGCTTCGTCCACGCCGACCTGCGCGACGATGCCGCGCTGACCGAGGCGGCGGCTGGCGCGAGCGCGGTGTTCCACTTCGCCGCGCAGGTGGCGGTGACGACCAGCCTGGAGGACCCGCGCGAGGATCATGCGATCAACGTCACCGGCACGCTGACGCTGCTGGAGGCGCTGCGCCGCCATGCGCCGCAGGTGCCGCTGATCTTTGCCTCGACCAACAAGGTCTATGGCGATCTCGCCGATCTCGACTTCGTGCTGGAGGGCGACGCGTATCGCCCGGTCGACCCGCAGGTGCGCGCGCATGGCATCGGCGAGGCACGCCCGCTCGATTTCCACACCCCCTATGGCGTATCGAAGGGCGCGGCGGACCAATATGTGCTGGATTATGCGCGCAGCTACGGGCTGAAGACCTGCGTCTTCCGCATGAGCTGCATCTACGGCCAGCGGCAGATGGGGACCGAGGATCAGGGCTGGGTCGCGCACTTTCTGATCCGCGCGCTGACCGGCGAGCCGATCACCCTCTATGGCGACGGGCATCAGGTGCGCGACGTGCTGGACGTGCGCGATGCCGTCGCGGCCTATCTGGCGGCGTGGAAGCGGATCGACGCGGTGACCGGGCGCGCGTTCAACCTGGGCGGGGGCGTCGACAATGCGATCAGCCTGCGCGTGCTGCTGGACCATATCGCGACGCTGACGGACCGTGCGCCGCGCGTGGATTTCGCCGACTGGCGCGCGGGCGACCAGCGCTATTTCGTCGCCGACACGCGCGCTGCCGCCGCCGCGCTCGACCTGCCGGCGCGGCGCGACTGGCGTGACGGGGTCGCGGCGCTGGCGCAATGGCTGGAGCGCGAACGCAGCGCCGTGCCCGAGGACCGCGTCGGGGTCGCCGCATGACCCGGCTGCTGATGACGGCCGATACCGTGGGCGGCGTGTGGCAATATGCCACCGACCTCGCGCATGGTCTGACTGCCGCCGGGATGATGGTGGAGATCGCGGTGCTGGGGCCGCCGCCGGGCGAGGCGCAGCGCGCCGCCGCCGCAGGCCTGACGGTGATCGACACCGGGCTGCCGCTCGACTGGCTGGCGAGCGATGCCGCCGCGGTGGAGCGCACCGCGACCGCGATCGCCGCGCTGGCATCCGCGCGCGGGGCCGATCTGGTACAGCTCAACCAGCCCGCGCTGGCGATCGCGGCGTTCGACCGTCCGGTGGTGGCGGTGGCGCATAGCTGCGTCGCGAGTTGGTGGGCGGCGGTCGAGCACGGTCCCCTGCCCGACGCTTTCCGCTGGCAGACCGATCTGGTCGCACGCGGCCTCGCTCGCGCCGATGCGGTGGTCTGCCCCTCGCGCCACCATGCCGACACGGTGGCGCGGCTCTACGCGCTGCCGCACGCGCCGCTCGCGATCCACAATGCGCGCGAGCGGGCGGCGGCGACCGGCGCGCTGCACGACTTCGCCTTCACCGCGGGGCGGCTGTGGGACCGTGGCAAGAACGTCGCCACGCTCGATCGCGCCGCCGCGCGGCTGGGCGTGCCATTCAAGGCCGCGGGCGCGGTTGCGGGGCCGCACGGCGAGCGCGTGACCGCGACCAACCTGCACCTGCTGGGTCATGTCGGCGATGCGACGATCACGGGCTGCCTGTCGGCGCGCCCCGTCTTCGCGTCCGCCGCGCGCTATGAGCCGTTCGGGCTGGCGGTGCTGGAGGCGGCGCTGGCGGGGTGCGCGCTGCTGCTGTCCGACATCCCGACCTTCCGTGAATTATGGGACGGCGTCGCGATGTTCGTCGACCCCGACGATGCCGCCGGCTTCGCCGATGCGATCGAGATGCTGCTCGCCGACCCGCGGCGTATCTCGATCGGTCAGGCGGCGCGTGAGCGCGCGCTGGGCTATTCCGCGGAGCGGCAGGTGGCGGCGATGATCGCGCTCTACGCCCGGTTGCTGCCCGCGACGCGGCAGGGTGGCGGCATGAGGATCGTCTATTTCACCCACAGCCTCGCCTCGTGCTGGAACCACGGCAACGCGCACTTCCTGCGCGGCGTGCTGTCGGAGATGATCGCGCGCGGGCACGACGTCCGCGTCTTCGCGCCGGAGAACAGCTGGAGCCTGACCAACCTGATCGCGGACCATGGGCCGGGGGCGCTCGACGCCTATCGCGCCGCCTATCCGGAGCTGGGTTCGGTCTGCTACCCCGAAGATGCCGATGTCGAGGCGATGGTTGACGGTGCCGATGTCGTCATCGCGCACGAATGGAACGCGCATGCGCTGGTCGCGCGGCTGGGCACGCTGCGCAAGCGCGGCGCGCGCTTCACGCTGCTGTTCCACGACACGCATCATCGCGCGGTCAGCGCGCCCGGGGAGATGCGCGCCTACGACCTGTCCGGCTACGACGGCGTGCTCGCCTTCGGCGAGACGCTGTCGGAGGTGTATCGCGGCTGGGGCTGGAACGGGCGCGTCTGGACTTGGCACGAGGCCGCCGACACACGCCGCTTCGTGCCGCTGGAGGGCGAGCGCGACGGGCTGATCTGGATCGGCAACTGGGGCGACGGCGAGCGGACCGCGGAGATCGAGCATTTCCTGCTCGCACCCGCACGCGATGCGGGCCTGTCGCTCGACGTCCACGGCGTGCGCTATCCGGCCGAGGCGAAGGCGATGCTGGCGCGCTACGGCGCGCATTATCGCGGCTGGGCACCCAATGCCGCCGCGCCCGCGCTGTTCGCGCGCGCGCTGGCGACCGTCCACGTCCCGCGGCGCTATTATGCGACGATCCTGCCCGGTATCCCGACGATCCGCGTGTTCGAGGCGCTGGCCTGCGGCATCTCGCTCGTCTCCGCCCCGTGGCAGGATAGCGAGGGGCTGTTCCGCCCCGGACAAGACTTCCTCACCGCGCGCGACGGCGCGGAGATGACCCGCCACCTGCGCGACCTGCGCGAGGATGCGGGGCTGCGCGCCGCGCTCGCCGCATCGGGACGCGAGACGATCCTCGCGCGCCACACCTGCGCGCATCGCGTCGACGAACTGCTGGCGATCCTCGCCCGGCTCGACGCCCACCCCCAGCAACGGAGCGCCGCGGCGTGAAGATCGCCTTCTACGGATCCAGCCTGCTGTCCTCCTACTGGAACGGCGCGGCCACTTATTATCGCGGCATCCTGCGTGCGCTGGCGGCACGCGGGCACGACATCACCTTCTACGAACCCGATGCCTTCGACCGGCAGCAGCATCGCGACATCGACCCGCCCGATTACGCGAAGGTCGTGGTCTATCCCGCAACCGACGATGGCCTGCGCGGCGTGCTGGCGCAGGCGGGCGCGGCGGATGTGGTGGTGAAGGCCAATGGCGTCGGCGTGTTCGATCGCGAATTGCTGGAGGGCGTGATCGCCGGCGCGCGCGACGATGCGCTGACGATCTTCTGGGACGTCGACGCCGCCGCGACGCTGGACGAGATGCGCGCCGACGCGGCGCACCCGGTGCGCGCCGCGCTGCCCGCGCTCGACATGGTGCTGACCTATGGCGGTGGCGATCCGGTGGTGGACGCCTATCGCGAGTTCGGCGCGGCACAATGCGTGCCGGTCTATAACGCGCTCGATCCCCAAACGCATCATCCGGTGGCGCCCGACGAACGCTTCGCATGCGACCTCGCCTTCCTGGGCAACCGCCTGCCCGACCGCGAGGCGCGGGTGGAGGAATTCTTCCTGCGCCCCGCCGCGGCGATGCCGGAGCGCGCGTTTCTGATCGGCGGCAACGGCTGGGACACGAAGGCGATGCCCGGCAACGTCCGCCACCGCGGCCATGTCTTCACCGCCGAGCACAATGCCTTCAACTGCACCCCCAAAGCGGTGCTGAACGTCGCACGCGATTCGATGGCCGATGTCGGCTTCTCGCCCGCGACGCGCGTGTTCGAGGCGGCGGGCGCGGCGGCCTGCCTCATCACCGATGCGTGGGAGGGGATCGAACTGTTCCTGACCCCCGATCGCGAGGTGTTGGTGGCGCGCGACGGACAGGATGTGGCGGAGCATCTCGCCGCGCTCACGCCGGAACGCGCACAGGCCATCGGCCAGGCGTCGATGGCGCGGGTGCGGCGCGAACATACCTACGATTTGCGCGGCGAGCAGGTGGACGTGTTGCTGCGCACCCACGCCAAGCGGCTGGTGGCGGCATGAAGCTGATCGTCCTCGGCCTCTCGCTGTCCTCCTCCTGGGGCAACGGCCATGCCACCACCTTCCGCGCGCTGCTGAAGGCATTCGCGGCGCGCGGGCATGACGTCCATTTCCTGGAGCGCGACGTTCCCTGGTATGCCGCGCATCGCGACGAACCCGCACCCGATTACTGCCGGCTGGACCTCTACCCGACGCTCGACGCGCTGGACGCATGGCACGACACGATCGCGGCCGCGGATGCGGTGATCGTCGGTTCCTACGTGCCCGACGGCGTCGCGGTGGCACGCCGCGTGCAGGACTGGGCGCGCGGCGTCACCGCCTTCTACGACATCGACACGCCGGTGACGCTCGCGGCGCTGGAACGCGGCGACTGCGATTATCTCTCGCCAGAGGTCATTCCCGGGTTCGACGTCTATCTCTCCTTCACCGGCGGGCCGACGCTGGCGCGGATCGAGCATCAGTATCGCAGCCCCGCCGCGCGCGCGCTCTATTGCTCGGTCGACACCGACCGCTATCGCCCCACCGGCGCCGACAAGCGCTGGGACCTGTCCTATCTCGGCACCTACAGCCCCGACCGCCAGCCGACGCTGGAGCGGCTGTTGATCGACGCGGCACGCCGCGCACCCGACCGCCGCTTCGTCGTCGCGGGGCCGCAATATCCTGCCGCCATCGACTGGCCCGCCAATGTCGAGCGGATCGAGCATCTGCCGCCGGCCGACCACCCCGACTTCTACTCCGCCAGCCGTGCCACGCTGAACGTGACGCGTGCGGACATGATCGCGGCCGGCTGGTCGCCCTCGGTGCGGCTGTTCGAGGCGGCGGCGTGCGGCACCCCGATCGTGTCGGATCGCTGGGAGGGCATCGACGAGCTGCTGGTGCCCGGCCGCGAGATCGTGCTGGCCGACACCACCGACGACGCGCTGGCCGCGCTGGCGCGCGACGGACCTGCCTGTGCTGGGCCAGGCGGCGCGCGCCCGCGTGCTGGCGGAACATGGCGCCGACACCCGCGCCGCCGAACTGGAACGCCACCTGACCGAGGCGATGGCCGCGACGCCGCGCGCCCGCACTTACGCATGATTTCCCGACAGAAGGAGCCACCATCCATGGGTCAACAGCTACCGATCGCACTGGTCGCCGGGGGCGCGGGGGTTCATCGGCTCGCATCTGTGCCGTGCGCTGACCGAGCGCGGGTTTGAGGTGCTGTTGCCTCGACAACCTCCAGACCGCGCGCCCGTCCAACCTGCGCCTGCTGGAGGCGCTGCCGGGCTTCACCTTCGTCGAGGCCGATATCGTCAACACGCTGCCCGAGGCGGTGACGCGCCACGCCGGGCGGATCACCCGCATCTACAATTGCGCCTGCGCGGCCTCCCCGCCGCAATATCAGGCCGATCCCGAGCATACGATGCTGACCAACGTGGTCGGTACGCACCACCTGCTGCGCCTCGCCGAGCAGAGCGGCGCGCGCTTCCTGCTGACCTCCACCAGCGAGGTGTACGGCGATCCGGAGGTGCATCCGCAGGTGGAGGGGCTATCGCGGCTGGGTCAGCTGCACCGGCCCGCGCGCCTGCTATGACGAAGGCAAGCGCGCGGCGGAGGCGATGACCTTCGACTATGCCCGCATGGCGCGTGCCGAGGTGCGCGTCGCGCGCATCTTCAACACCTATGGCCCGCACATGCACCCCGACGACGGGGCGCGTGGTGTCCAACCTGGTCTGCCAGGCGCTGACGGGGAACGACATCACCGTCTATGGCGACGGCACGCAGACGCGCAGCTTCTGCTACGTCAGCGACATGGTGGAGGGGCTGATCCGCCTGATGGAAAGCGACATCGACGGGATGGAGCCGGTCAACCTCGGCAACCCCGACGAATTCACGATCGGCGAGCTGCTCGACAAGGTGCTGGCGCTGGTGCCAACCGACGGACAGGTGATCCACACGCCGCTGCCGCAGGACGACCCCCGCCGCCGCCGCCCCCGACATCACGCGCGCGCGCGCGCTGCTGGGGTGGGAACCGAGGGTGCGGATCGACGACGGCCTGCCCCGCACCGCGGCGTGGTTCGCGGACGAACTGGGGGTCGAGGTGGCGCTGCCGGTGGCGGCGGAATAAGCGCCGGCCTTTCCGTCATTGCGAGCGTAGCGAAGCAATCCAGGGCGTCACGCTCTGGGCTCTGGATTGCTTCGCTATGCTCGCAATGACGGCCCGATTTTGCTCACTCATCCCCGTAATACATCTCGCCGATGCGGATCTCCTCGCGCCCCTGGCTGACGCGGTGCGCGTTGGTGTCGCGCAGCGAATAGACGCAGCCGCAATATTCCTGCTGATAGAAATGTTCGCGCTTGCTGATCTCGATCATCCGCGCCGCACCGCCGCCCTTGCGCCAGTTGAACGTCCAATAGGCGATGCCGGGATAATGCGCCGCCGCGCGCTCGCCGCAGTCGTTGATCTGCGCCATGTTCTTCCAGCGCGAGATGCCGACGCGACGAGGTGATGACCGGGAAGCCGTTCTCATGCGCATACAGCGCGGTACGCTCGAACCGCATGTCGAAGCACATCGTGCAGCGCGCACCGCGTTCCGGCTCGGACTCCATCCCCTTGGCGCGGCGGAACCAGTTGACCGTGTCGTAATCGGCATCGACGAAGGGGATGTCGTGCTTCTCGGCGAAGCGGATATTCTCTTCCTTGCGGAGGATATATTCCTCCTTGGTGGTGTTGGGATTGTAGAAGAAGATCGTATAGTCGATCCCGCTGGCGGTCATCGCCTCCATCACCTCGCCCGAGCAGGGCGCGCAGCAGGAATGGAGCAGCACCTTCTTCTCGCCATCGGGCGGGGTCAGGATCGGTCGCTGAACGGGTTGGGCAAGGTTCTCGGTCATCGCGCGCGCATAGCCGATCGTGGCCGAAAAGTCATCGGTCGCCTATATGCGCCACCGTGCCGCGCAAGATCATCCATATCGACATGGACGCCTTCTATGCCAGCGTCGAGCAGCGCGATGCGCCGGAACTGCGCGGGCGCCCGGTCGCGGTCGGCGGCGCGCGCGCACGCGGCGTGGTCGCGGCGGCGAGCTACGAGGCGCGTGCCTTCGGAGTGCGCTCCGCCATGCCCTCGGTCACCGCGATGCGGCGCTGCCCCGACCTCGTCTTCGTCAAGCCGCGGTTCGAGGTGTATAGCGCGATCAGCCGCCAGATCCGCGCGATCTTCGCGGATTATACCGACCTGATCGAGCCGCTGTCGCTCGACGAAGCCTATCTGGACGTGACCGAGGATCGCCATGGACTGGGGTCGGCACAGGCCATCGCCGAACAGATCCGCGCGCGCATCAAGGCGGAGACGCAACTGACCGCGTCCGCCGGGGTCAGCTACAACAAGTTCATCGCCAAGCTGGCGTCGGACCAGAACAAGCCCGACGGCATCTGCGTCATCCCGCCCGCCAAAGGCGCCGCCTTTGTCGCCGCACTGCCGGTCAAGCGCTTCCATGGCGTCGGCCCCGTCACCACCACCAGGATGGCGCGGCTGGGGATCGAGACGGGGGCCGATCTGCGCGCACGCAGCATCGACATGCTGCGCCGGCATTTCGGCAGCTATGCCGATTACCTGTTCGCCGCCCGCGCGCGGCGAGGACGAGCGGCCGGTCCGCGCGCACCGCGTCGCCAAGCTCGGTCGGCGCCGAACGCACGTTCGAGAGCAACCTGTCCGATCCGGCCGCGATCCACGACGCCCTGGCGCATGTCGCGGACGCCGCATGGACGCGGATCGAGCGCAACGAGGCGGCGCGGCCGCACCGTCACGCTCAAGGTCCGCCGCGCCGATTTCCAGACGATCACGCGCGCGCGATCGGTGGCCCGCGGGGATCGCGGACAAGGCGCATTTCCTCGCCACCGGAGCGGCGCTGCTCGCGCCGCTCCTGCCGGTCGCGGGGCGGATCCGGCTGCTGGGGCTGACGCTGTCGGGCATGATCCGCGACGAGGAGGATGCGCAACCCGCGCTGCCGCTGTAGAGAGACCGTCATGAAACCACCGATCGGCCCCTCCACCCGCCTGTGCATGTCGCTGGCCGCGCGTCCCGGCACGTTCGGGTCGCGCTTCCACAACCATCTTTATGCCGCGCTGGGGCTAGATTACCTCTACAAGGCGTTCACCACGACCGACCTGCCCGGCGCGATCGCCGGCATCCGTGCGCTGGGCATTCGCGGCTGCGCGATCTCGATGCCGTTCAAGGAAGCGGTGATCCCGCTGCTCGACGAGCTGCGCGCTTCCGCCGCCGCGATCGAGAGCGTCAACACCATCGTCAACGACGATGGCCATCTGTCGGGCTACAACACCGATTACAGCGCGGTCGCGACGCTGGTCGCACCGCTTCCCCGCCTGCCTTTCCTGCTGCGCGGCAGCGGCGGCATGGCGAAGGCGGGTGGCGACCGCGATGGTCGACGCCGGTTTCGCGGCGGGCACGATCGCCGCGCGCAATGCCGACCGGGGGGGCCGCACTGGCCGCGAAGCTGGACTGCGAATGGGTCGCCGACGCGAC
>NZ_JAQIJJ010000007.1:0-249190 GCF_036946305.1 Sphingomonas adhaesiva
GCAATGGCTCGTTCGCCTATTCCACGGCGCAGATTCAAACGATCGATGGTCTGCTCGGTGGCAACCCCAACCTGCGGGAGGAAGTGGCTGATACGCTCACGGCTGGCGCGGTTATCACGCCGACGTTCTTCCGTGGCTTCAGCATGACCGTGGATTATTACCACATCAAGGTGAAGAACGCGATCGGCATCATCGGCCAGCAGGTTTCGGTTTCGCAGTGCTTTACCAGCAACAACCCGTTGTTCTGTAACAACGTGGTGCGTGATGCCAATGGCTACATCACGCGAGTGAATGCCATTAACCTGAATACCGGATCGTACCTGGTATCGGGCATCGACGTCGAGGCGCGTTACTCGCTCCCGGTCGCGGGCGCGAAGCTCGATATCGACGTATTGTACAATCACCGCTTCGACCAGCAGCAGACGCCGTTCCCGGGCGGCCCGGTTCAGAATGAGCTGGGTCAGTCGGACTGCTATAGCTGCGGCCGCCTCGGTTCGGGGTTCAAGGATCGTCTGACCGCCAATCTGACGCTGGGCACTGACCAGTTCCAGATTTACTATCGTGCGGATTATCTCGGTCCGCTGTTCGACAACCTCGACGGAAGCACTGCTACGCCGACCCGCATCTCGCCGTATCTGTACCACAACATCCAGGGCAAGGTGTACGCGGGCGCGAACCGCGACATGGAATTGTACGTCGGCGTCAACAACCTGTTCGACAAGAAGCCGCCGCAGTTCGGCGACACGAACCCGGTCACTTGGCCGGGCACGCAGACCGTCGCGAACACGTATGACCTGTACGGTCGCATGCTGTACGCGGGCGCTACCTTCAAGTTCTGAGGGTAGAGACACAAGAGGGGCGGCTCTTCGCAGGAAGAGCCGCCCCTTTTCTATGCGGCGATGAAAAGAGGCCTGCGGCTCACCGCGGCGCCATCTCTCCGCTCGCCAACGCGGCGCTGGCGAACGGGCGCTGGCCTGCCACGTCCCAATAGCGCAGGTCCTCCAGCGCGATGCGCGCGCCGGAGGCGGCGCACACGACATGGTCGCCCGGCGACAGGACGCGGAAGCCGTTGGGGAGATAGTGAATCTTCGCCGGGCGGTCGGTGTGGGACATCAGCATCGGTGGGCAACCTTCAAAACAGGCGGGGTTGGTCGGGCTTTGCGGACGTGCGCGGTGCGTCCCCGGAATAGGCACGGGCCGCGCCGCGCTCAACCTTCGTGGGCGGCGCGGCATCGCCGGTGCGGACGTCGACCGCGCCATCGCGGAAGCGCAGCGTCAACGCGCCCGCCGCTGTCGCTGCGGCGGCGGTGGTCACGGTGGCGCCGACGCGATCCTCGACGCGGGCATAGCCGCGCTCCAGGATGCGATCGGGGTTGAGGCTGTCGATCAACCGGCCGACATCGGCCAGCCGCGCGCGCGCCGCCTCGACGCGCCGCTCCAGCGTCGCCGGGCGGATCGCACCCGCGGCTCGGTCCAGTTCGCCGCGCGCGCGCGCCACGCGGCGCTCCAGCGCACGATCGCCGCGCACCCCCAGGTCGCCGAGCCGCTGACGCTGCGGCCCGAGCAGGCGGTCGCGCGTCGGCAGGACACGGGCGAGCGCGTCGAGCCGCTCGCGCCCGCGCTCGACATGACGACGCGCGCAGCGCTCGCTGCGTGTCGCCATCGCGTCAAGCGTCAGGCGCAGGTCGGCGAGCACCGGCATCGCGATCTCCGCCGCCGCGGTGGGCGTCGGCGCGCGCAGGTCGGCGGCATGGTCGCACAGGGTCGTATCGGTCTCATGCCCGACCGCCGAGATGATCGGGATCGAGCACGCCGCGACGGCGCGCACCACCGGTTCCTCGTTGAAGGCCCACAGATCCTCGATCGAGCCGCCGCCACGCGCGACGATGACCAGATCGGGGCGCGGCACCGGCCCGCCCGCGGGCAAGGCGTCGAACCCGCGCACCGCGGCGGCGACCTCCTCCGCCGCGCCCGCGCCCTGCACCTTGACCGGCCAGACGACGACATGCGTCGGGCAGCGGTCCTCCAGCCGGTGGAGGATGTCGCGGATCACCGCGCCGGTGGGCGAGGTGACGACGCCGATCGTGCGCGGCATGAACGGCAGCGGCTTCTTCGCGGCGCGATCGAACAGCCCTTCGGCAGCCAGCTTGGCGCGCAATTTCTCCAGCAGCGCCATCAGCGCGCCGGCCCCGGCCAGTTCCATGCGATCGATCACGATCTGATATTTGGAGCGGCCGGGGTAGGTGGTCAGGCGCCCGGTCGCGACCACCTCCACGCCATCCTCCGGGCGGAAGGCGAGGCCCGCCGCGCTGCCCTTCCACATCACCCCGTCGATGACCGCGCTGTCGTCCTTCAGGCACAGATAGACGTGCCCGGACGCCGCGCGCTTGTAGCCGGAAATCTCGCCGCGCAGGCGGACATGGCCGAACTCGCCCTCCACCATCCGCTTCAGCCGCCCCGACAGCTCGCTGACGCTGACCGCCATCGCATTGTCGCCGGGCGTCGCCTCGGCTACCAGCCGCCCCGCCACGCTATCGCGGGGCTGGGTATCGAAGAAGGGGTCGGCCATGAACATCCTGCTGGTGGGGTCTGGAGGGCGCGAACATGCGCTCGCGTGGAAGCTCGCGCAGTCGCCCCGCCTAGGTACGCTCTTTGCCGCCCCCGGCAACCCCGGCATCGCGCAGGCTGCGACGATCGCCGACCTGGACGTGACGGATCACCGCGCGACGATCGACTTCATCCGCCGACACCAGATCGGGCTGGTCGTGATCGGGCCGGAGGCGCCACTGGTCGCCGGCCTGGCCGACAATGTCCGCGCGATCGGCGTGCCGGTGTTCGGACCCGGCCGCGAGGCGGCGAAGCTGGAGGGGTCGAAGGGCTTCACCAAGGATCTGTGCGCGCGCGTCGGCATCCCCACCGCGCGCTATTTCCGCACCACGTCGAAGGACGGCGCGCTCGCCTGCCTCGACGATTTCGGCGACAGCTGCGTCATCAAGGCCGACGGGCTCGCCGCGGGCAAGGGCGTGGTGGTCGCCGCCACCCGCGCCGAAGCGGAGGCCGCAATCGCCGACCTCTATGCCAACGGCCCGGTGGAGGCGGTGATCGAGGAGCGGCTGGAGGGGCCGGAGGCAAGCCTGTTCGTGCTGTCGGACGGCACCTCGATCGCGGCGTTCGGCTCGGCACAGGACCACAAGCGCGTCGGCGAGGGCGACACCGGCCCCAACACCGGCGGCATGGGCGCCTACAGCCCCGCGTTCGACCTGACGCCCGACTTGGAAGAACGCGCACTGGGCGAGATCGTGCGCCCGACGATCGATGCGCTGGCGGCGGCGGGGACGCCCTATGTCGGCGTGCTCTACGCCGGGCTGATGCTGACCGCGGACGGGCCAAAGCTGATCGAATATAACGTCCGCTTCGGCGATCCGGAGTGCCAGGTGCTGATGGCGCGGTTCGATGGCGATCTGGTCGAGACGCTGCTCGCGGTGGCCGAGGGGCGGCTGGCCGACCTGCCCGCGCCCGCCTTCCGCGACGAGGTGGCGCTGACGGTGGTGATGGCGGCGGAGAATTACCCCCGGCACACCGCGGACCGGCGGCACGATCGCCGGCATCGACGCGGCGGAGGCGACTGGCGCCACCGTCTTTCAGGCGGGCACGCGGATGGACGGCGACACGCTCGTGTCCGCGGGTGGGCGCGTGCTGGCGGTGACCGCGACCGGGGCGGACATCGCCGCGGCGCAGGCCGCCGCCTATCGCGCGGTCGACGCGATCGACTTCCCCACCGGTTTCGTGCGCCGCGACATCGGAGCCAAGGCGCTGCCGAAGGGTTAAGCCCATCACGCCTTCTACCAGGATGACGCCATGAACTCCGGCAGTTTCTCTCTCGAACCGATTTCGCAGGACGGCGCGCTGGTCACGATCGCGCTGGTGCTGGTCGCGATCCTGGCGGTGCTGACCATCATCGCGATGGTGTTCGGCGCCCGGCTGAAGCGCCGCCGGCGCGAGGCGGAGGCGGACGAACAGCGCCGCATCGAGGAATTGAAGGCCGAGGGCATCGGCGTGTCCAACACCGGGGAGGCGGCGGTCGCACCACCCCCCGAGCCTGCCGCCCCAACCCCCGCCCCCACCCCGCCCCCGCCGGATCCGACGCCCGCGCCGATGGCCGACGAGCCGATCGCCGCCGCCGCACCGCTCGACGCGTCCCCTGCCAGCCACGCCGCCTCCGCCCCGAGCGACGCGCCGGTCGACAGCGATCCCGGGGCGCAGCCGATCACGCTGCTCAAGGGACTGGGGCCGAAGATCGCGGCGAAGCTGGCGGAACTGGGCATCACCCGCGTCGACCAGCTGGCGTGGCTCGACGATGCCGAAGCGGCGCAGCTCGACGCACGGCTGACCCCGTTCGAGGGGCGGATGGAGCGCGACCGCTGGCGCGACCAGGCGCGGCTGCTCGCGCAGGGCGATCGCGCCGGCTATGAAGCGCAGTTCGGCCGGCTGGGATGAGCGTCGCCTTCCGCCGCGAGAATGACGACGAGCACCTGGAGCCGCGCTTCGAGCTGCCGATCCCGGCCGGCCCCAACCTCATCACGCCGCGTGGCCGCACGCTGATCGAGGAGCGGATCGCCGCGCTGGAAACCGCGCTGGCGCAGGCCGCCGACGAGGATGCGGCCAAGGCGGTGAAGCGCGACCTGCGCTACTGGACCACGCGGCGCGCCACCGCGATCGAGACCGCGCCGCGCGACGACGGCGCGATCGGATTCGGCAATCGCGTGACCTTCCGGCTGGCGGGCAAGGAGCGCACGGTGACGCTGGTCGGTGACGACGAGGCGAACCCGGCGGCGGGACTGATCGCCTTCTCCGCCCCGCTCGCACGCGCGCTGATGGGCGCGGAAGCGGGCGAGACGGTGGCGTTCAACGGTCGCGAGGATGCGATCGAGGTGTTGGGAGTGGAGTAAGCGCGCTCCCCCAGCCACCACCGTCATCCCCGCGGAGGCGGGGATCCATACGCGCAGGTTTTCGAAGGAGCCGCTCGCTCAGCGTATAATGGATTCCCGCCTTCGCGGGAATGACGGTGGAGCGAGTAGAGAGGGGAATCACTCCACCGTCACGCTCTTCGCGAGGTTTCGTGGCTGGTCGACGTCCGTCCCCTTCACCACCGCGACATGATAGGCCAGCAGCTGCACCGGCACCGCATAGACGATCGGCGCGATCAGCGGGTGGACCTTGGGCATGGTGATCGTCGCGACGCAGCCCTCGCCCGCCGCCGCCACGCCGTCGTAATCGCTGATCAGCACCACCTTGCCGCCGCGCGCCTGCACCTCCTGCATGTTGCTGACGGTCTTGTCGAACAGCGGCCCAGACGGCGCGATCACCACCACCGGCACGTTTTCGTCAATCAGCGCGATCGGGCCATGCTTCATCTCGCCCGCGGCATAGCCCTCGGCATGGATGTAGCTGATCTCCTTCAGCTTCAAGGCACCTTCCAGCGCCAGCGGATAGTCGGTGCCGCGGCCGAGATAGAGGACGTCGCGCGCGCCCGCGATGGTGCCCGCCATCGCCTCGATCGATTCGTCATAGGCGAGCGCGCCGTTGATCGCGGCGGGCGCCTCGGCCAGATGCCGCACCAGCGCGCGCTCCTCCGCCTCGCCCAGCCGGCCCTTGGCCTTGGCGAGGTTGGCGGCAAACGCCGCGAGCACCGCCAGCTGGCAGGTGAACGCCTTCGTCGAGGCGACGCCGATCTCCGGCCCGGCATGCGTCGGTAACAGCAGGTCCGCCTCGCGCGCCATCGTGCTGGTCGGCACGTTGACGACGACCGCGATCGTCTGCTTCTCCGCGCGCGCATGGCGCAGCGCGGCCAGCGTGTCGGCCGTTTCGCCCGACTGGCTGATGAAGAGCGCGAGGCCGCCCTCCTCCATCACCGGCGCGCGATAGCGGAACTCGCTGGCGACATCCAAGTCGACGGGGACGCGCGCGAATTGCTCGAACCAGTATTTGGCGACCATCCCGGCGTAGAAGCTGGTGCCGCACGCCACGATCGTGACCCGGCGGATCCCCGACAGGTCGAAATCCGGGATCGGCAGCGACACCCGCCCTTCGAACCGCTGAAGGTACGCGCGCAGCGTCTGCGCGACGACGATCGGCTGTTCGTAGATCTCCTTCTGCATGAAATGGCGGTGGTTGCCCTTGTCGATCAGTGCGCCGGTGACTCCGGAGATGGTGACCGCGCGCTCGACCGCCTGGTTGTCGCGGTCATAGACCTGCGCGCCATCGCGAGTGCAGACGACCCAGTCGCCCTCCTCCAGATAGGCGATCCGCTGCGTCAGCGGCGCGAGCGCCAGCGCGTCGGAGCCGAGATACGTCTCGCCATCTCCATAGCCGACCACCAGCG
Organism: Sphingomonas adhaesiva; assembly: GCF_036946305.1. Lineage (GTDB taxonomy): Bacteria > Pseudomonadota > Alphaproteobacteria > Sphingomonadales > Sphingomonadaceae > Sphingomonas > Sphingomonas adhaesiva_B. The sequence continues at coordinate 6,383 of NZ_JAQIJJ010000007.1, forward strand.
GCGAGCCGAGCCGCGCACCGATGAGAAGCTCGGGATGGCTGCGGAACAGGATCGCCAGCGCGAAGGCGCCGTGCAGCCGCGGCAGCACCTCGCGCACCGCCTCTTCCGGCGCCAGCCCCGCCTCGACCTTCTCGCTGATGAGGTGGGCGACCACCTCCGTATCGGTCTCGCTGGTGAAGACGCGGCCGCGCGCCTGCAATTCCTCGCGCAGCGGCTTGAAATTCTCGATGATGCCGTTGTGGACGACCGCGACCTCGCCCGTGGCGTGCGGATGGGCGTTGTTGGTGGTCGGGCCGCCATGCGTCGCCCAGCGGGTGTGCGCGATGCCGGTGGTGCCGGGCAGCGGATTGGCCGCCAGTTCCTTGGCCAGATTGACCAGCTTGCCCGACGCGCGGCGGCGCGCGATCCCGCCGTCCACGACGGTGGCGATGCCGGCGGAATCATAGCCGCGATATTCCAGCCGCTTCAGCCCCTCGAGCAGGCGTTCCGCAACGTCGTCATTGCCCAGGATGCCAACGATACCGCACATTTACTTGCCGTCCTTCTTCGCCTTCATCGCGGCCCGGAAACGCGCCGCCCAGCCGGGGCGCTCTTCCTGCCGGCCGCGTGCCAAGGCAAGTGAATCATCCGCAACCTCCCGGACAACTACGCTGCCCGCGCCGACGATCGCGCCTGCACCGATCGTTACCGGCGCGACCAGCGCAGAGTTCGATCCAACGAATGCGCCCTGCCCGATGACGGTGCGATATTTGAAGAAGCCGTCGTAATTGCAGGTGATCGTGCCCGCGCCGATGTTCGCGCGCGCGCCGACGTCGGCATCGCCGATATAGCTCAGGTGATTGGCCTTCGCGCCCGCACCCAGCCGCGCCTTCTTCACCTCGACGAAATTGCCGACCTTGGCCTTCGCCTCCAGCACCGCGCCGGGGCGCAGCCGCGCATAGGGGCCGACCTCCGCGCCGGTCGCGACGGTGGCGCCCTCCAGATGGCTGAAGGCATGGATCGTCACCCCGTCCGCCACCGTCACGCCGGGGCCGAAGACGACGTTCGGCTCGACGATCACGTCGCGGCCCAGTACGGTATCGTGGCTGAACCACACCGTCTCGGGCGCGACCAGCGAGGCGCCGTCCGCCATCGCCTGCGCCCGGCGCACCTGCTGCCACGACGCCTCGACGCCCGCCAGTTCGGCGCGGCTGTTGACGCCCGCGACCTCCGCCGCATCGACCTCGATCGCGGCCGCACCGCCCGCCAGCGCGACCACGTCGGTCAGATAATATTCGCCTGCCGCATTATCGTTGCCGAGCCGCTTCAGCAGCGCGAACAGGTCGCGTCCGCGCGCCGCCATCAACCCCGAATTGCACAATGTCTCCGCGCGTTCGGCGGGCGAGGCATCCTTGAACTCGACGATCCGCTCGACCCGGTCGGTGCCGGGCGTCACGATCACGCGGCCATAGGCACCGGGATCGGCGGGGCGGAACCCCAGCACCACCACCGGCGGCGCGTCCGCCGCGTGCAGCCGCTCCAGCATCGCCTGCATCGTCGCCGCCGACACCAGCGGCACGTCGCCGTAAAGGATCAGCACGTCGCCCGCGAATCCGGTCAGCGATTCCTCGGCCTGTATCACCGCATGGCCGGTGCCCAGTTGCTCGGCCTGGTGCGCGGTCTCGGCGCCCAGCGGCGCCACCGCCGCCTCGACCTGCTCGCGCCCGGCACCCACCACCACTACCGTCTTTGCCGGCGCCAGCGTCGCGGCGCTCGCCAGCAAATGGAGCAGCATCGGGCGTCCCGCGATCGGGTGGAGCACCTTGTGCAGGTCGGACTTCATGCGCGTGCCCTTGCCCGCGGCGAGGACGATGACGGCGACGGGCGGTGCGGCTGCAGCGATGGACATGCCCGATCCCTGCCATCACTCGCTTGCCAATTCCAGCGGGCACGGGCAACGCGAGCGCCGATGCCCTCCTTCCCGTTCAAGATCGTCGGGCTCGACCTCGACGGCACCCTCCTCGACACCTCCGGCGACCTGACCGCGGCGGTTAACCATGCGCTCGCCTCCGCCGGGCGCCCGCTGCTGACCGTCGAGCAGGTCAAGCCGATGATCGGCGGCGGCGCGCGCCACATGCTGGCGCAGGGCATGGCCGCGACCGGCGGCTGTAGCGAGGAGGAACTCGACGTACTCCACCGCCGGCTGCTCGACTTCTACGAAGCCAACATCTGCGTCATGACGCAGCCCTATCCGCATGCGCTCGACGCGCTCGACCGGCTGGCCGGCATGGGCGTGACGCTGGCGATCGTCACCAACAAGCTGGAACGGTTCGCGCGCGCCATCCTCGATACGCTGGCGCTGACGCCGCGCTTCGCCGCGATCATCGGCGGCGACACAATGGGGCCGGGCAACGGCAAGCCCAGCCGCAAGCCGATCGACGCGATGATCCAGCGCTGCGGCGGCGGTACGGCCGCATTCGTCGGCGATTCGATCTACGACGTCGCCGCCGCGCATGCCGCGGGCATTCCCGCGATCGCCTGCCGCTTCGGCTTCCTGATGCAGCCGGTCGAGGAGCTGGGCGCCGATGCGATCATCGACGGGTTCGATCAGTTGATCCCCGTGCTGGAGCGGCTGTGATGCGCGTCGCTCCGCTGCTGCTGGTGACCGCCACCGTCTTCGCGGTGACGATAGCGTTGCTGCCGCATCCGCCACACGTCATGGGCAATGCGCCGGACAAGATCCAGCACATGACCGCATTCGGCACGATCACCATCCTCTATTGCGCCGCCTTCCCGCGCCAGTCGCTGCTGCGGATCGGCGAGCGGCTGTCGTTCCTGGGCGCGCTGATCGAGGTGTTCCAGTCGATCCCCGCGCTGCATCGCGATTGCGACGTGATGGACTGGATCGCGGACACCGCGGTGATCGTCGGCGTGCTGCTGGTGGTCAGGATCGTGCGGGGACGACGCGGCGCCACGCCTTGATCGCCAGATGCCGTGCCAGCAATGGCGCCGGCATCCGGATCCAGTGGGATCGTATATAGAAAGCGAACCGCGTCACGGGCCGCGTCTCCCGCCCCCATCCGTCGCGTGCCAGCAATCGGCGACGGAACAGCGCATCGCCGCGGCGCGGTGACGTCAGCGCCGGCGGCATCGGCGTGCCGAACAGCGCCCCCGCCAGCCGCAGGGCGCGCCCGACCGCCGCCCGCGCACCGTGGAGCGCCGCGCGATCGTCCAGCGTGGGCCAGAAGTCAGGGGTCGCGTGATCGTGCAGCAGCCGGTCGATATCCCACAGGTTGCGCAGCCCGCCCGTCAGATCGCCGTCGGCGAACAAATGGAGCGCGGCATGGACGATCATGTCCGCCGCGCACGGCACGAACAGCCCCCGCTTCGTCGCTGTGCCCAGCGGCACCGCCGCCGCGATGATCGCCGCCGCATCGGGTGTGGCGCGCGCGGTCGGCGGCAGGATGGTGTGGTGGACGTCGAGCGGCCGGTCGCGATCGGGGTGGATCAGCGGCGGCAGCTCATGCATCCAGCGACGGTAATAATGCTGGTCGTAGCGATCCGCCTTCGCCCATTCCCAACCCGCCGCCAGCAGTGTTGCCTCGACCGCGTCCAGCGCGTCGCGCGGCACCAGCAGGTCGAGGTCGCCGATCATCCGCCCCCTGCTCGCGGACGACCCTGCCGCCGCGAACGCCGTGCCCTTCAGCAGCACCAGCGGCACGCCCAGCGGCGCCAGCGTGCGCCGCATCCCCTCCGCCTCCCACAGGGCGCCGCGTCGCGCCTCGATCGCGGCGGCGCGCGCATCGTGCAGGATCGCCGCGACCGCCGCGGGCATCTCCAGCCCCTCGACGCGATGCGCCAGCGCCCCCAGCAGCTGTTCGGCCCGCGCCGTGGTCAGCACGCCGGTCCATGCCGCGGCATCCAGCGTCTCGGCCACCGCCGGATCGCCCAGCAGCCGCGCCAGCATCACAGCGCCCGCCACAGATCCTCCACCTGCGCCAGCGCCGCCCCGGTATCGGGATAGTCGATCGCGACGCGCGGCACCTCGCGCACGAAGCGGGTCAGCGCGTCGAACCCTACCTCCCCCAGCGCGACGTAATTGGTCGACGCCTGCGTCAGCCGCACGAACGCCTCGCCCGCGCCGACCCCGCGCACACCGGGCGCGGCGCCATAGCGGGGAAATAGCAGCAGCGCGGGCACCGCGGGCACGTCCATCGCCGCCACCGCCGCGGCATCGGGCACCAGATGGCGGATGTCGCCCTTGGGCGTGCCGCGCAGCAACGGACCGAAGCGGGCGTCGGGGATATGCGACGCCACCTCGCGGATCGCGCCGTTCTTCAGGCTGACCAGCCGCGGAAACGCGCGCAGCGATCCGGTGACGGGATCGAGCAGCACGAATTCGTCGCCCATGAAGCGCCATCCGCGCGCGCCCAGCAGCGTCGCCAGCGTCGACTTTCCCGCCCCCGACTCGCCCGTCATCACGATCGCGCGGCCGTCGCGCTCCACCGCGGAGGCATGGAGCAGCAGGTGGCGGCGGTGCCCCAGCGCGACCTGAAGGTTCATCGCCATCTCGGCCGCCAGCAGCGCGTGTGCGAGCGGCAGCGGCGCGGCATCCGGCAGCATATGGTCGCCCCCCAGCGCCACCGTCGGGCGCAGCACCCGCCGCCACGGTCGCGGCGGCGACAGGCGCACCGTCGCCTCCGGCAGGTCGGCGGCCGGATAGCCGGCATAGAGGCAGGCGAGCTGCGCGATCGGGGTCGCCCAGGCGCTGCCGATGCGGAAGCCGATCGGGCCGACGCGCAGGGACAGGCTGTGCCTCACGCCGGCTCCACCAGCCCGGCGGCGACCAGTTCGTCCAGCCGCGCCGCCAGCGCCACGGGATCGGCGTCGGCGAGGTCGTAGCGGACCGCCAGCACCATCAGCAGCGCGTCGGCCGACATCGCCTCGCGCAGCGCCGCCAGTATCTCGGGCGCGGGCGAGGCAAGCACATGCGTCGTGCCCGACACCCGGTGATAGACCGCGGTCAGATCGTCGAGCGGGCGCAGCACCAGCGTCTCGGGCGGCGCGCGAAAGCGCGTCGCGGGCGTCACCGGCGCTACTTCCGCAACATCTGGATCGACGCGAAGCAGGTGAAGCCCGCGGTCCCGCGCTGAAGCCGCGAGACATATTTCAGATAGGCGCGGCTGCGGTCGTAATCATACCCCGGCAGCGTTCCGCCGCCGCGCAGCGCGGCACGCACCTCCTCGCCCTTCAGGGGGCGCGACGGCGGCGGAAACGCGCCCTTCGTCCCCACCGGCACCAGGCCGCCGTCCGCCGAGATATACGATCCGGCATGTCCCGCGTCGGGCACGGGAATGTCGCACAGCATCACCGACCCCGCCGCCTGCGCCAGCGCGGGGCGGATCGACACCACCGACGCGGCGCTCACCGCGCCCAGCATCAGCGCGCGCCGCCGCGTGGGAATCGCGCCGCGTGCGTCGTCGGAAGAGGTCGGCCGATCGTCGTCCATTGTCGCCTCCTACCCCATGGCTCCTTCGATTGTGCTAACGCCGCCGCGCGCGCTCGGCTATCGCACCGCGCGTGATCGACGAGATTTCGCTCCGCACCTGGCTCGCCCTCGCGCTGGCACTGGCGACCGGCGTGGTCGTCTTCATCCTGTCGGACCACGACTGGCAGACGATGCTGGCGACGGGCGCCGGGCTCGCCGCGCTGGTCGCGATCGTCGCCACCACCCCGGAGGAACCGGCGACCGCCAGCCACGACGCCGCCGCGGAACCGGGCGACGTGCCGGTCGATACCGTGCTGGAGGCGATCGGCGAGCCGGTGCTGCTGGTGCGCGGGGGCCGCGTGATGCTGGCCAATGCCGCCGCCCGCGCGCTGCTGGGCGCGCATATCGTCGGCGAGGATGCGCGCGTCGCGATCCGCCATCCCGGGGCCGCGGAGCATCTGGCGGAAGGCTCGCCGCACCCGGTCGACCTCGTCGGCATCGGCACGCTCGACCAGCGCTGGCAGATGCGCACCGCGCCGCTCGCCCCCGACGCACGGCTGGTGCATCTGGTCGACCAGACCGGGCAGCATGCCGCCGACCGGATGCGCGTCGACTTCGTCGCCAATGCCAGCCACGAACTGCGCACCCCCGCTGTCCTCGATCATCGGCTATGTCGAGACGCTGGCGGACGAGGCGGGTGAGGAACCCGCGCTGCGCAAGCGCTTCCTGGCGGTGGTGTTCGACGAGGCGCGGCGGATGGAGCGGCTGGTCGAGGATCTGATGAGCCTGTCGCGGATCGAGGCGGAAAAGTTCCGCCCGCCGCGCACCGAGGTCGACATCGCCACGGTCGCGCGCGAGACGTGCGATACGCTGACCACCAGCCACGGCAACCGCGGCGGCGATATCGTGTTGAGCGTCGAGCCATCGCTGCCCGCCGTGCTGGGCGATGAGACGCAACTGTCGCAACTGCTCCACAATCTGATCGGCAATGCGATGAAATACGGCCGCCACGGCACGCCGGTGGAGGTGTCGCTGGCGGCGCGCGACACCAGCGTGTGCGTCATCGTCGCCGACCGGGGCGACGGCATCGCGCCGGAGCATCTGCCGCGGCTGACGGAGCGCTTCTATCGCGTCGACGCGGGGCGCAGCCGGTCGCTGGGCGGCACCGGACTGGGCCTCGCGATCGTCAAGCATGTCGTTGAGCGGCACCGCGGGCGGCTCGACATCGCCAGCACGCCCGGCGAGGGCACGCGCGTGACGGTGACGCTGCCGGCGGCACCGACGGTGGGGTGAACCTCCTTCGTCACCCCGGCCTTGAGCCGGGGTGACGAAGGAGGCGGGGCGATCGCTGTCATCAAGACGTAACCGTTGTGTCACATGCGCCGGTCGTGCGCAGCCGCCATGTCGGCGGAGCCCGTTTCGGGGGATCGATGTCGCGTTTCGTCCTGGCGTCCCGCCTCGCCCTGTCGCTCGCCTGTGCGGGCGGGCTGGCGGCGTGCGTCGACCAGGCGGCGGGCGGCGGTGCGGGGTCGCGTGAACAGATCAAGGCGGTCGGCTCCTCCACCGTCTATCCCTTCACCACGATCGTCGCCGAACAATTCCTGGCCAACACGCCGCACGCCCGCCCGCCGGTGATCGAATCGACCGGCACCGGCGCCGGCATGAAGCTGTTCTGCGCCGGCGTCGGCGCGGGGCATCCCGATATCGAGGATGCGTCGCGGCGGATGAAGCGCAGCGAATACGACCAGTGCGTGGCGCATGGCGTCCATGGCGTGCTGGAGATCCGGATCGGGATCGACGGCATCGCCTTTGCCGAGGCGAAGAACGGGCCAAGGATGCGCCTGACCACCGCCGACATCTATCGCGCACTCGCCGCCGCGCCGCTGGGCCGGCGCAATACCGCGCGGACGTGGCGCGACGTCAACCCCGCGCTGCCCGCGACGCCGATCCAGGTCTATGGCCCGCCCGCGACCAGCGGCACGCGCGATGCGCTGGCCGAACTGATCCTGGCGCATGGCTGCGAAGCGGTGGATCCGGGCATGACCGCGCTCAGGGAGCGGGACCGCGACGCCTTCGATGCGCGCTGCCTGCGCGTGCGCGAGGACGGGGCGTATATCGACGCGGGCGAGAACGACAATCTGATCGTGCAGAAGCTGCAATCGAACCCGAATGCGATCGGCGTCTTCGGCTATGGCTATCTGGAGGAGAATGCGCGCGCGGTGAACGGCGTCGCGATCGACGGCGTGGTGCCGACCTATGACACGATCGCGTCCGGCGCCTATCCCGGCGCGCGTCCCTTGTACCTGTACGTCAAGAAGGCGCATCTGAACGCCATCCCCGGGCTGCGCGCGTTCCTGGCGACCTATGCGCAGGCATGGGGACGCGACGGGCCGCTGGTGAAACGCGGGCTGATCGCGGCACCGCCCGCGGTACAGGCGCGATCCGCCGCGATCGTTCGCGCGGAAACCCCGCTCGATCCCGCGGCGCTCGACTGATGGCGACGCTGCCGCTGCTGTTCATGATCGCCGCGCTGGCGACGATCGGCTGGCTGACCGCGCGCGCGCGCGCGGTTCGCTTCCGCGCCGATGCGACGCGCCGGTTCAGCTCGCTGCCGCAGCACCATGGCTGGTTCGTGACGCTCGCCACCTTGCTGCCCCCGCTGATCTTCCTCGCGATCTGGCACGTCACCGCGCCCGCGCTGGTGACCGATGCGGTGCTGGCGACCCCGCTGGCGGCGCACCTTCCCCCGCCGGGGTTCGAGCGCGCGTCGATCCTGTCGGAGGCACGGCATCTGGCGGAGGGCAGCCGCTATGGCGCGTTCCATGCGCTGTCGCAGCGGCTGGCGCCGGCCTATGCCGCGGCACAGTCGCGCTACGACTGGATCGCCACCGCCACCGCACTGCTGCTGGCGTTCGGCGGCGGTGCGCTCGCCTTCCTGGCGGTGCGCCCGTCCTTCTCCTCGCGGACGCAGGTGGAGCGCGTGGTCATGGGGCTGCTGCTTGCCGCCTCGCTGATCGCGATCCTGACCACGATCGGCATCGTCGCCAGCCTGGTGTTCGAAAGCGCGCGCTTCTTCCGCCTCGTGCCCATCGGCGACTTCCTGCTGGGCACGCACTGGAGCCCGCAGGTGATCGACCCGCGCGATCCCGGCGCATCGCTGGGCGCGGTGCCGCTGTTCTGGGGCACGTTCTTCATCGGCGCGGTGATCGCGATGGCGGTGGCGATCCCATTCGGGCTGATGAGCGCGATCTACCTCACGCAATATGCGAGAGGCTCGACCCGGCGCTGGATGAAGCCGCTGCTGGAGATTCTCGCGGGCGTGCCCACCGTCGTCTATGGCTATTTTGCGGCGCTGACCGTCGCGCCTGCGGTGCGCGATCTGGGCGTGGCGCTGGGCGTCAGCTGGGCATCGAGCGAGAGCGCGCTGGCGGCGGGCATCGTCATGGGGGTGATGATCATCCCCTTCGTCTCCTCGATGGCGGACGATTCGCTGTCCGCGGTGCCGCAATCGATGCGCGACGGCAGCCTGGCGATGGGCGCGACCCGGTCGGAGACGATCAAGAAGGTGCTCGTGCCCGCCGCCCTTCCCGGCGTGGTCGGCGGCGTCCTGCTCGCGGTCAGCCGCGCGATCGGCGAGACGATGATCGTCGTCATGGCCGCCTCGGGCGTCGCCACGCTGACGCTCAATCCGTTCGCCAGCACCACCACCGTCACCAAGCAGATCGTCGACCTGCTGACCGGCGAGGCGGAGTTCGATTCGGCCAAGACGCTCGCCGCCTTCGCGCTGGGCCTCACCTTGTTCGTCGTCACGTTGCTGCTCAACATCGTCGCACTGATCGTGGTGCGGCGGTATCGCGAGGCGTATGACTGACGCGCGCCAGCCCCACGTCCCCACCGACTGGACGACGCCCGCGATGCAGCGCCGCATCCGCCGCCGCTATGCCGCGGAGCGCCGCTTCCGCGCGCTTGGGCTGATGGCGGTGGCGCTGTCGGCGGCGTTCCTCGTCTTCCTGCTCGGCACGATGATACGGCAGGGCGCGAACGGCTTCACCGAAACCCGCATCGCGCTGCCGCTCGACCTGCGCGCCGCGGGGATCACCGTCGCGCCGCAGCGGCTCGCCGGCCCCGGCGGCGATCTCGCGCTGGCAGGTGCCGGGCTGGAGGGCGCGGTCGATGCCGCCGCCAACGCCGCCTTCCCGCGACAAGGCGGCGCATCGCTGCTGTCCGACGGCGCATGGCTGCGCGTGCGCGATGCGGTGCGGCGCGATCCGACGTTGCTCCAGCGCCGCGTGACGCTCGACGTGCCCGTCAACACCGACCTCGACGTCGCCTACAAGGGCGACGGCACGCCCGAGGCAGAACGCGCGATCGCCGCGCTGGGCGACCGCCTGTCGCGCGGCCTCAACCTCAGCTTCTTCGCGGGCGCCGACGCCACCGACCCGACTCGCGCCGGCATCTGGGGCGCGCTCAAGGGCTCGCTGTTCACGATGCTGGTGACGCTGGCGCTGGCCTTTCCGATCGGGGTGCTATCCGCCCTCTATCTCGAGGAATATGCGCCGCGAAACCGCTGGACCGACCTGATCGAGGTGTCGATCAACAATCTCGCCGCGGTGCCGTCGATCATCTTCGGACTGCTCGGCCTCGCGGTGTTCCTCAACACCTTCCACATGCCGCGATCGGCCGCGGTGGTGGGCGGGCTGACGCTCGCGCTGATGACGATGCCGGTGATCGTCATCGCCGGACGCAACGCGATCCGCGGCGTGCCGCCCTCGGTGCGCGACGCCGCGCGCGCGCTCGGTGCCTCGCCGATCCAGGTCGTGTTCCACCACGTCCTGCCGCTGGCGCTGCCCGGCATCCTGACCGGCACGATCATCGGCATGGCGCGCGCGTTGGGCGAGACCGCGCCGCTGCTGATGATCGGGATGCGCGCCTTCATCGCCGCCCCGCCCGAGCGGCTGACCGACCCCGCCACCGCGCTGCCGGTGCAGATCTTCCTGTGGTCGGATGAGGTCGCCACCGGCTTCGTCGAGAAGACCTCGGCGGCGATCATCGTCCTGCTCGTCTTCCTGCTGGCGATGAACGGCCTCGCCATCTACCTGCGCAACCGCTTCGAGACCCGCTGGTGAAAAGCAACGCTCCCCCCAAGATGACCGCCCACCACGTCAACGTCTTCTACGGCGGGAAACAGGCGATCGACGACGTGTCGATCGACGTGTGGCAACAGGACGTGACCGCCTTCATCGGCCCGTCGGGCTGCGGCAAATCCACCTTCCTGCGCACGCTCAACCGCATGAACGACACGATCACGGGCGCGCGCGTCGCGGGCGACATCCGGCTGGACGGCGAGGATATCTATGCCCGCGCGATGGACGTCGTGCAGCTGCGCGCGCGCGTCGGCATGGTGTTCCAGAAGCCGAACCCCTTCCCCAAGTCGATCTTCGAGAATGTCGCCTATGGCCCGCGCATCCATGGCCTCGCGCGCTCCAAGGCGGATCTGGCGCAGATCGTCGAACGCTCGCTGACGCGCGCCGGGCTGTGGAACGAGGTGAAGGACCGCCTCGCCGATTCCGGCACCGCGCTGTCGGGTGGCCAGCAGCAGCGATTGTGCATCGCGCGCGCGATCGCGGTCGATCCGGAGGTGATCCTGATGGACGAGCCGTGCAGCGCGCTCGACCCCGTCGCCACCGCGAAGATCGAGGAGCTGATCCACGAACTGCGCGGCCGCTACGCGATCGTGATCGTCACCCACAACATGCAGCAGGCGGCCCGCGTCAGCCAGCGCACCGCCTTCTTCCACCTGGGCCAGCTGGTGGAATATGGCGACACGTCCGACATCTTCACGAACCCGCGTCAGGAGCGGACCAAGGACTATATCACCGGACGCTACGGATGAGCCGGGACACGAGGGCAGAGGATATGGCGATCAGCCAGGAACATACGGTCAAGGCGTTCGACCAGGATATCGGCCAGCTGCGCGGGCTGATCTCGCAGATGGGCGGCCTCGCGGAAAAGGCGATCGCGGGCGCGATGACCGCGCTCCAGCGCGGCGATGCCGAGCTGGCGGCGGAGGTCCGCGCCGACGACAAGAAGATCGACGCGATCGAGGCGGAGGTGGAGCGCACCGCGGTGCGCGTCATCGCGCTGCGCGCGCCGATGGCGGACGATTTGCGCGAGGTGGTCGCCGCGATGAAGATCGCCAGCGTCGTCGAGCGCATCGGCGATTACGCCAAGAACATCGCCAAGCGCGTGCCGCAGATCGAGAGCGAGCATCGCATCGACCCCGTCTCGATGCTGCCCGCGATGGCGCGGATGGCATCGGAGATGGTCCACGACGTGCTCAACGCCTTCGCCGCGCGCGATCCCGAGGCCGCGCTGGCGGTGTGCGAGCGCGACAATGCGCTGGACGATTTCTACGACAGCATCTTCCGCACGCTGGTGACGTACATGGTCGAGAATCCGAAGACCATCGGCCAGTGCGCGCACCTGCTCTTCGTGGCCAAGAACCTGGAACGGATCGGCGATCATGCCACGAACGTCGCCGAAATGGTCTATTATGCCGCCACCGGAACGCGGCTGATCGAACGCGAGAAGGGACAATTGTGATGGCCAAGGCCCGCATGCTGCTGGTGGAGGACGACGCCGCACTGGCGGAACTGCTCGTCTGGCATTTCACGCGCGAGCATTTCGACGTCCAGCACACGATCGATGGCGAAGAAGCGCTGCTGATGGCGCGCGAGACGCCGCCCGACATCGTCCTGCTCGACTGGATGGTGGAGGGCATTTCCGGGATCGAGGTGTGCCGCCGCCTGCGCCGCGCGCCCGAGACGCAGAATGTCCCCATCATCATGCTGACCGCGCGCGGCGAGGAAGAGGATCGCGTCCGCGGGCTGGAGACGGGGGCGGACGATTACGTCACCAAGCCCTTCTCCCCGCGCGAACTGGTCGCGCGCGTCGGCGCGGTGCTGCGCCGCGTCCGCCCTGCGCTGGCGGGTGAGGCGCTCAGCTACGCCGATCTGGAGATGGACACGGTGGGGCACAAGGTACGCCGCGGCGGCGAGGTGATCGCGCTGGGGCCGACCGAATTCCGCCTGCTCAAGCACTTCCTGGAGCATCCCGGCCACGTCTTCTCGCGCGAGCGGCTGCTCGACAGCGTCTGGGGCCACGACAGCGATATCGAGAGCCGGACGGTCGACGTCCACATCCGCCGCCTGCGCAAGGCGATCAACGAAGGCGGGCGCCCCGACATCATCCGCACGGTCCGCTCCGCCGGCTACGCGCTCGACACCGGGCACTGACGCCCTTTTTCCACGTCACCCCGGGCTTGACCCGGGGTCCCGCTTCTTCTCCACCGGTGCGAATAGCGGGACCCCGGCTCAAGGCCGGGGTGACGGTCGTCGCGCTGCTGCCCATTTTGGCGCGATGCATCTTCATCTCTCCGCCATGGAGCCTTTCGCCCACACGGGGCGTTGGCCCGGTCGCGTAACAATCACGCGTTCTGACCGAACACGGCAGGAGAGATGATAATGAAGACGATGCTTCTCGCGGCTGCGGCCGTTCTGGCAATTCCGGCGATGGCGGCCGCGCAGGACGCCGCGCAGACCACCCCGCCTGCGGAAACCGGCGCCATGACGCCGCAGACCGATCCGGCGGCACCGCCCCCGCCCACCGCCGACGCGGGCACCGCGACCGATGCCGGCACCGCGACCGATGCGCCGATGGCGCCGCCGCCGCCTGCCGCCGCGCAGACCACCGGCAGCGACGCCGCGATGCCGCAGCCAACAGCCGCGGGCGCCGGCACGATGACCGCGGGCGGTTACGCCCCGTCCGGCCCTGCCGTGTCGGGCACCCCGGCGCCGGGCGCGCAGGTCCGCTTCCAGCCGGCACCCCCGCCGTCGCAGGCCTTCCCCCCGCCCGCGCCCAAGGCGGACTATCCGATCTGCAAGAAGGGCCAGTATGACGGCTGCATGCAGGCCAGCGACGCCCGCGGCAAGCGCAAGGCGCGCCGCTAAGGCCTGATCCGACGAACGGGCATTGCGCCCGTTCGAAGGTCGAGTATGGAGGGCGCTCATTCCATCAGGGAGGGAGCGCCTTTTCCATGTCCATTCGTTTCGACGACAAGGTTGCCATCGTCACCGGCGCCGGCGGCGGTCTGGGCCGCGAATATGCGCTCGAACTCGCACGCCGCGGGGCGAAGGTGGTGGTGAACGACCTGGGCGGCGACCGCTCCGGCCAGGGCGCCTCGGATGCCGCGCAGAAGGTGGTGGCGGAGATCGAGGCCGCGGGCGGCCAGGCGATGGCCAATGGCGGCAGCGTCACCGAATACGACCAGATGGTCGAGATGGTCGCCAAGGCCAAGGAAAAGTGGGGCGGCGTCCACATCCTGATCAACAACGCCGGCGTGCTGCGCGACAAGACCTTCGCGAAGATGGAGCCGTCGGACTTCGCCTTCGTCGTCAACGTCCACCTGCTCGGCTCCGCCAACGCCACCAAGGCGTGCTGGGAAACCTTCCGCGAGCAGAATTACGGCCGCGTGCTGATGACCGCCTCGTCGACCGGGCTGTTCGGCAATTTCGGTCAGGCGAATTACGGCGCCGCGAAGCTGGGCCTCGCCGGCCTGACCAAGACGCTGTACCTCGAAGGCGCGAAGAACAACATCAAGGTCAACACGCTCGCCCCCGTCGCGGGCACGCGCATGACCGAGGACCTGTTCCCCGAGCAGCTGTTCCAGGCCTTCGCGCCGGAAAAGGTGATGCCCGCCGCACTGTTCCTGGTCAGCGAGGACGCACCGACCAACCAGATCGTCGGCGCGGGCGCGGGCGTGTTCCAGGCCAGCTACGTCACGCTGACGCCCGGCAAGCTGCTGACCGGCGACGACCTGTCGCCCGAGGGCGTGGCCAAATACTGGGCCGAGATCACCGACCGCACCGGCGAGATCGTCCCCGATTCGGGCGCCGGCCAGTCGATGCTGATCGGCAAGAAGCTCCAGGGCGGTTGATACTGAGCAGGCCCGGCGCGCGGGTGGCGCGCCGGGCCTTGTTCAAGCGGGCCTCTTCCGTTGTTCCCATGCACATCGGGCCGTGACAGGTTTTAAGATCAAGGTTCCGGAAAGGCACTCGATCAGCCAACCCAATCGAACGTGATGGGCGCCTCTATACCAAGAGCGTTGTGAACGGGGCGTGCGTGTGCGGCCGCTTCCAGCCTGCGACGCTGCTTGTAGTCAAACCTCCCCGGTATGGTGATGGCGACCGACAGATGCGCAAATCGCCGAGGCGCGTTGGCCATCTCCTTCACGATCGTTGCCGTGGCCCCGACAATATCGACATTCATCGACCGGGCGGTGATGCCCATGATGCCGAGGATGCAACCGCCTAGGGAGACGCCGAGCAGGTCGCTTGCCGACTGTCCCTCGCCCAAGCCGCCCAACTCCTTCGGGGCATCCATGACGATGATGGCACCCGAGCCCTCATGTTTTGTCTGAGAGCGCAAATTTCCTTCATAGGATACAACGGTCTTGCTCACTGAGCGGGATCCTTTGCGACATAGTGATGGTCCGAGCGCCTCTTTGTAGAGGCCATCCGAACTACCGCGCCCAAAACGATATGAGAAATATACTTGTGAGCTTGCTTTAGGTCGCTGTAGATATCAGCGATGGACGTGCGGCAGCTTCGACATTTTGTGGCGGTTGCCGAGACTCTGCATTTCAATCGGGCAGCAGAGCGCCTCAACATGACTCAGCCCCCACTGAGCCAGTCCATCATGGCGCTGGAGCGCGAGCTTGGCGCGCCCCTCTTCATCCGCACCAAACGGAGCGTCGCGCTGACGCCGTTTGGAGGACTTTGGTTGGTCCATGTGCGCGAAGCACTCGGCATCCTCGCTTTCCTGCCCGAAACCGCGCAACGCCTGCGTCGCGGTGAGACCGGCAGGCTGGATCTGTCGTTCGTCAGCATCGCGGACTACAGTGTCCTCCCGCCGCTCGCGCGAGCCTATGCCGCCCGTTATCCGGCTGTCGACCTCGCCTTGCGTGAAATGACAAGCGAGGTACAGATCGCGGGATTGCTGGAAGGGGCTGGCCACGCCGGCATCATCATCCCGCCGCCGGTTGGTACACTTCATCCAACCTTGAGCTATCGCCGGCTCTTGTCAGAGCCACTGATCGCAGCGATCCCAGAATCTTGGCCTGAGCAGGGACGATTAACATTGGAGGCAGGGCGCCTTAGCCCTGCGACGATAGTAGATGCTCCGCTGATCATGTTTCCGCGCTCGTCGGCGCCCGCTTTTCACGACCTGATCATCGACTATCTCTCGATGCACAGGGGATCGCTTCGAATCGCCCAGGAAGCGATCCAGATGCAGACGATCATCAGCCTTGTTTCCGCTGGGATGGGAATGGCGCTGGTGCCAGCATCATTGCGGAAGCTGGCACGTTCCGATGTGCGGTATGTCGATCTCGCAGGAGAAGTACCATGTCTGGAAATCGGGCTTGTCTGGCGGACGGACGACGCGACGCCTGCGTTGCAACGCTTCCTTGAAGTCGTGGCAGAATCCGAACTGTAAGCCGACGGCCTCGACCCAAATCTGACGGGACAGATCGATTGGGATGTTACGCATATCCCGCTTTTCGATTGTTGCCGAGAGGCCCCTATTCCTCCACCAGCTTCATCAGCCGCCGCTCGACCGGCGCCAGCACCGGCCCCAGTTCGTGCCCGCGCTTCACCACCTGCCCCGCTTCGCCCACCAGTGCCCACATGCCTTGCCGCTGGCGCAATGCAGGTCGCTTCTCGATGCGGAACTCGGGGCGCTCGGCGGTGCGGCGGAAGCAGGCGAAGACCGCGGCGTCGCGGCCCAGATCGATCGCATAGTCGCGCCAGTGGCCCGCGGCGACCATCCGCCCGTACAGGTCGAGGATCCGCGCCAGCTCCGCGCGCTCGAATCCCACCTGCGACGGCTGGCGTCCGACACCGGCGGGAAAGGGCGTGACGATCCCCATCAGGCGCGCCTCATGCCCGATCGCGCTCCTGTTCCGTTTCGCCCGTCAACGCGTCCAGCCGTTGGCGCATCGCCTCCAGTTCGCAGCGCAGCGCCTCGACCTTCTGCACCTGCGGGTCGAAGCCGTCGCAGCACGGCGTGCCATAAGGGACGAAGCGCGGCGCGGGCGCGGCGCCGCCCTCCACCATCGTCGGGCGCGCGGGGATGCCGACCATCACCGCGCCGGCGGGCACGTCCCTCGTCACCACCGCATTGGCGCCGACGCGCGCGCGCGGGCCGACCGTGATCGGCCCCAGCACCTGCGCGCCCGACCCGATGATCGCGCCGTCCGCGATCGTCGGGTGGCGCTTGCCCGCGATGCCATTGTCGGGGCTGGTCCCGCCCAAAGTAACGCATTGGTAGATGGTGACGTCGTCGCCGATCTCCGCCGTCTCGCCGATCACCACGAAGCCATGGTCGATGAAGAAGTTGCGCCCGATCGTGGCGCCCGGATGGATGTCGATCGCGGTCGTCATCCGCGACCAGTGGTTGACGATCCGCGCCGCCAGATACCAGCGCGCGCGATACAGCCGATGCGCCAGCCGATGCCACCCCAAGGCCCATACGCCGGGGTAGGTCAGCACCTCCCAGCGGGAGTGCGGCGCCGGGTCGCGCGCCCGGATCGAGTCGAGGTAGTCGGTCAATCGCGACATGATGCTCCCCTGAACCCGTTGCGTGCGGGCACGTTCTCTCCGTCATGTAGGCGTGCGGAAGGGGCATTTCCATAAGCCTCGCTTGGTTGGCACAAACCCGAATTACCTACCGGACCCCTCGACTTTACCCCTAGCTACCGTCACCACCGTCGTCGCCACGTTCAAGGGATCTTCATGCCGTCATTCGCCGATCTGGACGTCTTCGCGCTGATGCCCTTCATCGCCGTCGGGTTCGGCGCGCAACTGGTCGACGGGGCGCTGGGGATGGCGTTCGGCGTGATCTGCAACACGCTGCTGGTGGCGGTGATCGGGCTGCCGCCCGCGCGTGCCTCGGCCAACGTCCATATCGTGGAGACGTTCACCACCGCGGTGTCGGGGATCAGCCACGCGATCCACGGCAATATCGACAAGCGGCTGTTCCTGCGGTTGCTGGTGCCCGGGATCATCGGCGGCGTCACCGGCGCCTATCTGCTGACCAATATCGATGCCGCGACGATCAAGCCGTTCGTGCTCGGCTATCTGATCGCGGTCGGCATCTATCTGCTGGTGCGCGGGCTGCTGTTCCCGCCCAAGGTGCAGAAGCCCAAGGTGGTGGAGCCGCTGGGGCTGTTCGGCGGCTTCCTCGATGCGATGGGTGGCGGCGGCTGGGGGCCGATCGTGACGTCCAACCTGCTGGTGCAGGGGGTCGAGCCGCGCAAGGTCGTCGGCACTGTCAATTCGGTCGAATTCTTCCTGACCGCCACCGTCTCGGCCGCGTTCATCTATCATCTGGGGCTGCGCGATTTCGCGACCGCGACGCTGGGGCTGCTGATCGGCGGCGTCTTGGCCGCCCCGCTCGGCGCGATGATGGCGAAGCGCATCCCGATGAAGGTAATGCTGATCCTGGTCGGCACGGTGCTGACCATCACCAGCACCTATGGTTTCATCCGCGCCGTGCTGATGTAGGGGCGGACGCCTGCCCCACCCCGCCCGTCATCCCTGCGAAGGCGGGGATCCATATACGCTGAGCCCGCGCTTCTATCGCCGGACCTGCGCGTATGGATTCCCGCCTTCGCGGGAATGACGGGTATGAGGCGTCGATGGATCAGGCCACCGCGGCGTGGACCGTGGCGACCGCCTTCATCACCGATGCGATGCGCACCGATGCCTGGATCACCTCGGCAGTGACGCCCGCCTTCTTCAGCACCTGCTCGTGGCTGTCGATGCACATGCCACAGCCGTTCATCGCGCTGACCGCCAGGCTGAACAGTTCGAAGTCGACCTTGTCGATCCCCGGCGCACCGATCACGTTCATGCGCAGCTTGGCCGGCATGCGGCGATATTCCTCGTTCGAGGCGAGGTGCGTGAAGCGATAATAGACGTTGTTCATCGCCATCACCGCTGCCGCCGCGCGCGCCGCGGTCGCGGCCTCGGGCGACAGCTTGTCCGCCACCTCGGCCTCGGTCGCGTCGACCAGCGTCTTGTGCCCGGTGCCGTGCGCACAGGCGAGCAGCAGCCCGTATTTGCGCTGGTCGTTCAGCGCCGCCTCGTTCAGCAGCGAGCCGACGTTGAGGCGGATGTCCTTGGCGAAATCGGGCAGCGTGCCCGCGAAGTCCTTGAGGGCCATGTAAGTGTCTCGCGAAAATGCGTCACCCCAGCGGAGGCTGGGGTCTCTCCGTTGCTGGGAGACCCCAGCTTCCGCTGGGGTGCCGAGAAGGGACGGAGCGGGGGCATCACGCCCCCGCCCCGCGATGGATCAGGCCGCGACCTGCAGCACGTCGTCGCCCTTGTTCCAGTTGCACGGGCACAGCTCGTCGGTCTGGAGCGCGTCGAGCACGCGCAGCGTCTCGGCCGGGTTGCGACCGACGTTCAGGCCGTTGACCTGCACCGCCTGGATGACGTTGTCCGGGTCGACGATGAAGGTGGCGCGGAATGCGACATGCTCGCCCTTGTCGACGATGCCGAGCGCGTCGGCCAGCTTGCGGCCGTTATCGGCCAGCCACGGGAAGTCCGCCGCCGCCAGATCCGGGTCCGACTTGCGCCACGCCAGATGGACGTGCGCGGTGTCGGTCGAGGCGCCGATCAGCACCGCGTCGCGATCCTCGAAATCGCCCTTGATCTGGCTGTAGCCGACGATCTCGGTCGGGCAGACGAAGGTGAAGTCCTTCGGCCAGTAGAACAGCACCTTCCACTTGCCCGGATAGGCGGTGGTCAGGTCCAGCGTCTCGCCCGCGGGCAGCGCGTCGGTGCCCCGCTGGACGGGGACGGTGATGGCGGGGAAGGTATCGCCGATGGTCAGCATCAGATGGCTCCTTTACGAAAAATCGGGATCAGCCATCCTCTCACGTCCGGCCGCTGGAGCGACTCTCGTTACGGCAGCGATATAGGGGGTTCGCCCGATCGATCCAATCGACTATAATGCGATGGTTGATCGACAGAGGCGATAAATGGCGGCGACCTACCTTCCGACGCTGAAACAGCTGCAATATCTCGTGGCGCTCAAGGATCACGGCCATTTCGGCCGTGCGGCGGAGGCGTGTTTCGTCACCCAGTCGACGCTGTCGGCGGGATTGCGCGAGCTGGAGACGCTGATCGGCGTCACGCTGGTGGAGCGCACGCGGCGCGTCGTCCGCTTCACCCCGCTCGGCGAACAGATCGCGGGCAAGGCGCGCGTCGTTCTGCGCGAGGCGGAAGAACTGGGCGACATGGCACGCGCCGCGGGCCGCCCGCTGTCGGGCGAGATGCGGATGAGCGTCATCCCCACCATCGCCCCCTTCCTGCTGCCGCGCATCCTGCCGCGGCTGCGCAAGGACTACCCCGACCTCAAGCTGTTCCTGCGCGAGGAACCCAGCGGGCCGGCGTGCGAGGCGCTGCACAACGGGCGCACCGACTGCGTGCTGCTGGCGCTGCCCTATGCCTGTGGCGAGGTGACCGCGATGAAGCTGTTCGAGGATCACCTCTTCCTCGCCTTTCCCGAGGGCGAGATGGCCGCCACGCACACGCCGGTCAGTCCCGCGGAGATCGACGAGACGCGCCTGCTGCTGCTGGAGGACGGGCATTGCCTCAAGGACCATGCGCTGGCCGCATGCAATCGCGCCGAGCTGCGCGCGGAGGCGACGATGCTGGGCACCTCGCTCCACACGATGGTGCAGATGGTCGACAATGGCCTGGGCGTGACGATGCTCCCCAAGATCGCGCTGGATGCCGGCATCCTCGACCATACCAATGTTGCCGCGCGCCCGCTCGATGCGGATCACCCGACGCGCACGCTGGCGCTGGTGTGGCGCCGCGCCTCTCCGCGCGAACGCGACTTCCAGTTGCTGGGCGAGGTGTTGAAGGCGGCGGCGTGAGGGCGCCGGCGCGCCATGCGTCTTCATCATAGGGCGGGGCCGACGCCGCGCTTGACCCGGCGCGCGCGATCCCCTTTCCCTCACGCTCGACTTCGCGGGGAACACCAATGGCCAAGCGGCTGACCTTCTACATTCTCGTCGGGCTGGCGCTCGGCCTCGTCACCGGCCTCGTCCTCAACGGCTGGCTGGACGACGGCACGCCCGCTGGCACGGAGCTGGTGACGCGGATCGCGGGCTATTTCTCGATCGTTACCACCCTGTTCCTGCGCCTCATCAAGATGATCATCGCGCCGTTGGTGTTCGCCACATTGGTGTCGGGGATCGCGCAGATGGGCGACACCGCCGCGCTGGGCCGCATCGGCGCGCGCAGTCTGGCATGGTTCATCAGCGCCAGCCTGTTGTCGCTCACCCTCGGGCTGCTGATGGTCAATTTGCTCCAGCCCGGCGTCGGCATCGGCCTGTCGCTGCCGCCCGCGACGCAGGGCAGCGGGCTGGAGACCGCGGCGTTCAACCTCAAGGACTTCTTCACCCACATCGTCCCCGCCTCGATGATCGACGCGATGGCGAAGAACGAAATCCTGCAAATCGTCGTCATGTCGATCTTCGTCGGCGTCGCGATTACCGCGGTGGGCGAGAAGGCCGCGCCGCTGGTCAAGGCGGTCGACGCGCTGGTCCATGTCATGCTCCAGGTGACCGACTACGTCATGCGCGTCGCCCCGCTGGCAGTGTTCGCGGCGGTCGCGGGCACGCTGACGGAGCGCGGGCCGGCGGTGATCGGGCAGCTCGCCTATTTCATGGGCAGCTTCTATCTCACGCTGCTGGTGCTGTGGACGGTGCTGCTGGGGGTCGGCTTCGCGTTCATCGGGCCGCGCATCCGCGAGCTGGTGCGCTATGTGCGCGAGCCGCTGCTGGTCGCCTTCTCCACCGCCTCGTCGGAGGCGGCGTATCCGCGGATGCTGGAGGCGCTCGACCGCTTCGGCGTGCCGCCGCGCATCGCCAGCTTCGTGCTGCCGCTCGGCTATTCGTTCAACCTCGACGGCTCGATGATCTACATGACCTTCGCGTCGATCTTCATCGCGCAGGCCTATGGCATCGACATGTCGCTGGGGCAGATGATCACGATGCTGCTGGTGCTGATGGTCACGTCGAAGGGGATCGCGGGCGTGCCGCGCGCCAGCCTGGTGGTGATCGCGGCGACGCTGCCCATGTTCAACCTGCCGGAGGCGGGACTGCTGCTGGTGCTGGCGATCGACCACTTCCTCGACATGGGCCGCACCGCGACCAACGTGATCGGCAATGCGGTGGCGGGCGCGGTGATCGCGAAATGGGAAGGCGGGCTGGACCCCCGCGAACCCGTGGTGATGGAGGGTTTGTCCGCGCCATCTGGGGACGGGCCGGCGCGCGACGTGGATAGCTTCCGGAAGTTGTAGGTTTACGCGAAGCCGCGAAGGGGTTGCGGCGGCGGGTAGGTCACGACCCTCAACGGACATCGCGTTCGAGGCGATCGAAGAACTGTTCGCGCAGAGACGCGGAGGCGCAGAGAGATGGTGTTCGACGGGCGCGCAGCGCCCTCTCAAGCCTTGGGCGACCGCAAGAGAGCCGCCGATGGCGGCTCGAACGTAGCCGCGGACGCAACACCTCCGCGTCTCCGCGCCTCTGCGCGAACCAACCTTCTTCCTTCTTCTTCGCGGCTTCGCGGCTTCGCGGCTTCGCGTGAATCAATTCCGCGGCGGCTGCCGGCGATAGCTCAACGCTTCGGCGACGTGGATGCGCCCGACCACCTCCGCCCCCGCCAGATCCGCGATCGTCCGCGCCACGCGCAGGATTCGCGTATAGCCGCGCGCCGACAGCTTCATCGCCACCGCCGCCTGCGCCAGCAATGCCCGCCCCGCCTCGTCCGGCTGCGCGAATTGCTCCAGCGCCTCGCCATCCAGCTCCGCATTCGTGCGCAGCCCCGTCCCCGCCAACCGCTCACCCTGCACCGCGCGCGCCGCCGCGACGCGTGCCGCGACCTCGGCCGACCCCTCCGCCGGGGCAGGCAGCGTCAGGTCGACCGCGCTCACCGCCGCCACCTCGACATGCAGGTCGATGCGGTCGAGCAGCGGCCCCGACACCTTCGCCTGATAATCCGCCGCGCATTTCGGCGCCCGCGCGCACGCCAGCGACGCATCGCCCAGATGACCGCAGCGGCATGGATTCATCGCCGCGACCAGCTGCACCCGCGCCGGATACGTCACATGCGCGTTGGCGCGCGCGACGCTAACCGTCCCCGTCTCCAGCGGCTGGCGCAGCGAATCGAGCACCGCGCGCTGGAATTCCGGCAATTCGTCGAGGAACAGCACGCCCAGATGCGCGAGCGACACCTCGCCCGTCTTCACCTTCAGCCCGCCGCCCGTCAGCGCCGCCATGCTCGCGGAGTGATGCGGCGCCCTGAACGGGCGCGTCCGCGTCAGCGTGCCCCCCGGCAGCGCGCCCGCGACCGACTGCACCATCGACACCTCCAGCGCCTCGGCCGGGTCGAGCGGGGGCAGGATGCCGGGCAGGCACGCCGCCATCAGCGACTTGCCCGCCCCCGGCGGCCCGACGAACAGCAGATTGTGCGATCCCGCCGCCGCGATCTCCAGCGCGCGCTTGGCGACCTCCTGCCCCTTGACCTGGCGCAGGTCCGGGCCGGTGCGTCCCTCCACCACATCGCCCGGCGACGGCGCGGCGAGCAGCCCCTGCCCCTTCAGATGATTGAGCAGCCCCAGCAGGTCGGGCGCGGCGACCACCTCGATCGACCCGCTCCACGCCGCCTCCGCCCCCTGCGCCGCGGGGCAGATCAGCCCCCGCCCCATCTCCGCGGCGTGCAGCGCCGCCAGCAGCACGCCCGGTGAGGGCGCCAGCCGCCCGTCCAGCCCCAGTTCGCCGACGACGACATACTCCGCCAGCGCCTCGGCATCGACCACCCCCATCGCGGCGAGCAGCCCCAACGCGATGGGGAGATCGAAATGCGATCCTTCCTTGGGCAGGTCGGCCGGCGACAGGTTCACCGCGATCCGCTTGGGCGGCAGCGCCAGCCCCATGCCGGCGATCGCGCCGCGCACCCGCTCGCGGCTTTCCGCCACCGCCTTGTCCGCCAGCCCGACGAGGTTGAACGCGGGCAGCCCCGGGATCAACTGCACCTGCACCTCGACGGCGCGCGCCTCCAGCCCCAGATAGGCTACCGTCGATACGATCGCGACCATGTTTCCCCCAACCCCGACCCGCTCCATAGCGGCTTTGACAAACCCCGCATCGTGTGTCTTGCGGGTTTAACACACCACGCCCACATGGATCATATGCCGCGCCGACACCCCCTGATGCGAATGGCGCAATTGTGCGCCGGGATCGTGCTGATGCTCGCGGCCCCGCTGGTCGCGCCGCTGCCCGGCCCGGGCGGGACATTGGTGTTCGCGGGCGGACTGGTGCTGGTACTGCGCAACTCGCACTGGGCAAGGGTGCGGTTCGCGCGGTGGAAGCGACGCTGGCCGCGCACCGGCCATGTCGTCGACATGGCGATGCGCCGGCGCAGCGCGCTACGCCGGCGCGCACGAAACAAGGTGGTCGCGCGTTGACTTTGACGCTCGCGTCGCCTACGCGCCCCCTTCTTCGGGCTGCCCGCGTGGCGGCCCTTCGGCATTTTGAATTTCGGGATATGAACGATGAAGCGGACCTTTCAGCCGAGCAATCTGGTGCGCGCCCGCCGTCACGGCTTCCGCGCGCGGATGGCGACGGTCGGCGGCCGGGCGGTGATCCGGGCGCGCCGGGCGCGCGGCCGCAAGAAGCTGTCGGCGTAAGCTCGTCCCCGGCCGTGATCGGCCGGATGACGAAACGATCGGACTATCTGGCTGCGAACGCCGGGCGTCGGGCTCCGATGCCCGGCTTCGTGTTGTTGGTGCGCCCGCGCGACGACGCCGATGACATGATGCGCATCGGCATCACGGTGACCAAGAAGGTCGGCAATGCCGTGGTGCGCAACCGCATCAAGCGTCGCTTTCGTGCCCTGGCGCGCGAGGTGCTGCCCCGGCATGGCTGGGCGGGCGCGGACCATGTGCTGATCGGGCGGCTGCCCGCGACCGACCGCGACTGGTCGCTGCTCACCGCCGATCTGGCGAAGGCGCTGGTCAAGGCGCGCACCGCCCCCGCCGACGCCCCGCGACCGCGCCGCCGCAAGTGATCGCGCGCGCGCTGATCCTGCTGGCGCGCGCGTGGCAACTCGGTCCGTCGCTGGTGCTGCCGCCGTCGTGCCGATACCAGCCGTCATGTTCCGCCTATGCAATCGAGGCGCTTCGCCGCTATGGCGCGGCGAAGGGTAGCTGGCTGGCGCTGCGGCGTATCGCGCGCTGCCATCCATGGGGCGGGCACGGCCACGATCCGGTGCCTTAGTGACTGAATTGGGGTCCATGTGAAGGACGAAAGCAAGAACTTCGTGCTGTTCGCGGTGATCGCGGCGCTGATCCTGTTCGGATGGCCGCTGATCCAGAACCGCTTCTTCCCGACCGCCAATCCGCCCGCGACGAAGGTGGTCGACGGCAAGTCGCGCGCCGTGCCGAACCCCGCCGCGGACCCGACCGCCGATTCGCCCGCAGCCTTGCGCGACCGCGCCACCGTGCTGGCCGCCAGCCCGCGCGTCCGGATCGACACGCCCGCGCTGAAGGGCTCGATCAACCTGAAGGGCGCGCGGATCGATGACCTGGTCCTGACCCGCTACAACGAGACGGTGGCGAAAAACTCGCCACCGATCCGCCTGTTCTCGCCCGCCGGCGCGCCGGACGCCTATTTCGCCGCGTTCGGCTGGCGCGACCAGGGGTTGTCGCCCCCCGCCGCCGACGCGCTATGGACCACCTCCGCGCCGGTGCTGACCCCGACGCAGCCGGTGACGCTCACCGCCGCCAATGCGCAGGGCCAGCGCTTCGCGATCCAGATCGCGATCGACAACGATTATCTTTTCACCGTGAAGCAGACCGTCGCCAATGCCGGCCGCGGCGCGGTGCCGGTGTCGGCATACGGCCTCGTCAACCGCATCGGCGTGTCGAAGGATCCCGACAGCTGGACGATCCATACCGGCCCGATGTCGGTCAACAACGGCGCCGCGCACTACAACCCCAATTTCAAGGACGTGGATGCGGCGCCGCAGAGCTTCACCACAACCGGCGGCTGGTTGGGCTTCACCGACAAATACTGGCTGGCGGCCCTCGTCCCCGACCAGACCCGCGCCTTCGACGGCCAGTTCCGCGCCGGCGCCAATAAGGCCTATCAGGCCGACTTCACCAGCGCCGCGCAACTGCTGCCCCCGGGCCGCCAGCTGACCCAGACCGCGAAACTGTTCGCGGGCGCCAAGGAGGTGAAGCTGCTCGACCGCTACACCGATACCGGCGCGGTGGTGAAGCTCGACTATGCGATCGACTGGGGCTGGTTCCGCCTCGTGGAAAAGCCGATTTTCTATTATCTCGACTGGCTGTTCCGCCTGATCGGCAATTTCGGCGTCGCGATCATCATCCTGACGCTGACGATCCGCCTGCTCGTCTTCCCGGTCGCGCAGCGCCAGTTCGCCAGCATGGCGGCGATGCGCGCGCTCCAGCCGAAGATGAAGGCGATCCAGGAGCGGTACAAGGACGACAAGCAGCGCCAGCAGCAGGAGATCATGGCGCTGTACAAGGCGGAGAAGGTCAATCCGCTGGCGGGCTGCCTGCCCACGCTGATCCAGATCCCGATCTTCTACGCGCTCTACAAGGCGCTGATGCTGACGATCGAGATGCGGCACCAGCCGTTCGCCTTGTGGATCAAGGATCTGTCGGCGCCCGATCCCGCGACGATCCTGAACGCCTTCGGCTATCTGCCGTTCACGGTGCCGCACATGCTGGCGATCGGCGTGTTCCCGGTGCTGCTCGGCATCTCGATGTTCTTCCAGTTCCGGCTCAACCCGGCCCCGATGGACGATACGCAGAAGCAGGTGTTCGCGATCCTGCCGTGGGTGCTGATGTTCGTGATGGCGCCGTTCGCGGTCGGCCTCCAGATCTACTGGATCACCACCAACTGCATCTCGATCGCGCAGCAGAAGTTCCTCTACAGCCGCCATCCGCAGCTGAAGGAAGCGGCCGCGAAGTGACCGACGCCGTCTTCACCGAGGAGCAGATCGAGGCCGCGCGCAAGGTCTTCGCCGGGCGCATCGACTTCCTGAAGTCGGCGCCCGCGCTCAACTTCCTGCCACCGGCGGGAGCGCCCGAGATCGCGTTCGCGGGCCGCTCCAACGTCGGCAAGTCGTCGCTGCTGAACGCGCTGGCGGGGCGCAAGGCGCTGGCGCGCACCTCGGTTACGCCGGGGCGGACGCAGGAGCTGAACTTCTTCGATGTCGGATCGCCTATCGTGTTCCGGCTGGTCGACATGCCCGGCTATGGCTTCGCCAAGGCGCCCAAGGACATGGTCAAGAAGTGGCGCTTCCTGGTGAACGATTATCTGCGCGGGCGACAGGTGCTGAAACGCGCGCTGGTGCTGATCGACAGCCGCCACGGCATCAAGGACGTCGACCGCGAGGTGCTGGAGATGCTCGACCGCGCCGCGGTCGGCTATCGCCTGGTGATGACCAAGGCGGACAAGGTGAAGGCCAGCGATCTGGCCGACACGGTCGCCGCGACCGAGGCGGAAGCGCGCAAGCGCGCGGCGGCGCACCCGGACCTGATCGTCACCTCGTCGGAAACCGGAATGGGCATCCCCGAACTGCGCGCCGCGGTGATCGAGGCGATCGGCTGATCGCCCGGGACGCTTCACCAGCGTCCCGAACAGGTGTATCGTCAGGAAAAACAAGCGGGTCGCATCGTCACCCTCCTCCAGCCGGAGACGCGCGATGTTCCTTGCCCGAGCCCTCGCCTCGCTGTCCCTGATCGCCCTGCCGTTGCAGGCGGTCGCCGCCCAGACGTGTCGCGTCACCCCTGCCTTCACCCGCGCCGACGAGCGCGGCACGAAGCGCGTGCAGGTCTATCAGGCCGCCGCCGAGGGTACGACCGGCACCGCGCTGCTCTTCGTCAGCGCGCTGAAGGTGAACACTGACGGCACCCGCATCTCCTATCATATCGACGATCCGCAGGCGCAGCGGCTGGCGATCAACAACATCGCGAATGCGATGCGCCGCAACGTTCCAGACAAGGTCGCGACCTTCCGCCGTCTCGCCGCCGCGGGCTTCCCTGCCCCGGCGACGTGGCAGGCGCTGCTGCCCAACGTGATCGAGGCGGACCGGCGCACCGGCAAACCCTGTCTCGATGCCGATCGGTATCTGGTGTCGAAGACGTCGGACGTCGCGATCGACGGCGGCCATGCGCGCGATGGCGATTGCACGCAGGCGAAGTGGCTCGATGCGCTCGACGTCAACGCGCTGGTCCTGCCGTCGGGCCGCACCGAGTTCAGTGCGCGCGGCGCGGACAATCGTACCCCCGTGGTGGCGATGACGCTGGGCACGCGCCGCCTCGCCTATGGCCTGGTCGGCGACAAGGGGCCAACCGATGAGTTGGGCGAGGCGTCGGTGGCGATGAACCGCACCCTCAACGGGCTGCCGCCGACCGAACGCCCCGCCAACTACCGGGATGCGGTCGCGCGCTTTCAGGCGCCCCGCAGCGTGATCCTGCTGCTGCCGGGCTCGTCCAACCGCGTCGCGCGTCCGCTGTCGGGTGCCACCGTCACCGCGGCGACACGCGCCCAGTTCGAGCGATGGGGCGGTCAGGCGCGGCTGGAACGCTGCCTGACCGCCATCCCCGAGGCGCGTTGAGGCTCAGCGCAGCGCCCGCGCCTCGCGCGCCGCAGCGATGCGCTGTCGCAGCGACTCCGACCGGCTGGCGCCCGCCAGCGGGCGATCGAACACGAAGGTGGGCGCGCGGACATAGACGGGCGTGGACGACGACAGATCGGCGGTGCAGGTCATCAGGCACTCCTTCACGGAACGACACCGTCCGGTCTAGCGCGCCCTCCCCTGCCGCCGGGTGGAGGAACCCGGTTAAACCGCCGCTCATACGTTGCCCTCGCCCCCGATCCCGCTAAACCGGGGGCATGAAGCTCATCATCGGCAACAAGGCCTATTCCTCCTGGTCGCTGCGCGGGTGGCTGGCATGCCGCCAGTCCGGCCTCGTCTTCGAGGAGGTCGTGGTGCCGCTCTATGACGAGGCATGGGACAGGCGGCGCGAAGGTGCGGAGTTCGCGCCCTCGTCGGGCAAGGTGCCGATCCTGTGGGATGGCGATGCGGTGGTGTGGGACAGCCTGGCCATCGTCGACTATCTCGCCGACAAGGTCGGGCGCGACCTGTTCTGGCCTGCCGACGACGCCGCGCGCGCGATGGCGCGGTCGATGGCGGCGGAAATGCATTCCAGCTTCGTCGCGCTGCGCCGCAGGCACAGCATGAACATCCGCCAGGTCTATCCCCCGGTCGCGCCGGACGAGGACGTGCTGGCCGATCTGTCGCGCATCTTCGAGCTATGGGCGCAGGCGCGCGCACGATTCGGCGGGGGTGGCGACTTCCTTTTCGGCGATTTCGGCGCGGCGGACATCATGTTCGCGCCGGTCTGCACCCGGATCGTCACCTATTCGCTCCCCGCGCCGCGCTTCGCCGCCGCCTATATCGCCGCGGTGCTGCGCCACCCCTTCCTGCAGGACTGGATCGCCGCCGCGCAGGCGGAGGAATGGGTGATCGAGAAGTTCGAGCAACCGGTCGGACAGTGAGCGGGGAGTGAGCGGGCATTGACCGGGTCACTCCGCGGCATAGCCCTGCTCGGGATGCCAGCGCATCGCGATATCGGGATAATGGACCGTCGACCGTTCCGGCAGGCTGACCGCGAACAGGACGCACGGCGCATCGCCGTCGTTGCGCAGGTGGTGCGCATTGGCTTCCCCCTTGCGGAACACCGCCATGTCGCCGGCGCGCATCGGATGCGCGCCATCGTCGTCGACCAGCGTCGCCGCGCCCGCGATCACCAGCACCAGCTCGTCCTCCCCCTCGTGCCAGTGGCGCTGCGACGACCAGCCGCCGGGCGGCACCACGACATGCGTGGCGACGAAATCCGTCACCCCGCACGCCGCGGACAGGTCGCGCACCACGCGGTTCGACGCCGCCTTGCGGAACGGCTCGGGATAGTCGCTGCCCGCCGCGGGGGCGATCCGTTCGATATCGATCTTCGGCACAAGGCCCTCTCCCATGACTGACGTCCTGCCGCTCGCCTGCGACCTGATCGCGGCGGAAAGTGTCACCCCCGCGCGCGGCCGGGTGTTCGACGTGCTGGAGGCCGCGCTGGTTCCGCTCGGCTTCGCGGTCGAGCGGTTCGTCGCGGGCGAGGCGCCCGACGGCCCGGTCGAGAACCTGCTCGCCACCCGCGCCGGCACCGGCCCGCACCTCGCCTTCGCGGGACATGTCGACGTCGTCCCGCCCGGCGAAGGCTGGACCGCAGGCGCCTTCGTCCCCGACGTCCGCGGCGACCTGCTCCACGGGCGCGGCGCGGTCGACATGAAGGGCGCGATCGCCGCCTTCGTCGCCGCCATCGCCCGCGCCGACGACACCGGCCCCCTCACCCTCATCATCACCGGGGACGAGGAAGGCCCGGCGACCTATGGCACCGTGTCGCTGATCGATCGGATGCACGCGCGCGGCATCGCGCCCGACCTGTGCCTGGTGGGCGAGCCGACCTCGGTCGCCGCGCTGGGCGACATGGTGAAGATCGGACGGCGCGGGTCGGTCAACATCTGGATCGACGTGCCCGGCCGGCAGGGGCATGTCGCCTATCCGCACCTCGCCGACAATCCGATCCCGCGGTTGGTCGCGGCACTCGCCGCGCTCGACGCACTGGTGCTGGACGAGGGCAGCGACTGGTTCCAGCCGTCCAACCTGGAGATCACCGACGTGACGGTGGGCAATCCCGCCACCAACGTCATCCCGCCCCGCGCGACCGCGCGCATCAGCATCCGCTTCAACGACCTGCATCACGGCGAGGAACTGGCGGCGCGGGTCGCCGACATCGTTCACCGCCACGCCCCCGATGCGGTCGTCACGCCGCGCATCTCGGGCGAGGCCTTCCTGACCGAGCCGGGTGCGCTGTCCGCGCTCGTCTCCGCCGCGATCCACGAAGTGACCGGGCGCGTGCCCGAACTGTCGACCACCGGCGGCACGTCGGACGCGCGCTTCCTGCGCGCGCTATGCCCGGTGGTGGAATTCGGCCTGCTCAACGCCACGATGCACAAGACCGACGAGGCGGTGGCGCTCGCCGATCTGGAGCAGCTGGTCGCGATCTACGCCGCGGTCATCCGGCGCGCAGCCGTGGCCTAGCGCTGCCGATCCACGCCTCCAGCGCGCCTTCGTCCATCGGATGCGCCACGGCATAGCCCTGTACCGCGTCGCAGCCGATGATGCGCAGCACGTCGACCTGCGCATCGCTCTCCACGCCCTCCGCCACCGCCTCGCATCCCAGACCGTGGACCAGACCGACCAGCGCCTGCAGGATCGTCCGCGCGTCGGCATCGGCCGCGACGTCGCGCACCAGCATCCGGTCCAGCTTGATACGGTCGACCGGGAAGGCGCGCAGCCGCTGGACGTTCGAATCGCCGGCGCCGAAATCGTCCACCGTCACCTTCGCCCCCGCCCCGCGCAGCGCCTCCAGCATGTCGAGCGCGGCGGGCGGGCAGCGCATCGCGACGCCCTCCGCCAGCTCCAGCTCCAGCCGGTCGAGCGGCACCTCGGCGGTCGCGAACGCCTCGCTCAGCCGGTCGAAGAAGGTGATGTCCTCCACCTGCTGCTGCGCGACGTTGAGGGCGATGCGGCCGCGCCGGTCCAGCCGGTGCCACCGCCCCGCCGCCGCCGCGACGTTCAGCGCCACCCAGTCGCCGATCGAGGTCATCTGCCCGGTCTGTTCCGCGCGCGCCAGGAACGCCGCCGCGGGCCGCAGCCCCAGCGTCGGGTGCCGCCACCGCAGCAACGCCTCGCTGGTGACCAGCATCCCGTCACGCAGCGACACCTGCGGCTGGAACACCAGCGCGAATTCGTCGCGCCGCACCGCGCCGCGCAGGTCGTGGTCCAGTCGGTCGCGATCGGTCAATTCCGCCGCCAGCCGCGCGTCATAGCGCGAGACGCGCGCGCGCCCCGCCGCCTTGGACCGATACATCGCCGCATCCGCCGCGCCCATCAACTCGTGGAGCGTCGCGCCATGCTGCGGGCGCAGCGCCACGCCGACCGACGCCCCGATCGAGATCGTCGCATCGTCGATCGTGAACGGCGCCCCCAGCGCGGTCACGATCGCCTCGCCGATCGCCTGGACATGATCGGGCACGTCGACGCCGGGGCACAGCAGCGTGAATTCGTCGCCCGCCAGCCGCCCGACCAGCGCACCGTCTCCGCACGCCGTCGTCGCGACGACCTTCAGCCGTTCCGCCACCTTCGCCAGCAGCTTGTCGCCACAGGCGTGGCCGCGGGTGTCGTTGATCATCTTGAACCGGTCGAGGTCGACGAAGAACAGTGCCGCGGTGACCTCCTGCGGCGCATGATCCAGCAGCCGCTCGGCCTCCGCGCGGAAGAAGGCGCGGCTGGCCAGCCCCGTCACCGGATCACGCGCGGCGCGGTCGGTCACTTCGTCCATGTCGCGGTTCAGCCGGCGGAACAGCGCCTCCATCGCATGGCCCAGCTGCGGCAGTCCGCGATGCGTCGTGGCGG
Source organism: Sphingomonas adhaesiva (assembly GCF_036946305.1). Taxonomy (GTDB): domain Bacteria; phylum Pseudomonadota; class Alphaproteobacteria; order Sphingomonadales; family Sphingomonadaceae; genus Sphingomonas; species Sphingomonas adhaesiva_B. Next base: position 38,552 of record NZ_JAQIJJ010000007.1, read on the forward strand.
GCGCGTCGCTGGCGAGATCGCCGTCGGTCGCACCGTCGAGCCGCGCGACCGCGGCATCGGCGGCGGACAGGACACGGCCCAGCCGCCGCTGCGCCAGCGCCCATCCGATCACGGTACAGGGCGTCACCAGCATCAGCACATGCATCGCCAGCGCGTGCCGGCTCGCCAACAGGACCAGCGCGAAGGACAGGATCACCGACAGCAGTGTCGCCGCCCGCGTCCATCCGCTATCGCCAACGGCCCCGCCCGTCGTCGCTGCATTGCCGCTTCGCATGTTGGTGCCGTCATCCCCCGCGGGCGACCCCCTCGCCGCCGCCGGGATGATCGCAGTCAGGGGTTAAAAGTTCGTCGCACGCGCCCGCCGCAAGACGATGTAGAGCGCACCCGCGCCGCCATGGCGCGGGTGCGCATTGCGGATCGCCGCGATCGTGCCGGCATGACGCGACAGCCGCAGCCAGTCCTCGATCGCGGCACGGATCGCGCCGCGCGCATGCGGCCGCTCGCTGTCCGCGCGCGGCGGCTTGCCAGTCACCAGCAGGATCACGCGGTCGCCCCCCGCTACCGCCTGCGCCAGCCCGCTGTCGAGCGCGGCGTGCGCGGAGGCCAGCGTATGCCCGTGCAGGTCGATGATGCGGTCGGGGGCGACGCTGCCGCCCGCCAGCCGCCGGTCCCAGCCGCGGTCCAGCGTATGCCCCGGCTCACGCCGCGCCGCCGCGGCGGCGGGACGGACCGGGGCCGAGACGCGCACCGCCTCGGTTTTCGGGACCGCAGGCGGGCGGGCGGCGGCAGGCGGCAACGGGTCGTTGCGACGTCCCGGCAACGCGCGCACCGTGGCGCGCACCCGCGCCCACAGCGCCTCTTCGTCAGGGCCGAGGCGTCGACCCGCCACCCGCGCCTCCCGATGCTCCGCCGCGCGCCAGCCAGCGATCGTAGCTGCCGATCGGCAGCAGCACGAACGCAGTGCCGCGCGCGCTCATCCCGCCCGCGATCGCGCGCGCCTCGCTGCCCGCGCCCCAGAAGGTGTCGACGCGATTGGCGCCCTTGATCGCGCCGCCGGTATCCTGCGCGATCCAGATGCCGTTGGCGTCGGCGCGGTCCATCGACAGGAAGATCGGCGCGCCCAGCGGCAGGAACGCCGGGTCCGCCGCCACCGTCGCGCCACCGCTGACCGGCAGCCCCAGCGCCCCCAGCGGCGGGCCGGACAGTTCGCGGAAGAAGACGTAGCTCTTGTTCTCGCGCATGATCGCACGGCCTTCGTCGGGATGGGCGTGCAACCAGGCGACGATCCCCTGCATCGACGCCTGCCCCGGCGCCAGCAGCCCGCGCGACTTCATCAGCGCGCCGATCCCGGTATAGTCGCGCCCGTTCTGGCTGTCGTAGCCGATGCGCAGCACGTCGCCGTCGGGCAGGCGCACCAGCCCCGATCCCTGCACCTGAAGGAAGAACAGCTCGACCGGATCGTCGGCATAGCCCAGCACGCGGGCGCGCCCGTTGAGCGAGCCTTCCTCAATCGCGGTACGGTCGTCATAGGGGACGAGGTTGCTGCCCTGCACCTTGCCGCGCACCTTCTTGCCCGCCAGCGCGGTGGAGAAGGCGCCCAGATCGACCTCGATCAGGTCCGACGGCCGCGCATAGATCGGCGCCGACCCCGCGCGCGGCGACAGCGAGCCCGGGATCTCGGGGATGTAATAGCCGGTGGCGAAGGCCCGGCCGTCGCCGACCTGCACCGTCTCGAACCAGCGCTGGAAGAAGGCCGTGGCCTGCGATGGTGCGGTCGTGGCGGCGGCGGCACAGGCCGGCTGCCAGTCCGGCCCGCTCGTCAGGCCCGATTGGTCGGTACGCCGCACGAGGCTGGGGCAGGAGATGCGGAACGCCGCCAGCGCGTCCGCGGCCTGATCGCCCGCGATCGGCAGCGTGACCGGCGACGGGCCGGGCACCAGCCCCGCCGCGGCGGCATTGGCCGCATCGGGGTTCGTGATCGCGGCGATCGGCGCCAGCGGCACCGAGGCCACCGGCTGACGCACCGGCACGTGAAGCTGTGGCACGTCGCGTGCCGGCGTCGGCGATGGCGGGCGCGTCACCGGTCGCGCGGACGGCCCCGCCGGCCGCTGCGGCGCCTCGCCCGGCCCGACGCATGCCGCCAGCGCCATCGCTCCCGCGAGCGCGGACCATCCCGCTTTCGTCATAGAACCGTCGGCCTCGCGCAGTTGATCGATCGCGCAGCCTTACGGACGGCTCGCCCGCGCGTCACCCCGATGCGGGAGAAAATACGAAGCGGCCTTCGGCTGTTCGGTTCCCCGGCGATGGCCCAGGTGGCAAGGCCCCTTGTTACGCCTCGTCGGTATCCGCCAGCAGCCAGTTGGGATCCGGGCTGCGCACCGTGCGCACGAAGGTCCAGACGTCATGCGTCTCGACCGCGTCGGTGGTCGAGCCCGCTACCAATTGCCCCTCGGCGTCGCGCGTCACGGCGGCGATATCGGCGTCGAAGCGGATCGTGATCCGCGCCTCTCCACCCTGTACGCCCGCCGCGGCGATATGCGCCTTCTCGATCGAGACCAGCCGGTTGTCGAGCACATGGCCGGCTTCCTTGCGCGCGGCGATCGCCTCGGCGAAGGCGGCATGGACGTCCGGGGTCACCAGCGTGCGCAGCGCCTCGTCATCGCCGCGCCAGAACGCCTCCAAAATCATGCGATAGGCCGACTTCGCGCCCTCGACGAAGCGGGCCACGTCGAACCCAGGCTCGGCCTGCACCACCTGGCGCAAGCCGCCTTCGGCCGCGCCGTCGAACGGCGGCAGCACCGGCTCGCGCACCTCGGGCGTCACGTCGACCGTGCGCGGCTGGACGCGCGGCACGGCGCGCTCTTCCGCGGGCTTGGGCAGCGGCTGTTCATGCCCGCTGCGCTTGCCGAGCACCGAATAGAGCCGCAGCGCCAGAAAACCGGCGACCATCGCGAGGAGGACAACGTAAAACACGGCAACTCCAGAATGCTGTGGCGCCAACATAGGCGCAGCGGCCTGATCTTTCAAATCGCGTGAACGGCGCATTGTATCCGTCGCTGGTGCGTGTCGAACGCATTGTGTCGTCGCGGGCACGCTGCTAACCGCCCGACACTTTCGCGCATCCCCGTCGGCGGGCGCGCGCGACCCAGATCGAAGGAATGTGTGATGGACGAACAGGGCAACCCCGGGGCCGCGAACGAACCCTATGTCAACGGGGCGGACACCGCGCCGGCGGCAGGGCTGATCTCGCAATATGTGAAGGACCTGTCGTTCGAGAACCCGAACGCGCCGGCCGTCTTTCAGGAGCAGACCGCGCCCGAGATCAACGTCCAGTTCGACATCGGCGCGGCGCAGGTCGGCGACGAGGTCCATGAGGTGACGCTGAAGATCGAGGTCCGCGCGACGATCGCGGGCAAGACCGCGTTCATCGCCGAGCTGGCCTATGCCGGCCTGTTCGGGCTGCGCAACATCCCCGAGGAGCATGTCCAGCCGTTCCTGCTGGGCGAAGGCCCGCGCCTCCTCTTCCCGTTCGCGCGCCGCGTCGTGGCGGATGCGATCCGCGACGGCGGCTTCCCGCCGCTGCTGCTGGAACCGATCGATTTCCAGGCATTGTTCCTCCAGCAGGCGCAGCAGCAGGGCATCCAGTTCGGCAGCGACGTCGGTCAGGCCTGATCCCTACCCCTGATCGGGCCGGTCGGCGGTGAACCTCGCACGCGCGCTCGGCTCGATCGGCGGGCTGACGCTCGCCAGCCGCGTGCTGGGGCTGGTACGCGACTCGCTGTTCGCGCGCTTCGTCGGCGCGGGCTTCGCGTCGGACGCGTTCCTGATCGCGTTCCGCCTGCCCAACATGTTCCGCGCCTTGTTCGCGGAGGGCGCCTTCTCCGCCGCCTTCATCCCGATGTTCAACAAGAAGGTCGCGGAAGACGGCGGCGGCCTGCCGCGCGGCGTCGCCTTCGCGGAGGATGCGCTGTCGGTGCTCCTCCCCGTCCTGATCGCGATGACGGTGGTAATGGAGATCGCCGCCTGGCCGGTCACCTGGGCATTGTCGGGCGGCTTCAACCGCGCGAGCGAGGCGGATTTCGCCTTCGCGGTGCAGCTCGCGCGGATCACCTTCCCCTATCTGCTGCTCATCAGCCTCGTGTCGCTGCTGGGCGGCATCCTCAATTCGCTCCACCGCTTCTGGGTCGCGGCCGCCGCGCCGATCCTGCTCAACCTATGCCTGATCGTCGCGCTCCTGCTGTTCCATCATCACGAGCCGCTGTTCACCGCACGCAATCAGGCGATCGCGGTCACCGTGTCGGGGGCGCTCCAGCTCGCATGGCTGGTCTGGGCGTGCCGCAGCGCAGGGGTGCGGCTGCGCCTCAAGCGCCCCACGATCAATGCCGACGTGCGCCGCCTGCTGTCGCTGATCTGGCCCGCCGCGGCGGGGGCGGGCGCGATGCAGATCAACCTCGTCGTCTCCACCGCACTCGCCGCCAGCCTGCTGGGCGCCGGCTCGGTCAGCTACATCTATTTCGCCGACCGGCTGAACCAGTTGCCGCTCGGCCTCATCGGCATCGGACTGGGGACGGTCCTGCTCCCCACCATCTCCGCGCAACTGGGCCGCGGCGACGAAACGGCGGCGATGGAGACGCAGAACCGCGGCATGGAGCTGGCGCTGTTCCTCACCCTGCCCGCCACCGTCGCGCTGGTGGTCTGCGGCGCGCCGATCGTCGCGGCCCTGTTCCAGCACGGCAAGTTCACCCCCGCCGACACCGCCGCCACCGCCGCCTCGCTCGCCGCCTTCTCGCTCGGGTTGCCGTCCTACATTCTCGTGAAGGTGCTGACCCCCGGCTTCTACGCGCGGCAGGACACGCGCACCCCGGTGCGCTACGCGACGCTGTCGATGGTGGTGAACCTCGCGCTCAACCTCGCCTTCATCGTGCCCCTGAAGCATGTCGGCCCGCCGCTCGCCACCGCGATCGCGTCCAGCGTCAACGTCGCGATGCTGTGGCGCGCCTTGTCGCGGCGCGGGCATTTCGTGGTCGACGCGCAGCTTGCGCGCCGCGCGCCGCGCCTGCTCGCCGCCGCGCTGCTGATGGGGATGGTGATGTGGTTCGCCAACGCCCCGCTCGCGCCCTGGACGACGGGGCCGAGCCTCCATCGCTGGATCGCGATGTTCGCGCTGGTGGCGGCGGGCGCGCTGGTCTATTTCGCCGCCACCTTCCTCTTCGGCGCCTTCCGCGTCGCCGACGTGCGCAGGCTCATCCGTCGTTCCAAGCAGGTCTGAACCCCATCATGCGCGTCGTTTCCGGCATCAAGCCCACCGGCAATCTTCACCTCGGCAATTACCTCGGCGCGGTGAAGCAGTGGGTGGCGATGCAGGACGAGATCCAGGCCGCGGGCGGCGGGACGATGTATTTCATCGCCGACCTCCACGGCCTGACCGAATGGATCGCACCCGCCGACCTGCGCGCCAACACGGTCGAGATGACCGCGACGCTGGTCGCCGCGGGGATCGATCCCGCGCGCTCGATCCTGTTCAACCAGGCGCGCGTGGCGGCGCACAGCGAGCTGTCGTGGCTGCTCAACAATGTCGCGCGGGTCGGCTGGCTCAACCGCATGACGCAGTTCAAGGACAAGGCGGGCAAGAACCGCGAGGGCGCCAGCGTCGGGCTCTACGACTATCCCGTGCTGATGGCCGCCGACGTGCTGCTCTACAACGCCACGCATGTGCCGGTGGGCGAGGACCAGAAGCAGCATCTGGAGCTGGCGCGCGACATCGCGACCAAGTTCAACAACGATTACGCCACCGAGCTGTTCACCCTGCCCGAGCCGCTGGTCAGCAAGGCCGCACCGCGGATCATGAGCCTGCGCGATGCGGGCGCCAAGATGTCGAAGTCGAACCCGTCCGAGCAATCTCTGGTCAAGCTGATCGACAGCGACGATGTGATCGCCGACAAGTTCCGCAAGGCCAAGACCGATCCCGACCTGCTCCCCGCGACCTGGGACGAGCTGGAGGACCGCGCGGAGGCGCGCAACCTGGTGACGATCTTCGCCGCGCTGGCGGATCGCACGCCGGGCGACGTGGTGGCGGACTATGCCGGCCGCGGCTTCGGCCAGTTCAAGCCCGCGCTCGCCGATCTGGCGGTCGCCAAGCTCGGCCCGATCCGCGACGAGATGCAGCGGCTGATGGGCGATGCCGGCGCGATCGACGCGATCCTGAAGACGGGGGCAGAAAAGGCCGCCGACCTCGCCGCCCCGATGCTGCGCCGCGCGCAGGAGGCGATGGGGCTGGTGATCTAGGCGTCCCCTTCCCGCCATCGTCATTCCCACGAAGGCGGGAATGACGGAGAGTGGCGGCATGCGCCAACCATCTGCAACTTTCGCCACTTGGTGACGGGACGCTCGCGCGTCTCCCCTCCTTCGCACCATTTGGCACGCGCCCTGCAAGGCACTCCACAACAACGGAGTTGCCCCCCATGACCGCCACCGACCAGCCCGCCCGCAACGACAATCTCTTCGGCGTCTGCGCCGCGGTGGGCGAGGATTTCGGCTTCGATCCGCTGTGGCTGCGCATCGCCTTCGCGGTAGCGCTGCTGTTCGACCTGGAGCATGTGCTGATGGCCTATGCGGCGCTCGGCGCGCTGGTGCTGGTCAGCCGGCTGGCGTTCCGCACGCCGAAGCGGACGGCCGTGGCGACCCCGGCGGCAGCAGAGGTCATCGAAGCGCCGGAATATAGGAAGGCCGCCTAACGCGTCCCGTCACCCCGGCCTTGAGCCGAAGTCCCGCTTCTTTTGCAACGTCGGACAACAGCGGGACCCCGGATCAAGTCCGGGGTGACGCGGTAGCAATTACCCCTCCAGCTGCCCCAGCAGCACGCGCACCGCGCCCTCGACGTCGCGATCGGTGTCGCGCAGTTCCTCGATCCGCCGCACCGCGTGGATCACCGTCGAATGGTCGCGCCCGCCGAACTTGCGCCCGATCTCCGGCAGCGAGCGCGTCGTCAGCCGCTTGGCGAGATACATGGCGATCTGCCGCGGGCGCGCCACCGCGCGCGCACGACGCGCCGACAGCATGTCGAGCGGCTTCAGCTCGAAATGATCCGCCACCGCCTTCTGGATCTGGTCGATCGTCACGCGGCGCTGGGCGCCCCGCAGCATGTCGCCCAGCGTCGCCTGCGCGAAGTCGAGGTCGATCGTCTCGCCCGTCAGCATCGCATAAGCGGTGACGCGGGTCAGCGCGCCCTCCAGCTCGCGGATGCTGCTGGTGATGCGGTTGGCGAGCAGGTCGACCACCTCGTCCGGCACCGCCACCTCGGGCAGGTCGACGATGCGGCGCATCAGCACCGCGCGACGCAGCTCCGGCGTGGAGGGGCGGATATCCGCCACCAGCCCCGACGCCAGCCGCCCCACGATGCGCGGCTCGACCCCGTCCAGCGCCTGCGGCGCGCGATCGGCCGCGATCACCAGCCGCTTGCCCGCGGCCATGATCTCGTTGACGGTATGGAAGAATTCCTCCTGCGTCGCGTCCTTGCCGGCAATGAACTGCAGGTCGTCGATCAGCAGCAGGTCGCAGCCGCGCAGCTTCGCCTTGAACGCGAACGTATCGCGCGCGCGCATCGCGGCGACGAACTCGAACATGAACCGTTCGGCCGACATCAGCATGACACGGGCGTCGGGATGCGCCGCCAGGAAGGCATGCGCGATCGCGTTCATCAGATGCGTCTTGCCCTGCCCCGTCCCGCCATGGAGGAACAGCGGGCTGAACCGCACCGGCCCCGGCTGCGCCAGCGCGCGCGCGGCGTTCATCGCCACCATGTTGGACGGATCGGCGACGAAACGGTCGAAGGTCAGCCGCGGATCGAGTGCGGGGCGCTCGCCCGCCGGTGCCGCCTCGATCGCCGCCGCCACGGGGGCAGGCGCTGCGACCGGCACCGGCTCCGCCGCGACCACCTCGACCGGCGCGACGCGCGCGGCGGTGTCGATCTCCACGCTGCGGATGCCCGGCAGGATGGCCCGGAATTCGTGCACCAGCCGGTCGGCGTAATGGCTCTTCACCCAGGTGGTCATGAAGGCGGACGGCAGCGTCAGCCGGACGTCGGCGTCATCCTCGCTGTCGACCAGCTGGATCGGGGCCAGCCACTGGTCGAACAGCCGGGCGCCGGCCGACAGGCGCAGGTTGGCGCGCACCCGGGTCCAGGCCCGTGCCACGTCGCCATTCCCCACCGTCGATCCCTGCCCTGGCGCCACGCACAACTCTCCCGTTGCCGCGCGCGCCCACGCACGGACCGTTGATCCACAAAGTCACACGTCCCCCGGCACGCGATCCCCATCGCGGCAGCAGTTTCGACCTGTTCCTGGTCCCACAGCGGACGAACGCCGCTGCGGTTCGACAGGATTAGGAACAGCGGCGTGAGTCGATCAAGAGCGGGAGGGGACACAAAATCGAAATATAGCGGATTGACAGCCAACCAGCCGCGCAAATGCGTCGGATTTCTCATACATCGCTGTAATCGCGGCATTTATCCGGCGCCCGCTCACTTTGGGTCAGCGCGAATCGCGGATTCAACAGGCTTTTCGGACCGCCCTCATTTTGTTCCTCACCCGGTACAAACAGGCACCGCGCCAGCGCACGAAAAACGCCCGCCGGGAGGTCCCGACGGGCGCTTCGTCAGCATGTAAAAAAGCGTCGCGGCGGCGCTCAGGCGAGCGCGGCGACCCGCTTCGTCAGACGCGAGAACTTGCGCGAGGCGGTGTTCTTGTGAAGCACGCCCTTCGCCACGCCGCGCGCCATTTCCGGCTGCGCCGCCTGAAGCGCGGTGGTCGCCGCCGCCTTGTCGCCCGCCGCGAGCGCCGCCTCGACCTTCTTCACGAAGGTGCGGATGCGGCCGACCCGGATACCGTTGATCTCGGCCCGGCGCTGGTTGCGGCGGATGCGCTTCTTGGCTTGCGGCGTGTTCGCCATGAACGTCCTCTGATAAGCTCGAATCGATGAAAAAAGGACGCCGGGAAGACCCAACGCCCTCGTAAGGCGCGCCCCCTAGCGCGGATGGCCGACAGCGTCAACTCCGCTGGCAGGCCGGACACCAGAAGGTGGAGCGTCCCCCCTCGGCATAACGATGCACGCTGCCACCGCATCCGCACGCCTCGCCCTCGCGGCCGTACACCGCGAACTGCTTCGAGAAATAGCCCAGCTCGCCATCGGGCCGCGCATAGTCGCGCAAGGTGGAGCCGCCCGCCACGATCGCCGCCTCCAGCACCTCGTGGATTGCCGCGACCAGCCGCTCCAGCCGCGCGAGCGAAATCCGCCCCGCCGCACGTCGCGGCTGGATCCGCGCATGGTACAGCGCCTCGCAGACATAGATATTGCCCAGCCCCGCGACGATGCGCTGGTCGAGCAGTGCCAGCTTGATCGAGGTCCGCCGCCCATCGAGCGCTGCGCGGAGATAGCGCGCGGTGAAGTCCGGCCCCAGCGGTTCCGGCCCCAGCGCCTGGAACGCGGGAAACGCGTCGATCGCATCGCTGGGCCACAGGTCCACCGAGCCGAATCGCCGCGGGTCGTTGAGCGCCAGCCGCCGCCCCGCCGCGGTCTCCAGCAACAGATGGTCGTGCGCCAGCACCTCCTCGGGATCGACCCGCCACCGCCCCGACATGCCGAGGTGGAAGATCATGGTGTCGCCGCGATCGGTATCGATCAGCCCGTATTTGGCGCGCCGCGACAGCCCCGTCACGCGCGCGCCGGTCAGCCGCTGGCGCAGGTCCTCCGGAAAGGCGCGGCGCAGGTCGGCACGGCGCGTCTCGACATGGGTCAGCACCTGCCCCTCCAGCACCGGCGTCAGCCCGCGCACGGTGGTTTCGACCTCGGGAAGCTCCGGCATGTTCGCCCCCTAGCGGCTGCCCCGCGGCACCGCTAGAGCGCTCGGCATGAACGATACCGTCTCCTTCGGCTACGAGGACGTCACCCCGACCGAGAAGACCGCGCGCGTCCGCGGTGTCTTCTCCAGCGTCGCCAGCCGCTACGACATCATGAACGACGCCATGTCGGCGGGCATGCACCGCGTGTGGAAGGACCGCTTCGTCCGTCGCGTGAAGCCGAAGCAGGACGAGCAGATCCTCGACATGGCCGGCGGCACCGGCGACATCGCCTTCCGCCTCGCCGGACACGGCGCCGCGGTGACGGTGGCGGACATCAATCCGGAGATGCTGGAGGTCGGCATGGGTCGCGCGCAGCAGCGCGGGATCGACGGCCTGGTGTGGACCGAGGCCAATGCCGAGACGCTGACCTTCCCCGACCGCTTCTTTGACGCCTATACGATCGCGTTCGGAATCAGGAACGTGACCGATATTCCTGCCGCGCTGCGCGAGGCCCATCGCGTGCTGCGCCGTGGCGGGCGCTTCTATTGCCTGGAATTCTCCACCACGCTGTGGCCGGGCTTCGCGGAGATCTACGACGTCTATTCGCACAAGGTCGTGCCGAAGCTGGGGCAATTGCTGGCGCAGGACGCGGACAGCTATCGCTATCTGATCGAATCGATCCGCCGCTTCCCCGACATGCCGACCTTCGAGCGGATGATCCGCGACGCGGGCTTCGTCCAGACGCGGGTCGAGCCGATGCTGGGCGGACTGGTCGCGATCCATAGCGGCTGGAAGATTTGACCTCCCCCATCGTCCACACTTGGCGGCTGCTGAAATGGGGCCGCACGCTGGCGCGCCACGGCGCGCTGCGCGGGATCGAGCGCGACCCGCACACGCCCGCGCGGCTGCGCCGGCTGCTGCGCCTCGCGCGGTTCGGCGCGCGCGTGCCCGATCAGCCGCAATATGCCGCCGCCTTCACCGCGATCGGCCCGGCCGCGATCAAGCTGGGGCAGACGCTCGCCACCCGCCCCGATCTGGTCGGGGAGGAAGCCGCGACCGACCTGCTGCGCCTTCAGGACGCGGTGCCGCCCGTCCCGTTCGAGGCGGTGGCACAGGTGATGCGGCAGAGTTTCGGCCGTCCGCTCGACACCCTCTTCGCCTCGATCGAGGAAGTGCCGGTCGGCGCGGCCTCGATCGCGCAGGTCCATCGCGCGATCACCACCGACGGGCGCGACGTCGCGGTCAAGGTGATGCGCCCCGGCGTCGAGGAGGAGTTCGCGCGCGCGATCGACACCTATGAATGGGCCGCGGCGCAGGTCGAGCCGATGGGCGGCGAGATCGCGCGCCTCCAGCCGCGCCTCGTCATCGAGACGTTCAAGCGCTGGACCGCGCGCGAGCTGAACTTCACCCGCGAAGCCGCCTCCGCCTCCGAACTGGCGGAAAGCATGACGGCCGAACCCAGCTTCGTCGTCCCTGCGGTCGACTGGTCGCGCACCTCCGGCCGGGTGCTGACGATCGAGTGGATCGACGGGATCAAGCTGTCGAACCGCGCGGCGCTGGTGGCGGCGGGCTACGACCTGCCCGAACTGGCCCGCGTGCTGGTCCATGCCTTCCTGCGCCAGGCGATCGCGGACGGTTTCTTCCACGCCGACCTGCACCAGGGCAACCTGTTCGCATTGCCGGGCAATTGCGTCGCCGCGATCGATTTCGGCATCATGGGGCGGATCGACCGGCGCGCGCGGCTGTGGCTGGCGGAGATCCTCTACGGCCTCATCACCGGCAATTATCGCCGCGTCGCCGAGATCCATTTCGAGGCGCAATACGTCCCGTCGCACCACAATGTCGAGGAATTCGCCACCGCCTTGCGCGCGGTGGGCGAGCCGATGCGCGGCATGAAGGTCAAGGACATGTCGATCGGCATGATGCTGGACGGCCTGTTCGCGATCACGCGCGATTTCGACATGGTGACGCAGCCGCACTTGCTGCTGCTGCAGAAGACGATGGTGATGGTGGAGGGCGTGGCGACCGCGCTCGACCCGGAGATCAACCTGTGGATCACCGCCGCGCCGCTGGTGGAGGACTGGATCCGCACCGAACTGGGGCCGGAGGCCGCGATCGCGGACCGGATCGTGCAGGACGTGCGCACGCTCGCCCGCCTGCCCGACCTCGTCCGCCGGATCGAGGCGCGCTTCCCCGCACCCGGCGGTGCGCCCCCTGCCCCACCGCTGCGCGAAATCCAGCTGGTGCGCGTCGGCGGCGGCTGGCGCTATGCCTTGGTCGCGACGGCAAGCGCGCTGGCCGGGGCGGCGGCGATGTGGGCCGCGGGCGGCTGGTGACCACATGATCCGGCGGGGCAGCCCGATCTGGCTCGCGCGGCCATCGCGCTTCGCCGCGGTGGATCGGCGCACCGCGCGCTGGCTGCTCGCCGCGCTGGCCTTGCTGCTGCTCGCCACCTTCCTGGCGATCGCCACCCCGGTCCCGGTCGCCGACCAGAACGGCGCGGCGGCGCAGGCGGGGGCGCAGTCCGACCTCACACTCTATCAATCGATCGTCGATGAGGTGCGGCACGGCGGCAATTATTACGTCGCCGCGGCCGATGCGATGCGTGCCGGCGATTACCCGCTGCGCCCCTTCGTCACGATGCGGCTGCCGACCTTGGCGGAGCTGCTCGCCGTCGTCCCGCCCGCGGTGTCCGCGATCACCCTCTATCTGCTCACCGCGCTGGTCGCGATGGCATGGTTCGCGCGGCTGCTGCCGGTCTTCGCACGCTGGCTGCCGCGCGTCGTCGCGATGACGCTGCTGGCGGGCGGGCTGATCGCCTTTTCGCAGACCGGGCTGACCGCATTCCACGAGATCTGGGCCGGGCTGTTCCTCGCGCTGTCGCTCGCGCTCTATCGCCCGGAGGCATGGCTGCCCTCCGTCGCGATGGGGCTGGCCGCCGCGCTGATCCGCGAGACCGCGGGGCTGTATCTGGCGCTCATGGCCGTCGCCGCGCTGATGGCGGGGCGCCGGCGCGAGGCGTTCGGCTGGGTCGCCGCCGGTGCGGTCCTCGCATTGGTCCTGCTGCTCCATGCGCATGCCGTCGCGCAGGTCGTCCGCCCGTTCGACCCCGTGTCGCCGGGCTGGTCGGGACATCTCGGCTTCGGGCTGTTCGTGCGCGCCATGTCGCTGTCCACCGCGCTCGCGCTCGCGCCGCTGTGGCTCGCCGCGCCGCTGGTCGGCCTGTCGCTGTTTGGCTGGGCGGCGTGGGACGACCCGCTGGGCGCACGGATGCTGACGCTGCTCGTCGCTTATGCGCTGGTGCTGGGCATCTTCGGGCGCGCCGACACCTTCTACTGGGGGTTGCTGGTCGCCCCCATCCTGCTCGTCGGGCTGGCCTTCGTGCCGGACGCGCTGCGCGACCTCGCGGCGGCGGCATCGGACCGGCGACGCATCACCGTGAAGAGGATCGTTCGATGAGCCGGATCCTGCTGGTCGTCGGCGGCGGCATCGCCGCCTACAAGGCATGCGAGATCGTGCGCGGGCTGAGGAAGCGCGGCCACACCGTCCGCTGCGTCCTGACCGAGGGCGCGCAGCATTTCGTCACCCCGATGACGCTCGCCGCGCTCAGCGAGGACAAGGTCTATACCACCCTGTGGGACCTGAAGGACGAGGCGGAGATGGGACATATCCAGCTCAGCCGGCAGGCCGATCTGGTCGTCGTCGCGCCCGCCACCGCGGACCTGATGGCGCGGATGGCGGCAGGACTGGCCGACGATCTCGCCACCACCCTGCTGCTGGCGACCGACAAGCCGGTGCTCGCCGCGCCCGCGATGAACGTGCGCATGTGGCAGCATCCCGCGACCGTCCGCAACGTCGCGCAACTGCGCGCCGATGGCGTGCATGTCATGGCGCCGGACGAGGGCGCGATGGCGTGCGGCGAATACGGCCCGGGGCGCCTGCCCGAGCCCGAGGCGATCATCGCCCGGATCGAACAACGGCTCGCAGGTGACGCCGCCAGGCCGCTGGCCGGGCGCCATATCCTGGTCACTGCCGGCCCGACGCACGAGCCGATCGACCCGGTGCGCTACATCGCCAACCGGTCGTCGGGGAAGCAGGGCTTCGCGATCGCGGGCGCGCTGGCCGCGCTCGGCGCGCGCGTGTCGCTGGTCGCCGGCCCGGTGACGCTCGCCACACCGCCGGGCGTGGACCGAATGGATGTGGAAAGCGCGCAGGACATGGCCGATGCCGTCGCCGCCGCGCTTCCCGCCGACGCGGCGGTGATGGTCGCCGCGGTCGCCGACTGGCGCGTCGAGGGCGCGGCGGGGCAGAAGATAAAGAAGCAGCCCGGCGCGCTCCCCGCCCCGCTGCGACTCGCCGAGAACGTCGACATCCTCGCCACGCTCGCGCGCAGCCCCGCGCGCCCCGCACTGCTGGTCGGCTTCGCCGCGGAGACCGAACAGGTCGTCGAACATGCCACCGCCAAGCGCGCGCGCAAGGGGGCGGACTGGATCGTCGCCAACGACGTGTCGGGCGATGTGATGGGGGGCGACGCCAACACCGTCCACATCGTCACCGCGACCGGCGTGGAAAGCTGGGACCGCCTGCCGAAGGACGCGGTCGCGCAGCGGCTGGCCGACCGGATCGCGAAGGCCCTGACGACGCAGGATTGATTGTTCTTGATTTGTTCGGATTATGCGCCATTCTCCGGATAGTTTCGGGAGGATGTTCGATGGATCATTATGTCACGCTGGGCGCCGATGATGCGGCGGCCACTCGCGCTTTCTATGACGCCACCCTCGCCACGATCGACTGGTCGTCGCACGCCGAATTCCCGGGCTGGCGCGCCTATTCGAAGGGTGGCGACGGCACGGGGCTGACGCTGTGGATCTGCTCGCCGTTCGACGGGCAACAGGCATCGGCCGGCAACGGTTCGATGCTGGGCTTCGCCGCGACATCGCGCGAGCAGGTCGACGCCTTCTACGCCGCCGCGATGGCGCATGGCGGCAGTGACGAAGGCGCGGCGGGACCGCGGCCGCATTACGGCCCCGACTGGTATGCCGCCTATGTCCGCGACCCCACCGGCAACAAGCTGGCGATCGTGTTCAACGGCTGAGCGAGACGGGAGGTCGTTAGTGCCCGCCAGCACGCACGGCCTTGTTCAAGATGCCTCGGTGCCCGAAGGGAAGCGAAACCTTCGCCTCAACCTTCACGGTGCTCCTGCGCAGGCAGGAGCCCAGGGTTGTCGATCGCATCAGACGTCGCGTTGCCCAACCCTGGGCTCCGGCCTTCGCCGGAGCACAGGATGACGTGTGCAACGGCGCGCCACGACGCGCCGCCACGCAACGACACGGTTCAACTCGCCGCCTTCACCCTCTAGATAGGCCCGCATGACCTCACCGATCTCGATCGCGATCCGGCGCCTGCCCCATGGCGCCGGCCTGCCGCTTCCCGTTTACGCCACCCCGGGTGCGGCGGGGATGGACGTCGTCGCCGCGGAGGACGTGACGCTCGCACCGGGCGCGCGCCACGCGGTCGCGACCGGCTTCGCGATGGCGATCCCGCCCGGGTTCGAGGTGCAGGTGCGCCCGCGCTCGGGGCTGGCGCTGAAACATGGCGTCACCTGCCTCAACACGCCCGGCACGATCGACAGCGACTATCGCGGCGAGGTGAAGGTGATCCTCGCCAACCTCGGCGGCGAGCCGTTCGTCGTCGCGCGCGGCGATCGCATCGCACAACTCCTGCCCGCGCCCGTCCTCGTTGCCACGCTGGCGGAAGTCGACACGCTCGACGATACCGCGCGCGGCGCGGGCGGGTTCGGATCGACCGGGCGATGATCGCCGTCCTCCTGCTCGCCGCCGCGTTCCAGGACGCGCCGTCGCCAACGCCGCCGGCTCCCTCCGCCGACACCTGGGCCGCGCTGCCGCAGCTTCAGTTCCGTCGCCCCGGCGTGGATATCGAGACGCTGGTGCGCTTCGTCCGCGGCGAGGTAGAGGCCGGGCGCTGCCCCGCGGCCACCGTCGACACCGCCGGGACGACGGTCGTGCGCGCGCCGGTGGCGGTGCTGGTCGCGCCCGATGGCAGCGTCCGCCGCCTCGTCCCCGCCGCGATCGACTGTCCGACGGTCGAGCAATTCACCGTCGGCGTGATCGGGCGGCTGGCGGCAGGCAATGTGCGGGCACCGTGGCCGGCGGCCGATCGCTGGTATCGCACCGGGATCACCTACAATTGGAGCGGGGCGCCGGCCGCCGCGCCGCTGCCGTCCCCCTCGCCGGACGCGCGATGACGCTGTCGCCCGACGAACTCGCCCGCTACGCGCGCCATATCGTCCTGCCGGAAATCGGCGGCGCGGGGCAGATGCGGCTGCGCGCGGCGCAGGTGGTGGTGATCGGCGCGGGCGGGATCGGCTCGCCCGCGATCCAGTATCTCGCCGCGGCGGGCATCGGCCGGCTGACACTGATCGACGACGACCGCGTCGAGCCCAGCAACCTCCAGCGCCAGACGATCTTCGCCACCGCCGACGCCGGCCGCGCCAAGGTGGAGGCCGCCGCCGCCGCGGTCGCCGCGCTCAACCCGCATGTCGCATCGGTCACGCACGCCGTGCGGGTGACGCGCGACAACGCGCCGGCGCTGATCGCCGGGGCCGATGTGGTGCTCGACGGGTGCGACAATTTCGACACCCGCCTCGCGGTCGCCGACGCCGCGCTGCGCGCGCGCATCCCGCTGGTGTCGGCGGCGGTGGGCCGGTTCGAGGGGCAGTTGGGCGTGTTCCGCGGTTGGGAGGCGGCGCGGCCGTGCTACCGCTGCTTCGTCGGCGATGCCCCCGCGCGCGAGGGGCTGACCTGTGCCGAGGAAGGCGTACTCGGCCCGGTCACCGGCGTGCTCGGCAGCCTCGCCGCGCTGGAGACGATCCGCCAGATCGCCCCCTTCGGCGACGACAGCGCGGGACGGCTGGTGCTGCTGGACTTCCTGTCGCTGCGCTTCCGCACGCTGGCGCTACCCAAGGACCCGGGCTGTTCCGCGTGCAGCGCGCGGTAGTACGATTTGAATTCACGCGGAGAACGCCTGGCGCGAAGCGCCCTTCATCTTCTCTGCGTCCTTCGCGTGCTCTGCGCGAGCATTATCGGTTCGCGCAGAGCACGCAGAGATTGTCAGTGGCGCGTCGCGCCAACATCCTCCGCGGGAACCGGATTATCCCAGCCGCGCCCGGGCGAAGTCGCGCACGCCCGGCCCGATATCCTCACGCTCCAGCGCCAGTGCCAGATTGGCCATGATGAACCCGGCCTTGTCGCCGCAATCGTAGCGCTCGCCGCCGAAGGTGAAGCCGTGGAACGGCTGCCTCCCAATCAGCTTGGCCATCGCATCGGTCAGCTGGATCTCGCCGCCCGCACCCGTCTCCTTGGCGTCCAGAATCGCCATCACCTCGGGCTGCAAGATATAGCGGCCCGGGATCATCAGGTTGGAGGGCGCGGTGCCCGCCGCGGGCTTCTCGACCAGCGCGGTCACCTCGGTCAGCGCGCCGTCGCGCGCGCCCGGCGAGATGACGCCGTACTTGCTCGTCTCCGCCTCGGGCACCTCCAGCGCGCCGATCACATTGCCGCCGACCGTCTCATAGGCGGCGACCATCTGCGCCATGAAATTGGGCGTGCCCACCATCAGCTCGTCGGGCAGCAGCACCGCGAACGGCTCGTCGCCGACGATCTCGCGCGCGCACCATACCGCATGGCCCAGCCCCAGCGGCTCCTGCTGGCGCACATAGACGGGAGAACCCGGCTGCTGGCGGATATGCTCGATCGCCGACAGGCTCTTGCCGCGCGCGCGCATCGTCGTTTCCAGCTCGAACGAGATGTCGAAATGATCCTCCAGCGCGCCCTTGCCGCGGCCGGTGACGAAGATGATCTGCTCGATCCCCGCCTCCAGCGCCTCCTCGACCGCATATTGGATCAGCGGCTTGTCGACGACGGTCAGCATCTCCTTCGGCATCGCCTTGGTCGCGGGAAGGAAGCGCGTGCCCAGCCCCGCCACGGGGAACACGGCCTTGCGTACCGGCTTGATCGTCATTCGGTCCTCCTGTTGGCGGCGCGTATCTACCCCGGCCGCGCGATGGCTTCAAACCGTTCTGCACCGCACAATCTTACATAATCGTGCGGTTGCAGCGGCCGGACCGCGCGCCTAAGCAGCGGACTTGCTTCATCTGCGTCCCCACCCATGATCCGCAACATCTTCCGCGCCGCCCGGCCGACGTCCTCCTCTGGCCCTACGCCCGGCGACGGCCTTCGCCTGTACGCGATCGGCGACGTCCATGGCTGCCGCGACGAACTCGACCGGCTGCTGGCGATGATCGAGGCCGACGACGCCGCGCGCGCCGCCGCCGGAGGGGCGGCGACCTCAACGCTGATCTTCCTGGGCGACCTGGTCGATCGCGGGCCGCAATCGGCCGCGGTGCTGTCGCACCTGCTCGACCTGTCGCGCACGCGGCCGGGCACGCGCTTCCTGAAGGGCAATCACGAGGAGGTGTTCCTGCGCGCGCTGACCGCCGATCGCGAGGCGCTGCGGCTGTTCTGCCGCGTCGGCGGGCGCGAAACGGTGCTGAGCTACGGCGTCGATGCCGAGGAATATGAGCGGATGGACTATACCGAGCTGGCCGACCGGCTGGCCGCGGTGGTGCCGGCCGAGCATCGCGCGTTCATGGACGCGTTCGAGGATATCGTGGTCGCGGGCGATTACGCCTTCGTCCACGCCGGCATCCGTCCGGACGTGCCGCTCGACGAGCAGCGCGGCGCCGACCTGCGCTGGATCCGCACCTCCTTCCTCGATTACCGCCGCCCGCATCCCAAGGTCATCGTCCACGGCCACACCATCACCGACGAGGTCGACCGGCGTCCAAACCGCATCGGCGTCGATACCGGCGCCTATGCCAGCGGCCGGCTGAGCGCGATCGGGCTGGAGGACGAGGAATGCTGGGTGCTCCACACCTGAATGGTGTGGCTTCGCGGCCACGCTTCGCCCGCCAAGTGAACGGAAAGGCGCGTCGTCAAGCGATTCGGGCTATTGCTTTCGGGGATTGTCAGGTTATGGCACAGGCTCGAACGCAAAGGGAGTTTCATATGCGTCTGGCCAAGTACATGCTCGCCGCCGCTGCCGCCACGATGGCGGTTGCCCCGGCGATGGCTGCCCCCGCCAATCCGGCGGCCAGCCTCTCGGTTGCCAAGTCGGCTCGCGCCGGCGCGCCCTCGGCGAAGAAGAACGAGCTCGCCGGTGGCGGCGTCCTGATCGCGATCCTGGCGGCGGCGGCGGTTGTCGCCGGCATCGTCGTGGTCGCCGACGAGGATTCGAGCGCCAGCAACTGAGCTGACGCTTCCCTGACGGGAGAGATAGCGGCCTTCGGGCCGCTATTTTTTTGCCTGCTGCGGGTGGCGGAAGCCGGAGCGGGTAAGCTGACACCTGCACACCCTATGTGCTCCTGCGAAGGCAGGAGCCCAGGTTTGTCGGGCGAAACCCACGTCCGTCACGCGACCGCGGGATCAGTGCACCGCCGTCAACGGCCGATCATGAGCGCTACGCACTCTAACCCTGGGCTCCTGCCTTCGCAGGAGCACGAGGTGAGCTTGGCCAGCGATCCCCGCCTTTGCGGGGAATGACGAGCCGATCGACCGCGCCAACGAAAACGGCGCCGCGGACAGGATCCGCGGCGCCGTTC
Source organism: Sphingomonas adhaesiva (assembly GCF_036946305.1). GTDB lineage: Bacteria > Pseudomonadota > Alphaproteobacteria > Sphingomonadales > Sphingomonadaceae > Sphingomonas > Sphingomonas adhaesiva_B. The sequence continues at coordinate 58,067 of NZ_JAQIJJ010000007.1, forward strand.
GCTGTCAGTATCGAACGGATCAGCGTCCGGTTGGCGGCGCTCCCGCGCCCGGCATCCCTGCGCCGCCCATCATCTGCTGCTGCATCTGCAGCTGGCGCAGCGTGGCTTCGGGGATGAAGTCCTGCAGCTCGACATCGAACACCAGCGTCGAACCGGGCGGGATCGGACCGGTCGCGCGATCGCCATAGCCCAGCTCCGGCTTGATCCAGAAGCGATACTTGGCGCCCTTGTGCATCAGCTTCAGCCCCTCGGAGAAGCCGGGCACGACGCCCGCCACCGGGAACGGCGTCGGCTGCTGCGACTTGTCGAAGGTGGTGCCGTCGAGCAGCTTGCCTTCATAGTTCACCAGCGCGACATCGGCGTCGGTCGGGCGCGCGCCCTTCACGTCGCCGGGCTTGACCACCTTGTAGCGCAGCCCCGACGGCGTCGTCAGAATGCCGGTGTCGCCCGCGCGCGCCAGCGCTACGCCGGCAACCAGCGCCAGCATCAGGCCCACGACCAGCCACACCACATAGGCGCGCTTCACGGGCTGGAGCGGAACGGCGGTGACGGTCGACATGTCGGCAAACCCCGATTCGCGAGCGACCGCAGGCGGTCGCCGCCGGATGCAGGAAATCAGGCGCGCCGGCCCCGCTCAGCGGGCGCCGGCCGGCGTCACGCTCTTACCGCGCGCCGTCACGCTCCGCGCGCTTGCGCTCCAGCTTGCGCGCACGACGCACTGCCGCCGCACGCTCGCGCGCACGCTTTTCGGACGGCTTCTCATAGTGGCGACGCAGCTTCATCTCGCGATACACGCCCTCACGCTGCAGCTTCTTCTTGAGCGCGCGAAGGGCCTGGTCGACGTTGTTGTCGCGAACGATGATCTGCATAAAACCGTTAGACTCCGGACGAAACGGGTAAAGCGGCTGCGGGCAAGACCCGCGCCGAACGCACCGCCCCTAGCAGCACGCCCGCGGGATCGCAACCCGCGGCGAAGGGGAGGTTCACGCGACGCCGCGAAGAAGAAGGAACAAGATGGTTCGCGCAGAGGCGCAGAGACGCGGAGGGGACTCGTGCGCGGCAGCGCATCTCAGTTAGCCTTCGGCCGGAGATAGTTAGGCCGCTGCGCGGCAGGCACGACCTCTCTGCGCCTCCGCGCCTCTGCGCGAACATACCTTCTTCGCCGCTTTGCGTAACCCAAACCCTACCCGATCACCACCGGTGCCGGGATCGCGCGCCGGTGCCGCAGCGCCGGTACGCGGGTGCGCACGTCCGCGGTCACCGCCGGGTCGATCTCCGCATAGCCGATGCCCGGCGCCTCCCCCATGTCGAGCATCACCTGTCCCCAGGGATCGACCACCAAGGAATGGCCATAGGTGGCGCGCCCGTCCTGATGCTCGCCCGTCTGCGCCGCGGCGACGACCCAGGCGCCCGCCTCGATCGCGCGGGCGCGCAGCAGGACATGCCAATGCGCCTGCCCGGTCGGGCGGGTGAAGGCGGCGGGGACCGACAGCACCTCCGCGCCGGCATCGCTCAGCGCGCGATACAGATCGGGGAAGCGCATGTCGTAGCAGATCGACAGCCCCATCCGCCCCACCGGTGTCCCCACCACCACCGGGCGGTCGCCCCCGGCATAGGCGGCCGATTCGCGATACCGCTCGCCATTGGCCAGATCGACGTCGAACAGGTGCATCTTGTCGTAGCGGGCGCGGATATTGCCCGCATCGTCGATCACGAATCCGCGATTCGCCATGCGTGGGTCCTGCCGCCGCAGCGCCAGCGAGCCGAGTTGCACCCATACCCCCGCCTTCGCCGCGGCCTCGCGCACCGCGACCAGCACCGCATCCTCATTCTCCTTGCGCAGCGACGCCGCGGCGCGGTCGCGATCGCGGTCGAGCAGCCCCGACATTTCCGGCGTGAACACCATCGCCGCGCCCTCCCCGGCAGCGGTCGCGATCGCCTCGGCCAGCGCCGCGGCATTGGCGGCGGCATCGATCCCGGTGTTGGTCTGGATGATGGCGATCCTCGGCACGCATTTCTCCTTCGTTGCGGGGACAATGCAGCAGCAACCGCGCTGTTGCCCGCGCGCCACACATAGCGGACAAAAGCGCATTGTTGCAGCCGTGCAATCGACGCGATACCCCGGCACCGCATCCCGCCCGGATGCTCATGACCGTCTCCCTCCCGACAGCGGAACCCGATGTGGATCTCGCCACCCGCCTCCTGATCGTCGACGACGACCCCGGTATCCGCGAGCTGACCGCGGGGTTCCTCGCCTCGCACGGCTATATCGTCGACACCGCGCCCGACGGCGTCGCGATGCGCGAGGCGCTGGCGCGCGAACGCTATGCGCTGGTCGTGCTCGACGTGATGATGCCGGGGGAGGACGGGCTGACCATCCTGCGCTCGCTCGATCGCACCACCGCGCCGGCGGTCATCATCATGTCGGTGATCGGCGAGGAAGTGGACCGCATCGTCGGGCTGGAGATGGGCGCGGACGATTATATCGCAAAGCCCGCCAACCCGCGCGAGCTGCTGGCGCGGATCCGCTCGGTCCTGCGCCGCAACCAGCCGGGCAGCGTCGCGCCGACGCCGGGCGCGCGCAGCTATCTGCGCTTCGCCGGGTGGCGGCTGGATGCGGTGGGGCGGCAGTTGTTCGATCCCGACCACGTCGTCATCAACCTGTCGGACGGCGAGTTCCGCCTGCTGCTCGCGTTCGTCGAGCATCCGCGCCGGGTGCTGACGCGCGACCAGCTGCTGGACCTGTCGCGCGGCGCGCACGCGGAGCATTTCGATCGCGCGATCGACGTCCAGGTCAGCCGCCTGCGCCGCAAGCTGGCGCGCGAGGATGCCGCCAGCGGGGAGGAGATGATCCGCACCGTGCGCAACGAAGGCTATATCTTCACCTGCGACGTCGAGCGACGCTGAGCGTCATGGGGCTGGTCCGCGGGCGCTCCATCGCGCTCCCCATTTTCGCGCTCGTGATCGGGTCCGTTGTCGCCGCCACCGCGATCCTGTTCTTCGTCACCTTCAGCGGACCGCCGCCGATGGCACCGCCGCGTCCGCTGGAGGCGATCACCGCCGCGCTCACCGGGCGTCCCCAGCCGCCATATCACCCGCGCCGCCATCGCGAGGAGGAACCCGTCGCGCCGTTGATCGTCACCCGCGCCGCCGCCCTGCCGACGCCGCGCAGCCGCGAACAGGCCGATCCCGGCACCCGGGCGCGCATCGCCGCGCTGCTGGGCACCGACGTGGCGCGCGTCGTCGCCTATACCGAGCTGCGCCCGCGCTTCGGTGGCCGCGACCTGTTCGGCTCGTTCACCGTCGGCTGGGCCGCGCCCGATGGCTGGCGCGTGGTGCACAGCCCGCCGCGCCCGCGCTTCACCCGCTGGCATGCGCGCACGCTGGCGGCGATGCTGATCGCGATCCTCGCGCTGTCGCTCCCCGCCTGGGCGCTGGCGCGCGCGATCACGCGCCCGCTCGCGCGGCTCGCCGATGCCGCCGACCGCGCCGGCACCGGCGCGCCGCTGCCCGCGCTGCCGGAAGGCGGGCGCGAGGTACGCGAGCTGGCGCAGGCGGTCGCCACGATGCACGCGCGCCTCGCCGGCCATGCCGAATCGCGCACCGCGATGCTGGGCGCGATCGCGCACGATCTGGGCACCCCGCTCAGCCGCCTCGCCTTCTGGGTCGAGCAGCTGCCCGATGCGGCACGCGACCGCGCCGTCGCCGATATCGACGAGATGCGCGCGATGATCGCGCAGACGCTGCGCTTCGCGCGCGAGGATGCGGGCGCGCTCGACGATACGCTGGTGGAATTGTCCAGCCTGCTCGACGCGCTGGCACAGGACATGGCGCTGGGCGGCGAGGCGATCGGCGTCACCCCCGGCCCGCGCGTGGTGGTGCGCGGCGATCCGGGCGAGCTGCGCCGGCTGTTCGCCAACCTGATCGGCAACGCGCTGCGCTATGGCGAGAGCGCGATGCTGTCGTGGCGGGTGGAGGGCGCGCGGGTCGTCGTCACGGTCGCGGATCGCGGCCCCGGCATCGATCCGGCGCAGGCGGAGCGATTGTTCGACCCGTTCGTGCGCGGCGACCCGTCGCGCAACCGCGCCACCGGGGGCAGTGGGCTGGGCCTCGCGATCGTCCGCTCGATCGCCGGGCGCCACGGCGGCACCGCCACGCTGGCGAACCGCGCGGATGGCGCCGGCGCCGAGGCGCTGGTGACATTTCCCGTCGCGCGCTGACACATATCGCAACACGCCCGTCGTGCGGCGACATCGCCCGGTGCGATCCGTCCGCCACATCGCCTCTCCGTCAACCGGGAGACGACACTCATGCACGACGACCACGATCACGACCACGGACTGGCCCACGACCTCGCGGTGATGGAGCGCATGATGGCGCGCCGCCGCGCGCTGAAATGGTTCGCCGGCGCCGGCACCGTCGCGCTGGTCGCCGGCTGCGGCGGGTCGGACGCCAGCACGGGCACGACCTCCTCCTCGTCCGCCACCGCGACCCCGACGCCCACCCCCAGCACCACCGCGACCCCCACGCCGACCGCGACCGGCACCACCACCGCCTGCATCGCCGATCCGACCGAGACCGCCGGCCCCTACCCCGCCGACGGCACCAATTCCGCCAGCGGCTCGACCTCCAACGTGCTGACCGCCAGCGGCGTGGTGCGCAGCGACATCCGCGCCAGCTTCATCGGCGCCACCACCGTCGCCACCGGGGTGCAGGTCACGCTCACGCTCACGCTGGTCGACGTCAACGCCACCTGCGCGCCGCTGGCGGGCTATGCCATCTATCTGTGGCATTGCGACCGGCAGGGGCTGTACTCGCTCTATACCGCGTCGGCTCAAAGCTACCTGCGCGGGGTGCAGGTCACCGACGCCAACGGGCAGGTCACCTTCACCACCATCTTCCCCGGCTGCTACGACGGCCGCTGGCCGCATATCCATTTCGAGGTCTATTCCAGCCTCTCGAACGCCACCTCCGGACGCTACGCGACGCTGGTGTCGCAGCTGGCGCTGCCGTCGTCGGTCTGCTCGACCGTCTATGTCGACACCGCGACCTATCCGTCGAGTTCCTCCAACTTCGCGCGCATCGCATTGTCGAGCGACGGCGTCTTCGCCGATAACACCGCCGCGCAGATCGCACAGCAGACCCCGACCATGACCGGCTCGCCGTCCGCCGGCTATCAGGCGGCCGCCGTCATCGGGCTTGCGCGCTGACCGCACGCTCGCGCATGGGGGGTGCATGACCGGCGCCCCCCTCGTCCTCTACAACAGCCTGACGCGTGCCGCGGAGACGTTCCGCCCGCTCGATCCCGCCAATGTGCGCGTCTATTCGTGCGGGCCGACCGTCTATAATTACGCGCATGTCGGCAATCTGCGCGCCTATGTCTTCACCGATACGCTTGCGCGGACGATCCGGTGGAAGGGCTGGCCGCTCACTCATGTCGTCAACATCACCGATGTCGGTCACCTGACCTCCGATGCGGACGCCGGCGACGACAAGATGGAGGCCGCCGCGCGCGCGCAGGGGCGCGACATCTGGGCGATCGCGCGCCATTATACCGACGCGTTCAAGCAGAACCTCGCCGATCTCAACATCGTGACGCCGACGCACCTGCCGCTGGCGACCGATCACGTGGCCGAGATGATCGAATGGGGCGTCCGGATCGCCGACAAACATTGCTATCAGCTCGCCGACGGCCTCTATTTCGATACCAGCACCGTCCCCGATTATGGCCGTCTGGCCGGCGCAGCGGACGATGCCGCGCACGCGCGCATCGATGCGGTGGCGGGCAAGCGCCATCCGCAGGATTTCGCGATCTGGCGCGCCACCCCGCCCGGCGAGACGCGGCAGATGGAATGGGACTCGCCCTGGGGCCGCGGCGCGCCGGGCTGGCACCTCGAATGTTCGGTGATGAGCCGCAAGTATCTCGGCGCCGCGTTCGACATCCACACCGGCGGGATCGACCATCGCGAGATCCACCACCCCAATGAGATCGCGCAGAACCAGGCCTATTGCGACTGCGCGGATACCGGCGCGACCCTGTGGATGCACAACAACTTCCTGGTCGATCGCACGGGGAAGATGAGCAAGTCCTCCGGCGAGTTCCTGACGCTCGCGCGGCTGGTCGACCGTGGCTTCCACCCGCTCGCCTATCGGCTGATGTGCCTGCAGGCGCATTATCGCAGCGAGCTGGAATTCTCCTGGGAGAACCTCGCCGCCGCGCAGGTCCGGCTGAAGCGGCTGGTCCACGCCGTCGAACGGCTGAGGCAGCAGTCCGCGCGCGGCGCGCAGATCCATTCGCTGGATCAGTTCGATCTCGCTATCAGTAACGACCTCAACACCCCGCTCGCCCTGACCCACGCAGAGGCGCTCGCCAGCGGCCGGGATTTCGGCGCCGATCGGCTCGATGCGCTGCTGAAGATGGACGAGGTGCTCGGGCTCGACCTGTCGACGATCACCCGCGCCACGCTGCGCGTCCGCCCCGCCGACGCCACGATCGACGCCAACACGATCGAAGCGCGGCTGACCGAACGCCGCGAGGCACGCGCCGCGAAGGACTTCCCGCGCTCCGACGCGATCCGCGACGACCTCGCCGCCGCCGGCGTCGAGGTGATGGACGGCGACCCGCTCGGCTGGGACTGGAAGCTGACGATCTAAATCAAATCGCCATTCAAGCCACCCTCCGTTCGTGCTGAGGAGAGGCTGAGCTTGTCGAAGCCTCGTCTCGAAGCACATGCCCTTCGAGACGCCATTTCGACAAGCTCAACGGCTCCTCAGGGCGAACGGAGATGAGATGAATGGCGATCCGGACTGGCAATCCATCACCCCGGGCTTGACCCGGGGTCCCGCTTCTTGTGCAACATCAGCGACAAAGCGGCCACCCGACGCAAGGCCGGGAGTGACAGAAGAAATAGGAGAGCCACGAATGTCCGAACTCAAACTGGTCCTCCCCGCCGCCGCGCGCCCGCTGCTCGAACCGAAACTGCCCGGCGACGTATCCGTCGATTGGTTCGCCAGCGCCGCCGAGGCGAAGGCGATGACCGCCGATGCCGACATCGCCTGGATCGACATGGAGTCGAAGACCGCGATGCACGACGCCATCATCGGCGCCGGCCCGCGGCTGAAATGGGTGTCGACGCTCTACGCCGGGCTGGACGCCTTTCCGCTCGACGACCTGAAGCGTCGCGGGGCGACCGTCACCAACGGCGCCGGCGTCAATGCGATCGCGGTCGCCGAATATGCGGTGATGGGCGTGCTGGTCGGTGCCAAGCGCTTCGACCAGGTGCTGCGCGCGCACGATCGCCACGAATGGCCGCGCGACGCGCCGGGCAAGATGGAATTGTTGGAAAGCCGCGCGCTGATCGTCGGCTATGGCGCGATCGGGCGACTGATCGGCGAGCGATTGCAGGCGTTCGGAGTCGAGGTGACCGGCGTCACCCGCTCGGGCCGCGACGGCACGATCCGGCCTGACGCCTGGCGCGCGCGGCTGGGCGAGTTCGACTGGGTGATCCTCGCCGCCCCCTCCACCGACGCGACGAAAGCGATGATCGGTGCGGACGAGCTGGCGGCGATGAAGCTCACCGCCTGGCTCATCAACATCGCGCGCGGCGACATGATCGACGACGCCGCGCTGATCGCGGCGCTGACCGAAAAGCGCATCGCCGGCGCCTTCCTCGACCCCACCAACCCGGAACCGCTGCCCGCCGACGCCGCGCTGTGGGATGCGCCCAATTGCATCATCACCATGCATTTGTCGGGACGCAGCCAGACCAGGATGTTCCAGCGTGCCGGCGCGCTGTTCCTGCGCAACCTCGCCGCCTTTCGCGAGGGGCGCACGATGGAGAATGTCGCCGACCTCGACGCAGGTTATTGATCGCCCGCACCAGACTGCCCATCCTGCCGCACGCGGGTCGTGATGGGTTTGTCATCGCGCATCCGCCTTGGCATAGGGTCGCCGACGTCGACCGACAGGGAGCGCGACTTGGAACTGCGACTGGTCATCGCCTATTCGATCATTGCCGTGTTCGTGCTGGTCGCGGCTGTCACGACGGTGGTGTTCCAGCGTCGCCGCGCAGCACGAAAGCTGCGCATGCGCGGCGTCAAGGTGGAACAGGGGTCACGCCGCCGCTAACCCGCGCTAGAACGGCGATATCATTCGTCGTCAGCGGAGCGCGTCATGGATCTGGGACTCAGCGGCAGGACCGCGATCGTCTGCGCATCGAGCCACGGGCTGGGCCGCGCCTGCGCCACCGCGCTGGCGCAGGCCGGGTGCGCGATGGTGCTCAACGGCCGTCACACCGATTCGCTGGAGGAGGCCGCGACCGCGCTGCGCGACCGCGGCGCCACCGTGGCGACGGTCGCCGGCGACATCGCCGACGAGGACGTACAACAGGCGCTGATCGATGCCGCGGGCGGCGCGCCCGACATCCTGGTCAACAACAACGCCGGCCCGCCGCTGCGCGACTTCCGCGCGCTCGACGCGGACGCGCTCCATGCCGGGCTCGACGCCAACATGGTCACCCCGATCCGGCTGGTACAGCAGGTAATCGACGGCATGGTCGAGCGGCGCTTCGGGCGCATCCTGTGCATCACCTCGGGATCGGTGAAGTCGCCCGCCGCCGGGCTGGACCTGTCGAGCGGCGCGCGCGTCGGGCTGACCGGCTTCCTCGCCGGGGTTGCGCGGCAATGCGCGCATGCCAATGTCACGATCAACTTCCTGCTGCCGGGGCTGTTCGCGACGCGCCGCCTCGACGGCGTCCACGCCTTTGCCGCCCAGGCGCAGGGCGTCGACGTGGAGGAAGCCGCGCGGCGCGCCCGCGCGCGCATTCCCGCCGGGCGGTTCGGCGATCCCGCCGAGTTCGGCGACGCATGCGCCTTCCTGTGCTCCGCGCAGGCCGGCTTCATCACGGGACAAAGTCTGCTGATCGACGGCGGCGCCTATCCCGGGTTATTGTAACGCGGAAGTTGTTTGCGGTTCGCGCACGATTCGGTCATGGACGCGCCCGTATTGGAAGGAAGATTACCGATGGCCACCAATTGGGCCCCCGACAGCTGGACGAAGGCGGAAGCGCGCCAGCTTCCCGACTATCCCGACGCCGCCGCACTGAACGCCGCCACGGAGAAGCTCACCAGCTTTCCGCCGCTGGTCTTCGCGGGCGAGGCGCGCAACCTCACCACCGACCTCGCGCGCGCGGCGGAGGGCAAGGCGTTCCTGCTCCAGGGCGGCGATTGCGCGGAAAGCTTCGCGGAATTCCATCCCAACAACATCCGCGACACCTTCCGCGTCATCCTCCAGATGGCGGTCGTGCTGACCTATGCGTCGAAGCTGCCGGTGGTGAAGGTCGGCCGCATGGCGGGCCAGTTCGCCAAGCCGCGCTCCGCGCCGACCGAGACGATCGACGGTGTCGAGCTGCCCAGCTACCGCGGCGACAACGTCAACGACATCGCCTTCACCGCGGAAAGCCGCATCCCGGATCCGGAGCGGATGCTGCGCGGCTATTCGCAGTCGGCGGCGACGCTCAACCTGCTGCGTGCCTTCGCGCAGGGCGGCTATGCCAATCTGCACCAGGTGCATCGCTGGACCCACGACTTCATGGGCCGCAGCCCCTGGGCCGCGAAATATGCCGAGACCGCCGACCGCATCGGCGAGGCGCTCGATTTCATGGAGGCGTGCGGGATCAATCCCGACACCGTGCCGCAGCTGTCGCAGACCACCTTCTACACCAGCCACGAGGCGCTGCTGCTCCCCTATGAGCAGGCGATGACGCGGCAGGATTCGCTGACCGGCGACTGGTACGACACCTCGGCGCACTTCCTGTGGATCGGCGATCGCACCCGGTTCGAAGGCTCGGCGCATGTCGAGTTCCTGCGCGGCATCGGCAACCCGATCGGGATCAAGTGCGGTCCGTCGCTGGAGCCGGACGCGCTGCTGGCGATGCTCGACACGCTCAATCCGGGGCGCGTGCCGGGGCGGATGACGCTGATCACCCGCTACGGCTATGACAAGATCGAGGCGCATCTGCCCAAGCTGGTCCGCGCGGTGAAGCGCTCGGGGCATCCGGTGGTGTGGAGCTGCGACCCAATGCACGGCAACGTCGTGAAGGCGGCCAACGGCTACAAGACGCGCCCGTTCGAGCGCATCCTGGCCGAAGTGCGCGGCTTCTTCGCGGTCCATCGCGCCGAGGGCACGCACGCCGGCGGCATCCATGCCGAGATGACCGGACAGAACGTCACCGAATGCACCGGCGGCGCGATCGACGTCACCGAACAGACGCTGGCCGACCGCTACCACACGCATTGCGACCCGCGTCTGAACGCAGGCCAGAGCCTGGAGATGGCGTTCCTGCTGGCGGAGATGCTCAACACGGAAATGGCAGAGCGCCGCAAGGCGGCGTGACCCGCAGTCGCAAAGCCCCTCCCCTGAAGGGGAGGGGCGATTTTCGGGGTTGACGCCCCCTGCCCCCGCCCGTAACAGCGCGCCTCACACCGCGCACGGCCCCTTCGTCTAGCGGTTAGGACGTCGCCCTCTCACGGCGAAAACACGAGTTCGATTCTCGTAGGGGTCACCAGCCGCCACGCGGCCTGCGGTCTTCCACCATCGATACCATCGGATTGAATGCAGCGGTACGCGCGTGCCGCTTTCCGCGCGCCGTTCCCCCGCCCGCACACGGCATGTTGTTCGCCGCCCGCCCGCTCTCTTCAATACAATCCGCCGTCAACGGCGCGGCATTTGATGCAATATGTTCGTCACACGGACATAGCCTCCATCGACAAAGAGGTGCCGCAGCACCCTTCGGATCGGCACCGTGGCGACGGTGGGGCTCACCTCCCGCCTGCCGCCGCGAGCAACCGCCGACCGGAACCCGTCGCAGGACCGACAGGAACAACGATTTCCACAAGGGGGGACCATCAATGCGAGCTTTTCGTTCGATCCTGATCGCCGGCGTCGCCGTCGCCGCCATGCCGGCGATCGCGCAGGCGCAGCAGGCCGACACCGCGACCGCGGGTGACGACATCGTCGTCACCGGGCTGAAGCGGCAGTATTTCGGCGACACGCCGGTCAAGGAAATCCCCCAGGCGGTGCAGTTCCTGGACGGTGAGCTGCTCAAGGACCTCAACGTCACCCGGCTGGACACCGCGCTGGAGCTGGCGAGCGGCGTGTCGAAGCAGAACAATTTCGGCGGGCTGTGGGACAGTTTCGCGATCCGCGGCTTCGCCGGCGACGAGAATTTTCCCAGCGGCTTCCTGGTCAACGGCTTCAACGGCGGTCGTGGCTATGGCGGCCCGCGCGACGCGTCGAACGTGGAGCGGATCGAGGTGCTGAAGGGGCCGAATTCCGCACTGTTCGGGCGCGGCGAACCCGGCGGCACGATCAACATCGTCACCAAGAAGCCGCTGTTCAAGACGTTCGGCAGCTTCGCGCTGTCAGGCGGCAGCTTCAACACCTTCCGCGTCGAGGGCGATTATAACCTGCCGCTCAGCGACGCGGTCGCGATCCGGCTCAACGGCGCGGCGGAGGATGCGGACAGCTTCCGCGACACCGTCCACACCCGCAAATACGTCCTCACCCCCTCGCTGCTGGTGAAGCTGGGCGAGGGCACGATCGCCACGTATGAAATGGAATATGTGAACCAGGAGGTGCCCTTCGACCGCGGCGTCGTCGCGGTGAACGGCGTGCTGGGACGCATCCCCAACTCGCGCTATCTGGGCAATCCGGCGGACGGCCCGACGCAGGTGAAGGTGCTGGGCCATCAACTTCAGCTGCAACAGGATCTGGGCAGCGACTGGACGCTGCTGATGGGTGCCGGGTACAAGGACACGATCTTCCGCGGCTTCTCCAGCGATCCGGAGCTGGCGGTGTCGCGCCAGCAGCTGTACGTCGACGGCCGCACGCTGTCGCGCCAGCGCCGCTTCCGCAACTATATGACCACGCACAAGACGGTGCGCGGCGAGGTGTCGGGGAAGGTCGACACGGGCGGGATCGTCCACAACATCCGCATCGGCGCCGACTGGGACCAATTCGACATCCACACGTACCAGACGCGGTTTCGCCCGACGCTGGCGGGCAATCGCTACGGCATCGATATCTTCGCGCCCAATTACAATGTCGTCGCGCCGACGCCCACCACAGTGATCCAGAACGCGACCGAGGTGCAGAAGGCCTGGGGCATCTACGCGCAGGATCAGGTTGAGCTGACGGAGGCGATCAAGGTCCGCTTCGGTGGCCGCTACGACAATTTCGACCAGAATATCGACCTGCGTCTCAACAACACCAACCCTCACAAACATTATAACCGCTTCAGCCCGATGGCCGGGATGGTGGTGGAGCCGACCGACAGCCTGTCGATCTACGCCAGCTACGGTCGCGGTTTCCGGCCGAACAGCGGCGTCGGGGCGAACGGCCAGCCGTTCGATCCGGAGCTGAGCAAGGCGTATGAGGTGGGTGCCAAGGTCGTCACCAGCTACATCACCAGCACGCTGTCGGTGTTCCGGATGCAGAAGACCAACATCCTGACCAACGACCCGTCCAACCCCGGTTTCTCCAAGCCGGTCGGCGCCGCCAACAGCAAGGGCATCGAATTCGACGCCGACGTGAAGCTGCCGATGGGCGTGCAGATGTACGCGGCCTATTCGTACATCGACGCGGGCTGGGCCAATGACGTGCGGGATCCCAATTTCGCGGCGCCGATCCGGCGCGGCGATCCGCTCATCAACATCCCCAAGCATCAGGCCAACGTGCTGGTGTTCAAGAACTTCCCCGTGGGCGGGCACGAGGCGATGCTGGGCGCGGGCGTCAACCACGTCGGCCGCCGGCTGGGCGAGACGGCGACCACCTTCTTCCTCCCCGCCTATACGCTGGTGCGCGTGCTGGGGTCGGTCGAGGTGGCGCCGGGCATCAAGCTGAACGCCGACGTCAACAACCTGTTCGACAAGCAATATTACGCCAGCTCCTACGCCAGCCTGTGGGTGCAGCCCGGGATGCCGCGGTCGTTCAACGTGCGCGCCACGTTCGACTTCTGACGGCCGGGCCGGCGGGCGCCCCCATTCCCCTTGCTGCCGGGCGCCCGCCGGCCTTTTTCGTCCATGTCCGTTGCGAAAGGCGGGTGATGAACCGCGCGCTGCTGCTCCGTATCCATCGCTATGTCGGACTGGCGCTCGCCCCGTTGCTGCTGGTGCAGGCGGCGACGGGCGCGCTGCTGCTGTGGCGCAGCGATGCCGCGCGGGCGATCGACCCGGCGGCGTGGACCAGCCGCCACGCGGGCGCGACGATCTCCGCGGGAGACGCGGTGCGTCGCGCCGAGCGTGCCGTGGCGCACGGCCGGGTGACGCGGCTGTTCTGGCCCGCGGACCGCGACGGCACGTTCCTCGTCCAGCTGGCGACCCCCGATCGCACCGCTTATGCCACGATCGATCCCGCGGGCGGCGCGGTGCTGCGTCGTGGCGGGATCGCCGCCTTTCCGGTCGAACTGGCGCTGGCGCTGCATTTCCGGCTGGCGACGGGGCGCATCGGGATGGCGGTCGTGCTGCTGGACGCGCTGGCGCTACTGGCGCTGGCGGGGAGCGGGATCGCCTTCTGGTGGCCGCGCCGCGCACCGCGATGGCGCCAACTGACCGTGCGCTGGAACGTCGCCGGGCGGCTGGTGCTGCGCCAGTTGCATCGCACCGCCGGCGTCCTGATCTCGATCGTGATCGGCTTCAGTGCGCTGACCGGCCTGCTGCTGATCGTCCCCGAACTGATCGACGGTCCTTCCACGCCCGCGATGCGCGCCTCCGTCGACACCGCCGCGATCGACTGCGCGGTGACGGCGGCGCGTGCCGCCATCCCCTCGGGCGCGCTGCGTGACATGCGGATCGACGCGACGCGCGTCATCGTCAACGTCACCGCGCCCGAGCGCAACACGCGCGCCGTCCACCGCGTCACGATCGACCTGGCGCGGCCGGACCGGCGGGTCGTGCTGCGCGCCGCCGACCAGTCCGCCTGGTGGATCACGATCCTGCCGCTCCATGCCGGCGATCCGCTGGGTACGGCCGGGCGCCTCGTCCTGATGCTGGGGGCGGCGATGCTCGCGGCGCTCGCGGTCAGCGGCCCGGTGATGTGGTGGCAACTGGCCGCCCTGCGCCGGCGCGCCGCGACGAACCGGCCCCCCTCCCTCCAACGACAGCAGCCTGCATGACGTTGCTCTACACCTCCGACCCGACCCGCGGCGCGATCTGGCGCGCGATCTTCGCGGCGGAGGCGCCGGACATCCCCTTCGTCACCGCGCAGGATGGCGGTCCGCCGGCGGACACGCGCTATCTCGCCGCCTGGGCGCCCACGCCCGCGCTCATCGCGCAACTGCCGGCGCTGGAGGTGGTGTTCTCGATCGGTGCGGGGATCGACCAGATGGACCCGGCCGCCCTGCCCCCGCACGTCAGGCTGGTGCGGATGATCGAGCCCGGTATCACGCAGGGGATGGTGGAATATGGCGTCATGGCGACGCTGATGCTCCACCGCGACATGATCCATTATCGCGCGGCGCAGGGCGAGCGCCGCTGGGCGCCGCGCCCCTCGCTCCCCGCTGCGAGTCGCCGCGTCGGCGTGCTGGGGCTGGGCGAGCTGGGACGCGCGCTGCTCGCCGCGTTGCGACCGTTCGGGTTCGCGCTGTCGGGATGGAGCCGGTCGCCGCGCGCGATCGAGGGGGTCGATACCCATGCGGGCGACGCCGCGCTGCCGTCGTTCCTGGCGGCGTGCGATATCCTGATCTGCCTACTGCCGCTGACCGAAGACACGCGCGGCATCCTCGACCGGCGCAACCTGTCCTGCCTGCCGCCGGGTGCGGCGGTGGTGAACGTCGGGCGCGGTGGGCATCTGGTGGCGGACGACCTCATCGCCCTGCTCGACGAAGCGCATCTGTCGGCGGCGGTGCTGGACGTGACCGATCCGGAGCCGCTGCCCGCCGATCACCCGCTGTTCGCGCACCCGCGCGTACTGGTGACGCCGCATATCGCCAGCGCCACCCGGCCGGAAAGCGGCGCACGCGCGGTCATCGCGAACATCCGCCGCCATCTGGCGGGCGAGGAGATGACGGGAATCGTCGCGCGCACCCGGGGGTATTAGCGATAGGCGACCGTCGCGCGCATCGCGACGGCGCCGTCGCACCGCACCGCCTGCACCACATCGTCGCCCGCCGTTTCCAGGAACACCGGCTGCCCCAGGAACAGCGGCGCCTCCGCCCGGAACGAGAAGCCGGCCAGCGTCCCCCGCCGCGCCGCCAGCGCCGCCAGCCGCGCGGCGGTGAACGGCCCATGCACCACCAGCGCGGGATAGCCCTCCACCGCGGTCGCATAGGGCAGGTCGTAATGGATGCGATGCGAATTGAACGTCGCCGCCGAGAAGCGGAACAGCCGCACCTCGTCGGGCTGCCACCGCTCGCCCGCGGGCGACGGCGTCACGGCCTCGGGCATCGCCACGCGCGCGCCATGGTCACGATAGACGTAGCTCTGGCGTTCGCGCACGCGCACCGTGCCCGCCTGGCGCACGATGCGCTCCACCTCGACGAACACCAGATCGCCCGACCGCCCGCTCTTATGCCGCACGTCGACGATCTCGCTGTCGAGCGTCGCTTCCTCGTCCAGCGTCAGCGGCACCTCGAACGTCATCGCGGCGGCGGCGAACATGCGGCGCTGCAAGGTGATCGCGGGCAGGAAGTCGCCGCGGCGCGGATGCCCGTCCTCCCCGATCTCGCGATCGGCCGGCATCGGCAGAAAGAACGCCCAGTGCGGCAGCGGCACCGCCGCGTCATCCGTCTCGCACCCCACCGCCACCGCAAAGCGACGCAGGTCGCCGCGATGCAGCACCTGCCGCTGCGACACACGCCGCCCGATCGCCTCACGCCATTGCGCGACCATCGTTTCATCGATCGTTGTCATCGCCGGCCTCCTCTCCGCCACGGGGGCGATAGCCGACGACAGCCACGCTGGCGACTGAGATACAGGTGAAGAGGTGAGATCCGACACCCGGCCGGCGCGCGCTCAATCAAAGGTGAGAAGGCCGCGCCCCTCAGGTCGGCGGCAGGACGGAAATGGTGGAGCCGAGGGGGATCGAACCCCTGACCTTCGCAATGCCATTGCGACGCTCTCCCAGCTGAGCTACGGCCCCATTCCGTCCGGGAGGCAGCCCCCTAGCGGGCTGCCGCTGGAATGGCAAGCGGCGCTTTCACCGCTTGCCGAACTTTTTCACGTCAGTTGTTCTCGTCGTCGTCGGTGGGTGCCTCGACGCCCAAGTCGTCGTCGCCGCCCAGATCGACTTCGTCGTCGGCCGAGGGCTCTTCGTCCTCGCCGGTGTCGATATCCTCGTCGTCGCCCGCCAGATCGGAATCCGCCTCCTGCTTGTCGGGCTTCACCTGCTCGAACGGCAGCGGCTGCTTGGATTTCAGGATCGGCTCGGGTTCCCATGCATAACCGCAGTTGATGCAGGTGACGGGCTCGTCCTTCTGGAGATCATAGAAACGCGTCGCGCATTTCGGGCACGTTCGCTTCGTGCCCCATTCCGGCTGGATCATGCCGTGGAAAGCCTTTCGGATGGGTGGTTCGTCGGATACGTCCGTCGAAGTGGGGCGCGCCTTGCCATAGCGCAAGCCGGCTGGCAAGGCCGCGCGGCTTCCCGGTCGCAATGGCCATCCTTCCTGCCCCATCCTTCCAGCCGGTGCCGCTCACCTCCATGTCTCATACCTCCCCCGCCCGCCCCTTGTCCGTCGCCGCCGCCGGACCGCTGAAGGGCACGCTGACCGTTCCCGGCGATAAGTCGATCAGCCATCGCTCGCTGATGTTTGCGGGACTGGCGGTCGGCGAAAGCCGCATCAGCGGACTACTGGAGGGCGAGGACGTGCTCGCCACCGCCGCCGCGATGCGCGCGATGGGCGCGCAGGTGGCGCGCGAGGCGGACGGCACGTGGCGTGTCCATGGCGTCGGCGTCGGCGGGCTGCTCCAGCCGCAGGTCGCGCTGGAGATGGGCAATTCGGGCACCTCCACCCGGCTGCTGATGGGGCTGGTCGCCAGCCATGCGATCACCGCGACCTTCGTCGGCGACGCCAGCCTGTCGAAGCGCCCGATGGCGCGCGTGGCCGAGCCGCTGGCGCTGATGGGCGCGACCTTCATGGCCAGCCCCGGCGACCGCCTGCCGCTGACGATGCGCGGCCTGACGCCGGCGATCCCGATCGACTACACGCTCCCGGTCGCCTCGGCGCAGGTGAAGTCGGCGGTGCTGCTCGCCGGGCTCAACACGCCCGGCATCACCCGCGTGATCGAGCCGGTGCCGACCCGCGACCATAGCGAGCGGATGCTGCGCGGGTTCGGCGCGCGCGTCGAGGTGGAGGAGACGCCGCACGGCCGCGTCATCTCGATCCATGGCGAGGCGGAACTCAGCCCGCAGGACATCGACGTTCCCGGCGATCCGTCGTCCGCCGGCTTCTGGATGGTCGCGGCCTCGATCGTGCCGGGGTCGGACGTGACGATCCGCAACGTGCTGATGAACCCGACGCGCACCGGCCTCGTCACCGCGCTGCGCCTGATGGGCGCGTCGATCGAGGAGGTCGGCGTGCGCGATGTCGGCGGCGAGCGCGTCGCCGACCTGCGCGTCCGCCACGCCCCGCTGACCGCGATCGAGGTGCCCGCCGACCTCGCGCCCAGCATGATCGACGAATATCCGATCCTGTTCGTCGCCGCCGCCTTCGCGCGCGGCACCACGGTCGCGCGTGGCGCGCACGAGTTGCGCGTCAAGGAGTCGGATCGCATCGCCGCCATGGCTGCGGCACTCGGCCTTGCCGGCGTGCGCACCACCGAGCATGAGGATGGCCTGTCGATCGAGGGGCGCGACGGCGATCCCCTGCCCGGCACCGGCGGCGCGCGGGTCGCCTCGCAACTGGATCATCGCATCGCGATGAGCATGGCGGTGGCAGGGATGCACGCGCGCGACGCGGTGACGATCGACGATGCCGCGCCGATCGCGACCAGCTATCCCGCCTTCCTCGACACCGCGCGCTCGCTGGGCGCGCTGCCGCAATGGATCAACCGATGATCATCGCCGTCGATGGCCCCGCCGCCTCGGGCAAGGGCACGATCGCCAAGGCGCTGGCGAAACATTATCATCTGCCCCATCTCGACACCGGGCTGCTCTATCGCGCTGTCGCCGCAACGGTGATGCGGCTGGAGCTTGATCCGGAGAAGGAGGCCGATGCGGTCGCCGCCTGCGACTTCGACGAGCTGACGCTGGCCGATCCGGTGCTGCGCGACGACGATGTCGGGCAGGTCGCCTCGATCGTGTCCGCGCATCCGCTGGTGCGCGCCGCGCTGATGCAGCGACAGAAGAGGTTCGCGCATCAGGAAGGCGGCGCGATCCTCGACGGGCGCGACATCGGCACCGTCATCGCACCCGATGCCCATGCCAAGCTGTTCGTCCGCGCCACGCCGACGATCCGTGCGCAGCGCCGCCATGCGGAGCTGAAGAACCGCGGCAAGGCGACCAGCTTCGACCAGGTGCTCGCCGATATCCGCGCGCGCGACGAGCGCGACAGCTCGCGTTCCACCGCGCCGCTGGTCACCGCGCCCGATGCCGCGCTGCTCGACACCAGCTTCCTGTCGATCGACGCCGCCGTCGCCAAGGCGATCGCGCTGGTGGAGGCGCGGACGAAGGGTTAGTCGACGGCCCAATCCTCGCGACCGTGGCGGATGCGGAGGACGAAAGGATTTCCATCGTCCTTGATGCGATAGAGGATAAGATGCACGCCAACCGGAAAGGCGCGTGTCTCTTCGTCGATCTCCTCACGCACGCGCGCGATCCGCGGAAAACCGCCGATGAGGGTCATCGCCTCCCGTAGCCGCGCGACGTACCGCTGGGACGCTTGATCGCCGAACCGTCCCAGCCCATCGATAACGATGTGCCGCAAATCCAGTTCGGCGGCACCCGAAAGCTCAATCTCCATCGGCGGTCCGCGCCTGGTACGAAGCCCGGGCATCGGCGATGATCTGGTCGAACGACCGTTCGGACATCCCGCTCGCCCGCCCCTCGTCGACCAGCCGCTGCATGTTGGCGATCTTCTCCGCGCGTACCTGTTCGCGCCGGATCAGGTCGCGCACCACGTCGCTGGAATTGCTGTAGCGGCCGGTGCCGGCCTGTTGCTCCACCCATTCCTTCATCGCGTCGGGAAGCGAGATGTTCATCGTAGCCATGTCGTGATCCTCCATCCCTTGGCAAACCTTGTCAACCTTGCTTTCTATCGCATGTTCCGCTAGGGCGCGCCGGTCCGGCGGGCTGTGGCTCGCGGAGGCGCGGCGCGACAGGTACGTCCTCTCGCGCCTTTTCGCTTATCGGCGGCACGCTTCTGCGCACTTCTGGTCCAACGGATGCCGCGTTCCGCATGGGGCGGACGTGGCGTTTTGGCCAAGACCAGCGGACCCAACCGCTTGGCCGGAAACGAACTATCTAGGACGAACCCTTTTATGGCCTCAGTGGCAACTCCCTCGCGCGACGAATTTGCGGCGATGCTCGATGACATGTTCGGCGGCGCCGACAGCTTCGAGGGCCGCGTGGTGCTCGGCACCGTCACCGGCATCGAGAACGATCTGGCCGTCATCGACGTCGGCCTGAAGAGCGAGGGCCGCGTGCCGCTGCGCGAATTCGCGCCGGCACCGGGGCAGAAGGCCGACCTGAAGGTCGGTGACGAGGTCGAGGTGTACGTCGACCGCGTCGAGAACATGCATGGCGAGGCGATGCTGAGCCGCGACCGCGCCCGCCGCGAGGCCGCGTGGGACAAGCTGGAGCTGGAATTCAGCAAGACCGCGCGCGTCGAGGGCGTGATCTTCGGCCGCGTCAAGGGCGGCTTCACCGTCGACCTGAACGGCGCGGTGGCGTTCCTGCCCGGCTCGCAGGTCGACATCCGCCCGGTGCGTGACGTGACCCCACTGATGGACATCCCGCAGCCGTTCCAGATCCTGAAGATGGACCGCAAGCGCGGCAACATCGTCGTCAGCCGCCGCGCGGTGCTGGAAGAGACCCGCGCCGAGCAGCGTTCGGGCCTGATCCAGTCGCTGCACGAGGGCCAGATCATCGAGGGCGTGGTGAAGAACATCACCGATTACGGCGCCTTCGTCGACTTGGGCGGCATCGACGGCCTGCTGCACGTCACCGACCTCAGCTACAAGCGCGTCGGCCATCCGTCGGAGATGATCAACATCGGCGACACGGTGCGCGTCCAGATCATCCGCATCAACAAGGACACGCAGCGCATCTCGCTGGGCATGAAGCAGCTGGAGAGCGATCCCTGGGATGGCGCGGCGGCCAAGTATCCGGTCGGCGCGAAGCTGTCGGGCCGCGTCACGAACATCACCGAATATGGTGCCTTCGTGGAGCTGGAGCCGGGCATCGAGGGCCTCGTCCACGTGTCCGAAATGTCCTGGACCAAGAAGAACGTCCACCCGGGCAAGATCGTCTCGACCTCGCAGGAAGTCGATGTCGTCGTGCTGGAGGTCGACGAGGACAAGCGCCGCATCTCGCTGGGCCTGAAGCAGGCGCAGGCCAATCCGTGGGAGGCGTTCGCCGCCGCGCATCCGATCGGCTCGACCGTCGAGGGCGAGGTCAAGAACGCGACCGAATTCGGCCTGTTCATCGGCCTGGACAACGACGTCGACGGCATGGTCCACATGTCCGACATCGCCTGGGGCGTGTCGGGTGAGGACGCGCTGAACCTCCATCGCAAGGGTGAGACGGTGCAGGCCGTGGTGCTCGACATCGATCCGGAGAAGGAGCGCATCTCGCTCGGCATGAAGCAGCTGGAGCGTGGCGGCCCGGTCGCCGCGGGTGCATCGGATCGCCTGGGCAAGAACCAGGTCACGACCGTCACCGTGCTGGAGGTCCGCGACGCGGGTCTCGAAGTGCAGGCGGGCGACGATGGCGCAACCGGCTTCATCAAGCGCACCGACCTCGGCCGCGATCGCGACGAGCAGCGTCCGGAGCGTTTCCAGGTCGGGCAGAAGTTCGACGCGATGGTGACCGGCTTCGACCGTTCGAAGAAGCCGACCTTCTCGGTCAAGGCGATGCAGATCGCCGAGGAGAAGCAGGCGGTGGCGCAGTACGGTTCGTCCGACTCGGGCGCGTCGCTGGGCGACATTCTGGGCGAGGCGCTCAAGGCGCGCGACACCAAGAAGTAAGCGCATCCGCCACGATGCGTTCGGGAAAGGGGCCGGCGGCGACGCCGGTCCCTTTTTTTGATGGCACCGGTGCCAAGGCGGTACGATCGGTTCCGCCGTTTTGCGTAATATCGAGCCAAAACGGTGCTTTCGCCCGCAGAAACTTACTTGTATCAGTCTCGCCGCCGCGGTGGCGAGTCCTTGGGGGGTAAGTCGAACGAGATGATACGGTCGGAACTGGTGCAGGCACTGGCGCAGGAAAATCCGAGCCTCTCGCAACGCGATGTCGAGGCGATCGTCGCGACCTTCTTCGACGAGATCGTGCGCCGCCTGAGCGAGAACGGGCGCGTCGAGCTCCGCGGTTTCGGCGCCTTCTCCACCCGTGCGCGCGACGCGCGCGTTGGCCGCAATCCGCGCACCGGCGAGACGGTCGACGTGGATGCGAAGCGCGTCCCCTTCTTCAAGCCCGGCAAGGAAATGCGCCACCGGCTCAACGTGTGATGGCGGAGGGTCGCGTCGTCGCGGTCGCGCGCGACGCGGACCACCGTTTCTCCAAACAGGTCGCGGCGCGGCTGGCCCTGATCGAGGGAATCGGCGTCGCGGGCGATGCGCATGCCGGAGCGACTGTCCAGCACCGCTCTCGCGTCGCGATCGATCCCGACCAGCCCAATCTGCGCCAGGTCCATCTGATCCATGCGGAATTGCTGGACGAACTGGCGCGCGCCGGGTCCGATGTCCGGCCCGGCGACCTGGGTGAGAACATCCTGACCTCGGGCGTGAATCTGCTCGCGCTGCCGCAGGGGACCACGTTGCGCTTCGCCTCCGGTGGCGAAGTCGCAATCACCGGATTGCGCAATCCCTGTGCGCAGATCGAACGCTTCCAGCCCGGCCTGCTCGCCGCGGTGCTCGACCGCGCGCCCGATGGCGCGCTGATCCGCAAGGCCGGCGTAATGGCGATCGTCACCGCGTCGGGCGACGTCCGCGCCGGCGACGCGATCGCGATCCACTTGCCATCCGCTCCACACAAGCCCTTGCAGCCGGTCTGACGCGCACATCCGCGCCTTGACGCGGCGCCGTACAACCGCTTCGTGCGATGGCGTGCGGGCGTGGCGGAATCGGTAGACGCTGGAGACTTAAAATCTTCTGCCCTTGGCGTGCGGGTTCGAGTCCCGCCGCCCGCACCAAGCTCGCCGGGCATCGCCACCGTCGCAAACTTCGCGGGTCAAAGGCGGCGGAACCGTGTAGCGACTCCGTCGCGAACAGCCTGGGTCGAGCGCGAACACATGCCCTTATTCCCTCACCGCCGCCGTGCCGCCGCCGCGATCGCCGCGCTGGCGGCGCTTGCCGCCACTGGGTCGTGCGGGCGGCGTCCGGATGTTGGGCCGGTGGTCGCCAGCGTGATCGGCGGCGCGCCGGAGCTGGCCGGGCGCACGCGCGCCGCGATGCCGACGGGCGACCGCCTGCTCACCGATGCGCTGGCGGAGGGGCTGGTCCGCTTCGACGCCGCGGGGCAGATCGAACCCGGCGTGGCGGAACGCTGGATCGTCACCGACGAGGGGATGAGCTACATCTTCCGCCTGCGCAACGCGCGCTGGCCGGATGGCGCGCCGGTGCGCGCGGCGGAGGTGGTGGCGCTGCTGCGACGACAGATCGCCGCCGCGTCCGGCAACGATATCGCGCCCTATCTGAGCGCGGTCGCCTCGGTGGTGGAGATGACGCCCGAGGTGATCGAGATCGAGCTGTCGCGCCCGCGCCCCGATCTGCTCAAGCTGTTCGCCCAGCCCGAACTGGCACTGGTGCGCGCGCGTCCCGCCGGGGGTGCGGGGCCGTTCAGGCGCAAGGAGGAACGCCATCAGGCGCTGCTGCTGTCGCCCGCGATCGATCCCGATCGCGATCCCGATGAGGCGCGCCCCGCCCCGGAGGACGAGGTGCTGCTGCGCGGCGAGCGTGCCGCCAGCGCGATCGTCCGCTTCGTCGAGCGCGACTCGGACCTGGTCACCGGTGGGACGATCGCCGACTGGCCGCTGGTGCAGGCGGCCAATCCCGCCCCGGTCAACATCCGCATCGATCCCGCCGCGGGGCTGTTCGGCCTCGCCGTGGTGCGGCGCGACGGCTTCCTCGCCGATGCCGCGAACCGCGCCGCGGTGGCGCAGGCGATCGACCGTGCCGACCTCGCCACCGGCATCTCGCCCGACTGGGTAGCGCGCGACACTGTGCTGCCCGAACAGCTCGACTCGGCACTCGCCCCCGCGATCCCGCTATGGGCGTCGGTCCCGGCCGAACAGCGTGCCGACGCCGCGCGCGCGACCGTGGCGCGGTGGCGCGCGGCGCACGGCGTGCCGCAGCTGGGCATCGCGCTGCCCGGGGGGCCGGGCGGCACGCTGTTGTGGGCGCGGATCGCGCGCGATCTCTATGCGATCGGCATCCGTCCGGTGCGCCTCGCGCCCGATGACGCCGGCGCCGACCTGCGCCTGGTCGATCGGGTCGCGCCCTATGACAGCGCGCGCTGGTATCTGGCGGAGGCGTGCGTCGCCTGTTCCGAACAGGCCGCTGCCGCGATCGAGGCGGCGCGGCTGGCGGACACGCTGGCGGGTCGCGCCCAGGCGCTGGCGACCGCCGATGCGGCGCTGGCGAGCGATGTCGCGTTCGTCCCGCTCGGCCGCCCGTTCCGCTGGTCGCTGGTCGCGTTGCGGCTGCGCCAGTGGCAGGCGAATGCGCGCGCGTGGCACCCGTTGAACCGGCTCCGCGCCGACACCAACTAAGTGGCATGAGCACGCGTCCCACCCCCTTCCCCGCCGGCCCCGCGTTCGCGCACCTGCCGGTCGGGCGCGATCCCGCCGCCGTGCGCCAGCGCGTCGAGGCGATGGAGCGGCTGCTGGAGGGTATGTTCGTCATCCCCGGGATCAACCGCCGCGTCGGACTGGACGCGATCATCGGGCTGGTGCCGGTGGTCGGCGATCTCGCCGCGGCGGCGATGGGGATGTGGATCGTGTGGGAGGCGCGCAACCTTGGCATGGGTCGTCTGGCGCTCGCGGCGATGACCGCGCGTGTCGGGTTCGACGCGCTACTCGGCATGGTGCCAATCGTCGGCGACGCGGCCGACCTGATGTACCGCTCCAACACCCGCAACGTGAAGCGGATCAAGCGCTACCTCGACAAGCACCATCCGTCGACGGTGACGGTCGCCGGGTGATCTCGTCGCCCCGGCCTTGAGCCGGGGTCACGCTTCTCACCATCGACGCAAAGGAAAAAGCGGGATCCCGGATCACGTCCGGGATGACGACAATTCATCGCGGCCGGAACACCCCGCCTCCCGGCATCGGTGTGGCCACCCCGGTCGTACCTGGGAAGCTGATCGGCAGCCCCTCCAGCGCGCGCACCGCCATATAGGCGAACCCTTCCGCCTCCAGCGCATCGCCGTTCCAGCCCAGCGCATCGACCGGCTCCGGCGTCACCCCCGTCCAGCGCGCGATCATCGCCATCAGCGTCGGGTTGAGCCGCCCGCCGCCCGCCACCAGCAGCTGCGCCGGCACCTCCGGCAGCAGCCGCAGCCCGTCCGCCACCGTCGCCGCGGTGAAGGCGGTCAGCGTCGCCGCGCCATCCGCCGCCGACAGCCCGCGCGCCGGCTGGACCGTGAAATCGTTGCGGTCAAGCGACTTCGGATAGGGCGCAGCAAAATAGGGGTGCTCCAGCATCGCGGTCAGCACCGCCTCGTCGACCTGCCCCGATGCCGCCAACGCCCCGTCACGATCGAACCGCGCGCCGGTTTCCTGCTCCATCCACGTATCGATCAGGCCGTTCGCCGGCCCGGTGTCGAACGCCGCCAGCGTCCCGTCGCGCGCGATCAGCGTGACGTTCGCCACCCCGCCCAGGTTCAGTACCGCCACCGGCTTCGCCAGTTCCGCCGCGCGCGCGGCGTGATAGACCGGCAGCAACGGCGCGCCCTGCCCGCCCGCGGCGACGTCCGCGCTGCGAAAGTCGCCGACCGTGACGATCCCGGTCACGTCCGCCAGCGCCTGCGCATCGCCGATCTGCCATGTCCAGCCGCGGTCGGGACGATGCGCCACCGTTTGCCCGTGGAAGCCGATCACCCCGACCTCGCCCGCGGTCACGCCTGCGTCGCGCAGCAGCTTCTGTACCGCCAGCGCATGGGTGCGCGTGATCAGCTCCGCCGCGGCGACCAGCGGCGGGCTGGCGCGCGGGCGCTCGAACGTCAGCGCCATCTGCGTCACCTCGGCCAGTTGCGCGCGCGCTGCATCCGAATAGGGCTCACCGCGAAACGCGATCGTGCGCACCGCCTCGCGCCCGTCGGTGTCGATCAGCGCGGCGTCGATCCCGTCCAGCGACGTGCCCGACATCAATCCGATCGCCAGCATGATACGCGCCCCTCTTGTCGAAAGCCCGCTACCTATCGTCGGTGCCGCGGTGCTGGCAAATCGGCCCGTCCCGCATTATGTGCGCAGCGTCCCATGGCAACCCAACTTCCCTCTCCGCCCCGCGTGGGCATGGTCTCGCTCGGCTGTCCCAAGAATCTGGTCGACAGCGAGCGTATCCTGACGCAGCTGCGCGCCGACGGCTATCAGATGTCGGCCGACTATGCCGGCGCCGACGTGGTGCTGGTCAACACCTGCGGCTTCCTCGATTCCGCCAAGGAGGAATCGCTGGAGGCGATCGGCGAGGCGATCGCGGAGAACGGCCGTGTCATCGTCACCGGCTGCATGGGCAAGGAGGCGGAGGCGATCCGCACCCGCTTCCCACAGGTGCTGGCGATCACCGGCGCGCACGAATACGAACAGGTGGTGGAGGCGGTCCACGCCGCCGCCCCCGCCGCGATCAGCCCCTATGTCGACCTGATCCCCGACGCGGGCCTCAAGCTGACCCCGCGCCACTACAGCTATCTGAAGATTTCCGAGGGCTGCAACCACCGCTGCGCCTTCTGCATCATCCCCAGCTTGCGCGGCGACCTCGTCAGCCGCCGCCCCGACGCGATCCTGCGCGAGGCGGAGAAGCTGGTCGCCGCGGGCACGAAGGAATTGCTGGTCATCAGCCAGGACACCTCGGCCTATGGCATCGACATCCGCGATCAACCGCGGATGTGGAAGGGGGCGGAGGTGCGCCCGCACATGACCGATCTCGCCCGCGAACTGGGCAGGATCGCGCCATGGGTCCGCCTCCACTACGTCTATCCCTATCCGCACGTCGATCAGGTCATCCCCCTGATGGCCGAGGGGCTGGTGCTGCCGTATCTCGACATCCCGTTCCAGCATGCCGCACCCGCGGTGCTGCGCCGGATGAAGCGCCCCGCCAACGACGCCAAGGTGCTCAGCCGCATCCATGGCTGGCGCGCAATGTGTCCCGATATCGCGATCCGCTCCACCTTTGTCGTCGGCTTCCCGGGCGAGACCGAGGAGGACTTCCAGTACCTGCTCGACTGGCTGGACGAGGCGCAGCTCGATCGCGTCGGCGCCTTCCGCTTCGAACCCGTCGAGGGCGCGTCCGCCAACGCGCTCCCCGACCCAGTGCCTGAGGAGGTGAAGGAAGAGCGCTACGCGCGCATCATGGAGAAGACCGCCGCCATCTCCGCGGCGAAGCTGGCGGCGAAGGTCGGCCGCACGCTCGACGTGATCATCGATGCGGTGGATGCGGAGACGGGTGGCGCGACCGGCCGCTCCACCGCGGACGCGCCGGAGATCGACGGCGAGGTCCACCTGCGCGATGCGGGCCACCTGGCCGAGGGCAATATCGTGCCGGTGACGATCGAAGAAGCCGACGACCACGACCTGTTCGGGGTGCCGGCCTGACCATGGCCGTCGCCCCTGCGCAGGCAGGGGCCTCTTCGTGAGGATCGACAGCAACCGCCAACGGAAAGACCCCAGCCTGCGCTGGGGTGACGTCCGTTGGTAGCCGAAGGAAACGTCACGAGCGGTTGGTAGCGGAGGAGGGACTTGAACCCCCGACCCCAGGATTATGATTCCCGTGCTCTAACCAGCTGAGCTACTCCGCCCCGTCGAAGACAGGAGCGCCGAACCGCTCGTGAGGCGCGGGCTATAGCAGCGCAAACGAGGCGGTCAAGCGGGGTTGAGCGCCTTCTCCCCACCCCTTCCGTCACCCCGGCCTTGAGCCGGGGTCCCGCTTGCCCGGCCATGCCGCGGACAAACCCCGACACCACCCCGCTCAACCCTGGCCCCCGGAACAAGTCCGGGATGACGAAGCGCGTGTGGCGAGGGATCAACCACCACGCCTACCCGAACATATGCCGCGACAGCGGCTCCCACGGCCCGCCGCGGTACCACCATGCCGCCAGCCCCGCGATCGCCACCGAGCGCGCCACGAACCCTGCCTGCACCTGCGCCAGCGTCGTCTTGGCTTCCGCCGGCGTCACCTTGTTCTGCACCGTCACATGCGCACGCCAGCCGGCCTGATCCTGCGGTGTCAGCAGCCCGTGGAACGCATCGGCCAGCCGTGCGCGGATCGCCGCCAGTTCGGGCGAATCGATCCGATACGCTACCCCCGCGGCCCAGCGAGAACACGCCCGCCACCCGCGCCGTCGGCGCCGGCACCCCGCGCGTTTCCTGCGCCAGCCGGTGGCGCAGTTCGTCCGCACTGCCCGGCGGCAGGTGGTGGAACATCGTCAGATGCGCCGCGAGCTGGTTGCGCTCCGGCGGAAAGAAGGCGCGGCGCTGCGCGTCGAAGAACGCCTGGTCCTGCGCCCCGAACAGCGCGGTCAGGATGATCGGGGCGGGCACTTCCGTGATCAAATCTCGATCTGGCTGCCCAGTTCGACCACGCGATTGGTCGGCAGGCGGAAGAATTCCATCGCGCTTTCGGCGTTGCGCAGCATCCACGCGAACAATTTCTCGCGCCAGATCGCCATCCCCGGCCGCTCCGACGCCAGCAGCGTCTGGCGGCTGAGGAAGAAGCTGGTGTCCATCATCCGGAACTCACCGCCACAGCCGCGGAACGACTTCAGGTTCGCGGGCACGTCGGGCTCCTCCATGAAGCCGTAGCGCAGGATGACACGATGGAACCCCTGCCCCAGATCCTCGTGCAGGAAGCGGTCCGCGATCGGGAAATAGGGCATGTCGGTGACGCGCACCGTCAGCAGGATGACGCGGTCGTGCAGCACGCGATTGTGCTTCAGATTGTGGAGCAGCGCATGCGGCACGCCGTCCGGCGTGGACGTCATGAACACCGCGGTGCCCGACACGCGCGTGGCGGAGGTGGCGGCCGAATCGATGAAGATCTTGATCGGCATCGCCGCCTCGCGCATCCGCTCCAGCATCAGCTTGCGGCCCTGCGACCAGGTGGTCAGCAGCACGAAGACGATGATCGCCACCAGCAGCGGGAACCAGCCGCCATCGGGCACCTTGGTCAGGTTCGACCCGAAATACAGCCCGTCGATCGCCAGGAACACGATCTCGAACAGCGCCACCGCCCATAGCGGCCAATGCCATACGCGCCGGATCAGCACGCCGACCATACAGGTGGAGATGAACATCGTCCCCGTCACCGCAATGCCATAGGCCGCGGCGAGGTTCGACGATTCGCCGAAGCCGAAGACCAGCAGCAGCACCATCACCATCAGCGCCCAATTGGCCGCGGGGATATAGATCTGCCCGGCCTCCGACGCGCTGGTATGGGTGATGCGGATACGCGGCATCAGCCCCAGCTGCACCGCCTGCTGCACCACCGAATAGGCGCCGGTGATCACCGCCTGGCTGGCGATGACGGTCGCCATCGTCGCCAGGATGACCAACGGCAGACGCCAGTCCTCCGGCGCCATCAGGAAGAAGGGGTTCTCCGCCGCCGCCGGCGTCTCCAGCAGCATCGCGCCCTGCCCCAGATAATTGAGCATCAGCGCCGGCAGCACGAAGCCCAGCCAGGCGTAGGAGATCGGCTTGCGCCCGAAATGCCCCATGTCGGCATACAGCGCCTCCGCCCCCGTCACCGCCAGCACGACGGACCCCAGCGCCAGGAACGCCAGCCGCCCGTCCGCCGCGGCGAAGCGTACCGCCCAGACGGGATTGAGCGCCCACAACACGTCCGGTCGCTTGGCGATGTGCATCAGGCCCATGCCCGCCAGCACCAGGAAATAGACGATCATGATCGGGCCGAACAGCCGCCCGACCTTCGCGGTGCCGATCGATTGCAGGTAGAAGAGCGCGATCAGGATCGTCACCGCGATCGGCAGCACGAACGAATCGAACCCCTGCTCGACCGTCGCCAACCCCTCCACCGCCGACAACACGGAGATGGCGGGCGTGATCATGCAATCGCCGAAGAACAAGGCGGTCGCCACCACGCCCAGCATCACCAGGCTCGGCCCCCAGCGCTTGCCCGCACCCGACCGTCGCTGGATCAGCGCCAGCAGCGCCAGGCTGCCGCCCTCGCCATTATTGTCCGCGCGCAGGATGATGAGGACGTATTTCAACGTCACGATCAGCATCAGCGACCAGAACATCAGGCTGACGACGCCGAAGATATGGAGCTGGTCGACCGCGAGCGGATGGTGCCCGACGAACACCTCCTTCATCGCGTACAGCGGGCTGGTGCCGATATCGCCATAGACGACGCCGATCGCGCCCACCGCCAGCGCGGCCATCCCCTGGCGGCTGCCGTGGTGATGATGCGGCGCGTCGGTCACGGTCGCACCGGCCGCGTCGGCACTCATGCCGTCACCGCCGCGCGGGATGTTGACAGGGTTCGGGCAGGGGCGTTGCCGTCCGTGCTCGCGACGTGATCGCCCACTGAGGTGCCCATAGTGACGGCGCGCCTAGCACCCGCCCGTGTGGCTTGCAACGCGGAACAGATGCCGAACGATGTCGTTGATCCTCCCGAAAGGACACAGACCGATGACCGAGGCCAACGACCCGAAAACGCACCCCTTTTCCAATGCGGAGAAGGATCCCGACGACTGGACCACCGGCGACGAGCCGATGACCGGCGCGCAGGCGAGCTACCTCAAGACGCTGAGCGAGGAAGCCGGCGAGCCGTTCGACGAGTCGCTGACCAAGGCCGACGCATCGAAGCGCATCGATGCGCTACAGGAGAAGACCGGCCGGGGCGCGTGACGCTGGAGCGGGAGGCGAAGCGCGGTTCCGCCGTTTCACTCCTCAGACGTCATCCCAGCGAAAGCTGGGATCTTTCTCGTGGAAACGTGCCATTCGCCACCGGAAGGCCCCAGCCTGCGCTGGGGCGACGATGGCTTAAGGAAGCCACCCGCCTCCACCCGCCCTATCGCGGCGCCACCATCCCCGCCTGTTGCAATTCCACGAACCGGTCGAGCAGCATCAGCCGCACCGCGATCTCGCGGCGATAGGCGGTTCCCGGCGGCGACAGCGCCACCGCGCGACGCCAATAGGGCCGCGCCTGCGCCAGTTGCCCGGCACGGACATAGGCCATGCCGAGGTAGAAGGGCGGCGCGGGATGTTCCGGTGCCAGCCGCGCTGCCTGTCGAAAGGCGAGCAGCGCGGGCGGGGTCACCTGATCCTTCGCATCTGCCGCCAGCGTCACCCCGGCCCAGGTCCACAGGATGAAGCTCTTCGGCAGCCGCGACAACCCGCCCATCACCGCACGCGCCGCGGATGCGGTGTCGCCGCTGCGCGTCATGGCATCCGCCGCGACCAGATAGGCGGCATCCTGCGTGTAGCGCCCCAGCAGCATGTCGCGCAGCGCGATCGCCTCGGGATCGATCGCCGCCATCGTCGTGCGATGCCGCGCCGGTGCGGCGGCGAGCGAGGGGCGCCCCTGCCACGCATAGCCGATCGCGCCCAGGAACAGCGCCGCGCCGACCGTCGACCACAACAGCCGCCGCACGCCCAGCAGCAGCATCGCGCCAAACGCGCCCGCCCCCAGCAGCCCCAGCGCGAGGAAGCCCATCAATTGGCCTCCAACGTCTTGGTTTCGTGCATCTTGCCCGCCATCTGCGGCGGCATGTATTTTTCGTCGTGCTTGGCGAGCAGGTTGGTCGCGACGAACGAGGCGTCAGGGCGGAAATGTCCCTCCGCCACCACCCCCGATCCCTCGCGGAACAGGTCCGGTGCGATGCCGGCGAAGCGCACCGGCGTCGTCGCCTTGCCGTCGGTCACGACGAAATCGATCGTCACGCCATCGGCGGCGCGCCGGATCGAGCCGCGCTCCACCATCCCGCCCAGCCGCACCGCCTGATCCGCGGGCGGCACGCGCCCGGCGACATCGGACGGCGCGTAGAAGAACGCCGCCTGATCCTTCAGCCCCGACAGCGCCAGCAGCGCCGCCGCGACGATCGCACCCAATCCGAGCAGGACGAGCGTCAGCCGCTGGTTCTTGCGCGTCACTTCTCGGCCTGCCGCATCGCGCGCCATGCCAGCAGCGAGACGATCGCCGTTCCCACGATCACCAGCGTGTAGGCCGCCGTGACGAAGACCCACTGACCCGTCACGACAGCGCCCGCCGCCGCATCCGCGCCTCGGCCTTGGCGGCCGCCAGCATCGCGCGCATCCGCATCAGCACCACGCCCCCGAACAGCAGGGTAAAGCCGATCGTCGTGATCGGCAGCGGCCACAGCAGGGAATTGTCGATCGTCGAACCGGTCAGCCCGATGCTCGGCCCCTGGTGCAGCGTGTTCCACCACACCACCGAATAGCGGATGATCGGCAGCAGCACCGTGCCCGCGATCCCGTACAGCGCGGGCACGCGCCCGTCGCCGCCACGCTCGCGATCGGCATTGGAAAGCGCGATGAAGCCCAGATAGACGAAGAACAGCAGCAGCATCGACGTCAGCCGCCCGTCCCATTGCCACCACGTCCCCCAGGTCGGCCGCCCCCAGATCGCACCGGTGACGAGGCACAAAGCGGCGAAACAGGCGCCGGGCAGCGCGATCGCACGCGCCGCGATCGCGGCCAGCGGGTGGCGCCAGACGAGATAGACGATGCTGCTGATCGCGATCCCGCTCCAGCCGCCCATCCCCAGCCACGCGGCGGGAACGTGGATGTAGAGGATGCGCACCGTCTCGCCCTGCAGATAATCGGGCGGCGTCTGCGTCAGCCCCGCCCAACACCCGATCGCGACCAGCAGCGCGCCGGTCCACCACAGGATCGGCGTCAGCGGCCGCGCGAGGCGAAGGAACCGCGCCGGATTGGCAAGGGCATGAAGCGTGGCCACGATCCGCCGTCGATAAGACAGAGTAGCGGCGGCGTCATCCCCCGAGTGCGGGGAAATGATGCCGCGTCCGGATCACCGCCGTGCTCCTGCGAAGGCAGGAGCCCCGAGTGATCGAACGCGACCCCCACCCCGCACGAACCGTGTTCCGGCGAACGCCGGAACCCAGGGCCAGGCAGGACAACGATCATCGCGCCCCGTCACCCTTGGCTCCTGCCTTCGCAGGAGCACGGCGGCGTTCCACATCCGTCACCCCGATCACGCCCGCGGTGACGGGCAATTACCGCCCGATCAACCGCGCGGCGATGCGGTCCGCCACTTCCGCCGTCGGGTCGCCGGTCGCCGCGGCCTCGTCCCACACCTGGTCCAGCCGGCCGGGGATCTGCGCGATCCGCGCCATCACCTCGGCCTCGTCGCCATGGCCCAGATATTCCAGCCCGACGTTGATGATCCCGCCCGCATTGATGACGTAATCGGGCGCATAGACGACACCCGCTTCGTGCAGCCGGCGCCCGTCCTCCCGGGTCGCCAGCTGGTTGTTCGCGCCGCCCGCGACGACGCGCGCCTTCAGCGCCGCGATCGATGTCTCGGTCAGGATCGCACCCAGCGCATTGGGGCTGACGATATCGACGTGGAGCGACAGGATCTCCTGCGGCGAGGCGGTCGTGGCGCCCAGTTCCGCCGCCAGCGACGCCGCGCGCGCGGTATCGACATCGGCCAGCGTCAGCACCGCGCCGTCCTTCGCCAGCAACCGTGCGAGGCCGCCGCCGACCGATCCGGTGCCCTGGATCGCGACGCGCACCCCGCGCATGTCGTCGGTGCCGAGCCCGCGCTTCGCCGCCGCCTTCACGCCCAGATAGACGCCGTGCGCGGTATAGGGTCCCGGGTCGCCGCCCGCCGCGCCCTGCGCCACCGGCAGCCCGGAGACGTAGCGCGTCTGCCCGGCGATCACCTTCATCCGCGCCTCGGACATGCCGACGTCCTCGGCGGTGACGTAGCGTCCGCCGAGCGACTCGACCGCGCGGCCGAACGCCACCAGCTGCGCCTCGCTGATCGTGTCGCCCGGGCGCGGCGCCAGCACCACGCCCTTGCCGCCGCCCAGCGCCAGCCCGGCCATCGCATTCTTGTAGCTCATGCCGCGCGACAGCCGCAGCGCGTCGGTCACCGCGCGCGCGTCATCGGCA
Organism: Sphingomonas adhaesiva; assembly: GCF_036946305.1. Taxonomy (GTDB): domain Bacteria; phylum Pseudomonadota; class Alphaproteobacteria; order Sphingomonadales; family Sphingomonadaceae; genus Sphingomonas; species Sphingomonas adhaesiva_B. The sequence continues at coordinate 91,549 of NZ_JAQIJJ010000007.1, forward strand.
TAATGCCAGAAGCGCACGCCGCCCGCCGCCGGGCCGAGCGCGGTCGAATGGACCGCGATCACCGCCTTCAGCCCCGATTCGGGATCGCTGAACAGATGCACGCCCTCATGGGCGTCGAAGTCGGGATAGTCCCAGATCGAGGTCACGAGCCACTCCATCACGCGCGAAACGATATGTCGTTGGCACGCAATATTGTTTGCCGACGCCGAACGCCAGCCAAATCGCCGTGATAATGGATAGGGGAGAAATGGGGCGATCGACGGGACTTGAACCCGCGACCCTCGGTACCACAAACCGATGCTCTAACCAACTGAGCTACGATCGCCGCGAAGGCCGTGCCCCTAGCGGCGCAGGGGGCGTGGCGTCAAGCGGATTGGATGGGCACGACCGTCGAGCGGTTCTAAACCTCCGATCGTGCTGAGGAGGCGTTGAGCTTGTCGAAAGGCCGCCTCGAAGCACAAGCGCGTGCCCTTCGAGACGAGGCTTCGGCAGGCTCAGCCTCCCCTCAGCGCGAACGGAGGTCATCAGCCACCTAGAACCGCCCCTCCACCGCCAGCGTCCGCGCCGCGCCATTGGCGACGAACCCGCTCGCATCCAGCCGCCCCGCGACCAGCGGATCGGTCGGCACCAGCGTCAGTTCCGCGCGATAGCGCCCGTCGGGCCACAGCCGCAGCGCCGTGCCCTCGCCCGCGCCGTTGGTCAGCGGCAGCAGCAGCGCGCCCGCGTCACACCGCGCGGTGCCGCTGAGCGCGCCGGGCAGCGGCTGCCCCTGCCAATTGCCCGACAGCCCCGCCCGCACGCGCCCCTCCGCGCCCTCGCACGCGCCATCGACGAAGCGGACCGACACGTCGTCGAGGTCCAGCGCGGTCACCGGCAATGGCGCGAACGCGCTCCCCGGCGACAGCGGCCCGGTCGCGTTCAGGATCGCCGCGCGGTTGCGCCCCATCTCCACCACGCCCGACAGCCCGTCACCGGGAGACGACAGCGCGATCCGCGCACGCCCGATCAGCAGTGCCAGCGGCGACACGCCCGCGCGCAGGTCGCCCAGCGCGATGTCGCCGAACCGCGCCTCCACCAGCCGCCCGGACCACAGGCTGCCGCGCACCTCGCGCGCGGAGAAACCCTGCGCGTCGAGCCCCGCCCAGCCCAGCGCCAGCCGCATCGGCAGCAACGCCAGCACCGCGATCGCGAACATCGCCAGGAACAGCGCACGGCGACCGGTGGCGAGACGGATGCGCATCAATTCCCCCGTGCCGTCAGCGTCATCTGCGCGGAAACGGCGGTGCCGCCCGCCCCGCTGATGGTCAGCGAGTCGACCAGCACGCCCTCGCCTTCCAGCGCGGCGATCCATTGCGTCAGCGCGCCGGCGCGCGCGGTGGCGATCGTCACGCGCACGCGATCGGGCGCCTCGCTGTCCAGCCCGGCCAGCGTCAGCCCCGCCGCCTCGGCCCGCGCCCGCACCACGTCCGCCAGCAGGCCGTTGGGCGTGGGCGGCTGCCGCCGCTGGATCGCCTTCACCTGCGACAGCGCCGCCTCCGCCGCGCCCAGCCGCACCACCGCCTGGGTATAGCGTTCGCGCGAATCGGACAGGCCGGCGCGCACCGGGCGGATGATCCCCGCCCACAGGATCGTCACCATCAGCAGCGCGGCCATGACCAGGATCAGCCGCCGCTCGCGCAGCGACCGCGCATCGAACCACGCGCGGAGCGCCGTGCTCATGCCCGACGTCACTGGCGCACCGTCATGTCACCGGCGAGCCGCCCGTCGACCGGCTGGAACACGCTCGACTCCACCCGGAACCCCGCGGCCTCCAGCCGTCCCTTCACCGCATTGGCCTGCGCCTCGCCCGGCAGCAGCAGCGACACCTTGAGCGAGCCATTGGGTTCGAACTGCAACGCCGTCACCTCGCCCTCCGGCACCGCCTCGACCGCCTGATAAACCGCCGCCGCGGTGCGGGTGAACCCCTGCCCCGGGCCGCGCAGCCGCGCCAGCCGGTCGTCGAGCAGCCGCGCCGCATCGCCACCCTCGGGCGCGCCGCGCGGCAATCCCTGCCGCGCCACCACGTCGGCGCGCGCCTCGATCGCGTCCGCGCCGAAGGAATAGCGCATCACCCGCACCACATCGATCGCCAGCGTCGCCAGCAGGATCAGCCCGGCGAGCACCGCCAGCCGCCGCACCAGCGCCCAGTCGATCGCCCGCCGCCGCCGCCGCGCGAACGGCCCCTGCCGCAGGTCCAGCGCGGGCGCCGCCGCCGCCGCGATCGCCGCCGCCTGCACCGCGCTGCGCTCCAGCGACACCGGCGCCGTGCCCGCGGTGACCAGGTCGGTCAGCCGCGCCTCGTCCGCCCAGCCGGTGGTGCGCCCGCGCGCCACGCTCTGCCCGGCGAGGTCGGCGCGGACATAGCCCTCGTCGGGCACCGGCAGCAGCAGCGGTGCGGGGACCACCGCGGCGGGATCGATCCCCGCGCCCGCCAGCGCCGCCAGCCATCCCGCCATGCGCGCCGGGGCCACCACCGCGATCGCACGTTCGCCGTCGCTTTCGTCTCCGACCGCGACGTGCAGGTCGTGCGCCGGCTCCGCGGTCGCATCGCTCACCACGATCCGCGCCGCCGCCGCCGCCTGCGCCGCGGAACGTGCGGGAAGTGCGGCCCAGTGCAGCGTCACCGCATCCGCCGGCGCCACCGCGATCACCGCGCGATCCGCCTCGGGCAGCGGTGCGCCCTCGCCCTCGTCGGCGATGCGATCGCCGTCGATCCGCCACCACCGCCAGGGCAGCGAATCGTCGGGCGGCAGGAAAAGGACCGTGGCGGCTGTCATGGCACATCCCCCCATTGCCGCGACACGAGGCGGACGGGAAGGGTCCGCGCATCGATCAGCGCCTGTTCGTGCAGTTCGGCATCGCCGCTGGTCACGTCGACCGCCAGCGCGAACCAGCGCGTCGTCACCCCGGTCTGTTGCCGCGCATCCATTGCGGGCGTGCCCCCGCCCGCCAGCGACAGCTGGTTCCACAACGGATCGACGCTGGCGAACCCGCCGGGCGGGCGCCGGCGCAGCAGCGCCTCCACCGGTGCGACCGCGGCGGCGTCGGGCAGCAGCATCGCCAGCAGCACCGCCTGTTCGGGCAGCAGCGTGTTGATGTTGATGACCGCGCGGTCGGCGGTCGGCAGCGTGCAGACCCATGGCCGCACCGCGCGATAGACCTCCGCCGTCACCCCGCGCACCGCGCGCAACTCGCTGGGGTCGGCCATCGCGGTGCCGGCGGTGCGATAGCCACGATAGCTGTCGTCCTCCGCGCCGCCCGGCAGCGCCACGTCGTCGCTGTCGATCCAGTCCGCGGTCGCCGCCGCGATATTCTCGCCCCCGGGCACGCGCAGCAGCCGCAGCAACCGCGCGAACTGCGCCACCGCCAGCGGACTGGCGAGCGACGACCCATCCGGCCTGCGCGCCACCAGCGCGTTGAGGTTCAGGCAATTGCCACCATCGGTCACGCGCGCCATCGCGGTGCCGTTGGGGATCGGCAGCCCGAATGGCCGCCCGCTCCACCCGCCGTCCAGCGTCACCCGGTCTCCCGCCTGCCGCAGCAGCGCGGTGACCCGCGTCATCGCCAGCGTCTCCGCGGCATAGGCATAGCCGCGTGCGCCATCCAGCGCGACCGCATTGGCGGTCAGCCGCGTCGACAGCCGCAAACGCTCCAGCGCGGTCGCCGCCATCACCGCGATCACCGCGACCAGCAGCAGCACCGTCAGCAACGCGGCACCACGCTCGCGCTCAGGCGGGCGCATCGGTGGCCCCGGCGGTGGGGGTCGCGCGCGGCCGTATCGCGCCCGTGCCGACCAGGAACAGCAGGCGATAGGTCGGGCCGTCCCGTCGGACGGCGACCAGCTCCACCGCCTGCGGCAGCGCGCTGCGCGGGTTCCCGTTCCATGTGTCGGTCCACGCGCCGGCGAAGCGGAAGCGCAGCCGCACCGCCTGCACGCCGTCCAGCAGCACCGCGGGCGGCAGCGGCGGTGCCCCGTCCAGCGCCGGATAGGCGACCCGCTCCAGCGCCCCCGCGGCGAGGCGATATTCGACCTTCTGCACGGTCGCGCGCGGCGCCTCGTCGGGGTTGCTCCACCCGCCGCGCACCAGCCGCAGCATCGGCGTCGCCGTCGCGTCGCCGGTGAAGGCCGGCAAGCGCACGCCCTGGATGTCGCGCGTCGGGCGATCCTGCGCCTGCGCCAGATCCGCGGTCAGGATCGACGACAGCCGGTTGAGCGCGCCGGTATCCTCCAGCGCCGCCGCACCCGCCCCCTGCGCCTTCACGCTGAACGACAGCAGCGCCACCCCCGCCGCCGCGATCATGCCGAAGATCATCAGCGCGATCATGACCTCGACCAGGGTGAAGCCTCGCTCGGCGGAGCGCCTCATGACGCCGTTACCAGCGTGGGGTCGGCCGGTGGCCGCACCATCGTCATCCGTCCCAGCACCGCGCCATCCGCCCCCGCCACCGCGACATCGACGCGCATCACATCGCCATCGCCGATCGGCCGCACGTCGCGCGTCCACGTCCAGGCGCGTCCGCCATTCTGCTCCACCCCCGTGGCGCGCCCGCGCACCGGCGGCTGCGCCTCCGTGACCGCCTCGATCGCGACATTGCGCGCCACCGTCTGCGCCAGCAGCGTGGCGGACAGCACACCGGTGGAGCGGATCGTCTGCCCCTCCAGCCGGATCAGCGCCAGCGCGGCAAGGCTGAACACCGCCAGCGCCACCATGATCTCGATCAGCGTGAAGCCGTTGCGCCGTCCGCGCTTACGGGCAAACCGCATCTCCCCGTCATGCCGGACGTGTTCCGGCATCCAGGGTTCCGCGCCCGCATCGCTGGCGAGGCGCGGGGAACCCTGGACCCCGGAACACGTCCGGGGTGACGGTTGGGCGGGGCGACGCCATCGTTCAGCCGGCGACACGGACGCTTCCATCCGCCGCGATCTCGACGTCGGCGCGCGCGCCCTCGCGGTGCAGCGTCACCGTGATCGGCCGGTCGGTCAGCCCGGTGGTGTCGAACGTCACCCGCTCGCGCACCAACCCGTTGCCCGCGGCCGTGCCGTTGCCCCAGCGCTCGACCTTCAGCCCGCCGTCCGCGATCGGCGACCATTGCCCACCGCGCCAGCGATCGAAGCCATAGCCGGTCGCGGTGATCCACAGGCTGACCGGCCGCGCCTCGATGATCGCGCTGTCGTGCGCGGCACGGGTGCGCGCGGCGAAGCGCGTCGCCTCGTCCATCAACCGCCCGCGCGAATCCGGCATCGCCAGCACCGCGGCGGCGGAGGCGAGGCCGATGACGGTGATGACAACCATCAGTTCGATCAGGGTGAAGCCCGCCGCCTGCCCGTCACCCCGGGCTCGCCCCGGGGTCCCGCTTCTTCTCCACGGCTGCGGAGAAGCGGGACCCCGGATCAAGTCCGGGGTGACGATGGTCATTGCCACGACCCGATATCGGCATCGATCCCCTCGCCGCCGTCCTTGCCGTCCGCGCCCAGCGTCCAGACGTCGGCCTGCCCATGCTGCCCCGGCGAGGCATAGAGATAGTCGCGCCCCCACGGATCCTTGGGCAGCCGCTTGACATAGCCGCCCGCCTGATAGCGCGCCGCATCCGCGCCCGCCGGCGCGGAGACCAGCGCCGCCAGCCCCTGCTGCGTCGTCGGATACGTCCCCATCTGCAACCGGTAGAGTTCCAGCCCCTGCTCGATCGTGGAGATGTCCGCCTTCGCCTTCTGCACCCGCGCGGTGTCGCCCGAGGGCAGCACGTTGAGCGCGACGATCGTCGCCAGCAGGCCGATGATGACGATCACCACCATCAGCTCCACCAGCGTGAAGCCGTTCCTCTTGCGGCGCTTCTTCTGTTCGGTACGCATAAAGTCTCTCACTGGCCCGCCAGCGTGTTCAGCTGGAGGATGGGAAGCAGGATGGATAGCACGATCGTCGCCACGATCGCGCCCATCACGACGATGATGAATGGCTCCAGCAGCGACAAGGCGGTGGCGGTGAAGCGGTCGAACTCGCGCTCCAGATAGTCGGCGGCGCGCTCCAGCATCTCGTCCAGCCGCCCCGCCGCCTCGCCGCTGGCGGCGAGATAGACCAAGAGCGGCGGGAACACGCCGGCGCGCCGCATCGCCGACGACAGGCTGCCGCCGCCACGGATCGCCTCGGTGATCTCGTCCGACGCCAGCTTCAGCCGGCGATTGTGGATCGTCCCCGCGGTCAGGTTCAGCCCCTCCAGCAGCGGCAGCCGGCTGGCGACCATCGTCGACAGCGTCCGCGCCATCCGCGCCGCATGCAGGTCGCGCAGCAACCGCCCCAGCAGCGGGATGCGCAACAGCCACGTATCGAACGCGAGCCGCACCGGCGGCTGGCGCAGCGCCGCCCAGCCCGCGAACCCGATCGCGGCCATCGCCAGCAGGATCAGCCACCACCAGCCGACCAGCACATCCGACAAGCCGATCACCAGCCGCGTCAGCAGCGGCAGTTCCTGCCCCACCGTATCGAATTGCTCGACCACCTGCGGCACCACGAACGCCATCAGCGCGATCACGACGCCCATCGCCACCGTCGCCAGCACCGCGGGATAGGCCATCGCGGTCAGCAGCTTGCCGCGGATCTCCGCCTGTCGTTCGAGCAAGGTCGACAGCCGCTCCATGATCTCCGGCAGCGAACCGGAGCTTTCGCCCGCCGCCACCATCGCGCGGTACAGCGGCGGAAAGCTCTTCGGCTCGCGCGCCATCGCATCCGCCAGCCGCCGCCCCTCGACCACGCCGGCATGGACGGTCTGGACGATCGCGCGCACCCCCTCCTGCTCGGTCTGTCGCGTGATCGTGCGCAGCGATTCCTCCAGCGGCGACACGCGGTTGAGCGTGGCGAGCTGGCGCGTGAACAGCGTCAGCTGCTTGCCCGACATACGGGTACGCGCCAGTTCCAGCCCGAACAGCGGCCGCCCGCGCGCGGCGGGCGCGGCGCCCGGCTCGATCCGCACCACGTACAGCCGCCGCCGGTCGAGCGCCGCCCGCGCCGCCTCCACGGTGGCGGCGGCGACATGCCCGCGGGTTTCCTGCCCGCGTGTGTCGATCGCGAGATAGTCGAAGTCAGGCACGGGCTGTTTCTCGCGATAGGCGCGCGCGGATACCGGGACCGAAAAAGCCCCTCCCCTTCAGGGGAGGGGTTGGGGTGGGGGAGTCAAAGGCCACATGCGCAGGTCTCGGTGAGACCTCCCCCACCCCCTGCCCCTCCCCTGAAGGGGAGGGGTGACGTGCGATGACATCACCCATCCCCCATCACCTCCTGCGCGACATCCGCATTCTCGCTGCGGCTCACGCGCACCGCTTCCTCCGCGGTGGTCACGCCGGCCTCGACCAGCCGCCGGGCGGCGGTGGCGAGCGTGTCGTTGTTGGCGAAGGTATGGCGTGCGATGGCATCCTCGTCGCCGCCCTCGTTGATGAGGCGGCGGACGGTGGCGTCCACGCGCACCGCCTCGTACACGCCGACGCGGCCGCGGAAGCCGGTTCGGTTGCAATTCTCGCACCCTGTCGCTTCGTACACGGTGGCGTGCGGATCGATGCCGAGCAGTGGTGCCACCGTCGCCGATGCTGACACCGGACGCGCGCAATGTTGACACAAACGCCGCACCAGCCGCTGCGCGATCACTGCGCGCAGCGTGCTGGCGAGCAGGAACGGCTCCACCTTCATGTCGCGCATCCGCGTGATCGCGCCGACCGCGTCGTTGGTATGCACCGTCGACAGCACCAGATGCCCGGTCAGCGACGCCTGTACCGCGATCTCCGCGGTTTCGCGGTCGCGGATCTCGCCGATCATCACCGTATCGGGATCCTGCCGCAGGATCGCGCGCAAGCCAGCGGCGAAGGTCAGCCCCACCTTCGGGTTCACCTGCGTCTGCCCGACGCCCTCGACCGCATATTCGACCGGATCCTCGACCGTCAGGATGTTGCGGCTGCCGTCATTCAGCAGCCGCAGCGCGGCGTAGAGCGTCGTCGTCTTGCCGCTGCCGGTCGGTCCGGTCACCAGCACGATGCCGTTCGGCTCCGCGATCGCCTCGCGCAGCAGCGCGTACATCGCGGGCGACATGCCCAGCGCGTCGAGGTCGATCCCCGCATTCTCCTTGTCGAGGATGCGCAGCACCACCCGCTCGCCCGCGCGGCTCGGCAGTGTCGAGACGCGCACGTCGAGCAGCTTGCCCCCCAGCGTCAGCCCCATGCGCCCGTCCTGCGGCACGCGCCGCTCGGCGATGTCGAGCCGCGCCATCACCTTGATCCGGCTGACCACCACCGGCGCGACATGCGGCGGCATCCGCAGCGTCTCACGCAGCACGCCGTCGATCCGCATCCGCACGACGAGGCCGGTCTCATATGGCTCGATATGGATATCCGACACGCCGTTGCGCGCCGCATCCGCGATCACCCCGTTGATGAGGCGGATCGCGGGCGCATCATCGGCGGTGTCGAGCAGATCCTCGGCGGTCGGCAGCCCCTCCGCCAGCAGGTCCAGTTCGTCGCCCATCCCCACCGCGGCGGCGGCGGTCGCCTGCCCGTCCATCGCATAATGATCGCTCAGCAGCCGGTCGAACGCCGCCGGTGCCACCACCGCGACGTCGAACGCGCGGCCCAGCACGCGCCGCACCTCGATCAGCGCGCGCGGATCGCTTCCCTCGCGCAACGCGACGCGCTCTCCGTCCAGCACCACGCCGAACTTGCGCGCAAAGGCATAGGGCAGTTGCACCGGCGGCACGACGATCGGGATCGCCGGCGTCGGCGCCGCGGGCACCGCCTCCCCGGCCGCGATCTCGGCGCCGGTGCGCAGGATCATTTCTTCTTCCCCGGGATCGTCACGACCGAGTTGCGATAGACCGGCACGCCGACGCGCTGGTCCTCGATGCTGCCGGGCTGCCCCGCGGGCGGCAGCGGCGGGGTGGTGCCCATATAGTCGCGCACCAGCGTATCGATCGACGGCTCGCTCAACGGATCCTGCTGCCCCTGCTGGAGGCGGAGGTAGCCATAGCGCTGCTCGGTCACGCGGCGGTTGTCGGCGGCGCTGCGGATCACGGTCGGGCGGATGAAGATCATCAGATTGGTCTTCGCCCGGCTCTTCGCGCGGCTCTTGAACAGATTGCCCAGCAGCGGGATGTCGCCCAGCAGCGGGATCTTCTCGATCGTGCGCCGCTCCTCGTCGCTCAACAGCCCGCCGATCACCCCGATCGCGCCATCGTCGACGGTCAGCACCGTCTCCACCTCGCGCTTGTTGAGGATCAGGTCGGAATTGTCGTTCGACACCGGCCCCGCGATCGAGCTGACCTCCAGATGGAGGTTCAGCTTGATCGTGCCCGACGAATTGACCTGCGGCCGCACGTCCAGCCCGATGCCGACATTCTGCCGCTGCGTCGTGCGGAACGCATTGTCGAAATTGCCCGACAGCGCCTCGCCGGTGGTGATCGGGATCTCTTGACCCACCAGCGTATGCGCTTCCTGATTGTCGATCGTCATGATCTGCGGAACTTGCAGCAGGTTGGACTGCGTATCGCTCTTCACCGCATTGATGATCGCGCCGAACACGGTCTGGCCGATCTGCCCGCCGAACCCGCCGAACCCGCCGGTCGATCCGATGATCGAGTTGATCGCGGATTGCGTCAGCGTGTTGGAGGCGGAATTGTTGGTCGTCGTCTCGGTCCGCGTCCCGTCCGCGGCGGTGACGACGGTGCGCGTGCTGCCCAGGCTCTGCGCGCCGATCGCGCCGGCGATCTGGAGGATGTTGGGTGCGGAATTGCTGAAGGTCGACGCCGCGAACGCGCCGCCGTCCAGATTGCCCAGGATGAACTGCGCGCCCAGCCGGTTGACCGTGCTGTCGGACACCTCGGCGACGATCGCCTCGACCAGCACCTGCTGCCGGCGCTGGTCGAGCTGGCGGATCACGTCCGACAATTGACGTTGGACATCGCCAGGCGCCGCAATGACGATCGCATTCGCCCCGGCATAGCGCGTGACGACCGCGGCGGTGCGCGCGCCCTGCCCGGTGATCGCGGCCTGTTGCGGCTGGCTGCCCTGCTGCACCGGGGCGCTAGCGGGGGGGCGCGCGCGTAATCGGCTGTGGCGTGGCCCCCGTTCCGGTCGCGCCGGTGCTGGAGGTGCTCAATCCGGTGCGGGTCAGCCCCTGTTCCTGCACCGCATCGGGCGCCTGTCCGACCAGTTGCTGGAGGACCGGCAGCAGCTGGTTGGCGTCGGCATTCTCCAGGAACACGACCTTGATCTCGGTCGCGTTGCGCGCGCTCTGGTCCAGGTCGCGCGCCACCGCCGCCAGCCGCGCCACCGTCTGCGGGTCTCCGCGCAGCGCGACCGCATTGCTGCTCTCGATCGCCACCGCGGAGACGCCGCCGGTGCCGCCCGCCGCGCCCGCCCCGGCATTGCCGCCGATCAGCCCCTGCAATGCGGTCGCCACCTCCTGCGCGCGCGCATTCTTCAGCGCGATGATCCGCGTCGCGGCGGTATCCGCGTCGATCCGCCGGATCACCTCGCGCACGCGGCGCACATTGTCGGCGAAATCGACCACCACCAGGCTGTTGCCGCCGCGATTGGCGGTGACCGAGCCCTGCGCGCTGACCAGCGGGCGCACCGTATCGACCGCCTGCGCGGCGTCGATCGAGCGCAGCCGCACGATCTCCGTCACCAGCTGGTTGCGCGCCGCCCCCGCCACGCCGACGCGGCCGGGCTGCTGCGCGGCATTGTCGATCGGCTGCACCCGGAACGCGCCGTTCGCGGTCGGCACCGCAACCAGCCCGTTGGCGCGCAGCGTGGAGAGGAACACCTCCAGATATTCGGAGCGCGACAGCGGCCGGTCGGTGACCACCGTCACCTTCCCCTGCACCCGATTGTCGATGATGAAGGTGCGCCCGGTCACCTTCGCCGCATCGGCGATGAAGGCGCGGATATCGGCATCGCGCACGTTGAGCGTGGTCTGTGCGACCGCCGGTGCGGCGATCAGGAGAAGGGCGGGGATCAGCGAACGCATCATCGGGATACCGGAATGGTGAGCGGGAGCGGACGGCCGTCGCGCTCCACCGTCAGGGAAAGGGTGCCGCCGCCCGCGGCCTGGCGCGTCATCTGCTCCAGGTCGCCGGGGCCGTTGATCGGGCGGCCGCCGACCTGCGTCACGACGTCGCCGTCGCGCAGGCCGGCGGCGCGAAACGCCTCGCCGCCCTGCCCGCGCACGGTCAGGCCGTTGATCCGCCCGCCCTCGATCCGCGGAATGGCATTGATGTCGCCGCGCAGTTCGTCGAGCGGCAGCGTCCGTCCCGCCAGCGCGGGTGCGTTCGCCGGTGGCGGCGCGGGGGGAGCGCCCGGCGGGGGTGGAGCAGCAGCACCCCCGCCCCCCGTTCGACTGGTCGAGGAACAGGTCCTCGCTCGCGCCACCCCGGTCGAGCGTGACGTGATCGAATGCCACCGCCTTCAGCACCACGCCCGGTGCGACTTCCTCGCCCACTGCCACGCTGCGCTGGACGCCGTCCGGCCCGGCGATGATCGCGCCGCCCTTCGCCTGCGCGCTGTCCATCCGCGTGCCGTACAGCGTCAGCTGGAGCGCGGTGACGTTGGTCGCGCCCGGCGCCTGCCGCGCGGCGTTGCGATAGAAGGGGTCGAACTGCGAGATCACGCCGGCGGGATCGGCCGGGATCGCGGGACCGGCGGGGATCCACGCGCCCAGCGGCGACACCGGCGTCACCACGCCCCACATCAGCCGCGCGCATTGCACCGCCAGCACGCCCAGCAGCACCAGTTCGGCCGCGGAATAGACGTTCACGACGGGCAGCCGCTTCAGGATCGCCCGAGCGCGGGCGTCAAACTTCAATCGCATTCGGTTGGCCCAACTCCCCGCCACGGTTCGGCTACGTGGGCCATGTTACAGCGGCGTTTCGGGCTTGTGTAATATTTCTCCGCTTGGGGCAGCGCCTTGCGCTGTGGCAAGAGCGCGCGTGTCATGGCCAGCGATCCCGTCGTCACGCGGCTTGCCGCACAGCCCGGCATCCAGCGGGTGCCGTCTCCCAAACTGACGCTGTTCATCCGGCGCGATTTCCTGGATGCGGCCACCTGCGCGGCGCTGGTGGCGCAGATCGACGCGCATCGCCGCCCCTCCACCATCTCCGATTCGAACGGCGACGCCGCCTTCCGCACCAGCGAGACGTGCGACCTGCCCGCGAGCGACCTGGTGGTGGCGCAGGTCGATGCGTGGCTGGCCGACGCCACCGGCCTCGACCCCGCGTATGGCGAGCCCTTGCAGGGGCAGCGCTATGCCGTGGGACAGGAATTCAAGGCGCATACCGATTATTTCGAGCCGAACGGCGTCGACTACGACCGCTATTGCCGCGTCGCGGGCAACCGGACGTGGACCGCGATGGTCTATCTGAACGTGCCCGAGGCGGGTGGCGCGACGCGGTTCAAGGCGGTGGACAAGACGATCCAGCCGGAAACGGGCAAGCTCGTCTGCTGGAACAACCGCCGCCCCGACGGCTCGCTCAACCCCGCAACCCTCCACCACGGGATGAAGGTGCGCGCCGGGGTGAAATATGTGATCACGAAATGGTATCGCGAGCGGCCATGGGGGTGGTGAGCGCGAAAAAGCCCCTCCCCTTCAGGGGAGGGGTTGGGGTGGGGCAGTCCGCCGGAGGCAGTCGCACGCGACACTCTCTGCGAGGCTCACCCCACCCCCAAACCCCTCCCCTGAAGGGAAGGGGCTTTTAGGGCTTAAAACGTCACGCTCGCCCCCAGCGAGAACACCCGCCCCAGCCGGTAGCTGTTGATCGACACCCGGTTGCCGTTCGCGAACGTCTGGAACTCCTGATACCGCGTGCCGGTCAGGTTGCGCCCTTCCGCCTTGATCTCGATCTTGCGGCCCAGGAACTCGGCCGACTGGCGCGCGACCAGGTCCAGCCGGATGCCGGGACGCTCGTAGATGTCGGGCTGGAACCCGGTGCCGCCCAGCAGCGACGGGCCGCGATTGGTCACGCGCTCGCTGGCATAATTGAACAGCGCGGTCACCTGCGTGCCGTTGTCCTGATCCTCATAGCCCAGTTGCAGGTTGACCAGATGGTCCGACTGCCCCGTCAGCGGTGCGCCGTCGCGGAACAGCAGCGACGCGGGCGCGAAATTGGCGGGGCAGCTGCCCAGCTGCGTTCCCTCCAGCACGCCGGGGACGCAGCTGTCGTCCGCGGTGATCTTCGACTGGGTATAGGTGTAGTTGGCGATCACCACCGCGCGCTTGCCCGCCAGCCCCGCCCCGATGAAATCGAGCGGCACATACTTCTGGAACTCCACCTCGCCGCCCCACAGCACTGCCTTGGGCAGATAGGTGAAGCCGGTCTGGAGCCGCGCGTCGGGCGTCGGGAAGAAGCCGACCTGCTCGATCGGCCGCTCGATCCGCTTCCAGAAACCGGCGGCGGTGATGCGCTGGTCGCGCGCGAAGAACCATTCGTAGCGCGCCTCCAGATTGTACAGCGTGCTGTCGCGCAGCCGCGGGTTGCCGAAGAACAGCCGGTCGGATTCGAAGTCGCGATACGCCTGCGGTGCCAGCTCGCGGAACTGCGGGCGCGCGATCGTCTTCGCCCCCGACAGGCGCAGCTGCATGTCCTGCGCGAAGTTCCACGTCACGGTCGCGGCGGGCAGCCAGTAATCGTTGTTCAGGTTGGTGCCGGTTTGGCCGATCGGCGTCACCGTCTGGCGCGCGGTCTCGAAACGCACGCCCACCACCGCGCGCACGCCGTCCAGCAGCTCCGCCTCGCCCTGCACATAGCCGGCGTGGATCCGCAGCAGCGCGTCATAGGAATAGGAGCCGTTCTGCCCCGGCGAGAAGCGCAGCTGCACCGCATTGGTCGCCGCCGTCCCCGTCAGCGCCGCGGGGCAGCCGTTGATGACGTCGGGCGACAGCAGGTAATCGGGGCGGAACAGGTTGCACGGGAACGGGATCGCGCCGCCGCCGACCGTCTGATAGGTGAACGGCAGCCGCGTCGAGGTGCGCTGGCTGTCCGAATAATAATAGCCGCCCGACAGGCTGACCGGGCGCGCCGTGTCCAGCTTGTAGGTCACGTCCGCCTGCCCCGAATACAGATCCTCGTTCAGCTCGCTGAACGCTACTGTCCCGAACGCGCCGAACGAATTGCTCGCCTGCCACACGCCGGGGCAGCGCACGCCGGCGTCGCCGCCGGTCGGCACGTCGACGACGGTGTGGAGCGTATTGTTGCAGTCATACTGGAATTCGCGCTCATAGGGCGAGTTGCGCTTCGAATTGGCATAGGCGCCGCGCAGATCGATCGACAATCGGTCGGTCGGCTTGAACTCGCCCACCAGCTGCGTCTCGATCAACTGGCGTTCGAAGAAGCTGGTATTCTGCTGGAACAGCGGCAGCCCGCTGGAATTGGTGTACAGCGTCGCCGCCGATGCACGCCCCTGCTTCAGCGTGTCGTGGATATAGACATTGGTCCAGCGGATGCGGTTCTCGCCGAATTCCGCGCCGAAGCCGAGCAGCCCGTTCAGCACGATGCGATTGTCGGTGATGACGGTGGCGAAATCGTTGCGCAGCGCGCCGTCGTTGCTGATCGTGTCCTGCTGGCGGCTGTCGCGCGTGCGCCAGGTGTTGCCGTAATTGCCCGACGCCACCATCCCCAGCCGCACCCCGCCCAGATCGCCGATCAGCCCGATGCTGAGGTCGCCCGAGGCGCTCGCCGGAATATCCGTGTTGCGCTGGAGCAGGGTGGTACGCGCGTTCGACAGTTGCCCGACCTGCGCCGGGGTGATGATGCCGTCGCCCAGCACCGCCGCCTTGACGAAGCCCGGCACGCGCCGCTCACCCGAATCATAACCCAGCCAGTCGCTCGGCGACCCGTAATAGGTATAGCCCAGCCGCCCCGTCGTCTCCGTATCGATCGCGATCGACGCGCCGCCGGTGATGAAATTCTCCTCCGGGATCGCCTTGGTCGTCAGGTTGATGACGCCGCCGCCGAACTCGCCCGGGTAATTGGCCGAATAGGTCTTCTGCACCAGCGCGGAACCGACGATCGAGGTCGGGAAGATATCGAGCGGCACGGTGCGGCGCAGCGGCTCCGGACTGGGCAGCGGCGAGCCGTTGAGCAGCGCGGACGAATAGCGATCGCCCAGCCCGCGCACGAAGACATAGCCGTTGCCGACCACCGACAGGCCGGTGACGCGGGTCAGCGCGCCCGCGATATCGCCCTCGCCCGTCCGCGCGATATCGGCGGCGGACAGCACGCTGACCACCTGCGCGGTGGAGCGCACCACATTGGGGATGTTGCGGCCGACGACCACGATATCCTCGCCCGCGGAGGTGTCCACGCCGGGCGCGGACACCTCCGCCTGATCCTGCGGCACGTCGCCGGGAACGGAGACGACGCCGCCTTGCTGCACCGGATCGGCGCTGGTGCCGGCCGGGGTGGAGGAGGTGGCGGGCGCCCCCTGCGCGCCCCCCTGTGCGAGCGCCGCGGGGGCGACCAGCGTGGTGGTCAGCAGGAGGAGCGAGGCATAGGTGATGCGCGGTCGCATGTGGGGCCTTCCGGGAAGATAGATGGCACGGGGCCGGGGTCGCGCCGTTCGCGCGCCCCGGCCGCCGCAGGTCAGTGAGCGGCGTCGGCGCGCGTCAGCGACCTTGGCACTGGAAGTACACCGAGTTGAAGGTCGGCGGGCCGACGTCCTGCAGCGCCGAATTGGCGGCGCGGATCGTCGTGCGGTCGGCGCCCGTGCCCTCCGATGCGATGATGTTCACGCAGGTCGTCGGCGACAGCACGACGCCGTTGACGAAGGCGAAGTCCGCGCCGCCGCGCAGGCGGATCGCCGACGGCGGCGTGTTGGTGCCCGGACGCTGGATGAAGGTGAAATTGGCGTAGCGGCCGTAGGTACGCGGGATCAGGTCCTCCGCCCCGTTCGAGTCGATCTCGGTCGCGAACGAGTCCGCGGTCGCGCCCGAGGTCTTCTGCGCGGCGATGATGAACTGCATGAACCCACGCCAGCCGTTATCGACGTCGAAGCCATCGTCGTCCGCGCCGGTCACCACGAAATATTTGATGTTGGTGGTGCCACCGAAGATCTCGATCCCGTCGTCCGACGAATTGTGGCTCTGCACATGATCGATCACGGTGCCGCTGCCGGTGCCGCCCAGCGTCAGCCCCTGCAACTCGTTGCCCGGCGACACTTCGAAGCCGGTGAAGCGGATCTGGACATATTGCATCGTGCCGGAATTGTCGGCGTCGTTGGTGCCGCCGTAGAGGCGCCCGGTCACGCCCTCGATCTGCTGCTGGCACGGCGTGCCGGTCGACCCGCCCGAGCCGGTCGCGCACACCGCGGTGGTGGCGCGGCCCAGCAGGATGATGCCGCCCCACTGGCCCTGCGTCACATCGGACACGCCGTTGGCGGCCAGGTTCTGCTGCGAGGTGAAGATGATCGGCGCGTCGGCGGTGCCGACCGCGTTGATCCTGCTGCCACGGTTGACCAGCAGGATGTCGGTCGCCGAATCCGACCCGTCGGCGACCAGCGTCACGCCCGCGGCGATCGTCAGCGTCACGCCCGAATCGGCACCCGTCGCGCCGACGTCGACGCCGACCTCGGTCTGGCCGCTGAAGCGATAGAAGACGCCCGCGATCTTCGGCAGCGTCAGGCTGCTGGTGATGACGGTCGGCAGGCGGCAGGCGCGGAACGTCTGCACCAGCCCGGCATCGGTCGTGCCGGTCGGGCAGGTCGCGCTCGCGCCGCCGGTGCCGATCGCCGGCACCGCCGCGCACGACGTCGAATTCAGGAAGGTCGCCGCGGTCGAGTTGCAGGTCCAGCCGGAGAAGGCATTGTCGTTGGGGCCGCTCAGCGCGCCGACGAAGCTGGTGTTCTGGATGAAGGCGGTGTTGCCCAGCACCGTCTGCGGGTTGCTCGCGGTGGCGAGCGACGTGCCGCTGACCGGATAGACGCCGTTGAAGGTCGCGCCGAAGCCGTTGACGACATTGTTGCTGCCCGCATTGACCAGCGCCAGCTGCTCGTCGACCGTGACGACCGAGGCGGTCGCGCCGTTTGCGGTGGTCGCGGTGGCGAACTGCGCCGCGGTCAGCGCGGTCGGCGTGGGCGTGCCGGTGGGCGTCGGGGTCGGCGCCGGCTGGTTGATGACGACGCCGACCGAACCCGCGCCCGGGGACGCCACGTCATCGGCGCCGCACGAGGCGAGGAACAGGCAGGCGGTGGTCGCCAGCAGGCTGTGACGACGGCTGAAGCTGAGCATGGAACACTCCCTTGTGATGGCGGGTCCGTCCCCCGGAACCCGGACGCGGCATCGGCTAACCGATTGACCGCTCTGTCCTGACAGCGCCGCTAGGCGCGTTGCATGACAACGGAATGCAGTTTCGGAGACACTGGCGTGACTCCTTCATGTCGGTTGCGTGACAACAGGCTGCGTCGCCCCTGCGCAGGCGGATCGCGTCCACCGTCGCCCCTGCGCAGGCAGGGGCCTATCGCTGTTGCGTGCTGCCGCTCGATCGACACAATCGCGCCGGTCCCTGTGTCGGACGTCGCGTGTGACGAGGCAGACATAGGCCCCTGCCTGCGCAAGGGCGACGGTATCGCATGTCGTCACCCCGGGCTCGACCCGGGGTCCCGCTTCCTTCATTTTCGTGCCGCAGAAAAAGCGGGACCCCCGGCTCAAGGCCGGGTTGACGGAAGAACCCGAAACGGAAAGACCCCGCCGGTTCGCACCGGCGGGGTCTGTCGGATATGGTGGGCGCGACAGGGATTGAACCTGTGACCCCACCCGTGTGAAGGGTGTGCTCTACCGCTGAGCTACGCGCCCGATCATGATCGGAAGCGGGCCTCTAGGCGAGCGCCGCGACCCTGTCCAGCACGAAATGACCGCTCAGTTGAGCGAATCCTTCAGCACCTTGCCCGCCTTGAACTTCGGCTGGCTCGACGCCTTGATCGTCATCGGCTCGCCGGTGCGCGGATTGCGCCCGGTGGACGCCTTGCGCTTGCTGACCGCGAAGGTGCCGAAGCCCACCAGCCGCACCTCGTCGCCCTTCTTCAGGCTGGCGGAGATGGTGTCGAACACCGCCTCGACCGCGCGGCTCGCCTCGCTCTTCCCCAGCCCGGCGGCGGTCGCGACATTCGCGATCAGTTCCTGCTTGTTCATGCCGAAAGACCCCGTTTGTTGGTAACGTTACGTGTTCGTGATGGATTCGCGGACGAAAGACCGCATCCTCCCAGTAAGGCGCGCAGGGACTTGCGAGTCAAACGAAACCGCCGCGCCCGCACCGGACGCGGCGGCTGCTGTCTCACTGAAAGATAACCCAAGTTAGTGGTGCAGCTCCCCACCCACCGGCGCGATCGGCGCGGGCGGCAGCGCCGCCAGCTCGTCCGCCTCGGTCCAGTCGATCGCCTCCGGCGGATGCACCAGCGCCAGCGCCAGCACCTCGTCGACATGGCTGACCGGCACGATGCGCAGGCCGTCGCGGATGTTCTGCGGGATCTCGGCCAGATCCTTCTCATTCTCCTTCGGGATCAGCACGGTGGTGATCCCGCCGCGCAGCGCCGCGAGCAGCTTCTCCTTCAGCCCGCCGATCGGCAGCACGCGCCCGCGCAGCGTCACCTCGCCGGTCATCGCCACTTCCTTGCGCACCGGGATACCGGTCAGCGTCGAGACGATCGAGGTGACGAGGCCAATGCCCGCCGATGGCCCGTCCTTGGGCACCGCGCCCTCGGGCAGATGGATGTGGATGTCCTTGCGGTGGAACAGGCTGGGCTTGATCCCGAACGACGGCGCGCGCGCCTGGACGAACGAATAGGCCGCCTGGACCGATTCCTTCATCACGTCGCCCAGCTTGCCGGTGACCTTGGCCGCGCCCTTGCCGGGCACCGTCACGCTTTCGATCGTCAGCAGCTCGCCGCCCACCTCGGTCCAGGCGAGCCCGGTGACCGCGCCGATCTGGTCCTCGGTCTCCGACAGGCCGTGGCGGAACTTCTGCACGCCCGCGAAGTCGGCGAGATTGTCCGGCGTCACCGTGACGCTCTGCGCCTTGCCCTCCAGAATGCGGCGCAGCGCCTTGCGGCACAGCTTCGCGATCTCGCGCTCCAGCGTGCGCACGCCCGCCTCGCGGGTGTAACGCTGGATCAGCGCGCGCAGCCCTTCGGTCGTCAGCGTGAACTCGCCCGGCTTCAGCCCGTGCGCCTCGATCTGCTTGGCGATCAGGTGACGCTCCGCGATCGCGACCTTCTCATCCTCGGTATAGCCCTCCAGCCGGATGATCTCCATCCGGTCGAGCAGCGGCTGCGGCAGGTTGAGCGAATTGGCGGTGCACACGAACATCACGTCCGACAGATCGATATCGATCTCCAGATAATGGTCGTTGAACTTGCCGTTCTGCTCCGGGTCCAGCACCTCCAGCAGCGCGCTGGCGGGATCGCCGCGGAAATCCTGTCCCAGCTTGTCGATCTCGTCGAGCAGGAACAAGGGGTTGCTGGCGCCCGCCTTCTTCAGGTTGGTCACCACCTTGCCCGGCAGCGAGCCGATATAGGTGCGGCGATGCCCGCGGATCTCCGCCTCGTCGCGCACGCCGCCCAGCGACTGGCGGATGAACTCGCGCCCCGTCGCCTTGGCGATCGACTTGCCCAGGCTGGTCTTGCCCACGCCCGGCGGGCCGACGAGGCACAGGATCGGCCCCTTCAGCTTGTTGGTGCGCGCCTGCACCGCCAGATATTCGACAATCCGGTCCTTCACCTTGTCGAGCGCATAATGATCCTCGTTCAGGATCGCCTCGGCGGCGGCGATATCCTTCTTGATCTTGCTCTTCTTGCCCCAGGGCAGGCCCAGCAGCACGTCCAGATAGTTGCGCACGACGGTCGCCTCGGCGCTCATCGGCGCCATGGTCTTCAGCTTCTTCAGCTCCGCGGTCGCCTTGGTGCGCGCCTCCTTCGACAGCTTCAGCGTGGCGATCTTCTGGGTCAGCTCGGCGATCTCGTCGCCCTCGCCTTCCTCGCCCTCGTTGCCCAGCTCGCGCTGGATCGCCTTCAGCTGCTCGTTGAGGTAATATTCGCGCTGCGTCTTCTCCATCTGGCGCTTGACGCGGCTCTTGATCTTCTTCTCGACCTGAAGGACGCCCAGTTCGCCTTCCATCAGCGCGAACGCCATCTCCAGCCGCTTGACCGGATCGGCCTCCATCAGCAGCGCCTGCTTCTCGGCGACCTTGACCTGGATGTTGCCCGCGACGCTGTCGGACAGTTGCGACGCCGCCTCGATCTCGGCCAGTTGCGCGGCGAGTTCGGACGGCAGCTTGCGGTTCAGCTTCGCATAATTCTCGAACTGGCTGACGACGGAGCGCATCAGCGCCGCGACCTCCGGCCCCTCGACCTCGCGATCCTCCACTGCCGCGATCGTCGCGGTCAGATAGTCGCCGGTCTCTTCCAGCACCTCCAGCGTCGCGCGCTGCTTGCCCTCGACCAGCACGCGCACCGTGCCGTCGGGCAGCTTCAGCAGCTGCAACACGGTGGCGGTCACGCCGACATTGTACAGATCCTCGCGAACGGGGTCGTCCTCGGCCGGGTCGAGCTGCGCGACGAGGAAGATCTCCTTGTCCGCGCCCATCGCGGCTTCCAGCGCGGCGACCGACTTGTCGCGTCCGACGAACAGCGGCACGATCATGTGCGGGAAGACGACGATATCGCGCAGCGGCAGAACGGGGAAAGTGGACGTCATGGATACTCCGATGCCGCCCGAACGGGGCGGCCTGCGTCGCTTATATGGTGTGTCGCGGCGTGGCATCAATCTCGCGCTGGTCGCGACCGCGCTCATCGCGGCACACCCGGTCCAGACGTTGCCGGCGAAAGGACAGCCACCGCTCAGCGCGGCCACGCAAATATCGGGCGGGGTCCGTGCCGACGATCAGTCCGCACTCGCGCTCGATGCGGTCGAGCTATGGCTGGAACCCGATCCCGCGACGCAGCGGCTGACGGGGCGCGCACGGCTGGTGCTGCGCGCGACGGCGGCAGTGGCGCGCCCCGCGATCGACCTCGATTCGAACTTCACCGTGCGCCGCGTCACGGTCGATGGCGCTGCCGTCACGCCGGCGCGTCCGGATGGCCGCATCGTCCTGCCCGCCCCGCTGCCGGCGGGTGCGCGCGCCACCGTCGAGATCCAGTACGACGGCACGCCGCACGTCGCGGTCAACGCGCCATGGGACGACGGCATGGTATGGGCGAAAACGCCGGACGGCCGCCCGTGGATCGCGTCGACCACCGAAGGCTATGGCTGCGACATCCTCTGGCCCTGCCTCGACTTTCCGGAAGGCGAGCCGGCGGTCGCCACGCTCCACATCACCGCGCCCGCGGGACTGAAGGCGCCTGCCAACGGCCGCCTGCTCGGCGTCGACACGCTGCCCGACGGACGCACCGTCTGGCACTGGCGCGCGCGCCAGCCCAATACCTATGCCATCGCGCTGAACCTTGCCCCCTATGAGGTGATCGAGGGCACGTACCGCAGCCGCTATGGCAACGCGATCCCGCTCGCCTATTGGCATTTGCCCGGTCGCGACGACAAGGCGCGCGGGCTGTTCGCCGAATTCGCCCCCACGCTCGACTTCTTCGAACGCGTGATCGGCCCCTATCCCTTCGGCGACGAGAAGCTGGGCGTGGTCGAAACCCCGCACAAGGGCATGGAGCACCAGACGATCAACGCCTATGGCAACGATTATGCCAAGGCGCCCGAGGGGTTCGACTGGCTGTTCCAGCACGAATTCGCGCACGAATGGTTCGCCAACCAGATGACGGCCGCGAACTGGGACGATTACTGGCTGCACGAAGGCTTCGCCAGCTACATGCAGCCGCTCTACGCGCGCTGGCGCGAGGGCGAGGCGCGCTATGCGGTGATGATGGAGGCGCAGCGCAACCAGATCGCCAACCGCGCCCCCATCGTGCGCGACCGCATCCTGACCGAGGAGGAGGTGTACGAGCCGGGCAAGGGCGGCGCGGGCACCGACATCTATTACAAGGGATCGTGGACGCTCCACACCTTGCGCTGGCTGATCGGCGACCGCGCCTTCTTCGCCGCGACGCGCCGGCTGGTCTATGGCCGCCCCGATCCGAAGCCGGGCAATTTCACCCCCCTTTATGCCTCGACGCGCGACTTCCAGCGGCTGGTCGCGGCGGAGGCGGGGCAGGATCTCGACTGGTTCTTCGACGTCTATCTGCGCAGCGCTGCGCTGCCCGAGCTGGTCGAGCAGCGCAGCGGCGGCACGCTGCGCCTGTCGTGGCGGACAGAGCGTGACCTGCCCTTCCCGATGCCGGTCGAGGTGCAGGTCGGCGATGCGCCCGCCCGCCGCATCGCCGTTCCCGCAGCGGGCGCGACGATCGCCGTCCCCGCCGACGCGCATGTCGTGATCGATCCCTTTTCGCGCATCCTGCGCCACTCCGCGGCGGTCGCCGCGTTCCAGGCGTGGCGGGAAGCGCAAAGGACCGGAAAATGAAGCAATTGGCAGCGCGTCGCACCGCGGAGATGGCGGCGATGTTCATGATCGGCGACGGGGTCGCCGGCCTCGTCCAGCCGCACCGCCACACCACCCTGTGGCAGGAGCGCGCGCTGGGGGCGGAATGGACCGTCCGCCCCTTCGTCGGCCGCCCGGGACGCCGCCGCCTCTATGCTGTGGCGCAAATCGCCGCCGGCCTGTGGCTGGCCTCGCGGATGCACGCCTGAGTTCCCCGTCCCGTTCGTGCTGAGGAGGCACTGAGCCTGTCGAAGGGCCGTCTCGAAGCACACACCCTTCGAGACGAGGCTTCGACAGGCTCAGCCTCTCCTCAGGGCGAACGGCCAGTGGTGGATGTTCACGGCACCACCGTGGTGAACAGATACACCGCGAAGATCACCAGATGCACCGCACCCTGCATCACCGTCGTGCGTCCGGTCCCCAGCGAGATCGTCGCGACGAACAGCGACAGCGCCAGCAGCACCGTCTTCATCACCCCCAGCCCCAATGCCAGCGGCAGGTCCAGCATCAGGCTGACGATCGCCACCGCCGGGATGGTCAGCCCGATCGTCGCCAGTGCGGAACCCAGCGCCAGGTTCAGGCTGGTCTGGATGCGGTTGCGCCGCGCCGCGCGATAGGCGGCGAGGCTTTCGGGCGCCAGCACCAGCGCCGCGATCACCACGCCCACCACCGCCAGCGGCAGCCCCGCGTCCAGCACCGCGCGCTCCACCGTCACCGACAGCGCCTTCGCCAGCAGCACCACCGCCACCAGCGCGACCAGCAGGATCCCGAACGCGATCCACGCGGTGCGGTTCGACGGCACCGGCGCATGGTCGTCGTCGCTGTCGTGCTCGGGCAGGAAATATTCGCGGTGCCGCACCGTCTGCACCGTCACGAACACGCCATAAAGGAACAGGCTGACCACCGCGACCAGCACCAGTTGCGACGTGGCGTAATAGGGCCCCGGCGTGGTCGAGGTGTAATTGGGCAGCACCAATGTCAGCACCGCCAGCGCCGCCAGCGTACACAGCGCCGCACTGACCCCGCGGAGCGAGAAGCGCTGCTCGCGATGCCGGAGGCCGCCCGCCATCAGGCAGATGCCGATGATGCCGTTGAGGATGATCATGATCGCGGCGAACACCGTATCGCGCGCCAGCGCCGAGGCATCGCCCGCGTCGGACAGCATCAGCGAGACGATCAGCGACACCTCGATCACCGTCACCGCGATCGCCAGCACCAATGTCCCGAACGGCT
Source organism: Sphingomonas adhaesiva (assembly GCF_036946305.1). Taxonomy (GTDB): domain Bacteria; phylum Pseudomonadota; class Alphaproteobacteria; order Sphingomonadales; family Sphingomonadaceae; genus Sphingomonas; species Sphingomonas adhaesiva_B. Next base: position 115,315 of record NZ_JAQIJJ010000007.1, read on the forward strand.
CGCCGACGCGATGCGCCACCACCTCGGCATGATGCACCGCCGCCAGCACGCATCCGATCAGGATCGCCGACGCCAGGATCGTGCCCAGCGACCCGATGGCATAGATCGAGGTCAGCACCGCCAGCACGCCCAGCACCGGCAGCAGCAGCGTCCATAGCGGCAGCGACAGCCGGTGGAGCAAGGCGCGGCGCGTCGCGGGTGGCGGCAAGGTTTCTTCGCTCGTCGTCATACCCGACCAATGCACGACGCGCTGGGACGATCCGTTACATAGGCTAAACGATCGCGCCTGTTCCGCGTCGGCCGGACCGGAATGGCCGCTCAGCCGCCGACCGGGCGCCGCATCGACCAGAAGCGCGGGCCGCCGCGCGGCACCTGCCAGTCGCCGATCAGCTGGAACCCCAGCGCGCCGTACAGCCCCAGATTGCTCTCGGTCGCGGTCTCCAGATAGGTCGGCGCCCCGCTGGCATCGGCGCGCGCCAGTCCGGCGCGGATCACCTTGCCGCCCAGTCCGCGCCCCTGTTGCGACGGATCGACGCCCGCGACATGCAGATACCAGAAGGGTTCGACCGGAAAATGCGCGTCGATCGCGCCGCTGATGCGCAGCCCGCGCGGGATCGCGGTGCCCAGCGCCCCGATCAGCGGCAGCGCCTGCGCGATCATCGCGGTCAGCGGGGTCGAGGCCTTGCCCGGCGCGCGCCACAAGGTCGCCGCATCCGCCGGCCCCGAGACCAGCCGCATCCCGTCGGCATCGCCATCGAACAGCACCGCGAACAGCTTCGGCAGCCGCCGAGCGCGATCCTGCGGATCGGGGAAGACATAGCTCATCGCCGGATCGTTGGCGAACGCCCGCCCCAGCATCGCCGCCACCGCGGCACGATCCTGCACCCCTGCGTCCCGCACGTCGCTCATCGTCCCGGCGTCCTCCCCGTTTCGGCGGAAGTATCGTCGGGATTGTAACGCAGGTAAAGATGGCGTTCGTCGCGCCCCTCCTCGTCAGGTCGGAGGTGTTCCCGCATCCGGAGTTCCGCGCCCCTGTTCCCCGGCGCAGGCCGGGGTCCAGTCGCGGGCGGCATCAGCATCTCACGAGCCGATCGTCGCTGGACCCCGGCGTTTGCAGGACCTTTGCAAAAGCCCCATCGTCATGCCGGACTTGTTCCGGCATCCACCGGGCCGCATATTCACAAGCCATTGATCTTGCGGATCAGTGGACCCCGGAACAAGTCCGGGGTGACGGCTTCTTTGAGGCACGCGAGGCGGCTTTCGCAAAGGTCCCGCCTTCACCGGGGAACAGGGATCGGACGTTCGCCAAGGCCTCGAACACCGCCATGACGGCGAGCACATACGACAACGGGCGCCCCCGCCTCACGCAGGAGCGCCCGTCCCCATCTCACACCGTCCGGTGCCGCCGGTCAGGCGACCTCGCCGGCCTTCTTCTTCTCGGCATAGACGCGCACCGGCTCCTTGCGGCCGTCGACCACGTCCTTGTCGATCATCACCTCGTCGACGCCCTCCATGCCCGGCAGGTCGAACATCGTGTCGAGCAGGATGCCCTCCAGGATCGAGCGCAGCCCGCGCGCACCGGTCTTGCGCTCGATCGCCTTCTTCGCGACCGTGGTCAACGCGTCGTCGGTGAAGCCCAGCTTCACTTCCTCCATCTCGAACAGCTTCTGATACTGTTTGACCAACGCGTTCTTCGGCTCGGCCAGGATCTTGACCAGCGCGGGGACGTCCAGATCCTCCAGCGTCGCGATCACCGGCAGGCGGCCGACAAACTCGGGGATCAGCCCGAACTTGAGGAGATCCTCCGGCTCGGTCTGGCGCAGCACCTCGCCGGTGCGCTTCTCCTCGGGGCTGGCGACATAGGCGCCGAAGCCGATCGACTTGCCCTGCAAGCGATCGCCGATGATCTTCTCCAGCCCGCTGAACGCGCCGCCGCAGATGAACAGGATGTTCGTCGTGTCGACCTGAAGGAATTCCTGCTGCGGATGCTTGCGCCCGCCCTGCGGCGGCACGGAGGCGGTGGTGCCCTCCATCAGCTTCAGCAGCGCCTGCTGCACGCCCTCGCCCGACACGTCGCGCGTGATCGACGGATTCTCGGCCTTGCGCGAGATCTTGTCGATCTCGTCGATATAGACGATGCCGCGCTGCGCCCGCTCGACGTTATAGTCGGACGCCTGGAGCAGCTTCAGGATGATGTTCTCGACATCCTCACCGACGTAACCGGCCTCGGTCAGCGTGGTCGCGTCCGCCATCGTGAACGGCACGTCGAGGATACGGGCCAGCGTCTGCGCCAGCAGCGTCTTGCCGCAGCCGGTCGGGCCGACGAGCAGGATGTTGCTCTTCGCCAGTTCGACGTCCGCACCCTTCGCGCCGTGGTTCAGCCGCTTGTAATGGTTGTGGACCGCCACCGACAGCACGCGCTTGGCCTGCTTCTGCCCGATGACGTAATCGTCGAGCACGTCGCAGATTTCCTGCGGCGTCGGCACGCCGCCGTCCTTCTTGGCCACCAGTGCCGACTTCGTCTCCTCGCGGATGATGTCGTTGCACAGTTCGACGCATTCGTCGCAGATGAAGACCGTCGGACCGGCGATCAGCTTGCGCACCTCGTGCTGCGACTTGCCGCAGAACGAGCAGTAGAGGGTGCTCTTGGAGTCGCCGCCGGAGAGCTTCGTCATTCAATCATCCTTCCCGCGATATCGCGGTATGTCTGGCCCGGTGTCCCGGGGCCGGACATGCTAACCCGGCCCCGATGCTTCCGGCAATGCCCGAAAGCGATTAAGATTATGCGCCTGCCGCCGCTTCGTCGGTCGGCTGGGGCCGCTTGTCGAATACCTCGTCGATCAGCCCGAACGCCTTGGCCTCGTCGCTGGACATGAACTTGTCGCGATCCATCGCCTTCTCGATCTCCTCCAGCGGCTGGCCGGTGTATTTGGCGTACAGCTGGTTGAGCGAGTGGCGGATGCGCAGGATCTCGCGCGCCTGGATCTCGATGTCGCTGGCCATGCCCTGCGCGCCGCCCGACGGCTGGTGGATCATGATCCGCGCGTTGGTCAGCGCCACGCGCATCCCCGGCTCGCCCGAGGCGAGCAGGAAGCTGCCCATCGACGCCGCCTGACCGATGCACACGGTGCCGACGCGCGGGCGGATGTACTGCATCGTGTCGTGGATCGCCATGCCCGCCGTGACGACGCCGCCCGGCGAGTTGATGTACATGAAGATGTCCTTCTTCGGATTCTCCGATTCCAGGAACAGCAGCTGTGCGGTGATCAGGCTGGCCATGCCGTCCTCGACCCCCCCGGTCACGAACACGATCCGCTCGCGCAGCAGGCGGCTGAAGATGTCGAAGCTGCGCTCGCCGCGGTTCGACTGTTCGATCACGATCGGCACCAGCCCGGCCTGCGTCTGCTGCATGCCGACGCCGGCGCGCGCCAATGCCCCTGCGAAATCGCCGGTCTCGAACGGATTGTGCATGGAAAAACTCTCTTATGCCCTGAGGATTCGTAACATCGTCGCTGGCGCGGGGTTGTTCAAGCCCCGCCCCTACCCGCGTTCGACGGGGCACGATGCGCGAGATAGGCGAGCCGCCGCACCTCCCGCCGCCCGCGCACGACGGTATCCAGGATCAATCCTGCGAAACCGTTGAGGGCGGCGAGGATCATCAACCCGGTGACGAGGATCGCGGTGGGAAAGCGCGGCACCAGCCCGGTGTGCATGTAGGTGACGACCAGCGGCAGCGCGAGGATCACCGCCAGCACCGCCATCACCGCGCCGATGCTGCCGAAGAACCACAAGGGCCGCTCGATCCGGTACAGCATCGCGATCGTGCGCACGATCCGCCAGCCGTCGCGATAGGTCGACAGCTTCGATTCGGACCCGTCCGGCCGCGCGAAATAGGGCGTCTCCACCTCCGCAACGGGCATCTTCAGCTCCAGCGCATGGACGCTGATCTCTGTCTCGATCTCGAACCCGACCGACAGCACCGGGAAGCTCTTCACGAACCGGCGCGAGAACACGCGATAGCCGCTGAGGATGTCGGTGAAGCTGCGCCCGAACAGCCGCGTCAGCATGCCCGTCAGCAGCGCGTTGCCGAAGCGGTGCCCGCGCCTATACGCCGCCGCCGCCTCGCCGATGCGGCTGCCGACCACCATGTCGAGCTGTTCGTCGAGCATCCGCGCGACCATCGCGGGCGCGCTGGCGGCGTCATAGGTCGCGTCGCCGTCCGCCATCACATAGACGTCGGCATCGACATCGGCGAACATGCGCCGCACCACCGCGCCCTTGCCCTGGATCCGCTCGGAGCGGACCACCGCCCCCGCCGCGCGCGCGACCGCGACCGTGCGGTCGCGGCTGTTATTGTCATAGACGTAGATGGTGGCCGCCGGCAGCGCGGCACGGAACGCCGCCACCGTCTGCGCGATCGCCGCTTCCTCGTTGTAGCACGGCAGCAGGACGGCGACGGTGGGTTCGGTCATGAATGCCCCTCAGAAGCGGGTGGAGCGCAACCACACCTAAGACCGCGCCCCGCACATCCACCCCCGTTCACCCTGAGGAGAGGCTGAGCCTGTCGAAGCCTCGTCTCGAAGGGCAAGCGCAGCGCTTGTGCTTCGAGACGGCATTTCGACAAGCTCAATGCCTCCTCAGCACGAACGGAGGGTGGGTGCGTGAGAGAAAGGGGGCGAGGCGCGAACCGCGCCCTCACCCCGATCTCCTTACGCCTCCGCCTTCGGCTTCTTCGCGCGCGGCTTCTTCGCCGGCGCGTCGGCGGCCTCGGCGGCCTCGGCCGCTTCCGCCGCCTGCGGGTCGCTGGTCGTCAGCGTCGTCTCGGCCTCGGCGGGCGCCGCCTTCTTGGCGCGCGGCTTCTTGGCCGGCGCCGCATCCGCGTCGCCCGGTTCGACCGCGGCATCCTCGCTCTTGGCGGCAGGCTTCTTCGCCGCCGCCTTCTTCGCCGGCTTGGCCTCGGCCTCACCAGCCTCGGCGTCGTCGGCCTTCTTCTTGGCGCGGGTCTGCTTGGGCTTGTGGTTGTCGTGATCGTGGTGATGCGTGCCGGTCGCGAAGCCGTCCTCGCTCTCGATCGCGGCCTCCAGCTCCTCGCGCGTCGTCTCGCGGTCGGTCACTTCCGCCTTGTCGAACAGGAAGTCGACGACCTTGTCCTCGTACAGCGGCGCGCGCAGCTGCGCGGCGGCCATCGGGTCCTGCTGGACGTACTGGATGAACCGCTGGCGATCCTCCGGGCCATATTGCTGCGCTGCCTGCATCAGCCAGCCGCTGCATCTCCTGCTGGCTCACCTCGACGCCATTCGCCTGGCCAATCTCCGAGAGGAGCAGGCCCAGCCGCACGCGGCGCTCGGCGATCTTGCGATAATCGCCGCGCTCGGCCTCCATCTCCTTCAGCGCCGCCTCGGGATCGGGCTCGTGCGTCGCCTCGTGCTGAAGCTGGTGCCAGATCTGGTTAAACTCCGCCTCGACCATCGACGGCGGCACCTCGAAGTCATGCCCCTCAGCCAGCTGGTCGAGCAGCTTGCGCTTCATGTGCGTGCGCGTCAGGCCGTTATGCTCCTGCTCGATCTGCCCCTTGAGCAGGCCCTTGAGCTGCTCCAGGCTTTCCAGCCCCAGCCCGGTCGCCAGCTCGTCGTCGATCACGCTCTCGCCCGCGGTCTTCACCGACTTGATCGTCAGGGTCGAAGGTCGCGTCCTTGCCGGCCAGCTCCTTCGCGCCGTAATCGGCCGGGAAGGTCACCTTGATCTGGCGCTCCTCGCCCGCCTTGGCGCCGATCACCTGGTCCTCGAACCCGGGGATCAGGCGGCCCTGGCCGATCTCGACCGGCATGTCGGTGCCGGTGCCGCCCTCGAACGCGACGCCGTCCATCGTCTTGCCGACGAAGTCGACGGTGACGAGATCGCCCGTCTCCGCCGCCTTGTCGCCGGCATCCTCCCAGCGCTTCTGCTGGTCGGCGAACTTCTGCAACTGCGCGGTCACCGCATCCTCGTCGACCGGCACGGTCAGCCGCTCCAGCTTCAGCCCGTCGATCGCGGGGGTCGGCACCTGCGGCAGCACCTCCAGCTCGACCTTCAGCTCGGCGTCCTGGCCGGGCTCATAGCCCTCGTTCAGCTCGACCGACGGCTGCACCGCGGGGCGCAGGCCCTGCTCGGCGATCAGCGACTGGATGCTCTCCTGGATCGAGGTGTTGAGCGCGTCCTGGTGCAGCGCCGGCCCGTGCATCTTGCGCACCAGGTTGGCGGGCACCTTGCCGGGGCGGAAGCCCGGCATCTTGATCTGCGGCGCGACGCGCTTCAGCTCGGCGTCCACGCGGGCGTCGATCGCCTTCGCCGGGATGGTCAGGGTGTAGGCGCGCTTCAGCCCCTCGTTCAACGTCTCGACAGTCTGCATTGGCCGCTTTCGTCTGGAATGTCGTTAGTGGTGGCCGCCCCGCTGACAACGCGGGGACTGGTGCGGGCGAAGGGACTCGAACCCCCACATCTTGCGATACTGGAACCTAAATCCAGCGCGTCTACCAGTTCCGCCACGCCCGCTTGATCGGACACCGCCGGTCGCCGGCCTCTATACCGCGTCGCGCACTTGGGCAAGCGGGCAACCTGCACGTCCGCGGGACGTTGGCCCGATGAAGGAGAAGACCATGGCCACCAACCCCGGCATCCCCGCAGACGTGCCGCAGCCGACGCCGCCGGCACAGCCCGACGCGCCCCCGCCCGAGGTCACGCCGCCGACCCCCGACATCGACGTGCCCGCACCGGGCCAGCCCGGGAGCGACCCCGCCCCCGCCAATCCCACCATCTGACAGGAGCCGATCATGGCAGAGGACCATCAGCCCGATCGCGACGATCCCCGCCCCGACATCCAGCAGGCGGTCGAGGCGCGCAGCGACGCCGTCAAGCGCGGCGAAGGCGGCGAGGAACCGATCCGCTTCACCAAGACCGGCGAGCATGACGGCAACAGCGGCACCGGCGGCGAGGTCAAGAACCAGGACCTGACGCAGCAATAACGGCCGTCGCGCCCTCACTCATCCCATCGGCAACACCACTGGCCGCGGAAGGGGTGAGGGCAAGCCGGTCTCCTACTTCCCGCCCGACAGCGTCGCCGATGCGACCAGCGCGCGATAATCGTCCACCTTCCGGTCGAAGAAATGAAGCCGCGGCGCATCGAACGTCACCATGAACAGGCGTCCGTTCACGATCGCCGCCACCGCCTCGCCCTTGCGCGGCAGATCGTCCGAGTCGAGATAGTCGTAGGCGAAGACCACGCCGTCCTTGCCCAGGAACGGCTGCGGCCGCGATGCCGTCACCGTGAACGTGCCGATCTGGCGCTGCGCCCGATACGTCCGCTCCAGCAGTTCGGGCACCTCGATCAGCAAGGTACTGGCCTGGAACTTCGGCAGCGGATCGCGCTTGCGGTTGCGTTCGCGCACGATTGGCTGCCCCGGCTCCACCCCGGCGTAGAAGGTGACGTCGTTGAGCTGCTCGCCGTCGAGCGTCCACGTCTCCGCGAACTTGCCCGGCTTGACGCCCAACTGGTTCCAGTCGCGCGGCGGAGTCACCGACAGCGCGGAATCCTTGATCCGCACGACCTTGCCCTTCTCGCGATAGGCATTGGCATAGACGGCGACCGGGGCAGGCGCGACGACCAGGCTCAGCGCCAGCGCGACGCGCAACATGGGGGAAGAGGTCATCGTGCTTCTCCGATCGAGGACAGGACGGTGCCGATCATCGCGGCATCGCCGGCATCCGGTTTCAGGGCCAGGTAACGGCGCAGCGCGACCGCCCCCTCGGCCGGGTGCGCGGTCTTCACCAGCGACAGCCCCAGCCCGCGTTGCGCCTCGGCCAGCTGCGGGTCGAGCGCCACGGCCTTCGCATAGAAATCCGCCGCATCCATCAGGTCGCGCGGTGCGCCGCGGGCACGGAACAGGTCGCCCCGCGCGCGCCACAGCGGCGCCGTCCACCCCGCCTCCGCCAGATGCGTGATGAGATAGTCGCTCGCACCGAAGTCGTTGAGCTTGATCTGATCGTCGAGGAACGCCGGCATCCACGGCGACATCGCCGCGGCGTATCGCTCCGCGCCCTCGTCGCGCGTCTCGCCATCGGGCGCGGCCAGCGCCTGGAGATAGTCCGCGCGCTCCGCCTCCGGCGGATGGGAGGCGAAGAAGGCGACGCGCCGGAAATCGGGCTTGCTCAGCCCGCGCGCGGTCGCCGACGCCTCCTGCTCCAGAATCAGGTTGCGCCAGATCCGCGATGCCGCCCCCGGGCGCAACGTGCTGCCATTGAGATAGCCCAACCCGACCAGATCGGCCTCGCGCTCCTGATCGCGCCCGAACCGCGCGAAACCGCCCAGGACGGACAATTGCAGGCTGCTGAAACCGCCCGCCGCCTGCGGCGTGCTCGCCATGCCGGCCAGCACCTGCATCCAGCTCAGCAACGCGGATCCGCTGCGCTGCGCCTTGAACTGTTGCAGCGTGTGGCGCTTCTCGAAATGGCCGAACTCATGCCCCAGCACCGCGGCCAGCTCCGCGTCCGACCGGGCGCGCAGCAACAGCCCGCTGTTCACCTGCATCGTGCCGTTGGGCGACATGGACGCGTTGAAATAGGGCACGCGGACCAGATAGATCCGTACCGCGCCGCACCGCTCCTGCCCGACCGCGCGGCACAGCACGCCACGGACATAGCCGTTGAGCGCGGGGTCGCGGATGACCAGCGCGGACTGGCCCAGCGCGCGCTCATGCTCGTCGTCCTCGCGCCACAACCCGATCTCGTCGACGCCGTGCGGCTGATAGACGCCGGCATAGGGGGCCGGCGGCGGGGCCGGCTGGGTGCGCGGCGTGACCGCAGGCGCCGCAACGGCGCCCGCAGCCAGCAACAGCGCCGCCGCAGCGGCGATACAGGCCCTCATCGCGCGGGCGCCGGTGCCGGTATCGCGGCTCCCTTGATCGGGGCGGGGGCGACGGTGCCCGGAAACTCGTCGAGCAATTGCCCGACGCGCTTCTTCGCGCCATCGACGTCGCGCACGTCGCCGCCCATCGCGCCGTCCGCGTTCAGCCACAGCAGGTCGCCGGTCTTCAGGTCGACCAGCCCGGCATAGCCGGCATGCTCGCCCGACTTGACGTACAGGCCCGGCCCCAGCAGTGCGACGATCTGCAGGATCTTGCGCCCGGTCGAGCCATAGGCATCCTTGTTGAAGATGAAGAGCGCGTAATCGGCATCCTTCGCCCCGGGCAGGTCGTGCACGCCCTCGCCCAGCGACCAGTCGAACACGCCGGCCTTGTTGTCGCGCTTCTTCGTCGGCAGGCGGTTGCCCGCGAAGAACTGATAATGGATCACCGCTTCCGATACCGCGGCGAACAGACGCGCATATTCCTCGACCCGCTCGGCATCCGCGCCGAAGCTCTCGGGCGCGAAGATCACCTTGTTGCCCAGCGCCGCCTGACGCTCCACCAGCGCAGCGTCGATGTTCTTGCGCGCCTGGTCGGTCCAGTCCGCCTTCGGCTCGAACATGCCGCCCGTCGACTGTGCGCCGACGCTGACGGACGGGCGGAAGACCAGGATCGTCTTGCCGCTCTGCGCCGGCAGGGTGAACCCCTGCCGCGTCGCGGTCTTGTCCTGCGCTGCCACCGGCGTCGCCAGTGATAGCGCGCAGATCGCCAAGGCCGCTGCCGCGACCGCCCCAAACCGCATGATCGAACGCCCCCCGTCCGGATTTCCCCCGCCCGAACGCTAGGCGATCCGCCGATCGTTACGCAAGCAGCTTATCCGGCGGCTCATCGAGCGAACGCGCCATAACGGTTCATTCGTCGTGCGTGATGCCCTCGCCCGTCACCTCCAACCACGATTGCTTGCGACGTTCGAAGATCGAGGCCGTCGGATAAGGCAGATCCCCATCGGCAAAGGCGCCGATCGGCACCGCGACGAACGCGTCCTGCCCTTCGTTGGTGTAGAATACGGTTCCTCCGCAATCGGGGCACCAGCGATACCAGGCGCGCCGGCCGCTATCCGCGATCCGTTCCCACGTCCGGTGCTCCCCCGCGACCTCGACCGATGCCGCCGGGAACCGCGCCTGCGCTGCGAAGGGGCCGCCGGTACGGCGCTGGCACGACTGGCAATGGCAGATCGATACGCGGACGGGGTCGGCGCGACACGTCGCGGTCAGCTGGCCGCAACGACATCGCGCCACCCGCGTCGTCATCACGCCAGCGCCTTCTTCAGCAGCGCGTTCACCACCGCCGGGTTGGCCTTGCCCGCCATCGCCTTCATCGTCTGCCCGACGAAGAAGCCGAACAGCGCCTCCTTGCCGCCGCGATACTGTTCCAGCTGATTGGGGTTCTTCGCCAGCACCTCGGCGATCACCGCCTCGATCGCGCCGGTGTCGCTGGTCTGCTTCAGCCCGCGCTCCTCGACGATCTTGCCCGGCGCGTCGCCCGTCTCCAGCATCGCCTCGAACACCTGCTTGGCGAGGCTGCCCGACAGCGTCCCGTCCGCGACCAGCGCCAGCAGCTCCGCCGCCTGCCCCGGCATCACCGGGCTGTCGCCGATCGTCCGGCCGAGCCGGTTGAGCGCACCGAACAGCTCGCTCGTCACCCAGTTCGCCGCCGCGACGGGCTTGGCGCCCGCGTCGAGCAGCGCATCGAACCAGCGCGCGCTCTCCACCTCCGCGGTCAGCACATGGGCATTGTACGGCGTGATCCCCAGCCCTTCGTAGCGCGCGCGCTTGGCACCCGGCAGTTCGGGCAGGCTGGCACGGCATTCCGCCAGGAACGCCTCGTCCAGTTCCAGCGGCAGCAGGTCGGGATCGGGGAAGTAGCGGTAATCGTGCGCATCCTCCTTCGACCGCATCGATCGCGTCGTGCCGGTGTCGGGGTTGAACAGCCGCGTCTCCTGCTGGATCGCGCCGCCTGCCTCCAGCACCTCGACCTGGCGGTTCGCCTCATGCTCGATCGCCTGCATCACAAAGCGGATCGAGTTGACGTTCTTGGTCTCGGTCCGCGTCCCGAACGGCTCGCCGGGCTTCCTCACGCTGACGTTGACGTCGGCGCGCATCGATCCCTGGTCCATGTTGCCGTCGCACGAGCCGACATAGCGCAGGATCGAGCGCAGCTTGGTCAGATACGCGCCCGCTTCCGCCGGGGAGCGCATGTCGGGCTTCGAGACGATCTCCATCAGCGCCACGCCGGAGCGGTTGAGGTCGACATAGGAGCGCGTCGGATGCTGGTCGTGCATCAGCTTGCCGGCGTCCTGCTCGACATGGATACGCTCGACCCCGATCGTCTTGGTGGCGTCCTCCACCTCGATCTCGATCGCGCCCTCGCCGACCAGCGGATGGTAGAGCTGGCTGATCTGATAGCCCTGCGGCAGATCGGCGTAGAAATAGTTCTTCCGGTCGAACCGCGACCATGTGTTGATCTGCGCCTCGATCGCCATGCCGGTGCGCACCGCCTGGCGGATGCACTCGCGGTTGGGCACCGGCAGCATCCCGGGCATCGCGGCATCGACCAGCGACACCTGCGTGTTCGGCTCCGCGCCGAATGCGGTCGCCGCGCCCGAGAAGAGCTTGGCGTTGGAGGTCACCTGCGCATGCACTTCGAGGCCGATCACGACCTCCCAGTCGCCGGTGGCGCCTTTGATACGGAACGGTGCGGATACGTCAGCCATGATGGGTCTCGGGTGTGATGAGGGTGAGGTCGGGGAAATACCGACGATAGAGGGACTGGTCGCGAGTCAGGATCGGCGCGGACAGCGTCGCCGCCTGCCCACCGATGAGGAAATCCGCGAGAATCGCGTCGCGCTCGCGATGCGCACGCCGATAGTCGCGAAACGCCCGCCCCGCGGCAAAGGCGACGTCCTCGTTGAGCGGCAATATCTCGATGTCGAGCTGGTCGAGCATGTCACGCATTTCGCCGACGCTGGAGAAGTTCGTGGCGATCTCGGCCACGATGACGTGGTTGACGACCAGTTCGTGGCCATCATCGTTCAACCGCTGGATCTGCGCGCGCGACCAGTCCAGCCACTGCGGATCGCGGTTGAACACGTCGATCAGGACATTGCTGTCGACCACGATCACGGCGCAGGCGAACCACGAAGTTCATCCATCGCCTCGGCCGTGGTTTGTCCGGTGGAAAAGCGACCGGAGGCCGCCTTGTCCAGCGCCGCGCGAACGCGCTCATGTCGCGCCTCGGGCGACTCGGCCCGACGTTTGGCCTGAATACGCGACATGATGATCGCCTCGCCCCGGTCGTTGACGCCGACTACCACCGGGGCGCCCGCGACCAGTCCCGCCGCACGCCGCACGGCTTCCGGAATCAACACCTCTCCGTCCGCCGTCATGTCGACGGTGGAGAAGGTCGGAAGGCGGGTCTGGACGTTCATGGCATCCCCTTGGCGTTGGCGGAGCTGACGGAGGTCAGTCTACCACCACCGCCCCGGCCGCGCCACGAAGCCGGCGCGTTCCTCGATCGCCAGCGCGGCGTTCAGCACGCCCTGCTCGTCGAGCGGCTTGCCGATGATCTGCAAGCCCAGCGGCAGCCCCGCTGCGTCCACCCCGCCCGGCACGCTCATCGCGGGCAGTCCGGCGAGGCTCGACGGCACCGTGAACACGTCGTTGAGGTACATCGCGATCGGGTCCGCGCTCTTCTCCCCCAGCGCGAACGCCGCGGACGGCGCGGTCGGGGTCAGCAGCACGTCGCAACGCTCCCACGCGCGCTCGAAATCCTGCGCGATCAGCGTCCGCACCTTCTGCGCCTGCGTATAATAGGCGTCGTAGAATCCCGCCGACAGCACATAGGTGCCGATCAGGATGCGCCGCTTCACTTCGTCGCCGAACCCCTCGGCGCGCGTCTTCGCGTACATCTCCTGAAGGTTCGCGCCATCGGGCAGGTCGCGCAGCCCATAGCGCACGCCGTCATAGCGCGCGAGGTTGGACGACGCCTCCGCCGGCGCGATGATATAATAAGCGGGCAGCGCATATTGGGTGTGCGGCAGCGACACCTCGACGATCTCCGCGCCCGCATCGCGCAGCCATGCGACGCCCTGCTGCCACAGCGCGTCGATCTCGGCCGGCATATCGTCGACGCGATATTCCTTCGGGATGCCGACGCGCTTGCCCTTCAGCAACGCGTTCAGCCCCGCCTCCCACTGCGGCACCGGCAGGTCGAGCGAGGTCGCATCCTTCGCGTCGAACCCCGCCATCGCCTCCAGCATGATCGCGCAGTCGCGCACGTCGCGCGCCATCGGCCCCGCCTGATCGAGCGACGAGGCGAACGCGATCACCCCCCAGCGCGAGCAGCGGCCATAGGTCGGCTTGATCCCGGATATGCCGGTGAAGGCCGCGGGCTGGCGGATCGACCCCCCCGGTATCGGTGCCCGTCGCACCGGGCGCGATCCGTGCCGCGACCGCCGCGGACGATCCGCCCGACGAGCCACCCGGCGCGAGGTCGGCGTTGCCGCCGTCGCCCCGCCGCCACGGACTGACCACATTGCCGAAATAGCTGGTTTCGTTGGACGATCCCATCGCGAACTGGTCCATGTTGAGCTTCCCCAACATGCCCGCGCCCGCGTCCCACAATTTCTGCGAGACGGTCGACTCATACTCGGGTGTGAACCCTTCCAGGATGCGGCTCGCCGCCGCGCTCTGCACGCCTTTGGTGCAGAACAGGTCCTTCATCCCGATCGGCACGCCCGCCATCGGCTTCGGCGTCTCGCCCGCGGCCCGCGCCGTGTCGGCAGCATCGGCGGCGGCGAGCGCATGGTCGGGCGTCTCCACCAGAAAGGCGTTGAGCGGCTTGGCGGCAGCGACAGCGGCGTTGAACGCGGTCGCCACCTCGCGCGCGGAGAAGGTGCCGGCGCGCACGCCGTCGCGGATCTGCGCGATGCCGAGGTCTGTCAGCTCGGTCATTATTCGATCACCTTGGGCACAGTGAAGAAGCCATGTTCGGCCTGCGGCGCATTGGCCAGCACCGCGGTACGGATGCCGCCATCGGTGACGACATCGTCGCGCAGCCGCAGGTGGTTGGGGATGACGGCGGTCATCGGCGCGACGCCGGCGGTATCCACCTCGCCCAGCTGCTCGATGAAGCCCAGGATGGCGCCCAGTTCGGGGGCGAGCCGCTCGGCATCTCCCTCGGTGATGGCGATGCGGGCCAGCGCGGCGATGCGCCGGACGGTGTGGGTGTCGACGGACATGCGCGCGCCGCTACCATTGCGGATGGCGGGAAGGCAACCGGGGCTTCACCCTCCCCCCCGTCATGCCGGGCTTGTCCCGGCATCCAGGGTTCCGCGCGCCCAACCGGCGTGAGCCGCGCGGAACCCTGGACCCCGGCACAGGGCCGGGGTGACGCAGCGGTAGTGACGACGCACGCAGTTGCACCCACCGCAACTCTGGGGCACGGCGATTGCGCTTGCCGCCGCGGCGCTGTTGCCGCACGGCCCGGATGGTGATGGCTCGTTGGTCCGCAGGTTCCTCTATGTCGTCGCGGCGCTGATCGTGCTGGGTCTTGCCGCGGCCTTCGCCTATCGCCTGTGGGGCGTGGAGATGATCCGCATGGCGATGGTGCCGGGCGAGTCGTTCCGCGCGCAATCCGCGATAGGCCCCGATGCGTATCGCGACGACCGCATGTGGCTCGCGCGCCCGGCGCTCAAGGGCAATCCCGCGCTCTGGACGCCCGCCGGCTATCGCGCGCGCCAGCAACCCGGCGGCGCGGCGGTGTTTTTCCTCCACCCCACCTCCTACCTCAACCGCGCGCACTGGAACGCCCCGCTCGACGATCGCGAGGCGAACGAGCGCGCCGCCTTGTTCTTGCGCGCGCAGGCCAGCGCGTTCAACGAGGCGGGCGAGATCTGGGCGCCGCGCTATCGCCAGGCGACGTTTGGTGCGTTCCTCACCGACAAGGCAGCGGCCGAACAGGCGCTGCGCCTCGCCTATGGCGACGTCCTCGCCGCGTTCGACGCCTTCCTCGCGGAGGCCGGCCCGACCCGCCCGATCATCCTCGCCGGGCACAGCCAGGGCGCGCTCCACCTCACGCGCCTGCTCAAGGATCGCGTCGCCGGCACCCCGCTCGCCAAGCGCGTGGTCGCGGCCTATGTCGTCGGCTGGCCGGTGTCGCTCGTCACCGACATCGGCAGGATGGGCCTGCCCGCCTGCACCGCGCCGGACCAGCGCGGCTGCGTGCTGTCGTGGCAGTCGTTCGCGGAGCCCGCCGACCCGACGCTGATCCGCGAGGTCTATGACCGGTCGACCGGGTTCGACGGCCGCCCGCGCCGCGGCACGCCGATGCTGTGCACCAACCCGCTGACCGGCACGATGGGTGGCGCGGCCCCCGCCACCGCCAATCTCGGCACGCTCTTCCCCAACAAGGACCTGAGCGGCGCGACGATCACCCCGGGCCGCGTCCCCGCGCGCTGCGACGACCGCGGGCTGCTGCTGATCGGATCGCCGCCGGACGTGGGGCCGTACACGCTGCCGGGCAACAATTACCACGTGTACGACTACAGCCTGTTCTGGGCCAACGTCCGCGCCGACGCCGCGCGGCGCATGGCGGCCCAAGTGACTGGCAAGTGATAACGCTCGAAGCCACCGAGTTCCGCGCCGCACTGCCCGACGGCGGCCGGCTGCTGGGCCTCGACGTCGGCACCAAGACGGTCGGCACCGCTGTGTGCGACGCCGGCTGGAGCTTCGCCAGCCCGGCGCAGCTGATCCGCCGCACCAAGTTCACGCAGGACAAGGCAGCGCTGGTCGCTCTATCGGCCCAGCAACAGGTCGCCGGCTGGGTCGTCGGCCTGCCGCTCAGCCTGGACGGCACCGACAGCCCGCGCACCCAGTCGATCCGCGCCTTCGCCCGCAACTGCCGCGACGTGCCCTATCCGATCCTGCTATGGGACGAACGCTGGTCCACCGTCTCCGCCGAACGCGCACTGATCGAACAGGACATGAGCCGCGCGAAACGCGCGGAGCGGATCGACAACCACGCGGCCGCGACGATCCTGCAGGCCGCAATCGATGCGCTGGTGATGGTGTGAATGCCTTCGACCTTGCGCGAAAGCGTTGTATCGTTCGTCTGGTGGAAGTTAGTCGTCATCCATTGATCGTCGATTGACAAGCCAGCGAACACCGAACCCGATCGGAGCCGCTACAATTATCGTCGGAAGGATGACCTCGCGCCAAAAGCCAGGGTGGCATTGTACCTCCGGCATGCAATCACCCAGGCTGGCTACGAGGGTCGCCATCGCAAAGACCGGGAAGCCAAACAGGGCAGCCAAGGCACAGCCCCACCGGCCTCCTCTGGTGCTTCCCCCTTTATATCGGCTCTCGTTCATTGGGACACGCTACCATTCTTTGTATTGCTCGTCAGGGCACATGTATGTTGTCCGTCATCCCCGCGGAGGAGGGGATGTGGATTCACGTTTGAAGTGCACCGGTTGAGGCTTGGAGAAATGCCTCGGCGGGGGTTTGGAAGTCGAGGCATTTTCTGGGCGTGTCGTTGAGCCGCTGGGCATAGGCACGCAATTGTGCGGGCGAGAGGTTGTCGAGGTTGGCCTTGCGGGGCAGGAAGCGTCGCAAGCGACCGATGGTGTTCTCGATGCCGCCTTTCTGCCAGGGGCTGCGCACGTCGCAGAAGAAGGTCTGCAGGCCGAGGTGATGCAGGCGCTGATGCTCGGCAAACTCTGTTCCGTTGTCGAAGCTGATGGTGCGGCGGAGCACCTGTGGAACGTCGCGGAGTTGGCGTTCGATGCGCTGTGCGGTGATCGCTGCTTTGCGCGTGGGCGGGTGGTCGAGCAGGGTGAAGCGGGTGGTGCGCTCGTGCAGGACGAGGATGTTGTGGCCGTAGGCGGCGAACAGCATGTAGTCGGCTTCCCAGTGACCGGGCTGCTGGCGCGTCGTCGCCTCGGCCGGGCGCTCGGTGAGGGGGCGGCGCTGGCGGATGAAGCTGGCCGGGCTGCCGCCCTGCATGCGGTACCGACCGCGCCGGGACTTGGCGCGGGGCAGCAGGCGGTGCCAGTAATCCTTCTGGCCTGAGCGATGATAGACGAAGCGGTAGATTGACTCGTGGCTGATGACGGTGCGACCCGTCTCGCGCGCCAGCCGGCCGGCGATCTGCTCGGGCGAATGTCCCATCGCAAGGCTTTGCCTCACCTGGTCCCGCAGGTCCGGTTGGCGCACCAGCTTGAAGCGGCAGTCCCATCGTCGTCGCCGCTGCGCCAGTTCGTGCGCGCGCTGGCGCATAGCCGCCAGGCCAGGCCCTGGTCGCACGGCTGTTGCGACTTACCTCTCGGCTGACCGTCGTGTGGCAGCGCCCGATCGCCGCGCCGATCCGCCGCGATGACCAGCCCGCCTCCCGAAGCCGCGCAATCTCCATCCGCTCGTCAAGGCCGAGCTGCCTGTAGCTGTGTCCCATCGCGCCACCACCCTATCGGTGGTGCACTTCTTTCGTGAGTCCGGGGGATCCATTGACGCTGAGGGTCGCGGATCGAGCCGCGCGGCCTGCGTATATGGATTCCCGCCTTCGCGGGAATGACGGGGAGCAGGATGGCACTGGCCGTCGGGCAGATACTGCCAAGCATGAGCCGATCGTCAAAGCCGCCGTCCCTCCCCCACCCTTGCCCCGCCCGCTTCACCCCGCTACCCGCCCCGTTCGATGCAGCGCTCCGATCATCGCCCCGCCACCCTCATCCCCGGCGGCGCGGTTTTTCCGCACCGTCACCTCACCGGGATCGAGGGGCTTCAGCCGCACGAGATCATGTTCCTCCTCGACGAGGCGGAGACGTGGGTAGAGGCGAACAAGACCCGCGCCACCCCCGACCGGCGGCTGGCGGGCTTCACGCAGATCAACGCCTTCTTCGAGAACAGCACGCGCACGCTGCTGAGCTTCGAGATCGCGGGCAAGCGCCTCGGCGCCGACGTCGTCAACATGCACGCCGCACAGTCGAGCGTGAAGAAGGGCGAGACGCTGATCGACACCGCGATGACGCTCAACGCGATGCGCGCCGACGTCATCGTCATCCGGCACATGTCTAGCGGAGCGGTGCGGCTGATCGCGGGCAAGGTCGACTGCCCGGTGCTCAACGCCGGCGACGGCCGCCACGAACATCCGACGCAGGCGCTGCTCGACGCGCTGACGATCCGCCGCCGGCTGGGCGGCATCGCCAACAAGCGCGTCGTGATCTGCGGCGACCTGCTCCACAGCCGCGTCGCGCGGTCGAACATCCTCGCGCTCACCGCGCTGGCGGCGGAGGTGCGCGTCTGTGCGCCCTCCACGCTGATGCCGCCCGCGATCGAGCGGTTCGGCGTCACCCCCTTCACCGATTTCGACCGCGCGATGGACGGGGCCGACGTGGTGATGATGCTCCGGCTCCAGACCGAGCGGATGACCGGCGGCTATGTCCCCTCGATCCGCGAATATCACCTGCGCTACGGCCTGACGCTCGACCGGCTGGAGCGCTACGCACCCGGCGCGCTGGTGATGCACCCGGGTCCGATGAACCGCGGGGTGGAGATCGACTCGGCGGTCGCCGACCATGTCGAACGCTCCGCGATCACCGAGCAGGTGGCGATGGGGGTCGCGGTGCGGATGGCGTGTCTGGACGTGCTGACGCGCAGGGCGCGCGGCGTGGAGGGCTGGGCATGAGCGACGCGCTTCTCCTGTTCAACGCGCGCCTCGTCTGCCCGGCAGGCGGCGAGCGCGCCGGCGATCTGCTGATCGTCGACGGCGTCATCACCGAGGGTGACGGTCCGCACGACGCGCGCATCGTCGACTGCGGCGGGCGGCTGCTGGCACCGGGGATCGTCGACCTGGGCGTCGGCACGATCGACCGCGCTGCGGCACGCGCGGGCGGGATCGTCCGCGTCGCTCCCCTTCCCGACCAGTCGCCGGTGCTCGACGAGCCGGGCGCGGTGCAGCGGCTCGCGCTGATCGGCCGCCCGGACCTGTGGATCCACCCGATCGCCGCCGCCACGCGCGGGTTGCAGGGCACCGATCTCGCCGAAATGGCGGTGTGCCGCTCGGCCGGCGCGCGGGCGGTGGGGACCGGGCGGCGCTGGATCGCGGATTCGGGCGTCATGCACCGCGTGCTCGCCTATGCGCGCGACCTCGACATCACCGTCGTGGCCCATGCCGAGGATGCCGGGCTGGTCGGCGATGCGGTGGCGAGCGCGGGCGAGACCGCGTCGCGGCTCGGCCTGCCCGCCGCGCCCGCGCTGGCGGAGGCGCTGGCGATCGCGCGCGACCTGATGCTGGCGGAGGATACCGGTGCGCGGCTCCATTTGCGCTGCGTCACCACGGCCGCCGGCTTCGCGCTGGTGAAGGCGGCGAAGGCGCGCGGCGTGCGCGTCACCTGCGGCACCACGCCCGCCTATCTGCTGCTGTCGGATATCGCGATGAGCGATTTCCGCACCTTCGCGCACCTCTCGCCCCCGCTGCGCAGCGAGGCGGATCGCCAGGCGGCGCTGGCGGCGCTGGCGGACGGGACGATCGACGTGCTGTCGTCCGGCCACGATCCGCGCGGGCCGGAGGAGAAGCGCCTCCCCTATGCCGACGCCACCGCCGGCGCGGCGGATGCGGCGACGCTGCTCGCACTGTCGCTGGGGCTGGTGCGCGACGGCCATGTGTCGCTGCCGCGGCTGTTCGCGCTGCTGGCGACCGGGCCGGCGTCGGTGCTCGGGCTGGAGACGGGGACGCTGGCGCCGGGGATGCCGGGCGACGTGATCCTGATCGACGAACACGCACCGTGGCGGATCGACGCCGATACGCTGCCGGGCCAGGCCGGAAATACGCCGTTCGACGGCCTGCCGGTGCAGGGCCGGGTGAAGGCGATGTGGAAGGGCGGGCGGGAGATAAACTAGCCCCTCCTCTTTAGAGGAGGGGTTGGGGTGGAGCGATGTCTCACCGAGACCGTCGCTTTTAGCTCGTGACAGCCCCACCCCAACCCCTCCCCTGAAGGGGAGGGGCTTAGAACTACCTAGCCGCCAGCTGCACCGCAGCCTTGCCCGGCGCGCGCAGCCATGCCGCCATCTGGTCCCCCGCGGTCGCGCGGACGAAGCACATGCCGCCCTTCGCCCGATAGCCGCGGCACAGCGCCACCGCGTCGCCGCGGGTGAACCCGCCCACCGACAGGCGATAGAAGGTCGCGCCCTTCACCGACGCGCTCACCCCGTTGGGGCGATGCTGCGCCAGTGCGGGCAGCCGCCGCGTCGCGCGATGCCAGCCGTCCTTCGCCACGCCGGCATTCTGGAACGCGCCCAGCTGCACCACCCAATCGCCCTTGGCCGCCACCTTCGCGATCGGCGCGCGCGCGGTCGCGGTCATCCGCTTCGCCGCCGCGACCTTGTACGCGTCGGGCGCCGCGATCATCGGGATCGGTGCCGACACCGTCTCGACCGGGGCCACCGCGGCGGTCGCCACCGGCGGCACGTCCCGCGACACCAGAGCGGCCTCCGCCGCCGCATCGGCGCGGCCCGGCATGAAGGCATCGACCGAGGCGGTCGCCACCGGCGGCGCGCCCGCCAGCGCCAGCGCCACCGGCTGCCCCGGATCGACCGCCGGGGTCACGCCCAGCAGCGACGCGACCTGATCCGCCGCCGAGGTCGGCCGTGCGAACGCCGCCCATTGCTCGATGCGGCGATCGACCTCGCCCGCATCCATGTCCATCGCGACCATCGCGCGCGCCTCCGCCCAGCGCCCGGACAGCGCCAGCGCCAGCGCGAGATTCTGCCGCGTCTTCGCATCCGATGCCGGCCCGCGCGCCGCCGCGGTCAGCACCTCGACGCCCCCCGCCGGATCGCCCGCCAGCGCCAGCGCCAGCCCGCGGTCGGCCGGCGCGATCGCCGCGCTATGCGCATCCAGCGTCTCGCGCGCCGCATCCCAGCGCCCGCTCGCGATCCGCGCCAGCGCCAGGTTCAGCGCGATCGTGCCATCGTCGGGGCGCAGCGTCAGCACGTCGGCGAACGCCTGCTCCGCCGAGGCGAAGCGCCCGCCGCGCAGATAGGCATTGCCCAGCAGCGTGCGATAGCCGGAGTCGGCGCCGTCCAGCGACACCGCATCCTCGGCAAAGCCGATCGCCTTGTTCCACTGCTTCTTCGCCAATGCCTTCTGCGCCCGGGCGGCGCTGTCGGCGGCGTTCTTCTGCGCCTTGGCGTCGACGCGTGCGCTGGCCACGGCGGGGGCGGCGCCGTGCGTCACGGTCACGGCGGCGCCCGCCAGCAGCAGCGCGGACATGCCCGCGCCGGCGATGGTGCGAATGGTCATCGGCTCAGTCCCCCCGAACGATCTTGGTATCGCCCGCCGCCAGCTGCGCCTGCAGCGCATCCACCTCGGGCATGGTGCCGATCAGCGCGTCGAGCGCCTCGGTCACGATCTGTTGCGCGGACCGCCCGCGCACCGCGCTCGCCAGCCGCAGCCGCAAGTGGCGATCCGCGTCCAGCCGCAGCGTGAACGCGGCCTTGCGCCCACCCGCCACCCGCGCCACGGGCGCCTCGACCACCACCGGCGTTGCGACCGGCGCGGGCGTCAGCGCGGCGACGAGCTGCGCGCGCTCCTCCAGCACCAGCGGCAACGGTTCGGGCACCAGCGCAGGCACGACCGGCTCGGGCGAGCCCATGTCGTTCCAGCCCAGATCCTCCTCCGCGCCCCCCGGCAAGGCGGTGAGCGAGGTTGGCGCCTGGCGCCGCATCGCGGGCCGTGCCTGTCCCTTGCGCGCCAGCAACCCGGAGGTCAGCGACGCCATCGGCTTCGAGTTCAGCATGGCTCAGTTCACCACCCGGCGGCCGAAGCCACCCGCCTGCGGCCGTACCGAGCTGTAGCCCGCCGTCCCCGGCTTGGGCGGCGCGAACACGGTGCGGCGAAAGTTCTTTTCCAGCCGGTCGGAGATATAGGTCCACAATTCGGTGATCTCGGCCGCCGACTTGCCCTTGGGATCGACCTCCATCACCGTGCGCCCGTCGATCATCGACGCCGCGAAATCGGTGCGCTGGTGGATCGTGATCGGCGCGACGGTGCCGTGCTGCGACAGCGCGACCGCGGCGTCGCTGGTGATCCGCGCCTTGGGCGTGGCCGCGTTGACGACGAAGATCAGCGGCTTGCCGGAGCGGTCGCACAGGTCGACGGTGGCGCCGACCGCGCGCAGGTCGTGCGGGCTGGGGCGCGTCGGGATCACGATCAGCTCGGCGACCTGGATCACGCTCTGGATCGCCATCGTGATCGCGGGCGGCGTGTCGATGACGGCCAGCTTGAACCCCTGCTGGCGCAGCGTCTCCAGATCGGCGGCGAGGCGCGCGACGGTGGTCTGCGCGAAGGCGGGATATTCGTCCTGCCGCTCGTTCCACCAATCCGCCAGCGACCCCTGCGGATCGATGTCGATCAGCACGACGGGACCGGCGCCGGCCAATTGTGCCTGCACCGCCAGATGTCCCGACAGCGTGGTCTTGCCCGACCCGCCCTTTTGCGATGCCATCGCCAATACGCGCATGTCGACGCTCGCGCTCCTCGTTGTTTCTTGGGAGCGGGATGCCACGCCGGGGTGGACGAACCGTTAACGGCGCCTGTTCAGCTGTCCCAGATAGGAATTGGTTAACGGCTTTGCCCCATGGGGTAACTAAGGCATGTTGCCCGCGGGTATCGGTGGGGATGGTTCGATGAAGGTCTGGGGTGGCGTGGCACTGGCGGCATTGGCGCTGACGGCGGTATCGGCGGGGGCCGACGTGAAGACGGGCGTCGAAGCCTGGGGTCGCGGCGACTATGCCAAGGCGGTCGCCGAATGGCGCACGCCCGCCACGCGCGGCGATGCCGATGCGCAGTTCAACCTGGGCCAGGCATACAAGCTCGGCCGCGGCGTGCCCGCGGATCAGGCGCAGGCGACCGAATGGTTCCGCAAGGCCGCCGCCCAGGGGCATGAACAGGCGGTCGACAATTACGGCCTCGCACTGTTCCAGGACGGGCGCAAGGCGGAGGCGCTGCCGTGGCTGGAGAAGTCGGTCGCGCGCGACGAGAAGCGCACCGAGCTGGTGCTGGGCACCATGCTGTTCAACGGCGACGGTATCTCGCGCGACTGGACGCGCGCCTATGCGCTGGTGACGCGCTCCTCGCAGCAGGGACTGCCGCAGGGATCGCAGACGCTGGCGCAGATGGACCGCTATATTCCCGAGGGGCAGCGCCGCGAAGGCATCGCCATGGCGCAGCAGATCGAGGCACGCGGCCGCGCGGCACAGGTCGCCGCCGCCACGCCCAATCCGGCGCGCCCGACGACGGTGACGTCCGGTCCGGCACGCCCCACCCCGCCCTCGGCGCTCCCGCCGCGCGGCATCGCCACCACGCCGGTGCCCGCCTCCAGCGTGCCCGGCGCGACCTATCCCGCGCCGACCATGGTCACCCCGCCCCGAGCGCCGCGTCCGGCGGCGACCTCGGCCACGGTCCAGACGGCGCAAGCCCCCCATCCCGCGCCGAAGCCGGCCGCGAAGCCCGCCGCCACGGGTGGTGCATGGCGCATCCAGCTCGGCGCCTTCCGCGACGCCGGCAACGCCCGCGCGCTCTGGTCGCGCGTCGGCGCACGTACCGGCGGCTCGCCCGATTACGTCCAGGCCGGCACCCTTACCCGCCTCCAGGCCACCGGCTTCCCCTCCCGCGCCGCGGCGCAGAGCGCCTGCGCGAAGGCCGGCGGCGGCTGCGTGGTGGTGGCGCCTTAGTTTTTCGCGGGACATCCCCTCCCACCCGTCACCCCGGACTTGTTGCGGGGTCCAGGGTCCCGCACGCCGTCAAGTGTGAGGCGCGTGGAACCCTGGATGCCGGGACAAGCCCGGCATGACGAAGGGAGACAGGTCCACCCCGTCATGCCGGACTTGATCCGGCATCCATCGCGCCGCACGCACCGTCATCGTTGCGCACGCGGCACCACGCACCCCGGGTCAAGCCCGGGGTGACGAGGGCACTCGCCCCACCTATTGCAGCGGAACGATCACCTCGTCCGGGTGCGCGACGTTCAGTTCCTTGCGCACCAGCTCATCGACCATATCGGGGTTGGCATGCCGCGGATCGAGCAGCGCGACGCGGTTCTTCAGCATCGTGCGGCGCTGGTCCAGCGCGGCATAGGCGCGCTCGCGCTGGACGATCTGGCGCTTGTAGTCGCCCAGCGCCAGCACGCCGTTCGGCCCCAGCATCGCATAGGCACCGAAGAACGTCAGCACGGCCACGAACATCGCCGGCGCGAGCGCGCGGCGGAGCGTGGCCTTGAGCGGATGGTGCTTGCGCGGCATGATGGCGCGATCCTCGCGCGCCATCCGCCGCTTGGCAAGCGTTATCGCGGGAAAATCAGCGCGTGCGCAGCACGTCGCGACCCGCATAATGCGCGATGTCGCCCAATTCTTCCTCGATTCGAATCAGTTGATTATACTTTGCGAGCCGGTCCGAGCGCGCGAGACTACCCGTCTTGATCTGTCCGCAGTTGGTCGCCACCGCCAGATCGGCGATCGTGGCATCCTCGGTCTCGCCCGAACGGTGCGACATGACCGCGGTATAGCCCGCGCGCTCCGCGACGCGGATCGCCTCCAGCGTCTCGGTCAGCGTGCCGATCTGGTTGACCTTCACCAGCAGCGAATTGGCCAGCCCGCGCGAGATACCGTCGCGCAACCGCTTCGGATTGGTGACGAACAGATCGTCGCCGACCAGCTGGACCTTCCCACCGACCGCATCGGTCAGCGCCTTCCAGCCCTCGAAATCGTCCTCGGCCATGCCGTCCTCGATCGACAGGATCGGGTAGCGCGCGACCAGATCGGCGAGATATTCCGCCATCGCCCCCGGCTCCAGCGTCAGATTCTCGCCCGAGATGACGTACTTGCCGTCCTTGAAGAATTCGGTCGCGGCGCAGTCGAGCGCCAGCATCACGTCGTCGCCCGGGGTATAGCCCGCCGCCTCGATGCTCTTCATGATGAAGTCGAGCGCGTCGGTGGTGCTCGCCAGATTGGGCGCGAACCCGCCCTCGTCACCCACCGCGGTCGCCAGCCCCTTGTCGTGCAGCCCCTTCTTCAAGGTGTGGAAAATTTCCGAGCCGCAGCGCACCGCATCCGCCAGCGTCGGCGCACCGACCGGCATGATCATGAATTCCTGAAAATCGATCGGATTGTCGGCATGTTCGCCGCCGTTGATGATGTTCATCATCGGCACCGGCAGGACATGCGCGGACACGCCGCCGACATAGCGGTACAGCGGCAGCCCGCGTGCATCCGCCGCCGCCTTCGCCACCGCCAGGCTGACGCCCAGGATCGCGTTCGCGCCCAGCCGGCCCTTGTTCTCGGTGCCGTCCAGCTCGATCATCGCGCGGTCGATGTCGATCTGGTCCTCGGCATCCATGCCCAGCACCGCGTCGACGATCTCGTCGTTGACCGCATCGACCGCCAGGTCGACGCCCTTGCCGCCCCATTTCGCCTTGTCGCCGTCGCGCTTCTCGACCGCCTCGTGCGCGCCGGTCGACGCGCCGGAGGGCACCGCCGCGCGGCCGAAGCTGCCATCCTCCAGCAGCACGTCGACCTCGACGGTCGGGTTGCCGCGGCTGTCGATGATGCGGCGGCCGTGCAGGTCGATGATTGCGGTCACGTAACGTTCCCCCTATCTTGGTGCCGATGGCGGCAGGACGGGGTCGCCTTAGCGGCCATGGTGCGTCGCCGCAAATGCTGCCGGACGCGCGACGCGGATGCGTTCACCAGGATCAGGCAGCGGAACCGCCGCCGCGTCCTCGGGTTGTTTCGCTTCGAAGATGAAAGGGATTCAGATGGCCGACCAACAGGATCGCGACACGATCACCCCGACGACCGACGGCGACATCGCGCCGCCGCCGACCGGCACCACCTTCCAGCCCGAACCGTCGCTGGGCGAGACCGCCTCCTTCACGCCCGAAAGCGGGGACAAGGGCAACGGCATCGCCGGCGCGAAGCAGGCGCTGCTCGACAATGTCGCCAAGGGACGCGAGCAGGCCGGCGACAAGGCGCGCCTGTTCGCGGAGGACGGCAAGGCGAGGGCGACCAGCGCGCTGGGCCAGCTTTCCTCGATGCTGACCGACGCCGCCACACAGGTCGACGAGAAGCTGGGCGAGCAATATGGCCAATATGCGCGCCAGGCCGCCGATCGCGTTCAGGGCTTTTCCAGCGCGGTGGATTCGAAGAGCGTCGACGATCTGGTCGCCGACGTCCGCGAGCTGGTCAAAAAGAGTCCGGCGGTCGCCGTCGGCGTCGCCGCGGGGTTGGGCTTCGTCGTCGCGCGCCTGCTCTCCTCCGGCCTCGACCAGCGCCCCGACCAGAGCGACGCCTGATCGATGGACCTGCGCGAGCCGGTGCTGGACGATCGCAGCATCCCCCATCTCGTCTCCCGCCTGACCGGCGACGCGCGCGAAGTGGCGCGCGCGGAGATCGCGCTCGCCAAGGCGAAGGCGGGCGCGGCGGTGACGCGCTATCGCACCGCCGCGATCTATTTCGCGGTCGCGGGCGTGCTCGCGCTGGCGGCGCTGATCGCGTTGCTAGTGGGGCTGATCCTGTCGCTGGCGACGCTGGTGGGGCCGGGTTTCGCGACGCTGATCGTCATCGGCGCGACGCTCGCGGCGGCGGCGGCGCTGGCCTTCGCCGGCAAGTCGAGGCTGTCGCGATGAGCGAGGTGGAGGCAGCGGAGGCCCGCGCGCTCGCCGCCCGCTCGCGGCTCAACGGCACCGTCGAGGCGCTGCAAAGCGAACTCGCGCCCGAGAAGCTGGCGCGCGTCGCTCTGGCGGAGGTCAGCGATGGCGGCGCGCGCGCGGCGCAAGCCTCGCTCGACGCCGCGCGCCGCAACCCCGCCGCGATCGCGGGCGCCGGCGCGCTCGCCCTCGCGGTGCTCAACCGCAAACGTATCGCGGGCCTGTTGCGCCGGTTGCGCGGCAAGGCCTGAACACCCTTTTCGTCCGTCCGCCCGAAAGGAATGGATCATGACCGACAACGATACCCAGAACGACCATCATGGGCGCCTGCGCGACGGCATCGACACCGCGCGCGACAAGGCGACCGCCGCCTATGACGCCACCCGCGAGAAGGCCAGCGACGCCGCGCATGTCGCGGCGGACGCGATCGAGACCAACCCGCTGGGCCTCGTCGTCGGCGGGCTGGCGCTCGGCGCGCTCGTCGCCGCGGTGATCCCGCGCAGCCAGCGCGAGAAGGACCTGCTCGCCCCCGTCGGCAAGAAGGTCAGCGCGGCCACCGTCGCCGCGATCGCGGCGGCAAAGGAGGCGGGCCGCGCCGAGCTCGACAATCTCGGGCTGAACAAGGGCGCGGCGAAGGACCAGGCGCGCTCGCTGTTCCAGGGCGTGCTGAAGGCCGCGACGACCGCGGGCGCCGCCGCGGCGCAGGCGGGCAAGGAACAGGTGAAGGGCGACGCCGCCACCGGTGCCTGATCCGCCCCCTTCAAAATCGTCGCGGCCGACGCTAATGCGGGCATCGACGGATGACGTCCGCCACGGGACGATCGAGGAGAGCCGGCGCACGACGATCGCTTCGTCGCGCGCCGGCTCTGCCGTATCGAGCGGTGGCGGACGGCATCCGACCTGTCTCTTCCCCAAGGAGCCCGCGCATGAGCAAGCTGCATCTGGTCTTCGGCGGTCGCGTCAGCGATCCGCGCACGCTGGGATTCGACGACCTGACGTCGATCGAGGTCGTCGGCATCTACCCCGATTATGCCAGCGCCGAAAAGGCATGGCGCGCCGCCGCGCAGCGCACCGTCGACGATGCCGAGATGAAATACGTCGTCGTCCACCTCCACCGCCTGCTGGAGCCGGACCTGCTGGCGAAGCCGGGGGCGTAATTCCAGCACCCCGGCAAGGCTGGAACCGTTGCAAGATCTCTGGACGTCATGCCGAACTTGTTCCCCGGCGACGGCCGGGGTCCAGTGTCGTTCGGCTCGTAAGATGCTGGAACCACTCGCGACTAGACCCCGGCCTTCGCCGGGGAACAGAAAGAGACTGGATTTTTGTATCGGTTCCGAACGAGTCCGGGGTGATTGTGCCGGGCCTTAAAACAGCTCGTCCAGCGCGCGGTGCAACTCGCGCCGCGTCTCGTCCAGCTCGTCGATCCCCAGCGCGGTCAGGAACGCGCGCTGCGCCTCGGCGCCGAACCCGCCGAGATCGCGCCAGCCGATGAAGATGTCGCGATATGGATCGCCGACCCCCAGCCGCCCGACATCGATGCACCCTGCGATCGTGCCGTCATCGCCCAAGATGACGTTGCCGAGCGAGAAGTCGCCGTGCACCACCACCCGCCCGCGCGCATGCCCCGCCAGCGCCTCCACCTTGGCCAGGACGCGCGCCGCGCTCCAGCCGGCATGCTCATCGTCAAAATCCTCGACGTCGATCTGCCCCTTCGCGACCAGCCGCCGGACGACCGGCAGCCATGCCGCCACGCTCGAATCGAACGGACAATCGTCGACCGGCACCGCATGCAGCCGTTGCAGAAAGGCGGCGAGCGCCTGCGCCACCGCTACCGCGCGCCGCCGATCCGCCTTGATGTAATCGCCCGCCGACAGGCCGTGCAGCGCGGACGTCAGCAGCCACGCCGCGCCCTACTCCTCGACCGCCGCGACGATGCGCGCCGCGGGTACGCGACCCGACAGCCACGCCAGCCGCGCCGCCTCGTCGGCGACCAGTGGCGCCGCTGGGCCGCGGCCCACCTTCAGGAAGCAATCGCCATCGACGCGAAAGACCTCCGCGCCGGATTGCCCATCCTCGACCACCACCGGCCGACGATCGCCGAGCCAAGCGGCGATCGCACCCGGCGCGCGCACGTCAGATGAACTCGATCTTCGACACCACATAATAACGGTCGCCCGCCGGCACCGACACCTCGACCTCGTCGTCGACGCTGCGCCCGATCAGCGCGCGGCCCAGCGGTGAATTGTAGCTGATGCGTCCGGTCTTCGCGTCCGCCTCGGTCTGGCCGACGATCTGGTACTTCACCGGCTTGTCGTCGTCGTCGAGCAGGGTGACGGTCGCGCCGAACACGATCTTGTCGCCCGACAGGTCGCGCGGATCGATGATCTGCGCGCGGCTCAGCTTGTCCTCGATGTCGGCGATCGACGCCTCGACCTGCCCCTGCCGCTCCTTCGCCGCATGATATTCGGCATTTTCCGACAGGTCGCCGTGCGCGCGCGCTTCCTCGATCGCATCCACGATCAGCGGGCGTTCGGTCTTCAGGCGCTTCAGGTCCGCGGTCAGCTTCTCATAGCCTTCCTGCAGCATCGGCATCTTGTCGACGGTCGCCATCGCTAGTCCTTCAAAAATCAGGCCCCAAAACCGACAAGCGGGCGGCCCCCCGGGTGGGAGGCCGCCCGCACTGTCCGAAACTGTGGGGATCAGTTGTGCGGCTGCGAATAATAGGCCTGTAGCGGTCGCACTTCAAGGTTGCGCGCGGCCCCGTCGCGCGTCGCCGCACGGATCGCGTCCGCCGCCTGCACCGCCGCGGAGGCGGTGGTGAAATACGGCACCTTGCCGTTGACCGCCGACGCGCGGATCGGCTGCGAATCCTGCAGGCTCTGCCAGCCTTCGGTGGTGTTGAAGATCAGCGCGATATCGCCGTCCTTGATCCGGTCGACGATATGCGGCCGCCCCTGCGCCACCTTGTTGACGCGCTCCACCGGCAATCCGGCACGCGACAGGTGATCCGCGGTGCCCCCGGTCGCGACGATCGCGAACCCGGCCTCGACCAGCGCGCTGACCGCGGGGACGATCGCGTCCTTGTCGCCGTCCTTGACGCTGACGAACACCGCGCCCCCGGTCGGCAGCACGGTGCCCGCGCCAAGCTGCGACTTGGCGAAGGCGGTGGTGAAATCGTGCGAAATCCCCATCACTTCGCCCGTGCTCTTCATCTCCGGCGACAGCACCGGATCGATGCCCGGAAAGCGCGTGAACGGGAACACCGCCTCCTTCACCGCATAATAATCGATGTGGCGGTCAATCGCGGGCAGGTCGCGCAGCTTCTCGCCCGCCATCACGCGGCTCGCGATCTTCGCGATCGGCGCGCCGATCGCCTTGGCGACGAACGGCACCGTGCGCGACGCTCGCGGGTTCACCTCGATCAGATAGACCCGACCGTCCTTCACCGCGAACTGGATGTTCATCAGGCCCTTGACGTCCAGCCCGCGCGCCAGCGCCTCGGTCTGGCGCTCGATCTCCGCGATCACCTCCGCGGGCAGCGAATAGGGCGGGATCGAACAGGCGCTGTCACCCGAATGGACCCCCGCCTCCTCGATATGCTGGAGCACGCCCGCGACCACCACGTCGTCGCCGTCGCAGATCGCGTCGACATCCACCTCGGTCGCATCGCGCAGATACTGGTCGATCAGCACCGGCGCGTCGCCCGACACCTGCACCGCGGTCTGGATATAATTCTCCAGCTGCTGGTCGCTGTCGACGATCTCCATCGCGCGCCCGCCCAGCACATAGCTGGGCCGCATCAGTACCGGATAGCCGATGCGGTTGGCGACGTTCAGCGCTTCGTCGCGGCTGCGCGCGATGCCGTTGGCGGGCTGGAGCAGCTTCAACCGGTTGACCAGCGCGGCAAACCGTTCGCGGTCTTCCGCCAGGTCGATCGCATCCGGGCTGGTGCCCAGGATCGGGATCCCCGCCTTCTCCAGCGCGCGCGCGAGGTTCAGCGGCGTCTGCCCGCCGAACTGGACGATCACGCCGACCAGCTCGCCGGCCTGTTGCTCGACATGCAGGATCTCCAGCACGTCCTCCGCGGTCAGCGGCTCGAAATACAGGCGATCCGACGTGTCGTAATCGGTCGACACCGTCTCCGGGTTGCAATTGACCATGATCGTCTCGAATCCGGCATCCACCAGCGCGAAACAGGCATGGCAGCAGCAATAATCGAACTCGATCCCCTGCCCGATCCGGTTCGGCCCGCCGCCCAGGATCACGATCTTGCGCCGCTCCGATGGCTGCGCCTCGTTCTCCGGCTCGCCGAAGCTGCCTGAGGTAAAACTGGGCGCCTCATAGGTCGAATACATATACGGCGTCTTCGCGTCGAACTCCGCGGCGCAGGTGTCGATCCGCTTGAACACCGGGCGCACGCCCAGCTTCAGGCGATGCTCGCGCACCTCCTCCTCGGTCACGCCGCCGGTCATCGCCCTGACCGCCTCGTGGATCAGCCCGGAACCACGCGCGATCCCGCGCTCCATGCCGCGCAGGTTGGCGGATTGCAGCGCCAGCCACGCGAGGCGCTTGTCGCTGAAGCCCATCGCCTTCAGCCGGCGCATCCCCGCCGCCTCGATCGGCAGGCCGTCCTTCATCACCTCGCGCTCGGCCCCGATGATCTCGGCGATCCGCTCGATGAACCAGGGGTCGAACTTCGCGATCGCGTTCACCTCGGCGACGGTGAAGCCCTCGCGCAACGCCTGCGCCGCCACCAGCAGCCGGTCCGGGGTTGGCGAGGCGAGCGCCGCCTCGATCTCCGCGCGCGGCGCGCCCACCAGCCGCTCGACATTGTTGAAGCCGGACAGCCCGGTCTCCAGCCCGCGCAGCGCCTTCTGCATCGATTCGTGGATGTTGCGGCCGATCGCCATCACCTCACCGACGCTCTTCATCGCGGTGCCCAGCGTCGCCTGCGCGCCCTTGAACTTCTCGAACGCGAAGCGCGGGATCTTGGTCACGACATAGTCGATGGTCGGCTCGAACGACGCCGGCGTCGCGCCGGTGATGTCGTTCTCGATCTCGTCGAGCGTGTAGCCGACCGCCAGCTTCGCCGCGACCTTGGCGATCGGGAAGCCGGTCGCCTTGGACGCCAGCGCCGAGGAGCGCGACACGCGCGGGTTCATCTCGATCACGATCAGCCGGCCGTCCTTCGGATTGACCGCGAACTGGACGTTGGAACCGCCTGTTTCGACGCCGATTTCGCGCAGCACCGCGATGCTGGCGTTGCGCATGATCTGGTATTCCTTGTCGGTCAGCGTCAGCGCGGGCGCGACCGTGATGGAATCGCCCGTATGGACGCCCATCGGATCGACATTCTCGATCGAGCAGATGATGATGCAATTGTCCGCGCGGTCGCGGACCACCTCCATCTCATATTCCTTCCACCCGAGCAGCGACTCCTCGATCAGCACCTCGGTGGTGGGCGATGCGTCCAGCCCCTTGCGGACGATCTCCAGGAACTCCTCGCGATTGTACGCGACGCCGCCGCCTGTCCCGCCCAGCGTGAAGCTGGGGCGGATGATCGCGGGCAGCCCGACCTTCTCCAGCCCGTCGAGCGCCTCGGCCTCGGTATGCGCGATATGGCTGCGCGCGCTTTCCAGCCCGATCTTGTCCATCGCATCGCGGAACTTCAGCCGGTCCTCGGCCTTGTCGATCGCCTCCGCATCGGCGCCGATCATCTGGACGCCGAACTTCTCCAGCGTGCCGTCGCGGAACAACGCCAGCGCGGTGTTGAGCGCGGTTTGCCCCCCCATCGTGGGAAGAACCGCGTCGGGCCGCTCACGTTCGATGATCTTTGCGACAACATCGGGCGTGATCGGCTCGACATACGTCGCGTCGGCCAGCTCGGGATCGGTCATGATCGTCGCCGGGTTCGAATTGACCAGGACGATGCGATAGCCCTCTTCCTTGAGCGCCTTGATCGCCTGCGTGCCCGAATAATCGAACTCGCACGCCTGCCCGATGATGATCGGACCCGCGCCGATGACGAGGATGGAGGAGATGTCGGTGCGTTTGGGCATTGCTATATCGATCTCGTTGCATACGTTGATTGCAGTGCAATCACTGGAGAGAGAAAGTGGGCAGCGTCACTATCCGCAATCTTGACGACGCGGTGAAGCAGAGCGCGCGGCTGGAGGCTGCCCGCAACGGACGATCGTTGGAGGCCGAGTTGCGCGCGCTGCTGGAGCGCAGCTACCCGCCTGCCGCGAACGATCGGGCAGCGCAGGTGCGCGCCATGTCCAGCGACGCCTTCGTCGATCACCTGATCCGCACCGCCAACGGCGCGACACTCGACGTGATCGACCGTCCGCACGACGACGAGGCGGAGGTGTTCGGTGCTGGTTGACACCAACGTCTGGAGCGAATTGTCGCGGCCGCGCCCCGACGAGCGGGTACGCCGCTGGTTCGCCGACAACCTTTCCGACTGCATGCTTTCGTCGATCGTGCTCGCGGAGATGCGATACGGCGTCGCGCTGGCGGACGGATCGCGGCGCACGGAACTCGATGCCTTCGTGGCCGACCTGCTAACCCGGTTAAGCGACCGGATCGTCGATTTCGACGCCAATGCCGCCGCCGTCTGGGGGCCGCTGCGCGCGCGGCTCCAACGATCGGGCATGCTGATCGGCGAGCGCGACATGCTCATCGCCGCGCAGGCGGTGGCGCGCGACATCCCGCTGGTCACCCGGAACGTTTCGGACATGGCGAGGACCGACGCCGTCATCGTCAATCCCTGGCTGGATTGACGCGACCGTTTTCGCGCAGCGTTCCCACGAAGCGCTCGAACAGATAGAAACTGTCCTGCGGCCCCGGTGACGCTTCCGGATGGTATTGCACGCTGAACGCCGGCCGA
This sequence comes from Sphingomonas adhaesiva, assembly GCF_036946305.1. Classification (GTDB taxonomy): domain Bacteria; phylum Pseudomonadota; class Alphaproteobacteria; order Sphingomonadales; family Sphingomonadaceae; genus Sphingomonas; species Sphingomonas adhaesiva_B. The sequence continues at coordinate 148,838 of NZ_JAQIJJ010000007.1, forward strand.
TCGGTCAACTCCAGCCCCGCATTCGACCCGTCGAACAGCGACACATGCGTCTCGCGCGCATTCTGCGGCAGCGTGTCGCGTTCCACCGCGAAGCCATGGTTCATGCTGGTGATTTCCACCGCGCCGTCCGACAGCCGCTTGACCGGATGGTTGGCACCACGATGGCCCTGGAACATCTTGGTGGTCCTCGCCCCCACTGCCAGCCCCAGCAGTTGGTGTCCCAGACAGATGCCGAACAGCGGCTTGCCCGTCTCCAGCAGCTTCTGGATCACCGGCACCGCATATTCGCCGGTAGCAGCAGGATCGCCGGGGCCGTTGGACAGGAAGATGCCGTCCGGCTCCAGCGCCATGATCTCGTCGAACGTCGCTTGCGCAGGCACGACGGACACTTTAGCCCCAGCCTGAACAATGTTTCGGAAGATATTAAACTTGCTGCCATAGTCGATCGCAACGACATGCGGACGATCGCTGCTCTGCCCCGCTTCCACGGCACCATCGCCAACATCGAACCCGAAACCGAGCCGCCAGATGCCGCCCTCCCACGTCCCGTGCGTCTCGCGCGTCACGTCCTTGGCGAGGTCCATCCCCTCCAGCCCCGGCCAGCCGCGCGCCATCGCCAGCAGCGCGGGGAGGTCGAAAGTGCCCTCGGGCGAATGCGCCACCACGCCGTTGGGCGCGCCGCCGCCGCGGATGCGCCGCGTCAGCGCGCGGGTGTCGATGCCGGCGAGGCCGATGCGCGTGTGCCGCTTCATCCAGCCGTCGAGATTCTCCATCGCGCGGAAGTTCGACGGCGCGGTCGGATCCTCGCGCACGATCATCCCCAGCGCGTGCGGATTGTCCGCCTCCACGTCGTCCGGGTTGGCGCCGACATTGCCGATATGCGGGAAGGTGAAGGTGATGATCTGACCCGCAAACGACGGATCGGTCATGATTTCCTGATAGCCGGTCATCGCGGTGTGGAAGCACACCTCGCCCACCGCCGCGCCCTCGGCGCCGAAGCCACGGCCCCATGCCACCTCGCCACTCGCCAGGACGAGGACGCCGGTGGCCCCCTCCGGTTGCGGGACGCGCGAAATGTCGGGCTCGGCCATGGTGGGCAAGCACTCCTCAGGTTGGTTTGCAGCAATGTCGCTAAGCCCCGCCCGCTAGTGTCCCGGCCCCCTCGCGTCAACCGTTCAGCATCGCTATCCGGGTGCGCATGATTCGAGACGACATCAAGCAAGCCCAGATCGCCGCCATGAAGGCCGGCGACAAGGAAACCCGCGCCGCGATCGGCCTGATCCAGGCCGCGGTGAAGAACCGCGACATCGAGGCACGCACCGGCGGCGCGCCCGCGAACGACGATGCGCTGGTGATCGAAGTGCTTCAGAAGATGGTGAAACAGCGCCGCGAATCGATCGCCATGTACGAACAGGGCGGCCGCGCCGAACTCGCCGCCGCCGAGGCCGCCGAGGTCGCGGTAATCGAACGCTTCCTGCCCGCGCAGATGAGCGAGGAGGACACCAAGGCCGCGATCGAGGCGATCAAGGCTGACCTGGGCGCGAGCGGCATGAAGGACATGGGCCGCGTCATGGCCGAACTGAAGGCACGTCATGCGGCGACGCTGGACATGAGCAAGGCGTCGGGGCTGGTGAAGGCGGCACTGTCGTAGGTTCACGCGAAGACGCGGAGACGCGGAGGGGTTGCGTGCGGGGCGTGGTAGCGCGTCAGCGCAATGACGGCGTCAAGCTGTCCGGATGTTGAGCCGCTGGCGCGGCCCGGGACCATGCCGCGCGCGCCACTCTCCGCGTCTCCGCGCCTCCGCGTGAACCCAAACCCCTTCGCGTCTTCGCGTCTTCGCGCGAACAGAATCATTGCAACTTTCGCACATACGATGTAACGTCACGTTACAATCGCGCGTGAGCCTCACTCCCGCCTTCCTCGACGAATTGCGCGCGCGTACCTCGCTGTCGGCGCTGTTGGGCAAGACGGTGAAGCTGACCCGCGCCGGGCGCGAGATGAAGGGCTGCTGCCCCTTCCATAACGAGAAGACGCCCAGCTTCTACGTCAACGACGACAAGGGCTTCTATCATTGTTTCGGCTGTTCGGCGCACGGCGATGCGATCCGCTGGCTGACCGATCATCAGGGCCTGCCCTTCATGGATGCGGTGAAGGAACTCGCCGCCGCCGCCGGGATGGAGGTGCCCGCGCAGGACCGCCACGCCGCGAAGCGCGCCGAAAAGGCGAAGTCGCTCCACGACGTGATGCACGCCGCGGCCGATTTCTTCGTCCAGCAACTGGGCGCGATCGACGGCGCGGAGGCACGTGCTCTCCTCGATCGCCGCGGCGTGACGCCCGCGAGCGCCAAGGCGTTCGGCATCGGCTACGCCCCCGATTCGCGCACCCGGCTACGCGCCGCGCTGAAGGATTTTGGCGACGCCATGCTGATCGAGGCGGGGTTGCTGATCCAGGTCGAGGGCAAGGAACCCTATGACCGGTTCCGCGGCCGCCTGATGATCCCGATCCGCGATCCGCGCGGGCGCGTGATCGCGTTCGGCGGGCGGATCATCGGAGAGGGCGAGCCGAAATACCTCAACTCCCCCGACACCCCGCTCTTCGACAAGGGGCGCACGCTCTACAACCTCGACCGCGCCGCGCCGGCCGCGCGCAAGGCGGACCGGCTGTTCGTGGTCGAGGGCTATATGGACGCGATCGCGCTGGCGCAGGGCGGCGTCGGAGAGGCGGTCGCGCCGCTCGGCACCGCGCTGACCGAGGCGCAGCTGGAGCGACTGTGGCGTGTCGTCGATGTGCCGGTCGTCTGCCTCGATGGCGACACCGCGGGACAGAAGGCCGCGATCCGCGCCGCGCATCGTGCGCTGCCGATGCTGGCACCCGGGCGCAGCCTCGCCTTCGTCACGCTGCCGGACGGGCAGGATCCCGACGACCTGATGCGCGCCAAGGGCGCCGCCGCGTTCGAGGCGCTGGTGCGCGAGGCCGAGCCGCTGGTCGACCGGCTGTGGAAGCATGAACTCGCCGCCGAACCGCTCAACACGCCCGAGCAGCGCGCCGGCCTCAAGCGGCGCCTGTCGGAACTGGCGCAGTCGATCGCCGATCCGTCGGTGAAGGGCGAATATCAGGCCGAGTTCCGCCACCGCTTCGACGAACAGTTCGCGCGCAACCGCCCCGGCAACAATTTCCAGCAGCGCCAGCCCTTCTACCCGATGGCGCAGCGCCGCCCGGGACAGAAATGGACGCCCCCTCCCCCGCCGGTCACGGAGGATGCCAAGAAGGTGCGTGCCGCCGGCGGGATCGATCGCGTGCTGGCCAAGGCGGTGCTCGCCGGACTGATCCGGCACCCGGCGGAGATCGCGCGCCATATGGAGGTGCTGGGCAGCCTGAAGCTGGCCGACGGCGCGCTCGGCCGCCTGTTCGAGGCGGTGGTGGACGTGGCGCTGGAGGACCGGCGCGACGGCACGCTTGATAGCGGGCGGCTCGTCACCATATTGGCGCGGTCCGGTTTCGATACGGTCGCGCACGATCTTTTGAGAGCCGATACGATGCCCTATTCGTTCACGCGCGCCGATGGCGACATGACGCAGGCCCGTGCGGACCTCGACGAGGCGATCGCGATTCTGGTCACCCGGCCGGAGGTGGATGCGGCATTGGCGGAGGCCACCTCCGCGATGCAGTCGCGCTTCACCGACGAGGCGTTCGAACGACAGGTGGCATTGGTGAATGAACAGCGGGCGCTGGACGAGCGTCTTGCAAATCTCGTGCAGGCGAACGAAGACGCCCGCGCGCTTGGACCCGAGGACGATTGATGGCGAAGATGAACGGTGGCGTGGCTGAGGATGGCGCGGAAGTGGCCGATGCCCCGCTGATCGACCTGAACGACGCGAACGTCAAGAAGTTGATCGCGCGCGCCAAGAAGCGCGGGTACATCACCTACGACCAGCTCAACGAGGCGCTGCCGCAGGACCAGATGTCCTCCGACCAGCTTGAGGACATCATGTCCGCGCTCAACGAGATGGGCGTCAACATCGTCGAGAACGAGGAAGCGGGCGAGGACGGCGAGACCGAGGAGCGCGCCGACGACGAGGATACGGAATCCTCCGATACCGAGGCCGACGGCTCCGCCCCCGTCGTTGAGAAGAAGAAGGAGACGGTCGATCGCACCGACGATCCCGTCCGCATGTACCTGCGCGAGATGGGGGCCGTGGAGCTGCTGTCGCGCGAGGGCGAGATCGCGATCGCCAAGCGGATCGAGGCCGGGCGCGACACGATGATCCTGGGGCTGTGCGAAAGCCCGATCACGTTCAACGCGATCATCGACTGGTCCACCGCGCTCAACGAAGGCACGATGCAGCTGCGCGAGATCGTCGATCTCGACGCGATGCTGTCCAAGGGTCCGTCGGCCGAGCAGGTCGAGGGCGCCGAGGACGACAATGGCGAGATCAGCGCATCCAACGCCGGTCCGCAGTTCAAGGAGGAGGACGAGCCGGAGGAGGTGTCGGCCGACGACGAGGACGACATGACCGAGCGTCGTGCGCCGCGCCCGTCCGACGACGAGGAGGAGGACAATACCCTCAGCCTCGCGCAGATGGAGGAGACGCTCAAGCCGCAGGCGCTGGAGAAGTTCGCCAACATTACCGCCATCTACCGCAAATTCTCCAAGATGCAGGAGAGTCGGCTGTTCGCGATGACGTCCGGCGACGGGCTGTCCGCGGCGGAGGAGCGCAAGTATCAGAAGCTGCGCGAGGATCTGACCGCGGAGGTGGAGAGCGTCCAGTTCCACCAGACCAAGATCGAATATCTCGTCGACCAGCTCTACAGCTACAATCGCCGGTTGACTGCGCTGGGCGGGCAGATGCTGCGGCTGGCGGAGCGGCACAAGGTGAACCGCAAGGATTTCCTCGACCGCTATATGGGTCACGAACTGGACGAGGGTTTCCTGTCCTCGGTCGCCGGACTGGACAAGAAGTGGGCCGCGTTTGCGACCAACGAGGTCGCTGCGGTCGATCGCATCCGCACCGAGATCAGCGAGATCTCGCAGCAGACCGGCATGGCGCTGAGCGAGTTCCGCCGCATCGTCAATATGGTGCAAAAGGCCGAGCGCGAGGCGCGCATCGCCAAGAAGGAGATGGTCGAGGCCAACCTGCGCCTCGTCATCTCGATCGCCAAGAAGTACACCAACCGTGGCTTGCAGTTCCTGGACCTGATCCAGGAGGGCAACATCGGCCTGATGAAGGCGGTGGACAAGTTCGAGTACCGCCGCGGCTACAAGTTCTCGACCTATGCCACCTGGTGGATCCGGCAGGCGATCACGCGCTCGATCGCCGATCAGGCGCGCACCATCCGCATCCCGGTCCATATGATCGAGACGATCAACAAGCTGGTCCGCACCAGCCGCCAATTCCTCCACGAGCAGGGCCGCGAGCCGACGCCGGAGGAAATGGCCGAGCGCCTGTCCATGCCTTTGGAAAAGGTGCGGAAGGTGATGAAGATCGCCAAGGAGCCGATCTCGCTCGAAACGCCGATCGGCGACGAGGAGGATTCGCATCTGGGTGACTTCATCGAGGACAAGAATGCGGTGATCCCGGTCGATGCCGCGATCCAGGCGAACCTGAAGGAGACCGTCACCCGCGTGCTCGCCTCACTCACCCCGCGCGAGGAGCGCGTGCTGCGCATGCGCTTCGGCATCGGGATGAACACCGACCACACGCTGGAGGAAGTCGGGCAGCAGTTCAGCGTGACCCGCGAGCGCATCCGCCAGATCGAGGCCAAGGCGCTGCGCAAGCTGAAGCACCCCAGCCGCAGCCGCAAGATGCGGTCGTTCCTGGATCAGTAAGGCCCTGCGCCGTAGCGTCACCCCGGCTCAAGGGGTGACGCACCCTGCGACGGCCAATGCCGGATTGTAAAAAATTCCGACATAAACTTCCCATTTACGTCGCCTTGCTATCGCTGGCGCCACGGGATGCGGGGGTCGCTTTCCGGTTCTCGCAAGCTTGGCGATCGGGAGGCGCGACGATGGCGACGATAGTGGGTAACGTCGGGCTGAAGCCGGTCGGTGCGGCGGCCACGATCCTGGCGCTGGTCGCCGCGGACGGCACCGCCGCCTCGCCACATGCGAGCGGCCTCGCGACCGCCACCGCGACGCTGCGCGACCTGACCGATGCGGTCCACGCCTTGTCGGTCGTCCATGGCGCCTTTCCCGGCATCGTCGATCAGGCGATGGCCGGCACCAGCGACAGCGCGGCGCGCGACTGGCTGACGTCTGCCGCCACGGCGATGACGGCGGAACGCGCGATGCTGATCCGCCTCGCCTCCGCGGTCGGCCCCCTCCCCTCCACGCCCAATCAGGCGGCATCGCAGGCGGCGATCCTGGGGCAGCGCAACACGCTGGAGATGCTGGCGCGGTCCGACCGTAACGGCTGCGCCACCGGCACCGCGCTCGCCTTCGTGCTCGACTGGTCGGCGGTGCGGCGCGTGCTGGACACCACCAGCGATCGCGTCGGCCTGCCCGTGGCGGTCGATTTCTCCACCACCGCGCTCGCCGCGCAGGCCTTCGTCGAGGCGGTCGCCGCCACCCCGCCGGTCGAGCGCGCGATGGCGTTCGGCGCGCAGCAGATGCTGGCCCAGCACCGCGGGCTGTGGCACCTGCTCGCCGCGCGTGCCGAGGCACGCGCGCACCTGTAACCCGCCGCTTGCGCTGCGGCGATCCCTCACGCTACACCATACCCGTTATTCGAGACGACGACGGGAAGAGGCTATGCAGCGGTTCGAGGGCACGCAGAATTATGTCGCGACCGATGACCTGAAGGTCGCGGTCAATGCCGCGGTGACGCTGCGCCGCCCGCTGCTGGTCAAGGGCGAGCCCGGCACCGGCAAGACCGTGCTCGCCTATGAGATCGCCAAGGCGGTCGGCACCGACCTGATCGAGTGGAACGTCAAGTCCACCACCAAGGCGCAGCAGGGCCTGTACGAATATGACGCGGTCGCGCGCCTGCGCGACGGCCAGTTGGGCGACGAGCGCGTCCACGACATCGCCAACTATATCCGCAAGGGCAAGTTGTGGGAGGCGTTCCAGCGCGACAAGCCCGCCGTGCTGCTGATCGATGAGATCGACAAGGCCGATATCGAATTCCCCAACGACCTGTTGCAGGAACTCGATCGCATGGAATTCCACGTCTATGAGACGAAGGAAACGGTGCGCGCGGTCGAACGCCCGATCGTCGTCATCACCTCGAACAACGAGAAGGAGCTGCCCGACGCTTTCCTGCGCCGCTGCTTCTTCCACTATATCAAGTTCCCGGACCGCGAGACGATGCAGTCGATCGTCGACGTCCATTTCCCCCGCATCCAGAAGATGCTCGTCTCCAAGGCGATGGACATCTTCTACGACGTGCGTGAGGTGCCCGGGCTCAAAAAGAAGCCGTCGACCAGCGAGCTGCTCGACTGGCTCAAGCTGCTGCTGCACGAAGACATGCCGCTCGACGTGCTCCAGAACCGTGACCCGACGAAGGCGATCCCGCCGCTCCACGGCGCGCTGCTGAAGAACGAGCAGGATGTCATGCTGTTCGAGCGGCTGGCCTTCATGGCCAAGCGGCAGGCGAACAAGGGCTGACACCGCCTCCGCGCACGAGCGCGAACAACATTGTTCATCCGGCGTTAACCACGCTACACGGGTATCCGTGCGGCGTGAGGTGACGTATGATCGAAAGCGGTTCGCTGACTCCCGGCGTCGACGTGAACCGCTTTGCACTGCCCGCCCACACCGCCTTGCGCGTCGAGATGCCGGCGCTCGCGCTACGCGGCCTGGTCGCCAATTATCATGTCTTCGATTCGGAGCGCGACCATCATGACGGGGTGCAGCCATGGCTGCTGCCGTCGTGGCCCGCGCTCCGCTTCATCCTGGCACCCGATCCCATCGCGCTGACGATCGGCCCGCGCCGCTACGATCCGATGCCGCTGGCCGCGCTCTACGGCACCGCCAGCCGCGCGATGCGGATGACGACGCACGGCGGCGTGACCGTCGGCATCGACCTCACCCCACTCGGCTGGGCGCGGCTGTTCGACCTGCGCGCCGACCTCTACCGCGACAGCGTCGTCCCGCTCGACACCGTGCTGCCGCCGGGATGGGTCCAGCGCACGATGCAGCGGCTGCGCGACAGCAACCGGAGCACCGACGTCAAGCCGATCCTGGACGACATGCTGCTGGCGATCGCCGCGCCCGCGACGCCGGACGATGCCGCGATCGTCGCCCTGCAACGGCTGATCGCGGACGATGCGACACGCGACTTGGGCGCCGCCTCGGCTCAATTGGGCATGACGCCGGCGGCGCTGCGGCGGCTGTCGACGCGCTATTTCGGGTTCCCGCCCAAGACGTTGCTGATCCGCACGCGCTTCCTGCGCTCGCTCTCGCGTATGATGCACGCGGGCGACGCCGCGGATTATCGCGCCATCGCGCCGACCTATTTCGACGCGTCGCACTTCCTGCGCGATGCCGATCGCGTGCTGGGCACCACGCCGCGACGGTTCCTGCGGCAGGATCACCGCTTCCTGCTCGCCGTCATGCGCGCCATGGCGGAGGTGCGCCGCGCCGATCGCGCGCTGACCGCCGGCGCACGCGCCGCTCCATCGCGCGACATCGGCACCCCGGCGTGATCGCGCACCATCTTTCCAACATGGGTTAACCAAGCGGCAACGCTTTCGCTTTAGCGTTCGCGGCATCAACGCCATGTCGCTCCTCCGTCGCCCCCTCGCGATCATCGCCTCCGCACTGCTGCTGGCCGGTGCGCACGCCGCCGATGCCGCCTCCGCGCCGTCGCTGCTCGACTATGTCGGCCAGTGCGTTCCCTTCGCGCGCGAGGCGTCGGGTATCCAGATCTATGGCGACGCCTGGACGTGGTGGGATCAGGCGGAGGGCCGCTACCGCCGCGGGCACCGCCCGCGCGTCGGCGCGGTGATCGTCTTCTCGCGCAGCGGGCAGCTGAAGCTGGGCCATGTCGCCGTGGTCAGCCGCATCGTCGAGAAACGCGTGGTGATGCTCACTCACGCCAATTGGTCGCGGCTCGACGGCGCGCGCGGTCACGCCGAGCAGGACGTGACGCTCCACGACGTCTCGCCCGCCAACGACTGGAGCCAGGTCAAGGTCTGGTATCGCGACCGCGACGGACTGGGCAGCAGCGTCTATCCGGTCGAGGGCTTCATCTATGGCGACGGCCATGCCGCGCGCGAGCTGAGCGGCGACCGGCCCGACGATGTCGGCGCGCTGATCGACGCCTATGTGCCGGAGGCCGCGCTCGCGACGCGGTGAACCAACCGCGTCTTCGATAGCAACTCGACACGGGGGCCGGGTGCAGGCATCATGCCCCCATGTTCCTGGCTTTTCTCGACGAGCTGCGCTCCGCCGGCATCCCCGCCAGCATGAAGGAGCATCTGATCCTGCTGGAAGCGTTGCAGGCCGATGTGATCGACCGCTCGCCGGAGGATTTCTATTTCCTCAGCCGCGCGGTGTACGTGAAGGACGAAGGGCTGCTCGACAAGTTCGACCAGGTCTTCGCCAAGGTGTTCAAGGGGCTGGAAACCAGCTTCGCGCAGGAAGGCGCGGAGATCCCCGAGGACTGGCTGAAGGCGATCGCGGAAAAGTATCTCACGCCCGAGGAGATGGAGGCGATCAAGTCGCTCGGCTCCTGGGAAGAGATCATGGACACGCTCAAGAAGCGGCTGGAGGAGCAGCAGAAGCGTCATCAGGGCGGCAACAAATGGGTCGGCACCGGCGGCACCAGCCCCTATGGCAATTCCGGCTACAATCCCGAAGGCGTGCGGATCGGCGGCGAATCGAAGGAGAAGCGCGCGATCAAGGTGTGGGACCAGCGCGAGTTCCGCAATCTGGATAGCACGCGCGAGCTGGGCACGCGCAACATCAAGATCGCGCTGCGCCGCCTGCGCAAGTTCGCGCGCGAGGGCGCGGCGGACGAGCTGGATATCGACGCCACGATCGACGGCACCGCACGGCAGGGCTGGCTCGACGTCCATATGCGCGCGGAGCGGCGCAATGCGGTCAAGCTGCTGCTGTTCCTCGACGTCGGCGGATCGATGGACCCGTTCATCAAGCTGGTGGAGGAATTGTTCTCCGCCGCGACCGCGGAGTTCAAGAACCTCGAATTCTTCTACTTCCACAATTGCCCGTATGAGGGCGTGTGGAAGGACAACAAGCGCCGCTTCCAGGAGCGCACGCCGCTATGGGACGTGCTCCACAAATACGGGCACGATTACAAGCTGGTGTTCGTCGGCGATGCATCGATGAGCCCGTATGAGATCACCCATCCCGGCGGCTCGGTCGAACATTTCAACGAGGAAGCCGGTGCGGTGTGGATGCAGCGGCTGACCAATACCTATCCGGCCGCGGTATGGCTCAACCCCGTGGCGCAGACGCAATGGGGCTATTCGCAGTCGGTGAAGATCATCCGCGAGCTGATGACCGACCGCATGTACCCGCTGACGCTGGCGGGGCTGGACGATGCGATGCGGGAACTGACGCGCAAGCGCTGACCCGCGCCGCCGCGCCTCAATCCCGCGCGCGCCAGATCCGCACCGTCGTCGACGGCGCCACCCCGCCCTGATGACCGGGACAGCGCGCGTAGCGGAAGCGCTTGTCTAGGCACAGCCACACCTCGTCCAGCCAGCCCTGCCGCGTGGTCGTGATCCGCATCATGTCCGCGCCCAGCCCCGGGTTGGCGCGCGCGATCGCCTCGGCCAGCCGCCCGGCGGTCGTCGGCATGCGCGACAGCGCCTCCATGTCCGGATAGCGCAGCCGCGCGAACATGCCCGTCGACTGCGCGAAATAGCGTTGCGGGGTATAGCCCGCCATGCACGTCCCGTGCTTGGCCCATTCGTGCTGGAGGAGTTGCGGCGAGGGCGTCGCGCACATGTTGCGACGGATCACCTGCCGCGGCAGGATCGGGGTGGCGCGGCAATATTGCGGCCATTCCTTGCCATAGCCGTCCGGCCACAGTCCGTGCAGCACGAAACCGAAGCGGTTGCCGCTGCCGCACTGGAACTGCGCCACCGGCTGACGGCCGCGCGTGCGGCAATATTCCGGGCTCCAGCTGATCGCGAGCGTGTAGCTGCCGATCGGCAGCCGCCGCGCTGGCTGGCGCTCGTTCGGCAGGTCCGGGCGGGGCAGCGGCACCCGGCCGGGCACGGTGCATGACAGCGCCTGCGCCACCGCGGTGCCGGGCAACACCATCGCCGCCAGCCCGAGCGCGACGCCATATCGAACGATGGATGCCACTCGCGTTGTCGGTCGCGGCGTTACTGGTCGTCGCGTCACTGTCTCTTCCCGTCGCTGCTCACGCTCTTCCCCTGCGCGCGCAACGACATGGACGCAAGTCCGCCCGCTCACACTTCGGCGAAATCGAGACCGATGTCGGATGCCGGCGCCGATTGCGTGATCCGCCCGACGCTGACGAAGGTCACCCCCGTCTCCGCAATGCCGCGGATCGTGTCCAGCGTGACGCCGCCCGACGCCTCGGTCGGCACGCGCCCGGCCACCAGCGCCACCGCTTCACGCAACACCGCGGGCGGCATATTGTCCAGCAGCAGATGCGTCGCCCCCGCCGCGATCGCGGGCGCGATCTGATCGACGCGGTCGACCTCCACGATGATGTCCGCGATCCCGGCCGCCTTGGCGAGCGCGGCGGCCGGCCCGACCCCGCCTGCGACCGCGACGTGATTGTCCTTGATCATCGCCGCGTCCCACAATCCCATCCGGTGATTGCGCGCGCCGCCGGTACGGGTGGCATATTTCTCCAGCCGCCGCAGCCCCGGGATCGTCTTGCGCGTGTCGAGCAATGTCGCGCCCGTTCCCTCGATCCGGTCGACATAGCGGCGCGTCAGCGTCGCGATCCCCGACAGATGCTGCACGGTATTGAGCGCGGATCGCTCCGCGGTCAGCAACGCGCGTGCATTGCCCGTCACCCGCATCAGATCGCTGCCGGGGGCCACGCGATCGCCGTCGCGGGCGATCGGCTCGATCACCGCCTGCGCGTCCAGCGCGCGGAAGAACGCCGCCGCGATCTCCAGCCCACACACGGTGACCGCGTCGCGACTGTCCATCACCGCGGTGAAGCGCGCGTCCGCCGGAATCACCGCGGCGGAGGTGACGTCGCCGCTTTCCCCCAGATCCTCCGCCAGCGTCGCGGCGACGAAGGCGCCGAGGTCGAACCCGTCGAGCCGGAACGTCACGGCAGCACCTCGCCCGCCTCGACGCCCCACAGGCGATCGGTCTGGACGAACCCCGACTGGCCATGGACGTCGAAATGGCACCACCCGTTGGCGCACTGGCCGACGCGCCCGACCACCCCGGGCTGCGCACGATAGGCGATATGCGGACCGCCAGGCCGATCGCGCATCTCGGCCGGCTCGGTCCCCTGCACGATCGCGGTGCGCGCGTTGCTGACCATATTGCCCAGCATCCAGCCCTGCGTCCCGCTGGGATCCTCGATCTTGCGCCATTCCTTGAACGTGTCGACCACCCGCACCGGCAGCCCCGCACGGACATAGAGCCAGCTGGCGGGGAAGGTGCGGCCCGGCCCGGTCCGCATCCGCGCGCGTGCGGGGGCGAGCGAGGCGTAGTACGGCGGCTTGCGCTCCTCCGGCGCGGCCTCCGCGGGCAGCGGCGCCACCACCGCCGCCATGATCGCCCAGACCGCCACCCGCCGCATCGCCACCTTCTCCCCGTCGCCCGTCAACCTGTCCCATGGTCCTCTAGCGTCCCGATCGGCACGGCATCAACCGTTGACGCACCCGTCCGCCTGCGCCAATCCGCTGGCCATGGCCGACACGCGACGCTCCGCCCACCCCAAGGTGATCGTCACGCGCGAACTGCCGGACGTCGTCATGCGCCGGCTGGAGGAGCTGTTCGACACGCGGCTGCACACCGACGACCGCCCGATGACGCGCGACGCGCTGGCGGCGGCGATGGCGGATTGCGACGTGCTGGTCCCCGCGGTCACCGACACGATCGACGCCGCGCTGATCGCGGATGCGGGAGAGCGGCTGCGCCTGATCGCCAATTTCGGCGCCGGCGTGAACCATATCGACCTGAAGGCGGCGCGCACGCGCGGTATCATCGTCACCAACACGCCCGGCGTGCTGACCGAGGATACCGCCGATATGACGATGGCGCTGATCCTCTCCGTCCCCCGCCGTCTGGCGGAGGGGGAGAAGCTGGTCCGCTCGGGCGAGTGGAAGGGATGGAGCCCGGGCGGCATGCTGGGCTATCGCATCGGCGGCAAGGCGCTGGGGATCGTCGGCATGGGGCGCATCGGGCAGGCCGTCGCCCGCCGCGCGCGCGCCTTCGGCCTGTCGATCCATTACCACAATCGCCATCGCCTGCCCAAGGTGGCGGAGGCGGAGTTCGGCGCGCAATGGCACCCGAACCTGGACGAGATGCTGGGCGCGATCGACATATTGACGATCCACACGCCGCTCAACGCCGACAGCCGCGACCTGCTCGACGCGCGTCGCATCGCGTTGCTGCGCGACCATGTCTTCGTCATCAACGCCAGCCGCGGCGGCATCCTGGACGAGGATGCTTTGGTCACCGCGCTGGAGCAGGGGCGGCTGGCCGGCGCCGGGCTCGACGTCTGGCGGCACGAGCCGGAGATCGACCCGCGGCTGCTGGCGCTGCCCAATGTCGTGATGACCCCGCACATGGGGTCCGCCACCTATGAAGGCCGCGTGGCGTCGGGCGAGCGCGTCATCGCCAACATCCGCATGTGGGCGGACGGCCATCGGCCGCCCGACCAGGTGCTGGAGGGCTGGGCCTGACCCCTCACCCGCCGGTGGAACGCCGCCGGACGCGATCCGCCGTCGCCAGGATCAGCGCCGCGATCATCCGCCCGCTGTAGCGCAGGCACAATTCCTGATGGATCGCCGCCGCCTGGCCACGGGCGCGGATCGCGCACACCGCCTCCTCGCGCGCGCGTCGGGCGTGATAATCGGCTTCGTGATCGTGGAGCATCGCAACGGCCTTCTTTGTCGGGGCTGTCCGAATGACGACCCCGTGGTGCCGGGCGATGTCCCGTGCGTTGCAACGCGGAGATGTTTGTCGCGGCCGCCGCACCGGCGCCGCGCCCGTCGAATCCAGCCAACCCACGGGAAAGCGTGACGAAACATGTCTCTTCGGAACCCGTCATGTTGCGCTGCATTAACGCTGCAGCCATCACATAGAGGAATCGTCCCATGAAGAAGATCGCTTTGTCCGCGCTGCTCGTCGCCTCCGCGGTGTCGATGTCGGCCTGTTCCACGCTGCGCGGCGCGGCGATCGGCGGCGCGGGCGGTGCCGGTGTCGCGGCGGCGACCGGCGGAAGCATCGAAAAGGGCGCGGCGGTCGGTGGTGTCGGCGGTGCGGTGGTCGGCACCGTCGTCGACTGATCCAACGCGTCGCAGTCACTACGAAGGGCCGCCTGCCGCCAGCAGCGCGGCCCTTTTACTTTCGCCGCTCGTCGGTGGACAACCTCTTCAAAATCTCATCAAGTTTACGGTCTTGTGAAGCATCTCTCGCCCGCTGATCGGCGACGCTTGCCTGCACCGCATCCTTGACCGTCATACCCGCATCAAAGCGATCACCGCCAAAAGCAGCAACCGCAAGTACGATGCCTAGCGCCGTCCCCATCGCTCCCCAGACGGTGCCTTTGGTAGCGAACCGCGATAGATCACCGCGAAGTTCGGCAAACTTGGTATCGGTGCGCGCCTCGGATGCAGCGATCTTGGCGTCGACGGTATCCATGGGCGGCAACATGCCCCCTCCGTCGCTCGATTTCAACCGATTGACCTCTGCTTCAAGGCGCTCGTTGTGAGCGCGCAGGGTGCGAACCATCGCCAATTGATCGTTCTGCGCGCCGCTCACTCCGGATTTCCTGCCAATCGGTCGATGAGCTTGCCTGCATCTCTCATATACACAAGATACTGCTTCATAGCCGCAAGCACAGCTTGCCGATCATCACTTTCCGACGCGAGAAGTGCGTCCGCCAATTCCGATGCGATCTGCTGCATCACCAAGATGGCATCCACCACGTCAGCTTTCGTGGCGGGGCTGTTCATCTGCGGATAGGAGCGATCCTCCAGCATCAATCCCCCGTCAGGATGCGGTCGACGAGCTGCTTGACGCTCGGCACGAAGCCGTTGGAATAAAAGGGGTCGCGCTTGAAGTTATACGCGGCATGGCCCGCGAACATCAGGTTGCGATCGGTATCTCCGCCGTGCGCGATATCCTGCAACGTCTTCTGGATGCAGAAGCTGCGCGGGTCCGCCAGCCGCCCGGTCGAGTTGGTCTCGGTGTCCGCCCAGCTGGAGAACAGGCACTGGCTGAGGCAGCCCATGCAGTCCGCCTGATCCTTGCGGATCTCGGCCTTCTCGCCCGGCGACACGAACACCAGCGTATTGTCGGGCGTCTTCAGTGCGTCGGTAAAGCCTTCACCGAACCACTGGCGCGCACGCAGCAGGTCATTGCGCGTCACCCAGAAGTTCTTGCCCTTCACGCCGACGTCGAGCTGGAAGACATGGTCCCCCGCCTCCTGCGTGGAAAAGGCGATCTGACGGTCCGAGCGCGCCTCCAGCGAGCGCAGGAAGGGATTGCGCACGGCCGACGAATAGAAGCCGGTGGGGGAGAAGCGGTGGAGCGACACCTCCCCCTCCTCGATCTCCATCAGCTTCGCCTTCCACCCGTCGGGGATCGGGCTTTCCTTCGTCAGCAGCGGGCGCGTGCCATATTGAAAGGCGATCTGGCCCAGTTCCGGATTGTCGATCCAGTCGTTCCAGTCGCGCAGATACCAGACCCCGCCCGCCATGATGATCGGCGTCGTATCGGGGATGCCCCCCTCGCGCATCGTATCGCGCAGCGCCTTGACGCGGGGATAGGGATCCTCCGGCTTCAGCGGATCCTCCGCATTAGACAGGCCGTTGTGCCCGCCCGCCAGCCACGGGTCCTCATAGACGACCGCGCCCAGCAGGTCCGACACCTTCGAATAGGCGCGCTTCCACAGCGCGCGGAAGGCGCGGCCGGAGCTGACGATCGGCAGATAATTGACGTTGTAGGACGCAGCGATCTCGGACAGCTTGTACGGCATCCCCGCGCCGCAGGTGACGCCCGCCACCAGCCCGCGGGTGCGCTCCAGCACGCCCTGCAGCACGCGCTGCGCGCCACCCATTTCCCACAGGACGTTGATGTTGATCGCGCCCTTGCCGCCCGCGATGTCCCAGGCGCGCTGCACCTGCTGGACCGCGCCGTCGACGGCATAGGCGATCAGTTCCTCGTGCCGCTCGCGCCGCGTGAGCGCGCGATAGACCTGCGGGATGATGCGGCCCTCGGGATCGTAGCTGTCGGCGTTGACCGCGGAAACGGTGCCGATCCCGCCCGCCGCGGCCCAGGCACCCGCGGACGCATGGTTGGTGGCCGCCACGCCCTTGCCACCTTCCACCAACGGCCAGACTTCGCGGCCGGCATAGACGATCGGCTTCAGCCCCTTGAACACGCGCATTCCCGTTTCAGACAGATGACGAAGCGCCCGTATAAACCAAACCGGCCGCAACGCGACAAAATTGCGACCTATGTCAGGCAGCCCGGCCGGCCGACCGCATCGGCGTACAATTCGGCGTAGCGGGCGATCATCACGCCCTCATCATGCTCGGCGCGCGCCTTGGCCTGATTGGCGGCGCCGATCGCGCGGCGGCCCTCCGGATTGTCGGCCAGCGCCTGGATCATGTCGCGCAGTCGCACCTCGCCGTGATGCTCGGTGATGAAGGGGCGGTTGGCGTCCGACACCATCTCCATCACGTCCCCCACCGGCGGGCTGACCACCGGCAATCCCGCCGCCATCGCCTCCAGCACCGCGATCGGTGCCTGTTCCGATCTGGACGAAAGCGCCAGCACGTCGAACAGCCCCATGAAGCGATACGGCCGGTCGAGGAACCCAGGCAGCACGACGCGATCGTCGATCCCCATCGCCGTCGCCGCCTGCTCGATCGCGGCACGCTCCGGCCCCTCCCCCACGATCACCAGCCGGAACCGCGCCGACAGCCCGCCGACCGCGCGCACCAGCGCCGGCAGGTCCTTGACCGCGCGCAGCCCGGCGACGCTGCCGATCACCAGTTCGCGCTCGTTGCGGACGAAGCCGGGGATCGCCTTGGGATCGGGACGTTGCGCATAGAGCGCGGTGGCGATGCCGTTGCCGATGCGATGCACCCGCGCGCGCGGCTGCTTCCACGTCTCCAGCGCGATCCGCTCCAGCGCCTTGCTGGGCACCACCAGCGCATGGGCCGCACCCAGCGCGAGGCGGCGATACAGGTTGCGCTCGCGCTTCAGCCCGCCGGCCTCATCCTCGTTGAAGCCGTCCTCGTGGTGGATGACGGGCGGCGTGCCGCGCGCGAAGACGCGCTTCGCCATCACGCCGTCGATCGCGCCCCAATTGTAGGTCAGCACCAGATCGAACCGTCGCATATAGCGCGCGATCGCCTCGTACCGCGTCACCGATGGCTTGCCGGTCAGCGGCGGCGCATCCTGCGCGATCTCGTAGCGGACGCGCTTGTCGATCCGGGCGCGCGCGCCGAGCTGGTCGGGCATCGCCGACACGATCGTGTGCCGCGCGCGATCGCCGAACGCGTTCATCAACCGGACGGCGCGCGCCTCCTTGCCGCCCAGGTCGAAGGTGGAATGGAGGTGGAGGATCGACAGCGGCGGCATGAAGTTCGTCTAGCGGGTGGCGAGAAACACGTCACCCGGCCTTGAGCCGGGGTCCCACTTCTTCTCCAACCGCCGTGAAAAGCGGGACCCCGGATCAAGTCCGGGGTGACGGAGAATAGCTTACTCTCCCGCCGGACCGACCAGCATCGACGGGCTGACCCAGCCGAACTCGTAATTCGCCATGAACAGCGCGAACAGCACCGTCGCCACGATCGTGGTGCGCACCGCCACCTTCTTCAGCGAGAATTCGTGCGGCGCGCTTTCCGCGGTGCCCGGGACGTGCTCCGCCCCCGCCTCCGCCGAAGTGCGCACCCCCCAGGGCAGCACCAGGAAGACCGAAAACGCCCAGAACAGGACGTAGATCGCCAGCATCGACGTCCAGCGCATCGCGTCAGACCTGCACGATCACGACATCGATGATCGGCTTCTTGCCGGTCCAGCGCGTCGCCACCTTGCGTACCGCGAGGCGCACGTCCTCGCGCAGCCGTTCGCGATCGCGCACGCGGCCCTGCATCGCGTCCTTGGCGGCCTCGACCGCATCCTCCAGGAACGGCTCGCGCTCTTCCTCGACCGGCACGCCCTGCAAGCGGACCTCGGGCACCCCGCCCGCGCGTCCGTTGCGATCGACCGCGATCCCGACCGAGATCTGGCCGTTGACCGCGATGCGGCGACGCTCGTTGATCGTGCCGCCGTCGGACGGCAGGATCACGTCACCGTCCAGCACCAGCCGCCCGACCGGCGCGTTGCCGATCTTCTCCGGCTTGCCCGGCGCCAGCCGCACGATATCGCCGTTGGTCTGCACGAAGGCATCGCGGATGCCCTGCGTCTGGCCATAGCGCGCATGCTCCATCAGATGGCGCATCTCGCCATGCACCGGCAGCAGGACGCGCGGCCGCAGCCAGCCGTACATCTTGGCCAGCTCCGGACGTCCGGGGTGACCGGAGACATGGACGTGCGCCTGCTTCTCGGTCACCATCTCGATGCCCTTGGCCGCCAACTGGTTCTGGATGCGGCCGATCGCGACCTCGTTGCCGGGGATCTGCTTCGACGAGAAGATCACCATGTCGCCCATGTCGAGCTTGATCGGGTGCGAGCCCGCGGCGATCCGCGCCAGCGCGGCGCGCTCCTCGCCCTGCCCGCCGGTCGCGACCACCAGCACCTTGTTGCGCGGCAGCCGCATCGCCGCATCCATGTCGACCGTCTCGGGAAAGTCCTTGAGATAGCCGGTCTGGCGCGCCACCTTGATGATGCGGTCGAGCGAGCGCCCGGTGACGCACAGCTTGCGTCCCGTCTCCTGCGCCACCTTGCCGAGCGTCGACAGGCGTGCGGCATTGGAGGCGAAGGTCGTCACCACCACACGCCCGCGTGCCCGCGCCACGCTCTCCATCAACCCGTCGCGCACACTCGCCTCGCTGGGCGAGGCATCGGCGTTGAAGACGTTGGTCGAATCGCACACCAGCACGTCGACGCCCTGGTCGCCGATCGCGGTCAGTTCCTCGGGCGAGGCGGGCTTGCCGATCACCGGGGTCGGGTCCAGCTTCCAGTCGCCGGTGTGGAACACCTTGCCCGCCTTCGTCTCGATCAGCAGCGCGTTCGCCTCCGGGATGGAATGCGACAGCGGCACCACCTCGACCTTGAACGGGCCGACGTCAAAGGCCTTGCGCGGGTGGACCAGCCGGATCTTCACCCGGTCCTCGATCCGCTCCTCCTCCAGCTTGCCGCGCACCAGCCCCGCGGTGAACGGGGTGGCATAGATCGGCACGCCCAGATCCTCGGCGAGATACGGCAGCGCGCCGATATGGTCCTCATGCCCGTGGGTCAGCACGATCCCGACCAGATTGCCCAGCTGCTCCTCGATGAAGCGCAGATCGGGCAGGATCACGTCGATCCCGGGATAATGGCCGTCGGCGAAGGTCACGCCGCAGTCGATCATCAGCCACTTGCCGGCATGGCCGTACAAGGTGACGTTCATCCCGATTTCGCCGGAACCGCCGAGCGCGCAGAAAAGTAGTTCGTTCTTTTGTGGAATAGTCATCTACGTCCTTCGTCCGTCGTCGCCGCGAGATCGTGAAATCTCCAGCCGCGAGACGTCATGTGTTGAAATGCCCGGAAAAAGGCGCCGGGCGGCGCAAACTCATGCCTGTATATGGGCGCGTTCCCACATGATCGCCAGCCCCTGGATCGTCAGGTCCGGCTCGATCGCATCGAACACGTCGGTATGCTGCTCGAACAAAGTGGCGAGGCCGCCGGTCGCGACGACCTTCACCGGGCGGCCGATCTCGCGCTTCATGCGCGCGACCAGCCCCTCGATCATTGCGATATAGCCCCAATAAACGCCGATGTTCATCTGGTCGACCGTGTTGCGGCCGATCACGCTCATGTTGCCGCGCGGCGCCTCGATCGCGATGCGCGGCAGCTTGGCCGCCGCGTTGACCAGCGCGTCCAGCGACAGGTTGATGCCCGGCGCGATGATCCCGCCCTTGTACGCGCCCTTGAAGTCGGAATGGTCGACCGTGGTCGCGGTGCCGAAGTCGATCACGATCAGGTCGCCGGGGTGCAGCGCATGCGCCGCGATCGTGTTGACCGCGCGGTCCGCGCCCAGGTTCTGCGGCTCGTCGACGTCGAGCGCGAGGCCCCATTCGACCGGCGCGCGACCCGCGACCAGCGCATCGGTCTTGAAGTATTTCGACGCCAGCACCTCCAGATTGTGGAGCGCGCGCGGCACGACGGTGGAGACGATGACCGCCTCGACATCCTCGCGCGTGAAGCCTTCCAGCGCCAGCAACTGGCTCAGCCATACCGCATATTCGTCGGCGGTGCGGCGCGGATCGGTCGCGATCCGCCAGCGCGCCCTGATCTCGCGCGTGCCGGTTTCCACCAGCGCGAAGACGACATTGGTGTTGCCGGCATCCACCGCGAGCAGCATGGCCTAACCCTTCATCCGACCAGGAAAACGTCGCCGGCGTGAATGACACGCGTCAAGCCGTCCGCCAAGCGCAGCACCAGCGCGCCGTCCGCGTCCAGCGTCTCGAACGTGCCCGGCACCTCCTCGCCATCGGGCAGCCGCGCGACCAGCGGGGTGCCGGGCGGATGCGCCCGCTCGCGCCAGCGTTCGACGACCGGTGCCAGCCCCTGCGTGCGCCACAGCGTCAACCAAGCGCCGAACTGCGCCGCGAGCGAATCGAGGAACGCGCCCGCGTCCAGCGTGGCCCCCTCGGCATGCAGGCTGGTCGTGGCCCGATCCGCGAGATCCGGGTGATAGGCGACGTTGACGCCGATCCCGATCACCACCCAGTCGCCGCTGCGCTCCAGCAGGATGCCCGACAGCTTGGCGCCCGCCATCAGCAGGTCGTTGGGCCATTTCAGCGCCAGCCGGCGCGCGCGCTCCGCGGGAAGCGCCAGCCGCACCGCCTCGTCCAGCGCGACCGCGGCGACCAGCGCCAGCGTCGGCGCGGGCGGATCGCCCGGCGACAGCCGCACCAGCGTGCTGGCGAACAGGTTGCCCTCGGGCGAGTCCCACGCCCTGCCCTGCCGTCCCCGCCCCGCCGTCTGGCGGCGTGCGCGCAGCCACAAGCCGTCCTCTGCCGCGCCATCGCGGGCGAGCGTCACCAGATCGGCGTTGGTCGATCCGGTATCCGCGACCGTGACGATGCGGGTCAGCGCGGCCGCCTCAGAACAGGCTGCGCGCGGCGGCCAGCGTCCACCCCGACAGCAGCGGGATGGCGAGATAGCCCAGCGGCGACACGATCACCGCCGCGACCGCGATCAGACCGCCCTCCAGCGCATCGCCCTCGCCATAAGCGGCGGCGGGCTCATCGAAGTACATCGTCTTGACGACGCGCAGGTAATAATAGGCGCCGATCACGCTCATCGCGATGCCGACCACCGCCAGCGGGAACAGCCCCGCCTCGACCGCGGCATAGAAGACCGCGAACTTGGCGTAGAAACCGAACAGCGGCGGGATGCCGGCGAGCGAGAACATGAACATCGCCATCGCCGCCGCCAGACCCGGCCGGGTGCGCGACAGGCCGGCGAGGCTCGCGATCGTCTCGACCGGCTGCCCGTCCGCATCGCGCATCTGGAGCACGACCAGGAAGCTGCCCAGCGTCATTGCGATATAGATCGTCAGATAGGTCATGACCGCGGCCACGCCCTCCGCCGTGCCCGCCGCCAGACCGATCAGCGCGAAGCCGACGTTGTTGATCGAGGAATAAGCCAACAGCCGCTTGATATTCTGCTGCCCGATCGCGGCGACGGCGCCCAGCAGGATCGAGGCGAGCGCGGCGAAGATGACGATCTGGCGCCACTGCGCCTCCGCCGGCCCCATCGCCTCCACCGCGACGCGCACGCCCAGCGCCATCGCCGCCACCTTCGGCGCGGAAGCGAAGAAGGCGGTCACGGGCGTCGGCGCACCTTCGTACACGTCGGGCGTCCACATATGGAACGGCACCGCCGACATCTTGAACGCCAGCCCCGCGAACACGAACACCAGACCGAACAGCAGCCCGATCGACTTGCCGTGCCCGGCGAGCGGCGCAGCGGCATAGGCACCCGCGATCTCGTCGAACAAGGTCGAGCCGGTGAAGCCATAGACCAGGCTGATGCCGTAGAGCAGGATGCCCGAGGCCAGCGCGCCGAGCACGAAATACTTCAGCCCCGCCTCCGCCGAGCGCGTGTCCTGTCGCATGAAGCTGGCCAGCACATAGGCGGCCAGGCTTTGCAGTTCGAGGCCGACGTACAGCGTCAGCAGGTCGGCCGCGGACACCATGATCCCCATGCCGCACGCCGACAACAGGATCAGCACCGGATATTCGGGCCGCAGATTGTCGCCCGCGGTACGCTGGAAGAAATCGGGCGCCATCAGCACCGCGACCGCGGCCGCGATATAGATCAGCACCTTGGCAAAGGCGGCGAAGGCATCGGCGCGATACAGACCGCCGAACGCGGCCCCCCCCGAGGACGCCGGCCCGACCAGCGCGACGCACGCCCCCGCCAGCACCGCCACCGCAGCCCAGGACACGGCCCGGGTCGCGGCCGGCCCGCCCCAGGCGGACACCAGCATCAGCGCGATCGCGCCCAGCCCCAGCATCAGTTCGGGCAGCGTCATCGCAAGGTTGGCGGCGTAATCCATCAGTGCGCGCTCCCATGCGCAGGCGTTTCGGCATGGGCGGCCGGGACGATCCCGGTTCCCTTGGTCGGCAGCGAGTCACCCGCCGGCTTCGCGCGCTCGATCCGCGCGAGCAGGATCTGCGTGTCCTTGCGCATCGGCGCGAGGAAGCTCTCCGGATAGACGCCCATCCACAGCACCGCCGCCGCGATCGGCGCCAGCAGCCACAGTTCGCGCCCCGACAGGTCCGGCATCGCGCGCACCTCCTCCGAGGTGATCTCGCCGAAGACGACGCGGCGATAGAGGTACAGCATATAGGCCGCGCCCAGGATGATGCCGGTGGTGCACAGCAACGCGATCGTGGTCGACACCTGATAGGTGCCCATCAGCGCCAGGATCTCGCCGACGAAGTTGCTGGTCCCCGGCAACCCGATCGACGCCATGGTGAACAGCAGGAACAGCAAGGCATAGCGCGGCATGTTGATCGCGAGGCCACCGTAGCGGCTGATCTCACGCGTGTGCAGCCGGTCGTAGATGACGCCGACGCACAGGAACAGCGCGCCCGAGACCAGGCCGTGGCCCAGCATCACCATCATCGCGCCCTCGATCCCCTGCGCGTTGAACGCGAACAGCCCGATCGTCACGATCGCCATGTGTGCCACGGAGCTATAGGCGATCAGCTTCTTCATGTCCGACTGCACCAGCGCGACGAGGCTGGTGTAGATCACCGCCACCGCCGACAGGCCGAACACCAGCCACACCAGGCTCGCCGAGGCTTCCGGGAACATCGGCAGGCTGAAGCGCAGGAAGCCGTAACCGCCGAGTTTCAGCAGCACGCCTGCCAGGATCACCGATCCCGCGGTCGGCGCCTGAACGTGCGCGTCGGGCAGCCAGGTATGGACCGGCCACATCGGCATCTTCACCGCGAACGAGGCGAAGAAGGCAAGCCACAGCCACGTCTGCACCTGAGGCGGGAAGTCGTAGTTGAGCAGCACCGGGATGCTGGTCGTCCCCGCGGTGATGCTCATGTAGAGCATTGCGATGAACATCAGCAGCGAGCCGAGCAGCGTGTACAGGAAGAACTTGTACGACGCGTAGATGCGGTTCGCGCCGCCCCAGATGCCGATGATCAGGAACATCGGGATTAGGCCGGCTTCGAAGAAAATGTAGAACAGGAACAGGTCCTGTGCCGCGAAGGTGCCGATCATCAGCACCTCGGTCAGCAGGAACGCCGCCATATATTCCGGCACGCGCTTCTCGATCGCCTGCCAGCTGGCGCCGATGCAGATCGGCATCAGGAAGACGGAGAGCACGATCAGCAGCAGCGCATAGCCGTCGATGCCCAGCGCCCAGCCGAACCGGCCGAACAGCGGGGCATATTCGACGAACTGCCATTGCGCGCCGCCGACGTCGAACGACAGCCACAGGGCGACGCCCAGCGCCAGATCGGCCAGCGTCGCGGCGAGCGCAGTGACGCGCGCCGCCTGGGGGGAGAGGAAGAGGCAGGCGACCGCGGCCACGGCCGGGATCGCGAGCATCAGCGACAGGATCGGGAACGACACGTTACTGACCCCCTCAGCCCGCGATCGCCCAGGTGATCGCGGCGGTAAGCCCAATCAGCATGACGAAGGCATAGGTATAGACATATCCGGTTTGCAGGCGCGCGGTGACGCGGCTGCCCATCTGCACCACCCAGGCCGATCCGTTCGGCCCGAAGCGGTCGATCGTCCCCTCGTCGCCACGGTGCCACAACAGGCGGCCGATCGCGAAGGCGGGGCGGACGAACAGGAAGTGATACAGCTCGTCGAAATACCATTTCCGCAGCAGGAACTGGTAGATCGGCTGGAAGGTATCGACGAACTTCGCCGGGAAGGACGGCGAGCGGATGTAGCTGGCCCAGGCGATCAACAGCCCGGTCAGCATCACGATCGTCGCGGCCAGCTTCACCAGCAGCGGCACGCCATGCATCTCGTGCATCAGATGCTCGTTGAAGAACAACGCGCCCTTCCAGAACTCGCCCGCCGTCTCCGGCTCGATGAACCAGCCGTGGAAGACGAAGCCCGCGGCGACCGCGCCGACCGACAGCAGGATCAGCGGGATCAGCATCGGCAGCGGGCTTTCGTGCGGGTGATAGCCGCCGGTCCCGGTCGGGATCTCGTTGAACCCGCGCGATTCCACCGGCGGCGCGTGCCCCGCGTCTTCCTCCGCCGCCTCGCCATGATGCGCCTCGGCCGCGTGATCGTGCGCATGATCGTCGTGATGCGCATGCGCGTCATGCAGTGCGTGCTGGATATGCTCCGACGCGGCCCAGCGCGGCGTGCCCCAGAAAGTCAGGAACATCAGCCGCCACGAATAGAAGCTGGTCAGCAGCGCGGCGAACACGCCCACCATCGACGCGACCGGCGATCCGGCGGCCCAGGCCACCTCGATGATCGCATCCTTCGAGTGATAGCCGGCGAACCCGCCGATGCCGTAGATGCCGACGCCGGTGATCGCCAGCGTCCCCAGCAGCATCGCCCAGAAGGTGACCGGAATCGCCTTCCGCAGCCCGCCGTAGAAGCGCATGTCCTGCTCATGGTGCATCGCATGGATCACCGAGCCGGCACCCAGGAACAGCAACGCCTTGAAGAAGGCGTGCGTGAACAGGTGGAACATCGCCGCGCCATAGGCGCCGACGCCCGCCGCGAAGAACATATAACCCAGCTGCGAACAGGTCGAATAAGCGATCACGCGCTTGATGTCGGTCTGCGTCGTGCCGACGGTCGCGGCGAACAGGCAGGTCGCGGCACCGATGAAGGTGATGAACCCCATCGCGGTCGGCGACGTCTGGAACATCGGCGACAGGCGGCACACCATGAAGACGCCTGCGGTGACCATCGTCGCGGCGTGGATCAGCGCCGACACCGGGGTCGGCCCTTCCATCGCATCGGGCAGCCAGGTGTGCAGGCCGAGCTGCGCCGACTTGCCCATCGCGCCGACGAACAGCAGCAGGCAGATGACCGTCATCGTGTCCGCGCGGAACCACAGGAAGCCGATCGTCGATCCCGCCATCGACGGTGCCGCCTGAAGAATGGCGGGGATCGAGACGGTGTCGAACACCAGATAGGTCGCAAAGATGCCGAGCATGAAGCCCAGATCGCCGACGCGGTTGACGACGAACGCCTTGATCGCCGCGGCATTGGCGCTGGGCTTGCGGAACCAGAAACCGATCAGCAGGTAGCTGGCGAGACCGACGCCTTCCCAGCCGAAGAACATCTGGATCAGATTGTTCGCGGTCACCAGCATCAGCATCGCGAAGGTGAACAGCGACAGATAGGCGAAGAAGCGCGGCTGGTCCGGGTCCTCGCTCATATAGCCCCAGCTATAGAGGTGGACGAGTGCGGAGACGCTGGTGATGACCACCAGCATAACCGCGGTCAGCGCATCGACGCGCAGCGCCCAGGACACGTCGAACGAGCCGGAGGTGATGAAGTGCAGCACCGGCACGACGGTCGCGCTACTGGTCTCCATCAGATAGCCGATGAACACCGGCCACGACAAAGCGCACGACACGAACAGCGCGCCCGTGGTGATCGCCTTGGGCAGCGTGGCGCCGAACGATTTGTTGGCGAAGCCCGCGACGACCGCCGCGAGCAGCGGCAGGAAAACGATGAAGAGGATCGGGTGCACGGAGATCTTACCCCTTCATCCGGCTGGGATCGTCGACCGAGATGGAGCCGCGGCCGCGGAAGAAGATGACGATGATGGCGAGGCCGATCGCGGACTCGCCCGCGGCGACCGTCAGCACGAACATCGCGAACACCTGGCCCACCAAGTCCTGCAACGCCGCCGAGAAGGCGACCAGGTTGATGTTCACCGCCAGCAGGATCAGCTCGATCGCCATCAGGATGACGATGATGTTCTTGCGGTTGAGGAAGATGCCCAGCACCCCCATCGTGAACAGCAGCGCCGCCACGACGAGATAGTGGATCAGGCCAACGCCACCCGTCACAGCTGCACCCCCTGCCCCACGTCGGGCTTCATGTTGCGCGTCGCATCCTGCGGACGCCGCGCGATCTGCCGCGCGATATTCTGATAGCGCGATCCCGACCGCTCGCGATGGGTCAGCACGATGGCCCCGATCATCGCGACCAGCAGCACCAGCCCCGCGCCCTCGAACACGAACAGGTAGCGCGAATAGAGCAGGTTGCCGACCTGGACGATGTTGGGGATCGTCGCATCCGCCGGCGCCGCGCGCCGCGCCAAATCGATCCCGCCCGCGCTCCACGCGAAGACGCCGATCAGGATTTCCGCCACCAGCGCGACCGCCAGCACCAGCCCGATCCCGAAATAGCGGACGAACCCGGCGCGCAGCTCCGCGAAGTCGATGTCGAGCATCATGACGACGAACAGGAACAGCACCGCGACCGCGCCGACATAGACGATGACCAGCAGCATCGCGATGAACTCCGCACCCACCAGCACCATCAGGCCGGCGGCGTTGAAGAACGCGAGGATCAGCCACAGCACCGAATGCACCGGATTGCGCGACGCGATCGTCATCGCACCGGACACCAGCACCACGGCGGAGAAGATGTAAAAGGCGATGGCCTGGATCACCGGACCGGCTCCGTCACCCCAGCGCAGGCTGGGGTCTTTAGCGAAAAGGATGCGCCCCTGCGGCACGAGGCCCCAGCTTTCGCTGGGGCGACGGTTGAGAGAATCATGTCGGCCCCCGAAACCACGCCGCGCCTACCGGTACGGCGCATCGGCGGCAAGGTTCGCCGCGATCGCGCGTTCCCAGCGGTCGCCGTTGTCGAGCAGCTTGGCCTTGTCGTAGATCAGCTCCTCGCGCGTCTCGGTCGCGAAATCCAGGTTCGGTCCCTCGACGATCGCATCGACCGGGCACGCTTCCTGGCACAGCCCGCAATAGATGCACTTCGTCATGTCGATGTCGTAGCGCGTCGTGCGGCGGCTGCCGTCGTCGCGCGGTTCCGCCTCGATCGTGATCGCCAGCGCCGGGCACACCGCCTCGCACAGCTTGCACGCGATGCAGCGCTCCTCACCATTGGGATAGCGGCGCAGCGCATGCTCGCCGCGGAAGCGTGGGCTTAGCGGGTTCTTCTCGAACGGATAGTTGATCGTCGCCTTGGGCTTGAAGAAATACTTCAGCGTCAGCGCGTGTGCCTTCACGAACTCCCAGAGCGTGAACGCCTTGATCGTGGATGCGATACCCATCTTACACTCCCACGCGCATCAACATGAGCACGCCCGACACCAGGAAGACCCAGAACAGCGACAGCGGCAGGAACACCTTCCACCCCAGCCGCATCAGCTGGTCGTAGCGGTAGCGCGGCACCGTCGCCTTGATCCACGAGAACACGAAGAAGAAGAACAGGATCTTCGCGAACAGCCAGATGATCCCCGGCACCGCGTACAACGGCGCCCAGTCGAACGGCGGTAGGTAGCCGCCCCAGAACAGCGTCGCGTTGAGCGCGCACATCAGCAGCACGTTGGCATATTCGCCGAGCCAGTAGAGCGCGAAGGCCATCGACGAATATTCGGTCTGGTACCCGGCGACCAGCTCGCTCTCCGCCTCGGTCAGGTCGAACGGCGCGCGCTGCGTCTCCGCCAATGCGGAGATCAGGAACACGACCGCCATCGGGAACAGCAGAGGATTGAAGCCGAAGCCGTTGACGCAGCCGTACAATCCCTTCTGCGCCTCGACGATCGCGGTCAGGTTGAACGATCCCGCCCACATCACCACCGAGATGATGACGAAGCCGATCGCGACCTCGTAGCTGACCATCTGCGCCGCGGCGCGGATCGCGGAGAAGAACGGATATTTGGAGTTCGATGCCCAGCCCGCCAGGATGATCCCATACACCCCCAGCGACGAGGCGGCGAGGACGTAGAGCAGCCCGACGTTGATGTCCGCCAGCACCACACCGATCTGAAACGGTACCACCGCCCAGACGATCAGCGCGACCGTGAAGGTGATGATCGGCGCCAGCAGGAACAAGGTCTTGTTCGACGCCGCGGGGACGATCGTCTCCTGCAGGAACACCTTGAGGCCATCCGCGAACGACTGGAGCAGCCCGAACGGGCCGACCACGTTGGGGCCGCGACGCAGCGCCATCGCCGCCCAGATCTTGCGATCGGCATAGATGATCATCGCCACCGCCAGCATCAGCGGCAGCGCGATCAGCAGGATGCCGATGATCGTCGCCAACGTCCATGCGGCGCCATAAGGCATGTAGGAGGCAAAGAAGCCGGTCATTCCGCCGCCTCCGCGAAGGTCTCGCCATGGACGAGTTCGGCCGAGCAGCGCTGCATCGTCGGCGACGCGCGGCAGATCGCGTTGGTGAGGTAGAAGTCCTTGATCGGATAGCCTTCCATCACGCCCTGTGCGGTGGTCGCCAGCGACGGCGGGTTCCACGCGAAGGTCTTCAGCCCCGTCTCGGCGAGGTCGGGACAGTCGAGCGCCATCGCGGCGCGCAGCTCGTCCAGCGTGTCGAACGGCAGGGTCTTGCCCATCCGCTCGGAGAGCGCGCGGAAGATGGTCCAGTCCTCGCGCGCATCGCCCGGCGGGAAGACGGCGCGCTCGCCGCGCTGCACCCGGCCCTCGATGTTGACGAAGGTGCCGGACTTCTCGGCATAACTCGCGCCCGGCAGCACCACGTCCGCATGGTGCGCGCCCTTGTCGCCATGGTGGCCGACATACACTTTAAGGCCGCGGAAGTTGGCGAAAGCGCATTCGTCAGCGCCGAGAAAGAAGGCGATCTTGGCATCGTACAATGCCGAGATGCCCGCCGGCTGCGCATAGCCGAGCATCAGCCCGCCCATGCGCGACGCCGCCATATGGACGACGTTGAAGCCGTTCCACCCGTCCTTCACCAGACCCAGCGTGTCGACCAGCCCGAGCGCCGCGCCATGCGCGCCCTTCAGCGCGCCGCCGCCGACGATCATCATCGGGCGCTCCGCCTTCGCGAACACATCCGTCAGCGACGACGGCAGGTTGCCGAGCACCGACAGGTCCGCGCCCAGCCACTCGACCTTGTACGTCAGGTCCGTCTCCGGCCCGATCGCGAACACCTTCGCGCCGCGCTTGATCGCCTTGCGGATGCGCGTGTTCACCAGCGGCGCTTCCCAGCGCAGGTTGGTGCCCACCAGCAGGATCGCGTCGGCACGCTCCGCCCCGGCGATCGTGGTGTTGAAGTTCACCGCCGCGAGGCTGGACGTGTCATAGTCCATGCCCGTCTGCCGCCCTTCGAGCAGCGACGAGCCGAACTCCCCGAGCAGCGCCTTGGCCGCGAACATCGTCTCGCAATCGACCAGATCGCCCGCGACCGCCGCGATCGAACCGTCGTGATCGACCGCCGCGATCGTCGCGAACGCCTCGTCCCAGGTCGCGGGGGCGAGCTTGCCGTCGCGCCGCACATACGGACGATCGAGCCGCTGGCGCACCAGACCGTCAACCGCGTGGCGCGTCTTGTCGGTCGCCCATTCCTCGTTCACGTCGTCGTTGACGCGCGGTACGCAGCGCAGCACCTGCCGCCCGCGGCTGTCGAGGCGGATATTCGTCCCCACCGCGTCCATCACGTCGATGGTCAGCGTCTTCTTCAGCTCCCACGGCCGCGCCTCGAACGCATAGGGCTTGCTGGTCAGCGCGCCCACCGGGCACAGGTCGACCACATTGCCGGACAGTTCGGAGGTAACCGCCTCCTCCAGATAGGAGGTGATCTGCATGTTCTCGCCGCGGTAGATCGCGCCGATCTCCTCCACGCCCGCGACTTCCTCCGCAAAGCGGATGCAGCGCGTGCACTGGATGCAGCGGGTCATGACCGTCTTGACGATCGGACCCATATATTTCTCGGTCACCGCGCGCTTGTTCTCGTCGAACCGCGAATGGCCGCGCCCATAGGCGATCGACTGATCCTGCAAGTCGCACTCGCCGCCCTGATCGCAGATCGGGCAGTCGAGCGGGTGGTTGATGAGCAGGAATTCCATGATGCCCTCGCGGGCATGCTTCACCATCGGCGTGGTGGTGAAGATCTCCTGATTGTCCGCTGCCGGCAGCGCGCAGGACGCCTGCGGCTTGGGCGGTCCGGGCTTCACCTCGACCAGGCACATGCGGCAATTGCCCGCGATGGACAGCCGTTCGTGATAGCAGAAGCGCGGGATTTCCTTGCCCGCGGCCTCGCATGCCTGAAGCACCGTGGCGCCCGCGGGCACCTCGACCTCGATACCGTCGACCTTGACCTTGGGCATTATTCGGCAGCTTCCTGCATGGGGGAAAGGTCTCCCCCGCGTTCCTTGATGCGGCGCTCCAGCTCCGGGCGGAAGTGGCGGATGAGGCCCTGGATCGGCCAGGCCGCCGCATCACCCAGCGCGCAGATCGAATGGCCCTCGACCTGCTTGGTCACCTGCTGGAGCATGTCGATCTCGTTGATCTCCGCGTCGCCGGTGCGCAGCCGCTCCATCACGCGCCACATCCAGCCGGTGCCCTCGCGGCACGGCGTGCACTGGCCGCAGCTTTCGTGCTTGTAGAAATACGACAGCCGGCTGATCGCGCGGACGACGTCGGTCGACTTGTCCATCACGATCACCGCCGCGGTGCCGAGCCCGGAACCGACCGCCTTGAGGCCGTCGAAGTCCATCGGCGCGTCGATGATGTCCTTCGCGGGCACCAGCGGCACCGACGACCCGCCCGGGATCACCGCGAGCAGATTGTCCCAGCCACCGCGGATGCCGCCGCAATGCTTCTCGATCAGCTCGCGGAACGGGATGCTCATCGCTTCCTCGACCACGCAGGGCGTGTTCACGTGGCCCGAGATCTGGAAGAGCTTCGTGCCCTTGTTGTTCTCCGCGCCAAACTGCGAGAACCATTCCGCGCCACGCCGCAGGATCGTCGGCGCGACCGCGATCGATTCGACGTTGTTGACCGTCGTCGGGCAGCCATAGAGGCCCGCGCCGGCCGGGAACGGCGGCTTCAGCCGCGGCTGGCCCTTCTTGCCCTCCAGGCTTTCGAGCATCGCGGTTTCTTCGCCGCAGATGTAGGCGCCCGCGCCGCGGTGGACGAAGACGTCGAAGTCATAGCCCGAGCCGCAGGCGTTCTTGCCGACCAGCCCCTTGTCATACGCCTCCGCGACCGCGGCGAAGAGCGTCTCCGCCTCGCGAATATATTCGCCGCGGATGTAGATATACGCCGCGCGCGCGCGCATCGCGAAGCCCGCGACCAGCGCGCCCTCGATCAGCTTATGCGGATCGTGGCGGATGATCTCGCGGTCCTTGCACGAACCGGGCTCGGATTCATCGGCGTTGATGACCAGGAAGTTCGGCCGGTCCGGCTTCGGCTCCTTGGGCATGAACGACCATTTGGTGCCGGTCGGGAACCCCGCCCCGCCGCGCCCGCGCAGACCCGACGCCTTGATGACGTCGATGATCTTGTCCTGGCCCAGCTCCAGCAGCGCCCTGGTATTGTCCCAGTCGCCGCGCGCCATCGCCGCGTCCAGCCGCCACGACTGATAGCCGTAGAGGTTGGTGAAGATGCGATCCTTGTCCAGCAGGCTCATGCGCCGGCCCCCTGCGTGTTCCACTCCCCGCGATAATCGTGGTTCTCGGTCACCATCGCGGTCAGCGAGGTGGCGCCACCCTTCGGCTCGACGGTGTGACGGCCCGGCTCCTGCGTGCCCGGCTTGGGCGTGCCGCCGCCCGCCAGCGTCTCCAGGATCGCGATGGTGCGGTCGTAGTCGAGGTCTTCGTAATTGTCGTCGTTGATCTGGACCATCGGCGCGGACGCGCAATTGCCCATGCACTCGACCTCGGTCAGCGTGAACAGGCCGTCGGGCGTGGTCTTGCCCTTGATGAGGCCCTTGTTCTTGCACGCCGCGAACACGTCGTCCGACCCGCGCAGCATGCACGGCGTCGTGCCGCACACCTGGACGTGATAGCGGCCCACCGGCGCCAGATTGAACATCGTGTAGAAGGTCGCGACCTCGTACACGCGCATGTACGGCACGCCGATCTCGCGCGCGACGAACTCGATCACCGGGACCGGCAGCCATCCTTGCGTCTGCGTCTCCGCACCGACCTGCCGCTGGGCGAGGTCGAGCAAGGGAATCGAGGCGGATTGCTCGCGACCGGCGGGATAGCGCGCCAGCACGGCGTTGCGCTTCTCGCGGCTCTCGTCCGACCATTGGAAATTGCCCCAGCGGGCGCGGACCTCGGCCTCGTCGGGAATGATGGCTGCATCGGCCATTAGCGGATGAACTCCACGCGCGACACCTTGTCGCCCTCGAACGAATAGATGGACATGACCTCGAACGCCTCGCCGCCGGGCGCGCGCTCGACCTTTTCGTGCAGCAGCACGGTGTCGCCCAGCGTCCAGTCGGCGATGATCTCCGCGCGGTTCTGCGGATATTGCGCGAACATCGCCTTCAGCCCGGCGCGCACGCCCTCGCGCCCCTCGCGCAGCACCGCACCGCGATACGTCGCCTCGCACGCGTCGTCGGTCATCAACTCGACATAGGCGTCGGCATCCTGCGCATTGTAGCGCGCGATCATCTCGCGTGCGGTCGCCGCCTTCGACGTCACCGGTCGCACTCCCCGAACACGATGTCCATCGCGCCCAGGATCGCGGTGGTATCCGCCAGCATGTGCCCGCGGCTCATGAAGTCCATCGCCTGAAGGTGGCTGAACGCGGTCGGGCGGATCTTGCAGCGATACGGCTTGTTGCTGCCGTCGCTGACCAGATACACGCCGAACTCGCCCTTGGGGCTTTCGGTCGCGACATACACCTCGCCCGCGGGGACGTGATAGCCCTCGGTATAGAGCTTGAAGTGGTGGATCAGCGCCTCCATCGAGCGCTTCATCTCGGCGCGCTTGGGCGGCACCACCTTGCGGTCAAGCGAGGCGATCGGGCCTTCCGGCATCTCGTTGAGGCACTGGCGCATGATGCGGGCCGACTGGCGGACCTCCTCGACGCGCACCATGAAACGATCGTAGCAATCGCCACGCGTACCGACCGGGACGTCGAAGTCCATCTTCGCATAGACGTCGTAAGGCTGCGACTTGCGCAGGTCCCACGGGATGCCCGCGGCGCGGATCATCGGGCCGGAGAAGCCCCAGGCGATCGCATCGTCGCGGCTGACGGTGGCGATGTCGACGTTACGCTGCTTGAAGATGCGGTTGTCGGCGACCAGGCTGATCGCATCCTCGAACAATTCCGGCAGGCGGGTGTCGAGCCAGTCGCCGATGTCGGTGAGCAGCTTCAGCGGCACGTCCTGATGGACGCCGCCGGGACGCATGTAATTGTGGTGCATCCGCGCGCCCGAGGCACGCTCCAGGAAGCCCATGCAATCTTCGCGGATCTCGAACAGCCACAAATTGGGCGTCATCGCGCCCACGTCCATGACGTGCGACCCGAGGTTCAGCATGTGGTTGCAGATGCGCGTCAGCTCGGCGAAGAACACGCGCAGATATTGCGCGCGGATCGGCACCTCCAGATCGAGCAGCTTCTCGATCGCGAGCACGAAGCTGTGCTCCATGCACATCGGCGAACAGTAATCGAGGCGGTCGAAATAGGGGATCGCCTGCGCATAGGTCTTGTATTCGATCAGCTTCTCGGTGCCGCGGTGGAGCAGCCCGACGTGCGGATCGATCCGCTCGACGATCTCGCCGTCCAGTTCCATCACCAGCCGCAGCACGCCGTGCGCGGCCGGGTGCTGCGGGCCGAAGTTGATCGTGTAGTTCTGGATCGCGACATCACCCTCGGTCGGGTGCGAGGCATCGCTGGCGTGGACCAGCTTCTCGATCGCGGGATCCACCTCGCGGTCGACCGCCTGATCCTTGGCGACATACGTGTCGGTCATTGGGGTATCGGTCATTGGTTCTGCCCCCCGCCCTTGGACGGCGTGACGTCGGGATCGGCCGGCTTCTCGCCCGCATCCGGGCCGGGCTTGCCGGCGCCGGTGTCGGCGGTGCTCTGCGCGTCCTTCTTGGCGTAGGGCTGGCTCGGCGCGGCGGGCGCCTTCACGTCGCTCTGCGTCGCGTCGGCCTTCTGGATCTGCGTCGCGGTCACCGGCGAGGGCGCACCCTTCGCCTGCGGCAGCGCTGCGGACACCTGAGCCGCCTTCTCGTCACCCGGCAGGACGTATTCCGCGCCCTCCCACGGGCTCATGAAGTCGAAGGTGCGGAAGTCCTGCGCCAGATTGACCGGCTCATAGACGACGCGCTTCTGCTCTTCCGAATAGCGCAGTTCGACATAGCCGGTCAGCGGGAAGTCCTTGCGGAACGGATGCCCGCGGAAGCCGTAATCGGTCAGGATGCGGCGCAGGTCGCGGTTGCCCGCGAACAGCACGCCGAACATGTCATAGACCTCGCGCTCCAGCCAACCGGCGACCGGCCACAGCCCGGTGACCGACGGCACCGGCGTATCCTCGGTCGCACCGACATGGACATGGAGGCGGTGGTTGCGGGTCAGCGACAACAGGCAATAGACGACCTCGAACCGCTCGTCGCGATCGGGATAGTCGACGCCCGCGATCTCCATCAGCTGCTGATATTCCAGCCCAGGCGTGTCGCGCAGCGCGGTCAGCGCCGCGACCAGCCCGTCGCGGGCGAGGTGCAGCTGCACCTCGCCCGCGATCTCGACCGCACTCACCAGCGCCGCACCGATCGCGGCCTGCGCGGCCTCGATCGTGGCGTCGTTCAGGGTCGCCGCAAAGGCGGGCGCGGGCGCCCTCACCGTTCGATGCTCCCGGCGCGGCGGATCTTCCGCTGCAATTGCATCACGCCGTACAGCAGCGCCTCCGCGGTCGGCGGGCAGCCGGGGACGTAGATGTCGACCGGCACCACGCGGTCGCAGCCGCGCACGACGCTGTAGCTATAATGGTAATAGCCGCCGCCGTTGGCGCACGAGCCCATGGAGATGACGTATTTCGGCTCCGACATCTGATCGTACACGCGACGCAGCGCCGGGGCCATCTTGTTGCACAAAGTGCCCGCGACGATCATCACGTCCGACTGGCGCGGAGACGCGCGCGGCGCGGCGCCGAACCGCTCCATGTCGTAACGCGGCATGTTGACGTGGATCATCTCCACCGCGCAGCACGCCAGCCCGAACGTCATCCACCAGAGCGAGCCGGTGCGCGCCCACTGGAACAGCTCCTCGGTCGAGGTGACCAGGAAGCCCTTGTCGGTCAGCTCGCCGTTGAGCCCGTCGAAGAAGCCCTGATCGGGCGCGACCACGCCCTGTCCACCAGCGGGATGGGTCAATTCTACTCCCATTCCAGCGCTCCCTTCTTCCATGCGTACACCAGACCCAACGCAAGCTCGGCGATGAAGATCATCATGCTGATCCACGCGACCCACCCCAGCGAGAACACGCTGACCGCCCAGGGATACAGGAACGCCGCCTCCAGATCGAAGATGATGAAGAGGATGGCGACCAGATAGAAACGCACGTCGAATTGCGCGCGGCTGTCCTCGAACGCGGGGAAGCCGCATTCGTACTCGGCCAGCTTCTCCGGCGTGGGCTTTGCCGCGCCCGTCAGCTTCGCGACCGCCATCGGCAGGAACACGAAGGCGGAGGACAGCAGCAGCGCCACGCCCAGGAACATCAGGATCGGCAGATATTGCGACAGATCGACCACTATGGCTCTCTCTCGGGGCTTCTCTCGCAGGTGCGAACAGGGTTGGCGACGCTCTAGACCCGTGCCCTGTGAGGGGCAAGGCCGTGGGCGGTGAGAATGAATCGCAGGAAGGGCCGGCAACGCTTCGTCACCCCGGACCTGATCCGGGGTCCGGCTTCGATCGGGACGCAGCAGAAGAAGCGGGACCCCGGGTCAAGCCCGGGGTGACGGGTGGACACATCACCGCAGCGCGTTGGCGACCATCTTGTGCAGCTTCGAATGCAGCGCGTCATTGGCGGCGAGGAACTCGTTGCGCTCCATCGGCTTGTCGCCGCCACGATAGTCGGTGACGAAGCCGCCGGCTTCCTTCACCAGCAGCATCCCGGCCGCGACGTCCCAGATCTTGAGGTCGCTTTCCCAGAAGCCGTCGAACCGCCCCGCCGCGACCCAGGCGAGGTCGAGCGCGGCGGCGCCCAGCCGGCGGATGCCCGCCACCTGCGGCGCGATCGCGCCGAAGATGCGCGTCCATTCCGCGAAATTGCCATGCCCCATGAACGGAATGCCGGTCGCGATCAGCGCCTCCGACGGATCGCGCCGCGAGGACACGCGCAGCCGCTGGTCCTGCAACCAGGCGCCGCGCCCCTTCTCCGCCCAGAAGCTCTCGTCGGTGAGCGGCTGATAGACCAGCGCGGTCGTGATCTCGCGCTTGCCGTTGGGCAGCGGCTCCTCGACCGCGATCGAGATGCAGAAGTGCGGCACGCCGTGGAGGAAATTGGAGGTGCCGTCGAGCGGATCGATGATGAAGCGCGGCTTGCTGGGGTCGCCCTCCACGGTGCCGCGCTCCTCCATCACGAACCCCCAGTCGGGGCGCGCCTTGGACAGTTCCTCGTACAGCGTCTGCTCGGCGCGGGCATCGGCCTGGCTGACGAAGTCGGCCGGGCCTTTACGGCTGACCTGGAGGTGCTGGACCTCGTTGAAGTCGCGCCGCAGCCGCGGCGCGGCCTTGCGCGCCGCGCGCTCGATGACGGTGAACAGGCCGGAATGGGATGGCATTCAACTTCTCCCCCCTCCCTTTCAAGGGAGGGGTCGGGGGTGGGTGGCGTCCGGGTGATACGGCGGGATTGCGTGCCCGGCGCCGTATCGCGAGCACGCCACCCACCCCCGGCCCCTCCCTTGAAAGGGAGGGGGGATCGTTACTCTACTCGCCCGCCGCGGGCAAAGCCCGCGCCGTCGGACGGGCTGTGCCCGCCGGCCGGGCGGCCGCCTGTGCGGATAGCTTCGCTATCCGTCTCAGTCGGCGCGACGAACGTAGGTCTGCTCGTACACGTCGACCACGATCCGCGTGCCCGACGCGATATGCGGCGGCACCATCACGCGGACGCCATTGTCGAGCACCGCGGGCTTGTAGCTGGAGGACGCGGTCTGGCCCTTCACCACGGCGTCGGCCTCGACGATGGTCGCCTCGATCGTGTCGGGCAGCTGGACGCTGATCGGCTCCTCGTCGTGAAGCTCCATCACCACGTCCATCCCGTCCTGCAGGAAGGCGGCGGCGTCGCCCAGCAGGTCGCGCGGCAGCGTCACCTGATCATAGGTTTCCTTGTCCATGAAGACCAGCCCGTCGCCCTCGGCGAACAGGAACTGGAAATCCTTGGTGTCGAGCCGCACGCGCTCGACCGTTTCCGCGGAGCGGAAGCGGACATTGTTCTTGCGGCCGTCGCGCAGGTTCTTCAGCTCCACCTGCATGTACGCGCCGCCCTTGCCGGGCTGGGTGTGCTGGATCTTGACCGCGCGCCAGATGCCGCCTTCGTATTCGATGATGTTGCCGGGACGGATGTCCACGCCGCTGATCTTCATGGGGCTTCGCCTATGGAAAAGAGCTGGCCGCACCAGACGGGCGACCGGGTGGCGGCGACTTAGCGGCTGCGCGCGCCGCGGGCAAGCAGCGGATAGGGATCGACCGCCTGCCCCTGCCACCAGCGATCGTCCTGTGCCATCCGGCTGATGCCGAAGTGCAGGTGATAATTGCCCGCGCCGGCATTGCCGCTGTCGCCGACATAGCCCAGCGTCTGGCCGGCCCGCACCCGCTGCCCCTCCGCAATGCCGGGCGCGTAGCCGGCGAGGTGCGCATAATAGAACGCCAGCCGCCGGTCGGGCGAGCGCTGGTAGAGCGTGGTGCCGCCGGCGTTGCTGAGGAACAGCTTTTCCACCCGCCCCGGCGCCGCCGCGACCACCGGGGTGCCGGCGGGCGCCATCAGGTCGATGCCGGTATGCGCGCGGGCGCCGCCATCGCGCGGATCGCCCCAATGGTCGCGCAGCGCGGCGCGCGGGTAGCCGGCCACCGGCACCACCAGCTCGCCCGGAGCGGGCGCGGGCGCGGCATCGACCGGCGGCGCCTCCTCGCGCGCGGCGACCGCGCGGCGGGTGCGCTCCGCGCCGTCGAACGACAGCAATGAGGCGAACCCCGCCACCGCCAGCAGGATTAGCGCCAGGATCGACCAGCCGAGCCGCGTCATCGGCTCAGGCCTGGAAGATTACCGGCGTGCCGCCCTTCACCATCAGCGCGACGCGGGCGGCGTCCCAGTTGGTGAGGCGGACGCAGCCATTCGACTGCGCACGGCCGATCTGCGCCGGCTCGTTGGTGCCGTGGATGCCGTAATGCTCCTTGCTGAGGTCGATCCACACCACGCCGACGGGGTTGTTCGGGCCGGGCGGGATGATCTGCGGCTTCTTGTCGTCGCTGACCCCCTTCAGGATCGCGGGGTTCATCTTCCAGTCCGGATTGGGCGAGACGTGCAGCACCTTCCAGTCGCCGAGCGGCAGCGGGTCGCGCGCCGAGCCGATCGTCGCGGTATATTGCGCCACCAGCCGCCCCCGATCGTCGAGCACGCGCAGCACCGCGTCGGATTTATCGACCACGATCTTCGCCGCCTTGGGCACCTGTGCCTCGACGTTGAGCGAGGCGAGCGTGGCGCGCCATGCGGGGGTGGCGTCGGCGGGATAGGCGCGCGACGCGGGGAAGGTGTTGGGGACGCGGATCCGGGTGCCGGGCGCGATCTGCGTCACGCCCGGGTTCAGCTCGGCGAGCACCGCGGGCGTGGTGTGGAAGCGCTCCGCCAGTTTCTCCAGCGGGCGCGTATAGGCCATCGACGCGAGCTTCGCCTGCTCGGCATAATCCTTCGGAATCTGCGGTACATAGGGGCCGCGCATCGCGTCGCGATCGAGCGTCACCTCCAGCACCGGGCGCAGCGCGGCATAGGCCCGCAGCGCGTCGAGCGTCGCCGCGTCGGGCGCCCCGGTCACGCGCAGGCCGCGGCTTTCCTGAAACCCCTTCAGCGCGTTGGTGAGCGAGGCACCGCCCCGCCCGTCGATCACGCCGGGGCCGAAGCCGAGCCGGTCGAGCACCACCTGCATCCGCAGCACCGCCGGGTCGAGCGATGGCGGCGCCTTCTGCGCCAGCGATGGAGCGGCAAGCCCCAGGACAGCCAGAATGGCGATACGCTTCACGGACCCTCTCCCTCTTTACGATGCCGGAACAACGCGTCGCGGCCGGGGTGGGTCCGTGATGGGCGTCAGCGGTGCGCCAGCACCTCCGCGAAGGCCTTCATCGCGGCGACCTCGTCGCCGTTCCACACCGCGCCGGACACCGCGACGAAGTCCGCCCCCGCCTTCACCAACGGCGCGGCGTTGGCGGGCGTGATGCCGCCGATCGCGACGCAGGGCAGCTCGAACAACGCGGACCACCACGACAGGATCACCGGCTCGGGATGATGGCGCACCTCCTTGGTGGTGGTGGGATGGAAGCTGCCGAACGCGACATAGTCCGCGCCCGCCTCCCCCGCCTCCATCGCCAGGTGGCGGCTGTCGTGGCAGGTGACGCCGATCTGGACGCCGGGGCCGAGCGCCGCGCGCGCCTCGCGCACGTCGCCGTCCTCCTGCCCCAGATGGACGCCGTCCGCGCCCAGCCGCTTCGCCAGCGACACCGAATCGTTGACGATGAACGCCACCTCGCGATCGGCGCAGATCCGCTGGAGCGGTTCGGCCAGCCGCGCGGCGCTGTGCTGGTCCACGTCCTTGACGCGGAACTGGAACGCCGCCGCCGGCGCGGCATCCAGCGCGCGCGCGAGCCGGTCGGGGAAGGCGCCCGTCACGTCGAGCGGCGAGATGAGGTACAGCTGGCACGGCGGGCGCGACAGGTCGCGCTCGAAGGCGGCGGCGAAATTCGGGTCGAGGGGGCCGAGCGGATCGTCGATCATGCGCCCGCGCCTACCCGCTCCAGCGCGGCGACGAAAGCGGGTGCGTCGTCCAGCCGGTGCGCGACCGCATGCAGGCGCCGCCCGCGCCGTTCGAGCGGCGGGTCGCACGCGATCAGGACATTGGCCTGCGCCACCAGCGCGAGGTTGAGCACGCCGGGGGTGCGGCGCGGCGTCTCGGTGCAGCGCGCGCCGGCGATCTGCGCATGCGGGATCGTCACCGCCGCCAGTCGCCCGGTGCGCAGCGTGACGCCCTGCGCGTCGATCGTGCTCGGGTGCGTCGCAATGCCGGCGATCCCGCGCGCCACCCAGACGAAGGTGGCGACGGTGACCAGCGACAGCGCGATCGCGACGCGCGGCCACCAATGCGCCAGCAGAAAGTGCGTCACCGTCGCCTCGATCGCGCACAATGCCAGCAGCACCCACAACATGGGAGCGATCCCGCGGCGGCTGGAGAAGCTGTGGGTCATGGTGTCATCGTAAGCGGCATCAACACGGAGCAGAAGCCACATCCCCGGCGTCATGCCGGACCTGTTCCGGCATCCACCGCGCCGCCTCCTCACAAGCTGTTGAGTTCGTGGAACGGTGGCCCCCGGAACAAGTCGGTGCTTATCCCCTTCGGACAAGTTCGCCACCCCGGCGAAGGCCGGGGTCCAGTCGGGAAGGTCGCGGTGACGACGCACAGCGCTCGCCAACTCCTGTCCTCCAACTGGACCCCGGCCTTCGCCGGGGGTGGCAGGAAGAAGCCTTGTCTGAAGGTTACAAGTACCGAACAAGTCCGGGGTGACGGCGCACGGGTGGCTAGGTTTCGCGGCGCGACGATGGTACATTCCCCCCATCACGCCCGACCGGGGGGAGAGTGTGTGATGCCGTTCCATCGCTCCTATTACGCCGTCCTGCTGCTCGCGCCGTTGGTGCTCGTCGCCTTCTGGCCCGGCTATTTCGCGATCCCGCGCGAGGTCGTCGTCGGGGTCCATGCGCATGCCATCACCGCGATCCTGTGGCTGGTGCTGCTCGCCACGCAGATGTGGGCGATCCGCACGCGGCGCGGGCATCTGCACCGCGCGCTGGGGCTGGCGCTGTTCGCGGTCGTTCCCGCCTTCGTCGCGGGCGGGGCGCTGGCGATCCAGGCGATGATGGTCAAGGCGCTGGCCGGTCACCCCTTTTACGCGCGGTTCGGCCCCGGGCTGGCGTGGGCGGATATCCTCGCCACGCCCTGCTTCCTCGCGCTGGTCGCCTATGCGCTGGCGCGGCGGCGCGAGGTGCATGCGCATGGCGGGGCGATGCTGGCGACCGCGGTGCTGATCCTGCCGCCCGCGCTGGGGCGCGTGCTGCCGCTGATCCTGTCGGGCATTCCGGCGCTCGCGGGCTTCGCGCCTGCTTTCTATCTGGCGGAGGCGGTCGCGCTGCTGCTGGCCGTCGGCGCCGCGCGGGCCGACCGGCGACAGGCATGGCCTTTCGCGCTGGTCGCGGTATCGTGCGCGGTGCAGATCGCGGGGTTCGCGGTACTGGCCCCCTCCCCCGCCGCGACGCGGCTGTTCGCCGCGGTGGCCGGCGTCCCCGCCGCGCCGCTCGCGCTCACCGCCGCGATGATCGCGGCGGCGGTGCTGTGGTGGGCGTGGCGCGCCGGCGGCGGGGTCCGCCGCCGGGCGCCCGCGGTCGCTTATTCCTGACCCTTGTAGATCGCGACCAGCTTCTCCAGCATCGCCAGCGCCTCGCCGCGCTCGCGCTGGAAGGTGTTGCGCCCGATGATCGAGCCGTTGCCGCCGCCGTCGCGGATGTCGCGCGCGTCCTGATAGACCGCATCGGCCCCCTTCGCCGCGCCGCCCGAGAACACCACGACGCGGCGCCCGGCGAAGCTCGACTGGACGACGTGGCGGACGCGGTCCGCCTGCTTCGACCAGTCGGTGCCCTCGTAGCTCTTCCTGGCGTCCTTCTGCTCGATATGGTCGCTCGGCAGCTTCACCTTGATGATGTGCGCACCCAGCAGCGCCGCCATGTGCGCGGCATAGGCGCCGACGTCGAGCGCCAGCTCGCCCGCCTTCGACAGCTCGCCGCCGCGCGGATAGCTCCAGATGACCGTCGCCAGCCCCGCCGCGGCGGCTTCCTCGCGCAGTTCGCGGATCTGCTCCATCGCGTCGAAGATGCCGTCGGAGCCGGGATAGATGGTGAAGCCGATCGCGGCGCAGCCCAGCCGCAGCGCATCCTCGACACTGCCGGTCTGCGCCTGCGCGATCGAGGTCGCCCAGCTGTTGGAGCTGTTGACCTTCAGAATGGTCGGAATCTGCCCCGCGAACGTGTCGGCGCCCGCCTCCAGCATGCCGAGCGGCGCGGCATAGGCCGACAGGGCGGCGTCGATCGCGATCTGGTAATGATAATGCGGATCATAGGCCGGCGGATTGATCGCGAAGCTGCGCGCGGGACCATGTTCGAACCCCTGGTCGACCGGCAGGATGATCAGCTTGCCAGTGCCGCCCAGCTTGCCGTGCATCAGGATGCGCGCCAGATTGGCCTTCACCGCGGGGCTGGTGCCCTCGTACTTGTCCAGAATGGCCTTCACGGTCGGGGTCATGTACTTCTCCTATCCCTATGTTTCTACAGCGCCAGCCAGCGGCGCAAGGCCTGGTCCACCTGTTCCATGCGCGTCGCCGACGCATGGCCGATGACCTTGACGATGCGATGACGCCGCACGCTGGCGATACGGTCCACCTGCACCTCGCACTCGACCGGCAGGCCGGTATGCTCCTGCGGCGAGATGGCGACGCGGAACAGCGCCTCGCCGCCGACGATCGTGGTCAGCGGGCAGAGCGTGACGGTGGCGTGCGTGTCGTTGAACAGATCG
This sequence comes from Sphingomonas adhaesiva, assembly GCF_036946305.1. GTDB lineage: Bacteria > Pseudomonadota > Alphaproteobacteria > Sphingomonadales > Sphingomonadaceae > Sphingomonas > Sphingomonas adhaesiva_B. The sequence continues at coordinate 192,378 of NZ_JAQIJJ010000007.1, forward strand.
GCCTGTACCACGACGCAGGCGCGGGCCGCGCCCTCGCAACCCTCCGGCGGGGCGACCATGACGATCGCGCCGTGCGCGATGGCGGGTTCGGTGCCGCCGATCGGGGTCACCTCCACGCGGAATCCTCCGCCTCGGCGATTTCCCAGAAGGCATAGTCGGCCTGCGTATCGCGCCGGGACGCGCGCTGCGACTGGCGCCGCGCCTCGCGCCGGAATGCCTCGTCGTGCAGTTCGACATAGCGCCGCACCGCTTCGCGCGCGATGTCGCTCTTGCTGCGCCCCTGCGTGCGAGCGACCGCGGCGAGCCGCTCTTCCAATTCCGTGTCGAGCCTGACGCCGAGCACCACGACCTCCGTTTAACGCGTTAAACGATAGGCACATCCGTGTTGCGGTGCAACCCGTCACATATGGCCGGATTTGACACAGCCGACCGTCATGTGGCGCATTCTGCGTCGGGGGGAATAGGACCATGACGATTCGATGGTCGCGCGCGGCGATGCTGCTCGTTCCACTGCTGGTGGTGCTGACCGCGCAACGCGGCGATGCGCGGCGTCCCGCGCTGGGGGAGATGGCACCGGCCTATACGCTCAAGACGTTCGACGGGCGCACCGTTACCTCGGACCAGCTGCGCGGCAAGGTGGTGATCCTGAACTATTGGGCGACCTGGTGCGCGCCCTGCCGCGAGGAATTGCCGCTGCTCGACACCTATTACCGGTTGCAGGAGCGCCACGGCCTGCGCGTCTTCGCCGCGACGACCGAGGATTCGGTGCCGGCCTACCGGCTGAAGCCGCTGTTCGCGGCGATGCACATCGTGGCGGTGAAGCGAATGGTCGGCAGCTATGCCGATATCGACGCGCTGCCGACCAATTACGTCATCGATCGCAACGGGCGCATCCGTTACGCCAGGGCGGGCGCGTTCACGCTGGACACGCTGAACGAGGTGGTGGTGCCGCTGCTGAACGAGCCGGCGCCGGACGGGACCAGCGCGACGGAATAGCCGTCACTCGTCACCCCTGGCTTGACCCGCGGTCCATGGTGCCGCGAACGCATCGACGGCAGCGCTCGCGGAACCATGGATGCCGGATCACGTCCGGCATGACGATGAACGCGTTTACTTCTGCAGCGCCGCGACGCCGGGCAGTTCGCGGCCTTCCATCCATTCCAGGAACGCGCCGCCCGCGGTCGAGACGAAGGTGAAGGCGTCGCCCACCCCGGCGTGGTTCAGCGCCGCGACGGTGTCGCCGCCGCCCGCGACCGACACCAGGCTGCCTTCCTTGGTCAGCGCCGCCGCGGTCCGCGCCAGCGCCACCGTGGCGGTGTCGAACGGCCGCGTCTCGAACGCGCCGAGCGGGCCGTTCCACACCAAAGTCCGGCAGGTCTTGAGCACGTCGCCCAGCGCCTCGACCGCGGCCGGGCCGACGTCGAGGATCATCTCGTCCGCCGCGACCTCATGGACGTTGACGGTGCGGGTCGGCGGATCGGCGCGGAATTCCTTCGCCACCACCACGTCATAGGGCAGGTGAACGGTGCAGTTCGCCTTGTCGGCGGCGTCGAGGATCTCCTCCGCGGTGCCGGTCAGGTCATGCTCGCACAGGCTCTTGCCGACATCGACGCCGCGCGCGGCGAGGAAGGTGTTGGCCATCCCGCCGCCGATGATGAGGTGGTCGACGCGCGCGACCAGATGCTTGAGCACGTCGAGCTTGGTCGACACCTTCGCCCCGCCGACGACCGCGGCGACGGGATGCTCGGGCTTGCCCAGCGCCTTCTCCAGCGCGTCGAGTTCGGCCTCCATCGCGCGGCCGGCGAAGGCGGGGAGCCTGTGCGCCAGCCCCTCGGTCGAGGCATGCGCGCGATGCGCGGCGGAGAAGGCATCGTTGACGTAGAACTCGCCCAGCGCGGCGAAGCGATCCACGACGGCGGCGTCGTTCTTCTCCTCGCCGCCGAAGAAGCGCGTATTCTCCAGCACCGCGATATCGCCCGGCTGCATCGTGGCGACCGCGTCGGCGGCGCCCTCCCAGTCGACGAAGCGCACGGGACGGCCCAGCACCGCCTCATAGGGCCTGACGATCGGCGCCAGCGACATCTCGGGGTTGGGCACGCCCTTGGGACGGCCGAAATGCGCCAGGACCAGCACGATCGCGCCCTTGTCCGACAATTCCGCGACGGTGGCGACGGTGGCGCGCAGGCGGGTATCGTCGGTGACGCGGCCATCGGCCAGCGGCACGTTCAGATCCTCGCGCACCAGCACGCGGCGGCCCTGGACGTCGCCGATATCGTCGAGCGTTCGGAAGGACTTGGTCATGATTCCTCGATCCTGATCACATCGTTGATCGCGATCCAGCCGCCCTGGATCACCTTCGCGCAGGCACCCCCGCGCCAGTCGGGCAGCAGCGCCGCCTTCAGCCCGGGCGCCAGCGCCTCCATCCGCTCGCACGGATCGGTTTCGCGCGTCACCTCCAGCACCACGTCCGCGCCGATGCGCAGCCGCACGCCGGCGACCTGCGGCAGGTCGAGGCCGTCGACCAGCAGGTTGGAGCGCCGCTCCTCCCAGCCGATCGTATGGCCCACCTCCGCCATCGCCGCCTCCCAGTCGCCGCGCTCGATCAGCGTCACCTGACGCTTGTACGGCTTGCGCTTCATCGCGCCGCGGAAGTCGCCGTGGATGCCGCCCTCCGGCGACACCTCGACCCGGTCGACCAGCTCCATCGGCGCCTTGGGAAAGGCGTGACGCGCGATGCCGAGGAGGACGCCGGTCACGCCCACACCGTCACCCCGGCGAACGCCGGGGTCTCTCCGTTTCGGGGAGATGCCAGCCTGCGCTGGCATGACGGCGGGTTCATCACCCCAGCTTCGCCATCGCGGTCGCGGTGTCGACCATGCGGTTGGAGAAGCCCCATTCATTGTCGTACCAGCTGACGACGCGCACCAGCTTGCCATCGATCACCGCCGTCTCCAAGCTGTCGACGGTCGACGAGAACGGGGTGTGGACGATGTCGATCGAGACGAGCGGCTCATCCGAATATTCCAGCACGCCCTTCATCGGCCCCTCGGCCGCGGCCTTCAGCAGCGCGTTGACCTCTTCCTTCGTCGTGTCGCGCGACGGCGTGAAGGTCAGGTCGACCAGGCTGCCGTCCGGGGTCGGCACGCGCACCGCGGAACCGTCCAGCTTGCCCTTCAGCTCCGGCAGCACCTCGCCCACCGCGCGCGCGGCGCCGGTGGTGGTCGGGATCATGCTCATCGCCGCGGCGCGCGCACGGCGCAGGTCGGGGTGGATCTGGTCGAGGATCTTCTGGTCGTTGGTATAGGCGTGGATCGTGGTCATCAGGCCGCGCTCGATACCGATCGCGTCGTTCAGCACCTTGGCAACCGGCGCCAGGCAGTTGGTGGTGCACGACGCGTTCGACACGATCGTGTGGCCCGCCTCCAGCTTGTCGTGGTTGACGCCATAGACGACGGTCAAGTCGACGCCCTTGGCCGGGGCGGAGATCAGCACCTTCTTGGCACCCGCATCGATATGCTTCTGCGCGCTGGCGCGGTCGGTGAAGAAGCCGGTGCATTCCAGCACCAGATCGACGCCCAGTTCCTTGTGCGGCAGATTGGCGGGATCGCGCTCGGCGGTGACGCGGATGCGCTTGCCGTCGATCACCATGTCCTGCCCGTCCGCCTCGACGGTGCCGGCCCACTTGCCGTGGACGCTGTCGCGGCTGAACAGCCACGCGTTCGACTTGGTGTCGGCGAGGTCGTTGATCGCCACCAGCTCCAGCTCGCTGCCGCGCTCCAGCAGCGCGCGCGCCACCAGTCGGCCGATCCGTCCGAAGCCGTTGATCGCTACCTTCGTCATGGTCGTTCCTCGCCCCATCAATGTCCGATGCGCGCGCTCTTGCGCAGGCGCGGGCGCGTCCGTCAACCGCTGCAAGCCGTCTTCCCGTCCCGCAACGGACTTGTCGCGCGGCGCGTGCGATCCTATTCGCTTGGCCCATGGACAATCCCGCGATCGCCCGGCTGGACGCCGCCATCACCCGCGTCGAGCGTGTCGTGGAGCAGCGACGCGCCGCCGCCGCGCAGCTGGAACAGCGCCACGCGCGGCTGCGCGACACGATGACGCAGGCGGTCGCCGCGCTCGACCGAATCATCGCCAACGATCCCGGCGATACGGCGGAGCAGGGCTGATGGCGCGCGTCACGCTGAAGATCGGCGACACCAGCACGGAGGTCGGCTGCCGCGATGGCGGCGAGGCGCGGCTGATGCAGGCCGCCGCACTGATCGACGAACGCTGGGAGGATGCCCGGCGCGCCGCGGGCGCGGGCGGCGTCAACCGCGTGATGATGCTGGCCGCGCTGATGGTGGCCGACGCGCTGATCGACGAACGTGCCAAGCCGCCGCCCGAGACGCCCGAGGGCCGCGCGCTCGACGCGCTGTCGCAACGGCTGGAGGCGCTGGCGGATGCCCTTGAGAAAGCCGGGCCAAGCGCCTAAGTTGGCCTCGGCGGGTTCTGCCCGGTACGAGCCGGAAAATATCCCTGAGGCTATTCATCATCCAAGGGGGTTGTCCCTGCCCGGATCCTGGTCCGACGTACATGATCCCCACCTGACGTATTGGGCGTCGGTGGATACTTTGGCCAACGGCCAGGGCGGTCCCGCCACCCGCCCCCCTTTCCTGCCATGAGCGAGAAGACGGCGTTGCGCGCGGCATTGCGCGCGCGGCGCGATGCGTTCGCCGCCACCGCGCCGGAGGCGATCCGCGTCGATGCCGCGTTCCTCGCGCTGCTGGTGCCGGAGTCGGTCGTCGCCAGCTACGTCCCCATCGGCAGCGAGGCGGACCCGGCGCCGCTGGAGCGCGCGGCGCTGGCGCAGGGATGCCGGCTGGCGCTGCCGCAGGTGATCGACCGCGCGACGCCGCTGCGGTTCGCGCTGCACGATCCCGCGGTGCCGCTGGTGCCCGGCCCGTTCGGCTTGCGCCAGCCACCCGCCGTCGCACCCGCGGCGGTGCCCGACCTGGTGCTGACCCCGCTGGTGGGGTTCGACCGCGCGCTCAACCGCATCGGCCAGGGCGCGGGGCATTACGACCGCGCCTTCGCCGCCTTTCCCGATGCGCATCGCATCGGTATCGCGTGGAGCGTGCAGGAAATCGACCCTATCCAGCCCGACCCGTGGGACATGCCGCTCCACGCCATCGCCACCGAGCGCGAATGGATCGTGCGCGCATGACGCCGTCGTGGCGCAAGCCGGCGGGGATGCTGCTGATCCTGCTGCTGATCGCGATCTGGTGCGTCGGCATCGTGTCGCTGTCGGCGACGGTGGGGCAATGGCACTGGCTGGTGCAGCTGGTGTTCTACGTCGTCGCGGGGATCGTATGGATCACGCCGCTGAAGCCGCTGTTGCGATGGATGGAGACGGGGCGCTGGCGGTAATCCCCCCGCGTCCGTCATCCCCGTGTTACCCCACCGGCCCGTCATCGTCGGGCTGGTTCACCTCACCATCGTCGCGGCGGATGAAGCTGATCTTCCCCTGCGGTTCCAGGATCGCCCAGGCGACGTCCGTCATGCGCGCGATGCCGGCCAGCCGCATTTCCGATTCGACCTCCGCCCGCGTCATGCGATCGCGGCGCAGATTGTCCTCCAGCAGCTCACCATGGCGCACGATCACGCGCGGCGTGCCCTCCAGCGCATCCTTCAGCCGCGGGAACAGATAGGTCAGCCACCCGAATACCAGCCCCCAGAAGGCGAAGGTGACGATCGCCAGCGTCGCCCCCGTCAGGCTGAAATCGTTGTGGGTGATCCCCTGCTGGATCAAATCGCCCATCACCACCAACACGACGACCTCGAACGGCGTCATCTGCCCCAGCTCGCGCTTCCCCAGCAGCCGCAGCAGCAGATAGAGGATGAAGAACATCGCGGTGGCGCGCAGCACGATGTCCATCAGGGCAGCACCCGCGTGGTCAGCGGCACCCGCGCCAGCGCGCGCTCGCCGTCGAGCAGCATGATCGCGCCGCGCGTGCCGACCGTCAGCGGCGGGTTGATCTGGCCGTCGACCTTCACCTCCAGCCGCTCGCCCGGCCCGAGCGCGCCATAATGGAAGCGCCACGTCCCGTCGCGATACGCCTCGCTCTCCGCGGCGGGCAGTTGCGCGTTGATCGTCATGTCGCGCCACAGCGCGGGCGGCAGCGCGACGACCGCGTCCGCGATCGGGCGCCGCGCCTCGACGACGATCACGGTTTCGAAGAACAGCCCGCTGCGCAGCGTCTGCGGCGTCTTGATGGTCAGGACGGCATCGGGGGTCGCCACCCGCATCACGGGCGACCGTGAGCCGCCCAGCGCGCCGGTCATGGCGAGCAGCAGCAGCAGGCCCAACAACAGGATCGCGACCGGCGTGGCATGGCGATGGAAGCCGCGGCGCGGCGCTGCATGACCGGCCTGCACTCCATCGGGATAGCCCGTCGCCATCCGGCTCGCCTCCTGCGTTGAGGAGACGTAACGATCGGTAATGGCGGGGGTTTCCACGCTATCCGCTGCGGACAACCGCAGGGATGGCGCGAGTGACGGGGCTCGAACCCGCGACCTCCGGCGTGACAGGCCGGCGCTCTAACCAACTGAGCTACACCCGCTTGGAGAAGCGTGAGGCGCGCCAACTAGGCGGCGGTCGGGTGGCTGTCAACGCGATTCTTCGTCTTTTTTCGCGCAGCCGCCATCCGAACCGCGGGGCGCCTCCGTTTTCGCGCGTCAGCGTGCCGTGTTCGAAGAGGAAGCCGGCGATGTCGGGGCGCCCCGCCGCCGACAGGATGGTCTGCACGATGATCAGGATCGGCACCGCCAGCAGCGCACCGACCGTGCCCCAGACCCAGCCCCAGAAGCTGATCGAGATGAGGATCATCACCGGATTGATGGTCAGGCGGTGCCCGACGATCAGCGGCGTCACCACGTTCGCCTCGACCAGGTGGAAGCCGTACATCATCGCCGGCGCGGCGAGCGCGGTCCACACGTCGGAGAAGGTCATCAGCCCGCCGACCGCCAGCAGCAGCGCGGCGACCACCGGCCCGAAATAGGGGATGTAGTTGAGCAGCGCGACGATGCCGCCCCACATCAGCGGGAACGGCATCCCCAGCAGATGCAGCGCGCCCGCCACCAGCAGGCCGAGCGTGATGTTGATCGCGGTGATCGTCCCCAGGTACGAGGAGACGGCGTCGACCATCTCCTGCAACACGCGCGCGGTCGCCATCGCGCCGCCGAAGCTGGCGCGCGCGGTGATCATCCGCTCGCGCATCCGCGTCCAGCCGGAGAGGAAGAAGAAGGCGACGAGGATCGCGTAGAACACCTGCACGATCACCGCGGGGGCGGAGGTCGCCGCCAGCTCGACGATCGAACTGGGCGGCGCGACCGCGGCGGTGGGCGACGGACGCACCGGGGTGGAGGCGATCTGGCGCAGCGTGCGGTTGGCGTAGCGTTCCAGGCTGGAATACAGGTCCAGCAGCGGCGCCAGATTGGCCTGGATGCGGTTGATGCGCGTCGGCAGCAGGCGGAAGAATTCGGTCGCCGGCACGACGATCGCCGCCAGCGCGATATTGGCGATGATGAGGAACAGGATCACGCACATCAGCGCGGCGAGCGCGGAGGGGATGCGGCGCCGCTCCAGCCACTCCAGCAGCGGGATCAGCGCCAGCGCGACCACCAGCGCCACCGCGGTGGGCATGAAGAACTCCGCCCCCTCCTTCAGCGCGAACGGCAGGCCGACCAGCAGCCCGATCCCCGCAGTCAGCGTCAGCGCGGCGAGCAGCCGGTCGCGACGCAGCGCGATGCCGGGCTCGTCGGGTGCCGGTTCGGAGGGGGACGGGTCTGCGGTGGGGAGATCGGACATGGACATAGCTAACGCCAATCCCGGGTGATGGCCAAGCGGTTAGAAGGTGACGTCATGCAGGCGTCGCGGGCGGCGGGGCGTGATCTTGGCCACACTTCTTTCCGTCATGCCGGACTTGTCCGTTCCGCATACTTACAAGCCGTTGATTTCGCGCGAATCTTTTCCGTTCCCCGGCGGAGGCCGGGGTCCAGTAGCGAGCGGTTTTCCGCATCTTTCGAGCCGACCGTTACTGGACCCCGGCCTTCGCCGGGGAACAAGAAGGTCTCGCCGTCGCCGGGAAACGAGGCAACCGCCGGCACCCGGCGCTCACCCCAGTTCCGTCATCGCCTGCGCCCAGGCGCCGTCCTCCAGATACAGGTAATCCGGGTCGAACTCCGCCAGCCGCGCCAGCCCGATCGCGTCGGTGATCCGCACCGTGCCGCGTGCGACCTCCGCCAGCCCGTCCTCGCGCAGGCGCCGCAGCGTCCGGTTGACGTGGACGCTGGTCAGCCCGCACGCCTCGCCCAGATCCTGCTGCGTCAGCGGCAACGCGAATTGGCCGTCGTGCGTGCGCGCCACGGCCTGTAGCCGATGATGCGTCTCCATCAGGAAGTGCGCGACGCGTCCCGCCGCATCCAGCCGCCCGAGCCGGAAGATCCACTCGCGGTGCAGCGCGGCGTCGAGCAACGTGGAGCGCCACAGCAGCCGCGTCAGGTGCGGCATGTCGCGCAGCATGGCGTCGATCCGCCCGTGCGGGATGATCGCGACGCGCGCCTCCGACAGCGTGCCGACGTCGTGATCCAGCATCTCCAGCGGATAGCCGTGCAGGTCGACGAAATCGCCGGGCACCTGCAACGCCACGAGCTGACGGAAGCCGTCGCGCGCATCCATGTAGCGGCACATCGTCCCGTCGAGCAGCAGCGTGCTGTAGCGCACGCGCTGCCCGCGGTTGATGACGATGGTGCGCGCGGGCAGCGTCTCGACCCGGTCCACCGCCGCTTCCAGCGCGTCCTTTTCCTGCGCGGACATGCGTTCACGCCCGCGTCCGCGCAGAAAATCCCTGGTGACGCGCATCGATCGATTTCCCCGGATGTGACCGGAGCGTAACGACCTAGGCCGCGATACGATCCTCGAACAGCGCCTTGAGGTCGCGCTTCAGGATCTTGCCGTTGGCGTTGCGCGGCAGCATCTCGGAGGAGAAGCGGATCGCCACCGGCACCTTGAACGCCGCCAGCCGCTCGCGCACCCATGCCTGCAATTCCGCCTCGGTCGCGTGGGTGTCGGGGGCGAGATGCACCACCGCCGCCGGCTCCTCGCCCAGGATACGGTGCGGGATACCGATCAGCGCGCAGTCGGTGACCGCGGGATGATCGTACAGGACGTTCTCCACCTCGGTCGAATAGATGTTCTCGCCGCCGCGGATGATCATGTCCTTGGCGCGGTCGAGGATGAAGCAGAAGCCCTCCGCATCGATCCGGGCGAGGTCGCCGGTGCGCACCCAACCGTCGACGAAGGTCGCCGCGGTCGCCTCCGGCTTGTTCCAGTAACCCTTCACGATCATCGGCCCGCGCGCCCACAATTCGCCGATCGTGTCGGTCGGCAGCACCGTCACGCCATCCTCGTCGCGCACCTCCAGATCGGCGACCGCCACCGCGGGGCCGCAGCTGTCGGGACGGTGGAGATAATCGTCGCCGCTGTGCGTGGTGACGGTGGCGGTTGTCTCCGTCATGCCCCAGCCGTTGCCGGGCGCCGCCTTCAGCTCGCCCGCGATCTTGCGCACCAGCTCGGGCGCCGACGGCGCGCCGCCATAGCCGATGCTCTCCAGGCTGGAGAGGTCGTAGCGGTCGCGGTCGGGATGCTCCAGGATCTGCCACGCGATCGTCGGCACGCCGCCGGTCACGTTGACCCGCTCGCGCTCGATAATCTCCATCGCGCGGACGACCTCGAACTTGCGCATGTAGATGGTGGTGTGGCCGGCGGCCATCGACCCCATCAGCCCCGCGGACAGCGCGGTGGCGTGGAACAGCGGGATGACGGTCAGCGACACCTTGCGCGACGGCTCGGGCAGCGGATCGCCGCGGCGCAGGATGGTGCGCGCGGCGGCATAGCCGGTCGACAGGATGTTGGTCATGAAATTGCGATGCGTGCCCAGCGCGCCCTTGGGCTTTCCCGTGGTGCCGCTGGTATAGAGGATCGTGGCGTCGTCCTCCGGCGTCAGGTCCGTGTCGGGCAGGTCGCGATCGGGCAGCCGTGCCCAGTCGTGCGGGGTGCCGATGATGTCCTCCAGACGTGTCGCACCCTCCACCGGCGCGGCGGCGCGCGCCACCAGCACGTGGCGCAGTGCTGGCAGCTCCGCCAGATGCGGCGCGATGCGGTGCCAGCGCTCGTCGTCGGCGACCAGCAGCGACGCGCCCGAATCGGACAGACCATAGGCCAGCTCGTCGCCGGTCCACCATGCGTTGAGCGGCACGGCGATCGCGCCGATCACGGTCGCGGCGAAAAAGGCGACGATCCACTCCGGCAGGTTGCGCGCGGCAACCGCGACGCGATTGCCCTTCCCCACGCCCAGCGCGCGGTAATGCGCGGCGAGCGTGGCGATGGCGCGGAACTGCGCCTCGTAGCTGACGCGCTCGTCCTCATGGATCGTCGCCGGCGACTCGCCGTGGCCGCGCGACAGCCGCACCAATGCCGCCATGTGCGGCGGCGCGTTCTTCCACACGCGCGTGGCCACGCCGCGGATGTCGACCGTCTCCATCTCGAATCGCGCACCGGGCGCGGTGAGCGCGGCGCGGACCTCGTCCATGCCCATCGCGGGCCAGGCACGTTCCATCGTCACGGCGTTCCTCTCGTATCTGAATATCGGGTTCGTTCGGATGCGAGACTAGAGTTGATTTACGCCGCGCTCAAGCGATAGACGTGGCACGACATTCGAACCGGGGGTATGGAGAGGCCATGAAGATCGCCAAGCCGGAGAAGCACGGCTTCGACCCGCGTCGCCTCGCCGCGATCGATGCGCTGCTCAAGGAACGCTATCTCGACACCGGCGGGTTCGCGCAGGCGCAGCTGCTGGTCGCGCGCGACGACCAGATCGTCCATTTCTCGCACCAGGGCACCGCGCGCGAGGGCGGCGCCGCGGTGGACGAAGGCTCGCTGTTCCGCATCGCCTCGATGACGAAGCCGATCACCTCGGTGGCGTTCATGATGCTGGTGGAGGAGGCGAAGGTCGCGCTCGACACGCCGGTCCACCACGTCCTGCCCGAGCTGAAGGGCGTCGGCGTCTATGACGGCGGCGGCGCGGGCGTGCCGTTCATGACCAAGCCGGCGCAGGCGCCGATGCGGATGGTCGACCTGCTGCGCCATACCGCGGGCTTCACCTACGGCTTCCAGAACCGCAGCAATATCGACGCCGCGCATCGCGAGCTGAAGCTGGAGAACTGGCACGGCAACCTCGACCTCGACGGGTTCGTCGCGGAATTGGGCAAGCTGCCGCTGGAATTCTCGCCGGGCAGTGCGTGGAATTATTCGGTCGCCACCGACGTGCTGGGGCTGGTGGTGGAGCGTGTCTCCGGCATGAAGCTGCCGCGCTTCTTCGAGGAGCGGATCTTCGCGCCGCTGAAGATGCACGACACCTTCTTCACGGTGCCCGCGGAGAAGATCGATCGGCTGACCGACTGCTATACGTTGGTGCCCGGAAAGGGCCGCCAGATGTTCGACCGCGGCGCGGAGAGCATGTGGTCGGTGCCGTTCCGCTTCATGTCGGGCGGCGGCGGGCTGGTGTCGACCGCGCTCGACTATCACCGCTTCTGCCTGATGTGCCTCAACGGCGGCGAGCTGGACGGCGCGCGCATCCTGGGGCGCAAGACGCTGGAGCTGATGACGCAGAACCATCTGCCCGGCAACGCGGACCTGTCGACCATGTCGCGCTCCTTGTTCAGCGAGACGCAGAATGCGGGCACCGGCTTCGGCCTGGGCTTTGCGGTGACGATCGATCCGGCGCGCTCGATGATGCCGGGGTCGGTAGGCGAATATTATTGGGGCGGCATGTTCTCGACCGCCTTCTTCGTCGATCCGGTCGAGCGGATCAGCATGGTCTTCATGACGCAGCTGTCGCCCTCGATGATCTATCCCATCCGCCGCGAGCTGAAGACGATGATCTACGCCGCGCTGACGTAATCCCCTTGTGCTCCTGCGCACGCAGGAGCCCAGAGCCACGAACGCCGCGCTGGCGGCCCTAGGCTCCTGCGTTCGCAGGAGCACATAGACGGAGACCTGATCGATGACTTCCCCCCGTCCGCACCGAACGCCACGACGACATCCTGGTCATCATCTCCGATTCGCCGCCGGTGAACGCGCTGGGCGCGGGCGTGCGTGACGGGCTGGAGGCCGGCGTCAAGGAAGGCGTCGCGGATGCCAGCATCAAGGCGATGGTGATCCGCTGCGACGGGCGCACCTTCTTCGCGGGCGCGGACATCACCGAATTCGGCAAGCCGCCCAAGGGGGCGAGCCTGCACGAGGTCATCGACATGATGGACGCGAGCAGCAAGCCGATTGTCGCCGCGATCCACGGCACCGCGCTGGGCGGCGGGTGCGAGGTGGCGCTGGCGTGCCATTACCGCGTCGCGGTGCCGTCGGCGATGCTGGGGCTGCCGGAGGTGAAGCTGGGCCTGCTGCCGGGTGCGGGCGGCACGCAGCGGCTGCCGCGCGTCGTCGGCGTGAAGGCGGCGCTGGAAATGGTCGCGATCGGCGATCCGATCCCGGCGAAGAAGGCCGCCGAGGTCGGGCTGGTCGATCGCGTGGTGGGCGAGGACTCGCTTGCCGAGGACGCGATCGCCTTCGCGCGCGAGATCGCCGACAAGCGCCCGATCCCGCGCGTGCGCGACCGCGAGGTAAAGCCCGATCCCGAGGCGGTGGCGGCGTTCCAGAAGGCGCATGGCCGCAAGATGCGCGGCTTCGACGCGCCCGCCGCGAACATCGCCTGCGTCGTCGCCGCCAGCGAGAAGCCGTTCGACGAGGGCATGAAGTTCGAGCGCGAGCAGTTCATGAAGCTGATGACGGGGACGCAATCCGCCGCGCAGCGCCACATCTTCTTCGCCGAGCGTCAGGCCGCGAAGATCGACGACGTCGATCCCAAGACCCCGCTGCGTCCCATCAACAAGGTGGGCGTGATCGGCGCCGGCACGATGGGCGGCGGCATTTCGATGAACTTCCTGTCCGCCGGCATCCCGGTGACGATCGTCGAGATGCAGCAGGACGCACTCGACCGCGGCACGGCCACGATGCGCAAGAATTACGAGGCCAGCGCCGCCAAGGGCCGGATCAAGCCCGACGCGCCCGACAAGGCGATGGGGCTGCTGACCCCCACGCTGAGCCTCGACGATCTCGCCGACTGCGACCTCATCATCGAGGCGGTCTATGAGAATATGGACGTCAAGAAGGAGCTGTTCGGAAAGCTGGACGCGATCGCCAAGCCGGGCGCGATCCTAGCGAGCAACACCAGCTATCTGAACGTCGACGAGATCGCGGCCAGCACGAAGCGGCCCGAGGATGTGGTGGGGATGCACTTCTTCTCCCCCGCCAATGTCATGAAGCTGCTGGAGGTGGTGCGCGGCGAGAAGACCGCGGGCGACGTGCTGGCGACGGTCATGGCGATCGCCAAGAAGATCAAGAAGGTCGCGGTGGTGGCCGGCGTCTGCCATGGCTTCATCGGTAACCGCATGCTGTCGCCGCGGCAGATCGAGGCGAACAAGCTGCTGATGGAGGGCGCCACCCCCGCAGCAGATCGACAAGGTCCATACCGACTTCGGCATGCCGATGGGGCCGTTCCAGATGAGCGACCTGGCCGGCGTCGACATCGGCTGGCACCGCGACCCCAACCGGATCGAGAGCATTCGCGACGCGCTCGCCGCCGAGGGGCGCTGGGGGCAGAAGAAGAATGCCGGCTTCTACGATTATGACGAGAAGCGGAATCCGTCGCCGTCGCCGCGCGTGGCGGAGATCATCGAGGACTTCCGCTCGCGCTCCAACCTGCCCAAGCGCGAGATCAGCGACCAGGAGATCGTCGAGCGCACGCTCTATCCGATGGTCAACGAAGGCGCGCTGATCCTGGAGGAAGGCAAGGCGCAGCGCGCGAGCGACGTCGATGTGGTGTGGATCTACGGCTATGGCTGGCCGGTCTATCGCGGCGGCCCGATGTTCTGGGCGCAGACCGAGGGGTTGGACAAGGTGGTCGCGGGACTGGAGAAGCACGGCTTCAAGGTCGCGCCCAGCCTGAAGGCGGCGGCGGAGAGCGGGGGGACGTTGTGAACGCGACGCGACTCCCTCTCCCCTCCGGGGAGAGGGTCGGGGTGAGGGGTCGGTGTCTCACCGAGACGAACCTCTCTGCGAGGCCCCTGCCCCTCACCCAACCAGCATCGGGTCGTCCATGCCCCCGGCATGGACTGAACAGCGCGGGGCGCTGTTCACCCGATGCTCCCCAAAGGGGAGAGGGCTAGCATGACCCAGAAAACCGCCCTCCAGACCGCCGCCGCGATCCGCGCCGGCGAGACCACCGCGCTCGCCGAAACCGACGCTGCGATCGCGCGGATCGAGGCGCGCGACGGCGCGCTCAACGCGGTCGTCGTGCGCGACTTCGAACGCGCGCGCCACGCCGCGGCGGACCTCGACGCGCGCATCGCCCGGGGGTTCGACGCGACGCTGCTCGGCGTGCCGATGACGATCAAGGAAAGCTATGACGTCGCCGGCCTGCCGACCACCTATGGCTTTGCCGAGCATCGCGACTTCATCGCGCAGGAGGATGCGGTCGTCGTCCAGCGGCTGAAGGCGGCGGGTGCGGTGCTGCTGGGCAAGACCAACGTGCCGCCCGCGCTGGCCGACCTGCAATCCGACAACCCGGTCTATGGCCGCACCGTCAATGCGATCGACCCGACGCGCAGCGCGGGCGGATCGTCGGGCGGGTCGGCGGTGTCGCTGGCGGCGGGCTTCGTACCGCTGGAGTTCGGCTCCGACATCGGCGGGTCGATCCGCGTCCCCGCCGCGTTCAACGGCGTGTGGGGGCACAAGCCCACCTGGGGCGTGGTGCCGACCGAGGGCCATTATTTCCCCGGCACCGACAGCGCGCGCGCCGTCCTCTCCGTCGTGGGGCCGATGGCGCGCGATGCGGACGACCTCGACGCCGCGCTCGGCATCGTCGCCGACCATCCGCTCGCCCCCGCACGCCAGCACGCGACCGGCGAATGGCGCGTGCTGCTGCTGACCGGTCACCCGATGGCGACGGTCCAGCGCGCGATCGTCGCGGCGCTGGAGACGCTGGGCGACACATTCGCCGCCGCCGGCGCGACGGTGGATCGTACCAGCGACCTGCTCCCCGACCTCGAACGGCAGCATGACGGCTATTGGCAGATGCTCAACATCGCCATGTCGCGCCGCATGCCGCTGCCCGAGGGCGCGACCCCCGCCCACACTGGAGACGTGGCTCCACCTCCACGACGAACAGGCGCGCATCCAGCGCCAGTGGCGTCGGCTGTTCACGCGCTATGACGTCGTGATCGCACCCACCGTGGGGATGACCGCCTTCCCGCACGACCCCACCCCGTTGCAGACGCGGCGGCTGGGGATCGATGCGGAGGACACCGTCTTCTTCCACCAGTTCGCCTTCCCCGGCCTCGCCACCTTCCCGATGCTGCCCGCGACCAGCGTGCGCATCGGCACCGATCCCGACGGCCTGCCGATCGGGGTGCAGGTGATCGCCGATCTCTACGCCGACCGTACCGCCATCGCCGCCGCGCGCACCGCGCACGAGCTTTCATGGAGCGACCGATGACCACCGACCTCGACACCTTCCGCGCAGAGACCCGCGCGTGGCTCGAAGAGAATTGCCCGCCCGAGATGCGCGAGCCCGTCCGCACCGAAAAGGATGCGGTCTGGGGCGGCCGCGACCAGAGCGACCTGACGCCGGCGCAGAAGCAGTGGATGGACGCGATGGGCCGCCGCGGCTGGACCGTGCCCGACTGGCCCAAGGAATATGGCGGCGGCGGGCTGTCCGCGGCCGAGACCAAGGTGCTGCGCGAGGAAATGGCGAAGATCCGCGCGCGCAATCCGCTCAACAGCTTCGGCATCTCGATGCTCGGGCCGGCGCTGCTGAAATACGGCACCGAGGCGCAGAAGAAGCGCTTCCTGCCCGAGATCGCGCGCGGCGAGATCCGCTGGTGTCAGGGCTATTCGGAGCCGAACGCCGGGTCCGACCTCGCCAGCCTGGCGACGAGCGCAGAGGACAAGGGCGACCATTTCCTGGTCAACGGCCAGAAGATCTGGACCAGCTATGCCGACAAGGCGGACTGGATCTTCTGCCTGGTGCGCACCGACAAGACCAACAAGCATAACGGCATCAGCTTCGTGCTGTTCGACATGCGCACCCCGGGCGTGACGACCAAGCCGATCCTGCTCATCAGCGGCTATTCGCCCTTCTGCGAAACGTTCTTCGACAATGTCGAGGTGCCCAAGGAGAATCTGGTCGGCGAGCTCAACAAGGGCTGGGACGTCGCCAAATACCTGCTCGGGCATGAGCGCGAGATGATCTCGGGCATGGGGCTGGGCGGCACGAGCGGCAAGAACCCGCTGGTGCTGGGCGCTTTGGCCACGGTCGGGGTCGATCACGACGGCAAGCTCGCCGATCCGCTGCTGCGCGCGCAGATCGCGCTGTTCGAGGTGCGCGCCAAGGCGTTCGCGGCGCAGAGCGAGCGCTTCATCGATGAGCTGAAGGCCGGCCGCGCCCATCCCGCGCAGCCCAGCATGATGAAATATTACGGCACCGAGCTGAACAAGGCGCGCTACGAACTGCTGATGAGCGCCGGAGGATCGGACGAGCTGGAATGGGAGAGCGAGGCCAGCAACGGCGGACGCGAGGCGCGCGCGTGGCTGCGCACCAAGGCGAACTCGATCGAGGGCGGCACCAGCGAGGTGCAGCTCAACATCATCGCCAAGCGGATCCTGGAGCTGCCGGCCTGATCTTCTAGCCCTCTCCCCTGCGGGGAGAGGGTTGGGTGAGGGGCTGACCTTCGAGATACATCAATTTGGGCCGGTGCGTGGGGCTGCCCCTCACCCCGGCCAGTTTTGCGGGAACCCGGATGCGAAATGCCCCCGGCATTTCGCAGATCAAGTCCGGGGACTTGATCTGCCCGGGAGCCCGCAAAACTCCCCGGAGGGGAGAGGGAGAAGAAGAATGCCGTTATTCCTGAACGACGAACAGACGATGCTGCGCGACACCGCGAAGGATTTCGTCGCCGCCTCCGCCCCCGTCAGCCACATGCGGTCCTTGCGCGACAGCAACGACGCCACCGGCTTCAGCCGCGACCTGTGGAAGCAGTTCGCGGAGATGGGCTTCACCGGCATCCTGATCGGTGAGGATCAGGGCGGGCTGGGCCTCGGCCATGTCGAGGCGGGCGTGGTGCTGGAGGAGATCGGGCGCAACCTGTCGCCCTCCCCGTTCCTCTCCACCGCGGTCGCGGCGGTCGCGGCGCTGAAGGGCACCGCGCAGGCGGAGCGCTGGTTTCCCGGTATTCTGGCGGGCGAGACGGTCGCGGCGCTCGCGATCGACGAGGGCGCCAAGCATCGCGCCACGGTGAAGATGAAGGCCGAGCGCGCCGGCAACGGCTTCCGCCTGACCGGAAAGAAGCAGTTCGTGACGCACGGCCATGTCGCCGACCTGCTGATCGTCGCCGCACGCACCGCGGGCAGTGCGGCGGACGAACAGGGCGTGACGCTGTTCGCGGTGCCGAAGGACGCCGCCGGGCTGACCGCGACGCCGGAGCGGCTGGCGGACGCCAGCCTCGCCGCGCGGATCGCGTTCGAGGGCGTCGAGGTCGATGCCGATGCGGTGATCGGCGAGGTGGACGCGGGCAGCGATCCGCTGGGCCGCCTGCTGCGCGCGGGCCGCACCGGCGCGGCGGCGGAGATGCTGGGCGTCGGCGGCGGCGCGATGGACATGACCGTCAATTACCTGAAGGAGCGCAAGCAGTTCGGGACGCTGATTGGCAGCTTCCAGGCGCTCCAGCATCGTGCCGCGCATCTCTATTCGGAGATGGAGGTAGCGCGCGCCGCGGTGCTCAAGGCGCAGCAGTTGCTGGATGCCGGCGACGAGAAGGCGGCGCAGGCGGTGTCGGTGGCGAAGGCGATGACCGGCCTCGCCACGACGCTCAGCGTGCAGGAAGGCGTGCAGATGCACGGCGGCATGGGGATGACCGATGCCTATGACATCGGCTTCTACATGAAGCGCGGGCGCGTGCTGGCGGAGATGTTCGGCGACGCCAATTTCCACGCCGACCTGCTCGCGACCACCGCGGGCTATTGACCCGTCCTCCCCGGCACGGGGAGGGGGACCATGCGCAGCATGGTGGAGGGGGATCGCCACGGGCGGATCGCGGGCGGCGATCCCCCTCCACCACCGGCCTGTGGCCGGCGGTCCCCCTCCCCATTCTGGGGAGGATTGAATGACCGACACCACGCCCACCCCCGCCGCGCTCGCCGCGGACCTCGTCGACCTGCTCGACGTCGAGGAGATCGACACCGACCTCTACCGCGGGCGCCGCTCCGCGGGGGGCGTGGGGCGCGTGTTCGGGGGGCAGGTGATCGCGCAGGCGTTGCAGGCCGCGCAACGCTCGACCGATGGCGCGGGGGATGACGGCGCAAAGATCGCGCACTCGCTCCACGCCTATTTCATGCGCGCCGGGTCGGAGGATCATCCGATCATCTATCGCGTAGTGCGCGATTTCGAAGGGCGCAGCTTCGCGACCCGCCGCGTCATCGCGATGCAGCGCGGGCAGCCGATCCTCAACATGGCGGCGTCGTTCCAGTTGCCGGAGGAAGGCTATCACCACCAGGACCGCATGCCCGACGTCCCCCCGCCCGAATCGCTCAAGACCGAGGCGGAGCTGCGCGCCGCCGACAGCGCGCATGTCGAGGAACGCTTCCGCAAGCAGCTGACGCGCCCGCGCCCGATCGAGATCCGCCCGGTCTTCCCGCGCAAATGGTTCAGCCCCACCCCCGCCGAGCCGGTCCAGCACAGCTGGTTCCGCGTCGTGGCGCCGATCGGCGACGACCCTGCGGTGCATCGCGCGATCGTCGCCTATGCCAGCGACATGGCGCTGCTGGGGACGTGCATGCTGCCGCACGGGGTGAACTGGACCACGCCGGGGTTCCAGAGCGCCAGCCTCGACCATTCGCTGTGGCTGCACGAACCGGTGCGCGCCGACGAATGGCTGCTCTATGCCACCGACAGCCCGTGGGCGGGGCATGCGCGCGGCATGAACCGCGGCAGCATCTTCAGCGCCGACGGGCGACTGGTCGCGACCGTGGCGCAGGAAGGGCTGATCCGGATGCGAAAGCCGCGGGGGTAAGCCGTCGTCCGTTCGCCCTGAGGAGAGGCTGAGCTTGTCGAAGCGCCTCCTCAGCATGAACGATTTCTATGCGAGCGCCGGCGACTGATAGTCCGCGATCCGCGCCAGCGCTGCCGCGTCGAGCAGCACGACCTCGCGCTCGCGCAAGGTGACCAGCGACTGCTGCCGCATCGCCTGAAGCGTGCGATTGACGTGGACGCTGGTGAGGCCAAGCGTGTCGGCCAGCATCTCCTGCGTCAGCGGCATCTCGAACCGGTTGCCATCGCCCAGCCCCGCCAGCTGAAGCCGGTCGCGCAGCTCCAGCAGCAGATGCGCGAACCGCTCCTGCGCGGATTGTCGCCCGACGCGGCAGACGGCGTTGAGCAATTGTTGCAGCGTCAGCGCGGCATAGCGGCGCACCGCCTGGTCCAGCGCCGCCCCGGGCTCGGTCGACGGCGGGTCCAGCTCGACCAGCGTCACCGGGGTCAACGCCAGCAGCGACGAGGTGAGCGGGACGCGCGGCCCCAGCCCGACGATGTCGCCGGGCAGCAGCAGGTGCTGGATCTGGCGGCGCCCGTCGGGGAAATGGCGCGCAAAGGCCGCCCAGCCCGACTGGATCGCCAGCGTCGCCGCCGGGCATTCGCCCTCGCGCAGGATCTCGCGGCGCGCGCGGATGGTGCGCGACGGGCGGCGCTGGTGCCCCAGCCCGATCGCATCGGCGGCGCCGGGCGCCAGCGCCTCCAGCCGGCAGCGCAGCGGATCGTTGATCGCGACGCGCGGTCGCACGGCGAGCGGCAACGGATAGAGCGCGGCGCTCATGTCTCCGCTCCCTTCGAAGGAGCATGTTCAGGCGCCATCTCGATCTCCCGTCGATCCGCCCCACCCAGGTCGCATTAACGCCCAGGCGATCACCCATGTCCACTATAACAGGTTGGCAAGACGGCATAAAGCGGATCGGGCGAGCCATGGGCGCCGCGAGCCGAGCACCACCGCTCATGGCGGGACGCACGCGTCCGCGACTCACAGGCGCTCGCCCGCGCGAACAGGAAACCGTCGATGGTTGATTGGTCGGGGCGACAGGATTCGAACCTGCGACCCCCACACCCCCAGTGTGATGCGCTACCAGGCTGCGCTACGCCCCGACCGAAGGCGCGCCTCTACGCGCGCTCTCCGCCAGATGCAAGCGCCGTGGACGCACCGGACGCAACGATTGCGCCGGGCCACGCGCGATGATAGCGGCAGCGGCTTCGCGGACGGCACCGGTCGCCCGCTCCATGGCCATGCACGGAATTCCATGCTCATCTCTCCAGCCTATGCGCAGACCGCGGCGGGTGCCGCCAATTCCGGCGGCGGGATCGCCGGCTTCCTCAGCCTGGCGCCGCTGTTCCTCGTCTTCATCGTCTTCTACTTCCTGATGATCCGTCCGCAGCAGCGGCGGATGAAGACGCTGCAAAGCGCGGTCGCGGGCGTGAAGAAGGGCGATTCGGTCGTCACCGCCGGCGGGCTGATGGGCCGCGTCACCAAGGTGGAAGACGCCGTGGTCGAGGTGGAGATCGCCCCCAACACCCGCGTCCGCGTGGTGAAGGCGACGCTGGCGGAGGTCACCCCGCTCGGCGGCAAGCCGGCGAACGACTGACATGCTCGACTTCCCCCGCTGGAAGGTGGCCGGCATCTGGCTGCTGCTGGCCGCGCTGGTATCGCTGTCGATCCCGAGCTTCCTGCCCGAACGCACGACGCAAGGCTGGCCCTTCTCGCCGCCGCGGATCAACCTGGGACTCGACCTCGCCGGCGGCAGCTATCTGCTGCTGGAGGCGGACACCGCCGACGTCGCCGCCACTCGCGTGGAGGCGATGCGCGAGCAGGTGCAGACCGAGATGCGGCGCCAGAATCCGCGGATCGAGATCGGCGACATCTCCAGCCGCAACGGGCAATTGTCGTTCATGCTGCGCGATCCGTCGCAGGTCGATGCCGCGCGCGAGCGGCTGCTGTCGATCACCGGCACCGGCGCCGGGATGACCGGGCAGCGGCAGTGGGACATCCAGGTGGTGGACAGCAGCCGCTTCGTCCTCACCCCCACCGCGGCGGGTCTGGCACAGGCGGTCGACACCGCGATGCAGGATGCGACCGAGGTGGTGCGCCGCCGCATCGACGAACTGGGCACGCGTGAGCCGACGATCATCCGCCAGGGCGCGAACCGCATCGTGGTGCAGGTGCCCGGGTTGCAGAACCCGCAGGCGCTGAAGGACCTGCTGGGCAAGACCGCGAAGCTGGAATTCAAGCTGGTCGACACCAACGCCGACCCGGCGCAGCTCGCCAAGGGGCAGGCCCCCGCGGGCAGCCAGGTGCTGCCCTACCCCAACAATCCCTCGGGCATCCCGTTCATCGCGGTGAAGCGCTCCGCGATCATCACCGGCGACATGCTGGCCGATGCGCGGCAGGAGTTCGAGCCGCAGACCAACGCGCCGCAGGTGTCGATCACCTTCGACAGCCAGGGCGGGCGCCGCTTCGCGCGCGTGACGCAGGAGAATGTGAACCGCCCGTTCGCGATCATCCTCGACAACAGCGTGATCTCCGCGCCCAACATCAACGAGCCGATCATGGGCGGGCGCGCCGCGATCAACGGCGGCTTCACCACCGACAGCGCCAACCAGCTGGCGATCGCGCTGCGCTCGGGCAAGCTGCCGGTGGCGCTGAAGGTGGTCGAGGAATCGACCGTCGGGCCGGACCTGGGCGCCGATTCGATCCGCGCCGGCATCCTCGCCTCCGCGGTCGCGGTGGCGCTGGTGGTCGCGTTCATGCTGGTCACCTACGGCCGCTTCGGCGTCTATGCGAACCTCGCCGTCGTCATCAACGTGTTCGTCATCCTGGGCGTGATGGCGCTCATCAACGGCACGCTGACGCTGCCCGGTATCGCCGGCTTCGTGCTGACGATCGGCACCGCGGTCGACGCCAACGTGCTGATCAACGAGCGTATCCGCGAGGAGCGGCATCGCGGGCGCGGCGTGGTGCAGGCGGTGGAGCTGGGCTACAAGGAGGCCAGCCGCACCATCTTCGAGGCGAACGTGACCCACGCCATTTCGGGCATCATCATGTTCGTGCTGGGCTCCGGCCCGGTGAAGGGATTCGCGGTCGTGCTGCTGATCGGCATCGCCACCAGCGTATTCACCGCCGTCACCTTCACCCGCATGCTCGTCGCCGGCTGGCTGCGCCGCGCCAAGCCCAAGACGATGAACATATGAGACACGAACCGTCATGCCAGCGCAGGCTGGCATCTCCCGCCACGGGGAAGACCCCAGCCTTCGCTGGGGTGACGCGTTTTGGAAGCGACCTATGAAACTGCTCAAGCTCGTCCCCGACGACACCAACATCGATTTCGTCCGCCTGCGCGGCTGGGCGTTCGGGCTCACCCTGCTGCTCAGCGTGCTGGCGGTCGGCATCACGCTCTACAAGGGGCTGAACTTCGGCGTCGATTTCGAAGGCGGCCTGATGATCGAGGAACGCTTCGCGCAGAAGCCGGACCTCGACCGCGTCCGCGCCGTCGTCGATGCGCAGGGCGTGGGCGAGGCCGCGCTCCAGCAATTCGGCGATCCGCGCACCATCACCATTCGCCTGCCCGTCCAGCAGGGCGGCGACGAAGGGGCGACCAACGCCGCGGTGAAGAAGGTCGAGGCCGCGCTGGCGCAGCAATTCCCGGGCGCGGAATTCCGCCGCTATTCGACCGTGTCGGGCAAGGTGTCGGGCGAGCTGATCCGCAACGGCGTGCTCGCCGTGGTGCTCGCGATCCTGGGCATCGGCCTGTTCGCGATCTTCCGCTTCGAATGGCAGTTCGGCGTGTCGACGATCGTCGCGATCGTCCACGACCTGCTGATGACGCTCGGCTTCTTCGCGCTGTCGCAGTTCGAGTTCGACCTCAACATCGTCGCCGCGGTGCTGACCATCATCGGCTATTCGATCAACGACAAGATCGTGATCGACGACCGTATCCGCGAGAACATGCGCCGCTATCGCAAGATGGAGATGCGCGACCTCATCAACCTGTCGGTCAACGAAACGCTGCCCCGCACCGTCATGACCTCGGTCACGATCCTGCTGGCGCTGTTCGCCTTGCTGTTCCTGGGCGGGCATGTGCTGCGCGGGTTCACCGCGGCGATGATCCTGGGCATCGTGGTCGGCACCTATTCGTCGATCTACGTCTCCTCCTCGCTGCTGATCTCGCTCGGCCTGCGCGCCGAGCCGGAGGCGGCCGACAAGGCCCGCCCCGCCAACAGCGTCGAGGGTGCCGAGCGGGTCGGTCCGCGCAGCTGATGCGGATCGACCGCGACCGTCCGGCGTCGGGGCCGCTGGTGCGCGGCTTCGGCGCGGGCGGGTTCAAGGTGGACGCGCCGGACGGAACGATGGGGGTGTACCCCGCGCTGCTGCTGACCGCGACGCGCGCCGATTCATGGTCGCCCCCGCCGCTCGACGCGCTGGACGAGGCCGCGCTGGCGCCGCTTCTGGGCGA
This sequence comes from Sphingomonas adhaesiva, assembly GCF_036946305.1. GTDB lineage: Bacteria > Pseudomonadota > Alphaproteobacteria > Sphingomonadales > Sphingomonadaceae > Sphingomonas > Sphingomonas adhaesiva_B. Next base: position 216,076 of record NZ_JAQIJJ010000007.1, read on the forward strand.
GGCGATCGAGTTCATCCTGCTGGGCACCGGCGCCACGCTGCGCCGCCCGCCGCGGGCGCTGGTCGCCGCGCTGGAGGCGCAGGGCGTCGGCATCGAGCCGATGGACAGCCGCGCCGCCGCCAAGGCATGGGGCGTGCTGCGCGCCGAGGACCGCCGCGTCGCCGCGGCGCTGTACCCGCTGGAGTCCTGACACCCACAAAGCCCCTCCCTTCAGGGAGGGGTTGGGGTGGGTCGAGTGCTCATGGTACGGTGATCGCGTGCGCGAACGGAGCCGTATCACCAAGCCTCCACCCACCCCCAGCCCCTCCCTTGAAAGGGAGGGGAGCTACTCCTCCTTCACCAGCCGCCCTTCCCTCGCCCGGAAATAGAATTGGCTCGCCACCAGCCATCCCTTGATCGGGCGCAGCGGCAGCACCGTGCTGATCACCAGCACCGGTGCGCTGACCAGCAGGTGGACCCACCACGGCGGGCTGGCAATGATCTGCAGCATCAGCGTGAACACCACGCCGGGAATGCACGCGAACAGCTGGACGAACACCGCCGGCCCGTCCGCCGGATCGGCATAGGAATAATCCAGCCCGCACACCTCGCAGCGATCGCGGATCGTCAGGAAGCCGCGGAAGATGTGCCCCTTGCCGCAGCGCGGGCAGCGCCCCAGCGCGCCCGTGCGCAGCGGGGGCAAGGGTGGCCAGCGGTGCCCGGCCTCGTCCACGAAGCGCGCGTCGTCATCGTCCTGCATCGCCGCGCTGTGCGCCCGCGCCGCGTCCGCTTCAACCGCGGATCGGCTGATGCAGATCGACCAACGCGCGCAAATGCGCTTCCAGCGTAGCGGCATTCGCCGCCCAGCTGAAGCGCGCGGCCGCCGCGCAGACCGCGGCGGGTGCGGGCGGACTCGCCAGCAGGTCGCCGATCGCGGTGGCGAATGCCGCCGGCGCGCGCGCCGCGATCCGCCCCGCCGCCGCGCTGGTGACGACCTCGCGCGCGCCGCCCGCATCGGTGACGACCAGCGGCGTGCCGCAGGCGAGCGCCTCGACCCAGGCATTGGCCAGCCCCTCCGACGCGGAGGCGAGCGCCATGACGTCGGCCGCCGCCAGCCAGCCGGGCAGCGCGTCATGCGCCACCCGCCCCGCCCAGCGGACGCGATCCGCGACGCCCAGCCGCCGCGCCAGCGATGCGAGCCGCGCTTGTTCCGGCCCCTCCCCTACGATCGCCAGCGTCACGCCGGGCAGTTGCGTCAGCGCCGCGATCACCACGTCATGCCCCTTGCGCGGGATCAGCGCGCCGACCGACACCACCAGCGGCCCCGTCACCCCCAGCGCCGCCTTCGCGTCGTCGCGATCGCACGGGCGAAAGCGCGTGGCATCGACGCCGGTATGATGGACGCGCACCCGCGCGGGATCGATGCCGATCGCGGCCATGTCGTCGCGCATCGCCGCGCTGACCGCCAGCAGCCCGTCCGCCGCCGCCGCCGCGTCGCGCACCTGCCGCGCGGTCGCACGCGCCCGGCCCCACAGATGCACGTCCGCCCCGCGCGCCTTGATCGACACCGGCACGCCATAGCGCCGCCCCAGTTCGACCGCCGCCGGACCATCGGGAAAGAAGAAGGAGGCGTCGATGACGTCGAACGGCGCCTCTTGCCATATCGCGTCCAGCACCGGGCGCAGCGCCGCGGCCAGCCGCCCGGCATGGAAGCGCCCCGCGGTGCCGGGAATCGCGGCGAAGCGCGGGCGCGTGACGTCGACGCCGTGCCACGTCTCGTGCCGCGGCAGCGCGGCGAGCGCACGGTGGCGCGCCGCGCGCGGCAAGGGCCACGGCGGCAGCCCGACGGGCGCCACGACCCGCACCGCCACGCCGTCGCGCGCCGCCAGCGCCTGCACCTGACGTTCGACGAACACGCCGAAGGTCGGCCGCGTCGCGTCGGGGAACAGGGTGGAGAGCGTCAGCACGCGCAGCATCGCCGCGTTCTAGCGCGAAGGGGTAAGCGGCGCGTGAACGCGGCGGGTCACCTCGGAAGGCCCGTCACCCCGGATCAAGTCCGGGCTTACCCCCTTTAAGCGGGGATTCCTTCTGCCTCCCCGGCGAAGGCCGGGGTCCAGTTGGGAAGGTCGCTGTAACGGCGTACAGCGCCCACCAACCCCTGTTCCCCGACTGGACCCCGGCCTTCGCCGGGGAGGCGTACTTGCCTGAATGGGACAAACACCGATTAAGGCCGGGGTGACGGAATCCGATCGGCTGCCGCCCGATCCAACCTACAGATTCTCCGCAGCATTCAGATAGTTCCACATCGTGGTGGAGCCGTGCTCGGTCAGTTGCAGCATCACCCGCCGCCGGTCGACCGGATCGGGCACGCGGCGGACGAAGCCGCGGTCGACCAGCATCGAGATCTGGCGCAGCGCGGTCGTCATCGGCGCGCCCGACGCCAGCGCCAGGCTGGTGGTATAGGCGTTCTGCCCGTCGATCTCCTGCACGAACAGGTCGAGCAGCAGGTCGAACGCCGGCTCGCCGAACATGTCGCCGCCGAAAAATCCCTCGCGCAGCCGCCGCCGGGCGAGGATACGGTCGGCCGAGCGGCGCAGCAGCAGCCGCGGATCCTCCCCAATCGCCTCCCCCATCGGCTCGACCGTCGCCATCAGCTGGCGCCGCTGCGCCGCGCCGAACAGGCTGATGTGGCTGGTCATCCATAACAGCCGCCCGTCGGCGGTGCAGAAGCGCTGGCGCATCCCGACCGACGCGCCCTCCTGCATCAACTCCTCCAGCTGCGCACGCACGAACGACTGGTCGTCGGCATAGGTCAGCTCGATCAGGTCGCGCCCGAGCAGCTCGTCACGCGGATAGCCCAACGCTTCCACCAATGCGTCGTCGGCGTCCACCAGTCGCCAGCGGTCGTCCGCCAGCCAGCTCATCAATCGTCGCGAGCGCGCCCGATCCATCGGTCGTTCAATCCCCTGTCACGTTTCGACGATGCACTAACTGAACAATTGATCTGCATCTAGCAACCGTGACAGGGGCTTGGAAACTATCGAAAAGTTTTTCCAACATAGGCGAACAGCAGGTCTGCATCGACGGAGGCGTGCAATTCCTCCGGCCCCTCCACCAGGACGCATTCGCCCGCCTTCCACGCCACGCCGGCGACGACGCCGTCGCCCTTGATCGGGACCAGCCAGCCCTGCCGGCCCGCGGGCAGGTCGATCGTCCGCTTGCCGCCGGTCCAGCGCTCCAGCACGAATTTCGGCCCGTTGACCAGGATGATGCGCCCCGGCGCGACCTCGCCCGGTGCTTCCGGCGCGACGTAAGGGGTCAGCTCCGCCACCGCGACGCCGTCGTCGAGATGCAGCTCGCGCGGGCGGCCGTAGTCGTACAGGCGATAGGTGGTGTCGGAATTCTGCTGCACCTCGATCACGGTCAGCCCCGCCCCGATCGCGTGGATCACGCCGGAGTGCGAATAATAGAAATCGCCCGCCTTCACCTTCTTCCAGTCGAGCTTGTGCTCCAGCGAGCCGTCCTCGGCCGAGGTGCGCAATTCGTCGCGCGTCATCGTCTGCAACGGCCCGATCGCGATCGTCGAATCGGGCTCCGCGGTCAGCACGGTCCAGCATTCGTCCTTGCCGCGCGGCAGCCCGCGCTTGTGCGCCTCCTCGTCCGAAGGGTGGTTCTGCACCGACAGTTTCTCGCTGGTGAAGAGATATTTGATCAGCAGCTCCGGCTCCTCCGGATGCGGCGACTGGAACCACACCTCGCCGATCGGCGCCGCATCGGGCGCGGGATCGGGGAAGCCGGGATAAAGGTGGTGGCGACCCCAGGGCTTCTCGACGCGCTTGGTGGCGAGCAGGACAGCGGGCATTCGAACTCCTGTGGCTGGACGGGTCGTCGGGTATCAACGCGCACGCCGGCCCGCGCGGTCCTTACCCCGCGCAAAAGCCGTTGTTCGCGGGCCGCTCTCTACGCTAAGGACCGGGCCGATGCGTACCCCCCTATTCCGCCCGCTCACGCTCGGGCTGCTCGCCGCGCTCGCGCTTCCCGTCGCCGGTTGTGCGCGTAACAGCGCCAAGGGCGACCTGCCCTATGTCGCGCGCGACGTCGGCACGCTCTATTCCGCCGCCAAGCAGCGGCTGGACCAGGGCCGCTACAAGGAAGCCGCCGCGCTGTTCGACGAGGTGGAGCGCCAGCATCCCTATTCGGTCTGGGCGCGGCGTGCGCAACTGATGGGCGCGTTCAGCTATTACCTCAACCGCGACTATACGCAGTCGATCCAGGGCGCGCAGCGCTTCCTGTCGGTCCACCCCGGCAACCGCGACGCGCCTTATGCCTATTATCTCGTCGCGATGAGCTATTACGAGCAGATCAGCGACGTCAGCCGCGACCAGAAGATCACGCAGCAGGCGCAGGATGCGCTGGGCGAGCTGATGCGGCGCTATCCCAACACCCGCTATGCCGCCGATGCGCGGCTGAAGCTGGACCTGGTGCGCGACCACCTCGCGGGCAAGGAGATGGAGGTCGGCCGCTTCTACGAACGCCGTCGCCAGTGGCTGGCGGCGACGCTGCGCTTCCGCCGCGTGATCGACCAGTATCAGACCACGACGCACACGCCCGAGGCGCTGATGCGGCTGACCGAAACCTATCTGGCGCTCGGCGTCCGGGGCGAGGCGCGCAAGGCGGCGGCGGTGCTGGGCGCCAATTATCCGGGCACCGAATGGTATCAGCGCGCCTTCAAGCTGATGGGCGAGAACCCCGCCACCCCGATCGCGCCGGTCGCCCCGGGGCAGAACATCGTCCCCCCGCCCCCGCGCCCGCAGGTCGAGGTGCTGGAGCCGCTGCCGGAGGGGGCCGCCCAACCGTCGAACAAGCCTGCCGCTCCGGCGCCCGCCCCGCCGACGCCGACAACCACCGGCGGCGACAATCCCGCGGGTGCGACCGGCACGTCCGGTGGGACGCCCGCGCCGGGCCTGCCGCCGGCCTGACGCGATCACCCTCACCCTTCCCTCTCCCAGCGGGAGAGGGAGGGAGCGGCGAAGCCGCGGAAGGGTGAGGGCGAACCAACAACAACTGCCTGGAACAAACAGGGTAAACACCCGCCTCATTTGCGGCTAAGGAGCGCGCGACCATGCTGACCGCGCTTTCCATCCGTGACGTCGTGCTGATCGAGGCGCTGGAGCTGGAGTTCGGCGCCGGGCTGGGCGTGCTGACCGGCGAGACCGGCGCGGGCAAGTCGATCCTGCTCGATGCGCTGGGCCTCGCGCTCGGGCGGCGCGGCGAGACGTCGCTGGTGCGCGCCGGTGCGGCGCAGGCGGTGGTGACGGCGACATTCGACGCGCCTGCCACCGTCGCCGACCTGCTGACCGGCAACGGGCTGGAGATCGAGGCGGGCGAGCCGCTGATCGTGCGCCGCATCGTCAAGGCGGACGGCGGCAGCCGCGCCTTCGTCAACGACCAGCCCGCGTCCGCCGCGCTGCTGCGCGAGATTGGCGCGATGCTCGTCGAGATCCACGGCCAGCACGACGATCGCGGGCTGCTCGCCGCCACCGGGCATCGCGCGCTGCTTGACGCCTATGCGAAGAGCGGCACGCGCGAGGTGGCACAGGCGCATGCCGCGTGGCGCGCGGCACAAGGCGCGCTGGACGAGGCGCGCGACGGCATCGCCGCCGCGCAGCGCGACCGCGACTGGCTGGAACATGCGGTCGGCGAGCTGACCGCGCTGGCGCCCGAGCCGGGCGAGGAGGAAGCGCTGGCCGAGCGCCGCCGCACGATGCAGCGCGCGGAGAAGATCGCGGACGACCTGAATGCGGTGACCGCGCATCTGGAGGGCAGCGGCGGCGCGCTGACGCATCTGCGCCAGGCGGCGCGCGTGCTGGAGCGGATCGCGGAGGATCACCCCGCACTGGGCGAGGCGCTGGCGGCGGTCGATCGCGCGGTGATCGAGGGCGCGGTCGCGGAGGAGAAATTGCGCGACGCCGCCATCGCGCTGATGCACGATCCGCGCGCGCTGGAGGAGGATGAGGAGCGCTTGTTCGAACTGCGCGCGATGGCGCGCAAGCATCGCGTCCAGCCCGACGACCTCGCCGCGCTGTCGGACGACCTGCGCGGGCGGCTGGAGCGGCTCGACGCGGGCGAACAGGGGCTGGCCGGGCTGGAGGCGCGCGTCGTCGCGGCACGCACCGCCTATGAGGCAGCGGCCGCGGCACTGAGCGCGATCCGTCGCGACGCCGCGACGCGGCTGGATGCGGCGGTCGCGGGCGAGCTGGCACCGCTCAAGCTGGACGCCGCGCGCTTCCGCACCGTGGTCGCGCCGCTCGACGAGCGCGACTGGTCGGCGGCGGGGCGCGACCGGGTGGAATTCGAGATCGCGACCAACCCCGGCGCGCCGTTCGGCCCGCTGGCAAAGATCGCGTCGGGGGGCGAATTGTCGCGCTTCATCCTGGCGCTGAAGGTCGCGCTGGCGGAGGAAGGCGGGGCGGCGACGATGATCTTCGACGAGATCGACCGCGGCGTCGGCGGCGCGGTCGCCTCCGCGATCGGCGAGCGGCTGGCACGGCTGGCGACCGCGACGCAGCTGCTGGTGGTGACGCACAGTCCGCAGGTCGCGGCGCGCGGCGCTGCCCACCTGCTGATCGCCAAGTCGAGCGACGGCACGGTGACCCGCACCGGCGTGCGCCCGCTCGACACCGCCGAGCGCCGCGAGGAGATCGCGCGCATGCTGTCGGGCGCGACGGTGACGGACGAGGCGCGCGCGCAGGCGGAGCGGCTGCTGGCGGGTTAAAAGCCCCTCCCCTTCAGGGGAGGGGTTGGGGGTGAGGGAGTCCGCCGGAGGCAGCGGCAACGCGTAACGCCTTTGACAGCCCCACCCCAACCCCTCCCCTGAAGGGGAGGGGCTTCTTACCCTGCGGTCACCACCCCCTTCGCCACATGCGTGATCCGGCACGCGAGGTCCGCCTCCCCGCTCGCGACCACCCAGTGATCGCCACCGTCCGCGATCCCGGTCGTGAAGACCACGCCATCGATATACATCCGCTCCTTGAGCGGCTCGGTCAGCGCGGGCGCGGGTTCCAGCAGCGGGACGTGGCTGGTCGCCAGCGCCACTGACGGGTCGTCGCGGTCCAGCAGCGTCCAATAGGTGCGGTACACGCCCACCACGCCGGACGGCTCGACGCCATGCCACAGCGTCAGCCAGCCTTCGCGCCCGTCGACCTCCGCCAATACCGGCGGCGCGCCGCCGCCCATCCGCGCGGTCGCGGTGGTGGCGGCGTGCGCGCGGATGCCGGGGCGGTCGTGCGGCTTCCAGTGGATCGCATCGGGCGACACCGCCAGGTTGATCGACGGGCCGGAACGCCACTCGCTGCCGGGCGGATAGGCGAAATACAGGTCGCCCAGCGGCCGCGTCTGTGCCCAGAAGCGACCCTGGACCTTGCCCTCGAAGATCAGCATGTCCTTGTTCTGGTGGTCGAGGACGATCCCCTCCAGCGTCCAGTCCATCGCATCGTCGCTGGTGTAGAGCGTGGTCGAATGCCGCTCCGGGCTGACCGAACAGGTGGTCATGTAATAGCGCCCGTCGACGCGGCTGATCCGCGCATCCTCGACGCCATAGCATTGATAGGAGGCGCGCGGCGCGATCACGCGGTCGTAATGGACTGCGACGACCGATGTCCCCGCCGCATCCAGCTCGACCGGCAGCAGCCACGACAGCGAGGTCAGCGCCATCACCCGCCACCCGCCGCCGCGCATCAGGAACTTGCGCGGGTCGGAGGTATCGACCAGCGCCAGCGGCCAGGCATCGACGTGGTAGCTGCCCTCGTCCCAGCGGATCGCATGGATCTGCCCGTCCCGGACCGGATGGCGCAGCGCCTCCGCGACGCGCACCATCATCAGCAGGTTGCCGTTCGGCAGCCGCGTCATCCCCGGATTGAACGCGCCCAGCACATAGGTTTCCGCCTCGATCCGCCCCGCCAGCGGCGAGCGCGACAGGTCGACGTCGCCGGGGCCGAACACCAGCGCGTCGTAGCGATGCTCCATCGTCATTCCTCTTCCTGCACCCGCGGGCTGATCGTCAGCCGCTGGACCACCGCGCGGCGCGGCTGGGTCAGCAGATAATGGACGCCGACGGCGATGTCCTCCGCACGCAGCATCTTCTCCTCGTCGATCATCCGGCGCTGCGCGTCGGGCTGGATATCGGGCAATTGCATGTCGGACCCGGTCAGCCCCGGCTCGACCAGCGCGACGCGCACGCCCTTCGGCCCCAGTTCGCGTCGCAGCGCGATCGACAGCCCCTGGATCCCCTGTTTGATCGCGGCATAGACGGTGGAATGCGGGCCGAGCACATAGGCGCTCATCGACCCCACCAGCACGATATCGCCACCGCCGGCGCGCGCCGACAGCCGCTTCGCCGCCGCCTGCGCCAGCAGCAGATACTGGGTGAAGTTGAGCGAGATCGCGTGGCGCAGCGCCGCCTCGTCCATCTCGGCGAGGCCGCTCGCCGCCTCCGCGGCATTGGCGACGACGATATCGTAATCGCCGGCGCGGTCGAGGAAGGCGGCGACATTGTCCTCCTGCGACAGGTCGAGCGCGATGCCCTCGCCCGCGCCGACCTCGCGGATGCGCGCCAGCGCATCGTCGAGGTGCGCGGGATCGGTGCCGCCGATCACGACATGCGCGCCCTCGCTCGCCAGCAGGGTCGCGATCGCGCGCCCGATCCCGGTCGACCCGCCGGAAATCACCGCGCGCCGCCCCGCGAGCGGCAGGACGGCGGTATGCGCGTCGGAAGGGTCGGTCATGGCGGGTCCTCGCAAAGCAGGGTGTCCGCGCCAGACGTTCCAGCTAAGCGCGTTGTTCCAGCGACTTGGCCCCCGGCACGCGCCCCAGCAACCGCTCGATCCCCGCGACCGCCTCCGGCTCGTCCAGCACCGGCGCATGGCCGATCCGCGGCAGCGTCACCAGTTCGGCCATCGGCAGCGCCTGCATCATGCGCTGCGCGGTGGCGGCGGACAATATGTCGGAGCGCGCACCGCGCACCACCAGCACCGGCACGCCCGCCAGCGCGGCCAGCGCGCGCCACATGTCCGGCCCCGCCTCGCCCCCGGGCAGGCGGAACGGCTCGGCGATCTTCATGTCATAGTCGAGCACGATGCGCCCCGCCGAATTGAGCCGGTACAGCCGCTTGGCCATCCCCAGCCATTGTTCGATCCCCCAGTCGGGATAGACGTCGGCGTTCATCTCCTGCACCCCGCGCGCGGCATGCATCCAGGTGGGCCAGGTGCTCGACCGCCCGACATAGCCGCGGATCCGCGCCAGTCCGGCCGGTTCGATCTCCGGCCCGACGTCATTCAGCACCGCGCCGGCGATACGCCCGGGCAGCATCCCCGCGAGCAGCATCGTCACGATCCCGCCCAGCGAGGTGCCGATCGCGACGAAGCGGTCGATCCGCTGATCCTCCAGCAACGCCACCATGTCCTGCGCATAGGTCAGCGGGACATAGGTCATCGGATCCTTGGCATAGCCGCTCTCGCCGCGACCGCGGAAATCCACCGCGATCACGCGGCGGTCGCGCGCCAGGATGCCGGCGAGCGTCGCATGGTCGCGCGCGTTGCGCGTCAGCCCGGCCATGCAGATCACCGGCGGCGCGTCGCTCCCCGCCGGCCCGGCATAGTCGCGCGCGTGTAGCCGGATGCCGTCGGCGGACCACCAGAACAGATCCCTGAATTCGGACATGCATTCGGACATGCGTGTTGCGCCCCTCGCCAAGCGTCCCCCATATCGCGGCATGGCTTTCGACCCGCAAGCATATCGACCCGAGCGCAATATCCTGTCGCTCGGCGACGCCTTCTATGATCGTGTCACGGCGGCGAACTTCCCCGAAACGCGGCTGCGCTTCCGCAACGATCGCGCCGCGGCGGAGGTCGGTCTGGCGGGGCTGGACGATGCCGAATGGGTGCGCCACTTCGGCCGCTTCGTTCCCTTGCCCGGGTCGCTGGAGCAGCCGCTCGCGCTGCGCTACCACGGCCATCAGTTCCGCACCTACAACCCCGATCTGGGCGACGGCCGCGGCTTCACCTTCGCGCAGCTGCGGGATGACCGCGCGCGGTTGATGGACCTCGGCACCAAGGGCTCCGGCCAGACGCCGTGGAGCCGCTTCGGCGACGGTCGCCTGACGCTCAAGGGCGGGGTACGCGAGGTATTGGCGAGCGAGATGCTGGAGGCGCTGGGCGTTCCCACCTCGCGCAGCTTCTCGCTGATCGAGACCGGCGAGGAGCTGGAGCGCAACGACGAACCCTCCCCCACCCGCTCCGCGGTGCTGGTACGGCTCAGCCACGGGCATATCCGCATCGGCACGTTCCAGCGGCTGGCGTATCTGCGCGACGAGGACGGGCTGCGCCGGCTGACCGCCTATGTGCTGCGCGACCTGTATGGCGAGGATAGCGACGATCCCGTCCGCCTGCTGTCGCTGGTGGTGGAACGCACCGCGCGGCTGGCGGCGCGCTACATGGCGGCGGGGTTCGTCCATGGCGTGCTCAACAGCGACAATATCAACGTCACCGGCGAGAGCTTCGATTACGGCCCGTGGCGGTTCGCGCCCACCTGGGAGCCGGCGTTCGTCGCCGCCTATTTCGACCAGACCGGCCTCTACGCCTTCGGCCGCCAGCCCGAGGCGATCCACTGGGACGCGATGCAGCTGGCGGTGGCGCTGCGCCCGCTGGTCGAGGCGGAGCCGCTGATCGCCGAGCTGGACCGCTTCCCCGCGCATTACCAGCCCGCGGTGACCGATGCGATCCTGTGGCGGCTCGGCCGTCGCCCGCGTTCGGCGGAGGAGGATCGCGCGACGGTGCAGGAGGTGGAGCGCGCCTTGCGCACCACCGGCGTCGGCATCGACCGCTTCTTCTTCGACGCTTTCGCGCAACGCCTGCCCGAGAGCTACGGCGCCGAATGGGACGCGGCGCGCGCGCTGCTCGACCGCCACGCCCCCCGCAAGCCGCGCGACCACGCGTATTGGAACGGCGCACCGCGATCGATGCTGATCGAGGAAGTCGAGGCGATCTGGTCCGCGATCGCGCAAGCCGACGACTGGGCGCCGTTCCACGACGCGCTCGCGCACATCCGCGCGATGGCCGTTGCACTGGCGTAACCGCCGGTTAGAACGCGCTTATGGCAGAGCTGATATCGTATGAACCCGCGACCGGTGCGGAGCTGTGGCGCGGGCCGGTCGGCGATGTCGAGCTGGAGGTCGCCACCGCGCGCGACGGCTTCGTGCCCTGGGCGTCGCGCTCGCTCGCCTATCGGATCGAGACGCTGCGCCGCTTCGCCAATGTCGTGCGCCAGCGCATCGACGCCTTTGCCGACACGATCGCGCGCGAGACGGGCAAGCCGCTGTGGGAGGCGCGCACCGAGGTCGACAGCGTGATCGCCAAGGTCGACATCTCGGTCACCGCCTATGCCGAACGCACCGCGCAGCGTCGCATGGACGCGCCGATGAACAGCCGCATCGCGCTGCGCCACAAGCCGCACGGCGTGCTGGCGGTGCTGGGGCCGTACAATTTCCCCGCGCATCTGCCCAACGGCCATATCGTCCCCGCGCTGATCGCGGGCAATGCGGTGGTCTTCAAGCCGTCGGAGAAGACGCCCGCCAGCGGCCTCTTCCTGGTCGATTGCCTCCATGCCGCGGGCGTGCCGGAGGAGACGGTGCGCGTCCTGATCGGCGGCCCGGCGGAGGGGCGCGCGCTCGCCGCTCATCCCGATATCGACGGGCTGCTGTTCACCGGATCGGCGCGCACCGGCATCGCGCTCAACCGCCAATATGCGGAGATGCCGGAGAAGATCCTGGCGCTGGAGATGGGCGGCAACAACCCGATCGTGGTGTGGGACACGCCCGACCTGCACACCGCCGCGGTGCTGGTGGCGCAATCCGCCTTCACCAGCGCGGGCCAGCGCTGCACCGCCGCGCGCCGCCTGATCGTCGACCAGCAACTGGCGGAGCCGCTGCTCGCCGAACTGTCGAAGCTGACGTCGCGGCTGATCGTCGGCGCGCCGCACGACGATCCGCAGCCGTTCATGGGGCCGGTGATCGACAACGACACCGCCGACGGCCTGACCGAAAGCTTCCTGACATTGCTGATGAAGGGCGGACGCCCGATCCGCCACATGGCGCGCCCCGATCCCGCACGCCCGTTCGTGACGCCCGGCATCATCGACGTGACCGATGTGGTTGAGCGCCCCGACGTCGAACTGTTCGGTCCGCTGCTCCAGATCGTGCGCGTCGACGATTTCGATGCCGCCATCGCGGAGGCGAACAACACCCGCTACGGCCTGTCCGCCGCGCTGGTCAGCCAGACGCCGGCCTTGTTCGACCGCTTCTGGGCCGGCGCGCGTGCCGGGATCGTCAACTGGAACAAGCCGACCAACGGCGCGTCCTCCTCCGCGCCGTTCGGCGGTATCGGCTGGTCGGGCAACCACCGCCCGAGCGCGTATTATGCGGCGGATTATTGCGCCTATCCCGTCGTCTCCAACGAGGCGGAGGCGGCGCGCGCGGCGATCGGCATCGGGCTGGCGGACGGCTGACCGCCCAACAACGGGACATGACATGGCAACTGGACTGGTCGCGCTGCTGGATGACATCGCGGGGCTGACCCGGCTGGCCGCCGCCTCGCTGGACGATGTCGGCGCGGCGGCGAGCAAGGCGGGGGTCAAGGCGGCGGGCGTGGTGGTGGACGATACCGCGGTCACCCCGCGCTACGTCACCGGCCTGTCGCCCAAGCGCGAGCTGCCGATCATCGGCAAGATCGCGCTGGGATCGATCCGCAACAAACTGCTCTTCCTGCTCCCCGCCGCGCTGATCCTGAGCGCGGTGGCGCCCTGGGCGCTGGCGCCGCTGCTGATGCTGGGCGGCGCCTTCCTGTGCTTCGAGGGCGCGGAGAAGGTGATCGAGGCGCTGGGCGGAGGCCATGCCGAGGCGGAGGTGGAAACCGCCACCGATCCGGTCGCGCTGGAGAACCAGAAGGTAGCGAGCGCGATCCGCACCGACTTCATCCTGTCGGCGGAGATCATGGTCATCGCGCTGCGCGAGGTGAGCGACTATGCGCTGCCGATGCAGGCGGTGACGCTGGCGCTGGTCGCGATCGCGATCACCGCGGGCGTCTATGGCGTGGTCGCGCTGATCGTGAAGGCGGACGATGTCGGCCTGTATCTGGCGCAGCGTGATTCGGGACTGGTGCGCAGCGTGGGCCGCGGGCTGGTGAAGGGCGTGCCGTATCTGATGAGCGTGCTGGCGGCGGTCGGCACCGCGGCGATGATCTGGGTCGGCGGCGGGCTGCTGCTCCACAGCGCGGAGGAGATCGGCGTCGCGGGGCCGGCGCATTGGGTGCATCATGTGGCGGAAAGTGCCGGCGGCGGCGCGATCGGCTGGATCGTCAACGCCGCGCTGTCGGGCGTGGTCGGGCTGATCGTCGGCGCGGTGGTCGCGCTGGTGGTACACCAGATCGCAAAGATGCGAGGACACTAACGAACTCCCTCTCCCCTCCGGGGAGAGAGCTGGGGAGAGGGGCAGGTGTCTCACCGAGACCAACCTCTCTGCGAGGCCCCCACCCCTCACCCAACCCTCTCCCCAAGAGGGAGAGGGCTAGAGACGCTGCATCACTCCCTCTCTCCTCCGGGGAGAGGGCCGGGGTAAGGGGAGGTGTCTCACCGAGACGAACCTCTCTGCGAGGCTCCGACCCCTCACCCAACCCTCTCCCCAAGGGGGAGAGGGCTAGAGACGCTGCACCACTCCCTCTCCCCTCCGGGGAGAGGGCTGGGGACAGGGGCAGGTGTCTCACCGAGACCAACCTCTCTGCGAGGCCCCCACCCCTCACCCAGCCCTCTCCCCAAGAGGGAGAGGGCTAGAGACGCTGCATCACTCCCTCTCCCCTCCGGGGAGAGGGCCGGGGTGAGGGGCCGGGGTCTCACCGAGACGAACCTCTCTGCGAGGCTTTCACCCCTCACCCAACCCTCTCCCCAAGGGGGAGAGGGCTTTACGGCCGCAAAACCTCTCCTACACCCCCGCCAAGCATCGCTGGTTTGCGCCCCGCCCCCCGCGCGCCCATCTGCAAGCCTATGGCAACCTTGCTCGATCCCGATGCGCGCGGGCGCGTCATCCTCGTCGGTGCCGGGCCGGGCGATCCCGGCCTGCTCACCGTGCGCGCCGTGGAGGCGCTGCGCAGCGCCGATGTCGTCGTCCACGACGGGCTGATCGACCCGCGCGTGCTCGACATCGCGCCCCCCGCCGCCCAGCGCATCTCGGTCGCCAAGCGCCGCGCGCGCCACACGCTGCCGCAGGAGGCGATCAACGCGCTCATCGTCGCGCATGTGATGGCCGGCAGCGTCGTCGTCCGGCTGAAGGGCGGCGACCCGTTCATCTTCGGCCGCGGCGGCGAGGAGGTGGAGGCGGTGCGCGCCGCGGGCCTGACGGTCGAGGTCGTCCCCGGCGTCTCCGCCGCGCTCGGCTGCGCGGCGGAGGCGATGCTGCCGCTGACCCATCGCGACCACAGTTCCGCGGTCAGCTTCGTTGCCGGCCAGTGCAAGGGGTTGTCGGAGCAGGACTGGTCTGGCCTTGCCGGGCAGGGCCGCACGCTGGTGATCTACATGGGCGTGGCCACCGCGGAGCAGATCGCCGACAAGCTGATGGCCGATGGCGTCGCCCCCGACATGCCGGTCGCGGTGCTGGAGAAGGGCACGCTGCCCGGCCATCGCGCGTTGCGGACGCTGCTGGCGGACCTGGGCGCGATGGTGGCACGCGAGAAGGTCGCCAGCCCCGCGATCATCGTCGTGGGCGAGGTGGTGGAATTGTCGGATGCCGAGGACAAGCTCGCATCCTATGCAAAGGTAGCGGAGCATATGGCGTGAGACTGGTAACCGGCAACGATCTGGCGAGCGGCGACGTGATCTGGTGGACCGGCCGCGACTGGTCGCGCCATATCGAGGACGCGGGCGACGCCGGCGACCGCGCCGAGGCGATCGCGCGCGAGGAAGAGGCAGCGCGCCGCGTCAACGGCCCCTATGTGATCGAGGCGACCGCGACTGCCGACGGCCCCCGCCCCGCGCATATCAAGGACCGTATCCGCGCGCTCGGTCCCACCGTGCGCCCCGACCTGACGTTGAAACCGGCCGATGCGTCCGCCGGCAGCTGGGTGATCTGATGTACAAGTATGACGAATACGATCAGGCGATCGTCGATGCGCGCGTCGACGAATTCCGCGATCAGGTGAAGCGCCGGCTGGCGGGCGAGATCACCGAGGATCAGTTCAAGCCGCTGCGGCTGATGAACGGCCTGTACCTGCAATTGCACGCGTACATGCTGCGCGTCGCGGTGCCCTATGGCACGCTCGACAGCCGCCAGATGCGGATGCTGGCGCATATCGCGCGCACCTACGATCGCGGCTATGGCCATTTCACCACGCGGCAGAACATCCAGTACAACTGGATCAAGCTGGACCAGGCGCCCGACATCCTCGCCGAGCTGGCGACGGTCGAGATGCACGCCATCCAGACCAGCGGCAATTGCATCCGCAACATCAGTTCCGACCAATATGCCGGCGCCGCCGCGGACGAGGTGACCGACCCGCGCCCCTGGGCCGAGCTGTTGCGCCAGTGGAGCACCTTCCACCCGGAATTCAGCTATTTGCCGCGCAAGTTCAAGATCGCGGTCATCGCCGCGGACGAGGATCGCGCCGCGATGCGGCTCCACGACATCGGCATCCAGCTGATCGAGCGCGACAATGTGCTGGGCGCGAAGGTCTTCGTCGGTGGCGGCATGGGCCGCACGCCGATGATCGCGCCGGAGATCAAGGACTTCGTCACCGCCGACGACCTGCTCAGCTATGTCGAGGCGTGCCTGCGCGTGTACAATCGCTACGGCCGGCGCGACAATATCTACAAGGCGCGGATCAAGATCCTGATCCACGAGCTGGGCGCGGACGAATATCGCCGTCAGGTCGAGGAGGAGTTTGCGCAGGTGAAGGCGCTGGGGATCGATCCCCCCGCAGCCGAGCTGGCGCGCATCACCGCGATGTTCGCCCCCCCCGCCTATGCCGCAGACGCGCCGACCGACGTCGATCGTAGCGACCCCGATTTCGCGGTCTGGCTCGACCAGAATGTGAAGCCGCACCAGGCGCCGGGCCATGCGATCGTCAACATTTCGCTGAAGCCCGTCGGCGGCATCCCCGGCGATGCCTCGGCCGAGCAGATCGACGTCATGGCGGACCTCGCCGAGCGCTACGGCCATGACGAATTGCGCGTCACCCATGCGCAGAACATCGTCCTGCCGCACGTCCGCATCGCCGACCTGAAGGCGGTGTGGGAGGCGCTGGTGGAGGCGCAGCTGGCGGAGGCGAACCTCGACCTCATCAGCGACATCATCGCCTGCCCCGGCCTCGATTATTGCAGCCTCGCCAATGCGCGCTCGATCCCCGTGGCGCAGAAGATCGCGCAGCGCTTCGCCGATCCCGCGCGGCAGCGCGATCTGGGCGAGCTGAAGCTCAAGATCTCGGGCTGCATCAACGCCTGCGGCCACCACCATGCCGGGCACATCGGCATTCTGGGCGTCGACCGGAAGGGCACCGAGAATTACCAGCTGCTGCTCGGCGGATCGGGCGCGGAGGACGTGTCGCTCGGCAAGATCACCGGCCCCGGCTTCGACGAGGATGGCGTGGTCGATGCGATCGAGCGCGTCACCGACAAATATGTCCAGGTGCGCACGGAGGGCGAGCGGTTTGTCGACACCTACCGCCGCGTCGGCATGGAGCCGTTCAAGGAGGCGATCTATGGTTGAGGTGCCCGCCCACCTGCTCTTTCGCGAGGACACGCCGCATGAGGAGCCGGCGGTGACGCTGGACGCGTTCCTCGCCGATCAGTCGAACGCGACCGCCGTCCGGATCGAGCCGGGCGACGATGCGCGTCAGCTGATCCCGCTGCTCGATCGCATCGCGCTGGTCGAGGTGCCCTTTCCCACCTTCCGCGACGGGCGCGGCTATTCGGTCGCGCGCATCCTGCGCGAGGCGGGCTATGCCGGTGAGCTGCGCGCCGAGGGCGACGTGCTGGTCGACCAGATCCCGCTGATGCGGCGCTGCGGGTTCGACAGCTTCGCGCCGGCCGCCGCGGTCGACGCCGCGACGCTGCAGCGCTCGCTCGACCGCTACGACCATGTCTATCAGAAGGCCGCCGACGGCGCGGTCCCGGTGTGGAAACTGCGCCATGGGTGAGGCCGCGCGCGCGCTCGACACGATCGACGTCCGCCCCGTCTTCACCGCACAGGATGCGGCCGCGATGGAGGCGCGCTTCGCCGGCGTCGACACGCCGGACATGCTGCGCGAGCTGCTGACCGGCGAGCTGAAGGGCCGCATCGCCGCGGTGTCGTCGTTCGGCGCCGAATCGGCGGTGCTGCTCCACATGATCGCCACGATCGACGCCGACGTGCCGGTGATCTTCACCAACACGCAGAAGATGTTCGGCGAGACTTTGGCCTATCGTGACGAACTGTCGGAGCGACTGGGCTTCACCGACCTGCGCGTGTTCCGCCCCGATCCGCGGCTGCTGCGGCTGAAGGACGACAAGGGGCTGCGCTGGTCCTACGATCCCGACGGCTGCTGCGACCTGCGCAAGGTGGAGCCGCTGCGCCGCGCTTTGCTGCCGTTCGATGCGTGGATCTCGGGCCGCAAGGGCTTCCAGGCCAAGACCCGCGCCGCGCTGCCGCGGTTCGAGGCGGACGAGGGCCGGTTGAAGATCAACCCGCTGGCATTGTGGGACAAGGCGCGACTCGACGCCTATTTCGCCGAGCACGATTTGCCGCGCCACCCGCTGGAGGCGCAGGGCTATCTGTCGATCGGCTGCGCGCCCTGCACGTCGAAGGTGCGCCCGGGCGAAGACCCCCGCGCCGGCCGCTGGCGCGGCTGGGACAAGGTGGAATGCGGCATCCACGTGCCCGAGAAGCCGGGCGAGGAACCGGCGTTCTGACCACATCGCCACCCCGGATCGGGTCGGTGTTTATCCCCTTCGGACAAGTACGCCTCCCCGGCGGAGGCCGGGGTCCAGTTGGGAAGGTCGGCGTGACGCCGCGCCACGCTCGCCAACGCCTGTCCCCCGACTGGACCCCGGCCTTCGCCGGGGAGGCAGGAAGGCTCCTTGTCCAAAGGGAATAAGCGCCGATCACGTCCGGAGTGATGGGCCACCACGACGGATCGAATCGCACCGTTACGGGTTTGAAACCATCGTTCGTCCGATGGAGCCAGCGGTTGCGTCGTCCTCTTTCCGTCCTGTCGCTGGCGCTTCTCGCCACCGCCTGCTCGCGCCCCGTCGGCAATCCGGCCCCGCCCCGCGTCGAAGGGCAGACCGGGCGGTTGCCGCAGCAAAGCTCCACCATCGTCGTCCCCGTCACCGCCGACCTCACCGCGGTCGAGCGCGCGCTGAACGATCAGACGCCGCGCACCCTGTGGACGATCGACCAGCACCGCGACATCTGCGTCAAGGGTCGCCGCGTCGCGGGGGTGAAGGTCACCCCCGATCTCGGCTGCCGGCTGGTGGGCCGGGTGACGCGCGGCGCGATCGGCCTGTCGGGCAGCGGCGAGCGGCTGGAGATCGTCATGCCGGTCGACGCGCACATCGCGGCGCGCGACGTCGGCGGGCTGGTCAGCAAGACCGCGACCGGCAGCGCGATCGTGCGCGCCACCGCGCGGCTGGGCATCGTCGGCGACTGGCAGCCGCGCGCCACCATCGACATCCATTATACGTGGCGCGAGCCGCCCGGGACCGAGCTGGCCGGACAGCGGATCACGTTCGAGCGCGAGGCGGACGAGAAGCTGGCCGGCATCGTCCGCAAGCTGGAACGCGACCTGCCGCGCCAGCTCGCCACGCTGCGCCCGCGCGACGATTTGCAGAAGGTGTGGGCCAAGGCGTTCACCACGATCGAGCTCAGCAAGCGCAACCCGCCCGCCTGGCTGCGCGTGACGCCGCGCGCGCTCGGCGTCGGCGGCTATCGCGTCGAGGGGCGGCAGCTGCGGCTGACGCTGGCGGCGGAGGCGCTGACCGAGACATTCGTCGGCGATCGTCCCGCCGACCCCACGGTCACCGCTCTGCCTCGCCCCAGCCGCGTCGCCGGGCGCCCGGGGTTGCGCTTCTTCGTCCCCGTGCTCGCCGATTATGCGCAGCTGGAGCCGGTGGTGGAGCGCACGCTGCGCAAGCTGGCCGCGCGCGGCATCGACGTGCCCGGCGTCGGCGCGGTGGAGGCAGAGTTCGGCAAGGTCACCGTCTATGCCACCACTGGCGGGCGGATGGCGGTGGGAGTGAAGGCCTCGGTCCGCCCGAAGGACGGCGGCCCCACCACGCGCGGCGAGGTATGGCTGTCGGCGCTGCCCTATAACGACGCCAATTCGCAGCTGGTACAGGCGCGCGACGTGAAGCTGGCGACGAAGACCGATTCGGTGACCGTCGACCTGCTGGTGCAGATGCTGACGACCGCACAGGTGCAGGACGCCATCGCGCTGGCGCTGCGCCACGATTTCGCGCCCGACTACCAGAAGGTGCTCGCCAAGGCGCAGGCCGCGATCGGCGCACGCCGCGAGGGCGACTTCCGCCTGTCCACCCGCGTGCGCGAGGTGACGACGGGGCAGTTGCAGGTCACCGGCGCGGGGCTGTTCCTGCCGGTCCGCGCGGAGGGCGATGCGCGGATCGAGTACCGGCCGCGGTAAGGCAACGAAAAGCCCCTCCCCTTAAGGGGAGGGGTTGGGGTGGGGCAGTCAAAGGCGGCAGTCTCGGTGAGACACCGCTCCACCCCCAACCCCTCCTCTAAAGAGGAGGGGCTTATAGAGGCAGCGCGTAGATCACATCGTCATGCCACGTCGCGCCGACCAGGAACCGCCGCGTCCCCGCGAGCGCGAAGCCTTGTTTCTCATAGAAACGCCGCGCACGATGGTTCTCGCCATAGACGCCCAGCAGCATCCGTTCGTGCCCCGCCGCCCGCGCATCCTCCACCGCCCGCGCCATCAGCGCAGGCCCCAGCCCGCCACCATGCGCGCCGGCAAGGACGTAGATCCGCTTCAGCTCGATATCGCCCGCCTGCGGCGCGACCGGCAGGTCGGGCACGGTCAGCAGCGTATAGCCGATCGGCGCGCCGCCCGCGCGGGCCTCGGCCAGCGTGGCCATCGCGCCCTCCTCCATATAGCGCGCGAACGCGTCCGCGCTGCTGTTGCGCGCGACATGCGCGAGGATGTCGGCGCCCTCCAGCACCCCGGCGAAGGTCTGGAGGAAGGTGGCGCCCGCCACCAGCGACAGCGCGGCCGCATCGGCCGGCGCAGCGCGGCGCAGGCGCCACTCCATCAGCCGACGATCTCGTCCGGCTGGAAGAAATAGGCGATCTCGATCGCGGCATTCTCGTCCGAATCCGATCCGTGGACCGTGTTCGCCTCGATCGACTCGGCCAGTTCCTTGCGGATCGTGCCCGGTGCGGCATTCTCGGGGTTGGTCGCGCCCATGACGTCGCGGTTGCGCTGCATGGCGTTCTCGCCCTCCAGCACCTGCACCACGACCGGGCCGGAGATCATGAAGCCGACCAGGTCGTTGAAGAACGGACGCTCCTTGTGGACGGCATAGAAGCCCTCGGCCTGCTCGCGGGTCATCTGGATGCGCTTGGACGCGACGACGCGCAGCCCCGTCTCCTCCAGCATCTTGGTGACCGCGCCGGTCAGGTTGCGGCGGGTGGCGTCGGGCTTGATGATCGAAAAGGTACGGTTCGCGGCCATGACGGTCACGGGCTCCTGTGGTGTAAGGTCTGGAAGTGGCGCCGCCCTAGTCGCGGGGTGCGGGGGATGCAAGCGCGGCGGCGCCCCACCCGTCCCGTCACCCCGGCTCAAGCCCCGGGGTGACGCGGGACGGGCCTACGCCGCCTGCTCCCATTTCCCCGCGTCATTCTGCTTCCAGTAGCGCCGCTCCACCCCGTCGCGCCCCGCCAGCGCCTTCCACGCCGCGCGCGCGGGGCCGATCGCCTCCTCGTCGAAGAAGTGGAAGGCGCGGTCGAACCCCAGCGCCGCGTCGCGCCACTCGCCATCGACCAGCGCGACGTGGCGCGCGCCATTCGCCGCCGCGACCTCGCCCGCGATCAGGATCGGTTGGCGATCGTCATGCGCGCCGCCCGCGACGCCATGCGGCAGGAAACTGTCGGGCGCGAACTGCCACAGCAGCCGGTCGAGCGCGGCGCGTTGCTCCTCCACCGCGCTGACCACCAGCAACCGTGCGCCGGTTCCCACCACCCGCTCCGCGATGCGCGGCAGCGCGCGCTCCAGCGGCATCCGGGTCAGGTGGTAGAAATCGACCTGCACGTGCTTTCACCCTATTATCCGTTCGCCTCGAATAGCCGTCGAGCCTGTCGAGACGACGTATCGAGAGGTCGCCGCCCGCACATCCTTCTCGACACGGGCTCTCGACAGGCTCGATCCCTGCTCGAAGCGAACGGCAGGACGCTTACCCCTCGCACACGTCCGCGACATAGCGGTCCAGCACGCGCACGCCATAGCCGGTGGCGCCCTTCGCCCAGGTCGGCCCGTCCTTGTCCGCCCACACCATGCCCGCGATGTCGAGGTGCGCCCAGGCGACGCCCGTCTCCACGAAACGCTGGAGGAACTGCGCCGCGGTGATCGATCCCGCCCCGCGCGGCCCCACGTTCTTCATGTCCGCGATCGGCGAGTCGATCAGCTTGTCATAGGCTTCGGTCAGCGGGAAGCGCCACAATGGGTCGCCCGACGCGCGGCCGGCGGCGAGCAGTCGGTCCGCCAGCGCGTCGTCATTGGAGAACAAACCGCCGAATTCGTTGCCCAGGCTGACGATCATCGCGCCGGTCAGCGTGGCGAGGTCGACGATCGTGGTCGGCGCATGCGTCCGCTGCACCCAGGTCAGGCAGTCGCACAGCACCAGCCGCCCCTCGGCATCGGTGTTGATCACCTCGACGGTCTGCCCCGACATGCTGGTCACCACGTCGCCGGGACGCTGCGCATTGCCGTCGGGCATGTTCTCGACCAGCCCCATCACGCCGATGACGTTCGCCTTGGCCTTGCGCGTGGCGAGGCTGAGCATCGCGCCGGCGACCGCGCCTGCGCCGCCCATGTCCCACTTCATGTCCTCCATACCGGCGGCGGGCTTGATCGAGATGCCGCCGGTGTCGAAGGTCACGCCCTTGCCGACCAGCGCGGTCAGCGGCGCATCGGCCCCGCCCCCGTTCCACTTCAGCGCCAGCAGCCGTGCCTCGCGCCGCGATCCCTGCGCCACACCCAGCAGCGCGCCCATGCCCAGCTCGTGCATCGCGGCGGCGTCCAGGACGGTCACTTCCAGCCCCAGCCCGTCGACCGCGGCCAGCACGCGCTCCACGAACGTCTCGGGATACAGGATGTTGGGTGGAAGGGCGGCGAGCGTGCGCGCCAGCGCCAGCCCGTCGGTCACCGCCGCGCGCGGGGCATAGGCGGAATCATCGCCGACCACGGTCAGCGTCGCCAGCGTCGGCTTCTGCTTCTCGGGCAGCTTCGTGCGATATTCGTCGAACCGCCACGCGCGCTGTGCCGCGCCGGCCGCGAAGCGCGCCGCGCCGATCGCCTCCACACCCGACAGATCGGCGACCGCAGCGGTCGTGCCGGAGGTCAGCAGCCGCGCCGTCAGCACGCCGCCCGCGCGCTCGAACGCGGCATCGTCGCCCGCGCCGACGCCCAGCAGCAGCACGCGGCGCGTGCCCTCCCCGGCCGGTACATGGACGTCGGCGGCGCTGCCGGCCTCGCCCTCGAACCGCTGCGCCTGCGCCGCGCCCTGCACCAGCGCGTCGGCGCCCTCCACCAGCCCGGCGAGCGAGGCGCCCTTCTTCACGGGCAGCGCCAGCACGGCGGCATCGGCGGGGCGGTGGGAAGCGAACTCGATCTTCATGACGACCTTACCTTGATACGGGATGCGCCGCTGGTAGTCCCTTGCGCGGGCAGTGGCAAAGCCCTCCCGTCAAAACGTTGCAGCGCGTCGCGGGCGATGCGATAGGCAGGCGTGCAGCGCCGTCGCCATCCCGGCCGCGCGCAAGGGGTGCGACGGGAGCGACGTGACGCGTTTGGATCTACTTGGCGGCGTCGCTGCGCTGGTGCTGGCCGTGCCGGCGGCGGCGCAATCGTTGCAGGACCGCGGCCCGCCCCCCGCATCCGTCGAGGGCGCGCCCGTCGAGGCGGCCCCCGCGCCGGACGCGGATCAGGTGCAGTTCAGCGCCGGCGCGCTGGAATATGACTATAACGCCGACGTGGTCACCGCCACCGACGCGGTGCGGATGACGCGCGAGGGCGACCGGCTGCGCGCGGACAAGGTGGTGTGGAACCGCAAGACCGGACAGGTCGTCGCCACCGGCAACGTCGCCGTCACCAACCCGCAGGGCGATGTCGCCTATGGCGATTCGATCGAGCTGACCGACACGCTGAAGGACGGCGTGATCGACAATCTGCTGGTCGTGCTGGAACAGGGCGGGCGCATGGCGGCGGTGCGCGGCACGCGCAACCCGGACGGGACGATGCGGCTGGAGCGCGCGGTCTATTCGCCGTGCGCGGTCACCAGTGCGAAGGGCTGCCCCAAGGAACCGACGTGGAAGATCACCGCGGTGCAGGTGCTCTACCGTCCGGAGCGCGAGCGGCTGACCTTCGACGGCGCGCGCCTCCACCTGTTCGGCGTCAGCACGCCCGCGCTGCCGCGGTTCAGCGTGCCGCTGGGCAGCAGCAGCGACACCGGGCTGCTGACGCCGGGGTTCAACATCACCCGGCTGAACGGGGTGGAGGTGGTGCTGCCCGTCAACATCGTGCTGGGGCCGGACAAGTCGCTGGTGCTGCGCCCGCACCTGTTCTCCTCCGAACTGCCGATGATGGAAGCGCGCTACAGCCAGGTGGACGAGATCGGCGCCTTCTCGCTGACCGCCTATGCCACCGGCAGCCGCCGCAGCGGCGACCTGTCGGGCGGGTTCACCACCGAGACGGAGCGTGCGTTCCGCGGCTATATCGACGGCGTCGGCCGGTTCCAGCTCGACCCGAACTGGAGCATCTCCACCTCGCTGCGCCTCGTCACCGACCGCACCTTCCTGCGCCGCTACGACATCTCGCGCGAGGACCGGCTGCGCAGTAACGTGACGGTGGAGCGGATCGACCGCGACAGCTATCTCTCGATCGCGGGCTGGGCGGTGCAGACGCTGCGCGTCGGCGACCGTCAGGGGTTCCAGCCGGTCGCTCTGCCCGAGATCGACTATCGTCGCCGCATCACCGACACCCCGCTGGGCGGCGTGCTCCAGCTTCAGGCCAATACGCTCGCGATCGGGCGCAAGGCGGGGCAGGACACGCAACGTGGCTTCGTCTCGGCACGCTGGGACTGGCGCGGCATCACCACCAGCGGGCAGGAGGTGACGCTGACCGCCTATGCCCGCGGCGACGCCTATAACACCTCGGGCAGCGCGGCGACGACGATCGCCAGCTATCGCGGGATCGACGGGTTTCAGACCCGCGCGATCGGCGCGTTGGCCGCCGACGTGCGCTGGCCGCTGATCGGCGAGCTGTTCGGCGGGTTCCAGCGCTTCACCCCCCGCGTCCAGCTGGTCGCCACGCCCCCCACCCGCAACCTGGCGGTGCCCAACGAGGATGCGCGCGCGGTCGACCTGGAGGATTCGAACCTCTTCGCGCTCAACCGCTTCCCCGGCTACGACCGGTGGGAGGATTCGAGCCGCGTCACCTATGGCGCCGACTGGGCGCTCGACCTGACCGGCATCGCCATCTCCGCCAATGTCGGGCAGAGCTATCGCCTCAACTCGCGCCCCAGCATCCTGCCCAATGGCACCGGCCTGTCCGACCGCTTCTCCGACATCGTCGGGCGCACCAACGTGCGCGTGGGCGAGTTCGTGACGCTGACCCACCGCTACCGCCTCGACAAGGACAATCTGGCGGTCCGCCGCAACGAGATCGACGCGACCGTCGGCACGCGCCGCACCTATGCCACGGTCGGCTACATCCGCCTCAACCGCAACATCGACATCCAGGACCTGCAGGACCGCGAGGAGCTGCGCGTCGGCGGGCGGGTCGGGATCGGGCGCTTCTGGTCGGTCTGGGGCTCCGCGCTGGTCGACTTGACCGATCGCGAGGAGGATCCCGCGCTGCTCGCGGCGGACGGGTTCAATCCGATCCGCCACCGGCTGGGCGTCGCCTATGAGGACGATTGCATCGATCTGGGCGTCACCTGGCGCCGCGACTATCAGTCGCTGGGCGATGCGCGCGCGGGCAACAGCTATCTGTTGACGCTTTCCTTGAAGAACCTGGGGCGCTAAGCCCCGGTTCAGGCGGAATGGGGCACCTGCGCCGGCGATATGCGCCGTGGGCGCGGCATGGGGATTTCGAGATTCACGCGATGATCAAAACGAAGGGCACAGCGCCAATCCGCTGGGTTATTGGGGTCCGCCGGGTGACGAAAGCCCGCCGGACGCTGGCCGCGGTGCTGGCGCTGGGTGCGGTCGCGGCAGGCGCCGGCGCGGGCATCGCGCAGACGGTCGAGGACCAGACGCTGCCCGACAACACCGGGCTCAACATCCCCGCCAACCTGCAGATCTTCGGCAAGCTGGATCCCAACATCCGCAAGGCGACCGCGATCGTCAACGAAACGGTCATCACCCAGACCGACGTCGACCAGCGCGTCGCGCTGATCGCGGCGGCCAACAACGTGAAGCTGACCGACGCCGATCGCGAGCGGCTGCGCCTCCAGGTGCTGCGCCAGCTGATCGACGAGACGCTTCAGATCCAGCAGGCGAAGACCGCCGACGTCACGATCACCAAGGACGAGATCGACCAGAGCATCGCGCGCGTCGCGCGCAACTTCGGCAAGACGCCCGCCGAATTCGCCGCCTTCCTGCGCGAGAACGGCTCCTCGGACAAGTCGATCCGCCGCCAGATCGAGGGCGAGCTGGCGTGGCAGCGCTATCTGCGCCGCCGCGTCGAGCCGTTCGTCAACGTCGGCGACGAGGAGGTGAAGGCGATCCTCGACCGGCTGGAGCAGGCCAAGGGCACCGAGGAATATCACCTCAACGAAATCTACCTTTCCGCCACCGCCGACCGCGAGCAGCAGGTGTTCGCCAACGCGCGCCAGATCATCGGCGAGATCGGCAAGGGCCAGGCGCCGTTCGCCTATTTCGCGCGCAACTTCTCCGAGGCGTCGACCCGCGGCGTCGGCGGCGACCTGGGCTGGGTGCGCACCGCGCAGCTGCCCGAGGCGCTGGCGCAGGCGGCGCAGACGATGCAGGTCGGCCAGGTCGCCGGCCCGGTCGCGACCCCGGGCGGCTTCTCGATCCTGTATCTGGTCGACAAGCGGCAGGTGCTGACCGCCGATCCGCGCGACGCGCGGCTCAGCCTGAAGCAGATGACGATCAAATTCCCCGCCGGCACCACGCAGGCGCAGGCGACGCAGCGCACCTCGGCCTTCGCCAGCGAGATCCAGAAGCTGCAGGGCTGCGGCTCGGTGCAGAAGATCGCCGCCTCGCTGAATGCGGAGGTGGTCGACAACGATTCGATCCGCGTCCGCGACCTGCCGCCCCCGCTTCAGGCGATCATGCTGAAGTTGCAGGTCGGTCAGGCCACCCCGCCGTTCGGCACCCCGACCGAGGGCGTGCGGACGCTGGTGCTGTGCGGCCGCGACGAGGTGCAGAGCGGGCAGCTGCCCGGCGCCGCGCAAATCCAGAGCCAGCTGGAGCAGCAGCGCGTCAACCTGCGCGCGCAGCAGGCGCTGCGCGACCTGCGGCGCGACGCGGTCATCGAGTATCGCTGAGCCGTGGCGATGACCTCCCCCGCCCCCGGTGCGCCGATCGTGGTATCGATGGGCGACCCCGCGGGCGTCGGGCCGGAGACGATCGCGCGGGCATGGGACGCCCGCGTCGAGCGCGCGCTGCCGCCGTTCGTCGCGGTCGGCGACTGTCGCGCGATCGAGCGCGTATGGCAGGGGCCGTTGCAGCCGATCACCGATCTGGGCGCGGTCGCACGCGTCTTCCCCGACGCGCTGCCCGTGCTGACGGTCGAGGATGCCGGCGAGATCGTCCCCGGCACGCCCGATGCGGACGGCGCGCGCTGCGCGCTCCACGCGCTGGAGCTGGCGTGCGGGCTGGTCCGCTCGGGCGCCGGGCGCGCGTTGGTCACCGGGCCGGTGTCGAAGGCGCAATTGTACGACATCGGCTTCACCCACCCCGGCCAGACCGAGTTCGTCGCCGAACGCTGCGGCATCGCGCGCGACAATGCGGTCATGATGCTCGCCGGCCCGGGGCTGCGCGTCGTGCCGATGACCACGCATGTGCCGCTGGCCGAGGTGCCGTCGCTGCTGACCGTCGAGCTGATCGTGGCCAAAGCGCGCGCCACCGCGCGCGGGCTGACGCGCAACTTCGGCATCGAATGCCCGCGGCTCGCCTTCGCCGGGCTCAACCCGCATGCGGGCGAGAGCGGCGCGATCGGTCGCGAGGAGATCGAGGTGTTCGCCCCCGCGATCGAGCAATTGCTGGCGGAGGGGATCGACGCGCGCGGGCCGTTCGCGGCCGACACGATGTTCCACGACCGCGCGCGCGCCGGCTATGACGCGGCGCTGTGCGGCTATCACGATCAGGCGCTGGTGCCGATCAAGACGCTGTATTTCGACGATGGCGTCAACATGACGCTGGGGCTGCCGATCGTGCGCACCTCGCCCGATCACGGCACCGCCTTCGGCATCGCGGGCACCGGCGCGGCGCATCCCGGTGCGATGATCGCCGCCATCGCGATGGCGGATGCCGCCGCCACGCACCGCGCGCGCTGCCAGCAGGGCGCGTGACCCCCGCCGTCGACCTGCCGCCGCTGCGCGAAGTGAGCGCGCGCCACGGCCTGTCCGCGTCCAAGGCGCTGGGGCAGAATTTCCTGTTCGACGCGCAATTGCTCGGCCGCATCGCGCGTGTCCCCGGCGACCTTCAGGATACCGAGGTGCTGGAGGTCGGCCCCGGTCCCGGCGGCCTCACCCGCGCGCTGCTGGCGCAGGGCGCGCGCGTCACCGCGATCGAGCGCGACCGCCGCTGCATCCCCGCGCTCGCCGAACTGGAGGCCGCCTACCCCGGCCGCCTGCGCGTGATCGAGGGCGACGCGACCGAGATCGACGCGCGCACGCTGTTCGACGGCGCGCCCCACATCGTCTCCAACCTGCCCTATAACGTCGGCACCGCGCTGCTGGTCGGCTGGCTCTCGGCCGAATGGCTGCCGTGGTGGCGGTCGTGCACGCTGATGTTCCAGCGCGAGGTCGCCGACCGCATCGTCGCGCCCGCCGGCACCGACGCCTACGGCCGGCTCGCGGTGCTGTCGCAATGGCGCAGCACCGCGCGGATCGCGATGCCGGTCCACCGTTCCGCCTTCACGCCCCCGCCCAAGGTGATGTCCGCGGTCGTCCATCTGACGCCGACGGAGGCGCCCGCGGGCGTCCGCCTCGCCACGCTCGAACGCCTCACCGCCGCCGCCTTCGGCCAGCGCCGCAAGATGCTGCGCCAGAGCCTGCGCGGCGTACCGGGGGCGATCGATGCGCTGGAGGCGGAAGGGATCGACGCGACCCGACGCGCCGAAACGGTGAGCGTGAGGGAGTTCGTCGCCCTGGCACGGCGCCTAAACTAAAAAGCCCCTCCCCTTCAGGGGAGGGGTTGGGGGTGGGGCAGTTAAGAGCCGCAAGTGAAGGTCTCGGTGAGACACCCCCCCACCCCCAAACCCCTCCCCTGAAGGGGAGGGGCTAAAAGGGTCCTCAATCCTGCGCCGCCGGCACCTTCCCCACCGTCGTCGTATTCGCCCCCACTGCCGCAGTCGTCACCGGCGGCCCCTTGGCGATCGCCGCGGCCAGCGTGGTCGCCTGCGGGCAGGCGCCCTTGCACAGCGTCTTCACCCGCGCCAGATTCTGCCGCGCACGCTCGACCGCGCCCTTGGCGACCATCGCCTCACCCTGCCCCGCCAGCGCGTCGACGTCGTTCGGTTCCAGCAGCAGCGCCTCGCGATAGAAGCGGATCGCCTTGCCGGGCAGCCCGCGCGCCTCCGCCACCGCGGCCATCGCGATGAACGCCTGCCGGTTGCGCGGATCGACCGTCACCGCCGTCTCCAGCAGGTCGGTCGCGCCGTCCAGATTGCCCGCCGACTGCGCGGCCTTCGCCTGTTGCAGCAGCGCCATGCTGCGCGCGTCGATCTGGTCGTCGGGCCGCTGGCCGTGCAGCGAGGTGGAGATCGACACCAGCGCCAGCGAGGCAGCGACGGCGACGCAGGTGAAACGCATGAACGGCTCCAGCTTCGACACGATCGTGGCGGGTTAGCACGCGGCCCGCAGGCGCGCGACAAAAAAGCCGTCGCTGCCGTCGTGCGCCGGGGTCAGCCGCACGCCGCCGCGATGCGGGCGCCCCAGCGGCAGCGCCAGCGGCTCCGCGGTCCAGCCGGGGTGCGCGGCGAGGAACGCGTCGACCTGATCCGCCCCCTCTGCCTCCAGCAGCGAGCAGACGACATGCACCAGCGCCCCGCCCGGCCGCACGCACGCCGCGCCGACCGTCAGCAGGTGCCGCTGCGTCGCGACCAGCCGCTCCAGCCGTGCCGGGGTGAGCCGCCAGCGCGCCTCCGGATTGCGCCGCCATGTGCCCGTTCCGGAGCATGGCGCGTCCACCAGCACGACGTCGGCGGCAACATCCGACAGGGTTTCGCGCTCCTTCCCGGGGTTCATCAGGCGGGTTTCGACGATGTTCGCGACACCCGCCGCCTCGGCGCGCGGCATCAACCGCGACAATCGCGCGCGATCGACGTCGGCGGCCACGATATGCCCCTCCTTCGCCAACATCGACGCCAGCGCCAGCGTCTTGCCCCCCGCCCCCGCGCACAGGTCCAGCACCGTCATCCCGGGGGCAGCGCCGGTCGCCAGCGTCACCGTCTGGCTTCCCGCATCCTGCGCCTCGACCACGCCGGCGAACGGCGCCAGATCGGTTCCGGCCGGCAGCCGCAGCGCGTCGGGCAGCCCTGCGATCGGCGCGCCTGCGGGCAGTATGCCGTCGCGCAACCGATTGATTCGCACGTCCAAAGGCGCCCGCTCGACCAGCGCCGCCTGCTCGTCCCGGTCGAGGCCGGACACCGCCAGCGCCTCCTCCAGCCAGCGCGGGTGCAACCCCTCCACCGCCACCGGCTCACCGGAATCGATCGGCGCCGGCCCATGCGCCGACCCGTCGAACGTCGCCGCCAGCGCCGGGTCCTTTGCCGCCAGCGCCAGCACCGCCGCCCGCCCGCTCACGGGCCGCTCGCCCAGCGTGCGGATCCCGGCATAGACCAGCTCGCGCACCGCGCGCCGATCCTTCGACCCGGCATAGCGCCGCGCCGCAAAGTAGCGTGAAATCAACGTGTCCGCCGCCGCCCCGCCCTCACGCGCGGCGACGACGATCGCGTCGAGCAGGTCGATCGCCGCCTGGGTCCGTGCCGCGGGCGTCATCGTGTCGGGTAGTTCGGCGCCTCGCGCGTGATCGTCACGTCATGGACGTGGCTTTCCTTCAGCCCCGCGCCCGTGATGCGGACGAACTGCGCACGCTCCTGCAACACCGGGATCGTCGCCGATCCGGTATAGCCCATCGCCGCCTTGATCCCGCCGACCAGCTGGTGGATCACCTCACGCGCCGGTCCCTTGAACGGCACCTGCCCCTCGATCCCCTCGGGCACCAGCTTCAGCTGGTCGCGCACCTCGCCCTGGAAATACCGGTCCGCCGAGCCGCGCCCCATTGCGCCGACCGATCCCATGCCGCGATAGGATTTGTACGCACGCCCCTGATACAGAAAGGTTTCCCCGGGCGCCTCCTCGGTCCCCGCCAGCAGCGAGCCGACCATGCAGGTCGAAGCCCCCGCCGCCAGCGCCTTGGCGAGATCGCCCGACGTGCGCAGCCCGCCGTCCGCGATCACCGGCACCCCCGACTTCGCGGCTTCCTCCGCGCAATCCATCACCGCCGTCAGCTGCGGCACACCGACGCCCGCGACGACACGCGTGGTGCAGATCGACCCCGGCCCGATGCCCACCTTGATCCCGTCCGCGCCCGCATCGATCAGCGCGCGCGTCGCTGTCGCAGTGGCGACGTTGCCCGCCACCACCTGCACCGAATTGGACAGCTTCTTCACCCGCTCCACCGCGCGCGCCACGTCGGCATTGTGGCCGTGCGCGGTGTCGATCACGATCAGGTCGCACTCCGCATCGACCAGCGCCTCGGTGCGGTCGAACCCCTTGTCCCCCACCGTCGTCGCGGCGGCGACGCGCAGCCGCCCGGCGGCATCCTTGGTCGCGTCCGGGTACATCACCGCTTTCTCGATATCCTTGACGGTGATGAGGCCGACGCAGCGATATGCCTCGTCCACCACCAGCAGTTTCTCGATCCGGCGCTGGTGGAGCAGGCGGCGCGCCTCCTCCTGCCCGACGCCGGTCGACACGGTGGCGAGGTCGTCCTTCGTCATCAGCTCCGACACCGGCTGGTTCGGATTCTCCGCAAAGCGCACGTCGCGGTTGGTCAGGATGCCGACCAGCCGCCCGTCCTTCTCCGTCACCGGAATGCCGCTGATGCGGTTGGCGGCCATCAGCGCCTGCGCCTGCGCCAGCGTCGCTTCCGGCGCGATCGTGATCGGATTGACCACCATCCCGCTTTCGAAGCGCTTCACCTGCCGCACCGCCGCCACCTGTTCCTCCACGGTCAGGTTGCGGTGGAGCACGCCGATCCCGCCCAGCTGCGCCATGACGATCGCCATGTCCGCCTCGGTCACCGTATCCATCGCGGAGGAGACGACGGGGATGTTGAGCGCGATGCCGCGCGTCAGGCGCGTGCGCGTATCCGCCTCGGTCGGCAGGACGCTCGATTCCGCCGGCACGAGCAGCACGTCGTCGAAGGTGAGGCCGAGCCGGATGTCCATGGGGTGCCGATTCCTTGCGGGGTGGAGGAGTGGCGCGCCATGTAACCGCATCGGTGACGGATCGCTAGGGGCGGTCTATGATGGCCGCGCACATCCGAAGGAACCGCCCGCCATGCTGATCGCCGCCATCCTGCTCCTGGCGTTCGTGCTGTTCTATCTGTTCGCCAGCATCAAGATCGTCCGCCAGGGCTATCAATATACGATCGAGCATTTCGGCCGCTACACCAACACCGCGGCGCCGGGATTCAACTTCTACCCCCGCTTTCTTCTATCGCGTCGGCCGCCGCGTGAACATGATGGAGCAGGTGATCGACATCCCGGGGCAGGAGATCATCACCAAGGACAATGCGATGATCTCCACCGACGGCGTCGTCTTCTTCCAGGTGCTCGACGCGCCCAAGGCGGCCTATGAGGTCAGCGACCTCTACAACGCCCTGCTCAATCTGGTGACGACCAACCTGCGCACCGTGATGGGCGCGATGGACCTGGACGAGACGCTGTCGAAGCGCGACGAGATCAACGCGCGGCTGCTCAACGTCGTCGATCACGCCACCACGCCCTGGGGCGTCAGTCAAGATCACTCGCGTCGAGATCAAGGACATCCGTCCGCCGCAGGATATCGTCAACGCGATGGCGCGCCAGATGAAGGCCGAGCGCGAGAAGCGTGCCAACATCCTCGACGCCGAGGGCAGCCGCGCATCGGAGATCCTGCGCGCCGAGGGGCAGAAGCAGGCGCGCATCCTGGAGGCGGAGGGCCGCCGCGAGTCGGCCTATCGCGATGCCGAGGCGCGCGAGCGTGCCGCGGAGGCGGAGGCCAAGGCGACGCAGGTGGTCAGCGAGGCGATCGCGAGCGGCGGATCGCAGGCGATCAACTATTTCGTCGCGCAGAAATATGTCGAGGCGGTCGGCAAATTCGCCACCAGCCCGAATGCGAAGACCATCCTCTTCCCGGTCGAGGCGACCCAGCTGATCGGCACGCTGGGCGGGATCGGCGAGCTGGCGAAGGAGGCGCTGAAACCCGACACGCCCGCCACCCCGGCCGCAACGCGCCGCCCCAGTCCGTTCGAACTGCCGCGGACGCCGGAAGCGTGACACTGGACGGCATCGGTGGCGCAGGCACGGCG
Source organism: Sphingomonas adhaesiva (assembly GCF_036946305.1). Taxonomy (GTDB): domain Bacteria; phylum Pseudomonadota; class Alphaproteobacteria; order Sphingomonadales; family Sphingomonadaceae; genus Sphingomonas; species Sphingomonas adhaesiva_B. The sequence continues at coordinate 249,128 of NZ_JAQIJJ010000007.1, forward strand.
TGGCTGATCGCGGCGCTGCTGCTGGGTATCGCGGAACTGCTGGTGCCGGGCGTGTTCCTGATC
>NZ_JAQIJJ010000008.1:0-193695 GCF_036946305.1 Sphingomonas adhaesiva
ATAAATCGACGCCATGCTCGCGCACGAGTGGCACGACGACGACCGCGACCCGCGGCCGTCGCGGCCGAGATCATGCCGGGGCGGCCGCCGACCAGCGCGATCGTGATGGCGATCGCCACCGAGGCGTACAGGCCGACGCGCGGATCGACCCCGGCGATGATCGAGAAACCGATCGCCTCGGGGATGAGGGCGAGCGCGACGACGATGCCGGCAAGCACGTCGCGGCGGGCGGCGGCGCCGTCAGTGAACCACTGGCGGCGATAGGAAGCGAGATCGAATGTCATGGAAGATCCACATCAGGGCACATGGCGCATCAGGCGGCGCATTCGGGTTTCATGTGTGATGTTGTCCGGCGGATCGGCGGCCGGCATAGCCACCCGGGGTCTCACCGGGTCCTTGCGATTGCCGGCGCTCTTAAATGAAGGAGCCGGTCGCACGCAACCATCGTCGATCGTCGATCCCGGCCGTCATCCGCCCCGGAGGCGTTGGTTCTCGGCCGCGACCTTCGCCTTCACCGTCGCCAGCATCGCGTCGAGCGCCGCCCGGTCGTAGGTCTTGCCGCGCAGGATGACGGCGCGGATCGCGCGGGTCGCCGCGATGTCGGTGAGCGGGTTGCGGTCGAGCAGGACGAGGTCGGCCGCCTTGCCGCCGCGATGCTGCCGTAGCGGTCCAGTTGCCCGAACCATTGCGGGCCGGCGCGTGTGGCCGACGCCAGCGCCTGGGGCGGCGTCAGGCCCTTCGACACGAACAGCGACAGTTCGTCGTGAAGGCCGATGCCGGGATAGTTGAAGGAGTTGAGGAAGCCCGCGTCGGTGCCGGCGATGATCGTCACCCCCGCCTTCTGCAGCATCGGCAGCACCGCGGCGCTGCGTTCATATTCCGCATGTCGTGCCGCGATCGCGCCGGCATCGGCCCCGGCGGCGCGTCCGATGCGCCAGTCATAGGTCTTGCGCAGCTTCGGCCCGATATAGGCGAGATACGGATCGTTCGCATGGTCCGTCGCGGTCGAGATAGGCGAGGATGCGGCTGCCGTTGAGCGTGGGCGTGACGAACACGCCGCGCTGCGCGAACAGGCGATAGGCGGCCATTGCGGTGGCCTCGTCGAAGCCGGCCTGGATGCGGCGATTGGCCTCGGCGCGGTCGATACGCTTCGCCGCGACATCGGCGGCAATGGCCGCTTCGTCCTTCACGCCCGCCTTGAAGGCGTAACCGATATGCTCGATCGAGCTGATCCCCGCGTCGACCGCCTGCCGGACCGTCAACGCCATGGGGATATGCCCCGAGGTGCGCAGCCCGACGGCCTTCGCGCGACCGAGCGCGTACAGGAACAGTTGCGGATCCAGCGTGCTGTCGGTGATCTTGACGAAATCGACGCGGTCGCGCTGCAATCGGGCGATGGCGGCATCGACGTCGGCGCGGCTGCCGACCTCGATCGTGCCCTTCCACACGGGCTTCAGCCCCTCGATCTTCGCGCCGGAGGTGAGCAGACGCGGACCCAGGAGCGTGCCGTCGGCGATCGCCTGCCGCCAGGCGAGCACCTGGTCCGGAAGGTCGCCCGAGCAATCGCGGATCGTGGTGATGCCGTGCGCGACATAGAGCGGAAACAGCGCCTCATTCTCGGCGATGAGGTCCGGCCCGCCGCCGAAATGGACGTGCATGTCCCACAGACCGGGAATGACGAACCGGCCGCGACCCTCGACACTGGCGGCGGCGCGCCATCCTCTCGCGATCGTGGCGTCGGGGCCGACCGCGACGATCTCCTCGCCGCGAAGGACGATCGCCTGACCGGGCTGCGCCCGGGCGCGTTCGACGTCGATGATGGTGACGTGCCGGACGATCGTGTCGGCCGCTGGTGGCGGGGCAGGGGGCGGCGGAGGCGAGCAGCAAGGCCAATGCGGGAAGGAGCATCTTCATGGCGCCCCGGATAGCGCGGGATCGCGCCGCTGGCGACCGAGGGTGTCGCGCCCCGCTCCGCGTGCAAGGTCGATCGCTACGACCGCCAGTCGTCGATGGCGTCGCCCAGCGCGATCCGCAACGCGCCCAGCCACGGCGCGAACATGGTCCAATGGTCCAGCCCGGAACGATAGATCGGCTGGCGCACCTGCTCCGAACTCACGGTGCGCACCGCGCGATCATTTTCGAAGAACCGCAAACAGGCGTGATCGAACGGCAGCCCCGCCGCCGCGACCAGCCGGCGCACTTCCACCTCGGTCGCCTCCACCAGGTCCTCATAGATCACCCGGTGGACCGCATCGGGCTGCACGCTGGTCATGTGGCGCATGATGGTCAGATAATAGCGGTAATATCGGCCCAGATCGCCCAGGTCGTAGGAATGGTCCTGCCCCTCGGCGAACAATTGCTTGAAGCAGGAAAAGCACGTCGCCATCGGCGCGCGCCGCACGTCGATGATCGTGGCGCGCGGCAGGATCAGCCGGATCAGCCCGACGTGGCGGAAATTGTTCGGCATCTTGTCGACGAAACGCGGTCGCCCCAGCCGCCGGTGGATCGCGGCACGCGCGAGATAGTCCTCGCCCAGCGCGCGCACCTCGGCGCGCGTCAGCGCCTCCGCCCCGTCGCCCACCCGCGCCGCGATCGCCCCCATATAGGACAGCTCCATCGTCCCCTCGACCGCGGCATGGCTGGCCAGGATCTGTTCGACCAGTGTCGAGCCGGAGCGCGGCAGCCCGACGACGAAGATCGGCGCGGCATCGTCGACGCCCCAGCCCGCGCGCGCGGCGAAGAAGTCGGCGGTGAAGACGCGCGCGACCTGTGCGGCATGGGCGCGATGGTCGATGAGGGCCGCGCCACGCCGCCGCGCGATGGCCGCGCCACGGGCATAACAGGCGAAGCTCTCCCCGGCCTGCGCGTCATCCTCCAGCCGCCGGCCCAGCGCATAGGACAGGCGCATCCGGTCGACCTCCGGCAACGAAGCGTCCGCCAGCAGCGCGCGCATCGCGGCCTCGTCGGCGGCGGTCAGCGCGGCGATCTTCAGGTTGGCGAGGCTCCACCACGCTTCGCCGTTGCGCGGATCGAGCGCGAGCGCCCGGCGATAGGCGGCGATCGCGCGGTCGCGGTGCCCGCTGGTGCGCAGCGCATGGCCGTGATTGACCGCGATCCGCGCGTTCGCGGGGGTAGCGCGCCGCGAGCATGCCGTGCAGCGCCTCCGCACCCTGATCGTCGCCAAGCAGCGCGAGGCAGCCCGCGCGCAGGTTCTGATAGGCCGGATTGTCGGGGTCACCGGCTTCGAGCGGCGCCAGTTCGGCCAGCGCCGCCTCCGCCTGCTGCCGGGCGAAGAGCGTGTGCGCGAGATCGAACCGCGTCCGCACCAGCGTCGGGTCGATCGCCAGCGCGTGGCGCTGCAGCGTCTCCGCATCGTCATAGGCGCGCGCCGCGACATAGCAGGCGGCGAGCAGCCGCAGCGCCTCGACATCGTCGGGGTGCGCCAGCAGGTGCGCGCGCAACCGTGGCTCCGCGCGATCGAAGTGTCCCAGCGTCACCTGCTCGGCGAGTGCGGCGAGCATCGCTTCGGCCCCCGTCAGCCGGGCGAGCGCGGCGCGCGCGGTCGTCTCGCGCGCATAGTCGCCGATCGCGAAGGCGGCGTCCGACAGCGCCTCCCATGCCTCGATCAGGTGCGGGTCGAGCTGCACCGCGACGTCGAGCTGCGCCACGCCCTCCGCCGGCTGCCCCGTCATCCCCAGCGCGAGCCCCAGTTCGTAGCGGGTGCGCGCCGCGCGCGGATACGCACGCGCCAGATCGGTCAGGATCGGCAGCGCGCGACCGGCATCGCCGCGTCGCCGCAGCGCGGAGGCGAGGATCAGCCGGGGGCGCGGATCGCCCGGATGCGCCGCGATCAGCGCGCGCGCCAGCCGCTCCGCGGTGGGCGCGTCCTCTGCCAGCGCGGCGGCGGCGGTGGCGAAGGGATCGGTCATCTACGGTCGCACGGGCCTCCGGCTCCGGCCCGGCCCCGGGAGATCGGGGCCGGGCCGGTCGACGTCAGAACTTGAACGTCAGCCGCGCGTAATAATAGCCCCCGTTGATCCCCCATGGGGGTGAACGCGATGGCGGCGCGATAGACGTTGTTGAGCAACGGCCGCGTCACGCCATTGGCGACGATCGTCGGCATCTGCGGCGCCTGCTTGTCGAACAGGTTGCTGGCACCGACGTTGAACCGCACCGCCGGCGTCACCTTGTAGCCGACATCCAGGTCGGTGATGAACGTCGTACCGATCGTCACCAGCCGGGCATTGGTGCCCGATCCCGATCCGTCCGGGCTCAGATGCTGGCTGGTCTCGCCGTACATCGTTTCGCGCAGGTCGACGGACAGCGGCCCGCGGTTCCACGTCGCACCCGCGATCACCTTCATCCGCGGCGTGGCGGTGGTCAGCGCGTCGATCGCATAGCGCGTCATCAGCGCGGTCTGTCCCTGCGCCGCATTATAGACCGCGGCAGGCAGGTCGATCAGCCGCGTCAGCTCGGTCTTGTTGTGATTGACGCCCAGCGACCAGTCGACATGCCCGGCATCGCCGAAGTCGCTGGCATAGGATGCGGTCGCCTCCACGCCGCGGGTACGCGTGTCCGCGCCGTTGGTGAAGATGTCGATCCCGGCATAGGAGGTCGCATCCGCCAGCGAGATGCGCCGCGCCGCCAGCGCGTCCAGCACCGCCTGCGACACGATCGTCGATCCGTTGGAGCCGAACAGGTCGCCCGACCCGACGATGCGGTCGCGGATTCTGATCTGGTAGGCGTCGACCGTCAGCTGGAGCGCCGGGGCGGGATGCGCGACCATGCCCAGCGAGAAATTGGTCGATTTCTCCGGCTTCAGCCTGGAGAAGCCGAGCAGCTGCGCCGCGTCCGAATTGGCGGGCAGCTGGCCATAGACATAGCCCGGCCCGATGTTGACCGCGGAATAATATTCCTCCGCCAGCGTCGGCGCGCGGAAGCCGTTCGACACCGTTCCGCGCAGCGCAAAGGCGGGGGAGAAATCGTAGCGCGCGGTGCCCTTCGCGGTCAGCACCGATCCGAAATCGGAAAAAATGCTCGTGCCGCGCCGCGACCTCGACATGCAGCGCGTCGGTCGGATCGACCGCCAGATCGGCGTAGAACGCGTAGGAACGCCGGCGATACCTGCCCGCGTCGGTCGGCGCGAAGCCCTGATAACCCTGCGCACCGCCATAGGCATAGGCCGCGAACTCTCCGGCCGCGACCTCATAGGTGCCGCGGCGATATTCCGCGCCCAGCGCCAGCGTCACCGGCTTGGCCAGCCCGACCGCGAATTCGTGCGTCAGGTCGAGGTTGGCGGTGAGCTCCCCGTTCGAGAGCTGCCCGTCGTAGAAGTTGCGTTGCAGGTCGGTCAGCGGGGTCGCGCTCTGCGACTGGAGCTGGCGGAAGATGACGCGATGCGCCGAACCCAGCGTATCGATCTTCACCGCGTCGCGGCCATAGGTGGCCGACAGGTCGTAGGTCCATCCCGACGCCGCGCCCTTCAGCCCCGACGTGAACGAGAAATCCTCCTCGCGCAGCCCTTCCTGCGGCGAGAAGCCGTTGGGCAGCGGATAGACGGTGGTGCCGGTGCTGGTGGTGCCCGACACGCGCGCGCCATCGCGATAATTCTGGTTCGAGCGTGCGGTGCGGTTGCCGTAGCTGCCGAAGGCATAGACGGTGGCCGCGTCGGTCAGCTCGTAGCCTGCGTCGAAGGTGGCGTTGTAGATCTTGTAGGTCGCATCGCCGTTGATGCGGTTGACGCGCGGATAGCCCGGCGACGCCTTCAGCCCGGCGACCACCACCGGATTGGTCGCGGTCAGCGTGCAATCGGCGTCGAAATAGCGGCGATCGCACGCGCCATGCTGCGTGAAGTCATGGTAGCGATACTCGCCGGTCAGGTTCAGATAGCCACGCTCGCCCAGCCCGAACCCGGCGTTGACCGCGGCGGTCGCGGTCTTGCCGCCATTCTCGTAATTGCCGCCGCCGTTCAGCACCACGGTGCCGCCGTCGCGTGCGCGCTTGGTGATGATGTTGACGACACCGGCGATGGCGTCCGACCCATATTGCGCCGCGGCACCGTCCTGCAGCACCCTCGATGCGCTGGATCGACGCGACCGGCACGAAGCTGAGGTCGGTGGTCGCCCCGCCCGAGAACGGGCTGCCGCCGGCGACCGCCAGATTGGCGGTGGTGTGGCGGCGCTTGCCGTTGACCAGCACGAGCGTGTCGTTGGGGCTGATCCCGCGCAGCGCGACCGACAGGGTCAGGTTGGCGGTATCGTTGCCGAAGCCCTGGACGTTCAGCGACGGCAGCGAGCGCGCCAGCGCGCCGCCCAAATCGACCGGGCCGACGTTCTGGATCGCGGCGGCCCCCACGACCTGGATCGGCGCCGGGCTGTCGCTGGCCCGCATGCCGGACTGGCGCGTGCCGGTCACCACGATCGTGTCGACACCGTTATCCGTCGGGGTCTGCGCCGTCTGGCCGGAATCGGCATAGGCGGATAGCGGCGTGACGAGGGCGAGCGCCGACGTCGTGAGCAGGTAGAACCTCATGATGCTCCTCTGGATTAGTCTGCGTCCGACCCGCCAACGTGGTGCGCGTCCTGCGGGGGAGCGCGCTATCCGACGCAGATGCTAATCACCTGTTTCCGGCCACAGCTGCCGCAAAACGGCATGGGCGGAATATAAAATGTCATTTTCATGAAACGAACGGCATTTCGGTCTGAATGACGGCAAAGATCAATTTGAAGGAAAGTGAGAAAGATAGGATCGATTCTCGAATGTAACTTTCTCGTCATTCTTTATTCATTTAGGTTCTGGCGTCTGGTCGTCGGTCCAGCTATCTTGTCTGTGTCCGCAATCCCGGGATGGAGGCTGCTGCCTCAGACTGTCGTCGCCACATCAAGATATAAAGATATCTTTATATGGATGTTGACAGCACCGCGCCGATGGTGTTGAACGGCCATGTCGAGGTTCCCCATCCCAGGCATGGCGGTGGGGCTAAGACGGGAAGCCGGTGGTGTCCGTCAGGGCAGAATCCGGCGCTGCCCCCGCAACTGTAAGCGGCGAGCGGCGGCTCCATTTCGTGTCACTGGGCTTTGCAACGAGCCCGGGAAGGCCGGAGCCACCGTGTTGACCCGTGAGCCAGGAGACCTGCCTCCGACGCCATAACGTTCCTCGGACGGGGGTTCCTCCGGTGGATCGCGCTTGACGCGTGGATCCCCGGGGCGATGCCGGCCGGACCCCTTCATGCCTTGCGCGCTTTCGCCTGACCTCCGCCCGCTATGCGAGGTGAGTCATGACGAACAGCGGGTTCACGTTCACGATCAGCAGCATCCCCTTCGACGAGGATTATCGTCCCGCCGACAACACGCGGATCACCACCAATTTCGCCAACCTCGCGCGCGGGGAATGCCGGCGGGAGAATCTGCGCAACACGCTGGTGATGATCGACCATCGCTTCAACGCGCTGATGCACTGGGACAATCCCGCGGGCGATCGCTACACGATGGAGCTGCGGATCGTCTCGGCCATGCTTGGAACCGGGGAGGGCGACGGCCACGAAACCTTCCCGCTGATCGAGATCCTGCAGACCGCCGTCATCGACGGGGCCAGCGGCGAGCGCATCGACGGCATGGTCGGCAACAACTTTTCCTCCTACGTCCGGGATTACGATTTCAGCGTTGTCCTGCCCGATCACCTCAGGAGCGGAGGTGGCGGCGCGCCGCAGGGGTTCGGCGATCTGCACGGCAACCTGTTCAGGCGCTTCCTCGATTCGCGCGCCTATCGCGACCATTTCCGCAAGGCGCCCGTCATCTGCCTGAGCGTGTCGAGCCGGGAGGTCTATCGCCGGACCGCCAACGTCCATCCGATCCTGGGCGTCGAGTATCGCAACGACAGCTGCTCCCCGACCGACGAATATTTCGCCAAGATGGGCATGAAGGTGCGCTACTTCATGCCGCCGCACGGTGTCGCGCCGCTGGCCTTCTATCATATCGGCGATCTGGTCAGCGACTATACCAACCTCGAACTCGCCAGCACGATCGCGACGATGGAGACGTTCCAGAAGATCTACCGTCCGGAGATCTACAACGCCAATTCCGTGGCGGCGGAGCAGTACCGGCCCAGCCTGACGTACCAGGACTATTCGCTGACGCGCATCCTCTACGATCGCGAGGAGCGCAGCCGGCTCGCCGCCCTGCAGGGCAAGTTCGCCGAAGAGCATGTCATCAAGCCGCACGGTGCCGCGCTCCGGCGCTGGTCCGCGAGCTGCGGCCTGTGATCCCCCCGCACACGAAGGTATTCGTATCATGACGACATTGTTGCCGACGACGACCGCGGGCAGCCTGCCCAAGCCTTCCTGGCTCGCCCGGCCCGAGACCCTGTGGTCGCCGTGGAAGCTGGAGGGCGAGGAACTGATCGCGGGCAAGCAGGACGCGCTGCGCCTGGCGGTCGACGATCAGCGGCAGGCGGGCATCCATATCCTCGGCGACGGTGAACAGACCCGCCAGCATTTCGTCACGACCTTCATCGAGCATCTCGACGGCGTCGATTTTGACAAGCGCGAGACGGTGCGCATCCGCAACCGCTATGACGCCAGCGTGCCGACGGTCGTGGGCGCCGTGTCGCGGCCCCCGCCCGGTCTTCGTCGACGATGCGCGGTTCCTGCGCGCGCAGACCGACCGGCCGATCAAGTGGACGCTGCCGGGGCCGATGACGATGATCGATACGCTGTACGATGCGCATTATCGGAGCCGCGAGAAGCTGGCCTGGGAATTCGCCCGCATCCTCAACGAGGAAGCGCGCGAGCTGGAAGCCGCCGGCGTCGACATCATCCAGTTCGACGAACCCGCGTTCAACGTCTTCTTCGACGAGGCCAACGACTGGGGCATCGCCACGCTGGAACGCGCGGCCGCGGGGCTGAACGCGGAGACCGCCGTCCACATCTGCTACGGCTATGGCATCAAGGCCAACACCGACTGGAAGAAGACGCTCGGCGCCGAATGGCGGCAATATGAGGAAACCTTCCCCAACCTCCAGAAATCGTCGATCGATATCATCTCGCTGGAATGCCAGAATTCGCGCGTGCCGATGGACCTGATCGAGCTGATCCGCGGCAAGACGGTGATGGTCGGCGCGATCGACGTCGCGACCGATACGATCGAGACGCCGGAACAGGTCGCCGACACGCTGCGCAACGCGCTCCGCTTCGTCGATGCGAACAAGCTCTATCCGGCGACCAACTGCGGGATGGCGCCGCTGTCGCGCACGGTCGCGCGGGGCAAGCTGGCGGCATTGGCTGCGGGTGCGGCGATCGTCCGTGGCGAATTGGGGGGCTGACCCGGGATCGGGAGAAGGGGGGGGCGGCGACGTCTTGGCGCCGCTCAGGCGAAGACCTCCGCCAGCCGGTCGGTCTGCGGCCCTTCGCCCCGCTCGCGCAGCGTGAAGTACAGGCTGGTGAGCAGCGTCGACCACAAGGCGGTCGTGATCGTCGCGGTGAACGCGCCGACCACCAGCGTCCCCGCGATGCCGGACCCTTCACTCAGGATCGCGCCGGGGATCGCCGCGACCGCCGCCAGCAGCCAGGTGATGACCAGCGCCACCACCATCACGAAGAAGATACGCCACCGCGCGCCCTTCGTCAGTGCGCGGCTGCGCCCGAACGCCTCGGTCACGCCGGCATCCTCCTCGACCAGCGCGGGCGCCGCCACCGACCACATCACGAACAGGATGACGCCCGGCACGAACAGCAGCGCCATGCCCAGCATCACGCCCAGCCCGAGCAGGATCGACAGCCCCAGCAGCGGCAGCACCTTCGCCAATCCGCCGCGCAGGCTTTCGCCGAGGCCGATGCTGCGCCCCTCCAGATAGGCGCTGGTCGTGCGCACCAATGCGGCCTGAGACAACATGCTGCCGAGCAGGAAAACCACAAGAAATCCAAAGAATAGCGCTCCCTTGCCCAGTTGCGCATTGGGGTTGTCCCCGGTTTCGACCGTCAGGAGATAGCCGAAAAGCTGTTGCGGCAAGGCGCCGAGCAGGAATGCGATCGCGAAGACCGTGGCGGGGTTGCCGCGCATCACCCCGAACGCGCCCCCCAATACCGTTCCGATCGCCAGCGGCGCTGCCTTGCGCGCCTCATTGTCTTGCATCGTTCGCCCCCCTGTTCAGCAATTCTCCCGAACCTGTCGCAAGATTGTGGATTTGTCACTCGGGATGTGAATAGATGCCTGCCGAATGGGGGCATCGACAGGCATGGCGGCGGGCGCGGACGCACGACTGGCCGCGGCGCATCGCGCGTTGCGCGAGGCCGGGGACGTGCAGTTCGACCTGCCCCCCGCCGATCCGCCGGCGCACGCCCCCGCCTGGTTGCAGGCGCTGGGCGAATGGACGCGCTGGATCCTGTCGCCGATCGGTCGCCTGCTGCGCTGGATCGGCGGGTTCATGCCGGATGCACCGTATGCGCGCATCGTGCTGTGGACGATGCTGGCGGTCCTTGCGCTGCTGGTGGTCGCCGCGGTCGTGGCGCGCCTGCGCGAGGGTGCGTGGCGGCTGCCGTGGCGATGGCGGCGCGCGACCGTCGCCGCCGCGGCGGCGGACGTGGATCCGGCGAGCGACTGGACCCCCGATGCGGCACCCGCGCGGCGCTGGCTGGAACAGGCCGACGCACTGGCGAGCGAGGGGCGCTTCGCGGAGGCGATCCACCATATCCTGTTGCGCAGCGTCGACGATATCGCGCGCCGTCGCCCGCGGTTGGTGCGCCCCGCGCTGACCAGCCGCGACCTGGCGCGCGCGGAGGCGATCCCCGCCGCGCCGCGCCGCCTGTTCGCGGACCTGGCGGCGGTGGTGGAGCGCAGCCTGTTCGGCGGCCGTGCCGTCGATGCGGGCGAGTGGGAGCGGTGCCGCGCCGCCTATGCCGAGTTCGCGCTGCCGCGCGGGTGGCAGGGATGAGCACCAGCGCACCGGGGCCGTTCCGCACGATGACGGTCGCCATCCTGATCGCCGTCGGCGTGGTCGGCTTCGTCGCGATGCTGGTCCTGGGCGCCTTCGCCCCCGACCTGCGATCCGGGCGCAACGGCGGCGGGCACGCGCTGTCGGATGCGGCGACCGGGTACAGCGCGCTGGTCGAGCTCGCACGGGCGACCGGGCGCCACCCGCGCATCGTGCGCGACCCGCGACTGTTCAACACCCCCGACCTGCTGGTGGCCACGCCGGAGCGGGGGGAGGTCAACATCAGCGCCGCGCTCACCAACCGCGACTATGTCCCGACGCTGTTCGTGCTGCCCAAATGGCGGACCGAGGCCGACCCCGACCGTACCGGCTGGGTGCGGCGCACCGGCATGTTGCCGCTGTCGGAGCCGATCGGCGTGCTGGCGCCGGGGATCCGCTTCGCGATGGCGCGGCGCCGGGACGACGGTGGCGAGGTGCTGGCCACCACCGCCTTCCCCGAAACCGTGCGGCTGCGCGCGCCATGGCGGATGCAGGTCATCACCGGCGCGACCTTCGCGCCGCCGGACGAGGATGCGGATGAGGAGGCGCATGAGGACGGGGAGGAGCAGGCGGCGCGGCCGGTGCTCCGCCCGCTGGTGGTCGACCGGCACGGCGCCATCGTGCTGGCGCAGATCGGCACCACGCCGCGGTACGTGCTGTCCGATCCCGACCTGATCGACAACCTCGGCGTGAAGGAGCTGGACCGCGCCGCCGCGGCGCTGGCGATGCTGGACGCGCTGGACCCGCGCCGGGCGAAGGGGATCGCGTTCGACGTGTCCTTCAACGGGCTGGGGCCGACGCAGAACCCGCTCAAGCTGATGTTCGAGCCGCCGTTCCTAGCGATGACGCTGACGCTGGCCGTGGCGCTGTCGCTGGTGGGGTGGCGCGCGCTGGCGCGGTTCGGGCCGATCGTGCCGCGCCGCGATCCGATCCCCGCGGGCAAGACGGCGCTGGTCGACAACAGCGCTGCGCTGGTGCGCAAGGCAGGGCGCGAGGCGGCGATGGGCGCGCGCTACGCCGCGGCGATCCGCGACCGCGTGGCGCGCGCGTTCGGCGTGCCGGGACGTGTGCAGGGCGTGGCGCTGACCGCCTATCTCGATACGATCGGCGACGCGCCGCATTATTCGCAACTGGCCGGCGCGGTGGAAGCCGCGGGCGACCGCCACGCCGTTTTGAGGGCCGCGCGTGCGCTGCACGCCTGGTCGACGAGCAGGATAGGGAGAGATCGGTGACGGTGAACGACGTCCAGGCGCTGGCCGCGGACATCCGCGCGGAGGTGGCGCGCGCGGTGGTTGGGCAGGAAGCGACCGTGGAACTGATGCTGATCGCGCTCTTCTCGGGCGGGCACATCCTGCTCGAAGGGCCGCCGGGCACCGCGAAGACGCTGCTCGCGGCGTCGTTCGCGCGCGCGTTGGGGATCGGGTTCGGTCGGATCCAGTTCACGCCTGACCTGATGCCGGGCGACATCATCGGCGCGAACCTGTTCAACTTTCAGACCAGCGCGTTCACGCTGACGCGTGGCCCCGTCTTCACCGAGCTGCTGCTGGCGGACGAGATCAACCGTACCCCGCCCAAGACGCAGGCCGCGCTGCTGGAGGCGATGCAGGAGCGCACGGTGACGATCGACGGCACCAGCCTGCCGCTCAGCGACCGCTTCACCGTCATCGCGACGCAGAACCCGATCGAGCAACAGGGCGTCTACCCGCTGCCCGAGGCGCAGCTCGACCGGTTTCTGTTCAAACATACCGTCGGCTATCCCTCCGCCGAGGAGGAGAGGCGCATCATCGCGCGTCACGGTGCGCGCAAGCACGCGATGGCGCCCGACGACTGGGGCGTTGCCCCGGTTGCGGATGCGGCCCGGCTGGAGGGTGCGGTGGCCGCGGTCGCCGAGGTGCGGATGGTCGACGAGGTGACCGACTATATCCTGGCGCTGGTTCGCGCGACCCGCGGCGTCGCCGACCTGGAAAGCGGGGCCAGCCCCCGGGCGGGGGTGATGCTGGCCGGTGCCGCCCGCGCGCGCGCCGCGATCGAGGGGCGCGACTTCGTCATTCCCGACGATGTGAAGGCGCTGGCGCCGGCGCTGTTGCGCCACCGCCTGATCCTGTCGCCCGCCGCGGAGATCGACGGGCGACAGATCGACGATGTCGTCGCCGGCATCATCGAGACGATCGACGCACCGCGCTGACGCCGCTGCCGCGATGATCTACCCCACCCGTCTCGCGGTTCTGGCGACGCTCGCCGGCCTGCCGGTGGTGCTGCTGGTCGCGCTGATCCTGCCGGCGCAGTGGCAGGTCGCGCTCGCCTGGCCGCTGGGGGTGCTGGCGCTGACGATCGCCGACGCGCTGACGGGGCTGCGGCCGGGCCGGGTGCGCGCGACGGTGACGCTGCCGGCGACGGCGGGGGTGGGCACCACGCTCGACGCCGCGCTGACGATTGTCGTGGAGGGCGCCGCGCCGTCCCGCATCGCCTTCGACATCGGCGGCAATGCGCTGCTGGAGCGGGTGGATGCCGGCATCACCTCGCTCGATCTCGCTGCCGGCGGGGGCCGGTACGCCATAGGCTATCGCGCGGTGCGCCGCGGCACCGCGACGCTCGACCGGCTGTGGCTGCGCTGGCCCGGCGCGCTGCGGCTGGCGTGGAAGCAGCAGGTGGTGGCGCTGGACGCGCACGCCGCCATCCTGCCCGACCTGACGCCGGTGCACGAACGCGGGGCGCAGATCTTCCAGCGCCACGCGCTCCAGGGGCTGATGGTACAAGTCGATCGCGGCGACGGCGCGGACTTCGACGCGCTGGTCGAGTTCCGCAGCGGGATGGACCGGCGCGCGATCGACTGGAAGCAATCGGCGCGCCACCAGAAGCTGCACGCCAAGGAATATCGTACCGAGCGCAACAGCCAGATCGTCTTCGCGATCGACGCGGGGCGACAGATGTCGGAGCCGGTGGCGGGGCTCAGCCGGCTCGACCGGATCGTGTCGGCGATGCTGCTGACCGGCTGGGTCGCGCTGAAACTGGGCGATCGCGTCGCGCTGAACACGTTCGATGCGCGCCCGCGCATCGCCGGCGGGCTGGTCGGCGGCGCCGCTGCGTTCGGTGCGTTGCAGCGGCTGGCGGCGCGGATCGCGTATAGCGAGGAAGAGACCAACTACACTTTCGCGCTGTCGACGCTGGCGGCGCGGCTGACGCGGCGGTCGATGATCGTGCTCTTCACCGAGGTGACCGATCTCGTCTCCGCCGACTTCATGGTGCGCGCCGCGGCGCGGTTGATGCACCGGCACCTGTTGCTGGTGGTCGTGCTGCGCGACGAAGAACTGGAGGCGATCCTGGACCGCGCGCCGCAGACGCCCGACGACGTCACCCGCGCGGTGACCGCGGCGGCGCTGTTGCGCGATCGCCTGATGGTGCTGACGCGCCTGCGCCACCTGGGCGCGCATGTCATCGAAAGCGGCCATGACGAGGTCGCGACCCGGCTGGTCGAGGGCTATATCGACCTGAAGCGCCGGAACCTGTTGTGACCGATCCCGCTCCCCACGGCCCGCCGATGAACGCCGCGCGCTTCCGCGAGGCCTATGCCGCGGAATGGCAACGGCTGGAGACGATCGTGACGCGGCTGGAGAAGAGGTCCGCCCGGTCGCTCGACGACGACGACCTGCTGGCGCTTCCGTCGCTCTATCGCAGCGCGCTGACCTCGCTGTCGGTCGCGCGCGCCACCTCGCTCGACCGCGGGCTGGCGACCTATCTCGAACAATTGTGCACGCGCGCTTATTTCCAGCTCTACGGCGTGCAGACGTCGGCGTGGCGCCAGCTCGGCACCTTTCTGCGCCGCGGCTGGCCGCAGGCGACCCGCGCGCTGTGGCGCGAGACGTTGTTCTGCCTGATGCTGATGGCGGCGGGCGCGGTGGCGGGCTTCTTCCTCGTGCGCGCGGACCCCGCCTGGTATTATGCGCTGATCCCCGACGGCATGGCGTCCGGGCGCAACCCGACCGCGAGCGTGGAGGCGCTGCGATCGTCGATCTATGGCGCGAAGCAGGAGATGCTGGCGACCTTCGCGGTGTCGCTGTTCACGCACAACAGCCAGGTCGCCATCTTCGCCTTCGCCCTTGGGTTCGCCTTCGCGATCCCGACGCTGATGCTGGTCACCTACAATGGCCTGATGCTGGGCGCGATGGTGGCGGTGTTCGCGGACAAGGGGCTGGCGGTCGGCTTCGCCGGCTGGCTGACGATCCACGGCACGACCGAGCTGCTGGCGGTCGCGATCGCGTCGGCGGCGGGGGTGCGGATCGGATCGGCGGTGGCGTTCCCGGGGCGCGAGGCGCGCGCCGACGCCGCGGTCACCGCGGGGCGCGAGGCGGCGGTGGCGATGGGCGGCGCGGTCTGCATGCTGATGGTGGCGGGCGTGCTGGAGGGGATCGGGCGCCAGACGGTGCAGTCGGACGGCTTACGCTTCGCGATCGGCGTCGCCGCGCTCGCCGGCTGGATCGCCTATCTCTACCTGCCGCACTGGTCGGGGCCGCGCGATGCGCTGGACTAGGCGCCAGACCGCCCCGCCGCCATCGCTGGTGCGCCGGTTCATGACGCCGGAGCGAGTCGACCTGCGCATCGAGCTGGGCAGCGCCACCGCGCGCGCCATGGCGTTCCTGCTCGACTGGATCGCGATCCTCCTGCTGATGGCGCTCGCCACCGCCGGGATCGCGTTGCTTGGCCGGCCGGAGGATCGCGGGGAACTCGCCGGGATCCTGTGGCTGGTCGGGCTGTTCGTGCTGCGCAACGGCTGGTTCGCGCTGTTCGAGATGGGCCGCCGCGGGGCGACGCCGGGCAAGCGCGTGCTGGGGCTGCGCGTGATCGCGCGCGACGGCGGACGGCTTACTCCCGCCGCGGTGATCGCGCGCAACGCGCTGCGCGAGGTGGAAATCTTTCTGCCGCTGTCGTTCCTGGCGATGGACGGCGCCAGCAACGATCGCATCGGCGGGTTCATGGCCGTCTTCTCGCTGTTGTGGGCGGGCATCTTCTTCCTGTTCCCGTTGTTCAACCGCGACCGGCTGCGCGTCGGCGATCTGCTCGCGGGCACCTGGGTGGTCAACGATGCGCGCGATGCGTCGAGCCGCGCGGTGGTCGATCGCGCGGACGATCCGGTGCCGCGGCGCGTCTTCACCGACGCCGCGCTCGACCTCTACGGCGTCTATGAATTGCAGATGCTGGAGGACGTCCTTCGCGCGCGGCGCGAGGCGGCGGTCGCCACGGTCGCCGCGACGATCCGGCGCAAGGCGGGGCTGCCCGACGACGGCGACGATCTGGGCTTCCTGTCCGATTATTACGAGGCACTGTGCGGCCGACTGGAACGGGGCATCATGGTCGGACGACGCCGCGAGGACAAGCACGGCGCGCCGCGCGTGCCGCGCGATGCCGCAGCATAGGGTCTGTTCCGGCGCGGCGCAGGCCGCTCAGAGCTGGTGCACGTACACTTCGTTCAGCGCGATACGATCGCCGTCCAGCAGGACGAGGTCGAACCCGCGCAGCCGCCCGCCGCCCTCGATATCGCAATACCAGCGGCCGCAGAAGCCGCCGGGGATCGGCCATGTCTCGTCCGGGGTGTAGGTCATCGCCGGGGTCGCGGCGAAGAGCTGGGTCAGATAGGCCTCCAGCGCGGCATGGCCGGTGATGCCGCCGGCGGTCTGCGGATCCATGTAGCGGCAATCCTCGGCATAGAAGCCGAGCAGCCCGGGCACGTCCTTCGCGGTCCAGCGTGCCAGCCAGTCGGCATTGTAGCGTGCGATGTCCATGCTCATGCTCCCACCACCCGGGCGACGTGCGCCGGCTCGAAGATGTCGGCGGGCACCGCCTCCGGCCCGGCGAGGACGGCGACGCCGTGCAGCCCCAGCGTCGGGTCCGCGGCCGCACCTTCGTGATAGCGGCGACGGCGGTTGCGCGCATCCTCACCGAATTCCATGTCGAGCGTCGCCTGCATTTCGGCTGCGAGCCGCAGGCGGCGCATCCGCTCGACCCGCTCCTCCTCATAGGGGCGGAAATCCGGTGCGGCGCCGTCGGGGGTGGCGCGCAGGATGTCGCTGACGATCCGCACGTCGCGATAGGTGATCGACAGCCCCAGCCCCAGGATCGGATCGTTCCATCCGGCGGCGTCGCCGATCAGCACCGCGCCGGGCGCGAACGGCCGCTCGGCCAGCGCGCTGTTGTTGTAATAAGCGAACAGCGGCCCCGCCGGGGTGCCGGCCGCGATCGCCTCGTTATGCGGCGCGGAGCGCAGGCGGAAGGCATCGAGGAAGCGGCGCGGCCCCTCCGCCCCGGCGAAGCGCGTCTTTGCCGGCAGGTCCCAGCCGCCATAGACGCGGACGCGGCCATCGCCCTGCGGAAAGGTGAGGAAGGCGAAATCGCCCTCGGTCCCGATCGTCTGGCGCAGCGGATCGACCCCCGCCACATCGTCGACCAGCAGCCCGGCGAACCAGTGATGCGGCTTGTCCTGATGGAGCGTCAGGCCCGCGGCACGGCGAACCTGCGACTGGCGCCCCTCCGCACCGACCACCAGCGGCGCGGTGGCGACCTGCTCGCGGCCCTCGTGGACATAGGCGACCGATGGCGACGCGCCGAGCGTGATCGCGCCCACCGCGACGCCGCGCAGCGCCTCCGCACCGGCGAGGACGGCCTGGTCGAACAGCGTCTGGCAGTGGACCGGGTGGCGGATGCACAGCGGCCCCACCACGCCGTCCGCGAACATCCCCAGCGGCAGCGCGCCGGCTTCCGCGGCGGCGGGATCGCGCGTTTCGTCATAGGTCACATGGCTGGTCAGATGGTGCCCGCCCGCCGCCACCAGCGCGTCGTACAGCCCGGTCCGCTTCGTCTCGGTGACACCCCAGGGCGCGATCCACTCGCCGCGGACGCGATCCTCATAAGCGGTGGATTTCTCCAGCAGCAATACGCGCCGGCCCGCGCGCGCCATCACGGCCGCCAGCGCGGATCCGCCGATGCCGCCGCCGACGATGATGAGATCGTGGGTCACGCCCTGTCCTCTCCGAAATGTCCTTTCCGAACGCCTTTTTCAGGCGCTGTCGGGCCAGTGTGACATGCGGGCATCGCTTTGATAAGCGGGAATGATTGATCAGGGCGCGCCGGATTGGCAGACGCCCCGCAACGGGCTGGCGAGCAAGACCTCTGCCGCGGAGCGCGCCGCGCTGATCCGCCCGGACCCGGCGAGCGCGTCGGCTCGACGATCACGCCGCTGATCGTGTTCCGGGAAGAGCGTCCGTGGCTGGTCACCGGGACGCCCGGCGGCGGCTATATCATCGCGACGATGGTGCCGTTGCTGTCGAACGTGATCGACCACCGCCTGAACGTCGCCGAAGCCGCGGAGCGGCCGCGGATCAACCAGGGCGGCGGCGATGCGCTGATCGCGGAGGCAGCGGCGGGTATCAGACGCGCGCCCGCGCCGCCCCGCTTCCTGGATAGCGGGCGGTGCCGATCGACCACTATCCGATGACAATCAGAATGAGATAATATATCATCCTGAGAATGGTGACACAGGAGTCTGTAGAAATGAGCCAGTTCGCGGGTGACGCACGCTTGCCGGTAACGGTGTTGTCCGGCTTCCTCGGAGCAGGGAAGACGACGCTTCTCAATCACATCCTCGCCAACCGCGAGGGCCGGCGGGTGGCGGTGATCGTCAACGACATGTCGGAGGTGAACATCGACGCCGATCTGGTCCGCGGCGGCGAGGCGGCCTTGTCGCGGTCCGAAGAGGCACTGGTCGAGATGACCAACGGCTGCATCTGCTGCACGTTGCGCGACGACCTGCTGGCCGAGGTGCGCACGCTCGCGGAGGCGGGGCGGTTCGATTATCTGGTGATCGAGAGCACCGGCATCTCCGAGCCGTTGCCCGTCGCGACCACCTTCTCCTTCCGGGACGAGAACGGTGCCTCGCTGGGCGATGTCGCGCGGCTCGACACGATGGTGACGGTGGTCGACGCGCTGAACCTGCTGGCGGATTATTCGAGCCAGGATTTCCTCGCCGATCGCGGCGAGACGATGGGCGAGGAGGACACGCGCAGTCTGGTCGGCCTGCTGGTCGAGCAGATCGAATTTGCCGATGTCGTGATCGTCAACAAGGCGTCGTCGGTATCGCCGGAGCAACGCGCGGTCGTGAGGAAGCTGGTCGCCAGCCTCAATGCCGATGCGATGATCGTGCCCGCCGATCACGGCCGCGTCGACCTCGATCTCGTGCTCGCGACCGGCCTGTTCGACGAGGAGAAGGCGGCGCGTCACCCGCTTTGGGCCAAGGAGCTGTACGGCTATGCCCATCATCAGCCCGAAACCGAGGAATATGGGATCGAGAGCTTCGTCTATCGTGCCCGCCAGCCGTTCGATCCGGCACGGTTCCATGCCTTCCTTACCGATGGCCGGCTCGACCATGTCGTTCGCGCCAAGGGCCATTTCTGGCTGGCGACGCGCGCCGACTGGGTCGGCGAACTCGCGGTGGCGGGTAGCCAGGTGGAGACGGCGCGCATGGGCCGCTGGTGGGCCTCGATCCCGAAGAACCAGTGGCCCGACGACGGCCGGTTCGAGGAATTCGTCGCGAGGCACTGGGATCCGGTATGGGGCGACCGGCGGCAGGAGCTGGTGATCATCGGCATCGACATGGACGAGCAGCGCATCCGGCGGCGGCTCGACGCCTGCCTCGTGCCTGCCGCCGCCGTCACCCCCGCGCTATGGGCGACCTTGCGCGATCCGTTCCCCGCCTGGGGAGAGCGTCAGCTGGAGGCCGCCGAATGACCGCTGCGGCCGCCCGACGCCGGCTCAATCGGCGAAGCGCGTCGCCGACAGCATGAGGCTGACGGGCGGGCCGAGATCGCGCGACGAGGTGCCGAGACGGAAGCGATAGCGTCCGCCCGCGATCACCCATCGCTCGGTCGCGCTGTCGTAGCTGGCGAGCAGGCGCGGATCGACCGTGATCGTCGCGCGTCGCATGGTGCCGGCGGGCAGGTCGAGCCTTGCCCAACCCGCCAGCCGGCGTGGCGCCTCAAAGCCGCCGTCCGCGCGCTCGACATAGAGTTGCGGCACGGCGGCGCCGCGGCGCGTGCCGGTATTGCGGACCGCGAACGACACCCGGACGCCGCGTCTCGCGCGGGCCGCCGTGGGGGCGTCGAACGCGAAGCGGGTGTAGGACAGGCCGTGGCCGAAGGCGAAGAGCGGCGCACGCCCGTCGCGGTCGAACGCCTTGTAGCCCACCGCCGCACCCTCGCAATAATCGACCGCGAAGGCGGTGCCCGGTGCGGGCGTGCCATGCAGCGGGGTGCAGCGACCCGCTGCGTCGTCGCGCGGGACGGTGATCGGCAGGTGCCCGGACGGATTGACCGCACCGGTCAGCAGCCGCGCCAGCGCCACACCGCCGCCCGCCCCCGGATACCAGCCCTGCAGGATCGCGTCGACGCGATCCGCCCAGGGCATCAGCACCGCACCGCCGGTTTCCAGCACGACGACGCTGCGCCGCGCCGTGCCCGCGACGGCGGCGATCAGCGCATCCTGTCCGTCGGGCAGCGTCAGCGACGTATCCTGCGATTCCGCGGTCCATTGCGTCGCGAAGACGATCGCGACGTCGCTTTCCGCCGCCGCACGCGCCGCGGCGACGGGATCGCTGCCGTCGAGATAGGCGACGCGAACTCCCGGCAGCAGCCGCCGCAGCGCCGCCAGCGGCGAGGACGGCAGATAGATCACCGGCCCGGGCCAGCTGGTGGGGGAGAGGCCGGGCACCGCATTGCCCCCCACCGGATGCACCTGCGACGAGCCGCCGCCCGACAGCACGCCGACATCGGCATGACCGCCGATCACGACGACGCGGTGCAGCGCCGCGGCACGCAGCGGCAAGGTATCGCGCGCGTTGCGCAGCAGCACCGCGCCCCGCTCCGCGGCATCCTGCGCCACCGCGCGGTCGGCGGCGGCATCGATCGGCGCGATCGCGACGGGGCGGTCGACCAGTCCGTTGGCGAACATCGAGCGCAGGATGCGCCGCACCATGTCGTCGAGCCGCGCGGGGCTGACCGCACCGCGCGCGACCGCCTGCGCCAGTGGCGGGCCGAAATAGGACGAAGCATCGAAGGTCGCGGCGGATTGCTGGTCGAGGCCCGCATTCGCCGCCGCCACCGTCGAATGCACCGCCCCCCAGTCCGACATGACCCAGCCGGGATAGCGCCAGCCGCGCTTCAGGACATGGTTCAGCAGCCAGTCGTTCTCGCACGCATAGGCGCCGTTGACGCGATTATAGGCGCACATGACCGCGCCGGGCCGTCCGCGCTCGATCGCGATCTGGAAGGCGAGAAGGTCGGACTGGCGCAGCGCGGCACGGTCGATCCGCGCGTCGAGCGTGAACTGGTCGGTCTGCTGCGCATTGAGCGCATAATGTTTGATCGTCGAGACGATCCCATTGGACTGGATACCCGCGATCTGCGCGCCCACCATCCGCCCGGCGAGCAGCGGATCCTCGCCGCCATATTCGAAGTTGCGGCCGTTGCGCGGCTCGCGCGTCAGGTTGATCCCGCCCGCCAGCAGCACGTTGAAGCCATAGCGGCGCGCCTCGCCGCCGATCATCGCGCCGCCGCGCCGCGCGATGTCCTCATCCCAGCTCGCGATCGTCGCCAGCGTGGAAGGAAGCGCGATCGCGGCGCGCGCGGTGCGCGCGGTCGGTTGCGTCGCGACGCCCATCGCGGCGTCCGCCTCCCACAAGGGCGGAATGCCGAGCCGCGGGACACCGGGGACATAGCCCGCCGATCCGTCCCGCGCGGCGGCGGGCGCATGGACCTCCGGCTTGCCGACCTGTTCTGAGGCGAAGGCGCCGATCACCATCACCAGCTTTTCCTCGCGCGTCATCGCCGCCAGCGCCAGCGCGGCGCGACGATCGGGCGACAGCGCGGGGTCCTGCCACGCCCGGTCGCCCTCCGCCGCGGGGACAGGTGCAGCGATCATCACCAGCGCGAAGGGAAGAAGGCGCCTCACTGCCACGCCGCCCGCGTCGGAACGACCGTGACGGTGCGGCTGGCGCGGCGGCCATCCGGGGTGCGGCTGCGCACCGCGACCGGGCCGTCGACCGCCACCGGCGCGGCGTAGCGCGTCCAGGCGCCGCCCGCGACGCGATATTCGATCGTCGTGCCGGGCAGTTCCGCCACCGCCTCCAGCCGCCCGCCGGCGATGCGCGCACCGGGCGGCGCGAGGCGATAGACGATGCCGTCGCGGTCGAGCGCGCCCAGCCGTGCCGAGACCCGCCCGGCGAAGTCGCGCCATCCCGCCAGCAGCGCCGCCGGATCGACCCGCGCGTCGCCATAGCCATAGCGCGCGCCCGGCGCATAGGCGGGCTCCCACGCGGGGGGCGACCAGGCGCGTTCGGCGAGCGCGAACAGGCGCGGGAACAGCATATATTCGACCTGCGAATCGCGCCGCACCATCTCGCTCCACAATTGCCCCTGGATCCCGGCGATCACGCGTCCGGGGGCGAGCGGAACCGGGTCCGCGACGGTGCCGGTGCGGTTCAGGATGTCGGTCGCCACCGCGGCATTGGCGGCGAGATTGCCGGGCATGAAGGCATAGAGCCGGAACAGGTCGATCTCGCGCGTCGCCCAGGTCGCGCCGGATTCATCGGGATCGACCGCCTGCGGCATGTCGAGATACGTGAAGTCCGGCATCGACAGCACCACCGTCCAGCCGCGGTTGGCCTGCGCATGCGCCTCCGCCACCGCATTGCCGAACAGGCCGCTCCACACATTCGACTGGATGGTGGGCGGCAGCGCCGCGGGATCGGCATGGGTAAGGCCGTCGCTCCACGCGGCCGGCTCGATCCCTTGCTGCGACAGCATCGTCGCCACGCGCTCGACGAAGCGGGCGCCCATCTGCGCGACCGGGGTGCCGAGCCGCGCCGCCTCCGCACGGCATGCCGGGGAACCGGTCCAGGCGCCCGCGGTCTCGTCCGCCCCGATGTGGAAGCGGCGCAGCGGCACGCCGGCGCGGGCGTGGAGCGCCGCCATCCGCGCCACCACCGTCTCGACGAAGCGGAAGGTCTGCGGGATGCAGACGTTCAGCGTATTATCGTCATAGGTCTGGATGCTGCGATACCGGGTCGCGTCGGCGGGTTCGACCAGGCGATAGCGCTCTGCCTCCGCGGTCCGGCCGGTGGCGGCGAGCCGGCGGTAGCGCGCCTCCATCGCCTTGATCGCGGCGCGCGAATGGCCCGGCATGTCGAACGAGGGGATGACCGTGATCTGGCGCGCCTTCGCCGCGGCGAGGATGGCGAGATAGTCTGCGGTGGTGAGATAGCCGTTGGTGCCCGCGTCGCGCGCCGGGTCCGCGCCGAGCTGCGGCTGGAGGCAGGTCGCATCGTCGAGCGCCAGGCAGCGATAGGCGCCGACCTGCGTCAGTTCGGGCAGCGCCGGGATCTCCATCCGCCAGCCCTCGTCGTCGGCGAGGTGGAGGTGCAGCGTGTTGAGCTTCACCGCCGCCATCTGCTCGATCAGCCGCAGCAGTTCGGCCCGCCCGTGGAAATTGCGTGCGATATCGACGTGGAGCCCGCGATAGCCGTAGCGGGGGTGGTCGACGATCGACAGCGGCCGCACCACGCCATGGTCATGTTCCGCCTGTTGCGTCAGCGACCGCACGGCATAGGCGGCGCCGGCGGCGTCATGCGCGGTGATGCGTACACCCTGGGCATCGACGTCGAGGCGATAGCCCTCCGCGGGCAGGTCGCGGTCGCCCACTACGATCCGCAGCGGGACCGGGCCGGCCCCGATACCCGCCCTGGCCAAGCCGTCCAGCGCCGGCGCGATCACCGCGCGCGATACGCCCGACAGGACCGGGCGCACGCCATGCGACAGGTCGAGCGATGCCCCGGCCGAACGGCGCACCTGCGTCGGCGCGGGGAGGATGACGATATCGGGCTGCGTCCCGACGCCCCGCGCGACATAGCGGTCGAAGGCGCGCGGCGGCGTCAGCCAGCGGTGGGTGTCGATGCCGTCCGCGGTCGCCAGCCGCGCCTCGTCGGTCATCGGCGCGATATAGGGCAGGGTTTCCAGCCCGGTGTCCGGATCGGTGCCGGGGCGCGTCGCGGCGATCACCGCGGGGGCGGCGCCGGGTGCCCTGACCCAGGCGTGCGGCAGGACGAAGGCGCGCGAGAAGAACGGCACGCTGGTCGTCAGCCGTAGCCGGTAATGCCGGCCGGGCGCCAGCAGATGCCCGGGCTTGAGCGAGAATAGCGTGACGTCGCCGTTGACGAGGCGGCTGTCGAACTCGGCACTGTCGATTGCCAGCACCGATCCGATGATGCTGGCGCCGATCTCCAGCCCCGCGGGCGGGGTGACGTCCGCGGGTGTGTCGAGGTCGATGTCCTCGATCATGCAGCGTCGCGGCGGCGCCCCCGGCGGCGGGGGCGGGGCGGCCGGATCGCGCGGGCAGGTGGTCGGATGGTTGTCGACGATCGTGACGCGATAGCCGAGCCCGGCGGCGAAGCGGGACAGATCGGCGGGAGCCGGCGTCGCACCCGAAAGCGCGGGCAGCCCCGCCGATGCCAGCACCGCAATGAGCAACCGCATCCTACGCTCCCCGCAACGATCGGAGCGGAAAGGATTTCCGCTGCCGAGGTCCGCTACCTCGCCCGCGATCGTGCCGCCAGTACGCCGATAATACAATACCAAAATATGACTTCACGGCCATGCCCAGACACAAAGGCGCAACATTTGTCTTGCGATCTAGAGCTGCAAATGATTACTTTCGTGCTCTACCGGGCAGCGGTTCGAGTCCATCACGGCAGCAAGCCAACCGATCCAATGCCAATATAGAGCAAATCGGAAGGGGGCTTCCATGACCGTCAAGGCAATCCTGTCGTCCGTCAGCGTCCTCGCACTGACCGTATCGGTGCCCGCACTCGCCCAAACCCAGCCGTCCACCGTACCGTCGACCAAACCGTCCGCCGCCGATCGCGCCGACGACCAGGCGTCCGACGATATCGTGGTGACCGGCATCCGCGCCTCGATCCAGGCGTCGCTGAACCAGAAGCGCAAGTCGGACATGGTGTCCGAGGTCATCACCGCGCAGGACATCGGCAAGTTTCCGGACAAGAACGTCGCGGACTCGCTGGGGCGGCTGACCGGCGTCAACGTCGTCACCGGCACGGCGGCGGCGGGCGGGTTCGGCGAGAACCAGTCGGTCTCGATCCGCGGCACCGATCCGGAACTGAACCTGACGCTGCTCGACGGGCACAGTCTGGCGACGGGCGACTGGTTCGTGCTCGATCAGGCGAATGGCGGCCGCAGCTTCAACTTCAGCATGTTCCCGTCCGAGATCGTCGGCAGCCTGGAAGTCTATAAGAGCGCGCAGGCCGACATTCCGGAGGGCGGCATCGGCGGCACGATCAACGTCCACAGCCGCATGCCGCTGGACTTGCCGTCGGGCACGTTCAACCTGACCGCGCAGGAGGTGTACAACGACCTGTCCGACAAGTGGAAGCCGCAGGTGTCGGCGGTGGCGAGCTGGAAGAACGCGGCCGGCACGCTCGGCATCCTCGCCGCCGGCTTCTACGAGGCGCGCTCCTTCCGCCGCGACGGGCAGGAGTTCCTGGGCTATGCGACGCAGGAGGATTTCAACGGCACCGGCAAGACCGTCGCCTATCCGGCGCTGATCGGCGCGGCCTATTTCACGCAGGAGCGGATCCGCAAGGGCGGCACCGTCACCATCCAGTTCAAGCCGACCGACACGCTCGACCTGGTGGCGACCGGCCTCTACACGCGGATGAGCGCCGACAACGTCAACGTGAACAGCATGGCGTGGACGAGCAAGCTGGTGACGGAGAATTCCACGCCCGGCATCCCCGGCTATGCGCTCGGCGCCTATACCACCGCCGATTACGAGGGGATCACCTATCTGACCTCCGCCGCCTGGCGCGCGACCGGGGCGGGCGGGACGCCGGCCTATGGGCGGGTACAGGACGACATCTTCCGCACCGCTTTCTCCTCCACCTTCAACGGCACGCTGGATGCCACCTGGCGCCCGGCGGACGGCCTCGGCGTCCACGGCACGCTGGGCTATACCGAAGGTCGCGGCGAGACGACCTCGTCGGACGCGTGGGAGAGCTATTGGCAGACCGGCATGACCTATGCCTTCGCGGGCAAGCGGGCGGAGGTGACCTATCCGGGGCTGCCGACCGATCCCACGTCGACCGCGTATCTGAAGAATTCCTTCAGCGGCACCTGGGGCGGCGCGACCATTTCGCCCGACAAGGAATTCTACGCGCAGCTCGACCTGGAGCAGGTCATCGAGGACTCGGCCTGGCTGCGCGCGATCAAGACCGGCGCGCGCTACACCCATCACACGCGCGCGGTGAATGCGACCGGCGTCATCTGGGCCGGCAACGAAACCCCGCTCGCCGATCCGCAGAACGGCGCGTCGGGCACCAGCCAGATCGGTCTGTACGACGTCTATGACGGCGCCACCACGCCCGCCGATTTCGGCCGCCGCATCGGCATCGCCGGACGCTATTCGCTCGCCAGCCGGGCGAAGATCGACGCCATCCTGAAGACCCGCGGCGGATCAACCGAAGCCTTCTATCCGCCGTCGAGCTTCTCCGTGAAGGAAGACGACACCGCCTTCTACGCGATGGCGAAGATCGGCAACGACCGCAACTGGCGTGGCAACATCGGGCTGCGCACGATCCGCACCGATATCGACACATTGCAATATTCGCCCAACGTTGCGCCGACGATCAGCAACAAGTTCGGCGACTTCGGCGAGGTGAAGGCGGGGCGCGGCTATTGGGACGTGCTGCCCAGCGCCAACTTCACCTACAACGCCACCGACAAGCTGCTGCTGCGCGCCGCCGCGGCGAAGGTGATGTCGCGCCCCGGCTATGCCCAGCTCGCCGGCGCGTTCAGCGTCGACGACCTCAGCCTGTCGGGCAGCGCGGGCGGCAATCCGGACCTCGATCCGTTCCGCGCGTGGCAGTTCAACCTCGCCGCCGAATTCTATTACGGCCCGCAGGCGCTGTTCTCGGTCGGCGTGTTCGGGCTCGACATCCAGAATTACATCACGACCACCACCACGACGCGCTTCTATCGCACCGTCCTGCACCCCAACGGCGCCAATTTCATCGTCGAGGCGCCCGTCAACGGCGGCGGCGGGACCAACAAGGGCGTCGAGGTCAACTGGCAGCAGCCGATCGGCCGGGGCTTCGGCTTCATCGCCAACTACACCTATTCGGATGCGAAGAAGGACAAGGACGCCGTCACCGCCGCCGACCATTTCAGCCGCGAGATCGACGGCAATTCGAAGCACACTTGGAACCTGACCGGCTATTTCGAGAACGATCGCGTCAGCACCCGCCTCGCCTACAGCTATCGCTCCAAGTTCCGCTCCGGCATCGATCGCGCCACGCCGATGTGGCAGGACGATTTCGGGCAGCTCGACGGATCGCTGCTGGTACATCTCACGAAATATCTGGCGCTCAGCGCCGACGCGCAGAACATCACCAACGCCAAGCTCTATTATTTCGTCGGCGATCCCGCGGTCCCGCGGGCCTATTACGACAACGGCCGCACCGTCTATGTCGGTGCAAGGCTGACCTTCTGAGCCATAGCGGGAGAGGATGACATGACCGCAGCCGCCGCTCCCGCCATCGGACCGCAGGCGACCGGCCCGCGCGATCCGCACGACCGCGCCGGGCGGCGGCTGCGCTCGCTCGACCTGCTGCGCGGGCTGACCGTCGCGGGGATGATCACCGTCAACGCCACCGCGGGGGTGCAGGGGCTGGACAAGCCGGTGTTCCCGCTGCTCCTGCACGCCGACTGGGCCGGCTTCACGCTGGCGGACACCGTCTTTCCCGCGTTCCTGACGATGGTCGGCGTCTCGATCGCGATCTCCGCGAAGGGCGATGCGGCGAGCGGGCCGGCGACGCGGCGCGTGCTGGCGCGCGCGGGACGGATGATCCTGCTCGGCCTGCTGCTCGGCCATATGTTCTTCCTGGCGGATTTCCACCGCTACGTGCCGCGGCTGCCCGGCGTGTTGCAGCGGATCGGCATCGTCTTCGCGATCTGCGCGCTGCTCTATCCGCGGCTGGGCGAGCGGGGGCGTGCGCTCCTCACGGGCGGGCTGCTGCTGGGCTATTGGCTCCTGTGCCTGATGCCGATCCCCGGCGGCGCGCCGACCGATCTATGGGTGCAGGGGCACAATCTCGTATCCTGGGTCGATCGCGGCGTGTTCGGCAACTGGCGCTACGTGAAGGGGCCGGACGGCTACGATCCCGAGGGCGTGCTGAGCACGCTGCCGGCGATCGCGCAGGGGCTGATCGGGACGCTTGCCGGCGACTATATCCGTCGCGGCCTGCCCGTGCCCGTCGCGGCGAAGCGGCTGCTGCTCGCGGGGGTGGCGGGCATGGCGGCGGGGTTGCTGTGGGGTTTCGTCTTCCCGATCGCCAAGAACCTGTGGACCAGCAGCTTCGTCCTGCTGTCGGCGGGGCTGACGGTGGCGTTGCTCGGCGCGTTCCACTGGTGGTTAGATCGCGACGACCGGCCCGCGACGAATGGTGACCTGCTGGGCAGTTTCGGGCGTAACGCGATCGCCGCCTATGTGCTGCACGACCTGGCCTCGATCATCCTGACCGGCGATGCGATCCAGGCGCCGTTCAAGCTGCTGGCGCCGGTCGTCGGCACGCAGGTTGCGGCGCTGGCGCCGGTGGCGATCTTCGTCCTGATCGTCTGGTATCCGATCGCCTATATGGACCGGCGCGGCTGGTATCTGCGCGTCTGAACGGTCACGCTTCGTAGCCGTCCCACGCCATCGCCGCCGCCACGACCGGCACGACGGGCGCGAGCGCGGACGCATGGGCGCGCCAGCGCTCGACCGATCGCGTATGGAGCGGCTCGCGCACCTGCGCATGGCTGGGCGTCGGCGCGTGGCGCGACTGGCGATGGAACGCGAGCTGCGCGGCGTCCTGCGCCAGCCCGACCGCCGCCATCACCCGCGCGATCTCCGTCGGACCGTCCGCGACCAGCCGTTCGTACCGCACGGTCGTGAAGCCGGGCGACAGCCGCTCGCGATAGCGCTCGACCAGCGCCGATACCGCCGCGAGATGATGCGCCGCATCGTCGAGCCGATAGGCGCAATTCCCGCCATGCGTCATGTCGTGCGCCATCATCGACACCAGCACGTCGAGCGGATGCCGGCGCATCAGGATCATCGGCGCGGCGGGAAAGGCGAGCCGCAGCAGCGGGGTATAGACCTCGTTCAACGGCATCTTGTCGGTGAAGAAGCGCACACCCTGCGTCAGGCCATGGGTGTCGGCGCGCGCAAGATAGAGGTCGCGGAACAGTGCTGGCAGGTGGTGTCGGTCGGCGATGCGCAGCCCGCCCGGCCCCTCCGCGCCCAGCATCGCGGCCGCGGCGTCGCGCAGCTCGGCGGCGAAGGGCAGCTCGCCGCCGGCGCGGATATCGGGATGCGCCGAGAGGATCTGCTCCATCAATGTCGTGCCCGACCGCGGCATGCCCATGACGAAGATCGGCTGCGCCACGTCGCTGCGGACGGCGGCGCCGCGAAGGCCAGCGGGCCAGCGCGCGAGCGTGGCGAACGTCGCCGCCGCGGCGCGGCGATCGTGTGGACGCGCCAGCCGCGCCTTGCCCGCGACGAAGTCCGCCCACGCCTCGGCATGGCGGCCCGCGCGCTCGCGCAGCCGCCCGCGCAGCAGGAGCGCGCCGCCGCCCACCTCGCCGGGCAGGCGGTCGAGCTGCGCCAGCGCCTCGCGCCAGCGATCGGCCATCGCCAGGACGCAAAGCCCCAGCAGCGACACGTCGCGGCCGAGCGGCGCCGCCAGCGTCCGCAACCGCGCGAAGGCCGCCGCGGCCGCGTCCGCGTCGCCCGCCTGCTCGGCCGCTTCCGTGGCGAGCGCGGACGCCTCGAACGAGGCGGGCATCGCGGCGGCGAGCGCCCGCGCGTCGTCAAGCCGCCCGGAGCGCAGCAAGGCGCGGCCCAGCTCGGGCAGGATCGCGGCGCGATCGCCGGGTGCGGCGTGGCGCACCGCCGCGCGCAGATGCCAGATCGCCTCGGGCAATGCCTCGCGCAGCGCCAGCCGCTGCCCGACGAAGGCATGGGCGGCGGCATCGTCGGGCATGTCCGCGAGCGTCGCGCGCGCCACCGCCTCCGCCTCCTCGGCACGTCCATGGCGCAGCAGGAAGTGCGCCAGTTCGTCGCGTGCCCACCCTGCGTGCGGCACGACCGTCACGAGGTGGCGCAGGTGCCGTTCGGCCGCGGCCATGTCCCCGCAGGCCTCGGCCGCGCCGGCGGCCACGTCGAGGAGGTCGGCGTCGTCCGGGTGGGTCGCCATCAACGCGACGAGGTGCCGTCGCGCCTCCGCGGCCTGCCCGGCCAGGACGGCGTTGCGCAGCGACTCGATCGCGGTCTGGGACGGAGCGGACATGACCGATCCGTGCCATTTTCATCTGCCATCCGACAATGGTAGGTGAGTGGACGTCGGGAAGAGGGTGGGAAGCGGGGCGACATGGCGTTCAAGGATCGGATCGGTGCGCTGCCGGCGGATGGCACCGGCCCGCTCTATCTCCGCTTCGCCACGCTGCTGCGTGACGCGATCGCGCGGGACGTGCTGATGGATCAGGAAGCGCTGCCGAGCGAGCGCGAGTTGTGTGCCGATTACGGTATCTCGCGCATCACCGTGCGCCGCGCGATCGCCGCGCTCAGCGACGAAGGGTTGCTGGTGCCGCGGCGCGGGGCCGGAACCTTCGTCGCGAAGACCGCGGCCGCGACCGCCGCCGCCGCGCCGGGGCGGGTGGAGAAGAGCTTCTCCGGCCTGTCGTCCTTCACCCAGGACATGCTGGCGCGCGGATCGCGCCCGTCGAGCCGGTGGCTCGGGCGATCGCAGGGGCAGGTGACCCCGGAAGAAGCGCTGTCGCTGGCGCTGTCGCCGGGGACGCCGGTCTATCGCTTCCACCGCCTGCGCCTCGCGGACGAGCGGCCGCTGGCGGTCGAATATTCCACGGTTCCGGCCTATTGCCTGCCCTCGCTGGAGGCGGTGGCGGACTCGCTCTACGTCGCGCTGGATGCGGCCGGCGCGCGGCCCGCGCGCGCGCTGCAACGGTTGCGTGCCGCGCCCTTCGCCGAGGAACAGGCGACGCTGCTCGACGTCGCGCCGGGCCATGCCGGGCTGCTGATCGAGCGGCGCAGCTTCCTGGCGGACGGTCGCGCGGCGGAGCTCACGTTGTCCTATTACCGCGGCGACGCCTATGACTTTGTTGCGGAGCTGGTAGAGGTCTAATATAGGACCAATAGCAGATCTATCGGAGACTCTTGGGACGTGAGCCGTGATGCGACGACGCTGATGCTCGCCGAGGCCGGGCAGGCTGGGGCAGCGGTCGCGCGCTTCCTGTCGACCAATGCCGCAGCCATCGATGCGCTGGCGGACCGCCTGCGCGCCGCGCCGCCCGCGGCGATCGTCACCTGCGCGCGCGGATCGTCGGATCATGCCGCGACCTACGGCAAGTACGTGCTGGAGACCGCGCTGGGCATCCCCGTCGCCTCCGCCGCGCCCTCGATCGCCTCCGTCTTCGCTGCGCCGGTCGCGCAGGGCGCGGAGCGGCTGGTGATCGCCATGTCGCAATCGGGGCGCAGTCCCGACCTGATCGCCACCGTCGCCGCGCACCAGCGCGCCGGGGCGCTGGTCGTCGCACTGGTCAACGACGCCGCATCGCCGCTGGCGCAGATGGCCGACACGCTGCTGCCGCTGGAGGCCGGCGCCGAACGCTCCGTGGCGGCGACCAAGTCGTGCCTGGTGGCGATGGCCGGACTGGCCGCCCTCGCGGCGGCCTGGGCGCGCGATGCGGCGCTGGCCGCGGCGGTACGGGCATTGCCGGACCATTTGTCCGACGCCTTCGCGCTTGACTGGAGCGCGGCGGAGGCGCCGCTGGTCGCGGCGTCGAGCCTGTTCGTGCTCGGCCGCGGCTATGGCTTCGGCATCGCGCAGGAGGCGGCGCTGAAGCTGAAGGAGACCGCTGCGCTCCATGCCGAGGCGTTCAGCGCGGCGGAGGTGCGGCACGGCCCGATGACGATCGTGCGCGCGGGCTTTCCCGTGCTCGCCTTCGCCACGTCGGATGCCGCGGGGGATGCGGTGCGCGCGGTCGCGCGGGAGTTTGCGGCGCGCGGCGCGATCGTGCGGCTGGCGGACGCGGGCGGAGGCGGCGACCTGCCGGCGCGCGCGACGCATCCGGCGATCGAGCCGCTGCTGATGCTCCAGAGCTTCTACCGCCTCACCAATGCGGTGGCGCTGGCGCGCGGGCTCGACCCCGACCGCCCGCCGCACCTCTCCAAGGTGACGCGCACGCTATGACGCGATGGATCTTCACCGGTGGCCGGGTGGTGACGCCCGCGGGCGTGCTGCCGGGCGCCGCGATCGCGCTCGACGGCGACCGGATCGCGGCGATCGAGGTGGCGATCGATGTGGCGGGGGCGGATGCGGCGATCGACCTCGACGGCGGCTGGCTGCTGCCGGGCTTCGTCGACACGCAGGTGAACGGCGGCGGCGGCGTGCTGTTCAACACCGACATGAGCGTCGAGGGCATCGCCGCGATCGCCGCCGCACACCGCCGCTATGGCACGACCGCGCTGCTGCCGACGCTGATCAGCGACACGCCGGCGCAGGTGGCGGCGGCGCTCGACGCCGTCGATGCGGCGATCGCGGCGGGGGTGCCCGGCATCGTCGGCATCCATGTCGAGGGGCCGTTCCTCAACCCCGTGCGCAAGGGGATCCACGACCCGGCGATGTTCCGCCGCCTCGATGCCGCGACGATCGCGCTGTTGACCGCGCCGCGGCGGGGTCGCGTGATGGTGACGCTGGCGCCCGAACAATGCGACGGCGCGGATATCGCGGCGCTCGCCGCGGCCGGGGTGCGCGTGTCCGCCGGGCATAGCGACGCGACCTACGAGCAGGCGATGGCCGGCTTCGCCGCCGGGGTCAGCGGGGTGACGCACCTCTATAACGCGATGTCGCCGCTCGGCCATCGCGCGCCCGGGATGGTCGGCGCCGCGCTCGACGCGGGCAGCGCCTGGTGCGGGCTGATCGCGGATGGCGTCCACGTCCATCCCGCCGCGCTGCGCGTCGCGGTGCGCGCATTGCCGGCGGACAAGGCGATGCTGGTGACCGATGCGATGCCCAGCGTCGGCGCGCGCGAGAAGGACTTCACGCTCTACGGTCGCCGTATCCATGTCGCGGACGGCGTGTGCCGGGGCGAGGACGGGACGCTCGCCGGCTCCGACCTCGACATGGCGCGGGCGGTGGCGAACATGGTGCGCGAGGTCGGCGTGGCGCCCGCTGCGGCGGCGGCGATGGCGGCGACCCATCCGGCCGCCTTCCTGGGCCTGTCGCATGAGCGCGGCGCGCTGGCGCCCGGATTGCGCGCCGACTGGGTGTGGCTCGACGCCGACTGGCGCGTGCGGGGCGTGTGGATCGGCGGCGAGCGGGTCGTGCACGCGGCCTAGGATCGGGAGAGGACGGCGCGTGGCACGATTGACCCTTGTTTCCCCGCTGCGCGGCTGGGCCATGCCGCTGGAGGAGGTGCCCGACCCGGTCTTCGCGGGGCGACTGATGGGGGAGGGCGCCGCGATCGATCCGGTGGGATCGAGCCTGCACGCGCCGTGCGACGCCACGATCGTATCGGTCCATGCCGCGCGCCACGCGGTGTCGCTGCGCGCCGACAATGGCGCGGAGATCCTGCTGCACCTCGGCATCGATACGGTCGCGCTGGACGGCGAGGGCTTCGTCGCGCATGTCGCGGCAGGGCAGGCGGTGCGCGCGGGCGAGCGGCTGATCTCCTTCGATCTCGATCGCCTGCTGGCGACCGCGCCGTCGATGGCGACGCCGATGCTGCTCACCGATCCCGATGCCTTCGCGGTGGTCGAGCGGCATGTCGCGCGCGGGGTGGAGGTGGGCGATCCGCTGCTGGTGGTCGAACCGCGGAGCCCGGTGGCGGCGGCATCGGTCGACACCGGTACGACGGCCGAGCGCCTCGTTACCGTGTCGCTGCCGCATGGCCTCCACGCCCGGCCGGCGGCGCGCATCGCCGCGCTCGCGCGCGGCTTCGACGCGGCACTCACGATCGGAAAGGCCGGCACCGATGCGCCCGCGACCAGCGTGACCGCCATGCTCGCGCTCGACGTGCGGGCCGGCAACACGGTCCGGATCGCGGCGCAGGGCGGCGACGCCGTGGCGGCGGTCGCGGCGGTGGCAGAATTGATCGACAGCGGCATGGAGGAGGGGGTGGTGGCGCCCGCACCAACTCCGCCCGTGCCGACATCGCCCGACGACGGCCTGTTGCGCGGCGTCATGGCCGCGCCGGGCATCGCGATCGGCACCGCCCGCTGGCTCGCGAGCGAGGATCGCGTGGTGGCGGAGGACGGCGCGGGCGTCGCGATCGAGCGACGGCGGTTGGACGACGCGATCGCGGCGGTGCGTCGGCGGCTGGCCGGGCAGACGGCAGCGGCATCGGCCGCCGTGCTGGCGGCGCATCGCGAACTGCTCGACGATCCCGCGCTGCACGATGCCGCCGCCGCGGACATCGTCGCCGGGCGCAGCGCGGGGCTGGCGTGGCGGCGCGCGCTCCGCGCACAGGCGGCGCGGCTGCGTGACACCGGCAACCCGCGCATGGCCGAGCGCGCCGACGATCTCCTCGACATCGAGCGACAGGTGCTCGCCGCGCTGGATGGCGAGGCTCCGGCGGCGCGGCAGGAGTTCGCGCCCGGCACGATCCTGCTCGCCGACGACCTGCTGCCGTCCGATGTCGCCGCGCTGGAGGGCGGGGCGGTGGTCGGGCTGTGTTCGGTGCGTGGCGGGCCGACCTCGCATGTCGCCATTCTGGCGGCGGGACTGGGCCTGCCCGCGATCGTCGCCATGGGCGAGGCGCTGCACCGCGTGGCGGACGGCACGCCGCTGATCCTCGACGCGACCGCGGGGCTGATCACGCCCGATCCCGACACTGCCAGCCTCGCCGCGGCGACGGATCGTCGCGATGCGGCGCGCATCCGACGCGACGCCCTGCGCGCGGCATCGGCGGCGCCTGCGGCCACCGCCGACGGAACCCGGATCGCGGTGATGGCCAATCTGGCGACGGTCGAGGATGCCGCCGCCGCGGTGGCGAACGGGGCGGAAGGGTGCGGACTGCTGCGCACCGAATTCCTGTTCCTCGATCGCGCCGCACCGCCCGACGAGGCGGAACAGGCCGCCGGCTATCGCGCGATCGCCGGCGCGCTCGGCGAGCGACCGCTGATCGTGCGGCTGCTGGATATCGGCGGCGACAAGCCGGTGCCGTGGCTGGCGCAGGCGGCGGAGGACAATCCGGCGCTCGGGCTGCGCGGAATCCGCGTCGGGCTGGCGCGCCCCGACCTTCTCGACACGCAATTGCGCGCGATCCTGTCCGCCGGCGCGACCTGCCGCATCATGGTGCCGATGATCGCGAGCGTCGCGGAGATCGTCGCCGTGCGCGCGCGCGTCGATCACCTGCGCGCGGCGCTCGGCATCGCGCATCCAGTCGAGGTCGGGATCATGGTCGAGACGCCGGCGGCGGCGGTGACCGCGGACCTGCTCGCGCGCCATGCCGACTTCCTGTCGATCGGCAGCAACGACCTGACGCAATATGCGCTGGCAATGGACCGCGGCAATCCGGCGGTCGCCGCGCAGGTCGACGGGCTTCACCCGGCGGTGCTGCGGCTCATCGACGCAACCTGCCGCGGCGCGGCCGGGCAGGGGCGCTGGACCGGGGTGTGCGGCGGGCTGGCGTCCGATCCGCTCGCGGTGCCGATCCTCGTCGGCCTCGGCGTGACCGAATTGTCCGCCACGCCGGCGCGGGTCCCGGAGATCAAGGCCGCGGTCCATGCCGCGACGCTGGAAGCGTACCGCGCGCTGGCACGCGACGCGCTGGCGCAGGAGACGGCGGAGGACGTGCGCCGGCTGGCGCGCGCCTTCGCATCGCAGGGGGAGGCCAGGGCATGAAGGCGTTGATGCAAGGGGTGCAGGCGCTCGGTCGCGCGCTGATGCTGCCGATCGCGGTGCTGCCCGCCGCCGGGCTGCTGCTGCGTCTGGGCCAGCCCGACCTGCTCGACATCGCGTTCGTCGCGACCGCGGGGGAGGCGATCTTCGCCAACCTCGGCCTGTTGTTTGCGATCGGCGTCGCGACGCAACTGGCGCGCGACGGCAATGGCGCGGCCGGGCTGGCCTCGCTCGTCTGCTATCTCGTGTCGCGCAATGGGGCGCAGGCCTTGATGGTGGCGCCGGCCGACGTCACCGGCGACCTTGCCATCGCGGCGTGGAAGGTGAAGGCGATCGGGCGGCTCGACGTGCCGATGGGGATCCTGTCCGGCATAGCGGGCGGCCTGTTCTACAATCGCTTCGCGGGCATCCGCCTGCCCGACTATCTCGCGTTCTTCGGCGGCCGGCGCTTCGTGCCGATCGTCAGCGGCGTCGCGGGGATCGCGATCGCGCTCGTCCTGGGCGAGGGATATGGCGCGATCTCGACTGGGATCGACCGGCTGAGCTGGAGCATCGCCGCGGCAGGTCCGTTCGGGCTGTTCGCCTATGGCGCGCTCAATCGGCTGCTGCTGGTCACCGGGCTGCACCATATCCTGAACAACATCGTCTGGTTCGTGCTCGGCGACTATCAGGGCACGACCGGCGACCTGCGCCGCTTCCTCGCCGGGGATCCCGGTGCGGGGGCGTTCATGACCGGTTTCTTCCCGGTGATGATGTTCGGCCTGCCCGCCGCCTGCCTCGCCATGTATCATGAGGCGCGGCCGGAGCGGCGGCGCGCGGTGGGCGGGATGCTGCTCAGCCTCGCGCTCACCTCGCTGCTGACCGGGGTGACCGAGCCGATCGAATTCTCCTTCATGTTCCTCGCGCCCGCGCTGTACCTGCTGCATGCGCTGCTGACCGGCGTGTCGATGGCGCTGACCTATATGCTGGGCATGCGGCTGGGGTTCGGCTTCTCGGCCGGGCTGCTCGACTATCTGCTGAACCTGGGAAAGGCGACGCGTCCGCTGCTGTTGTTGCCGGTCGGGCTGGCCTATGCCGCGATCTATTACGGCTCGTTCCGCTTCGCAATCCGCCGCTGGAACCTCGCGACGCCGGGGCGCGAGGTGGAGACGGCCGCGGCCGATGGCCAGGTTGCCGAGGGTGATCGCGGCGCGGCGTTCGTCGCGGCGCTGGGCGGGGCGGCCAATCTGACGACGATCGGCGCCTGCACGACGCGGCTGCGGCTGGTGCTGGCCGATCCGGGCCGGGTGGACGAGCCGCGGTTGAAGGTGCTGGGCGCGCGCGCGGTGCTGCGCCCGTCCCCGACCATGCTACAGGTCGTGCTGGGGCCGGTCGCCGACGCGGTGGCATCGGAGATGCGCGAGGCGGCAGCGGGCGGCGCGACGGCCATCGCACCACCGTCGCCGTCGCTGGCCGCCGACGAACCGCTCGCCCCCGTGCTCCTCGCCGCGCTGGGCGGGGCGTCGAACGTTCGCGCGCATCACTGGCGTCCGGGCCGTGTCGTGGTCGAGGTGCGCGACGCCACCGCCATCGACCATGCCGCACTCGCTGCACAGGGCATTCGCCTCGCGCTGCCGCTCGACGGCCGGCTCCACCTGCTGTTCGCCGCATCGCAAAGGGACGATCTGGTCGACCGCGCCGCGTGACGACCCGTCCAGCCGGGTTTTGCGCCTTGTGAATGCCGCCCCGGTATTTTATATACCGCCCGTTATGGAAATGTCCGCCGTTCCTGCCGTCAAAGGCCGTCCCCGTGAGTTCTGCGTCGATCGGGCGCTGGCGGCGGCGCTGGGCGTGTTCTGGTCGAAGGGGTATGAGGGCGCCTCGATGGCGGACCTGACCGGGGCGATGGGGATCACCAAGCCCAGCCTTTATGCCGCGTTCGGCAACAAGGAAGCCTTGTTCCACAAGGCGCTCGACCTCTACGAATCCGAGAAGCTGGAATATACGCGTGCCGCGCTGAAGCAGCCGACCGCGCGCGCGGTGGCGGAGCATTTCATGCGCGGCGCGATCGATGCGCAGATGAGCAGCTGCGATCCGAAGGGTTGCCTGGGCGTCATCAGCGCGACCGCGTGCGGTGCCGAGGCGGAGTCGATCAAGGCCGACGTCATCCAGCGCCGCGATTCGTCGCAGGCGGCGCTGGTCGAGCGGTTCGAACAGGCGCAGCGCGAGGGCGACCTGCCCGCGCACGTCGATGTGCCGGGCCTCACCAGCTACCTCTATGCCATTCTGCAGGGAATGGCGGTGCAGGCCGGGTCGGGGGCGACGCGCGCCGATCTGGAGCGTGTGGTCGAGACCAGCCTGACGATGTGGCCCAGCAACTGAGGGCGGATCGCCCAAAATAATTTACCGCGCGGTATAGAAAGCGATTGACGCCACTCCCCGCGATTTCTATACCATGCAGTATAGAAGAGGGGCCGGCCAGCGGCTCCCCAGTGTCTCCAAGGGAGGGCATCGTGCAACGCAATCCCGCCTGTCCGTCGAACGGGTGATCGCGCTCTAGGCGGCGATCGCCCCGGTTCCGCGTCCATTTCTCCGCGTCCTTCCGCTCGCGCGCCCGTCACGCGAGGCTGGAGCGTCGCATCCACACATCAGCGCCGCCGGGCGGTGCCGTCGCGATCCGCGTGGGTCGCGGCCGCCGCCGGCGCGCGCCTCGAACAAGGGAGGTTCCTCATGGCCTATGTGGATTTCTCCGGCGACCTGCTGCTCGCCGATGCCGCCCCGATCGCCACGCCGCCCGCGGTGACCGCCGGCGAGAAGGCGCGGCTGAGCGCGCTGGAATGGTCGGTGGTGGCGCTCGCGCGCGGCGACCGGCTGTCCTCGCTGTCGCGGCCCCGCCGCATGTCGATCGCGCTGGGCAAGGTGTTCGGCACGCGGCGCCAGCCGGCGCATCTCGCCGATCCGCGGCTGGAGGCGTTGCGGCGGATGGCGGTGCTGACCTGGCATCGCGGCTTCGCGGTGCCGGCCAGCGAGGTGCGCGCCTTCTTCCGGGCCGGCTTTTCGACCGATCAATATGAGACGGTCACCGCCAGCATCGTCACCGCCCGCCTGCGACAGGGGCTGCCCGTCTGAACGTCGGCGGGGCGCGTTGCCGCACCGCGCTCACGTCATCACGACGACGCCTGATGCGATGACGGGACCGGTCGGCGCCCCGGTCGGCGAGCCGCCCTGCGGCTCGATCGAGATCGCGAGCGTGTCGCCTTCCTTCAGGCCGGCCATCGGGTCCGTCAGTTGTGAGGACCGGCCCGTCGCGGACAGCAGGCCGAGCGGGTGCGGCACCTTGTCGGGACCGATCGCCCACAATTCCGCGCTACGCCCGCGTGGCACCGGCACCGCGGCGGTCAACCGCAGCGCGCCGTCGTTTCGCGCGAGCCACGCCGCCACCGGGGCCTGCGCGCCGGCGTTGGACGGGACCAGCACCGCGATCAGCGGTGCGGCCGGGGCCGGGGCCGGGGCGGGTGCGGGTACGACGATCGGTGCCGGCCGGGGTATCATCACCGCCGCGGCGAGCGAGGCCGCCACCGCGCCGCTGACCAGCCCCCCGGTGAACCATCCCCACCGTCGCGGCGCCTGCGGCATGACGGCTGCGCCCGCCGCCTCATCGACGCGCGGCAGCAGGTCGGTCGTCGGCGCGACCGGCGGATAATCGTCGAGCAGCCCGCTGAACTGTTCGCGCCACCAGGCGACCTCCTGCGCGAAATCGGCATCGGACAGCACCCGCCGCAGCGCCGCGGCGCGTTCGTCGCCGTCGAGCAGCCCCAGCGCCAGTTCGGCCGCCTGCGTGGAGGGGGTGGGGGGATCAGAGGTCATCGGTCATGCGCTTGCGTAGTTGCAGCAGGCCGCGCCGCACCCTGCTCTTCATGGTCGCCAGCGGCACGCCGGCGCGTTCCGCCAGTTCGGCATAGGTGGCACCGTCCAGGAAGGCCGCGCGGATCGCGTCGCGCGATCCGCGATCCAGCGTCGCAAGACAGCGGTGGACGTGGTGCGCATCCTCCCGCGCGATCATCGCGACATCTGCGAGGGCCGCGTCGTCCGCCGTCTCCACCGCCGCGCGCGGTTCGGCATCCGGTGGCGGGGGCAGGGGATGGCCGTTGGCGCGCCGCCAGTCGATCGCCCGGTTGCGCGCGATCGTCGCCAGCCAGGTGATCGGGCTGGAGCGCAACGGCTCGAAGCTCGCGGCGCGG
Source organism: Sphingomonas adhaesiva (assembly GCF_036946305.1). Lineage (GTDB taxonomy): Bacteria > Pseudomonadota > Alphaproteobacteria > Sphingomonadales > Sphingomonadaceae > Sphingomonas > Sphingomonas adhaesiva_B. The sequence goes on from NZ_JAQIJJ010000008.1 coordinate 40,195, forward strand.
CGCCAGATGATGAGATAGACTTCCTGCAACACATCTTCCGCGGCCTGCCGCTCTCCACAGATGCGCAGGCAGATACCAAAAAGCTTGGCGGAGGTAAGCTGATACACCTTGCGGAAGGCGGCACCGTCGCGCAGTCCGGTCGCGGCCAATGCCGCCGCCAGCGCCGCGCGGCGTTCCGTATCGGGTGACGCGACGTCACCGACACCGGATGGCTCACTCTCCTGCATACCGATTGTTTTTCCGTGGCTGCATCCGCGCGGCTTCGCGCTTCGTACCTTCATACGTTCGCGCCGGAACACCCGTTCCGACCGCGAGCGTACATAAGGGAGGAGCCAAGTGACGATGGAGCAGGATTTGGTCGTCGACGCGTTCGACGCGCGCGTGCATCGCCGCCAGGGGCGACGCGCGTTCTTCACCGCCGCGCTGGGCGCCGCCGGCTCCGCCTTCGTCTTCAGCGATCCGGCCCGGGCGCAGTCCACGGTAACCGACGCCGACGTGCTGAACTTCGCGCTGAACCTCGAATATCTGGAGGCGCAATTCTATCTCTACGCCGTCAACGGCGCCGGGCTGCCCGCGAATCTGACCGCCAGCGGCAGCGGCGCGGCGGGCGGCACCGTCACCGGCGGCGCACGCGTCGATTTCTCCGGCGACGCGCTGGTCGGCGCCTATGCGCGCGAGATCGCGGCGGACGAACAGGCGCATGTCAACTTCCTGCGCACCGCGCTGGGCAGTGCGGCGGTGGCGATGCCCAACATCAACATCTCCGGCGATGCCAGCGGCCCGTTCACCGCGGCAGCGCGCGCGGCGGGGGTGGTCCCGGCGAACGGGACGTTCAACCCCTATGCCAGCCCCAACGACTTCCTGCTGGGCGCGTTCATCTTCGAGGATGTCGGCGTCACCGCCTACAAGGGCGCGGCGCCGCTGATCGGCAACAAGACCTTCCTGGAGGCCGCCGCGGGCATTCTGGCGGTGGAGGCGTATCACGCCGCGATCGTGCGCACGACGCTCTATGCCAAGGGCATCCAGGATCTGGTGACCGCGACGGAGCGCATCTCGAACGCGCGCGACACGCTCGACGGGGCGCCGACCGAGGATCTGGTGCGCGGTATCGCCCCGGACGACGATCAGGGCATCGCCCCCGCCGGCAGCGGCACCACGCTGCGCTCCAACATCGCACCGCTCAACAGCAACGGCCTGGCCTATAGCCGGACGACGGGACAGGTGCTCAACATCGTCTATCTGAACGCCGCGACCACGACCATGGGCGGCTTCTTCCCCAATGGCGTCAACGGCACCATCCGGTCGACCACATGAGCCGGCGATCGCTTCGTCGCGGTCCCGCCAACGCCTCTTTCCAGGGATGACCCCCATGATCGACCATCGCCAAGCTCTCGATATCCTCGCCGCCACCGAAACGCGTCGTGCGGCACGACGACAGTTCCTGAAGGTCGCCGGCGGCAGCACGCTGGCGCTCGGCAGTGCCACCTTGCTCGCCGGCTGCTTCGACTCGGACGGCGACGATGCGCCCAACCCGACGCCCACCCCCACGCCGACCCCGGCCGCGGTCACCGACAGCGACATCCTCAATCTCGCGCTCAACCTCGAATATCTGGAGGCACAATTCTACGCCTATGCCGTCAACGGCGCCGGGCTCTCCTCCAGCCTGACCGCGAGTGGCAGCGGCACCGCGGGCGGCACCGTCACCGGCGGCGCGGCGGTCAATTTCGCCGCGGACCCGCTGGTCGGCGCCTATGCGCGCGAGATCGCCGCGGACGAACTGGCGCATGTCGTCTTCCTGCGCACCGCACTGGGATCGGCAGCGATCGCGATGCCCAACATCAACATTTCCGGTGACGCCAGCGGCGCGTTCACCGCGGCGGCGCGCGCCGCGGGCGTGGTCGGCGCAAACGAGACGTTCAATCCCTATTCCTCGCCGGAGAATTTCCTGCTGGGCGCCTATCTGTTCGAGGATGTCGGCGTCACCGCGTACAAGGGTGCCGCGCCGCTGCTGAGCAGCAAGGTGTTCCTGGAGGCGGCCGCGGGCATCCTGGCGGCGGAGGCGTATCACGCGGGGCTGGTCCGCACCGTCCTCTATGCCAAGGGCGTCGCCACGCCCACGCTGATCACCGCGGCGGGGCGCATCTCCGACGCGCGCGACCAGCTCGATCAGGGCGGCGATACCGATCAGGGGCTGACCACCAGCGGCGGCGGCGCGAACCTCGTCCCCGCCGATGGCGACGCGATCGCCTACAGCCGCAACAGCCAGCAGGTGCATAACATCGTCTATCTCAACACCAGCGGTGCGAACCGAACCGGCGGCGGCTTCTTCCCCAACGGAACCAACAATCCCAACCCCACGCTGCGGGTGGGGCTGCCCTGACGCGCGCCGTCGGACCGATCCAGGACGTGTGGCGGGAGGGCGACGAACGGCCCTTCCGCCCTTTGATGCAAAAGGGAGATATTCGATGAAGATGCTCGTTTCGGCAGCCGGTGCGCTGTCGCTCCTCCTCGCCGTTCCCGCCGCCGCGCAGGAGGATGGCGGGTTCAACGGCCTCTATATCGGCGCCGCCGGCGGCTATGACGTCCAGTCCAACGACGGCGGCTCGGGCGTGCTGTTCGACCGCAACCTCGACGGCCGGTTCGGCGATGTCGTGCGCACCGGGTCGGGGGCGGACGCCTTCTCGCCCGGCTTCTGCAACGGGTCGGCGGCGAACCAGCTGAGCCCCGGCGCGGGCGGGGCGTGTACCAACGACAAGGACGACTGGGCCTATTACGGGCGCATCGGCCTCGATGCGCAGCGCGGCGCGCTGGTCGTCGGCGTGGTGGGCGAGTTCGGCACCACCAACATCACCGATGCGGTCACCGCCTTCTCCAGTACCCCCGCCAGCTATGTCTTCAATCGCGGGATCGACTGGGAGGCGGGCATCCGCGCGCGTGCCGGCTTCACCCCCAACAACACCACCCTGTTCTACGGCACGTTCGGGCCCGGCTATGCGCGGATCGACCGTGCCTTCGGCTCGACCAACACGACCAACACCTTCAGCGGACGCGGAAAGCGCGACCAGTTCGGCTATCAGGCCGGCGGCGGCATCGAGCAGCGCATCGGCAGTTTCTCGATCGGCCTCGAATATCTCTATCATCAATATCGTGACGACGATTATGTCGTGCGCGCCGCCGGCCCCGCCGGCACGCCCTTCACCAACGCCAACAACGGCGGCACCGCCACCGGCACCGACTTCATCCGCTCGGACGACAAGTTCCGCTGGCATTCGATGCGCGCGACGGTGGCGTTCCGCTTCTAACGGAATGCCGAACCGACGGCGGGGGGCGCGATCCAGCGTCGCCCGCCGCCGCTCCCGCTGATTTGGGTCGCAACGGCGCAGTGCCGTCAGTAGATGTCGCGCCGATACCGGCCATCGCCCAGCATGGCCTCCAGCGTATCGTCCCCCAGCGCCGCGGTCAGGACCTGCTGCACGCCGACCGCCATTCCGTCCATGCTGCCGCAGACGTAGATCGCCGCGCCCAACGCGACGGCACCGGCGACGGCGTCGGCCGAGGCGGCCAGCGCGTCCTGGACATAGCGCGGTCCGCATCCCAGCCGGGACCAGGCGGTCATGGACCGCACCAGCGTCCCGCGCGCGGCGTGGGCATGGCGTTCGGCGGCGTGATAATCGTCATGGTCGGGGTGACGTTCGCCCCAGAACAGCCACGCCGGGCCGCCGCCCTGCGCCGCGCGATGGCGAAGGTGTGCGAGCAGCCCGGCGAGGCCGGTGCCGTTGCCGATCAGGATCAGCGGGGTGGCGGGGTCGGCCGGGGCGTGGAACGATGGATTGCGGCGGGTCCGCGCCCGCACGATCCCGCCCATCGGCGCCCCGCCGGTCAGCCAGCCCGATCCCAGGCCGGGGAAGCCGTCGGCCGCGTCGCATCGCCGCACGATCAGCTCGACCCGACCCGACGCCGGGATCGAGGCGATCGAATAGTCGCGATGTGCGAGCGGCTTCAGCGCGGCCGGATCGATGCCGGCGGTGGGATCGTCCGGCAGGATATGCGTCGCCAGCAGTGCGCGAAGCTCTGGCGTGTCGGCCATGCGAGAGGCGCGCAGGAAGGCCTCGACGCGCCGCGGGTCGTGCTCCGGCAGGATTTCGATGATGTCGCCCGCCTGCCAGTCGGCCCGGCCGTCGACCGGCTCCAGCGCGATGTGCCACGCCTCGCCGCCGCTGCTGCCGGGATTGAGGAGCCGGCGCTCGACCAGCCGCCAGTCGTCCATCGGGGCGGGAGCCCAGTCCGGTTGGTCGGTCCGCGCACCCACGCCGACCAGTTGCTGCTGCCATTGGCGCTGGACGTCGGGATCGTCGCCATGCATCTCGATCAGGTCGAACAGGCGCGTCGCCCCGCTTGCGTGCAGCCAGCCGTCGATGCGATGCCCGAAGGCGCAGAAATCGGCATATTCGCGGTCGCCCAGCGCCAGCACGGCATAGCGCAGGTGCGGGAGATCCGCGACACCGCGTGACATCGTCCGCGCGAAGCCACGCGCGGCATCGGGCGGCTCGCCCTCGCCATAGGTGCTCGCGACGACGAACAGGCGCGTCGCCTGCGCCAGCGTCTCCGGCGTCAGCGCCGCGACCGGCACGGCGGCGGCACCGGGCAGCGCCTGTGCGGTCAGCTGCGCGATCCGTTCGGCCGATCCGGTCTGCGACGCGAAGGCGACGATCGTCGGCGCGGCGCCGCCCGGCGTGTCGGGCGCATCCCGCACGACCGCCGCCAGCGCCGCCTTGCGCCGCCGCCGCGCGAGGTACAGCAGGAGGCCGGTGATCGTGAACAGCGGCATCGTCATGCTGGTGAGCAGCATCACGATGCGTCCCGGCAGCCCGAAATAGGCGCCGCGATGAAGCTCATAGACGCTGGTGACGATATCCTCGCCCCAGCGCCGCTGCGCATAGGGGGTGGAGGACAGCATGGCGCCGCTGGTGCCGTCGATCGTGATCTCGTCGGACACGCGGTCGTGCCGTCCGCCGGGCAGCTTGCCGCGGAACTGCACGGTGGCGCCGTCGCGCACCGTCGCGGTCACCTGTTCATAGGCGCGACCGCCGCTCGCCCGGACGAAGCCGGCCCAGGCGAGCGACAGGTCGGCGCGTGCGTCCTTCGCCGCATGGCCCTTGGTGGCGGCCGGCGGGGAGGTCAGCAGGTGCTGCACCCCGTCGCGATACCAGCCATAGGACCACCATAGCCCCGTACTGCCGCTGATCAGGTAGAAGACCAGCACCCAGCCGCCGACCACCGCGTGCAGCGCGCGATGGAGGTTGCGCCCGGTCTTCCGAAGGTCGAGCACGAACCAGTTGCGCCAGTCGAGCGGCCGCCGCGGCCAGCGCAGATAGAGCCCAGACAGCGCGAAATAGATCAGCGACAGCGCGGCGAAGCCCGTGATCTGTCGTCCCCAGCCGTTGCCGTCGCCCGGCAGCGCCATCCATCGATGCAGTTTCTCGACCGTTTCGAAAAAGCGCGCGCCGCCGGCGTCACCCAGCATCGCACCGGTGGCGGGGTCGAGGTAGCTGCGCAGCCGCTCCTTCGACGCACCTAGCGTGTAGGTGACGATCGCGGCGCGCGCGGGATCGCGCTGCGTCACCAGGCGGGTGATGCGCGCGCCGGGATGTCGCGCCTCGACATGCGCGACCAGCTCGGGGCCGGACAGCAGCCGGGCCGTGGCCGGCGCGACCGTGACGATGCCGGGATTGGTCGCCGCGAGCAGCTCCGGCTCGAACGCGATGATCGCCCCCGTCACCCCCATGACGGCGAGGACCAGCCCCGCGGTGATGCCCAGGAACCAGTGGAGTTGGAACAGGACATTGCGCGCCATGTCAGCGGGAACCGCCTCTTGTTAATGAGAGCCATTCGCGTTAGGCGGCGCGCCGACGATGGTCAATGGTTTCGATGGGGGAATGACAATGCGGCGGGGGAATATACGGGGCATGATGCTGTGCGGCGTGGCGCTGATGACGCCGGGCCTCGCATCGCCGGCCGCGGCACAGGCGGTCGTCGAGGCGCAGCACGATGCCGCGGCGGAGGGCGAGGATGTCGTCGTCACCGCCGCGCGGACCGTCCTGCCGCCCAACGCCTTGCCGCTGACGATCGACATCATCGACAAGCAGACACTGGATCAGCAGATCGCGATCTCCGGCAGCATCACCGATGCGGTCGCGGTGCTGACGCCCAGCTTCTCGCCGACGCGGGGCAAGCTGTCGGGTGCGGGCGAGACGTTGCGCGGGCGATCGCCGCTCTATGCGATCAACGGCATCCCGCAGACGACGCCGCTGCGCGATGGCAGCCGCGACGGTTTCACGATCGATGGCTTCTTCATCGACCGGGTCGAGGTGATCTATGGATCGAACGCGCTGCAGGGCGTCGGCGGGACCGGCGGCATCGTTAACCAGGTGACGGTCGGCGCGCCGCGGCAGGAGGGGGTATCCGGGCGGCTGCTGGTACAGGGCACCGCCGCCGACGGCTTCGACGCATCGTCGCTCGGCGGCAAGGTTGCCGGGCTGGTGCAGTACAAGGCGGGCATCGTCGACGTGACGGTGGGCGCCTCCTACGAGCGGCGCGGCGTGTTCTTCGACGCGCAGGATCGCCGTATCGGCATCAACCTGACGCAGGGCGAGACGCAGGATTCGCGCGCCTACGACCTGTTCGCCCGCATCGGCGTGGCGGTGCGGGATACCGGGCGGCTCGACCTGATCGCCAACCGCTACGAGCTGAACGGAGACGGCGATTATATCGCGCTGGCGGGCAACCGCGTGACCGGCGTGCCGACCAGCGCGGTGCGCGGTGATGCGCCGGGCAAGCCCGCCGCCAACCGGGCCGAGGCATTGTCGCTGTCCTATACCGACAGCGACGTCGCGGGCGGCAATCTGACCGCGCAACTCTTCTTCAACCGCACCTACGACACGTTCGGCGGCGAGATCGCGCCGATCGCGACCTTCCAGGATCCCGCGATCGCGCCGGTCGGCACGTTGTTCGACCAGTCGGAGAACCGGTCGCGCAAGCTGGGCGCGCGCGCCAGCTACGAGCGCGCGGTGCCCGGTATCGAGGCGTTGGTCGCCACCGTCGGCTTCGACGCCTTGTGGGACAGGACCGAGCAGCGACTGATCGCCACCGACCGGATCTGGGTCCCGCCCGCCGATTTCCGCAGCCTGGCGCCGTTCGCGCAGGCGAACCTGAAGCTGTTCGACGGCGTGCTGCGGCTGGCCGGCGGCGTGCGGTGGGAGAATGTGACGGTCCGCATCGACGATTATCACACGCTCGCCTCGACGACCTATGACGGTCGCAATGTCGCGACCTATGGCGGGGTGGCCGTGACCGGCGGTGAGCCCGGGTTCGACCGCCTGCTCGTCAATTACGGTGCCATCCTGGAGCCGGTCGCGGGTCTCCGCGCCTATGCCAGCTATGCGCAGGGGTTCACGATGGCCGATATCGGGCGCATCACGCGCGCGGTCGGCACGCAGGGTACGAACCTGAGCAACTTTCGCGCGATCGATCCCGTCGTCTCGGACAATCGCGAGGTCGGCGTGGAGGTGAAGCGCGGGCCGCTGGATGCGAGCGCGACCTATTTCTGGTCGTCGAGCGACAATGGCCAGGTGCTGCTCGCGCTCGGCAACGGCATCTTCCAGGTGCAGCGCCAGCGGGTCGAGATCCAGGGGCTGGAGATCAACCTGGGCGTCAGGACGCCGATCGAAGGCCTGCGGCTGTCGACCGGCTATGCCCACCTGCTCGGCCGCTACGACAGCGACACCGCGGCGCCCGATGGCGTGGTCGACACCGATCTGGACGGCACCAACATCTCGCCGGACCGCCTGAACCTCGCCGCCGACCTTGCTACGGGGCCGTTGACGATGCGCGTGCAGACGCAATTCTATCTCCAGCGCAGCTTCCACGGGAAGGCGAACCCCGATCAGCGCAACAATTTCGGCGGCTATGACGTGACCGACGCCTTCGTGCGCTATCAGACGCGGTTCGGCGGGATCACGCTGAGTGCGCAGAACATCTTCGACGCCTTCTACATCGACTATAACAGCGACACCCGCCTGCCGAACGACAATCTGGCGTTCTTCGCCGGGCGCGGGCGGACGTTCACGCTGGGATGGGACATGCGCTTCTGATCGTCGGGGACCGAGCGGGCTGCGCAGGCCTTCGGCTCGGTCCCGCCGCGGTGCGCCACGTCGTCTCGCAATGGGATTGAAGATCATCCCAATATAGGGTAGGGGGGTATTCTATGTCACACCTCACCAGCAACACCGATGCCTTGCAGAAGCGCGTGCGCCGGATCGTCGGACAGCTTCAGGCCGTGGACCGGGCGCTGGCGGTCGAGGAGGATTGCGCGACGACGCTGCATCTGGTCGCCGCGGTGCGCGGTGCCGTGAACGGGCTGGTCGAGGAATTGATCGAGGCGCATTTGCGCGAGCATGTCGCCGCCGCCGATCTGTCGCCGTCGCAGCGCGATGACGGCGCCGAGGCGTTGATGACGGCGATCCGCCGCTACGCCAAGTGACGCGGCGCGTCGGGATCACGCGTCGATCCACCTGATCTTTCCCGGGAGGCAATGCGATGGGCTATCTGGCCGTGAAGTCGGTCATCTCCGCGATCATGATCGCGCTCGCGTCGGAAATGGCGAAGCGCTATCCGGGCTTTGGCGCGCTGATCGCGTCGTTGCCGCTGGTGTCGGTGCTGGGAATGATCTGGCTGTGGCACGATCGCCCCGATCCGGAGAACATGGCCGCGCATGCCAGCGCGACATTCTGGTATGTCCTGCCCTCGCTGCCGATGTTCCTCGTCATCCCCGTGCTGTTGCGGCACGGCGTGCCCTTCTGGATCGGGCTGGGGGGCGGGTGCCTGCTGACCATCTCGCTCTATATGACGATGATGTGGGTGGGACCGCGCTTCGGCCTGCCGCTGTAGGCCGGCGTTCGCGTCGTGCGTCAGCCGGCGACCGTGCGCAGCGATCGTTCGATATCGCCGCCGCAATAGGCGTCCCCGTAATCGGCGAAGCTCTTCCGCTTCAGCGCGTCGAGCGCGGGCAGCGCCTGGATCCGCCGGGTCAGCCCCCAGATCGTCGGCGTCGTCTCCGCTCCCAGCGTCGCGATCGTCGGCAAGCGGTCGGCCATGGTCGACCACAACGTCGCGGTCACGATGTCGGCGACTCCCGGCGCGGGGGTGCCGAGCAGGAAGCCGCGATCGGCACTCAGCCCATGGCGCGCGCCGACCGCGTCGAAGATGCGCATCCATTTGCGCAGCCGCGGCACGAACGCCTCCCATGCGGACGGCGTCCACATCGATGTGCCGCCGTTCCGCGTCAGTTCGTCGATCACGTCGTTGGCGTCGTTCACCACCTTGGCGGTCAGCGCCCGCCCTTCCGCGGTGTCCGGCAGCAGATCCAGACGCTCGCCCAGATACAGCGCGATCGCCGCCATCTGCGAGATCGCGCACCTCGTCTCACCGTCGATCAGCAGCGGCGGCCCCATGAAGGCGATCGGTTGCTCGGCGGGATCGCGTTCGAGGAGCGCGGCATTCTCGTCCGCATCATGCTCGGTCCAGCTCTTGCCGGCATAAGCGAGGATGGCGCGGATGAACTGACCGCGAAACGGCAGCGGCCAGTAATAGAGGTCGTAATCGCTCATGACGGGCTCTCGCGGTGGTGACGGGGAGAGAATGACGGCATGGCCGCATCGTTCCTGACCGGCGGTCACCCGGCGGGTTCAACGCTTCCGCGCCACGATGGCGTGCATCCTGCCGCAGGCTCGATCGTGCGTGACGGAAAAGCCGGTCCGCTCCAGCCCGGCGGTCAGGTCCGCGGGCGACAGGCGCAGCTTGCGGTAGCTGCTCTTGCGCAACGTCCAGCCTTCCGGGGAGCGGACATGGATCAGGTCGCTGACAGTCACCGTCTCGGGCGCATAGTCGAGCGCGCAGAGCATGATGCGGTCGTCGTCGGCACGGACGGGCAGGAAGCGGTCCAGTCCGCGCGGCTCGGCCGACAGATCACGAAACGTCAGCACCAGCCAGCCGCCGGGGCACAGCCGATCGTGCGCGTCGTCGAACAGGCGGAACACGTCGCCGCGATGGTCGAGATGGGGCAGCGTGTCGCCCATGCAGGCGATGGCGTCGGCGCTGCCCGGTGCGACCAGGGTCGTGAACGCGCGCAGGTCCGCCTGTTCGGTGCGGATCGCGCGGTCGCCCTTGGCCGCCGCCAGTTCGTCCAGCAGCGCGCGGCTGGTGTCGACGGCCAGCACCGTGCGCGCGCCGATGTCGCTGAGCGCACAGGATTGATAACCCGGCCCGCACCCCAGATCGACCGCGAGGCCGGTCGGCGCGACGCCCAGTTCGGTCAGCAGCGCGCGTTGCTCGTCGACCTTCTGCGCGAAGGGCAGCCCGCTCATCCACGAATAATGCGCCGCGAGCAGATCGTCGTAGTGGCGCTGTACGTCATTCGTCATCACGTTCTCCTGTTGCGAGCGGGGAGCCGGCGGGCGCTTATGGCGTGCGTGCGCGGACGCTCCAGCACGCCGCGTCGAACCGCGCCATGCCGTCCGTCACGAACGGCGCGAAGGCGGCATCCAGCCGCGCCTCCGCATCGCGCCGCGCCGGCGCGTCCAGTGTCGGCAGCACCATGCCGGCCCGTCCCATGCGACGGATGTAGAGCGACAGCTCGGCCACGGTCATGGTGCAGGGCAGCGCAAACGGCTGGATGTCGATCTCCGTCCAGCCGCTCGCCTCCAGGATCGCGGCGACCCGTCGCGCATCGGCAAAGGCGAACTGGCCGGGCGCATGGGGGTCGGACGGCGTGTCGCCGCCCGCGATCGGGGCGATCACCCGCTCCGCCGTCGCCATGAAGGGATTGTCCGCGGCGCTGCGCCAGACCGCGCACTCCAGCGTTCCGCCGGGACGCACCGCACCGGCGATCCGCGCGAAGGCGACGACCGGATCGTCGAAGAACATGATGCCGAAGCGCGACACCACGGCATCGTGATGCCGCCTGCCGAAGTTGTGGCGCTGCGCGTCGCCGGTCACGAACTCCACATGGTCCAGCCTCGCCGCGGTGGCGCGACACCGGGCGATCGCGGTCAGGGCGGGGGAGATGTCGATGCCGGTGCATCGCGCGCCTGGCCCCAGCCGCCGTGCGATCGCCAGCGTGGTCGCGCCCGCCCCGCACCCGATATCCAGGATATCGCGGGCGCCGTGCGCCGCCACGCGCTCCGCGATCCACTCCTCGAACGGCAGGAACAGCCGGTCGAGCAGCGGCTGGAGTTCCGCCCAGGTGTCGCCGCGACGGGCGGGCCATGACGCAGGGTCGGTCGACGTTCGCTGTTCCACCGCAAGATCCTTGTTCGACGGGGTGAGTCGCGCCATCGTGCCACTTCAAGTTCGGTTGAGGTCAAGATGGCGCTGATCGATATCGCGGAGGTGGCAAAACGCTCCGGCGTGCCGGCGTCGACGCTGCGCTTCTACGAGGAGCGGGGGCTGATCCGGGCGATCGGGCGCCGTGGCCTGCGCCGCACCTTCGACGCGGACATCTTCGACCGGCTGTCGCTGATCGCCTTGGGACGGGTCGCGGGGTTCTCGCTCGCGGAGATCGGCGGCATGCTGGGACCGGACGGCGCGCCCGCGATCGACCGTGCGATGCTTCAGGCGAAGGCGGATGGCATCGATCGCACCATCCGCCGGCTCACCGCGCTGCGCGACGGCCTGCGTCACGCCGCCGATTGTCCCGCGCCGCGCCATGCCGACTGCCCCACCTTCCAGCGGTTGCGCGCGGTCGCGGCCGGTCGTGCGCGTCGGTGATCGCGCGCGGTCGCGACGTCAGTCGCCCGGCGGCACGAAGGCGCGCCGGGCAGCCGCGGCGCGGTCGCGGATGATGCAGCCGTCGACATGGTCGTTGACCAGGCCCATCGCCTGCATGAAGGCATGGACGGTGGTCGGCCCCACGAACGTCCAGCCGCGCTTCTTCAGATCCTTCGACAAGGCGATCGACGCCGGCGAGGTCGATGCCGTCTGCGGCGCGGCGCGTTCCTCCGCCGCCGGCTCGAACCGCCAGACATAGGCGGCGAGCGATCCCTCGCGCGTCACCAGTTCCTGCGCGCGCCGGGCATTGTTGACGACGGCGGCGATCTTGCCGCGATGGCGGACGATGCCGGTGTCGTGAAGCAGCCGTTCGACATCCGTATCGGTGAACGCGGCGATGCGATCGATGGCGAAATCGTGGAACGCCGCGCGGAAATTCTCGCGTTTGGCGAGGATGGTGCGCCAGCTGAGACCCGACTGGAACCCCTCCAGGCACAGTTTCTCGAACAGGCGACGGTCGTCGTCGACCGGAAAGCCCCATTCGGTGTCGTGATAGGCGAGGAAGTCGGGCGCCGCCGCGCACCAGCGGCAGCGTGGCTGCCCATCCGGGCCGGGGATCGTCGCGGTCATCGTTCAGCCCTTCAGGAAGGCGAGGCGCGCGTCGGTGCGCCCCGGTGCGACGGCCAGGATCTCCGCGACGACCACGCCGTGCGCGACGAAGGGATCGTCCTGCACGCGCGCCGCGATCGCCGCCGGGGACGCATCCTGCGCGAGGATCATGCCGCCCGCCGACGGTTGAAGGCTGCCGACCAGCAGGAACACGCCGTCGGCGACGCCGCGGTCGATCCAGTCGTTGTGCGCGTCGATCAGCGACGCGGCCTTCGTCTTGTCGGCGAAGCGGAGGATGATGACGAACATGGCGGCTCCTTCAGGCGGTCGGGCGGGGCGAGGGGGACGGGTCGAGGGGAGTCGGGTCGAGGGGAGACGGGGCGGGCGGGCATCGGGCCAGCAGCCACGCCTCCATGTCCGCGACCTCGCGGCGCACGAACGCCGCGTCGCGCAGCGCGGTGGCGAGCGTGGCGACGCCCTGGCTACGCATCAGCAGGTGGAGCGCCAGCGCATCCGCCTCCGCGGCATGACCCAGCGCGGCGAACTGCCGGGCAAGCCAGTCGCGGAACAGCGCGAACAGCCCGGCGGCATCGTCCCTGGCGGCATGGTCGCGCTTCGCCAGCTCGTTGCACAATGTGCCGACCGGGCAACCATGCGCCATGATCGCGGCGCCGTTCGCGACCAGCAGGTGGATGAAGCGGCGAATCCGGTCGACGGGGGTTTGCGCCTCGCTCTCCCACCCGTCCAGCATCGCGCTGGTCTGCGCGCGCCGATGCTCGATCACCGCGTCCAGGATCTCGTCCTTGGTCCTGAAATGATAATAGAAGTTGCCGCGCGACAGCCCGGCCTCTCCAGCGATGTCGGCGAACGACGTCGCCGCATAGCCGCGCGCATAGAAGAGCCGGTCGGCGACATCCACGATATGCCGGCGTGTATCGTTCGCGCCCATCCTCCGCCTCCCGTCACGATGCGCCGTCGACTGTCCGGACAGTCTCTAGGACGTTTGCCCTATTGATTAGGGCAAATGTCCTAGAGGATCAAGAGTGGCCCGGTGCGTCCGGTCGCTCGCTGTTGGTGCCCGCGCATCGCTCGGCAATGCTGATCGCGAGGCCTTTTGGATAAGCAGGCGATTTCAGAACGATACAGCATCGCCTCGATGCTCGATCAACGCGCCGCTTGACGCACCTCCAGAAATCCAATATTCGTAATGCAAATAAAAGTTCGCAATGCGAACATAGGAGGGATGATGGGGAAGCGTCTGTTGGGTACGGTCAGCCGAATCGCGGTCATCGGCATACCGATCGTCTGCACACCGGCCGCCTGGGCACAGTCCGTCATCTCCCCGACCCCGCCGGTGGACGATTCGGCCACCACGACGCAGCAGGCCGCGGAGCAGGACATCATCGTCACCGGATCGCGCATCCAGAACGCCGGGTCGCAATCGCCCACGCCGCTGACCGTCCTCGACGCCAGCAAGATGCAGCAGGTGGCGCCCTCGGCGGTCGACGACATCATCGCGCAGCTTCCCGCCTTCCGCTCGTCCTCCGGACCCAATCAGGTGCAGCGCAACGCCGGGTCGATCTCGACCGGGCAGAGCCTCACCAACCTGCGCGGTCTCGGCAGCCAGCGCACGCTGCTGCTGATCGACGGGCGCCGTCCCGTGCCCACCAATCCGCAGGGCACGACCAGCACCAGCATCATCCCGGTCGGGCTGATCCAGCGGCTGGAGGTGGTCACGGGCGGCGCATCGGCGGCCTATGGCTCCGACGCGGTGGCGGGCGTCGCCAATTTCGTGCTGGCCGACCGGATCGACAAGATCCAGGGGCAGGTGCTGGGCGGCATCTCCGACCATGGCGACAATAAGGAATTCGGCGCCAACATCGCCTTCGGCCTGACGGGCGGTGCCGATGGTGGCTTCCGCCTCGTCTTCGGCGCCGACTATAACAAGAACAACGGCGTCGGGAACATCTACAGCCGCGACTGGAGCGCTGTCGAGGCCGGCAATTCGGGCAATCCGATCTCCTTCGGTGCGAACCGTCCGGCGGGTACGCCCGCGTTCGGCTGGGCCAATGGCGTCGAATATGCGACCCAGACGCTGGGCGGCGTCATCAACGGTGCGACGACCACCGCCGGCACCGCCTCCACCGCGCTCAACCAGCTCGCCTTCGCGCCGGACGGCAGCACCTATCGCCTCGTGCGCGGGCCGGTCTTCGGCAATCTGATGATCAATTCGTCGAGCAACCCGGTCGCCACCCCGATCGCGCAGTGGAACCTGAAGCAGCCGCTGGAGCAATTCACCGCGATGACGCGCGCCACCGGCGACATCGGGGCGGACACCACCGCCTTCTTCGAGGTCGGCTATGCGCGCAGCAACGTCTTCACCTACTCGCAATATCACCAGACTCCGACGCTGACGATCCTGGCGAGCAACCCCTATCTGCCACAGGGCACCCGCGACCTGATGACGGCGAATAACATCGCGTCGTTCAACATGGGCCGTGTCGATACCGAATGGCTCGGCACCTCGGCGGACAACACCTATTCGACGTTCCAGCTGGCGACCGGGCTCAAGGGTTCGGTGTTCGGCGGGTTCAAATGGGACGCGTCCTATTCGTTCGGGCGCTCGACGATCGATTCAAAGGTGTTCGGCACGCGCGAGGCGAACCTGTTCGCCGCCGCTTATGCGGTGCGTGACGCCAGCGGCAACATCGTCTGCGGTCCCGTGTCCAGCAATCCCAATTTCGCGGCGAACCGGCTGACCAACACGGTCCAGCCCGGCAACGTCCTGTCCGGCTGTACGCCGTTCAACCCGTTCGGCGCCGGCAACGCGTCCGCTGCGGCGCGTGACTATATCTCGGGCATCGAATATACCGACGTCATCATGCGCCGCCACGACGTGGCGGTGAACCTGACCGGTCCGTTGTTCCAGCTGCCCGGCGGCGCGGCGGCGATCGCGGTCGGCGGGGAGGTCCGCTGGGACTCGCTCGACCAGCGCGCGGACGCGTTGCAGGAGCGCGGCCTCTATTCGTCGGGCAACAACAAGTCCTACGCCGGCAGCAACCAGGTGAAGGAGGTCTATGGCGAGATCGACCTGCCGCTGCTGCGCGACGTCACCGCGTTTCGCTCGCTCGGACTGAACGGCGCGATCCGCCGCACCGACTATCGCGTCAGCGGCGCGGTGACGACGTGGAAGGTCGGCGGCACCTGGGAGCCGGTGGATGGCCTGCGCTTCCGCGGCACCCGCTCGCGCGATATCCGCGCGCCCTCGCTGTCGGAGCTGTTCTCGATCGGCGGCATCTCGGCCACCGGTTCCTTCTTCAATCCGTTCAATGGCCAGTCGGCACGGCTTCCGACGCAGACGGTCGGCAATCCGGCGCTGCGGCCGGAGAAGGCCGACACCACGTCCGCCGGCGTGACCTTCGAAGGGCGCGGCGGGTTGAGAGGGTTCCGCTTCTCGGTCGACTATTACAAGATCAAGGTGCGCGACGTGATCGCATCGGTGTCGGCGACCGACATCCTGCAACGCTGCTTCCAGGGCAGCACCCTGTATTGTTCCGCGATCACCTTCGACAATTCGGCGTTCGGCATCGCCAACATCTTCGTGCGGCCGTTCAACCAGTCGTTCCTGGAGACCGACGGGCTGGATATCGAGGCGGGCTATCGCCGCGACCTCGCCGGCATCGGCCTGCCGGGCACGATCGACGCCACCGTCTTCGCCACCTATCTGGCGCATCTCAAGAGCACCGATGTCGCCGGCCCGACCGGGGTCACGCTGGACAATGCCGGCTATCAGGCGGGCGCGCCCAAATGGGTGGTGTCGGCGTTCCTCAACTACCGGCTGGAACCCGTCACGGTCGGGTTGCAGATGCGCGCCTTCTCGAACATCAAATATTCGCCGCTGTACAGGGGGCCGGGCGAGGCCGGCTACGATCCCGCGGCGGCCAACAGCATCAACAAGAATACGTTCGCAGGGCAGGCCTTCTTCAACCTGAACCTCGCCTACGGCTTCGAGATGATGGGCAGCAAGATGCAGCTGTTCGGCAATGTCGCCAACCTGCTCGACACGCATCCGCCGGATTATGCGATCGCGGCGATCAACCTGGGCGGCAACCCGTATGATTATGTCGGACGCACCTATAAGGTCGGGCTGAGGTTCGGGCTGTGAGGCTGGCACTCGCCCTCGCGCTGGCCGCGGTGCCGGCCGCCCCGCTCGCGGCGCAGACTGTGCTGTCGGACTATGAAAGCGCGGCGCGCGCGAAGGAGATGCGCGCCAACACGGTCTGGCGGCTGGCGTTCCGCCCGACGCTGATGGTGCTTGAACAGGCGGTCGCGATCCTGGGTCGCGACGCGCCGCCGGCTGCGCGCACCCGCGCCGAGGCGCTGGTCGCCGAGGCGAAGGGCAAGGACGAGCCGACCGCGCGTCGCCTGCTGACGGAGGCGGCCGCGGTGTTGCAGGGGCAGGCCTGGAGCCCCGACACCGCGCTGGTCGACAGCCTGTCGATCCGGCCCGAGCGCGCGGTGCTGGACGGCGGACGCCAGACGGTGACGATCGCCGCGCTCTACCCGACCTCCGGTGCGAAGCCCGCGCGCTACACGATCGACCTGCTGCGCGCCGAGCCGACGTCGTCGGCCACGCCCAGGCGCGGCGCGCTGGTGCGGCGCCTCGCGTCGGGCAGCGTCGGCGCGCTGCCGGCACGACCCGGCGTCGCGCTGACCGGCGTGGAGGACGGCGTCTATATCCTGCTGGCCACGTTCCGCACCGCATCGGGTGCGGTCAGCGAGGCGGCCGCGCCGGTCTATCTGGTGCGCGACCTCGCCGCGCGTCATGCCCGCGTGCGCACGCGGCTGGCGCGGATCGCCGGCCACGAGGCGGCACGGCAGACCGCGGAATATCCCTATGCGCTGGCCGAGGCGATCAACGCCGGCACGCGTGAGGTGATCGCCTACGACTTCGCCGCCGCGATGACGCGGTCGGACGCGATCGTCACCGCGCTGGAACAGGGGCGCGACCCGGTCGCGCGCGCCACCGGGTTGCAGGATCGCGCCTATCGCTTCGCGGACACCGGCGAACTCGTCCCCTATCAGCTCTACGTGCCGAAAGCGTGGACACCGGGTCGCGCCTGGCCGCTGGTGGTCGCGCTGCACGGCGCCAATCTGGACGAGCGTAACATGCTGGGGCGTGCCGATGCGCGGATGCAGGCGCTGGCGGAGCAGCACGGCATGATCGTCGTCGCGCCGCTCGGCTATCGCATCAACAGCGGTTACGGCTCCGAACGCGGGCTGAACGTCGTGATCGGCGACGATGCCATGCGCCGGCGCCGCAGCGAGCAGGACGTGCTCGCCGTCGCCGATCTGATCGCGGCGGAATATGGCACCGATCCCGCGCGTACCTATCTGACCGGCAATTCGATGGGTGGGGCGGGTACGTGGTGGATCGGCGGCCATCATCCCGATCGCTGGGCCGCGATCGCGCCCGCCGCCTATGGCGGGGTCACCGCGGCCGATGTCGCGGGCTTGTCGAAGCTGCCGATCCTGGCGGTCGTGGGGGAGAAGGACGAACTCGGCATGGCCGATCGCGTCCGCGCCTCGGTCGCCGTGCTGAAGGCCGGCGGCGTCGAACCGCAGCTGCTGGTCGTGCCCGGTGGCACGCATGCCAGCGGCTTCGACATCGCCATGCCGAAAATCTTCGACTTCTTCGAAAGCCATCGGCGGTGATTTCCGCCGCATCCCTTATGCTCGTGCCCGGACAGCCGGCGCCGCGCCCCCGCGCGCGCCGGATCGACAGGGAGCCGTGCGTGAGCGAAGACAAGAATATCGTGAAATCGGTGGCGAAGGCATTCGCCGTCCTCCAGAGCTTCACCCCCGACGCCAGCGAGATGGTGCTCGCCGATGTCGCGCGCGCCGCGGGCGTCGACAATGCCACCGCGTTCCGCATGCTCAACACGCTGGTCGGGCTCGGCTTCGTGGAGAAGGTGCCCGAGACGCGGCGCTTTCGCCTGACGTTCAAATGCCTCGAACTGGGCTTCAACGCGATCGCGCGGTCCGACATCCGCAGCCTGGGGCGTCCGCTGCTACGCGGGCTGGTCGGCGACCGGATCGAGGCAGCGTCGATCGGCGTGCTGGACGGGCATGAGGTCGTCTATGTCGAGCGGATCCAGGCGGGGTTGCAGCGGCTGGCGGTCGACGTGCGCGTCGGCAACCGCGTTCCCGCTTTCTCCTCCGCGCTGGGTCGCGCGATCCTGGCGCATTTGCCGATCGACGACGAACGCGCCATCCTGACCGCCAATCCGCCGTCGCGCCTGACCGATCACACGATCGTCGACATCGATCGCCTGTTGCAGGAAATCGCCAAGGTGCGCCGCGACGGCTTCGCCGTGTCCGATCAGGAGACGGTCACCGGGCTGCGTGTGCTCGCCGCCCCGATCACCGACGTCGACGACGTGCCGATCGCGGCGCTGAGCGTCGCGGCACCCAGCTTCGGCCAGAGCGTCGAGGATTTCGTCGCCGAGGCGAGCGGGCCGACCCGCGACGCCGCGCGCCGGCTGTCGCTCGCCGTCCGTGCCGCCGGCGGCACCGCTGCCCATCCCTTCACCGGTCAGACCTGAACCACCACGGAGACTTTACCCAGTGCACAACCAGCTCGATCTCAAGGGACTGATTCCCGCGATCGCCGTCCCCTTCCGCGAGGATCACGGCATCGACGCCCCCGGCCTGACCCGCCTCGCCCGGTGGCTCGCCGAGCAGCCCGGCATCAAGGGACTGATGACCAACGGCCACACCGGCGAGGTCTTCTCGCTGACGCCGGAGGAGCGTACCGAGGTGACGCGC
Organism: Sphingomonas adhaesiva; assembly: GCF_036946305.1. Taxonomy (GTDB): domain Bacteria; phylum Pseudomonadota; class Alphaproteobacteria; order Sphingomonadales; family Sphingomonadaceae; genus Sphingomonas; species Sphingomonas adhaesiva_B. The sequence continues at coordinate 59,455 of NZ_JAQIJJ010000008.1, forward strand.
ATCACCGCCGAAGCGGTCGCGGGCAAGGTGCCGGTGATCTCCTCGATCGTGTGCGAGGGCATTCGCGACGCGGTCGCACAGGCGCAGGCCGCGCGCGAGGCGGGGGCCTCCGCGCTGGACGTGATGCCGCCGCACCACTGGCTGCGCTTCGGCTTCCGCGACGATCACGTCATCGACTATTTCACCGCGATCGGCGAGGGCGCGGGGCTGCCGCTGGTGGTGCACGTCTATCCGGCCTGGACGAAGGCCAGCTTCTCCTCCGCCTTGCTCGCCCGGCTGGCGCAGATGGACCATGTCCACGCCTTCAAGATCGGCACGCGCGAGATGAACAAATATGCGCGCGACCTGAAGGCGATCCGCGCCGCCGCGCCGGACAAGGCGCTGCTGACCTGCCACGACGAATATCTGCTCGCCTCGATGGTGCAGGGCGTCGACGGCGCGCTGGTCGGTTTCGCGTCCTTCATCCCCGGGCTCATCAACGACCTGTTGCAGGCGGTGTGGCGCGGCGACCTGAACGAGGCGATGCGCATCCAGGCGATCATCGATCCGCTGAAGGATGCGGTCTATGGCGCGGGCGAGCCGACCGGCGAGGCGCATGCCTGCATGAAGGCGGCGATGGCGGCCGCCGGGCTGATCGACCGCGCCACCGTCCGCCCGCCGACGGTGCCGCCGTCGGCCGAGGAACTGGCGCGCATCGACGCCGCCGTGGCCCGCGCCGGGCTGACGCCGCGCGTCGCGGCCTGAGCCATGGCCGCCCGTCCTCCCCGCACCGCGATCGTCACCGGCACCGCCAGCGGCATCGGCGCGGCGATCGCACACCGGCTGGCGGCGGACGGGTGGCGCGTGGTCGGCGTCGATCGCGCGCGCATCGACGATGCCGCGCATCTGGCGGCACAGGTGACGCTCGACCTCGCCGATATCGCCGCGATCCCCGCGGCGCTGGCGCCTCACGTTGGCGCGGTGGCGCTGGTCCATGCCGCCGGGGTGATGCGCACCGGCACGCTGGAGACGCTCGACCCCGCCGACGGCGCGACGATGTGGGCGCTCCACGTCGCCGCGCTGACCGCGATGGCGCAGGCGATCGTTCCGGCGATGGACGGCGGCGGTCGCATCGTCGCGATCGGCAGTCGCACCAGCGCGGGCGCGGCGGGCAAGAGCCAATATGCCGCGGTCAAGGCGGCGATGGTCGGCCTGATCCGCTCCTGGGCGATCGAGTTGGCGCCGCGCGGCATCACCGCCAATGTGATCGCGCCCGCCGCGACCGCGACGCCGCTGCTCGCACGCGCGGATCGCGCCGCCGTGCCGCCCGTGCTGCCCCCGATCGGCCGCTATGTCGAGCCGGCGGAGGTGGCCGCCTACGCCGCCTTCCTGCTGTCGCCCGATGCCGGCGCGATCACCGGACAGCAACTCCTCATCTGCGGTGGCGCCTCGCTCTGACGCCGCGCCTAAAAGGAACGATTGTGACCTCACCCCGTATCGTCGATATCGTCGAAGTGACGAAGCCGATCGCCTCGCCGATCCGCAATGCGTACATCGATTTCAGCAAGATGACCGCCAGCCTCGTCGCGGTGGTCACCAATGTCGAGCGCGACGGGCGTCGCGTCGTCGGCTATGGCTTCAACTCCAACGGTCGCTACGGCCAGGGCGGGCTGATCCGCGAGCGCTTCGCCGACCGGCTGAAGGAAGCCGATCCCGCCACCCTGCTGGACGAGACGGGCGAGAATTTCGATCCGCACCGCATCTGGTCGACGCTGATGACCAATGAAAAGCCCGGCGGCCACGGCGAGCGTTCGGTCGCGGTCGGTACGATCGACATGGCGGTATGGGATGCGGTCGCGAAGATCGCGGGCAAGCCACTGTTCCGCCTGCTGGCGGAACGCAGCGGGCGCGAGGCGAACCCGCGCGTCTTCGTCTATGCCGCCGGCGGTTACTATTATCCGGGCAAGGACGACGATGCGCTGCGCGCCGAGATGCGCGGCTATATCGACCGCGGCTACAATGTCGTGAAGATGAAGATCGGTGGTGAGAGCCTGTCGGTCGACCGCCGCCGCATCGAAAGCGTGCTGAAGGAGATCGACGGCGATGCGCAGCTCGCGGTCGATGCCAATGGCCGCTTCGATACGCTGACCGCGATCGATTATGCCAAGGCGCTGCGCGACTATCCGCTGTTCTGGTACGAGGAAGCGGGCGATCCGCTCGACTACAAGCTGCAGGCCGCGCTGGCCGAATTCTATCCCGGGCCGATGGCGACGGGCGAGAATCTGTTCAGCCATCAGGATGCGCGCAACCTGCTGCGCTATGGCGGGATGCGGCCCGACCGCGACTGGCTGCAGTTCGACTGCGCTTTGTCCTATGGCCTGGTCGAATATATGCGCACGCTCGACGCGCTGGCGGAGGCCGGCTGGTCGCCGTCGCGCTGCATTCCGCACGGCGGGCACCAGATGTCGCTCAACATCGCGGCCGGGCTGGGGCTGGGCGGCAACGAAAGCTACCCCGACCTCTTCCAGCCCTATGGTGGCTTCCCCGACAGCGTGCGGGTGGAGGACGGGCATATCGTCATGCCCGACATCCCCGGCATCGGGTTCGAGGGGAAGGGCGACCTGATCGCGGAGATGCGCGCGCTCGCCCAATGACGTGGACATTCCGGTGAGAGGGGCGGGCGATGCACCCGCTCCCGCCGCGACGGGAGAGAATGGATGACCGACGACGCCCTGCGCCACGGCCTGATCGTGGGATCGGTATTGGTCTATATCGTGCTGACCAGCCTGCTCGCCTTCGTGCTGCGCAGTCGGACCAACGCGCAGTTCATGGTAGGATCGCGCGCGCTGCCCGCGGTGGTGATCGCGGTGCTGCTGATGAGCGAGTTCATCGGCGCGAAGTCGACCGTCGGCACCGCGCAGGAGGCGTTCGAGAAGGGGATGGCGGCGGGCTGGTCGGTGCTGGCCGCCGCGATCGGCTTCCTGCTGCTGGGCATCTTCTTCGCACGGCAGATCTATACCTCGCAGCAGCATACCATCTCCGGGCTGGTGGAGCAGCGCTTCGGCAACGGCGCGCGGATCGCGGTATCGATCATCATGATCTACGCGCTGCTGCTGGTGAACGTCGGTAATTACGTCAGCGGCGCCGCCGCGCTGGCGACCGCGCTGCGGCTCGACCTGACCACCTCGACCTTCGTCATCGCCGGGTTCAGCGCGGTCTATTACGTGTTCGGCGGGCTGAAGAGCATCGCCTATGTCACCGTGCTGCACAGCGCCATGAAGCTGTTCGGGATCGCGATGCTGGTCGTGGTCGCCGCATCGCTCACCGGCGGGATCCAGCCGATGCGGGATGCGCTTCCCGCCTCCTATTTCACCTGGGACGGCGATATCGGCGCGAACACGATCTTCGCCTGGATCGTCGGCACGCTGGGCGCGATCTTCTCGACGCAATATATCGTGCAGGCGATCGCCGCGAACCGCGATGCGCGCGCCGCCCGCTCCTCCGCGCTGCTGGCCGCGTTGCTGTGCCTGCCGCTCGGTTTCGCGCTGGCGTTCGTGGGGGTCGCGGCGCGCTATCTCTTCCCCGATCAGGACAGCCTGTACGCGCTGCCGGTCTTCATCGATCGCATGTCGTCGCCGATGGCGGCGGTCGTCACCGTCTCGCTCGTCGCCTCGGCGCTGGTCAGCGTCAGCACCGTCGCGCTGGCGACCACCGCGCTGGTGATGCGTGACTTCTACGTGCCCTGGCGCAAGCCTGAGCCGGAGGCCGAACTGCGCGCCACGCGATGGGTCGCGCTCGCGGTCGGACTGGTGCCGCTGCTGTGCGTGTTCGTCACCCCGCACATCCTGCAATTGTCGTTCTTCACGCGCGCGTTGCGGCTGTCGATCGCGATCATCGCGCTGACCGGCGTCTATCTGCCATGGCTGGGCAGCGGGCGCGGCGCGGTGGCGGCTCTGGTCGCCAGCGGCGTGCTGACCACGATCTGGTACCTGCTCGGCAACCCGCTGGGCATTGACAACATGTATGTCGCCGCGGTCACCCCGGCCGCGGTGCTCCTCCTCGAACGCTGGATCGGCCGTCAGGGCGACCCCGTTCGCGAACAGCGAGTCTGAAGCCATGACCCTGCGCCCGATCGTTGCCCTTGCCGCCCTTCTCGCCACCACCGCCGCGACGGCACAGACCGTCCGGGTCGATCCCGACGGCAGCATCGCCATGCCCGCGATGACGGTCCCGTCGTCGCCGCTGATGAGCAACGAGGGCAACCGGTCGCGTGTCGAGCATATCATGACCGAACGTTCGCTGAAGGGACGGTCGATCGCGGACCTCAACGCGGCGCTGTTCGGCCCGCGTCTGGAGCGGGCGAAGGCGCGCTACAAGGTCAGCGTGCGCCGCGACACGATCGGCGGCATACCCGTCCTCGTGTACGAACCCGCAGCGGGCGTTGCCAAAGCGGATCGCGGCAAAGTGCTGCTGAACGTCCATGGCGGCGGCTTCGTCGGCTGTTTCACGGAATGCGGCGGTCTGGAATCCGTCCCCGTCGCCGCACTGACGGGGATCCGCGTCATCAGCATCGACTATCGCCTGGCGCCGCAGGCGCGCTATCCCGCGGCCTCAGAGGATGTCTCGAGCGTCTATCGCGCGGTGCTCAAGACCGCGCCGGCGCGTCGCATCGGCCTGTTCGGATGCTCCGCCGGCGGGTTGCTGACGGCGCAGTCGCTGGCGTGGTTCCAGACGCACGGCCTGCCGGCGCCGGCGGTCGCGGGCATCTTCTGCGCCGGTGCCGATGCCACGATGGCGGGGGATTCGCGCACCTATGGCGCGGTGCTGGGTGACGGGGAGGCGCCGCCATCCGCCGCGCCGCGTCCGCTGGGCTATATGGCGGGCGCCGCCGCGACCGACACCGCCGCCTTTCCGGCGCGCGACGCGTCGGTGCTCGCCAAATTCCCCCCGACGCTGGTCGTGGTCGGCACGCGTGACTTCGCGCTCAGCAGCGCCGTCTATCTCCATTCGCGGCTGGTGGCCGCCGGGGTGCCGGCGCAGCTGAACGTCTGGGAAGGCGGCCGGCACGCCTTCTTCTACGATGCGGACGTGCCCGAGGCGCGCGAGGCGCACCAGGTCATCGCACGCTTCCTGACGTCGCACCTGCGCTGACGGCAGGCGGTCGGCGTCAGGCGCGGCGCCGCGATGCCGTGTGGGACGCCGCGGCGCGGGCCGATCCGATCGGCACGACGTCGCGCGGGCGGACGTGGAAGCGGCGCGTCTCGGTCGACATGCGGTCGGTCTGTTCGGTCAGGCTGGCGACGGCGGCCATCGTCTCCTCGACCATCGCGGCGTTGCGCTGCGTCATGACGTCCATCTCGCCGACCGCCTGATTGACCTGCTGCAACCCGGTCGCCTGCTGGTTGGCGGCCGCTGCGATGTCGGACACCAGGACGCTGATGTTCGAGATGCGCCCCGAGATGCGATCCAGCGAGGCGCCGGCGTCCGCGACCAGCCTCGCGCCGACCTCGACCTGCTGGCTGGACGTGGTGATCCGCGCCTTGACGTCCTTCGCCGCGTCCGCCGAGCGCTGCGCGAGCGCGCGCACCTCGCTCGCCACCACCGCGAAACCCTTGCCCGCATCGCCCGCGCGCGCGGCCTCGACCCCGGCGTTGAGTGCCAGCAGGTTGGTCTGGAACGCGATGCCGTCGATCACGGCGATGATCTCGCTGATCTCGTCGGAGGAACGCTCGATCCCGCTCATCGCGTCGACGGCACGGCGGACGACCTCGCCGGACTGTTCCGCGTCGCGGCGCGCCTCGCTGACCGCGTCGTTGGCGTGGACCGCATGGGTCGCGGTGTCGTGAACGGTGGTGGTGATCTGCTGCATCGCGGCGGCGGCCTGTTCCAGCGACGCGGCCTGCTGCTCGGTACGGCGCGACAAATCGTCGGCGGCGCGATGGATGTCGTTCGCACCGTCGGCGATCCCCGCGGCACTGGTGTCGACCACCGACAGCGCGGAGCACAGCGCCGCCGCCGCGGTGTTGAAGTCCTCCTTCAACTGCACGAAGGCGCCGCTCAACTCCGCGGTGATGCGATAGGTCAAATTGCCGGCCGCGATCTCGTTCAACCCGGTGCCCATCGCCAGCGCCATCGCGCGCTGCGTCTCGCATTCGGCGGCGGCGAGCGAGCTTCCGCGGAAGCTCTCCATCGCGGTGGTCATGCGGCCGACGCAGTCGCGATGCCGGGTATAGGCAACGGGGCTGTCGAGGTCGCCGGCCGCCAGCGCCTCCATCCGCAGGACGGTGTTCACATAGGGCGTGCAGATGAGGTGCGAGGCCAGCATTGTCACCGCCAGAACCGTCAGGACCAGCGCCGCCGCGACCGAAGCGACGACCGCGACGTCGATACCCGGCGCTGCCGCCGCCGCGTAGCAGGCGAGCGCGGCGAGCATCGCCGACAAGGTGCCGTACACGACGAGCAGCACCTTGAACTTCAGGCGGATCGGGGCGGTTTCCTTGAACCACTTCAGCATGGGCAGCATCGCTTCTTCAACATCGTGACGATGCCCAACGGCGTGAATTTTGCCGGTAAACGCCCGCTTAATCGCGTCCGCCGCGCGGCGCGGGTTAGACCGAAGTCCAATCCGGACCGCAAAAGTCCCGCCGTTCAGAGGAAGGAATAGTCGCCCGCCGTCAGCAGCGGGCCGGGCGTGCCGCCCGCGCTCACCCGAATCTGCCCCCAGGCGACGCCGGCCGCGTCATGCACCTCGTAGATCCGGGCGTTGCCGCTGTCGCCGACCCAGTCGAGTGTCGATCCTTTGGCGAAGCCGCTGACGCGGATGGTGTCGCCACCCGGCTGGCCGGCGCCCTGGAAGTCCACGATCAGGTCAGTCGTCCCCGTCAGCGCCAGGTCGCCGGCCGCGATCACGAACGTGTCGTCGCCTGCCCCGCCGCTCATCCGGTCGGCGCCCGGGCCGCCGGTGATCGTGTCCCTGCCGGCGCCGCCCGACAGGATGTCGTCGCCTGCGCCACCGTTCAGCGAGTCGTCGCAAGCTCCGCCGCGCAGGACGTCGTTCCCCTCCAGCCCTGCGATCATCACCCTGGCGGTGGCGGAGGAATAGTCGAGCGTGTCCGCGCCCGCGGTCCCGCGCACATAGCTGCCCGGCGTCACATCGTCGTTGCGGATGATGCTGCTTGCCGCCGCATGGAGCGGATCGATACTGCCGCCGCTGGCGGAGGTCAGCGTCACCGTGAAGCTCTCGTCGCCTTCGACCACGACATCGCCGGCGACGGCGATCGTTACGATCGCGGTCGTCTGCCCCGGCGCGAAGACGACCGATCCGGTCGGCAGCGCCCCGCCGACGAAATCCGCGCCGTTCGCGACCGCGCTGGTGGTGGCGAACGTGACGGTCGCGGCGGTGCCGAGCGCGCCGTGGCGCTCGATCGTGAACGCGAACGGCGTGCTGCCGCTGTTGCCTTCCGTCGCCGCGGCGGTGACCGCGACGATCGAGAAGGTCGTCGGCAGGTAGGCCGCGGCATCCACCGTGCCGTCGTCGAAGGCCAGATGCTCGACGCCGGTGAGCGTATCGATCCCGTCGAACGGGCCGCTGCGGGTGTCACTGACGATCAGCCGGCCGCTCGCCTGGTCGTATTGGATCAGATGCTGCGCGAGCGTGCCGGAGAAGCGCGCCGTGTCGTCGCCCGCGCCGCCGTCGAGCGTGTCGTTGCCCAATCCGCCGACCAGCAGGTCGTCACCCGCGCCGCCCAGCAGGACGTCGTCGCCGCTGCCGCCGTACAGGGCATCGTTCCCCGCGCCACCGTCCAGCGTATCGTTGCCGTCGCCGGCGGCCTCGGAGAAGCTCAGCCGCAGGAACTTGCCGTCGACGCCCATCGCATAGAGCTGGCCGTTGCCGCTCTGCGCGAAGGAGACGATGGCGCTGAACCGTCCGGCATCCACGCGCAGGTCGGCGTCCAGGTTGCGGAAGAACTGGGGCTCGCCATCGACGATGCGGGTCGCCCACAGGTGATTGGCGGAGAAATCGGCGAACAGATACAGGTCCTGCGCACCGCCCGGCCCGTGATAGACATAGCCGCCGGTCACCGACGTCCCGTTCAGCGGGCCGCTGCCGTGCGTATATTCGAGCGCGGGGTCGGTATAGGCCGGGTCGTTCGACCCCGTGGACCCTTCCTTGACCCGCCATCCGAAGTTCAGCCCGCCCGGCGTGCCCGCCCTGACGTAATTGACCTCCTCGGTCGTGTCCTCGCCCACGTCGGCGATGTAGAGGTCGCCGGTCTTCGTATCGAAGCTGTTGCGCCAGGGATTGCGCAACCCGGATGCCCAGACCTCGGGCGCGCCGCTGCCGGTCGCGAAGGCATTGCCCTCCGGGATGGCGTAATTGCGGTTCGCATCGTCCGGGAAGCCGTCGCCATGGACGTCGATCCGCAGCATCTTGCCCAGCAGCGAGTTGGGATCCTGCGCGGTATCCTCGACCCGCCCCGGATAGCCGCCGTCGCCCGTCGCGATATACAGATAGCCGTCGGGGCCGAAGTCCATCCACCCGCCGTAATGCTGGCTGCCCGGGTGATCGAAGGTGAGGATCGTCCGGGCCGATGCCGCGTCGGCCTGGTTCGGGTCGGCGGCGGAGCGCGTATATTCGCGCACCTCCACCGCGCCGGCCTGGTTGGTCAGATAGACGTAGAACCGTCCGTTGGCGGCGTAATCGGGATCGAACGCCAGCCCCAGCATCCCCTGTTCGCCGCCGGTGGCGAGGCCGGCGTCGGGCAGGTCGAGGAACGGCGTGGCCCGCTTCGTCTCGGTGGTGGTGTCGAGGACGATGATGCGGCCGGCGTGTTGCTCGACGACGTAGAGCAGGTCCGGCTGCCCCGGCGGGGAGGCCGCATAGACCGGGCTGGCGAAGCTGAAGGGAAGCCGATGGATGTCGATGACGCCCGAGTCCGGCGTGCGGTCGGCGGTGCCGAAGCCATAGAGGATGTCGTCGCCGTCGCCGCCGAACAGCTGGTCCGACCCCAGTCCGCCCGACAGGACATCCGCGCCGGCGGATCCGGTAACGCGATCATCCGCCGCGCCGCTGACAACGATCATCGCACATCCCCGCTCTTCCCCTTCGCGAGACTGGGCCGGGGCGTCGCGCTTAGCAAGCTGAAAAGGCGGGGGCTTTCGTCAAGGCTCGCCGTCCAATCGCGCGTACCAGCCGGCATAACCGGTGTTCTTCGCCATGTGGCGGTTGAGGTCGGGGGCGCCATCGTCCCACCACACCGGCCCACGCTCGCCCAGCGCCACCTTCGCCGCCTGTACCCGCTCGCGCGCACGGCGCAGCGCCGCGTCGTCGCGCGCGCGGAGTGCGGCCTGCACGGCACGGCGCGCCGACATCAGCGCATCGACCAGCGTCTGGCGCTCGTGCGGGTCGAGCGCGGGATCGCTGGTCCGCCACAATCGTCCGCGGACGACCAGATAGCGGCCGTCCGGGGTCGTCACCGCGTCACGCGGCGAGGGCATAGCGCCGACAATGGTCGAGATAGCCCACCTCGTGCTGCCCGGCCAGCGCGACCACGCTTTCCCACAGCCAGGTCGGCGTATCGATCGCGCTGCGACGATCCGCCTCCAGCACGCCCAGCCAGTGGTCGCGCGCGGCGCGATCCATCTGGCGGCCGTGCGCCTTGCCCACCACGAACGCCAGATGGCGCGCGGCGCGCACCGCCTCGCCATGGCTGAACTGATCGACCTCCAGCTTCAGATCGTGCGGCGTCAACTCGCGGATGAACAGCGACCGGTCCAGCATCCGCACCGGCAGCATCCGCGTGCCGAGATAGGGGGACAACGCCCGCGCCGCGGCGACCACGCGCTCGCCGTCGTCCTGCGGCATGACCGCCCCGGCGGCGGCAGGCGCGATCGGGTCCGTCGCCTCCTTCAGGTCGATCAGGGCGTAGGACCAATTGCCCTTGCGGGTGCGGACGCCGACGATCGCGGCATAGCGCAGCAGCCCCAGCGAACTGCATCCCTTCATCCAATAGGCGGCGTCGACCAGCCGCACCTCGCGGTTCCCGCGCTTGCCCTTCAGCGAGAGCACCATCGCGGCGACGCGGTCGTCGTCGAACAGATGCTCCAGCGCCGCGCGCTCCTCCGCCGCCAGTTGCCAGAACCGCTTGCCGAGCGGGATGCGCGGTTCGACCGCGTCGAGCCGCTCCCTGGCGAGATGGCACCAGCGCCGGCCCAGTGCCGCGCGCTCGACGCTGCGCACGACATCGGATTCCTCGCCGCAATCGTGGCACGCCGGATCGCGGATCGCGGCGGCATAGCCGTCGACCATCTCCTCCATCATCCGCATCGTGACGACGCCGGGCAGGTCGGAGCCGCGCGCCGCCGTCGCCAGCGACAGCCCCAGCCGGATCAGGTCGTGCGCGGGGTTGCCGATCACCGCCTGGTCCAGGTCGCGGATCTGGATCTCGATCCGGCCATCGCCGTTGGCGACGGGGCCGAGATTGCCGAGGTGACAGTCGCCGCAGATCCAGATCGGCGTGCCCTGCGGCACCCGCGCCGCGACCCGCGACGCGGCCAGCCATTCGTAGAATTTCGCGGTGTTGCCGCGCACATAGGCATGCGCGGACCGGGCCATCTTGAGCGTGCGCTTGCGATCGAGAACGGCGTGACGCTCGGCAGGAAGGGGCATGGACGGCAGAACCTCGTTGCTCGTTTCCGGGGCAACGCCTGGTCGCCCGAAAAGTAACGAAACGTTGCCGTCCTGCCGCGCTCACGCCGCCAGCGCGCGTCCTCCGCGCAACAGGCGCCCCGGGGTGCGGCCGGTCCATTCGCCGCGTTCGAAGGTGGGCATTCCCGACTTCACCGTCCAGCGATAGCCGCGCGGCTGCTGCAACAGGCGGGTGCCCCCGGCGGGAAGGTCCTGGACGATCTCGGGCGGTGCCAGCGACAGCTCGTCCAGCGCGATCACGTTGAGGTCGGCGAGATAGCCCGTCGCCACCACCCCGCGATCGTGCCAGCCGACATGCGCCGCGTTGCGCCGGGTATAGCCATGCACCAGCTGCTCCAGCGGGGTGCTGAGCCCCGACTTGCTGCCGCGCGACCACAAGGCGATCGTCGTCGTCGGAAAGCTGCCGTCGCAGATCGTGCCGCAATGCGCGCCGCCATCGGACAGGCCGTAGAGCGCATGCTCGCCCGTCATCATGCCGAACACGTCGTCCAGATTGCCGCGCGCATAGTTGATGAGCGGCATGTACAGCAGCCGGCGGCCCCTTTCCTCCAGCAGCGTGTCATAGACGAACGCGGCCGGATCGGCGCCCGCGCGCGCGGCGGCGGCGCCGATGGAATGGCGCTCGTCCGGTTCGTAGTCGACCGGGTCGGTCATGCGGAACATGCGGGTGAAGCCGCGGGTGATGAGCGCGATGAACCCCTCGCTGGCATGGAATGCGGCATGCTCCTCCAGGATCGCGGCGCGCACCGCCGGGTCCGCCAGCGCGTGCAGCCGTTCGTCCACGCTGGCGCTGGTCGCGGCGATGCGGCGATAGGTGGCGGTGACGACGAACGGATTGGTGGTCGAGGCGAAGCTGAGGATCGCGCCGATCGGGCGCGGCGCCACCTGCGTGGTGACGGGCAGGCCGTCCGCGACCATCTGCGCCACCTCGCGATAGATGCCCTTCCAGCGGTCGGGCGCGTCGTCGGTCTGCTGCACGGTGAAGGACACGCGCCGCCCGCTGGTGGTGGCGAGGCGGCGGATCAGTTGCAGCTCCGCCGCGGCGAAATCGTCGTCCGCGGTCAGATACGCGTCGGAGATCAGCTGGATCACGCCCTTGCCGCTGTCGCGCAGCGCCGCGGCGATCCCCATCAGTTCGGGATCCTCCGCGGTCAGCGTACCGATGTTCAGCCCGTCGCGGCTGCGATGCGCATGGGTGCGCGAGGTGGAGAAGCCGAGCGCGCCGGCCTCCATCGCCTCGCGCGTCAGCGTCGCCATCGCCGCCACCTCGCGCTCGCTGGGGCGCGCCAGATGGTCGCCGCCGCGATCGCCCATCACATAGGCGCGCAACGCGGCATGCGGCAGGTGCGCACCCAGATCGATCGTATATTCGCGCCGCGCCAGCGCATCCAGATAATCGGGGAAGCTCTCCCAATCCCAGGTGAGCCCCTCGGCCAGCGCGCTGCCGGGGATGTCCTCCACCCCCTCCAGCAACTGGATCAGCCAGTCGTGCTTGTCGGCGCGCGCGGGCGCGAAGCCGACCCCGCAATTGCCCATTGCGGCGGAGGTGACCCCGTTGATCGACGATGGCGCCAGCACCTGGTCCCACGACACCTGCCCGTCGTAATGGGTGTGGATGTCGACGAATCCCGGGGTGACGATGCAGCCGTCGGCGTCGATCGTCTCGCGCGCGGTGCCCTCGGCCTCGCCGACCGCGACGATCCGGCCGTCCGCCACGCCCACGTCGCCGCGGAATCGCGCCGCGCCCGTGCCGTCGACGATCGTGCCGTTCTTGATGAGGAGGTCGTACACGCTGGCTCTCCGTTGCTGTCTCGTTGATCAGGCGTTGGCCGCGTCCGCCACCGCGCGCAGCCGGCGAGCGATGGGGTGGACGTCGGCATTCGGATCGGCGTCGAACATCGCCGCGGCGATGACGTGGCGCAGCGGTCCCGCGGATTCGAGCGGCACCGCCACGCCCAGGATGCCGGCGTTGACATGGCCGCGATCGACCCCGACGCCGTCGCGTCCCGCCGCCGCCACCTCGCCGAGCCAGGTCGCGTAATCGGGCGCGACCGCCCAGGGCACCGCGGCGAACCCCGTCGCCAGCGCCGCATCGTCCAGCCCGCCGCGCGCCGCGACCAGCCGCCCCATCGCACCCAGCAGCATCGGCAGGCGGCGCCCCAGCGTGAAGGCGATGCGGATCGCAGCACCGCTGTCGGCGACATGGATCAGCTCCACCTCGTCGCCGACCACGCGCCACAGCCCGATCGTCGCGTGCAGTTCCTGTGCCGCCGCCGCCATCGCGCGCTGGGCGCGCTGCACCGGATCGTCGCGCCCGCTCAGCGGCGCGGCCAGTTCGGCGAGCCCGTCCGCCAGCGCATAGCGCTTGGCCCGGCGGTCGAACGACACCAGCCCCTCATATTCCAGCGTGCGCAGGATGTTGAGCGCGGTGGAGGGGTTGATCGCCTCCGCGCGCACGATCTCGCTCAGCCGCATGCTGTCGGCGTGACGCCCCAGGCAGCGCAGGATCGCGACCGCGGCGGTCACCGCGCCGACCGGCTTCGCCGGCACCGCGGCGGTCGCGATCGGCACCACGTTGCTCACCGCGGCAGCCCCAGCAGCGCCGCCGCCTCGCGTGGGGTGGCGACCGCACGACCGGCCCGTTCCGCCAGCGCGACCACCTGTGCGATCAGCGCGAGGTTGGTGGGCGTATGATCGCCGCCGAAATCCTCCAGTCCGACGCGGACATGCCCGCCGCGCTCGATCGCCAGGCGCGCCAGCCCCGTCTCCACCACATCGTCGCCGATCGCGGCTACCGCCCAGGGCAGTCCGGACCCGTCGAGCAGTTCCAGATAGGCATCGAGCGCGCGCTCGGTCGGCGGCAGGCCGAAGGTCACCGCGCTGCGCTTCCCGTCGAGGAAGTTGTAGCGGCCGCCGAAATACAGCTTCACGAACGCGCCGGCGGGCAGCCGCCCGGCCTGATGATAGGCGAGCGTCGTGCGCAGCCAGCCGGGTTCGTAGATCGCGATCGCGGGCGCCAGCCGCTCCTCCTCGTGCAGCGCGGCGAGCCAGGCGATGTCGCGGTACGAGGTCGCATAGACGAACGACTGGCCCGGCAAACCGTCTGCGCCATGCGTGCCCAGGTTCACCGATCCCGGGTCGAACGCGCCCATCCGCACGCCGGCGCGCGCCAGCCCGCGATAATGGCCGAAGCGCGCCTCCGCATCGGGGCCGGTCGCCACCGTTCCCCACAGGATCGCGTCGGGGCGCGCCGCCAATATCGGGGCATAGCCCTCCATATAGCGCGCGACCGCGGCGTCGCCGGTCAGGTCCATCCGCTCGATATGCGTGTGGACGATCGCCGCACCCGCGTCGATCGCGGCGAGTGCGGCGTCGGCGATCTCCTGCGGCGTCACCGGCACATGCGGGTTGCGCGTCCTGGGCGTCGCGCCGTTGAGCGCGGCCTCGATGATGAGCGGCGGCATCGTCACGCCGCCAGTGCCGCATCCCGCACCGGCTCGGGCGCCGGCTGGCGCCCGCGGATCAGCTTGCCCGGCAGCGCGCCGGTCGCCTCGCCCTCGGCATAGATCACCGCGCCCGACTTGATCGTCGCGACATAGCCGGTCGCCTTCTGCATCAGCCGTCGCGCGCCGGTCGGCAGGTCATAGACCATGTACGGCCGCCCCAGCGCCAGCGCGTCGAAATCGATGACGTTGAGGTCGGCGAGATAGCCCGGCGCCACCACCCCGCGATCCTCCAGCCCCACCGCGCGCGCAGTGTCGCGCGTCTGCTGACGCACCGTGGTGGCGAGGTCGAGCAGCGGCCCGCGCGTGCGGTCGCGGCACCAGTGCGTCAGCATGAAGGTCGGCAGGCTGACGTCGCAGATCGCGCCGACATGCGCGCCGCCGTCGGACAGCCCGGCCAGCGTGTCGGGATGCTCGATCATCGCCTGCACGTTGTCGAGATTGCCCTCGACGTAATTGTGCATCGGGAAGAACAGGAAGGCGCGCCCCTCGTCCTCCAGCAGCGCGTCATAGACCAGTTCGTCGGGGTGGACGCCCAGCCGCTCCGCCTCGGCGGCGATGCTGGTCGCGGGGTCCGGCTCGTAATCGACGTGGTGGCCGATGCGGAACATCTTGTGGTGTGCGCCCGCGACCGAGTTGACGAACGGATGATCCTTCAGCGGCGCCTCCGCGATCAACCGCGCGCGCAGGAAGGGATCGCGCATCGCCGCCACCTTCCCGGCGAGCGGCAGATGCTGGATCCTGGCATAGCTCGGCCGGCTGATGAACGGGTGGACCGATCCCTGCAACCCCAGCATCAGCCCGACCGGACGCCCGGCGATCTGCGCCTTGATCGGATAGCCTTCCGCCACCGCCTGCTCCAGCCGCCCGGTCAGTTCGCGCCACTGGTTGGGCACGACATCGGCCTGCACCATCGAGAAGCTGAGCGGCTGACCCGCGATCCTGGTCAGGTCGCGCACCAGCGCGAATTCCTCGTCCATGTCCTGAAAGTCGGACACCCACTGGATCACGCCCGATCCGGCATCCGCCAGCCCGTGCGCGATCGCCTCCATCTCCTCGCGTGCGGCGCGCACCGTCGGCGTCAGGTCGCCGTCCGCGGTGCGATGGACCATCGTGCGCGTGGTGGAGAAGCCCAGCGCGCCGTCGCGGATCGCCTCCGCGGTCAGCGCGCGCATCGCCGCGTTCTCCTGCGGCGTCGCAGGCTCGCGATCGGCGCCGCGCTGCCCCATGACGTACACGCGCAGCGCGCCGTGTGGCACCTGCACCGCGACATCGATATCGTGCGGCAGCGCCTCCACCGCATCCATATATTCGCCGAACGTCTCCCACTGCCACGACAGCCCCTCGTGCAGCGCGGCGCCGGGGATGTCCTCCACCCCCTCCATCAACCGGATCAGCGTATCCTCGTCCCCGGCACGCACCGGGGCGAAGCCGACGCCGCAATTGCCGACCACCACCGTCGTTGCGCCCAGCGTGGAGGAGGGGTCGAGTCGCGACGCCCAGGTGATCTGTCCGTCATAATGGGTGTGGATGTCGACCCAGCCCGGCGTGACGATCCGCCCCTCGGCATCGATCTCGCGCGTCGCGGGGCCGCTGACATGGCCGACGGCGGCGATGCGATCGCCCTGGATCGCCACGTCGCCACGGAACGGCGCCGCGCCGGTGCCGTCGACGATCGTGCCGTTGCGAACGATCAGGTCGTACATCGCCTCTCTCCTGCGCTTTCGTATTTTGCCGTGGAGGGTATCCTCAAGCGGCGGACAGGCAAGCAAAATTCGCGCAGGCGAACGTTATTCTCCTTGGAGAATGTCGGTGATGTCGGGACGTCGTTTTCGATGGCCAAGGCGCAACGCGCGCTGATACGGACATCGGCTGTCGTTCCACATGTCGAGGATGGTGCCATGAGTGTCTCACCGGAGCGGAGCATCGCGGGGAAGGTGGCGCTCGTCACCGGCGCGGCCAACGGCATGGGTGCCGCCACCGCGACGCTGATGGCGCGAGAGGGCGCCAGCGTCGCGGTGATCGATCGCGACGCCGCGGGGATCGCGGGGGTGGTCGACGCGATCGTCGCGGCGGGCGGGACGGCGCGGGGGTGGACGCTCGATCTTGCCGACCATGCGGCGATCGCGGGCGTCGTGACGCAGGCGGCGGAGCATTTCGGCGCGCTCGACATCGTCGTCAACAATGCCGGGATCGCGGCGATGGGCGTGGGGATCGAGGACGACGGCTATGACGCGATGTGGGATAAGATCGTCGCGATCAACCTGACCGCGCATCAACGCGTCGTGCGCGCCGCACTGCCGTGGCTGCGGCGTTCCGACAGTGCGCGGATCGTCAACATCTCATCGACCGAGGGGCTGGGCGCGTCGCCGCGCGACACGCATTACGCTGCCAGCAAGGCTGGCGTGATCGGCCTCACGCGCGCGCTGGCGGTCGATCTGGGCAAGGAACAGATCACCGTCAACGCGATCTGCCCGGGGCCGATCCACACGCCCATGACGTCGTTCGTCGACGACGGCGACAAGGCGGCGTTCGCCCGGGTGCGCACCGCCCTGCGGCGCTATGGCCGCCCGGAGGAGGTCGCGCACATGACGCTCAGCCTGTGCCTTCCCGCCGCCTCCTATGTCACCGGCGCGATCATCCCCGTCGATGGCGGCCTGACCGCGCGCAATGGCTGACCATCGGCATTAAATCGTTTGCAAGAACTGGTTCGTAGAGACGCCCCCGACCAATTCTAGGGGGAAAAATTGCTCATTCATCGCCTGTTGATCTCGACCATTCCGTTCGCGCTGCTCGTTCCGGTTCAGGCCCACGCCCAAGCCCCGGTTCCGGCCGGGGACGCGGCGGACAAGCCCGCCGACAAGGATATCGTGGTGACCGCGGTCGCGCGCGGTCGCGACCGTCTGGACAGCGCGATCTCGACCAGCTCGCTGAGCCAGGCGGAGATCCTGAAGGTCGCGCCGCGCTCGACCGCGGAGATCTTCCGCAACGTGCCCGGCATCCGCGCGGAAAGCTCCGGCGGCGACGGCAATGCCAATATCTCGATCCGCGGGCTGCCGATCGCATCGGGCGGCGCCAAGTTCCTGCAATTGCAGGAAGATGGCCTGCCGGTGCTGGAATTCGGCGACATCACCTTCGGCAATGCCGACATTTTCCTGCGCGCCGACATGAACGTCGCCTCGGTCGACGCGATCCGCGGCGGCTCCGCCTCCACCTTCTCGTCCAACTCGCCGGGCGGCGTCATCAACATGATCTCGAAGACGGGCGAGGTGCCCGGCGGCGCGATCATGGCGACGGCGGGGCTCGACTATGGCGACCATCGTCTCGACTTCGACTATGGCGCGAAGGTCAGCGACACGCTGCGCTTCCACGTCGGCGGCTTCTATCATCAGGGCGAAGGGCCGCGCCGGGTCGGCTATGACGGCACCAAAGGCGGCCAGATCAAGCTGAACGTCACCAAGGAATTCGAGGGCGGCTATATCCGCTTCTACGGCAAGTTCCTGAACGACCGGTCGGCGGGCTATCTGCCCAATCCCGTCCGCGTGACGGGCACCAACGCCGACCCGCAATACCGGAACATCGCCGGCTTCGACATCGCACGCGATGCGCTGCTGTCGCGCTACATCACCGGCAACGTGACGCTGGACGGGCAGAACAACCCGGTCGTCGACGATATCCGTGACGGGCAGCATCCGGTGGTCAAGGCGTTCGGCGTCGAGACGCGGTTCGACGTATCCGGCTGGACCGTCACCGACCGATTCCGCTACGCCGACATCTCGGGCCGGTTCATCTCCAACTTCCCCTCCAACGTCGACAGCGCGGCGGCCATCGCGACCGCGCTGGGCGGGGCGGGGGCGACGCTGCGCTATGCCACCGGTCCGGCCACGGGGCAGGTCATCGCCAACCCGTCGGCGCTGAACGGCAACGGCCTGCTGGCGCAGGTGGTGGTGTTCGATACGAAGCTGAACAGCCTCGACAATGTCACCAACGACCTGCGGGCCAGCCGCGTCGATCCGATCGGCGCGGGCGAACTGACCACGACCGCCGGCTTCTACACGTCGCGCCAGACGATCGACACCGACTGGCTGTGGACCTCCACGCTGATGGACGTGCGCGGCGACGGGCGCGCGGCGCTGGTCGATGTGGTGAGCGCCAACGGTACCGCCCAGACGCAGAACGGTTTCTACGCGTTCGGCGCCGATTATTTCGGCGGTTGCTGTCGTCGCAGCTATCGCGTCGACTATAACGTCAACGCGCCGTTCGGGTCGCTCAACTACAAGATCGGCCGAGTCGCGCTGGGCGCCAGCATCCGCTACGATGTCGGCGACGCGCAGGGATCGATCTACGGTGCCGATCTGGGCGGCGGGCGTGTCGGCACGGTGACCCGCGACATCAACGGCGACGGCGTGATCTCGGCGGCGGAAACGCGCGTGGCGACGATCCCGCTCACCAGCCCCGCGCCGGTCGATTACAGCTGGCGCTATCTGTCCTATTCGTCGGGCATCAACTTCCGCGTGTCGGAGCCGTTCGCGATGTTCGTGCGCTACAGCCGCGGCGCGCGCGCCAATGCCGATCGCCTGCTGTTCGGGCCGGCGGTCAGCACGGTCGACGGCCATCTCGTCAACGCCGACGCCGCGGTCGATTACGTCCGCCAGGCGGAAGCCGGGCTGAAGTATCGCAAGCGCGGCCTGTACGTGAATCTCACCGGCTTCTGGGCGAAGACCGAGGAGCAGAATTACGAGGCGACGCGCCAGGTCTTCATCGATCGCGAATATCGCGCCTATGGCGTGGAGCTGGACGGCGCCTATCGTACCGGGCCGTTCAGCCTGGCGGGCGGCGCGACCTGGACCGATGCGAAGATCGTCAGCGACGCGCTGAACCCCGCTGTCGTCGGCAACACGCCGCGACGCCAGGCGCGACTGATCTTCCAGGCGACGCCGCAGGTGGAGCTGGACCGTCTCACCGTCGGTGCCAACATGCTGGGCACGACCAGCAGCTATACGCAGGACACCAACCAGCTGAAGCTGCCCGGCTATACGGTGGTCAACGCCTTCGTGCAGTTCCGCGCCACCGATCGGGTGCTGGTCTCGCTCAACAGCAACAACCTGTTCGACGCCAACGGCTTCACCGAGGCGGAGGACGCGGTGATCCCGGCCAACGGCATCGTGCGCGCCCGCGCAATCAACGCGCGGACCACATCGCTGTCGCTGCGCGTCGGCTTCTGAAGAGATCGGGACGCCGTCGCCCGGCGGCGTCCCGCTCGCTCAATTCTGCATCAGGCGTTCGGCCTCACGCGCAAGATGGCTGAGATCATAGGCGTCGAATGCCTCGTGCCGGGGCCGCGTATCGGCGACGCACAGCGCGCCGAGCGCGAATCCGGCGCGATCCACCAGCGGAATGCCGGCATAGAAGCGCACATGCGGCAGCCCCAGCACCGCCGGATTGTGCGAAAAGCGCGGATCCAGCGTCGCGTCCGACACGATCAGCGGCTCGCCGGGGCGCAGAATGGCGAAGGCGCAGAAGGATTCGGATCGCGGGCGCTCGCTGTCGTCGATGCCGACCCTGGCGGCGAACCACTGACGGCTGCGATCGATCACCGACACGGCGGCGATCGGCGCGCCGGCCAGCGAGGCGGCCTGTTCGACGATCCGTTGCAGCTCCGGATTGGCGGCGCGACGCGTCACGCCCGATGCATCGACCGCCCGCTGACGGGCCGCCTCGTCGAAGGGGAGGGGAAAGTGCATCGCGGTAGAAGTCTCCTCGATGATAATATCCGGGGTCAGGGGCCGCGACTCCGCCCCTCGACGCCGTGTGAAGCATCGGGGATGACGTGAAAATCGTGTCAAATCAATGATATTTCTGGTGTCGAGGCGGCTCGCGCAGTGACGCGTGGCTTGAACGGGCCGGCGATGGCTGGCACGTTCGATCGCCGCGAGCAGCTGTACCGGAGTGCGTTGACCATGCCCTATGCCCCGTTCGATCTCACCGGCAAGGTGGCTCTGGTAACCGGAGGCAACGGCGGGATCGGGCTGGGCATGGCCGAGGCGCTGGCCGCGGCGGGCGCCGATATCATCATCTGGGGCAACAAGCCCGACAAGAACGCCGCCGCGCTGGAGCGATTGCAGCGCCACGGCACGCGCGTGACCGTCGAGCGGGTCGATGTCGCCGACGAACAGGCGGTCGAGGCGGGGATCGCCGCCGCCGTGCGCGACGCCGGACGGCTGGACTTCGTCGCCGCGAACGCGGGCATGGGGCTGGCCGCGCCCAGCTTCGACGCGATGCCGACCGAGACGTGGAGGCGCGTGCTGGCGGTCAATTTGGACGGCGTGTTCTGGACGTTGCGCGCCGCCGCGCGCCACATGCGGGAACGCGCCGAGCGCGGCGATGCCGGCGGATCGCTGCTGGTCACCTCGTCGACCAGCGCGCTGCACGGCGCGCCCCGCAACCAGGCCTATGCCGCCGCCAAGGGTGCGGTGCTGCCGATGATCCGCGGCATCGCGGTCGAATATGCGCGCTGGGGCGTCCGCGCCAATGCGGTGCTGCCGGGATGGATCACGACCGACATGACCGCGCGGCTGCAGAACCAGAAGCGGTTCGAGGACAAGGTGATCGGCCGGGTGCCGCTGCGACGCTGGGGCGAGCCGGAGGATTTCGGCGGGATCGCGGTCTATCTGGCGTCCGATGCCTCGCGTTTCCACACCGGCGACAGTTTCGTCATCGACGGCGGCTACACCATCTTCTGACGCCCCACCGCGTCCGACCGATCGCTAGGCGAGGCGCAGCGGCAGGCTGCGCAACCGCTTGCCCGTCGCGTCATGGACGGCGTTGGCGAGCGCGGGGATGACGGGCGGCAGCGCCGGCTCGCCCAGCCCCGTCGGCGGCGCGGCGGACGGCACGAAGACCACGTCGATCGCCGCCGGCGCGCCGTCGATCCGCAGCAGCGGGAAGTCGGCGAAACTCTCCTGCACCACCGCGCCGCCGCGCACCTCGATCGTCTGGCCCAGGATCGCCTGCGCGATCCCCTCGATCACCGCGCCCTGCACCTGATGGACCGCGTTCAGCGGGTTGATGACATGCTGGCCGACGTCGCCCGCGACCCATACCTTGTCGACCCGCACCACGCCGCCGTCGCCGACCGTGACGTCGACGACCTCGGCGAAATAGCCGGCGTGGCTGAAGTAGAAGCCGAACCCTTGGCCCCGGCCGCCGCCGCGCGGCAGGCCGTGGCCGCGCGCCGGACGCCATCCGGCGCGGGTGCAGACCGCCTCGATCACGGCGCGCGCGCGTCCCGTGTCGAAGGCGGCGCCACGTGCCGGCGGCGGCAGCGTGCGCGCCGCGCCCAGCGTCCGGCGCAGCAGTTCGGGCAGGTCGAGCCCGGCCGCCTCCGCCACCTCGTCGAGGAACCCCTGAAAGACGAACGCCATCGCATTGCTGGTCGGCGCGCGCAGCCAGCCGGTGGGAACGGTGGTGGCGAGATAGGATGCGCCGTAATGCACCGCGGGGACGAGCTGCGCGGGGAATTCCAGCGGGCTCATCTCCGCGGCGATCGCAGGCTCGCCGGCAGTGCCGAAGCTGACGAAATGATCGCGGATCGCGACGATCGCGCCCGCCGCGTCCAGTCCGGCGGTCAGCCGATGCCACCCCGCCGGCCGGTAGAAGTCGTGCCGGATATCATCGGCGCGATCGTACAGCAGTTTGACGGGGCGTCCCGGCACCGCCTTCGCGATCGACGCCGCCTGCACCATATAGTCGTTCATCAGACGACGGCCGAACCCCCCGCCGATTCGCGTCATGTGGATCGTGATCGCCTGCGGATCGATCCCCAGTGCCTTAGCGGTCAGCTTGCGCCCGGCGGCGGGCGACTGACTGGGCGCCCATAGCTCAAGCTGCCCGTCGCGGAACAGCGCGGTGCAATTCTGCGGCTCCAGCGTGGCATGCGCGAGGAAGGGATAGTCGTAGCGCGCGGTGACGAGGCGGTGCGCGCCGCGCATCGCCGCCGCCGCGTCGCCGCTGCGATACAGGTCGTGCTGCGGCTCGCGCTCCATCAGGGTCGTGGCCGCGCGGTCATAGGCGGCGGTGTCGTGATCGCCCGCCGGCGGTGAGGACCAGGTGACCGCCAGCGTGCGGCGCGCCTGGCTGGCGGTCCACCAGCTGTCCGCGACCACCGCGACCGCATCCGTCCGTCCCTCGCCGACCAGCCCGCTGTTGAGCGGGACGACCGCGGCCACCCCCTTCACGGCGCGGGTCGCGCGGTCGTCGAGGCTGGCGATCGTCGCACCGAACACCGGGCTGATCAGGATCGCGGCGTGGAGCATGTCCGGGACATCGGTGTCGATGCCGAACAGCGGCTGCCCGCGCACGATCGCCGGCGTGTCGACGCCGCGGACCGGCGTGCCGATGATGCGGAAGCGCTCCGCCGCCTTCAGCGGTGCCGTCGTCGGATCGGGCGCGGGCAGCCCCGCGGCGCGCGCGGCGAAGGCGGCATAGGGCATGCGGCGTGCGCCCGATGCGTCGACCACATGACCGCGATCGGTCGACAGCGTCGCGGCATCGACGCGCCATTCCGCGGCCGCAGCGGTCAGGATCATCTGCCGCGCCGCCGCGCCGACCTGGCGCATCGGCAGCCAGTTGACCGGCGTCGCGCGGCTGCCGCCCGCCACTTGCGGACCATAGAGCGCGTCGTTCGCCAGCGTTTGCTCGATCCGCACCTGCGTCCAGTCGAGGTCCATCTCCTCCGCGATCAGCATCGGCAGCATCGTGCGGACGCCCTGGCCGATCTCCGGGTTCTTGGCGCCGATCGTCACCGTGTTGTCGGCCGCGATCCGGACGAAGACGTTGATCGCCACCGCACCCGCCGCGCCCTGCGCCAGCAGCGGAATGCGCGCGTCGAACGCCAGCCCGGCACCCGCCAGCACCGACACCGCGAGAAAGCTGCGGCGATCGATGGCCGCGCGCGCGGTCATGCCGCCGCCCCCGCCGCCTGCGCGATCGCGGCGCGGATCCGCAGATAGGTCGAGCACCGGCAGATATTGCCCGACATCGCCGATTCGACCTCCGCGGGCGAGGGATGCGGCGTCTGCGACAGCAGTGCGGTAGCGGACATGATCTGCCCGGCCTGGCAATATCCGCATTGCGGCACGTCCAGCGCGATCCAGGCCGCGGCGACGCGCGCACCGGCGGGCAGCGTCGCGACATGTTCGATCGTCGTGACCGTCCGCCCCGCGATCGTGCCGACCGGCGTCTGGCACGACCGGATCGCCTCGCCATCGACGAGGACGGTACACGCGCCGCACAGTCCCGCGCCGCAGCCGAACTTCGTGCCCGGCAGCCGCAGATCCTCGCGCAGCACCCACAACAACGGCTTGTCGGGATCGGCATCCACGCTGCGGGACGTGCCGTTCACCGTGATCGTCGTCGCCATCCGTGTCCCCCCGGTCACCGCCACCGTCCGAATGTTGGACATCTATCCAGTTTTCGTCAAGCGGCTGCGCTCTTGCCATTGCCCGGGGCGGGTTCTACGGCGTTAAGCCGTGCTTCGATAAGCCACTGAGTATCGTATGAATTGCGTCACCGCTCCTACGCGACCCGGCATCTACGCACGCGGTGCCGAGACGGTGGACGCCATCCTGAAAGCCGCGCTGGAATTGTTGATCGACGAAGGCGCGGTCGCTTTCACGATCCGTCGCATCGCCGCGCGCTGCGACATGCGGGTCGGCAACGTCAGCTATCATTTCCCGCGCAAGGAGCTGCTGGTCCAGACGCTGCTCGACGATCTGATCGAGAATTACTCGCGCGTGCTGGCGGAGATGGTGCGCATCCCCTCCGTCCCCGCGGAGGAGCAGCTGCGGCTGCTGATCGTGCTCTGCCTGGACGATATCCGCGGCAAGCGCACGACGCGGCTGTTCTCGGAATTGTGGGCGCTCGCCAACCATAACGACTTCGTCGCCGATCGCGTGCGCCTGTTCTACCAGCGCGTGCACGATTATATCGGCGAATACGTGGCGCTGGTGAACCCGGCG
This sequence comes from Sphingomonas adhaesiva, assembly GCF_036946305.1. Classification (GTDB taxonomy): domain Bacteria; phylum Pseudomonadota; class Alphaproteobacteria; order Sphingomonadales; family Sphingomonadaceae; genus Sphingomonas; species Sphingomonas adhaesiva_B. The sequence continues at coordinate 83,664 of NZ_JAQIJJ010000008.1, forward strand.
CTTTCCCCCGACGAGGTCCATACCGTGTCGCTGTACATCAGCGCGTCGATGGAGGGGACGACGCCGTTCCTGGGCTATGAGAAGCCCTGGGCGCACAAGATGCCCGCGATCACCGCGCTGGCGGCGAAATGGCTGGTCGATCTTGCCAGGACGGTCACGTCGCGCGACATTGCGGGTCTGCCGCCGGTCGCGAACTGACGGCGGCCATCATCGTGGGGCGTATCGGGGGATGATCTGAACGGCGGGCGTCGCAAGGCGCGGGTCGTTGTGAGGTCTTGAATGGAGCCATCTTCCGCGCGTGCGCCGTGGCGCGCGATCGTCGTTGCCGCGCTGGCATGCCTGCAGCCCGGCATCGATCCCGTGTTCCTGACGCTGTTGTCGCAGGCCGGCGGACTGCCGGCGCAGACGCATGGCTGGATCGTCGGCGCCACGCAGGGCGGGATGGCGATCGGCGCCTTGCTGGTGTGGCGGCGCCGGCCGTTCCTGCCGCGGCGTGCAAGCCTGTTCGCCGCGCTGGTGGCGATCGTGGCGGCCATCGCGACCGGGGTCGCGCGCGATCTTGCCGCAATGCTGGCGATCCGCGCGACGTTCGGCGTGGCGATGGGGATCGTCTATACCGAGGCGATGGGCGCGGCAGCGGCGACGCACCCGACGCGGTCCTATGCCACCGTGTTCCTGTCGCAATTGCTGCTGTCGACAGTGACCGCGCTCGCGCTGCCGACGCTGTCGCACGCCGCCGGCGCGCGCGCGACGCTGCTCGCGCTCGCGCTGGTGCCGCTGGTCGTGGCACTGCTGGTCGCGGGTGCGCCGTCGGTCGTCCGGGAAGAGGCCCCGCGCGGTGTTGCGCGCGCGACATCACCCATCGCCTGGGCGCTCGCCCTCGCCACCTTCGCCTTCATCTGCGCGACGATGATGGTGTGGAGTTCGGCTGGTGCGCTGGCGACCGACCATGGCTTCGACGCGGGTGCGATCGGCGTCGCGGTCGCGATCGGATCGATCACGGGCGCCGCGACTGCGCTGGCGATGATGCGCGAGCGGCGGCGGTGGCCGCTGCCGCTGACCGGGCTGGCCGCGAGCGCGTGTCTCCTCGCGCCGCTGGTGCTTACCCCGCTCGGCGATCGTACCCTGTTCGTGGGCGCGATCGTGCTGCTGAACATCGGTTCGACCGCGATCATCATCCGCTGTTCGGGCGCCGCCGCCGCGGCCAGCGACGATGCCGTCTTCCGCCGCTTCGTCGCTTGTACCCATCCGCTGGGCATGATCGCCGGGCCGCTGGCGGGTGCCGGACTTACCGCGCTGGCCGGCGTTTCCGGGCTGGCCGGCGGCGCGCTCGCGTCGCTGGCCTGCGGGTGCGGCGCGCTGCTCGTGGGGGCGGGCGCTCCATCCTTGTCGCGCTATCCCGAAAAAACGCGATCGGCCGCTTGACGAAATCTGGACACATGTCCAAACTTGATTCGTATCGGCAGGGGGGACAGTCGACCAATGAGGATGTTTCGCGCCATCGCGTCTGCGGCCATCGGCAGCGGCCTGTTGATCGCCGCCAGCGCCGCGCCCGCCCAGACCGAATTGCAGCCGGAGGTGTCGGACACGATGCGTGCCGATCCGCCGCAGCCCGACTGGTTCTTCGTCGACGGCGGATGGGATCAGCCCGGCACGTCCATCTTCGACGGCCGCAGCGGCAAGATGAAGGGGATGGTGGAGACCAGCCGTCTGACCGATTTCGCGATCGATCCCGCCGGCAAATATTATTACGTCGCGGAATCGATCTGGTCGCACCGCGATCGCGGCACGCGGCAGGACATGGTGTCGGTCTATGACGCCCGCGACATGAAGCTGCAGGCGGAGATCGCGATCCCCGGGCGCATTTTGATCGGCGCGCGCAAGAACAATTTCGTCATCAGCGACGACGGCCGCTGGGCCTATGTGTACAATCTCGATCCCGCGTCCTCGGTCAACGTGGTCGACCTGGCCGCGCGGAAGTTCCGCCGCAACGTCGAACTGCCCGGCTGCGCCAGCCTGATGCCCAATCCGGGTGTGGGCTTCTCCGCCCTGTGCTCCGACGGGTCGATCGCCACGGTCGACATGACGCGCAGCAAGCCCGCGATCACGCGCACCGCGCCGTTCTTCAAGGCGACCGACGATCCGATCTTCGACAATTACGCCTATGATGCGGCGAAGAAGCGGGCGGTGTTCCTGACCTATACCGGGCTCGTCTATACCGCGACGGTGGGGGCAGCGCCGGTGGTGGCCGCGCCCTTCTCGATCCAGGCCGCGGCCGGGATGCGCCCCGGCGAGACGACGCCGCTGGAGGTCAACTGGCTGCCCGGCGGACGCCAGCCGATGGCGCTGCACCGCCCCTCCGGCCACCTGTTCGTGCTGATGCACATGGGCGAATATTGGTCGCACAAGGCATCGGGCACCGAGGTTTGGGACGTCGACCTCGCCACGCAGAAGGTGGTGAAACGCTTCACGCTCGACAAGCCGATGAACAACATCGAGGTCAGCCAGACCGCCACGCCGATGCTCTATCTGGATGGCGAGGGGAAGACCGCGATCGTCGTCGACGCCGTGACCGGCGAGCGGCGGCACGAGATCAAGAATGCCGGCGGCGGCGTCATCACCGTCGTCAATCCCTACTGACGATGGACGGCGCCGACGGCCTTGCCATCGCCGCGCTGGCCGCCTCGATCGGCGCCGGGCTGATGTTCGTCGCGGCGGGATTGGTCAAGCTGCGCCACCGGTCGCTGGTGGAGGGGGTGGTGGCCGATTATCGACTGCTGCCCGCGTCGCTCGTCGCGCCGGTCGCCCGCGCGCTGCCGTGGGGGGAGATCGCGCTCGGGCTCGCGCTGGTGGCGGGGCTGCGGCCATGGGCACCCGGTGCCGGCATCGCGCTGCTGCTCGCCTTCGCGGCGGCCATGGCGGTCAACATCCGGCGTGGGCGCCGAAATATCGATTGCGGCTGCGGACTCTCGGCGCTGCGCCAGCCGCTCGGCTGGGGGACGGTGGCGCGCAACGTCGCGCTCGCGGCGTCGCTGCTGCCTGCGACCGTCCTCGACGCTCCGCACGGCGCCGCCGCGATCCTGGTTGCCGCGGTGACCGGCGCGGCGCTGTTCCTTTGCTATCTGATCGGCAACGCGATCGCCGCGCTGCCGTCGACGCCGTCGCGGGCCATGGGGAGATAAATCGAGCATGATGACGATATTGATCGTGTCCCAGGCGCTATCCTGGCTGATGGTGCTGGCGCTCGGCGTGGCGCTGCTTGCGGTGGCGCGACAGGTGGGCGTGCTCCACGTCCGCGTCGCCCCGGCGGGCGCGCTGACCACCGCGGGCGGCGTGGGCGTGGGTGATCGCCCCGCGGCGGTGCCCGCGACATTGCTCGACGGCGGCGCGACCGTCGTGGGCGGCGCCGCGCCGGGCGCGGGGCTGCGGCTGCTGATGTTCGTGTCGGCGCAATGCCCGCTCTGCAAGTCGATGATCCCGACCGCGCGCTCGTTCGCGCGGCATGAGCGGGTGGCGCTGACGTTCGTGGGCGACGACGATCCTGTGGCGCAGCGTGCGCTGATCGCGCAGCAGGGGATCGAGGCCTATCCGTTCGTCAACGGCCCCGAGGTGGGGCGCGCGTTCGGCGTCGCCAAGCTGCCGTTTGCGGTGCTGCTGGCGGTGGATGGCACCGTGCTGTCCAAGGGGCTGGTGAACAGCCGCGAACATCTGGAGAGCCTGATCGTCGCGCACGAAATGGGGATCGCGTCGGTGCAGGACTATATCGCCACGCTGAAGGTCGAGGCCGCCTGAACGGCGTCGAACGGGGGGAATGGGCATATGAAGCTTCTTGATGCGGACGCCATCGGCGAAACCGTCCTTCGTACCTTCGCTGGGCGCACGTCGCGCCGCGGGATCCTGTCGCGCCTGGGGCTGGCGCTGGTCGCGGCGCCGGCCTTCCCGCTGCTGCCGGTCAGCCGCGCGCAGGCGTCGAAGCTCGATCGCTCGCCCGAGGCGAAGACCGTCTTCGCGCGCAACGCGCAGACGAAGGACGAGACGAAGTGCGACTACTGGCGCTATTGCGCGATCGACGGCGCGCTGTGCACCTGTTGCGGCGGCGGCATCCACAGCTGCCCGCCGGGTGCGGAGCCCTCGCCCGTGTCGTGGGTGGGCACCTGCATCAACCCGGACGATGGCAAGGCCTATCTGATCGCCTACCGCGATTGCTGCGGCAAGCCGACGTGCGGCCAGTGCGAGTGCGACAATACCGATCGCGAAACGCAGCTCTACACGCCGCAACTCAACAATGACGTGATCTGGTGCTTCGGCACGTCGAGCATGGAATATCATTGCTCCACCGCCGTGCTGGTGGGGGCCGCGGGCTGAACCATGGCGCTCGGGTGGCTGGCGGCGGCGGGATGGCGGATCGCCGCACTGGCGTCGGGCGGGATGGCGATCGCCACCGTCGCCGCCGCCACGTCGCCGCGCCCGTCCTTGCCTGCGGCGATCACCGATCCCGTGCTCGCGCGCTCCGATTATATCGAGCATTGCGGTGGCTGCCACGGCGCCGACGGGCGTTCCGCGCCCGCCAGGGTACCGGAGTTGCGCGACCGCGTCGGCTATTTCATGTGCAACGCCGACACGCGCGCCTATCTCGTCCGGCTACCGAACGTCGCGCACAGCCGCATCACGGATAATCAGCAGCTCGCCGACCTGGTCAATTTCGTCGTGTTCGGGCTCGGTGGCGCCAGCACGCCAGCGCAGGCACGTCCGTTCACCGCCGCCGAAGTGGCGCAGGACCGGCATGCGGCGCTGTCGTCGGTATCGCTGCGCGAGGAGCGTGCGCGGCATGTCGCTACTGCGATCCGGCACTGTCACGCACCGGTTTCGCTGCGCCGCTTCTACCCCGGCGAGCCCGGCTGACAGGTATTTTTACCGCGTCGCAACGCTCCCGTTCGCAGCCGCACAAATCGCTTGACCAATATAGGACGTTTGTCCAGTCTCTCGAGTCGAGGGGATACGGGGCACCCCGAATCCAGCTGCGTCCACAGGGGGCTAGGCCGCGCATGACCATCCCACCACGCATTGACGGATCCACCGCGGCGGCGCCCGCGTCGCCGGCGATGACGGCGTCGCGATCCCACCGCCCGCGACTGCTGCTGCTGGGGCTGGCGGGGACGTTGGTCGCCGTCGCGCACGCCAATGCGCGCGACGCGGCGCCGCCGTCCAACCCGGTCGCGGATGCGTCACGCACCGAAACCGAGGAGGGCATCCCCGTCACCGATGCGCTGACCACGGAGAAGTGCGGCACCTGTCATGCCCCCGATGCCAAGGGCAATCTGTCGCGCATCTCCTGGCTGCGCACGACGCCGGAGGGCTGGTCGCAGGCGATCAAGCGCATGGTGCGGCTGAACGGCCTGCAGGTCACGCCCGACGAGTCGCGTGCGATCGTGCGCTACCTCGCGACCTTCCACGGCTTGGCGCCGGAGGAGGCGAAGCCGGTCATGTACCTGCCGGAGCATCGCATCGTCGACGAAAGCGCGATCCCGAACGACAGCGTGCGCCAGGCGTGCGCCGCCTGCCACGCCTTTGCGCAGCCGCTGTCGTGGCGGCGGTCGAAGGTGGAGTGGAAGCTGCTGCAGGACATGCATGTGGCGATGTATTCGCAGGCGGAAGCGCAATACCGGCGCGCGATCGATCCCGCGCCGGGCGTGCCGCCCACGCCGCCGGGGACGCCGGCGGTCACCAACGGTCAGGTCGCACTCGACTATATCCAGAAGGCGGCGCCGCTGCGCACGCTGGAATGGGGCAACTGGCGCCCGCGCATCCGCGCGCCCTATCTGGCGGGCAAATGGCTGGTGTCCGCGCATTTGCCGGGGCGTGGCGATTACGTCGGCGAGATGACGATCGCGCCGGGCAAGACCGCGGAGGAGTTCGCCACCACCACCACGCTGCGGTCGCTGACCGGCGGCCCGGCGCTGACGCGGCGCGGGTCGGGGCTGGTCTATGGCGGCTATTCCTGGCGCGGCCGGTCGACAGGGCCGGCGGCGGCCACGGCGGTCGACGATCCCAACCAGCCCACGCGCGAGGCCTTGTGGTTCGCGCCCGATCAGAAGAGCGCCGAAGGTCGCTGGTTCTGGGGCGAATATCATGAGTTCGGCTTCGACGTGAAGCTGACCCGCGAAGGGGCGGAGCCGGCGATCGCCGCCGTCGGGCCGGTCGCGCTGCGCGCCGGGACGACCGGCGCCAGAGTCCATGTCGCGGGCGCGAACCTGCCCGCGGACCTGACCGCGGCGGACGTCAACCTGGGCGAGGGCGTCACGGTGACGAAGGTGGAGCGCGCCGGGCCGGACGATGTCGTGGTCGTCGCGGACGTTGCCGCCGACGCCGTTCCCGGGCGCCGCGACATCGGCCTCCGCGGCGCGGTGCTGACGCAGGCGCTGCCGGTCTATCAGCGGATCGATTTCCTCGAGGTGGTGCCGGAGACGGGGCTGGCGCGGCTTGGCGGCGAGGCGCATCCGAAGGGTTATGGCCAGTTCGAGGCGATCGGCTATGCCAACGGCCCCGACGGCAAGCCCAATACGCCCGACGACGTGAAGCTCGGGCCTGTCGATGTCGACTGGCGCGTCGAGGAGTTCACCTCGGTGCTCAACGACGACGACAAGGCGTTCGTCGGCACGCTGAGCCCGACCGCGCTGTTCACCCCGGGCGCGGACGGCCCCAACCCCGCGCGCCGCTTCGGGCGCAACAATTACGGCGATGTCTGGGTCGTGGCGACCGCGCGATCGGAGAAGGATCGCTTCGGCCAGCCGCTGACCGCGCGCGCCTATCTCGTCGTCAGCGTGCCCGCGTACCAGCGCTGGGACCAGCCGGAGGTCGCCCAATGACCGTCATGCTATCGCACCGCTATCGCCCGGGCGAATATCACTCCTTCGCCGCGGCGGATGCGCGGTTCATCTATCTGGTCAGTGCGGGCGCGATCTTCCAGCTCGATACGGCGGCGCAGGCCGTGCTGGAACACCTCGAACGCGAAGCGATGGGCCATGGCGACCTCGTCGGCGCGTTGGCGGGCGGGGGCATGCCGGCGGCCGATGCGGAGGATCTGGTACGCGAGCTGCGGTTCGCCGGCGTGATCGTCAGCGATCAGGCCGCCTATGCGCCGGCACCGTCCACCCCGCCGCGCGACTTCCCGCTACAGGCGCTGGTGCTCAACATCACCAACCAGTGCAATCTGGCGTGTACCTATTGCTACGAATTCGGCGCCGACAAGATCGCCACGCCGCAGGGCAAGAAGAAGTACATGTCGCTGGAGACCGCGAAGGAGTCGGTCGATTTCCTGCTCGACCAGTCGGCGGATCGCAAGGGCGTCCACATCACCTTCTTCGGTGGCGAGACGTTGATGAACTTCCCGCTGCTGAAGGAGGTGGTGGGCTATGCCACCGACCGCGCGGCGGCGGCGGGCAAGCGGATCGGGTTCAGCCTGACGACCAATGCGACGCTGCTGACGCCCGAGATCATCGCCTTCCTGTCGGATCATGCGATCGGGGTGACGGTCAGCATGGACGGCCCGCCCGACCTGCAGGACAAGCATCGCATCTACAAGAACGGCAAGGGCAGCTACGCCGTGGTCGAACCGCGGCTGCGCGCGCTGATCGCGGGCCATCGCACGCGCGCCATCACCGCGCGCGTCACGCTGACGCAGGGGGTGACCGACGTCCTGCGCATCTATCGCCACCTGAAGGACGATCTGGGCTTCCACGAAGTCGGCTTCGCGCCCGTCACCAGCGGCGACGCGCGCACCTATGCGATCGATGCCGGCGACATGGACGGCATCCTGTCGCAATTCCACGCGCTTGCCGACGAATGGCTGGACCATGCGCTGCAGGGGCGGTCGCACGGCTTCTCGAACGTCAGCGAGACGATCAGCGAATTGATCCAGGGTGTCCACAAGTCGCACCCCTGCGGCGCGGGGCTGGGGCTGCTCGGCGTCGGGCCGTCGGGCGACCTGTCGCCGTGCCACCGCTTCACCGATGCGGACACGCATACGCTGGGCCATGTCTCGACCGGGATCGACCGCGACAAGCAGGGCGATTTCCTGTCGCGCGGCCACGTCGATGCGAAATATGCCTGCCAGAGTTGCTGGGCGCGGCCGCTGTGCGCCGGGGGGTGCCATCACGAGGCGTTCGTCCGCTACGGCGATACCGGCCACGCGAACCTGCATTATTGCGACTGGATCCGCGATTGGACCGACCGCTGCCTGCGCATCTACGGCGAACTGGCGGCGAAGAACCCCGCGTTCCTGGAACGCTTCGCTGACAGAAAGGCGCTGGCATGAAGCATCTTCGACCGCTGAACAAGAAGGCGTCGCGGATCGACGAGGCCGCGGCGATGCTGGCGGAAGACGTCGTCGCGCTCCAGCAGGCACCGCGCCCGCATGTGCCGATGGGCTGTTCGCTCGCCTTCTCGCCGGGGTGGGAGGTCGATGCCGGCGGCGGCACCGCGGGGCTGTGCCAGCCGGTCGAGCGCGACATCTACGATTGCTACGTCACCTGCTTCTGGCCTGTGCAGGTGCCGGACCATGTCAATTACTCGCCCGACTGGGCCAGCAATTGCGCCGTCGCCACGAAGGACTGGCGCAGCCTCGACCTGGTTTTCCCGTGATCGTCGCATCGTCCGCCCGCTGCCTTCGAAGAGGTGCCCGATGACCCTGTTCCGCACCGCCGTCGCCCTTATGCTCGCGCTGCTGCCCGGCCCGCTCCACGCCGGCACGATGTACATGGGCGGCTATCCCAACGTGCTGCTGCTGTTCGACGAGGCGAGCGGGAAGGTGACGCGCCGCATCACGCTGTCCACCGGATTGCCGACCGGCTTGCTGGAGTCGGCTGATCGCCGCAGGATCTACGTCTCCACGATCACCACGGGCGGGATCGAGACGTTCGACGTGGCGAGCGGGCGGATCACCGACAGCTTCAGCCTGAATACGCCGACGACCAAATACCGCTTCTACAGCGGTGTCGCCGATGCGGCGGGGCGTTATTTCTACACCGTCGCGGAACGCATCGACAAGGACATCGACCGCTACCGCATCGGCAAGCCGCAATATACCGTCGTCGACCTGAAACTGCACAAGGTCGTGCGCGCGGTCGACATGGAGGCGGAGGACGATACGCCCGGCGCGCCCTATCGCGCCGCCTATGCGCTGTCGCCCGACGGGCAGTTCTTCTACGTCTTCCGCGACAAGGCGATCGTCGTCGCGACGTCGAACCTGAAGGCGGTCGAGCGGATCGATCTCGCGAAGTCCGACATCGCGGGCTATGAAGCGGTCAATTTCGGCGGCGGGGTCGAGGCGATCCGGACCCCGGGACAGTTCGTGTCGCTGTTCAGCGCGGCCGACCCCTATGTGCACAACAAGGTGTTCGGCGTCGCACGGATCGACCTCGCCACCCGGCGCTTCTCCTTCGCGCCGATCGGGCCTGCGCCGACCACGCTGGCGGGGCTGGAGGTCACGCCGGACGGCAAGCAGGGCTATACCGTCGCCACCACCGGGTTGCTGGGGAACAAGAGGTGCGAGTTCTGGCGCTTCGATCTCACGACCAACCAGTTGACCGACAAGGCCGAATTTCCCTGCCGGACGCGCTTCCAGTTCGGCATGTCGGGCGATGGCACGAAGCTCTACATCTATGGCGCGAGCTACGATATCGAGGTCTATGACGCGCGCACGCTGAAGCTGGAGAGAACCTGGGACATCGGCAACGACGCGACCATGGCCGGACTTGTCGTCTCGCAATGAGGCGTCCGCGACCGTGACGCGGGAAGGCGCGATGGCGTGAACGTCGCGATCGACGGCTCCGGCATCGCCGCAGCCTGTTGCGCACACGTGCTGACGCGACGCGGCCTGCCGACGCGCACGATGCCGCGCGCTGGCGGGGGCGCGCCGGTGGTGATGCTGAGCGCGACGGCGGTCGCGCTGATCCGCGACGTCTTCGATCGCCCCGATCTGTTGGCGACGGCGCATCGGATCACGCGACGCATCGTCGCCTGGGGCGGCGCGGTGCCGGCGACGATGCCGCACGACGCGATCGTCGTCAGCGGAACCGCGCTCGCCGCGGCGCTGGCGTGCGATGCGGTGACCGACGACGCGATGACGGGGGACATGACCGTCCGCACGCGTCCGCGCGACGTGGCACCGATGATGCGCTTCGGCACGCGCGTGGCATGGGCGACAATGGTGCGGCTGTGCGACCGCGCCGCCGCGACCGACAGCTGGATCGAGGCGATCGACGCCGGATGGCTGTTCCTGATCCCGTCGGATGCGGCGGGTGCCGCGTGGCTGCTGTCGGTCGGTGGGCCGATCGATGAGGCATTACGGTGCAGCCGCCATATCGCGCCGCGCATCGTAACGGGCGACGCGCCGCACGAGATGTTCGATCCCGCTCCCCGGCTCGCTCCGCAGCTGACCGGCCCGGACTGGATCGCGTGCGGCTCCGCGGCGATCGCGTTCGATCCGATCGCCGGGGACGGCACCGCGCAGGCGGTACGCGCCGCGATCCTCGCTGCCGCAGTGATCGGCGGCATCGCCGACGGTGGCGATCCGGATGCGCTGCGTGGCCATTACGATGCGATGCTGACCGCGGCGATGCGCCGCCACCTGCAATTATGTGCCCCCTTCTACCTTAGCGGTGGCACCGGCGGATGGTGGCAGGCGGCGCACGCGGCGCTGGCGCGGGGGCATGACGCGTGCACCGCGCGCCTCGCCGCCGCCGGTCCCCCGCGCTTCGTGCTGGACGGCCACGACCTCGTCCCGCGGGCGCTGGTGGCATGACCGAACCCGTTCCGATCGCCGGGTGGCGCACCTATCGCCGGCTCGGCGTCTATCTGTGGCCTTATGGGGCGCAGCTGGCGCTGGTGCTCGTCATCAGCCTGTCGTCGACCGCGGTGAACCTGGCGCAACCCTATCTGTCGAAGCTGCTGATCGACGACGCGCTGCTTCAGCGCGACATGCGGGCGCTCGCCATCGTCGCGGCGGCGCTGCTGGGCGCCACCATCCTCGGCTTCGCGCTGAACATCGCCGCCAGTTACCGCCATGTCGCGCTGTCCGCGGCGATGCTGTATGATATTCGCGTTGCGCTGCTGCGGCATCTGCAGACGCTGTCGCCGCGCTTCTTCGGCGGGTTCCGGCTGGGCGACCTGATGTCGCGGATGAACAGCGACGTCAGCGACGTCCAGCGCGTCGCCGCCGACACCTTGCTGTCGGTGCTGAGCAACGTCCTGTTCCTGTTGGGCAGCGTGGCGCTGATGCTGTGGCTCAACTGGCGGCTGTTCGTGGTGGGTACCGCGCTGGTGCCCGCGTGCATCGTGGCGTTCCTGTGGTGCCAGCGACGGTTGACCCTGCTGACGCGTGAGATGCGCGAGCGCGGCGCCGATCTCGGCAGCTTCCTGGTCGACACGGTCATGGGGATGCGCACCGTGACCGCGCTGCGCGCCGGCGAGGCGGAGGTGGCCCGCTTCCGCACGCGCAACGACGCGTTCGTCACCGCGATGCTGCGAATGCAACTCGCCTCGTTCGCGGCGGGCGCACTGCCGGGGGCGATGCTGACCGCGTCGACCGCGGCGGCGATGCTCTACGGCGGCTATATGATCATCCACGACACGATGACGATCGGCACGCTGGTCGCGTTCATGACCTATCAGGGGCGATTGTTCGCGCCGATCCAGGTGCTGATGGGGCTGGGGAGCGGATTGGCCTCGGCGCGGGTATCGCTCGCGCGCATCGTCGAGCTGTTCGATACCCCCGCCGACGTGGTGGAGCGCCCGGATGCGCTCGCGCTGCCCCCCGTTGCCGGGGCGATCCGCTTCGATCATGTCGCCAAGCGGCACGATCGCGACGCGGTCCTGTCCGATATCGAGGTGACGATCCCCGCGGGCACGTTCTGCGCGATCCTGGGGCCGAGCGGTGCGGGCAAGTCGACCCTTGCCGACCTGCTGGTGCGCTATCAGGACGTCGATGCGGGGCGGGTGACGATCGACGGCGTGGATGTCCGCGACGTCCGTCTGGACGATCTGCGGCGTCGCATCATCCTGATCGATCAGACGCCCTTCCTCTTCAACGACACGATCGCGGCGAATATCGCCTTCGGGCTGGAGGATGTCGCGCCGGCGCGCATTGCCGCGGCGGCGCATGTCGCGCGGCTGGACACGTTGATCGCGCGGCTGCCACAGGGGCTGGCGACGTCGGCGGGCGAGCGGGGGCAGGCGCTGTCCGCCGGCGAGCGGCAGCGCGTCGCGCTGGCCCGCGCCTTCCTGCGCACCCCCGATGTCCTGATCCTCGACGAACCCACCGCCGCGCTCGATGAGGATACCGAGGCACTGGTGGCGGAGCGGCTGCGCGTGGCGATGCCGCAGGCGACGCTGATCGTCATCACGCACAAGCCGTCGCTGGCGGCGCGCGCCGACATGATCGTGCGCATCGACGGCGGGCGCGCGACCGTGTCGACCGCGACGACGCTGGTCGGGGCGTGACCGCGCGCACCGGGCGGGGAATCCGTATAGCGGTCGTCGACAGCGGCGTGCATCCCCGCCATCCGCACATCGATGCGCGGCAGTTGTGCGGCGGCGTCGCGGTGGCGCGGGACGGCGCGACCATGGACGGTCCGGATGCGCTGCTCGACCGGCTGGGGCACGGCACCGCAGTCACCGCGGCGATCCAGGAACGCGCACCCGATGCGCAGATCGTGACGGTGCGGGTGTTCCACGAAGCGTTACGCGCCTCGGCTGCGGCATTGGTCGCGGCAATCGCGTGGAGCGTCGAGGCCGGCGCGGACATCGTCAACCTCAGCCTGGGGTCGGTCAATCCCGCGCATCGCGGCGCCTTCGCCGATGCCGTCGAGCGTGCCGTTGCCGCCGGCGTGCTGGTCGTCGCGGCACGCGCGGTCGAGTCGCAGCCGTGCTGGCCGGGCGCGCTGGACAGCGTACTGGGAGTGGAACTGGACTGGGACTGCCCACGCGGCCATTACCGGCGCGTCGGCGCAGGTGTCGCGGTGGCCGCGGCGGGCTATCCGCGCCCGATCGACGGCGTCGCACCGACACGCAACCTGCACGGCATCAGCTTCGCGGTCGCGCAGATGAGCGGGATCGCCGCCTGTGCCGCAGAAGCATTGCACGACGAGGATCCGCTCGCAGACCTGTCGCGCACGCTTCCCTCGCGCCTGCTGCGCGACGCGGACACCGCCTGAGGTAACGCGCACCTGCCCTGCGGCGGGTGCGCGTTGCATCGTCGTCGATCAGAACTTCTGCGCCAGCCGCACGCCGAAGAATTGCGGCTTGATCGGGAAGACACGCGACGATCCCGAACAGAAAGTGATGGAGCAGAAGGTGTTGGTGGTCAGCTGCCCGCGTTTGTCGAACGCATTCTGGATGAAGAAGGTGACCGACCAATTGTCCCGGCTGATCCCGGCCGAGAAATCGAAGCTGACGAACCCCTTGGTGCTGCACGACCGCCCCGCAACGGTGTTCTCCTTCGCCGTATCGGGGCAGACCAGCAGGTTGTTGTCGGAGACGTTCAGGTCCTGGGTCGCCCCGGTCTGATACAGCGCCGCCCCCTGTAGATAGGTCTGAAACGCGCCGATCTCGGTGTCGTAGCGGATCGATGTCGTGCCCTTGAACTTCGGCTGGCGCGGCAGGCGGGTGCCGTCCGCCGCGGCGACCTGCGGCGTCCCGGTGTTCGTGCCGCCGACGTTCTGGCCCTGTGTGCAGGAGCTGAGCTGCGATATCACCTTCGTCGTGGCATCAACCGCGAAATTGCAGAAATTGCCCTTCAACTTGCCGTCGTTATACGCGCCCGACGTCGAGATGGTGACCTTTCCGAGCCGCAGATCGGCGTCATATTCGACGCCCTTCACATCCGCGATGCCGGCGTTGCCGGTCATCCCGGCACCCTGCGCGCCGGCGACCACGACGCTATACTGGATATTGCTCCATTTCTCGTAATAGACCGCCGCGTTGAAGCGGAACATGCGGTTCCACGTCGTCTTCACGCCGAATTCGTAGTTGGTCAGCGTTTCCGACTTGAACGGATCGACGTCGACCGGCCCCAGCGAGCGGATCCGCAACGGTCGATTGAATCCGCCGGGGCGGAAGCCGGTGGAGTAATTGGCGTAGATCATCTTGTCGGGCGTGACCTGCCAGTTGAGCGCGACCTTGTGCGTCTCCCCCTGCTCCTTGTAGCGCCCGGTCTGGTCGGCGGCGCGGAAGTTGGTGTTGAGGCACTGCAATCGTTCGGCGGGCAGCGGCGTCGGGCATCCCATCTTGCCGGTCGGGACGTAATAGGAGGTGACGGTGTTGGCGGCGGAGGCGGCAACGCCGGCGAAGCCCTTCACCGCATAATCGGTCCAGAAATATCGTATGCCGCCCGTGATCTTCAGCTTGGGCGTGATGTTGTAATGCCCTTCCGCGAAGACGGCGGTATCGTGATAGAGCTGGTTCTGCTCGACGATGTAGAAGCCGTCCTGCTTCACCGCGGGTGTCCCCAGCGCCATCGTGCCCAGCGGGTTGCCGTTGGGGTTGATGACGTCCGTCGTGAAGGCGCCGTCGCTGATCGCGAACACCGCCGGCACGCCGATCAGGCCACCGGGCACGTCGCCGCCCCCGGTCTGCGTATAGCCGGTGATCTTGTCGAGTCCACGGATCGCATAATAGGTGTTCGACTGATTCGCCTGCCGCTGATAGAAGCCGCCGACCGTCACATCGAAGGGCCAGTCCTTCGGCGTCGTCAGGCGCAGTTCCTGGGTGAACTTGTTGCGCTTCCAGTCGGCGTGATAATATTGCGTCGGATCGATCAGACTGCATTTCTGCGCCGCGCCGGTGCCGGTGCAATTGTCGAAGAACTGAAGATAGCTTTCGTATCCGACACCGAACCCGTCATAGGTGACGGTGTAATATGTATAATCGTTGAGCGTTTTCGTGCGTCGCTTGAAGAAGCCGGTGGCGGAGACGACGTCCCAGTCGCCGATATGGCCGTGGATCGACAGCGCGGCCTGGTACCAGCGGTCGTCGTTGCGGGTGGCGTTATAGTCATGCACCTGCAGGTCGCCGACGCGGGGGTCGTAGCCGAAATAGCCGCGCGCGATCTGTCGCTGCGCGGTGATCTCGGGCGTGATCTCCCACCCGTCCCATGGTGCGATCAGCAGCATCGCGCGGCCGCCATATTCGTTGATCGAATTATAGTCGTCGCGCGCGATCGCCGCGTTGCTGACCTGCATCGTGGTGTCCGGATTCGCGTCGCCGAGATGGTACACCGCCGGACGGCCATCGTTGAAACGGCCCTTGTTGGGCGTATTGTCGATGTATCCGCCGTCGCGACGATAGTAACCCATCGTCCTCAGCGCCATCATGTCGTTGATCGGGACGTTGATATAGCCCTGATATTGCGCGCCGAGATCGCCCTTGCCGTATTTGTTGATCTCCGCGTCATAGCCATATTCCAGCTTGTTCAGCTTCGGCTTGTTGGTGATGAAGCGGATCGTGCCGGCGAGCGACCCGGCACCGTACAACGTCCCCTGCGGACCCGACAGCGCCTCCACGCGCTCCAGGTCGTAAACATGGATGTCGGGCACTTCGGTGCCGGTGATGGGAATGTCGTCCAGATAATAGCCGACCGAGGCATAGGCACCGCCGGCGGGGACGATGCCGCGGAAGAACGCGGTGTTGCGCCCCGGACCGATCCCCTCGAACGACACCGATGGCATCAAGGAGGCGAGATCGCTCAACCCCTTGACCTGGCGTTGCTCCATCTTCTCCGCGCCCAGCGCCTGCATCGAGATCGGCACCGCCTGCACGCTTTCGGCGCGGCGCGTCGCGGTGACGACGATGTCGCCGAGGCCGGGATCGTCGTCGGCGGGCGGCGGCGCTTCGGTCGCGGTCTGCGCGGCGGCGGCGGTGGTCAGGATAACGGGCGTCAGAAAGGTGGTGGCGCCCAGGATGCAGAGATGCGCGGCGCGCGAACGGCAACGATTGGCCATGCGTAAAATCCCCCGATTACGCGTTGCTAGGCCTCTCCTGTCGGTCGCCCGCTCGGGTGTGGTCCCCGTATCGGGTCTCTCGCTGCGTTCCGCCTGCCGATCCGACGCCTTCGCACCCGTTGGCGATGGGCAGCCGACCTCGATTCCCGACATCAGGAAGACGCCGGAATGCCGAAGACCAACCCACCCGATCGTGGTGCCATGACGCTCTACAGAGCCGGTTCGTTCGCACTTGCAATATTGAGAACGACCGTCCTAGATTGAATACAGCCAACAGAGGTCGCGCTGTCAAGCGCGCATTATTGGGTCGAATCGACGAGACGACGCGACATCATCGTGCGTCCGCGAGCGAGAGTTTTTGTGCACCTGCTCACATCATCGGGAGGCGTATGGGGAACGTGATGGCGACACCTGCAGCCGGCGACCGGCGCGTCGACCTGTCGCGCGCGGCGGCGATACTGGACGGCGATCCCCATCATGCGCTCGCCGAGGCTGAGGCGGCGCTGCGGCAGGTGCCCGGTTTTCCCCCGGCGGAATTGCTGGCCTGCCAGGCCCTGCGCCGCGTCGGTCGTGCGGCGGCCGCGCTGCCGCGGCTGGAGGCGCTGGCGCGTCGACAGGCGCCGGTGCCGGCATTGTGGTGGGAGCTGGCGCTGGCCGCGGTCGACGTCGGGCGTACCGACCGCGCGATCGCAGCGCTGGAGCGGCTGACGCGGCAGCAACCCGCAGTCGCCGCGGGCTGGTTCCTGCTCGCGCGCGCGCTGCGCGCCGCCGGCCGCCATCAGGGCGCGTGGCGCGCCGACCTGTCGGGGGGTACATGCCGCGTCGAGCGACCCCGCGCTCATCGAGGCGGCGATGGCGATGAACGACGGGCGCCTCGACGAGGCGCAGCGCCTCCTCGACGCGCGGCGGCGACGGCATCCGGACGATCCCGTCGCGACCCGGCTGCTGGGCGAGGTGCGGTGGCGGCGCGGCGACATCGCCGATGCGCTGACGCTGGTCGGCGAGGCGCTCGATCAGGCCCCGGGGTTCGACCTGGCGCGCGATTTCCTGGTGCGGCTGCTGCTCCAGAGCAACCGGCTGCGCGAGGCGCTGGACCATGCCGAGATCCTGACGCGATCGCCGATGCGCGTGGCAGGGCACGACCTGCTCAAGGCCTCGGCGCTCGTCCGACTGGGCGATCAGGAATCCGCCGCGGCGATCTACCAACGCCTGCTGGCGCAGGAGCCTGCGCAGCCGCAGGTCTGGCAGAATCTGGGCCATGTCCACAAGACGCTGGGCCGACAGGCGGAGGCGATTCACGCCTATCGCCGCGCCGTGACCCTGAAGCCGACGATGGGGGAGGCGTGGTGGAGCCTCGCCAACCTGAAGACCGTGCGGCTGGATCAGGCGGATATTGCGGCGATGCGCGCTGCGCTCGACACGCTGGCGTCGGTCGGCGGGGACGATCGGGGCGACGACGTCTTCCACCTGCATTTCTCGCTCGGCAAGGCGCTGGAGGACGCGGGCGACTATGCGGCCTCGTTCGACCACTACGATCGCGGCAATCGCCTGCGCCGCGCGACGATCGCGCATGACGCGGATGCGTTTGCGGCGGAGGTGGCGGCGACGACGCAGACCATCGCCCCGGCGTTCATCGCGCGGATGGGGGAGGGCGGGTGTCCCGCGCCCGACGCCATCTTCGTCGTCGGCCTGCCGCGATCCGGCTCGACACTGGTCGAGCAGATCCTCTCCAGCCACAGCCAGGTGGAGGGGACGATGGAGATGCCCGACATGATGATGATCGCGGCGCGCCTGCAAGCGCGCGTCGACGAGGGCGAGTTCGCCGATGTCGGCGCGATGGTCGCGTCGCTGACCCCCGCCGACCGCCGTCGTCTGGGCGAGGAATATATCGAGCGGACTCGCGTCCACCGGCGCACCGACCGCCCCTTTTTCATCGACAAGATGCCCAACAATTGGCAGCACATCGGGCTGATCCGGCTGATCCTGCCGAATGCGCGGATCGTCGATGCGCGGCGGCATCCCGTCGCCTGCTGCTTTTCGGGCTGGAAACAGCATTTCGCGCGCGGTCAGACGTTCACCTACGACCTGACCGATATCGGCCGCTATTATCGCGACTATGTCACGCATCTGGCGGCGATCGACCGCGTGCTGCCCAGCCATGTCCATCGCGTGATCTACGAGCGGATGGTGGCGGACACGCCGGGCGAGGTGCGCCGGCTGCTCGACCATCTCGGCCTGCCGTTCGAGGAGGCGTGTCTCTCCTTCTGGCGGAACGATCGCGCGGTGCGCACCGCCAGTTCGGAACAGGTGCGGCGACCGATCTTCACCGACGCGGTCGATCACTGGCGCCATTATGAGGCGCATCTGTCCGACCTGTTCGCGGTCCTGGGGCCACTGGCGTCGGCCTATCCCGACGTGCCGGCGACCGTCGAAGGATCACTTTCGTAGCGAGACCAGATAGTTCACCAGCGCCGCGCGATCCGCCGGATTGGCCACCGAGATCGCCATGCGCGTTCCGGGCACCATCTTGCCGGGCGCCTGCAGGAACTTGTCGAGCGTCGGCTTGTCCCACTTCAGCCCGGACGCGCGCAGCGCCGGGGAATAGAGGAAATCGGTACTGGCCGCCTTGCGTCCGCCGACACCCGCCAGATTGGGGCCGAGCCCGGCGCGCTGTCCGGGCGTGCTGACGTGGCACATCTGGCACCGCTGGCGAAAGATCGTCCCGCCATCCGCCTGCTGCGCCGACGCCG
The DNA here is from genome assembly GCF_036946305.1 of Sphingomonas adhaesiva. Lineage (GTDB taxonomy): Bacteria > Pseudomonadota > Alphaproteobacteria > Sphingomonadales > Sphingomonadaceae > Sphingomonas > Sphingomonas adhaesiva_B. Next base: position 102,409 of record NZ_JAQIJJ010000008.1, read on the forward strand.
TCCCGGCCAGTACCGACAGAGACGCCGCGGCCAGGCCGGTCATCCACATCACGCTGCGACAGTCCACGATCCACCCCCCTGAATGATGCGTCGCACAATCATGACGATCGTCCAGTTTGTGGCAAGTCCTTTCTTTGCGGGGGCGTCGGCCTGTCGCCTAGCCCCCAGGCCGATAGGTCCGCTCGACGTGCCCGGCGAGTTCGTCCGGGTGGAAATAGACCGGGCGCAGCCGTCCGGTGGCGTAACGGTCGATCTGGTCCGCGAAATGCGGCGAGGCGGGATCGCCGCTCTGTCCTCCCGCCATCACCGCACTGGCCTTCACGCGCGGCCCGAATTCGACCACCGCGACGAAGCTGTTGCCGCTGGTGCCGTAGTAGCGCCGCGTGCCCGGCCAGGTCTTTGCCCCGAACGAGGCGAGGCTGCCCCATTGCGCGGAGGTGAAGGGGACGGGAATCGACGGCCGCGCGTCGTCGAAATGCGGGCGGATGGAATCGTCCAGCCGCTGGAAGCGGTTGATCGCGCGCCACGGGGTGCGCCACGTCCCGAAGTCGCGCGACAATCGCGCGACCGCGGCCTCCAGCGCGGCGAGCGTCGCGGCCGGATCGACGCGTGTCGCGATATAATCGGGCACGTTCATCCGCTCCGCCTGCGCGACATCGCCCACCTCGCGCCAGAGCTGGTCGCCCCAGAAGACGGCGAGGCTGGTCGCGACCGAATCATATCCCCAGCGATGATCCCACCGCGCCAGCGTCGCGATCGGCGCCGCCAGCGCCTGCCGGCGCGGGTCGGCGCGGGGCAGCGCCCGCCATGCCGCGACCAGCCCCGGCAGCAGCCGCGCGAAGGCGGGCAGATAGGGGTCATAGGCGGCGACGCGCAGCCCCTCCGGCGTCCAGCCGCGCCTGCCGGTCAGCAGCAGGTCGGCATGGGCGCCGCGTGCATTGGCGCCCACCTGATCCATATAGCGAGGGTAATCGGCGGCGCGGGGGCTGTCCGGCCCTGCCGCGCTCCACGGCCAGTCGTTGGTGTTGTGGACCCAGCCGGTGCGTGGATTGGCGACGCTGGGCAGGCTGGCCAGCGTGTGCAGCCCCTTCCAGTCGGTCGCCGGGTCGCTGCCGTCGACGGGCCGGGTATAGTCGAAGCGATCGTCGCGCACCGGCATGAACTGCGGCATCAGGAACGCGATCTCGCCCTTGTCGTCCGCGAACAGCGTGTCGTTGGACGAATTGGCCTTGCGCTCGGCGACGGCCATGTATGCGGCCAGATCGGTCGCCCTGGTCCGCAGCCAGCTCTGTTCCAGCGCGGGGACCGGGCGCCACATCAGCGCGGTGGCGATCCAGCGGCCGTCCTTCGCCGCGACGATCGGTCCGTGATGCGTCCGCCAGGTGGCGAAGCGCCGCTCTCCGGTGCCGCCGTCGGCGCGGCGGAAGCGGATCGTCACCGCGCGTTCCTCGACGGGGCGCATCTCGCGGCCATAGCGATAGGCCCAGCCACCCGCCCGCCGCGTCACCGCCTCCGCGAACTGGTCGACATTGTCGACGGTGGAGGAGGTGTGCATCCAGCCGGCGTGCGCGTTGAACCCCTGATAGACGAAGAACTGCCCCCAGGTGCTGGCACCATAAGCGTTCAGCCCCGCATCGCTGGTCACCTGCGCCTCGGAGCGGAAGTAGAAGCTGGTGTGTGGATTGATGAGCAACAGCGCGTGCCCCGCGCGCGTCAGCGCGGGCGCGATGGCGATGCCGTTCGACCCGGACGGCTCGCGCGGGATCGCGCCGCGCTCCTCCGGGCTGGGCGGTGTCGGCTGGCCGTAGAAGGTTTGCAGGTCGGCCAGCGAGATGCGCTCGATATCACCGCCGATGCTCCCCTCGGTGAAGCTCAGCGCCATCCACGGTTCGAAGCGGGTCAGGACGCGGGGCCGGGTCTGCGGGTGCGTCGCCAGATAGAAGTTGAGCCCGTCCGCCCAGGCGTCCATCAACGCACGCAGCCAGTCGGGACTGGCGGCATATTGCGCCTTCAGCACCGCCGGATCGACGAACAGCCGCTGGCGCAGGTCCGCCCAGATCGCCGTCTCGCCCTCCGCCTCCGCCGTGCGCCCCAAAGCGGTCAGGTAATTGGCCTCGATGCGCGCGAAATCGTCCTCCGCCTGCGCATAGGTCATGCCGAACACCGCATCGGCATCGCTGCGTCCGCGGATGTGCGGGATGCCCCAGTCGTCGCGGGTGATCGTCACCCGCGCCGCCTGCGCCTGCCATCGCGTCATGTCCGGATCGGGCGCCGTCGCGCCCGTTGCCATCGCGAGCATCATCAGGAGGACCAACGGATTGCGCGCGTGGCGGGGGAGCCTATCCATACCTCCGTCTAGAATAGAAGGGGGCACGATGGCCATGCGCTGGTTGACGATCATCGCGGCGCTGCTGCTGGGCGGCGCGACCGAGCCGCCCGGCGCGCCGGCCGCGATCCTGCTGCGTCCCGCCGCGGTGTTCGATGGCGTCGACGGCCTGGCGCACGCCGGCTGGCAGGTGCTGGTGCGCGGCGACCGTATCGTCGCGGTCGGCCCGGCACTGACGGTGCCCCCGGACGCGCGGGTGATCGATCTCGCCGGCGACACGCTGATGCCGGGGATGATCGAGGGGCACGGGCACCTCTTCCTGCATCCCTATGACGAGGCGACATGGGACGATCAGGTGCTGCACGAGCCGCTGGCGCTGCGCACCGCGCGCGCGGTCGCGCAGGCGCGCGCGACGCTGCACGCCGGGTTCACCAGCGCGCGCGACCTTGGCACCGAGGGCGCGGGCTATGCCGATGTCGGGCTGAAGGCGGCGATCGACCAGGGGATCGTCGAGGGGCCGCGGCTGCGCGTCGCCACCCGCGCGATCGTCGCGCTCGGCGCCTATGGCCCCAAGGGGTTCGAGCCGGGCGTCGCCGTCCCGCAGGGGGCCGAGGAAGTATCCGGCACGGAGCAGATGGTGGCGGCGGTCCGGCGCCAGATCGCGGCCGGGGCGGATTGGGTGAAGCTCTACGCCGATTACCGCTGGCGCCCGGGCGAGGAGAGCCGCGCGACGCTGAGCCTGGACGAGATCAAGGCCGCGGTCGCGGCGGCGCACGATGCCGGACGCCCGGTGGCGGTCCATGCGACGACGCCCGAGGGGATGCGCCGCGCGGTCGAGGCCGGCGTCGACACGATCGAACACGGCTATGGCGGGACGGCGGCGATCTTCGCGGCGATGGCGGCGAAGGGGATCGCGCTGTGCCCGACGCTGGCCGCCGCCGACGCGAGCGCGCGCTATCGCGGCTGGAACGGCGCGGAACCGGCGCCCGCCGCGGTACGCGCCAGCCGCGACGGCTTCCGCCGGGCGCTGGCCGCGCATGTGCCGATGTGCATGGGCGGCGACGTGGGGGTTTTCGCGCACGGCACCAATGCGCGCGAGATGGAACTGATGGTGGCGGCGGGTATGACGCCGGCGAAGGTGCTGCTCGCCGCGACCTCCGGCAATGCGCGCTGGATGCGGATGGACGACCGCATCGGTGCGGTGAAGCCGGGGCTGCTGGCGGACCTGGTCGCGGTGGCGGGCGATCCTCTGGCCGATATCGCGGCGGTGCGCGACGTGCGGCTGGTGATGAAGGACGGGCGCGTGATCCGGCTGTAGCCGGTGAGGTGCCTTGTAATCACCGTGCTCCTGCGCAGGCAGGAGCCCAGGGTTGTCGGTCGCATCGGACGTCGTTCTGCCTGACCCTGGGCTCCGGCCTTCGCCGGAGCACGAGGTGCCTGGTGCGACCTCCCGCCATCCTGGCGTGCCGCGAAGGGTTCGGCAAGACAGTGGGGGAAATCGGTCAAGACCGGGAGACAGCGGCGCCCGGACCTCTTCAGACCGCCAGCGCCGCCACCAGCCGGTCGCGGACCTCGCGCTTCATGAACTTGCCGCTGGCGTTGCGGGGCAGCGCCTCGTCGACGACCCACAGGTATCGCGGCACCTTGTGCCGGGCCATCAGCGCGGCGCAATGGTCGCGCAGCGCGTCGGGCGACAGCGTCTCGCCCGCCTTGGCCACCACCGCCGCGCCGACTTCCTCGCCCAGTCGCTCGTCCGGCACCCCGAACACGCAGCATTCGGCCACCGCCGGGTGGCGATACAGGCTCGCCTCCACCTCCGCGCAATAGACGTTCTCGCCGCCGCGCAGCACCATGTCCTTCTTGCGATCGACCACGAAGATAAAGCCATGTTCGTCGATGCGCGCGATGTCCCCGGTGTGGAGCCAGCCGTCGGTGATCGCCGCGGCGGTCGCCTCCGGGCGGTTGATATAGCCCTTGATGACGGCCGCACCCTTCACCCACAATTCGCCGACCGCGCCCGGTGGCACGGTACGGCCGTCGTCGTCGACGCATTTCGCCTCATAGGCGGGCATCGCCGGGCCGGCGCTGTCGGGCTTGTCGACGAAGAAGTCGCCGCCGACGGAGGTGATGATCCCGCACGTCTCCGTCATGCCATAGCCGGTGCTCGGACGCGCGGTGCCGACCTCGTCGTCGATGCGCTGAACCAGATCGGGCGGCACCTGCGCGCCGCCGCCGGCGAGCGCCACGAGGCTGGAGGTGTCGGTGGTCGCGAAATCGGGATGGTTGATGACCTCGCGCGCCATCGTCGGCACCCCGCTCATCGACGAGACGCGCTCGCGCGCGATCAGCCGCAGCGCCTCGCCCGCGTCCCAGCGGTACATCAGCACCAATTTGCCCCCCGCCGCCGTCGTCAGATACGCGCCGCAATTGTTGGCGGTGACGTGGAACAGCGGCGTCGTCAGCAGCGTGACCGGCGGGGCAGGGGGTTCCGCGGGCGGTGCGATGCCGGTCGCCAGCTCCATCGCGCGCGCGCTCGACGCGCCCGAATAGAGCATGTTGAAGAGGTTGGTGACGCAGCCGCGGTGCGTCAGCTGCGCGCCCTTGGGGAAGCCGGTGGTGCCGGAAGTGTAGAAGATGCACGCATCCGCATCGGGATCGATCGCGACATCCGGCATCGCGCCGCCATGCGCGACGACGGCGCTCCACGGCGTCACGTCGTCCGCCTCGTCGGCGATCCGCACGCCGACGAGGCGGATGCCGTCCCCCATCGCGGCGCGCTCGCGCAGCCGCGCCAGCCGCTCGGCATCGAGGAAGAGGACCTTGGGGCGCGAATCGTCGAGCGCATAGGCCATCTCCTCCGCGGTCCACCATGCGTTCATCCCCACCGCGGCGACGCCGATCGACACGCACGCCCAATAGGCGAGCAGCCATTCGGGATAGTTGCGCATCGCGATCGCCACGCGATCGCCCGGCCGCACGCCCTGATCCCACAGCCATGCCGCGACCGCATTCACGCGTGCATGCGCCGCGCCATAGGTCAGCCGCTCGTCCTGATAGACGAGATAGTCGCGCTCCGCGAACGCGGCGGTGGAGAGCCAGATGTCGCGGACCGACGCGGGCGCGTGGCGATAGGTGCGCACGCGGCGGCCGAGCACGTCGGCCTCGACGATCTCGAACGCGCCGCCCGCGCCGGTCAGCTCCGCGCGCGCCTGCTCCAGTTCGGCATAGTGCATGTGACGGAAATCCTCTCCTGCCGCGGCGTCCTCGCCGTCGGTCGTGTCAGTCGAATCCGACGAAGCGCGCCGCCTCCGCCACCGGCTTGCGGTTCGATACGACCGCATTCGCCGGAAAGTCGTCGTCGGGCCAGCCCAGCGCGATCGCCTTCATGATGATCTGGTCGTCGGGGATGCCGGCATGTTCGCGCACGACGGGCGACTGCATGATCCCCTGGCTGTTGATGACGGTGCCGAGGCCACGCGACCAGGCCGCGTTGACCAGCGCGGTCGCCACCGCGCCGCAGTCGAACGGCGCATCGTCCATCCCCTCCAGCGCGCGGTCGAAGGAGATGATGACGCAGACCGGCGCGTCGAACTGGCGGAACCCGCGCAGCACCCAGTCCTGCCGCCGTTCGGCATCGTCGCGGGCGATCCCCATCGCGCCGAACAATTGCTTGGCGACCTCCACCTGCCGGTCGCGATGCACGCCGGCGAACCCGCCGCTGCCGGTACGGAATTCGCGCGATTGCGGCACGCCCGCCAGCGTATTCTCGGTATTGCCGCGGCGGATCCGCGCCAGCGGCTCGCCGGTGATGACGTGGAAATGCCACGGCTGCGTGTTCATCGACGACGGCGCGCGGCTGGCGAGCGTGATGATCTCTTCGATCAGCGCGCGCGGTACGGGATCCGGCTTGTAGCCGCGGATGCTGCGGCGGCCCATCACCACCTCGTCGAACGTCATCGCCGGCGCGGTCACAGCAGGTCCCCGCCGCACGCCGCCGCGGTCGTGCCGTCGCGCTCGAACGCCTTGATGACGTTCTTGCCGACCGTCCAGCGATGCACCTCGTCCGGCCCGTCGACCAGCCGCTGCGACCGGATGTGCGTGTACCAGGCGGCGAGCGGGGTATCGAGGCTGAACCCCAGCGCGCCGTGCAGCTGGATCGCGGTATCGACCACCTGATGCACCATGTTCGCCAGGAACACCTTGGCGATCGAATTCTCCTGCCGCAGGTCCTCGCCCCGCTCCGCCTTATAGGCGATGTGGAGCAGCATCAGCCGCGCCTTGTAGATCTCCGCAGCGCAATCGGCGAGCATCCACTGCACGCCCTGCCGGTCGGACAGTTTCTGCCCGAACGTCTCGCGCTGCGTGACATGGCCCACCGCCAGGTCGAGCGCGCGCTGCGCCATCGAGACGTTGTGCATCCCGTGGCGCAACCGGCCATAGGCGAGGCGGTGCTGCCCCATGTTGAAGCCGTTGCCCTCGCCGCCCAGCAGATTTTCGGCCGGAACGACCAGATTCTCGATCACCACCTCGGAATGGCCGCCGCCCAGCACCTCGGTCAGCGGGCCGTGGACCGCCATCGTCTCGATATCGCGCACGATGCGATAGCCCGGGTCGGGCAGCTCGACGATGAACGTCGAATAGCGCTGGTGGCGCGGCGCATCGGGATCGGTCATCGCCATGACCAGCGCGATGTCGGCGACGCTGGCGGCGGAGGAGAACCATTTCTCGCCGTTCAGGACATAGCTGTCGTTGCCCTGCTTCACCGCGCGGGTCTGCATCCCCGTCGCGTCGGCGCCCGCCGCCTTCTCGGTCATCGAATAGCAGATGCGCTTTTCGCCGTTCAGCAGCGGCTTCAGGAATTTCTCCTTCTGGTGCTCGGTGCCGTGCGTCAGCAGGGTCAGCATCGTCGCATCGTCCGGCCCCTGGGTGTTCATCGACAGCGCGCCGAGGTGGCTCTCGCCCAATTCCATCTGGACCAGCGCATTGGCGAGCGGGCCGAGCCCCATGCCGCCATGCTCCTTCGGGATGAACGGGCACCACAGTCCCTGTGCGCGCGCCTTGGTGCGCAGCTCGTTCAGGACCGCCTTGTAATCCTCCCCGGCGGCGAGCCGTGCCTCGGCGGGCTTGCACTCGTCATGGACCCAGCGGCGCACCTGTTCGCGCACCGCCTTCGCCTCGGCCGGAATCTCGAAGTCGATCGACACCTGTCTCTCCCTCACGCCTTCTTGTCGGTGAACGCCGCGATGCGCGCGCGCATGTCGGGGCCGACGCCCTCATTCTCCATCACTTCCCATTGCAGCCCGGCGTCGAGCGCGCCGCCGTCGGTCGCATCCAGCAGCCGCTTGTTGGCGGCATGGCTGAAGCGCGAATTGGCGGCGATCCGCCCTGCCAGCGCCGCCACCTCCGCATCGAAGCGGTCGAGCGGGATGACGCTTTCGGCAAGCCCGATCCGCAGCGCCTCGGCCGCGTCGATCATATCGGCGGTGAACATCAGCCGCTTGGCGGTCGCCACGCCGACGCGCCGCGGCAGCCGCTGGCTCATTCCCCAGATCGGGGTCAGCGCCCATTTCGCATGGGTGTCGCCGAAGCGCGCATTGTCGGCCGCGACGATGAAGTCGCACGCCAGGGCCACCTCCAGCGCGCCGGTGTAGCAATGGCCGTGGACCGCCGCGATGACGGGCATCGGCAATTTCTCCATCAGCCGCAGCGTCTCCGAATGCCACCCGCGCGAGGGCACCTCCTCGCCGGTCGCGATATCGGCCAGGTCGTGCCCGGCGGAGAAACAGCGCCCCGCGCCGCGCAGCACGACGCAGGCGATGGTATCGTCGTCACGCAGCGCCGCGACATGCGCGCGCAGCTCGCGAAAGACGCCGACCGTCAGCGCGTTGAGCTTGTCCGGCCGGTTGAGCGTCAGCCGGCACCAGCCGTGCATATCCTCGCGCAGGACGAGGGGTGCGGGCGTCGCGTCAGGCACGCGTCGGGATCTTTTCGAACGGCACGTCCTTGTCGACGCGGACGTCGCCGGGCAGCCCCAGCACGCGCTCGGCGATGATGTTGCGCAGGATCTCGTCCGTGCCGCCCTCGATCCGGGTCGCCGGGCTGCGCATCAGCATCGCCTGGAATCGCGCGGCGGCGGCGGCGCGCGTCGCATCGGTCAGCACCCCCGCCTCGCCCTGCTGGTCGATCGCGAACATCGCGATCTCCTGCATCGTCGTGCCGGCGACCAGCTTGCCGATCGAATTCTCCGGCCCCGGCTGCTCGCCCTTCGACAGCGCGGTCAGCGAGCGCATCGCGGTATATTTCAGCCCGCTCGCCTTGGTCGCCCAATCCGCCAGCTTCGACCGGATCGCGGGATCGTCGACCAGCCGCCCGCCGTCGTGGCCCGGCGCGCGGATCGCATAGTCGAGCAGCGGTTCGAACCCGGTCGACATGCCCGATCCGATCGACAGCCGCTCGTTCATCAGCGTCGTCAGGCTGACGTTCCAGCCATTGCCGACCGCGCCCAGCCGCTGGCGATCGGGGATGCGCAGGTCGGTGAAGAACACCTCGTTGAACCCCGACTGGCCATGCGCCTGAAGGATCGGGCGCACCTCGATGCCGGGCGAGCGCATGTCGACCCAGAACATCGTCAGCCCCTTGTGCTTGGCGACGCCGGGGTCGGTGCGCGTCAGCAGGATGCCATACTGGCTGATATGCGCGCCGCTGGTCCAGATCTTCGATCCGTTGACGATCCAGTCGCCGCTGCTCTCCTCCTGCACCGCGCGCGTGCGCAGCCCGGCGAGGTCGGAGCCGGCGGCCGGTTCGGAGAACATCTGGCACCAGATGTCCTCGCCCGCGGCGAGTGGCGGCAGCAGGCGCTGCTTGTCCTCCTCGTTGCCCCAGGCCATCACCGTCGGGCCGCACATCCCCTGACCGATGATGAAGGTGAAGGAGAGCTGCGCGTACACGCCCTCCTCCTGGTTCCAGATCACGCGCTGCATCGGCGTGGCGCCGCGGCCGCCATATTTCTTCGGCCAGTGGAGGCAGGCCCAGCCGGCGTCGCGCTTCGCCTTCTGCCACTTCTTCGCTTCGGCGAGCATGTCGAAATCGGCGATGTCGGGCGACGTGCCGAAGCCGGAGCCGGACAGGATCGGATACAGATAGGTCGGCGCGTTGGCGTCGATCCAGGCGCGCGCCTCGGCGCGGAAGGCGGCCTCTTCGGGCGTATCGTCGAAGTTCATGGGCGTGGCCTCCTCAGGCGATCGGTTCGTTGACGGCGGCGAGGCGGGAGACGAGCTTCTCCTCCCAGTCGGGCTGACTTCCGAGCGCGAGCGCCAGCTGCTGCGCGCGGCGGTAGAAGAGGTGGCAGTCCATCTGCCAGGTGAAGCCCATGCCGCCGTGCACCTGGATGTTGTTCTTGGCGCAATGGCGGAAGGCGTTGGTCGCGGACACGCGCGCGGTTGCCGCCGCCTGCGGCAGCTCGGCCGCGCCGGTGGACAGCGCCCAGGCGCCGTAATAGGCGTTCGACCGCGCCAGCGTGGCGGCGACATACATGTCGGCCAGCATGTGCTTGATCGCCTGGAAGCTGCCGATCTGGCGCCCGAACGCCATCCGCTCCAGCGCATAGTCGCGCGCCATCTCCAGCGCGCGATCGGCCCCGCCGATCTGTTCGAATGCGACCAGCACCGCCGCGCGGTCCAGCAGCGTCTGGTACATCGCCCAGCCTTCGCCGCGCTCGCCCAGCCGCTCGCCCGCCGCACCGGCGAAGGACAGTTCGGCATAGCCGCGCGACGGATCGACGGTGTCGAGTCGCGTCCGCGTGACCTCCGGCTGCGTCAGGTCGACCAGGACCAGGCTCGTCGCGTCACCGTCCTTCGCCAGCACGATCGCGACATCGGCGATGTCGCCGTCCAGCACCGGCGTCTTGACCCCGTCGAGTCGCCCGTTGGCGAAGGTGACGCGCAGGGCGCCCTCGTTCAGCCGTTCCCCCTCCGCCGCGGCGAGGCAGCCGATCGCCGCGCCTGCGGCCAGCCGGGGCAGCCACGCCGCCTGCTGTCCGGGCGAGCCGAACGACACGATCGCCTCCGAGGCGAGATAGACCGAGGACAGGATCGGCAGCGGCGCGATCGCGCGGCCGAACTCCTCCGCCACCGCGCACAGTTCGAGATAGCCGAGCCCCAGCCCGCCATGTTGCTCCGGGATCGCAATCCCCAGGAAGCCCATCTCCGCCACGCCCTGCCACAGCGCGCGGTCGAACTGCTTTGCCTCGATCGCCCCGCGCACCCGGGCAGGTGGGCATTCGGCCGCAAGGAAGCGCCGCGCCTCGGCACGGAACTCGGCCTGCTGTTCGTTGAAATCGAACTGCATCTCGCCTCTCCATAACTTTCGTTATGGGAGGTGATGCACGCTGACGGAAGGTTGTGCAACTCCCCTTGATCGCCTCAGCGGTGCAGCAACTCGCTGATCGACGCGATGAAATGGCTGTCCATCGCCTGCACCGCCGCTGCGGGATCGCTGCGGTGGATGGCGTCCGCGATCTGTTGATGCGTGCGCAGGATGTCGCGCCGCTGTTCCGGCGTGACGCGGGTGCGCCACGCCACCGGCACCGCGATCGTCATCAGCGGCTCGAACGAGCGGATCGTCTGGCGGAACAGCGTGTTGCCGCTGGCGCGCGCGATCGCCTGGTGGAAGAGGATGTCGTGCTGCGTCACCTGTTGCAACGCATCGCCCGCGGCGACCATCGCATCCGCCTCGCGCGCGATCTCGTCCGCGTCGGCCGCGGTGCGGTGGCAGGCGGCGAGTTCGGCGGTGCGCATCTCCAGCGTGCGGCGCACGTCCCACACCTCCGCGACGGAGATCTGCGCGGTGACGACGGCATGTTCGATCGAGGTGCCCATCACCGATCCGTCGATCGCGCCGACGCGCGCGCGCCGGCCGTTGGCGACGTCGATCAGCCGCAGCGCGGCGAGCGCGCCGAACGCCTCGCGGATCACCGCGCGGCTGACCCCCAGATCGGTCGCGAACCAGCCCTCGCCCGGCAGCGGATCGCCCACCTTCAGGTCGTGGGCGCGGATATGCTCGCGCACGCGGCGCGCGGCATGGTCGGCGAGCGACCCGCCCTCGACCGGGGTCATGCCGCCACCTGCCGCAACTGGCTGGGCGGCATGCCGAAGCGGCGCGAGAAGGCGCGCGTGAAGCTGGCGTTGTTCTGATAACCGCAGGCATAGCCGATCGAGGACACCGCAAGGTCGGTCTCGCGCAGCATGTGGCGCGCGCGGGTCAGCCGGTTTTCCGCCAGCGCATCGGCGACCGAGCAGCGGAACATCGCGCGGAACCCGCGCGTCAGCTTGGCGCGATTGACGCCGCAGCTGCGCGCGATCTCGTCCAGCGTCAGCTTCTCGCGCCAGTTCTCGTCGATCATCCGCCGCGCGGCGAGGATGCGCATCGCATCGCCCTCCAGCAGTTCGCCCGCGCTGTCCGCGGCGACCAGTTCGCCCGCGACCGCGCGGGTCAGCAATGCCAGCAGCAGCTCGATGCTCTTGGCCAGCCGCAGCGTGGCGCGCGCCGGTTCCGGCAGCGCGCAGTCGGTGATCGCCAGCGCCACGCTGCGCAGGTCGGTCGGCAGGTACCAGCGGCCCGTGCCGACCGGCCGTTCGCCCGTCAGGCGACCGCAGGCTGCGGGATCGACCGCGAAGACCAGCGCGGCGCCGGCCATTCCATCATCCGCCGCGTTCGATACGATCGCTACCCGCGCCGGTGCCTCGGCCAGTCCGTCGAAGGCGAACAGCAGCCAGTCGCGCGGGGCGGGTGGCAGCGGCAGCCCGGCACCCACGTAGGAGCGCATCTCGGGCGACACCTCGATACATTGCTTGGTCATCGGCATCTCTCCTGCGGGAAAGATGACCTGTCAGACAGGTATTCGTCAACACCTATCTGACAGGTGTTTCCGGCGCGCGGCGGATCGCCTGTGCGAAGGCGGCGATCGAGGCGACGCCGGTGCCCACGCCGACCAGCGCCAGCGCGGTGGCGAGGTGCCGTTCGCCGCCCAGCAGCGTGCTGACCCATGTCACCGCGGTCGGTGCCACGCCGAAGCCGATCACGCCAGCGACCGCGATGAACAGCCCGATGCACAGCCCGCGCGCCTCGTTGGGGATCAGCACGGTCAGCGCGACCGAGGTGATCAGCCCCGTCACCGTGCCGCACAGGATCAGCACCCCCATGCTGAAGGCGAACAGCGGCACCGATCCGGCGACCGGGAACAGCGCGGCCGGCGCGCCGATCGCGGCGGCGACCAGCGCGCCGATCAGTACGCCGCCGCGTCGCCCGCTGCGCTGTCCCCCATCCGCGGCGATGCCGCCCAGCACCGCACCGCCCAGTCCGGTGGCGAACACCAGCGCCCCCATCCAGCCCGCGAATCGATCGGGTGTCAGGCCATAATGCCGCCCCAGCACCGGCGCGGCCCAGATCAGCGCCGAATTGTCGGCCATCACCACGCTCACCTGCCCGATGAACAGCGGCAGCAGGAAGGCGCGGCGCGTCCACAATTCGCGCGCGACCTCCCTCAGCGGCGCGCCCGCCACCGCGACCTCGCGCCGCGCCGGCTCGCGCAGCGTCAGCAGCGGCAGCAGGCACAATGCGAATACGGCGCCCAAGATCAGGTGTACCGCGCGCCAGCCGCTGAACCCCGGCAGCCCGCCCGGGATCATGCCGAACAGCGTGCCCGAGAGCGCGAACCCGGCGGCGATGCCCAGCGACTTGCCCAGCGTCATCACCAGCATCGCGCGCCCGCGCGCGCTCGGCGGATACAGGTCCGCCCCCAGCGACAGCGCCGCGGTCAGCGCGCCGGTCGTGCCCGTGCCGGTCATCATCCGCGCGACGAACAGCATCGCGGTGGAGGAGGCGAACGCGGTCAGCAGCGTCCCCAGCGTCCACAGCAACGCCAGCCCCAGGAACAGCCGCACGCGGTTGCGCCGGTCGACCAGGATGCCGATCGGGACCGACAGCAGCGCCAGCGGCACCGCCGCCGCGACGCCCTGCACCAGCGCGAGCGTCTGGTCGCTCAGCGCCAGTTCGGCCTTGGCGCTGTCCTGTACCGTGCCGAACGATCCCATGGCGGCGAACCCGGCGGTGAGCCCGAGCGCGAGGACGCCCAGCGACCAGCCGGCGCGCGGTGCGGAGGCGTCGCTCAACGCGCGAAGATCTTGCCGGGGTTGAACAGGTCCTTCGGATCCAGCGCCTGTTTCAGCGTGCGCATCACGTCGACCGCGTCGCCCAGCTCCGCCACCAGCCATTCCTGCTTGCCGAGGCCGATGCCGTGCTCGCCGGTGCAGGTGCCGTCCATCGCCAGCGCGCGCTCGACCAGCCGGGCGTTGATCGCGGCGACCTCCGCCATCTCGTGCGGGGCGGACGGATCGACCGAGAAGATGACGTGGAAATTGCCATCGCCGACATGCCCCAGGATCGTCGCGGGCACGCTCGATGCCGCCAGATCGGCTTGCGTCTCGGTGATGCACGCGGGCAGGCGGCTGATCGGCACGCACACGTCGGTGGTCCAGCCGACCGCGCCCGCGCGCAGGTTCACCGCGGCATAATAGGCCTCGTGCCGCGCCTTCCACAGCCGCGCGCGTTCCTCGGGCAGGTTGGACCAGGCGAAGGCGCCGCCGCCATTGCCCTCGGCGAGCGCCTCGACGGTCGCGATCTGCTCCGCGACGCCCGCGGGCGAGCCGTGGAATTCGAAGAACAGCGTCGTCACCTCGGGCAGCGCCAGCTTCGACCAGCGGTTGACCGCGCGGATCTGCATCTCGTCCAGGATCTCGACACGCGCCAGCGGCACGCCGAGCTGGATCGACTGCACCACCGTGTCGACCGCGCCCTGCAACGTGGCGAATCCGCAGACTGCGGAGGAGATCTGCTCCGGGATCGGGTGCAGCCGCAGCGTCACCTCGGTGATGATCCCCAATGTGCCTTCCGACCCGACGAACAGGCGGGTGAGGTCATAGCCGGCGGCGGACTTGCGCGCGCGGCGGCTGGTGCGGATTACCTTCGCGTCCGGGGTGACGACGGTCAACGACAGCACCGCCTCGCGCATCGTGCCATAGCGCACGGCATTGGTGCCGCTGGCGCGCGTTGCGGCCATGCCGCCGATCGTCGCATTGGCACCGGGATCGATCGGGAAGAACAGCCCCTGGTCGCGCAGGTGCAGGTTCAATTCCTCGCGCCGGCAGCCGGCCTGCACGGTACAGTCGAAATCCTCCGCGTTGACCGCGACGATCGCGTTCATTTCCGACAAATCGACGCTCACCCCGCCGCGCACCGGCAGCGCATTGCCCTCGATCGAGGTGCCCGCGCCGAATGCGACGATCGGCACGTCATGCCGGGTGCACCAGCGCACCAGATCGACCACATCCTCGGTCGATCGCGCATAGACCACCGCATCCGGCAGCGCGGTGGCGAAATGCGCCTCCGACCGGCCGTGCTGCTCGCGCATCGCATCGGTCAGGTGCAACTGGCGCCCGAACCGCGCCTCCAGCCCGGCGAGCAGGTCGGGCGCGAGCGGTGCGCGCGGTGGCAGGGGATCGTGGTGCATGGCCGTCAGCCTTCCGGTCAGAAGCGGATCGACGCGCGCACGCCGTAGCGGCGCAGGTCGCCGATGATCCCCAGGTCGCTCGCCGGTGCGCCGGGGAAATTGATCCCCGCCAGCAGCAGCGTCGTCTTCTCGATATAGGATTCGAAATAGCGCGTGTTGAACAGGTTGTTGACGAACGCGCCCACCTCGACCGCACCGACGCGATAGGTGGCGGAGGCGTTGCCCAGCACATAGCCGTTGAGCAATGTCGGGGTCGTCTCGTTCAGCGTCGCCGCCAGCCGCTTGCTCTTGCCGGTCAGCCCGGCCGACAAGGTAATCGAGCGGTCGTCCGCCAGCGGCACGGTATAGTCGCTGCTGATGTTGCCGAACACGTCGGGCTGGAAGGTCAGCCGGTCCGACGACAGCCGCCGCCCCGTGATCGCGGTATAGGCGCTGCTGTCGGTCAGCCGGGCGTGCATCACGGTCAGCCCGCCGCTGATCGTCCATGCCGGCACCGGCTTGAAGAAGCCCTCGATCTCGATGCCGTAGCTGGCGACGTCGCCGGCGTTGAGGTCGACCGTCACCAGCCCGCCCGCCGACGACGGCGCGATCGAGTTGAGGCCGATGTAATCCTTGTAATCGCTATAAAACAACGCCGCCGACAGCGACGACCGACGATCCGCCGAGGCGTATTTCGCGCCCGCCTCGTACACCCAGGCGGAGTCGCCCTTGTAGGTCCGCGTCGGCGCGGTCGGCGCATTGAACCCGCCGCCGCGATACCCGCGCGAAACCGAGGCATAGGTCATGAACTCCGGATCCCAGTGGCGCGTCAGCGTGATGCGCGGCTCCCACTGGTCCGACTTGATCTTCGCCTGCGGTACCGCGACCCCGCCGACGGTGCCGTTCGCGGCGCGATCCTCATGGTCGTAGCGCAGGCCCAGCGCGACCTCGTAATCGCTGTTCGGCTTCCAGAAGAGCGTGCCGAAGGCGGCATAGGTGTCCGCCTTGTTGGCGCTGGTCTGCGGCACCGCACGCGCCAGCGGCACGATCGTCGTGGTGCTGGCGGCGTCGAATGTCTCGCGGCTGTAGAACAGGCCCACCAGCGAGGAGACGGTATCGCTCCATTTGCTGTCCAGCCGCGCCTCCGCGGTGCGGGTGCGCAGCACGTCGCGCCCGCGCGAGCGCACGAAATCGACCGGTCCGAAGTCGCCCTCGCCGTCGATGACGGTGCTGGTACGCTCGTTGTACGCACCGATCAGCGTCAGCGTGTGCAGGCCCAGGTCCTGTTCGAGCCGCGCATTGGCGTCCTTGTAATGGAAGGTGACGCGATTGGGCGTGTTGAACTGCACGTTGCGCGAATAATCGGTGGGGCCGGCGACGCGCGCATAGGGCGTATTGACGCCATCGACCCAGTCGTAGGCGCCCTTGATCGTCAGCCGCGTCGTGTCGCCGGGGGTGAAGCGGATCGTGGCGTTGACCGAGTCGGTGTTGAACGGGTTGGCGTCGCCGCCGATCACGGTGTTGCGCAGGAAACCGTCCTGCTGGCGATGCGAGGCGGCGACGCGGACCGCCAGCACGTCCTTCACGATCGGGCCGCCGATCGATCCCGACAACAGCCAGCTGTCGTCCGGGCCGGCGTAGCTGCCGATCACGCGCGCCTCCAGCTCGTTGCCCGGCTGGCGCGTGATGACGTTGATCGCGCCGCCCAGCGTGTTCTTGCCGTACAGCGTTCCCTGCGGCCCGCGCAGCACCTCGATCCGCTCGACGTCGAGCAGCGGGTTGTTCAGGTACGAGGTATTGGGCTGGTACACGCCGTCGATGAACAGGCCGACGCCCGGTTGCACCGTCTGCACCAAGGTGACGCCGACGCCGCGGATCGCGACGAAGGCGCGCCCCGCGCCGTCCGAATTGATGTTGAGCCCCGGGGTCAGCGCCGCGGCCTCGCGCACCGAGGTGATGCCGCGGTTCTCCAGCACGGTGCCGGTGATCGCGGTGGCGGCGATCGGCACGTCGAGCAAAGTCTCCTCGCGCTTGCGCGCGGTGACGACGATCTCGCCCGAATCATAGGTGGAGGCGGCGGCCTGCGCCTGCGTCTGGCGAGGCGAATCCTGCCCGGTGGTCTCGGCGGCGCGCTGGTCGGTCTGCGCAAAGGCGGGCGTGGTGAGCGCGATGGCGGCGGTGGACGCGAGCAGAACCAGACGCATGGTGGAAACCTCTCCTGTGGCGGGTGGATCGCTCGTCCACCTGTCGGAAAGGTCTAGCGCCGTGAAAACCTATCAGAAAGGTCTGCGGCTTTGCCGATCGGATCAACCTGTTCGCCGATGCGCCCGGGGACCCGTGCTACCAGCAGCTATAGCCGCCGTCCGCCAGCACGATGCTGCCCGTCATCAGGCTGGACGCGTCGGACGCCAGGAACAGCACCACGCTCGCCACCTCCTCCGGCTCGCCCAACCGCCCCTGCGGCGTGCCGTCGATCCAGCGCCGGTACATCTCCGACGCCTGGTCGGCGAACGCGTTGAGCGGGGTGGCGATATAGGTCGGTGCGACCGCGTTGACGCGCACGCCCCGCGGCGCCCATTCCGCCGCCAGGCTGCGGGTAAGCTGGTGCACTGCGGCCTTGGACGCGTTGTAATAGCTCTGCGGCTGGGGCCGGTTGACGATGAAACCCGACATCGAGCCGATATTGACGATGCTGCCGCGCCCCGCGGCCAGCATGTGCCGCCCGAAGGCGCGCGCGCACCAGAAGGTGCCGTTGAGGTTGACGTCGATGACGTTCAGCCAATGCTCGTCGGCGACCTCCTCCGCGGGGGTGTCGCTGCGTGCGATCCCGGCGTTGTTGACCAGTATGTCCTGTGCCCCCAACCGGTCCGCCGTCGCGGTGACCGCGGCGCTGTCGGTGACGTCGAGGACGATGCCCTCGACCGCATGGCCCTTGCCGCGCAGCCGCTCCATCCCCTGTTCGAGCAGCGCGGCGTCGCGATCCGCGATCGTCACCCGCGCGCCGGCCTCGCTCAGCGCCTCGGCACAGGCGAAGCCGATCCCCTGCGCGCCGCCTGTGACGAAGGCGGTGCGCCCGTCGACGTGGAAACGGTCGAGATACATGCGGGTGTCCTTTGGTGTCTTCGTCATGCCGGACCTGTTCCGGCATCCAGGGTTCAGCGCGCCTTGCGGTCGTTGAGTGCGTGGAACCCTGGACCCCGGAACACGTCCGGGGTGACGGTGCGGATGGGGCGAGCGCGCGGCAAAAACGATTGGATGTTCACGGCAGGAAGCGCGCGGCGGGCATCACCGCTTCCTCGATCGTGCGGTCCGCCGCCAGCTGGTGGACGTGGCGCCGCTCGCGCGTGAATTCGGGCCAGGGCAGCGTGCCGTCGGTCGCGAACCGTACCCAGATCGCGTGGACGCGGTCGGCCAGCGCCTGCGGCGGCGCCGCGCCGCACAGCCCTTCCGCGCCGGTCGTGGTGGCGAGGCTGTCGAACACGAACGGCAGCTCCATGCCGTGCCCCGCGCCCAGCGCGCCATCGTAGCGCGGGCTGCGCCAGTCGAACTCGTACATCCATGTCCGCCCGCGATGTTCCTCCGCAAAGCGCCGCGCGGGCCAGCGGAAGACGAGGTCGCTCAGCGCGCGCACCAGCACGCGGCCCGGCGTGTCGCGGCCCATGCCATAGGCGCGGAGCACCGCCCAGGCGCGCGGCTGCGCACGCCGCAGGATCAGCCAGGCGAACAGCCGGTTGACCTTGGGCAGCACACCGGCGGGGACGAAATACAGGTTCATCTCCTCGGCATTGCTGCCGATCAGCACGTCGACCCCGGCCCCCGCGCCCGCCTTCAGCGCATCGAGCGGGGGCTGGGGCAGCACGTCGTCGCCATGGACGGGGATGAAGCGGCTGATCCCGAACACCGGCTCGCGTCCGCTCGCGTCGCGCAGGTCGAGCCGCGTGGTTGGCAGCGATACCTTCTCCACCGCGTCCAGCGCCTCGCCCGGGGCGACCGCGGCGAAGCCGGCGCGATCGGGGGTGATGCGCAGCAGGTCGGCGAGCTTGCGCACCAGCCGCTGCGCGACGGAAAGGTCGCGCGTCATCGCGCCATGCCCGCTCTGGATGATCGCGCGGCGGAACAGCCCCTTCGCCAGCGGCGAGGCGACGAGGTCGGCGATCGCCATCGCGCCGGCGGATTCGCCGAAGACGGTGACGTTGTCGGGATCGCCGCCATATGCGGCGGCCTGATCGCGCACCCAGTGCAGGGCCGCGATCATGTCGCGCAGCCCCAGGTTGGTCGGCACGCCCGGGATCGGCAGGAATCCCTCCACCCCCAGCCGATAGTTGATCGCGATATAGATCACGCCGTCGCGCGCGAAGGTGGCGCCGTCCTGAACCGGCGCATCCTTCGCCCCGACCACGAAGCCGCCGCCGTGGATGAACACCATGACCGGCCGCGCCGCCGACGTGTCCGCGGGACGATACAGGTCGAGCGTCAGATAATCGTCGCCGGCGCGCCAGCCGGCGCCGATCAGCGGCACCACGTCCAGCCCCGGAACGGCGCGGGTCCGTTGCGGCGCGGTGGGGCCGGGCTGCGTGCCGTCGCGGCATCCGCTCCCCGCCGGCACCGCCATGGGCGGATGGAAGCGACGGTCCCCGGTAGGTGGCAGCGCATAGGGGATCGCCCGGAACACCTCCACCCCGTCGACGCGGATGCCCTCTACATCGCCGGATGCGAGCCGAAGCAGCGGAGCCTGTGGAGGGGACGCATGAGCCATCCGCACCTTCTATCGAACGCACGCCACGGTGCGCGATCCGCCGCTTTGCCGATCGGCAACGATCGTTGGCCGCGGCGTATCGCGCGCCCCCCGGGGCTAGGACGTTATCGTCGGCGTGGTCAGCGCGTGGACGCGCAGCCGCGGGAAGACCTCCTCCAACGGCTTGATATCGGGCATGACATAGACATAGCCGCCCTTCTTGCGGAACAGCGGTTGCAGCTTCGCGGCATAGAAGGCGCGCGGCACGTTAATGCAGCCGAAGGTGATGCGATGCCGCTCGGGATCGGGCGACAGCATCCGTTCGCGCCGCTTCTCGCCCTTGGCGGCATCGGCGGGGATGGCATGGATCGCGACGCTGTTGGCGTAATCGACCCACAGCACGCTCTGCCGCCCGGCGGCATAGCCGAACTTCGCCAGAAAGCGCCCCGCGGGCGTGGTCTTCTCGGCCGGCCCGATCTCGTCCAGCTTCTTGCTGCCGACACCCGGTGTGGCGTCGTCGCCCAGCGCGATGCCGATCAGCACCGGCACCTGGTCGAGCGCTTTTCCCTTGGCATCGTAGAGGGTGAGCGTGGCCGCCTTCTTGTCGATGACCGCATAGGGCAGCTTGCGATTGTCGCCCGATGTGGCGATCCAGTCGGCGACGAACAGGCCCTGCGGCGAGGGGAGGAGCGGCGCCTTGGGTACGACGGCGGCCGCGGCGGGGCGGGGTGCGGTCTTGGCCCGGGCGGGCTTGCGCGGGGTCGGTGCGGCATCGGCACCGGTCGCCAGCAGCGCCACGCCGGCGAGAAACGGGATCATGGTCTTCATGGATTTCCACGCGCGACGGCGGCGGCCCCCGATGGAGACCGCCGCCACGGTGATACATGACGCGAGGGGCGCGAACGGTCGCGCCCGTCGTCGCCGATCAGTGACGAGGCCGCTTGCCCCGCCGCTCCTGCTCCTGCAGGCGCTGTTCGACGCCGTCGACGCGACCGTTGATCTGGTCGAGGCGCTGGCCCTGCTGCTGCGCCTGGCCTGCGGCGGCCTGCGCCTCGGCGAGCGCCTGCTTGGCGGTCCCGTCGGTCGCCTGCAACTGCGTCTCCAGCGCGCCGACGCGCGCGCTGACCGGCGCGATCTGCTCGCGGACATAGGATTTGGTGGCACAGCCGGCGAGGCCGGGCGCGGCCAGCAGGATCATCAGCGCGGGGGACAGCTTCGTCAGGGATGGGTGCATCGCTCTCGTCCAATGGTTAATAACGTGTCGAAGGAGCGCGCGTCGCGGCCCGGCGGCAATAGACGCGGCGATAGCCCGGGGCAGCCGTGCGGTGGATCGAGTGCCATGACCCGCTATCCTATGCCGTTGACTTTCCTGAAACTTGGCCGGGCCGCGAG
The DNA here is from genome assembly GCF_036946305.1 of Sphingomonas adhaesiva. Lineage (GTDB taxonomy): Bacteria > Pseudomonadota > Alphaproteobacteria > Sphingomonadales > Sphingomonadaceae > Sphingomonas > Sphingomonas adhaesiva_B. The sequence goes on from NZ_JAQIJJ010000008.1 coordinate 123,406, forward strand.
GATGAACAAACCCTGAATTGAGGAGGGCGTTCGTTACTTGCGCGAGTCGCGTCTGACCTTCACCGCGAACGGATCTGCCGGGATGCGGCCCGTGTCCTTCGCGATCGTGCGACCGGCGGGTGGCGCGCCGCGATAGGAGGCGACGCATTTGCGCAGCTCCGCGATCGCCGTGCCGCTGCCCTCCAGGTCGAGTTCCTCGACCGGCACGTCGCCGCGGGTGATGTGGAGGAAGCGCGACGCCGCGAAGGTCGCGGGGAAGGCCGCGCCGAAGGTCGTGACGAACCCCTTCTTGCCCTCCGCGGCAAGCCCGATCGCGAGATGGCGCGGGAAGGCGGCGCGCGAGAGGCGATAGGTCAGCCGCAGCCGCTCCTTCTCGCGCACCGACCAGCGCGCGTTGAGGATGGTGAGGCGATTGCTGCCATCGGTGTCCAGCCCGAGCTGGAGCGTGGTTTCGCGCGGCGCCGGGAAGGTGCGGGTGAGGAAACAGCCCTGCTTGTCGCTGCTGGGCGACACCACCCAGGGACCGATGTCGCGCGGGGCATAGCCCTGCGCGTGCGCCGCCGCGCCCGGCAGCAGCAGCGCGGCGAGCAGGAGCGCCGACCGGCGGCGAAACGGGGAGCGGAACGACAGGGGCGTCATGCGCAATTCTCTTGGCGGATCGTCATGCGACTAGCGGCGTGCCGCGGGCATGGCGCCCCAGATCGACACGCGCTGGTCCGGTGCGAGGTACAGGGCGTCGCCCGGCGTCACGCCGAACGCCGCATACCAGGGGCCGAAATTGCGGACGATGCCGTTGACGCGATATTTGTCGGGGCTGTGCGGATCGGACAGCAGCGCCGCGCGCTGCGCGCCCTCGCGTCGCTTGCCCTGCCACGCCTGCGCATAGGCCAGGAAGAAGCGCTGGTCGCCGGTGAAGCCGTCCAGCACCGCCGGCTCGCCGTGCCGCGCCACGTAGCGGCGATAGGCGGCATAGGCCGTCTCCATCCCGCCGAGATCGGCGAGGTTCTCGCCCAGCGTCAGCCGGCCCTTGATGCGGGTGCCGGGGATCGGCTCATATTGGTCGAACTGGGTCGCGAGCCGGTCCGCCTGGACATTGTATTTCGCCGCACTCGCCGCGGTCCACCAATCGCGCAGGCGGCCTTTCTCGTCATACTGGCGGCCCTCGTCGTCGAAGCCATGGCCCATTTCGTGCCCGATCGTGGTCGCGCCCGTCTCCGCGTAATTGACCGCGGGGTCGGCGGCGGCGTCGAAGAACGGCGGTTGCAGGATCGCGGCCGGCAACGTGATCTGGTTCATCGTCGGATCGTAATAGGCGTTCACCGTCTGCGGCGTCATATACCACAGCCCGCGGTCGACCGGATGCGGGAAGCGCTGGAGCTGGAGCGCCCAGCCGAATGCGTCGGACGCCACCGCATTCGCCAGCGGATCGGTGCGGCTGACCGCCAGCGTCGTGTAGTCGATCCACTTGGCGGGATGCCCGATGCGCGGATCGAAGGTGGCGAGCTTCGCCAGCGCCGCGGTCCGCGTCGCATCGTCCATCCACGACGCGCCGTCGATCTTGTCCTTGTAGGCGGCGCGCATATCGGCGACCAGCTCGTCCGCCTTGGCCTGGGTCGCGGGCGTCCAATAGCGCTGGACGTAGATCGCGCCCACCGCCTCGCCCAGCGCACCGTCGAGCAGCGCGATGCCGCGCTTCCAGCGTGCGCGCTGTTCCGGCACGTCGTACAGCGTCTTCTTGTAGAAATCGAAGTTCGCCTGGTCGAACGCCTGCGGCAGATAGGCGGCATGGTCGCTGACGAAGCGCGCGGTCATCCACTCCTTCCACGTCGACAGCGGCACGTCGGCCAGCCGCTTCCCCGCCGCGGCGACGGCGGTCGTTTCCGCCACGTCGACCTTCTGCGCCGCGCCCAGCCCCATGGCGGCGAGGGTGGCGGTCCAGTCGAACTCGGGCGCCAGCTTCGTCAGCTGCGCGCGCGTCATCGGATTGTGCATCGCCACCGGGTCGCGCCGCCGCTCGGGCGTCCATTGGTCCTGGCTCAGCCGCGTCTCCAGCGCGATGATGCGGTCGGCGCGGCCCTGCGGGTCGGGCAGCCCGGCCAGCGTCTGGAGGCGCACCAGATAGGCGCGATACGCCGTGCGGATCGCAACATATTTCTCGCCCGGCAGTAGGTAGTAATCGCGCACCGGCAGTCCCAGCCGCGCCTGCCCGGCGTTGGCGGTGTAGCGCGTGGGATCGTCCTGATCGACGCCGATGCCGACCTCGACCGGCGCGGGCATTCCCGGCTGCATCATCAGCCGCACCAGCTCCGGCCGCGTCGCCACCGCGTCGATCCGCGCCAGATACGGCCGCAGCGGCGCCAGCCCGCGCGCCTCGATCCCTTTGTCGTCCATCCAGGCGACGTAGAAGTCGCCGACCTTGCGCGCGGTCGGCGTGGCCGGGTTCGCCGCTGCCTGCTCCACGATCTCGCGCACCTGCCCCTCGATCTCGTCGGGCAGGTCGTAATTATAGCCCGCGCCCACCTTGTCGGCGGGGATCGGGTGGTTCTTCAGCCAGGTCCCCTCGGCAAAAGCGTAGAAGTCGTCGCCCGGCTTCACGCTGCGGTCCATGTCCGCGAGGTTCAGGCCCCAGCTGCCGTAGCGCGGCGTCGCGGTCTGGGCGACGAGCAGGGCGGGGACGGCGAGCAGGCTGGTGGTGGCGGCGAGCAGGACGGAACGGCGCATCGATGATCCTCTTCAGATCGCGCGACGCTATCCCACTCGCCGGGTCGGGTCACGCCCCTAAGCGGCGGCGCCGAGCGGATCGTCACGCCAGCCCAGCGCCGGGGCGACATGGCGCAGGATGTTCGCGATCACATGCGCGTTATAGTCGACGCCCAGCTGGTTGGGGACGGTCAGCAGCAGCGTGTCGGCCTCCGCGATCGCCTCGTCGGCGCGCAGCTGCTCGATCAGCCGGTCGGGTTCGGCGGCATAGGAACGCCCGAAGACCGCGCGCATGTCGTCGATGATGCCGACGTGATCGGCATCGTCGCCGCGTCCGAAATAGGCGCGATCGCGGTCGCTGGTCAGCGCGAAGATCGACCGCGACACCGACACGCGCGGCGTGCGCGTGTGCCCGGCCGCCGCCCAGGCCGCGCGATAGGCGCGGATCTGGCGGGCCTGCTGGACGTGGAACGGCTCCCCCGTCTCGTCCGCCTTCAGCGTCGAGCTTTGCAGGTTCATGCCCTGCTGCGCCGCCCAGACCGCGGTCGCATCGGAGGCGGAGCCCCACCAGATGCGCTCGCGCAACCCCGGTGCGTGCGGCTCCAGCCGCAGCAGCCCGGGCGGGTTGGGGAACATCGGCTGCGGGTTCGGGCGCGCGAACCCCTGTCCCTGAAGCAAGGCGAGCAAGACCTCGGCATGGCGCCGCCCCATGTCGGCATCGCTCTCGCCCGCCGCCGGCGCATAGCCGAAGTGGCGCCACCCCTCGATCACCTGTTCGGGCGAGCCGCGGCTGATCCCGAGCTGGAGCCGGCCTTGGCTGATGAGGTCGGCGGACCCGGCATCCTCGACCATGTAGAACGGGTTTTCGTACCGCATATCGATCACGCCGGTGCCGATCTCGATCGAGCGCGTCCGCGCCGCTACCGCCGCCAGCAGCGGGAAGGGCGATGCCAGCTGCCGGGCGAAGTGATGGACGCGGAAATAGGCGCCGTCCGCGCCCAGCTCCTCCGCCGCGACCGCCAGGTCGATCGACTGGAGCAGGACGTCGGATGCCGATCGCGTCGCGGAGCCGGTCGCATCGGACCAATGGCCGAAGGACAGGAAGCCGATCTTCTTCATGGGAACCTCGTTGCGCTTTCGCCTGCGAACGTGGTTCGCGTCGCCGCGCGGTACAACGGCCCGCACGGCAACGCATCGTTTCGGATCAGCGCACCGTGCGCGCTGCCGTCACCAGTTCAGCCCGGCGCGCGCATAGATGTAGCGCCCGTTGAAGCCGAACGGCGAATAATAGGGGAAGCCGACCACGCCGCTGGGCGCGTTGAGTGTGCCGGGATAGCGATCGGGATAGATGTCGAACAGGTTGTTGACGCCCAGCGCCACCTCCGCGCCCCGCGTCGCGCGATAGCGCAGCTCGGCGTCGGTGATGGTGTGCCGGCCGGTATGCGCATCGCCCGCGGCGGTGGTGCCCGGCTGGGTCACGTCGCCGTAATAGGTCGCGCGCAGCGTCGCGCCCAGCGCGCCGTCGCTCCAGTCGATCGTCCCCGCCACCTTCTCGCGCGGGGTGCCTTCCTCCAGCGTCAGCACGCGGTTGCGCCCGAACAGCGCGGTCGAGGGCCGCGTCGTCAGCGACACGTCGTTGACGTTGCCCGCCACGGTCAGGTCGAACGTGCCCGCCCCCTGCGTCGGCAGGCGATAGTGCGCGACGACGTCGATCCCCTTGGTCGTGGAGCGCAGCCCGTTGATGAAGAAGCGCGCCGCGCTGATATTGGGCAGCGTCGTGACCGGGATGTTCTCCGACAGCGCGATCTGGTCGCGCAGCCTGATGAGATAGCCGTCGACGGTGACGTCGAACCCGCCGAAGCGCAGCACCGTGCCGGCGGAGAAGTTGGTCGACTTCTCCGGTCGCAGCGCGCGTGCGCCCAGGTTCGCGACGCGCGGATCGTTCGACGGGAAGGTGCCCGTCTCGATGATGTTGCCGCCGACGAGGACCGAGGAGATCGAAGTGAAATATTGCTGCTGGAGCGACGGCGCGCGGAAGCCGGTCGACACCGTGCCGCGCAGCGCGATGCCGCGCGTCAGGTCGTAGCGCGCCGACACCTTGCCGGTTGCGATCTCGCCGAAGTCGGAATAGCTTTCGCCGCGCGCCGCGACCCCGATCAGGAAGGCGTCGGTCAGCTGCGCCTCCAGGTCGAGGTAGGCGCTGCCCGAGCGGCGGCTGCGCTTGATCTGGTTGAGCGGGGAGAAGCCGGCGAAGCCCTGTGCGATCGACGGCGCGCCCGCGACCGCGCCGGTGGCGGGCGCGGAATAGGACGCCGGCTCGCCGGGCTGGATCTCATAGCCTTCGCGGCGGCCCTCCAGCCCCCAGGCGACGTTGAGCGAGCCGAGCACGTCGTAGCGCTTGCTGACGTCCAGCCCGGCGGTCCACTGGTCGTAGATCACCGCACCGTCGTAGAAGCTCTTGGGCGAGGCCGCGCCATAGGAGAAATTGGCCGAATTCTCGGTGCGGAAGCGCACCTTGTTGCGGCCGTAGCCGACCGTCAGGTCGACGCCCCAGCCGCCGATCTCGCCCTTCACGCCGACCGCGGAGGTGACGTTCTGCGACCGCGTGTCGATCAGCGGCAGGAAGCCGTTGGGATAGCCGACCGCCGCCAGATACTGCACCGCGCCGGCATTGTTGGGACGCGGGAAGGCCGCGCTCGCCGTGTCGCGCTGCTGGACGCCGCCCCAGCCGTACAGCCGCCACACGTCGCCCAGCGGCACACCGGCATTGGCGAACAACGTATATTGCTCCACCTCGGGATCGCCGAAGCGCCCCTGCAACGCGACGCCGCTGGCGCCGGTCGGCGCGTTGGCGGCGGGCGCATCGGCGCGGTTGGTGGGATTGCGCTGCACATATTCGCCCGACAGCGTCAGGAAGCCGTCCTGGCCCAGCCCGACGCCCTGCCACCCCGCAACGGTGACGGTCGACTCGCCCTTCACGTTGCGGCGTGCGCGCGCGGTTTCCACCTCCGTGTCGTAGAAGCCGTAGGTGACCGACGCCGCGCCGCCGCCGCGCGCCTCGCGCAGCCGCAGGTTGATGACGCCCGCGATCGCATCGGAGCCATATTGCGCCGATGCGCCGTCGCGCAGCACCTCGATCCGGTCGAGCGCCACGGTAGGCACGGTGTTGAGGTCGACCGCGGCCGCGCCGCGCCCGACCGTGCCGTTGACGTTGAGCGACGCCGACGCGTTGGTGCGCACGCCGTTGATCAGCACCAGCGTCTGGTCCGGCGACAGGCCGCGCAGCGTGGCGGGGCGGATCGCGTCGGTGGCATCGGTCGCGGCGGGGCGCGCGAAGCTGATCGAGGGGGCGACATTGGCCAGTGCCTGCGCCAGTTCGGTCGTCCCCTGCTGACGCAGGCTGTTCGACGACAGCACGTCGACCGGCGAGGCGGTTTCCAGCCGCGAGCGCCCGGCGACGCGCGTGCCGGTGACGACGATGTCCTCGCCACTGTCGGCGGTGCTGTCCGCCGCCGCGACCGCGGGTGCGGCGTCCTGTGCCTGTGCGGTGTCGATCGTCGCCAGCAGCGCGAGCGGCGCGCTGGCACCCAGAAGGATGGAGCGGATGTGCATGATGTCGTTCCCTTTTTTGCGATCGGTCGTGTCGCCGTCTTGTCGTGACCATAATCATAGCGCGCCACTGGGGGATCGATCAAATTGATTGGCCACGCTAAAGCCCAGCTAGAGTGGGGCGGTCACGCGCGCCGCCGCCGCTGCCAGTGGAGGATGCCGGTCGCGAACAGCAGCGCGGGCAGCAGCCCCAGCACGACCGCCAGCACCCGCGTCGCCGTGCCGCCGACCGTGCCGTCGTGCAACGTCCGGATCCAGCTCGCCACCGCCGTCCCGGTGCCGGCGTGGCGGACGTCGTGCATGGCCGCGACATGCCCGCGATACGGATCGACGAAGACGTAGCTGCCGGGGAAGCGCGGGTGCGGGTCGCCCGGCACCTGAAGGCGGACGCGGATCGTCGCGCAGGCGTCGCCGGGCACGTCGACGAAGACGATGCGGCCGTCGGGCAGCGCGCGGTGCGCGACGGCGAGCGCCTGCGCGATCGTGATCCGCCGCGCGGTATCATCGGTGGCGACGGGAGCGGGGATCGCGGCCGGGCGTAGCAGCGCCTGCGTCACCGCGGGCAGCGCGAGCAGGACACCCGTCGCGACCAGGACGAGCAGCAGCGCCACGCCCGCCACGCCGGCGAGCTTGTGCAGGTCGCGCAGCCGTCGGATCGGTGCCGCGTCGCGCTTGAACGTCAGCGCCTTGCGCCAGCTGCCGCGCGGCCACCAGGCGAGCAGCCCGGTGACGAGCAGCAGCAGCGTGGCGACGCCCGACCAGCCGACGACCTGTCCGCCGACATCGCCCGCCAGCAGCTGCATGTGAAGGCGATAGAGCCAGCTCATCATATAGCCGCCCCAGGGGTCGGCGCGCAGGATCCGCGTACCGTCCGCGGAGAACCACACCATCTCGCGATCGCCGTGATGGCCGGGCGCGGCATAATAGCGGGCGGGGATCGCGCCGCCCTCGCCCGTGATCTCGAACGTCCATGTGCCTCTGGGATCAGGCCAGCGCGCACGTCCGGTGGCGAGCGCCCTATCCAAGGCGGGCGAGGTCCAGGCGGGTGGTGCCGCGCTCGACTCCCGTGTCTCAGGGTGCAGCGCGGCGTCGATCCCGGTGTAGAACACCAGCGCCGACCCGGTCAGGCCCAGCACGGCGAACAAGGCGCCCAGGCTCAACCCCAGCCACAGATGGACGCGGCGCATTGCGATCCGCGCGCGCGACCGGTGATGGCGCGTCATGGCCGAAACCGCGTCGCCAGCGCGATTTCGAACGATCGCGGCGCGCCGATATAGACGTTGGTGGTCGGATAGCCGGAATATTCGCCGTAGAAGGCGTCGGTCAGGTTGCGCCCCCGCACCGTCAGCGTTGCCTGGCGCCCGACCGGCAGCGACAGGCTGGCGTCGACGACGGTGTGGCCGGCGACCCGGATGCCGTTCGCGGTATCGGTGTAGAAGGCGCCGGCATGGCGCAGGAAGCCGCCGATCGTCACGGCGCCGGCGATGGTGTAGAGCGCGGAGGCATTGGCGGTGGTGGACGGCACGTTGATCGGGCGGCGTCCGCGTCGGTCGATCCGCACCCCGCCGACCAGCTCCGACAGCTCGTCATAGCGTGCGTCGGTGTAGGAGACGCCGCCCGACAGCCGCAGCGACGACAGCGGCGATGCGACGCCGGCCAGCTCGACCCCGCGCGACGACTGCCGCCCGCCCTGCACCGTCAGCGCCGGATCGCTCGGGTCGCGGGTCAGGATGTCGCGTTGGGCGATGCGATAGGCGGCGGCGGTGATGCTGGCGCGCCCGCCCCAGGCGCTGGCCTTGACGCCGGCCTCCTGCGCGTGCCCGCTGGTCAGGCGGAAGCGGCTGTTGGCGATCGATGCCAGCAGGATCGACGACACCGGCGACACCGCGGTCGTATATTGCGCATACAGCGTCAGCCCGGGCGTCACCGCCCAGGTCGTTCCCGCCCGCCACGACACGGGGTCGAACGTCGGGCGGTTGCGATCCACCGCGCCGGTCGCATTCTGCACCGTCGCCCGGTCGAGCGCGATATGGTCCCAGCGCACCCCGCCGACCAGCAGCCATCCGGGGGTCAGGTCGAGCGCATCCTCCGCGAAGACCGACGTCTGCCGCAGCCGGGAGCGGAAGGTGACGTCGCCGGCGGTGAAGATCGCGGGCGTATCGGGAACGGTGACGATCGCGGGATCGCGCACGTCCACCGCCGGCAGCGCGCTGGCGGGCGCGGTGCGGCGCAGGCTGGTGAAGTCGGTATCGTTATGCTCCACTCCCAGAGTGAACCGGCTGCGCCGCCCCGCGATGCGGCCGTCGCGGCCGATCGCGGCGCGCGCGTTCCAGAAACGGTGATCGTGGCGGAAATCCTGATAGGTCTGGCGGAAGCTGCCGTTGGGGAACGCCGCGCTGGGGGCGACGAAGGTCTGGCTGTCCGCCAGCAGGAAGGCACGGTCCGCGCTATAGCCGGTCAGGTCGACCGCGATTGTCCAGCCATCGGCGACCGTCCAGTCGAGGCGCGAGCGTATCGTTGTCTCGTCCGCGCCGGAATAGGCGCCCTGCGGGTTGTAGTTGCGCCGCCGCAGTGCGCGATCGGCAACCAGTCCGTTCGTCGCGACGACCGCGTCGGACGGGTCCAGCGCATAGCGTGCCGGGATCAGCGGCAGTCCCTGATAGGTGGCGTCGTAGCGATCCTGAGCATGGTCGACCGCGAGGAGCAGCGACACGCGGTCGCTGGGTCGCCACAGCGCGCTGGCGGTCAATCCGGCCGAAAAGGTGGCGTTGTCGTCCACGTCGTAGCGGCTGTCGGCGCGCTGGTAGCTGGCGTCGGCCCGCACCGCGAGATCCTGCGCCAGCGGCAGGTTGATCCCGGCGGCGGCGAAGACGGTGCCGAAGCTGCCGACCGACAGCAGATTGTCGAGCCGGCGTTCGCCGATCACGGGCTTGCGCGTCACCTTGTCGATGACGCCGGCCAGCGCGCCCTCGCCATGCAGGACGGAGGCCGGCCCCTTCAGCACCTCGATCCGGTCGTAATGCCAGTTGTTGCCGTCGCGCTGGACGACGGTCGAGGCCGAGATCCGCACCCCGTCCTGCAGGATCGAGACGGTATTGCCGGTGAAGCCGCGCAGCGACACGACCGCCGGATTGCCCGGCACGTTGCCCGCGGTGGCGCCGACGACGCCGTCGAACGTCTCGCGTGCGGTGCGCAGCCCGCGCGCCTGAAGGTCGTCCTGGGTCAGGATCTCGACGCTGGCGGGCGTCTCGCGGAGGGTGAGGCCCAGGCGGCTGGCCGCCTGCACCCGCTCGTCGAGGCCGAGCGGATCGCGCTGGCCGTTGACGACGATCGCCGCATCGGCGCGATCGCGTGCTTGCGCATCGACCGGGGCGGGCAGCAGCAGCCACGGCACGGCAGCCCCGGCCAGAGGAAGTGTTCGCAACATGGATATACCTTCGACCGACCCGGCGTCGTGGACGCGGGTGCGCGGTTCATGGACGTGCGGCGCGGGGCCGCACGGAATGACGGGTCAGCGGAAGGCGGGTGGTCCGCGTAACGGCGGGCGCAGATACGTGCGCCGCGACGGTGCCGGCAGGAGGGCGGCGACCAGCCCCAGCGCCGCGATGAAGGCGATCAGCGCGGCGAGCTGGATCGGGTCGGTCGCGCCCAGCATCGACGCCGACAGGCCGGTGAAGGCGCAGGGCATCTCCGCCTTGCCGTGATCCTTCGACGGGTCGTGCGACGGGCCGGACATGTCGCTGCCGTGCATTCCCGGCATGTCCATCGCCATGGAGGAGGCCGAGGCCACCCCGGAGCAGATGCGGATGGTCAGGCGGCCGTGATCGCTGTCGATCATGTAGCCGGCGGGGACCAGCAGCTTCAGCAGCAGCGCCGCCGTGCAGATCAGGACCGCGAAGTGGCGTTGCGCGACGAGATGCCGGACGGCGTGCACGCGTGCGGGCTATCGTGCGGGGGGCGGGGTGTCGACCGGACAAACCGTCCCATCCCCCATTTTTCGTCATAGCATTGATGTGGATCGGGAATTGGCGCGCGGGGTACGCGCCAATTCCCGCCGGTCGACAGGTGGTCGGTCAGAAGCTGGCGCGCAGCCGGATTCCGTAGGTGCGCGGCGCGCCGAGATAGCCGTTCTCGTCCCCGGTCTGCAGCGGGGTCGCGAACGCCTGGGTGAAATAGGTCTTGTCGAACAGGTTCTGAATCCAGCCCTCCACCGTCAGCTTCGACGACGGGATTTTGACGCCCAGATTGGCGTTGAGCAGACTGATCGGCCCCTGCCGCGACGTGCCCGCGGTGTTGATGAGCTGCCCGCTGGTATATTGATATTGCACGCGCGCGGTCAGATTCATGTCGTCCGTCACCGGCTGATCGAGGTTCAGCGCGACATTGCCGCTCAGCTCGGGCGCGAAGCGGAAGCGGGAGTTGGACAGCACCGGGTCGATGTTGGCATCGTTGGCGTATTTCGCATGCGGAATGTACGTGCCGTCCACGCCCAGCGTCAGGCTGTCGGTCAGCTGGAACAGATTCTCCATCTCGACGCCGTAATCGGTCGCCGCGCGCGCGTTGAGCACGGTGAAGCGCAATCCGATGAACTGCGCGATCTGAAGGTTCGAAAGGTCGTAGTAGAAGAAGGCGATGTTGGTGCGGGCGCGGCGGTTGAGATATTCGATCTTCGCGCCGGCTTCATAGGCGTTGACGGTTTCCGGCTTGTAGATCGGGCTGAGCGGCGCCTGTGCGGTGACGCCGGGGAAGAAACCGGCGCGGATCGCGGCGGGGAGCGCGTTGAAGACCGCGGCATTGTTGACCAGCGTGCCCGCGCCATTGGCGTCGATGTTGACGCCGCCCGCCTTGAACCCGCGATTGTAGGTGGCGTAGAGCATCACGTCGTCGACCGGGCGGAACTGAAGCCCGAACGTGCCCGACAGCGCCTTGTCGGTGGTGCTGCGGTCGTAATCCGGCCCCGGGCCGACGCCGAGCAGCTTGAACACCGCGAGCGGGCTGGGATCGAAATAGCTGTTGCGGAAGCTGCCGCGCTTCTTCTCGACCGAATAGCGCAGGCCCGCGATCACGTTCACCCGGTCGCCCAGCGCGAAATCCAGATGCGCGAAGCCGGCGTAGGACTTCGCCTTGCCGTGCATGTCCTCGATCGCCCAGGGACCGACCGGCGCCTGTGCGGTGCCGGCGGGGATGCCCGCCGCGCCCAGCACCGTATCCCAATAGGCCTGTCCCTGCACCGCCCAGGGCAGGGTGCGGCCCATGTTCAGCTTCTCGTCGGAATAGAAGCCGCCCAGCACCATGTCGGCGTTCAGCGCCTCGACGCGGGTGTTGAACGTCACTTCCTGCGAAAAGAAGCGGCTTTCGAAATTCTCGTAATAGCGGAAGATGTCGGCGCCGGAGAAATCCGGATCCATGTCGCGCTGGTCGACCTTGAACCGGCGCAGCGCGGTGACCCACTTCAGCGAGCCGTTGCCGAGGCCGATGTCGACCAGCGCGGTGCCGCCGTAATCGGTGATCGTCTGGTGGCCGTTGCCGTTCAGCGTCTGCTGCCAGTCGGACGGGTTCGCAGAGGGAACGCGGAGGCCCAGCGCCGTCGTCAGGCCGTCGATCAGCGGTTGGGTCGGGCCGGCGCGGAACGAGGAGGTGGCGTAGCAGCAATTGCCGCCGCCGCGCGAATAGTCGCCGATCAGCCGGATCGACAGGTCGCTCGACGGCTCGAACAGCAATTGCACCTTCGCGGCCTGGGTGGCGTCGCCGTTCAGGTCGCGCCCGGTCTGCGCGTCGGTGTAGAAGCCCTTGCGGGTGGAGGCGAGCCCGGCGATGCGGACCGCCAGCGTATCGGTCAGCGGCACATTGCCCGCGGCGCGGACCAGCACCGAGTTGAAATTGCCATAGCCCATGTCGACCATGCCCTCCATCCGCTGCGTGGACGGGCGGGCGGAGGACAGCAGCAGCGCGCCGGCGGAGGTGTTCTTGCCGAACAGCGTCCCCTGTGGCCCGCGCAGCACCTGGAGGTTGTCGATGTCGAGGAAGTTCTGCAACGCCGCGGCGGCGCGGGTGCGATAGACGCCGTCGATGAAGACGCCGACCGACCCTTCGAAGCTGCGGCTGTTGCCGGTCGTCCCCAGACCGCGGATGATGACGTTCGCGGTCGAGGACGAGATGTTGGTCGCGCGGAAGGTGATCGACGGGCTGATCGCCTGGATGTTGGCGATATTGTCGACGCGCGCGGTCGCCAGCGTATCGGCGCTGGCCGCGGTGATCGCGATCGGTACGTTCTGCAGGTTCTCGGCGCGGCGCTGCGCGGTGACGATGATGTCGCCCAGCCCCTGGCTTTCCTCCGTGGCGGCGGGTGCGGGGGTGGGAGACGGCGGCGCCGCGGCCTGCTGGGCATAGACGCCGCTGGACAGACAGCAACCGGCAACAGCGGCCAACAGCCGCGCACGCATGAACGCCATGATTCCTCCCCCAATATCGCGGTCCCGATCGTTGTCGGGACCCTTCATCCTCTACGTAGCATGATCCAACATACGTTACAAATGTAACGCAACTTTTCTTACTCGTTTTGCGCGGACAGCAGCGCGATCGTGTCCCAGTCGCGCAGGGCGGCGACATTGCGTTGCGCGAGCATCACCAGCAGCGCGCGATTGTGCGGCGTGTCGGGCATCACCGCCGCCGCGCCGATCGTCGCGGCGAGGCCGCCGGGCACGGCGATGCGATAGGCCGCCTCCGCGCGCTCGATCGTATAATCCGGCGCGACCGTCGCGATCGCGGCCGCATGGTCGGCGATCAGCGCGCGTTCGCAGGCGCGGCGGTCCGCGACCGACAGGCTGCCGGTCAGGAAATAGGCCAGATCGATCGCCGGCGCGCCGCGGCTGACCATCTGCCAGTCGATCAGATGCGCGACCGGGGCGTCGCCGCGGCGGTCGAACATGACGTTATCGACCCGCGGATCGGCGTGGATCAGCGTCGCGGGGCCGTGATCGCGCGCCTTCCACGCGGCATGGAGCGGCGCGAAGGCGCGGATCACCGCCATATCGGCCTCTCCCATGTCGCCGGCGTAGCGATCCTCGAACACCGCGACGCCGCGCGCGTAGAAATCCGGCGCCGGCGCGTCGCCGACTCGGTTCGCGGCGATCCACGGCCAGCGCGCCAGTTCGGGCGCGTTCCAGAAATGGGCGTGGAGGCGGGCCAGCTCGTGTACCACCGCGGCGGCATCTTCGGTCGAGCAGCCGGCGATCTGGTCGCCCGGCGTGCAGAAGGCGCCCAGATCCTCCAGCACCAGATTGGCCGCGAACCCGTCCTCCGACACCGCGGCGTGCCACGCGCGGGCGGTGCGCAGCGGCGGGGTCGCCCCGAACAGCCGGTACGCCTCCACCTCCGCGCGATACGGCGCGATCGCGGCGACCAGGTCGCGCACCGCGGGATGTGGCGAATGGAACTTGCAGACGACCGACGTCGGCTCGTCCACCACCGGCTTGTTATAGCCGATCGCGATGCGCACCGTGTCGCTGACGTTGCCGTGGCCGATCGGCGTGGCACGCACCATCGAGATGCGCGGCAAGTCGACCCCGGCATGCTGGAACACCGCCTGCAACCAGTCTCCGTCGATCGCGTCGACCGTATCCAGCAGCGCGGGCGGCGGCAGGTCGGTCGCGACCGCGCCATCGCCCTCCCGCCCCCAGGCTCCGCGCGTGCGCGGCGGCGACCACCATTCCACCAGCCGTCCGTCGGCGGCGCGGAACACGTCGATTCCCGACGTCACCGGTGCGTCGGGGTCGGTCGGGTGCAGGTTCCACACCGCACAGGCGAGGTCGTCCTGCGCGAACAGCGCGTCGAAGGTGACGGTCCCGCCGCGACCGGCGAGCGGATCGTCCAGCAGATCCGACACCGTGGCGGTGGCCACCTCCGCGGTGCGATAGCGGGTGACGCCGTCGCCGACGATCGTCTGCAACGCGGTCCGGTCCGCGGTCCCCAACGCCGCGAAGAAGCCGCGCACCAGCGCCGCCGGATCGCCGCCACCGCCGCTGCCGCCCACCGCGGTGCGCGGGTGAAGGATATCGCGGTCGTCGCCGACCCGTGCCCAGAAGCCCTTGGTATAGGGCGTGTTCCAGCAATCGCTGAACCGTCCCTCCGACGCCTCGAACACCTCGATCCCGGACAGGTCGACGCGCTCGCCCTTCGTGGTCGTCATGTTCCAGACCGAACAGACGAAGCGATCGTCGCCCAGCAGCACCTCGTGCGTGAAGCGCGGGTTCAGCGTCTCGCTCTGCTGCTCGACGCGCGCGATCTGCTCCGCGACGCTCAGCGCGCTGACGCAGGACGGATCATGCCGCACGATGGGGTCGTGGCACACGCGCGCGATCAATCCGGCGCGGCGCTGGTTCCACACCTGCTCCCAATAGGTGCGGATCAGGTCGGTGGGCGAGGGGGTGTCGTCCATTGCGGTTTCGTCCATCACGGTCGTCGGGTCGTTCTGCATCGGTGGGGCCTGTCGTGGAGAAGGAGGCGGCATCAGGCCGCCGGACGGACCTCGATCGCGACGCGGCGATCGAGCATGACATGGACGGTGGCGGTGCCGCGCGCATCGGCGACGATCTCCGCCTCCTGTGCGAGGTCGACGGCGAGCACGCCCAGCACGCTTCGGCGCCACGGCCGGACCGGCGCGACCGGTCGGGCGGTTGCGCCGGGTGCCCACGCGACCGCGGCGTCGGCGCGCGCAGGCGCCAGAACCTGCATCAGCAGCATCACCGCAAAGGCGCAGCAGGCCATGCCAACCTCTCCCGATGCGGGCGCCGTCGTTGCAGTCGAACCCGCATCGTCACTGTCCGGCAACGCGGCGTCACCGTCCAATCAAAGCTTCTGCGCGATTGATACAGATCATCGATCAATCTACCCTGATACCCGCGCAGGATGCGCCGGGAGGAGGGGCATGTCGCTGGAGTTGAAGCCGCTGCGGTGCTTCGTCATCCTGGCCGAGGAACTCAACTTCCGCCGGGCGGCGGCGCGGATCAACCTGACGCAGCCGGCGCTGTCGGCGCAGATCCGCGCGCTGGAACGGCAATTGGGCTTTGCCCTGTTCGAGCGCAGCACGCGGCGCGTCGAACTGACCGGGCGGGGCGAGACGCTGCTGGCGCCGGCGCGCCATCTGGTCGAACAGGGCAGCCGGTTGTGGCAGCTTGCCGAGCAGCTGCGGCCACGCGGTGCGCGGCGCATGCAATTGGGCGCGGCCTTCTACACGATCGACATTCCCGAGCGCGTCGCGCTGCTGGAGGGGGTGTTCGACCGCCATCCCGACATCGCGCTGGACGTCAGCACCGCCTATCAGAACGCGCTGATCCCGATGCTGCAACGGGGCGAGATCGATGTTGCGCTGCTGTTGGGATTGCCGGTCGAGCGATCGCGCTACACCGCGGAGCTGGACCGCCATCCGCTGGTGGAGACGATCTTCCCCGACGATCTGGAGCGGATCGTCCTGCGCCGCGAGCGCGTCGGCTTGCTCGTCCCGCGCGAGCTGGCGCCCGCGTCGGAGCTGCCGCCGGAGCTGCCGCTGGCGGCGCTGGCCGGGCGGAAGGTGGCGATGCTGGGGCGCGGCCACGGCGGGCCGCTGATCGATCCGATCCTGCGCGTCCTGGCCGAGGCCGGGGCGACGCCGATCACTCCGCCGGAATCGCATGCCGTGGGGGTGGAGCGCTATGCGCGGCAGTTCCTCATCCCCGGCATCTCGCTGGGATGGTTCGGGCTGGACGATCCGTGCATGGTCCGCTGCCACGTCGAGGGGCTGACGCTGGAAACCGAGTTCAGCGTGGTCCGCTCGCCGCCGTCGGCGGCCGGGGGGCTGGAGCCGTTCTGGGCCGTCGCACAGGGCGGCGCGGCGCGGCGGAACGACTGATCCTCCCGCGTCCGCCAGCGTTGCCGGTGCCGCGGCGATTGAAACATGCGGCGTTTCGCGTCAGATCGGACCATGCCCGCCAGCGATCGCCCCGCCATCAGCCGCGCCACCCCCCGCCGCCTGACCGACAAGGGCGCCGCCACGCGCGAGCGGATCCTGGCGGCGACGGTCGAGCGGATCGTCGAATCGGGCTTCGCCGCGATGACGATCGAAAGCGTGATGGCCAAGGCGGGGCTGTCGCGCGGCTCGGTGCTGCATCAATTCCCCACCCGGCTCGATCTGGCGATCGCCACCGCCGACCGCACGATGCATGCAGTGATCGAGGCGGCGCGCGAACAGGCGAGCCGGATCGCCGATCCGTTCGAGCGGCTGGCGGGCTATGCGCAGATCGTGTGGGACACCCATGCCATGCCGGAGGGGCTGGCGCTGACCGACATCCTGCAGGCGGCGCGCTGGGATACCGAGCTGCTGGCGGCGATCCAGCCGGTGGCGGCGCAGGTCGAGGCGGAGGTGGCGCGCGAGCTGCTGGCACTCGCGACCGCGGGCGGGCTCGCCGATCCCGAATCGATGGTGGCGCGCGGCTGGCTGCTGGTGTCGAGCGCGCGCGGCCTCATCATCGAATATCGGCTGGGCAGCAACCGCACGGTCATCAACGCCGCGATCGAGGAGATGAAGCAGAGCCACCGGCGCTATTGCGAGACCCACGCCCGGAAAAATAGTCACGCCTGATTGGTCAGTGTTGACTATAAAACGGATCGGTGCTGTATCGGCGCCGAGCCGGGCACCATGAGTGCGTCGGCCGATCGGGAGGGGATCGATGCCGATGGCATGTTCGAGAGCGTTGTTGTGCGCCGGTACGGCGTGGATGGTTCTGGCGGCGATGCCCGCCGCGGCACAGACGGCGGCGCCCGCCCTGGCGGTGGATCAGGCCGGCGATCAGGCCGCCGGTCCGGACAATGGCGGCAGCACCGACATCATCGTCACCGCACAGCGCCGCGCGCAGTCGATCAACTCGGTGCCGATGTCGATCACCGCGATCGGGGGCGACCAGCTGGCCGCACAAGGCATCTCCAGCACCGCCGATCTGGTGAAGCTGGTCCCCGGCCTGACCTTCACGCAGAGCCAGGTATCGACCCCGGTCTATACGCTGCGCGGCGTCGGCTTCTATGAATCCACGCTGTCGGCCTCGCCCGCGGTCAGCGTCTATGTCGACGAGGTGCCGCTGCCCTTCGCGATCCTGACCGAAGGCGCCAGCCTGGATATCGGGCGCGTCGAGGTGCTGAAGGGGCCGCAGGGCACGCTCTATGGCCAGAATGCGACCGGCGGCGCGATCAATTACATCTCCGCCAAGCCCGGTGATGCCTTCGCGGCGGGGGCGGATGCCAGCATCGGCCGCTTCGGCGCGGTCGACGTGTCCGGGTTCGTCAGCGGGCCGATCACCGATACGTTGGGCGCGCGGATCAGCCTGAAGACCGAGCAGGGCGGGACGTGGCAGCGCAACTACACGCGCGACGACACGCTGGGCAGCGCGCGCCGCGTGTCGGGACGGGCGATCTTCGTCTGGCGCCCGCTCGACACGCTGACGCTGACCGCGAACCTCAACGCCTGGTCGGACACGTCGGACGTGCAGGCGCCGCAGCTGATCGGGCACACGCCGTACAATCCCGCCAACGCCTATGCCCGCGTGCTCGCGGTGCCGCTAGCGCCCGCCGATGCACGCGCCGCGAACTGGAGCGCGGACTGGCCGATGCGCCGCGACGATCATTTCTATCAGGGGTCGCTGCGCGCGGACTGGGACCTGAGCGACGACGTCAAGCTGACCTCGATCTCGTCATGGCTGCGCTTCACGACCGATTCGTACCAGGATCTGGATGCGACGCAGTTTCGCCAGCTGGACAGCAACACGCCGGGGCATATCCGCAGCTTCTTCCAGGAACTGCGCCTGACCGGCACGACCGGCCCGGCGCGCTGGATCCTGGGCGCGAATTACGAGCGCGACCGCGCGCGCGAAAGCCAGATCCTGCGCACCGACGACCTCAGCAGCAACGTCATCATCCCCGGGCTGCCGATCCTGACGCGTTCGGGCGTGTTCACCGAACAGGCGGTGTCGAGCTACGCCGGCTATGCCAATCTGGAATATGACGTCACGTCGCGGCTGACCGCGCAGGGCGGCGTGCGCTACACGCGCAACATCCGCGATTTCCAGGGCTGCGGCTATGACGCGGACGGGACGACCTATCTCTCGTTCAACATCCTGACGCAGGTGTTCACCGGCGCAGCCCCGATCACGCCGATCCCGGCCGGCGGCTGCCTGACGTTCAGTCCGACGTTCCAGCCGGGGCTGGTCACCGACCGATTGTCGCAGGACAATGTGTCGTGGCGCGGTGGGCTGACCTATACGTTCGACAGCCGCGCGATCGTCTATGCCAACATCTCCAAGGGGTGGAAGGCCGGCGGCTTCCCGACCGTGCCGGCATCGTCGTTCACCGGCTTCCTGCCGGCGACGCAGGAATCGCTGCTGGCGTATGAGGCGGGGTTCAAGCTGCCGCTCGCCGATCGCACGGTGCAGCTGAACGGTGCCGGCTTCTACTACGATTATCGCAACAAGCAGGTGCGCGGGCGCATCCTCGACCCGATCTTCGGCCTGCTGGAGAAGCTGGTCAACATCCCCAAGTCGGAACTGTACGGTGCGGAGGCCGCGGTCGTGTGGACGCCGCGCGGCACCGGGCTGACCGCGAACGTGTCGGGCACCTGGGTGAAGAGCCGGATCATCGACTTCACCGGCTACAATGGCACCGGCGCGTTCGGCAGCTATGCCGGCTCGGCCTTTCCCTTCACCCCGGAATGGCAGGTGATGGGCGACCTGCAATATCAATGGCCGCTGAGCGAGCGGTGGAACGCGACCGTCGGCGCCAACGCCAATTACAACAGCGCCACCAATTCCACCTTCGGCGATCCCGCGATCCTGGCGATCAACGCGCGGACGCTGGTGGACCTGCGTGCCGGCGTCGAGACCCCCGACGGGAAGCTGCGCGCGCAGCTGTGGGGGCGCAACGTGTTCAACAAATATTATTGGAACACGACCTTCCAGGCGGACACAGTGTGGCGGATGGCCGGCCGGCCCGCGACCTACGGCGTCACGATCGGCTGGCGATACTGACACGGCGAACGACGCCGGAGGGAGAGGATCGATGCGGTTCAGTGGCAAGGTGGCGATCGTGACCGGCGGCGCGTCCGGGATCGGGGCGGCATTCGCGCGGCGGGTGCATGGCGAGGGCGCGGCGGTGATGATCGCGGACCTCGATGCGGAGCGTGGGCAGGCGCTGGCGGCGGAACTGGGGGCCGATATGAAGGGGCGCGCCGCGTTCCGCAGCGTCGATGTCGCCGATCCTGCGGCGATGGAGGCGCTGGCGGCGGACACCGTCGCGGCGTTCGGCGGGATCGACATCCTCTACAACAATGCCGGGATCGGCTGCTACGGCCTCACCCCCGATTTGGCCGTAGAGCAATGGCGGCGCGTGGTCGCGGTCAACCTCGACGCGGTCTTCTACGGCTGTCGCGCGGTCATCCCGCACCTGAAGGCGCTCGGCGGCGGCGCGATCGTCAACACCGCATCGGCCAGCGGGATGCGCGCCGACTATGGCTTCACCGCGTACAATGCGGCCAAGGCGGGCGTCATCAACTATACCCGCAGCCTCGCGATCGACCATGCGCGCGACAATATCCGCGCCAATGCGGTGTGCCCCGGCCCGGTCGACACGCCGATCCTGACCACCGGCGTCGACGCCATTCCCGGCCTGCGCGCCGAATGGGAGCAGGTGGTGCCTGCGGGCCGCTTCGCACGCGCGGAGGAGATTGCGGCGGTCGCCGCCTTCCTGGTCAGCGACGATGCCAGTGCGGTCACCGGCGCGGCAGTGCCCGTCGATGGCGGCCTGACGGCGCACACCGGCCAGCCCGACCTGCGCGCGCGGATGGACGCGGCGGCGGCACAGCAGAACGTTTGAGGAGAGCGATCATGACTGCGGACACTTCGACGACCGACGCCCCGCGCTTCCAGATCTATCGCGCCGCGGACGCGCCCGATTACAGCGAAACGTCGTGCATGGAGATGTCGGGGCTGACCGACATCATCACCGACGGCATCACCCGCGCCGAGGCGGCGGGCGCGTCGGAGGGCAATGTCGTCAAGCTGCTGTTCGCGATGCCGGGGCTGAGCCTGACCTATGCCTGGTTCAAGAGCGGCTTTCCGTTGCCGCTGCACAGCCACAATGCCGACTGCCTCTATTATATCGTCGCCGGCACGCTGAAGCTGGGCACCGAGGAACTGAGCGCGGGCGACGGCTTCTTCGTCGGGCGCGACGTGCCGTACAATTACAAGCCGGGTCCACAGGGGGTCGAGGTGCTGGAATTCCGGACCGCCGACACGTTCGACATCCGCTTCCTGGGCAAGACCACCGCCTTCTGGGACAAGACGGTTGCCGCGCTTCAGGCGGAGCGGCCGAAATGGGCGACGCAGCGCCCGCCGCACGAGCTGGTTGCCGCGCAATGAGCGCGACGATGCGCGCGCTGGTGCGGCGCGGGCCGTCGCTCCACGTCGCCGACGTGCCGGACGCGGAGCCGGCGGCGGGGCAGGTGGTGGCGCGGACGCTGGCGTGCGGCATCTGCGGGTCGGACCTGCACGCGGTCGACCATCTGGAACATGGCGTCGCGATCGGGCTGCGGTCGGGCGCGGCGGACACGATCGATCCGTCGTGCGACCTCGTCATGGGGCATGAATTCTGCGCCGAGATCCTGGATCACGGCCCCGCCACCGACAAGAGGTTGAAGGCGGGGACGCGCGTCGTCTCCACCCCGTTCGCGTTCGGGCCGCTGGGGCCGGAGCTGATCGGCTTCTCCACCCGCTATCGCGGTGCCTTCGCGGAGCGGGTGGTGCTGACCGAGGCGCTGCTGCTGCCGGTGCCCAACGGCTTGTCGGCGGAGGCGGCGGCGCTGACCGAGCCGCTGTCGGTCGGCACCCATGCGGTCGCGGTGGCGGCACCCACGTCGCGCTCGGTCGCGCTGGTCGTCGGCTGCGGCCCGATCGGGCTGGCGGTGATCGTCGCGCTGAAGCGGCGCGGCATCGGCCCGATCATCGCATCGGACTTCTCGCCGGCGCGTCGCGCGCGGGCGGAGCGGCTGGGCGCGGACGTGGTGGTCGATCCCGCGGTCACCTCGCCGCATGCCTCTTGGGAGGCGTATGACGTCCCCGCCACGCTCGCCGCGCTGGGGCCGGCGCAGCTGGCGGGGCGCGACGTGCGCGACGCGATCGTGTTCGAATGCGTGGGCGTGCCCGGCATGTTGCAGTCGCTGATCGAGAATGCGCCGCCGCTGGCGCATGTCGTGGTGGTGGGCGCGTGCCAGGAGGACGACCGCATCCTGCCGGTGATCGCGATCAACAAGCAGCTGCGCTTCAGCTTCGTCTTCGCCTATTCGCCGACCGAATTCGCCGAGACGCTGGACGCGCTGGCGGAGGGGGCGATCGATGCCGATGCCTTCCTGACCGGCGCGGTGTCGCTGGACGAGGCGCCCGCCGCGTTCCGCCGGCTGGCGACGCCGGAGGATCAGGTGAAGGTGGTGGTGCGGCCATGGCAGTAGAGGCGGCGCCTGCGCTGACGAAGGGGCAGGCGGCCGGCATCACGCTGGGCGTCGTCGTGCTGATCGTCGGCTTCCTGCTGATCGGTGCGTGGCTGGCGCTGCCGCCGCTCTACGCCGGCTTCCTGCTGCTATGGTATTTCGGCAGCATCGACGTGCTGGACACGAAGGCGCTGCCGGCGCTGGCGATCGGCGCGCTGGCGGGGACGCTGACCGCGTGGCTGTTGCAGGTCGGGGTGGCGCACAGCGGCGCGGTCGGCGCGGTGCCGGCGCTGGTCGTCATCGTCGTCGCGATCTTCTGCCAGCTGCTCGGCTGGCTGCCGATCGCGATCAACCGCGCCTATATGCTGTACGTCACCGTCATGGCGGCGCCGCTGCTGCAACAGCAGGAGCGGTTCGATCGCGTGCTGCTGACGATCGTCGTCGCGACCGTGTATTTCGGCGGCACGGTGATGCTGGGGCGGCGCCTGATCGCGATGCGCGGAGCGCGGGGGGCATGACGCGCGGCGTCGGCCTGCACCTGACGCAGCCGCTGCACCGCGCGTTGCGCGAAGGGGCGGATGCGGTCGCGACGATCGACGGCGCGCGTGTGCGCACCTGGCGCGAGACGGTCGCACGGGTCCGTCGCGCGGCGGACGTGCTGGCCGGCCATGGCGTCGCGCCCGGCGACCGCGTCGCGCTGCTGGCGCCCAATGGCGACGTCTTCGTCGACCTGCTGTTCGGGACGATGTGGGCCGGCGGCGTGCTGGTGCCGGTCAACACGCGCTGGTCCGCGGCGGAGATCGCGCATGCGCTGGTCGACAGCAGGCCCCGCGTGCTGGTGATCGATCACGGTTTCCTGCCGCTGCTGCCCGCGATCCAGGTCGCGGTGCCGCAGATGCCGCCCGTCATCGTGTCGGGCGGCGCCGCGTCCGGGTTCGACGATTGGGAGGCGCTGCTCGCCGCCGCCACCGAGGCGGAGGAGCATCTGCGCCACGGCGACGATCTCGCGGCGCTGCTCTACACCGGCGGCACCACCGGCGCGTCGAAGGGGGTGATGCTGTCGCACCGCGCGCTGCTGACCTATGCGATGTGCCTCGCCGGATCGGGGGAGAGCGCACCGGGCGCATGCATGCTCCACACCGCGCCGCTGTTCCATGTCGGCGCGCTGTCGGGGCTGCTGGCGAGCCTGCTCAACCGGGCGCGCCATGTCTTCCTGCCCGCGTTCGAGGCCGGGGCGGTGATCGCGGCGATCGCGGAACATCGCGTCAGCGACCTGTTCCTGGTGCCGACGATGGTGCAGTCGCTGCTCGATCACCCGTCCTTCGCCGCGCACGATCTGTCCTGCGTCGAGCGCGTCTATTACGGTGCCGCGCCGATCGCGCCCGCGCTGATGGACCGCGCCATCGCCGCGATGCCGCGCGTCGGCTTCGTCCAGGGCTATGGCATGACCGAGACGTCCGGCTCGGTCGCGCTGCTGAAGCCCGCGGATCACCGCCACGACACGCGCGTCCGCTCCAACGGGCGCGCGGTGATGGCGATCGAGATGAAGATCGTCGATGCCGGGGATCGCGAACTCCCTGCGGGCGAGCGCGGCGAGATCGTGGTGCGCGGCGATGCGGTGATGGCCGGTTACTGGAACCGGCCGGAGGAGAGCGCGGCGGCGCTGCGCGGCGGCTGGATGCACACCGGCGATGTCGGCTGGATGGATGCGGATGGGTACGTCCATGTCGTCGACCGGCTGAAGGACATGATCCTGACCGGTGGCGAGAACGTCTTCTCGATCGAGGTGGAGGGCGCGCTGTCGTGCCATCCCGCGGTCGCGCAATGCGCGGTCGTCGGGCGTCCCGACGATCATTGGGGGGAGACGGTGCACGCGGTCGTCGTGCTGCGCGACGCGGCGACGGCGGACGAGCTGATCGCGCACTGCCGCGACCGCATCGCGCGCTACAAATGCCCGCGGAGCGTCGAATTCCGTTCCGCGCTGCCGCTGTCGGCGGCGGGCAAGATCCTGAAGGCGCAATTGCGCGACGAAGCGAAGGACGGTCGATGAAGGCGCTGATCTATGCCGGCCCGCGCGACGTCCGGTACGAGGACATGGCCGATCCGCGGATCGAGGACGATCGCGACATCGTGGTGAAGATCGAGCGGTGCGGCATCTGCGGCAGCGACCTGCACATCTATCACGGCGACCAGCTGCGCGACGACGTCGGTTTCTGCATCGGGCATGAGGCGATCGGCGAGGTGGTGGAGACGGGACGCGCGGTCACCCGGCTGAAGACGGGGGACAAGGTGCTGATCCCCGCCTCGGTCGGGTGCGGCGCGTGCCGCTATTGCCTGGCGGGCAACGTGATGCAGTGCCGCAACGAGGTGGAGATCTGCTATGGCCTGAGCCGCGCGTTGCAGGGATGCCAGGCAGAGGGGATGCGCGTTCCCGCGGGCGATTTCAACGCGCTGCCGATGCCCGACGGGATCACGCCCGACCAGGCGATCACGCTGACCGACAATCTGCCCACCGCCTGGTTCGGCTGCCGCAACGCCGATGTCGGCCCGGGGCGAACGGTCGCGGTGATCGGGCTGGGCGCGATCGGCTTGATGGCGGTGGAGGCGTCGTTCCTGCTGGGTGCGACGCGCGTCTTCGCGATCGATCCGATCGCGGAGCGCCGCGCCATCGCCGAGGGGCTGGGCGCGACCGCGCTGTCGCCCGACGATGCGGCGAACGTGATCCGCGACGCCACCGACGGGCGGATGATCGACAGCGTGGTCGAGGCGGTCGGCAAGGAAGCCACGATCGCGATGGCGATCCGGCTGGCGGGAAAGCGCGCGTCGGTGTCGGTGATCGGGGTGAACATGAGCCGGCGGATGGACTTCCCGATGGCGCGCGTGTTCGCCAACGGCCTGACGCTGCGCAGCGGCATGTGCTCCGTGTCCGAGCATCTGGGCGAACTGGTCCCGCTGGTCCAGCATGGGCGTCTGCGGCCGGAGCGCTACGTCACCGATGCGATGCCGCTGGCGGAGGGGGCGGCGGCCTATGCGAGATTCGATGCGCGCGCGGGCGGCACGCTGAAGACGGTGCTGCTGCCATAGCCCGTTGAAGGCGGGATTTTTTTACCAATCCGGGCTAGGCCGCCGGTCGACCAGCCCCGGACCCGATCATTGCCCAGCCTCGATTCCGCCACCGTCCATCTGTGTACCGTCCTGGCGAGCCTGTCGTTCGGGCTGCTGTTCGTCGCGCTGTGGGTGCTGCGCGAGCGCGGCACCTTCTACCTTCTGTGCGGCGGGGCGGCGCTGACCTATGCCGCGACGCTGGCGGGGTTGAACCTGCCGGGGCGCGGGCTGGCGTTCTCGACCTTGCTGTGCGTCGGCATCGGGGCGTACAACAGCTATATGCTCGCCGCGCTGCGGCTGTTCGAGGGGAAGCGCGCGACGAGCCCGCTGGTGATCGCCATGCCGGTGCTGGCCGGCTTGTCCTATCTCGTCTTCGCGGTGCAGCCCGGCGGGGTGCCGGCCGGGCGCGTCGCCAATTCGATCGTGCTGGGGCTATCGACGCTGGTGGTCGGGGTGATCTTCCTGCGCTGTCGCGGGGCGCGCGCGCCGCGCAGCCGGCGGATCATCGGCGTGATCCAGCTGGCCTATGTCCCGTCCTACATCGTCTCGGTCACGCTGGACCTGGCCGCGGTGGGACAGCGCGACTGGCTGTCGCTGATCCCGTTGCTGAGCGATCAGGTGCTGCTTGGGGTGCTCAACGTCGCGCTGCTGTCGATGCCCGGGGAGCGTGCCGAGGCGGACTTGCGCGACATGGCGCTGCGCGACCCGCTGACGGGCGCGTGGAACCGCGCCGGGCTGGACCGGATCCGCGCGCATGTCGACCGGCCGCTCGACGTCATCGTCTTCGATGTCGACAATTTCAAACAGCTCAACGACCGCCACGGCCATGCGGTGGGCGACGAGGTGTTGCAGTCGCTGGCAGCGAAGGCGACCGCGGTATTGCCCGACGATGGCCATCTGATCCGGCTGGGCGGCGACGAATTCGCTGCGCTGGTCCCTGCCGGGCACGACCCCCGCCGGGCCGCGCGCGTCGCGGAGACGCTGCGGCTGGTCGCGCGCGACGAGACGCGCTGCACGATCAGCGTGGGGCTGGCGCGGATGGAGGGCGAGGCGGCCGACCTGGCCGCGACGTTCGAGCGCGCCGACCGGATGCTGTACCGCGCCAAGGCGGCGGGCCGCGACCGGGTGGCGGCATAGGGGGATCGAGGTTCACGCCCTCGTCGACCCACGACCGTCACCCCGGGGTCAAGCCCGGGGTGACGGGGACGTTGCTTCCGCCCCGCTGCCCATGTCCGCCACCTCGTCCGCGAAGGTCGCCAGCAGCGCGGCATAATCCGCGGGGTGGGTGAGGAAGGGGGCGTGGCCGGCGCCGGGTCAGGCGGGGCCGAACACCGACCAGCCGGTGCGATGCGCCAGCATCTCCAGCGCGCGGACGCCCAGGATCGAATTGCCGTGCTGGTCCAGGTTCGGCGACCATACCGCGATCGACGCGACATCGGGCATGATGGCCAGGATGCCGCCGCCGACCCCGCTCTTCGCCGGCAGGCCGACGCGCAGCGCGAAATCGCCCGATCCGTCGTAATGGCCGCACGTCATCATCAGCGCGAGCAGCTTGCGCCGCCGTCGCGCCAGCGTGCGAGCGGCCTCGTCGCCCTCCAGCCGGGTGCGCGACAGGAACAGCCCGGTCCGCGCCAGCCCCGCGGCGTCGAGCGTGATCGCGCATTGCTCGACATAGGCGCGCATCACCGCATCCGGATCGCAGCGCAGATTGTCGTGGTGCCGCATGAAGCTGAGCATCGCGCGGTTGAGGTCGCCCGCCTCCTCTTCGCTGGCCAGCACGTCGGGGTCGAGCGTCATGCACGCGCCGCCGCATTCGCGCTCCACGAGCGCGGCAGGCGTATCGGCGGGGTCGGACGCATCGAGCAGCGCGTCCACGGTCACCAGCGCGCCCGCGTTGACGAAGGGATTGCGCGGGATGCCCTGCGTCCGTTCCAGATCGACGATCGAGTTGAACGGATCGCCCGATGGCTCGCGCCCGACGCGCTTGAACAGGCGATCGCCGATCGCGGCGAGCGCGCGTTCCAGCGTGAAGACCTTGGCGATGCTCTGCAACGGGAAGGGCGCGTCCGCCGCCCCGCCGCGATGCGTCTCGCCGTCCCGCGTGGTGACCGCGATGCCGAAGGGGCCGGGCGCCAGCCCTTCCTCCTTGGCATCCGCGGCCGCCTCGATCGCGGCGGCGTCGGCGACGATCTCTTCCGCGATATCGGCCAGCATCGCCGGCAGCGCGTCGGTGCTCACGCCAGCGTCCGCACCTTGGGCTCGCGGTCGTAGAAGCGTTTCGCCGCGGCGGCGACGAAGCCGGCATCCGCCGCGGTGACGCCCGCGTCCGCCTCGATGCCGGCCTTGTCGAGCAGCGGGCGCGCCGCATCGGTCGCGCCGATCGCCTTCAAATGGCCGAACGCGTCCATCACGAACTGCACCGCCGCCGCTTCCTTCAGCAGCGCGGCGCAGCCCTCCGCCGACAGTACGATGGCGACCGCGTCGAACAATTGCGACGGGGTGCCGGCCAGCTGCCCATCGGCCTTGCGCCTCGTCCCGTCGGACAATGTAGCGCCGCCGACCTTTGGCGATACCAGCACCGGCTTGCCCCCGGCGTCGTCGATCGCGTCGACCAGTGTGTCGAGCGTGGCGGCGTCACTGCCGTCTGCGAAGAGGATGCCGACCGCGCGACCCTCCAGCGTGTCCTTCATGTTCTTGTGGATCGACAGCGCGTCGGACGGCGCCATGTCGACCGGCGCGCGCGCGGCATCGGCCTTCTCCGGCAGGTCGATGCCCAGTCCGTCGGCGACGCGCCGCGCCAAATCCTCGTCGACGTTGCGCAGATTGGCGACCATCCGCGGCGGCACCTGATCCAGCACGCCGACCTTCGACAGTTCGAACACGAAGGAGGAGGCGATATGCGCCTGCTCCGCGGGGGTCTGCGAGCGGTAGAACAGGCGCGCCTGGCTGTAGTGGTCGGCGAACCGCTCGGCACGGACGCGCAGCTTGTCGCCCTGTTCGTCGGCGCCGGTGGCGGCGTTCACGGTCGCGAAGCCGCGCAGCGGGCTTTCGCGCGGGCCGCCGTCCTCGCCATGTGCGGCGAGGCTGTTGGGCTCGTAATTGGCGCGGCCCTTTGGCACATGGGTCTGCATCTTGCCGTCGCGCTGGAAGTTGCCGAACGGACAGCGCGGCGCGTTGATCGGGATCTGGTGGAAGTTGGTGGTGCCCAGCCGCGAATTCTGCGTGTCCATATAGCTGAACAGCCGGCCTTGCAGCAGCGGGTCGTTGGAGAAGTCGATACCCGGCACGATGTTTGTCGGCAGAAAGGCGACCTGCTCCGTCTCGGCGAAGAAATTGTCCGGGTTGCGGTTCAGCGTCAGCGTGCCGATGACGCGCACCGGCACGTCCTCCTCCGGGATCAGCTTCGTCGCGTCGAGCACGTCATAGGGCTGCGCATCGGCGAAGGCCTGATCGAACACCTGGATGCCCAGATCCCATTGCGGGAAGGCGCCGGTGTCGATCGCCTCCCACAGGTCGCGGCGCTGATAGTCGTTGTCGGCCGCCTGCAGCTTCAGCGCCTCGTCCCAGATGGTGGATTGCAGCCCCAGCCGCGGCTTCCAGTGGAACTTGACGAAGCTGGCCTTCCCCTCGGCATTCACCAGCTTGAAGGTGTGGACGCCGAACCCCTCCATCGTGCGGAAGCTGCGCGGCAGCGTGCGGTCCGACATCGCCCACATCAGCATGTGCGTCGTCTCGGGCATCAGCGACGCCCAGTCCCAGAAGGTGTCGTGCGCGCTGCCCGCCTGCGGATAGGCGCGGTCGGCCTCCATCTTCACCGAATGGACCAGATCGGGGAATTTGATCGCGTCCTGGATGAAGAAGACAGGGATGTTGTTGCCGACGAGATCCCAATTGCCCTCGCGCGTGTAGAATTTGACCGCGAAGCCGCGCACGTCGCGCGGCGTGTCGACCGATCCCGCACCGCCCGCAACGGTGGAGAAGCGGACGAAGACCTCGGTCTTCTCCCCCTTCGCGAACACCGCCGCCTTCGACAGGTCGGAGATATCGGCGGTCGCCTCGAACACGCCATGCGCGCCGGAGCCGCGGGCGTGGACGATCCGTTCCGGAATGCGCTCGTGATCGAAGTGGAAGATCTTTTCGCGCAGGACGAAGTCCTCCAGCAGCGTGGGGCCGCGCGCGCCGGATTTGAGGCTGTTCTGGTTGTCGGCGATCGGTACGCCGTGGTTGGTGGTCAGCACCGCGCCCCCGCTCTCGCCGCCGTCCGCCGCCTGCTGGTGCGTCTCGCCGCCCGCGCCGATCATCGTCTTGCCGTCGCTCATCGAACTTCCCTGGATCAGATACGTGGATCAGGTGGCTCAACGAGCCGGGGCGCGATTCAGGCCCCGTCCCGGCAAAAATTGGCGACTCGGGCGCGACCGGAAGAGCGCGTTGGACCGCGAAAGAAAAGGGAAAGCCTAATCGGAAACGAGTAGGAAGAAATGAAGTAGAAACATAAATTGGTCGTAAGAAGCGGCATGTAGAACATGGATCAGGGTGAATTTGATTCCTTACAGGTCGGATCGGGACCTTTCCCGGCGTGTTATTCACTCGTCCCGGCAGTGTTGCGATAAAAAGGGGCGGGGGGGGGGACGACATGGCCAGTTCGTGTGTGCAGGCACCGATTCGTCCGGAGGCGATGAGGCCCCTCGATGCGGCCGCGCCGATCGCCGATGCCGGCGAGGATCCCCTGTCGGTGATGATGCGCGAGATCGTCCGCGAGTTCGCCGCGGACGGCGTGCTGATCTCGCAGCGCGAGGAGGGGGCGGACCCGGTCGTGCTGTTCGCGGAGGGCGATGTCAGGCCGGCGCGGATGCAGATGGACGCGCTGCTGATCGAATCCGATGCCGGCGCCGGCAGGCCCGGGTCCGGCGGCGCGGAGTGGATCGCGCTGGCGGACGATCCCGCGGCGGCGATCCTGACCACCAGCATCCCGGCGCGCGACGGCGTCATCACGGTGCGCACCGTCTTCGCGCGGATCAGCGATGCCTCGCGCGGGCGGGCGCGGCTCGTCTCCGCGCGGCTGGCGCCGCTGCTGAAGCCGTTCGCCAGCCTGTGGTGGCAGCACCGCCGCGCGCAGACGCAGGTGCGCGCGCTGACGCATGCGATCGATCGCGCCGATATCGGCGTGCTGCTGGTCGATCCGCGCGGTGAGGTGACCTTCGCCAATGCCGCCGCGCGCGCGCTGGTGGCGGCGGGCGACGGGGTGCGGATGCGCGGCGCGATGCTGGGCGGGGCGACGCTGGCCGATACGCTGCGCCTCCATGCCGCGGTGGAGCATGTCATCAGCGCGGGCGCGCCCGATGCCGCCGCCCCGGTGGTCGCCTTGCCCCGCGCGTCGCGACGGCCGCTGATGGCGGCAGTCGTCGCGGGCGAGGCGCCGGACGCGCGCGAGGATGCGACCGCCGCCATCATCTATCTGGTCGATCCGGAGGACGAGACGGGTACGCTGATCGCGCCGGCGTGCAAGCTGTACGGCCTGTCGCCGGTGGAGACGCGGCTGACCTGTCTGCTGGCCGAGGGGATGAGCCTGGCCGACGCCGCACAGGCGATGCGCGTGCGCGAGATGACGGCGCGCTCCTACCTCAAGCAGATCTTCCTGAAGACCGAGACCAACCGCCAGGCCGAGCTGGTCTGGCTGATGCTGAAGAGCGTGGTGCGCACGCGCAGCGCGCGCGACGTCGGCACGATGGTCGCCACCCTCGTTTGAGGGGGCGGGGTGCCCCCCGCATCGGGGGCGCGATAATCCTCATTCACGGGCAGAAAGACATTGGTTAACAGGGAATTAATGGATGCGTGCCGCTCCGGCGCCGCATCGCCCGGCCGCTCCCCCCGGCCGTGGCGAGGCGTAACAGGAAGGAAGCCACTCGCATGAAAAGCCAGTTCTTCACGTCGTGCTCCGCGGCCGCGCTGCTGATGGCGGTGCCCGCCATGGCGCAGGACACGAACACCTCCGCCGGGGCGGGCCAGACCGCCGCCAACGGCGACGCCACGACCGACAATTCGATCGCCGACAGCAACAACAACAGCTCCACCACGACGACCACCGATTCGGGCAACAGCGCCACGAACACGTCGAACGCGGGCAACGATTATTCGAACAGCTCGACCAACACGTCCACCACGGACAGCGGCAACGACAGTTCGACCACGACGACCAACGCCAACACGAACACCAGCACCAACAATTCGGTCAACACCGCGGACAGCGGGAACGACAGCTCGACGCACTCGTCGACCACGAACACCAACAATTCGGTCAACACCGCCGACAGCGGCAACGACAGCTCGACGCACTCGTCGACCACGAACACCAGCACGAACAATTCGGTGAACACCGCCGACAGCGGCAACGATTATTCGAACAACTCGACCAACACGTCGACGGCCGATAGCGGCAACGACAATTCGGTCGCCACGACCAACACCAGCACCGACAATTCCGTCAACACCGCGGATTCGGGCAACGACAATTCGGTGACCACCAACACCACCACGACGAGCGATTCGGGCAACGACAGCTCGGTGAAGGACAGCAACAACGACAGCTCGGTCACGACGACCGACTCCGGCAACGACTATTCCAACAACTCGACCAACACGTCGACGACGGATAGCGGCAACGACAATTCGGACAATTCGACCAACAGCACCGTCACCGACGCCAACAACGATTATTCGAACAACTCCACCAACACCTCGGTGGCCGACAGCAACAACACCGACAATTCGACCAACACGACGACCAACGTGTCGACGGCGGATTCGAACAACGACAATTCGGTCACCACCACCAACACCTCGACCAGCACCTCCACCGCCGACAGCGGCAACGACAATTCGGTGACCAACACCAGCACCGACAATTCGGTCAGCACCGCCGACAGCGGCAACGACAGTTCGGTGAAGGACAGCAACAACGACAATTCGGTGAGCACCGCCGATTCGAACAACGACAGCTCGATCCGCAACAGCAACAACGACAATTCGGACAATTCCGTCCGGGTGGCGGATTCCTACAACGACAATGCGGATCGCTCGGTCAGCGATACCTCGTCGATCGCCGGCGGCGCGCGCAACAGCGGCGTCTTCGGCGACGGGGCGGTGGTCGCCAGCTCCACGCTGTCGGGCTATGTCACCGGCGTGACCGTGAACTTCTCGGGTCGCGAGGGCGACGGCACCAATGCCGATACGTCGCTGCGCGTCGGCGGTTCGGCGTTCCAGAACTTCGCCGGGATGCAGGCGCTCAACCAGAACACGGGCGTCGGCGCGTCGCAGAACGCCAGCGTGTCGGTGGCCGCCTCGACGGGTGACGTCGGGCTGTAACCGTAACTGAACGGACCCGCGGCGCCCCCCGCCCGCTACGCCGCGGGTCCACCTTTTTCCTCCCGCGTGGAGCGACCGATGCGCAAGCTCTTCATCCTCCTGGTCATCGCCACCCTGTTCCCGTTCGCCGCCCAGGCGCAGCAGGCCGCGCCGTTCGGCGAGGCGATCGCGGACCAATCGCTGGGCGCGATCGCCGGGCGCCAGGACACGCAGCAGGAGGCAAGCGCGGTGCAGACCGCCGAGGTCACGCGCAACAGCGTCGGCGACAATGTGTCCACCGGCGAGGCGCGGATCGACGGGCAGGCGTTCCAGAACCTGTCGGGCCTCTCGATCCTGAACGTCAACACCGGCAACAATGTCGCAATCAACGCGGCGATGAACGTGACGATCTCGTTGAGTCCGGCCCCCTGAGCCGCCGCCCCGTGCCGCGCCGGCTGCTCCCGCTCCTGATGCTCGTCGCGACCGGATGCGCCACGCAGCCGGGCGCGCCGTCGCGGTTCGTGACGACCGCGGGCGCCGTGGGCGACTTCCAAGTGCCGGTCGCGTCGGTGGTGGAGCGCCGCTATGCCGGGGTGGTCCGGCAGAAATACGATTTTTCCTGCGGGTCCGCCGCGCTCGCGACGTTGCTGCGGCATCATTACGACTTCGATGTCGAGGAGACGACCGCGTTCCGCGGCATGTGGGCGAAGGGGGATCGCGCGCAGATCCGCCGCCTGGGCTTCTCGCTGCTGGACATGAAGCGCTGGCTGGCGAGCCGCGGGCTGTCCGCGGACGGCTACAAGGTGCCGCTGGCCAAGATCGCGGAGACGGGGGTGCCCGGCATCGCGCTGATCGCGGTCCGCGATTACCGGCATTTCGTGGTGGTGAAGGGCGTCAGCGCGCACGAGGTGCTATTGGGCGATCCGTCCACCGGGGTGCAGGTGATGCCGCGCGCCCGCTTCGAGGCGGCGTGGAACGGCATCTATTTCGTGCTGGGCGAGGATCAGGCGCTGGCGAAGTCGCGCTTCAACCGCGCACGGCAATGGGCCGCGTTCGCGCGCGCGCCGGTGGGCGGGCGGTTCCAGGAACCCGTGAGCCAGCAGGCGCTGTCGCTGACCGCGCCCTTCTTCGGAGACATGTCGTGACCGTGATCCTGCTGCTGCTGACGCTCGCCGCCGCACCGTTCGCGGGCGTGCCGCTCGCGGACGAGGAACTGGCGGCGCATCGTGGCGGGTTCCGCCTGCCCGGCGGGGTGGACGTGGCGATGACGATCGACACGCAGACCGCGGTCGATGGCGCGGTGGTGCTGCGCACCGTGTTCCGCGCCGATCAGGGGACGCCGACGCTGACCACCTGGGTCCCGCGCGCGGGCGAGACGGTGGCGGCGGCGCCGGCCGGCGCGGCGGCGCCGGTGCGCACCGCACCGACGATCAGCTACGACCGGCAGAACGGCATCCAGGTGACGGGCGGCGTGAGTGCGGGCAGCGCGCCCGCGGGCCTCGTGCTGGCGACGCGCCCCGGCGCGATCCCCGCCGGGCTGGAGCAGGCGAGCGGCGGTGCCGCGACCGCGGCGGGGCAGGTGAGCGAGCGCACGCAGGGCGCGCTGCGGCTGGTCGAGCTGACCGGCGGCGACCTGTCGGTCACGCATATCGCGGGCGGCGCGTTCGGCGCGGCGATCGCCAACATGGGCAACGACCGCGTGATCGAGACGCAGACCAGCGTCGCGATCGACCTGAGTCATACCGGCCCCGACGTGATCGGATCGGCGATGCTGCGCGCGCAGGACATCACCGCACAGGCACTGGCGGGGCGGCTGTGATGCGCGCACTGGTGCTCGCCTCCGCCGCCGCCGCGGTGACGATCGTCACGCCCGCACAGGCGCAGCGCGCGCGGCGCCCCTCGCTCCAGCGCCAGCTCGACGCGGCGATGGCGCTGATCGAGGCGCAGCGCCAGCGGCTGGACGAACAGGCGGCGCAGATCGCGGAGCTGCGCACGCAGGTGCGCGAGGCGCAGGCGCTGCCATCCCTGCCCCCCGCGGTGGCGCCGCGTCAGCCCGCGCTGGCGGCGGCGCAGGGTGCGGCCCCGGGCGTTCCCGGCGATCCCGGCGCCGCGCTCCAGCCGCCGGTGCAGCCGCTGGAACGCGTCGGTCAGGCGGCGCCCGACGAGGATCGCCCGATCGAGCTGGCGGTGCTGGACGGCGGCGGCAGCGTCATCACGCGCGCCGGCCAGCTGACCGGCGAGGTGCAGATCGATTATGCGCGCGCCGACCGCAACCGCGCGGTGTTCCGCGGGATCGAGCTGGTGGAGGCGGTGCTGGTCGGCGTCTTCGACATCAACGAGAGCCGGCAGGACGTGGTCACCGCGTCCGCCGCGCTGCGCTACGGCCTGACCAACCGGCTGGAATTCGGGGTGCGCGTGCCGTTCGTCCACCGCGCCGATACGTCGATCCTCGCGCCGATCTCCGGCAGCACGCCCAACGACGCGGCGGCGACGATCGACAGCTCGACGCGGGGCACCGGCATCGGCGATATCGAGCTGAGCGCGCGCTACCAGCTGACCCAGGGGCGCGAGGGCGTACCCTATCTGATCGCCAACCTTCAGGGCGTGATCCCGACCGGCAGCGATCCGTTCGCAATCCCGCGCGACGCGCTGGGCCGCGCGACGCGCGCGGCGACCGGGGCGGGGTTCTGGGGCATCTCGCCCAGCATCACCGCGATCCTGCCGTCCGACCCGGTCGTGCTGTTCGGGACGCTGGGCTATACCTTCAACCTCGGCAAGTCGGTGAATACGCAGATCCCGCCGGTCATCATCGACTATGTCGATCCGGCGGACGCGGTGTCGGGGTCGGCGGGGATCGGCATCTCGTTCAACCAGCGCACCACGATCAACCTGGGCTATGCGCATACCTGGGCGTTCGGGACGAAGACGCGCACCCGCCTGATCGAACCGACCGCGAACTGGCCGGGCACGATGACCTCGACCTCGCGCGACTTGCAGGTCGGGCGGCTGCTGTTCGGCGTCACCTATCGCGTGACCGACCGCAGCAGCATCAACTGGTCGGTCGAACTGGGTGCGACCGAGGATGCGACCGACCTGCGTACCGTGCTGCGCGTGCCGACGGTGCTGCTGACCGGGCGCTGAGCGCGCGGCGTCAGGGCTGGGCGACCGGTCGCGGCCGGCGCGCGCCCAGCGCCGCGCCCGCGGACGCCGCCATGATCGCGACGATCGCGACCCACTGGATCGCGGACAGATGCTCGCCCAGCAGCGCCATCGCCATCAGCGCGCCGACCGCCGGCTCCGCGCTCAGCAGCGTGCCGAAGGTATTGGCGGGCAACCGGCGCAGCGCCACCATCTCCAGCCCATAGGGCACCGCGCTGGACAGGATGCCGACGACCAGCCCCAGTGCCAGCACGTCGGCGCGCAGCAGCGCCGCGCCGGCATGCGCGATGCCGACCGGGACCGCGATCACCGATCCCACCAGCATCCCCGCCGCCGCCGCCGCGGGGCCGAGCGCGGTGCCGACGCGCTTGCCGACCAGGATATAGGCCGCCCAGCACGCCCCCGCCATCAGTGCCAGCACGACGCCGCGCGGATCGAGCGCGCCGGCGCTGCCGGTGACGGGCAGCAACAGGAGCAGCCCGGCGACCGCCAGCCCGATCCAGACGAAATCGGCGCGCCGCCGCGACGTGGCCACCGCGACGCCGAGCGGCCCGACGAACTCGATCGCGATCGCCAGCCCCAGCGGAATGTACGACAGCGCCTTGTAGAAGCTGAGGTTCATCGCCCCCAGCACGACGCCGTAGAGCAGCAGCGCGCGCCATCCGCCCGCCACGCGCAGCCGCCACGGGCGCAGGATCGCGCTCAGCACCACTGCGCCCACCAGCATCCGGATCGCCACCGCGCCCTCCGCCCCGACGATCGGGAACAGGCCCTTGGCGAACGACGCGCCGCAGGTGACCGAGACCAGCGCCACCAGCAGCGCGGCCAGCGCGGGGACATCGCTGGACGGGGTCGGCGGGGCGGCGGGGGCGGCGAGGTCGGTCATGTCGTTCCTCTACCGCCCGCGGCGGGATAACGGCGCGCGAAATGGGCGCTGGCACGATAAACTTTATCGGCTAACCCTACCGCGATGATCGGCCGCGGCGACCTCGATTCCTTCGACCTCAAGCTGATCGATGCGTTGCAGGCGGATGCGCTGACGCCGGTGGCGGTGCTGGCGGAGCGCGTCGGGCTGTCGGCGCCGGCATGCTACCGCCGCATCCGCCGGCTGCGCGCCACCGGGGCGATCGTGCGCGATGTCGCGGTCGTGCATCCGCGCACGCTGGGCTGGCCGCTGTCGATGCTGGTGCTGGTGACGCTGGAACGCGAGGCCGCCGATACGGTGGACGAGATGATGCGCATGCTGAAGCGCGTGCCCGAGGTGATCGAGGCGTGGAACGTCACCGGCGATCACGATTTCGTGGTGCGGATGCTGGCGCGCGACATGGAGAGCTATGACGTGCTGGCGCGGCGGCTGTTCGCCGCGGACGAGCGGGTGCGGTCGTTCAAGACGCTGGTCGTCATCCGCCAGGTCAAGGACGCCAGCCCGGTTCCCGCCGCCTGACGGTAGCGCGCTTGCGCGGACGCGGCCGCTAGGTCATTGAACGGTCGTGAAACCCGCGAAGGTGAGCACCGCTGCCCCCGCCGCCGTCCCGGCGACCGCCGACGAGCGTCCCGCGCGCGACATGCTGCTGGAGGCGGCGAGCGTGCTGATGATAGCGCAAGGAACGTCGGACGTGTCGCTCCACGCCATCGCGCGCCACGCCGGGGTGACGGCGCCGCTGGTCAAATATTATTTCGGCAGCAAGGAAGGGTTGCTGGTCGCGCTGGTCGAACGCGACACCGCGCGTTCGCTCGCGCAATTGCAGGACCTGCTGGCGATGGACATCGATCCGGTCGCCAAGCTGCGGCTCCACATCACCGGGATCGTCCGCAATTATGCGCGCCACCCCTATCTCAACGCGCTGCTCGGCCAGCTGGTGCGCGGATCGGGCAATGCCGCGTCGGAGCGGATCCGTGCCAGCTTCGTCACCCCGTTGATCGAGGCGCAGCGCCGCATCGTCGAGGAAGGCGTCGCCGCCGGGCAGTTCCGCGCGGTCGACCCGGACCATCTCTACTTCCTGATCGTCGGCGCGTGCCAGTATCTGTTCGCGGTGCGGGTGCCGTTCGGCGCGATGATGGGCGGACGGCATCTGGACGAACCGTTCGCGCGCACCTTTGCGAAGACGGTGGTGGACGTGGTCCTGAACGGCCTTCGCGCCTGACCGGCGTTCCGGCGCGCGATCAGTCCGCGTCGCTGCCGATCGGCATCCCCGGCGGCACCTCGACCGCACCGGCGGGATCCTTCAGCGCCGCGGCCAGCGCCTCCGTATCGAGCAGCAGCCGCGCGGTCGCCAGCGCCCAGGCGCGATCGGCCGGATCGGCGAAGGATCGCGCCGGCTGCTTCGTCGCCCAGTCGCGCAGCGCCTGGTCGATCGCGGTCGCGGCCTCGCTGCCGGTCGCCGGTGCCCGCGCGGCGCGTGCGAGGGTCAGCACGATGCGCGTGCCGACGGCGCGGCGGACCGCGGCCAGCCGCGGGGACGCGACGGGCGCGTCGGTCGTGGCGAGCAGCCGCGCCGCGATGCGATCGGCGCCGGGGATCGCGGCCATGCGGCGATGCTGGTCCGCCAGCCGGGCGAGGCGTTCCGGTGCCAGCAGCGCGTCCAGCGTGACCTGCGCCGCCACCTGCGCCGCCACCAGCGGGTCGAACACCGCGTCGCCGCCGGCGGTGCGCATCACCTCGATATCGGTCTGGCGGTCGCTCCTGCCCGACCATCCCGCGGACAGCTGCGCGATCAGCCGGTCGGGTACGTCGAGCGCCGCGGGTGCGAGCGTGGCGAGCAGCGCATCCAGCGCACGCTGCTGCGCCGCGGGATCGACCGGATCGGCGGCCAGCGAGGCGCTGTCGGCGACCGCATAGGTGGAGGTGACGCCGCCCAGCGACTTGGCCGCGGCCTCCACCTGATAGCGGTGGAGCAGCCAGATCGGCACGAACTTGCGGCGCAGGTTGGCGACCGGCTCGCCCGCGGCGAGCGCGGCGGGGCCGAAGCGCGCGACCGCGGCGGCGCGCACCGTCATCATGCGGCGCAGTTCCGCCACCGCATCGCCGCCGTCGTCCCACAGGCTGCCCCAGGGCTGCGCCGTGGCGACGTCGCGCGCATTCTCGTCCGACACGAAGCGCAGGCCGCGGCGTTCCGCATCCGCCGCCTTGGCGCGCGCGGCGGCATCGGGATCGGCCCCGGCCGGATCGCCGTACAGCCAGTCGATCGCATAGCGATCCCAGCTGCCCAGCCCGACCCCATAGGCGTCCGACAGGTCCGGCGCGCCATCGACCAGCGTGACGCGCGGCGCGGGATAATCCATCACCGAAGCGCGATCCTGCGTGCTGCCCGCGAAATTGTGCAGCAGGCCCAGCGCATGGCCGACCTCGTGCGCGGCGAGCTGGCGGATCCGCGCCAGCGCCACCGTGGCGGGGTCGTTGGGGCCGCCCTTGCCGGTGCCGGCGGCACCGACCAGCCCTTCGTAGATCAGGATATCCTGCCGCACGCGCAGCGACCCCAGCAGCACCGATCCCTTCAGGATCTCGCCGGTGCGCGGATCGGCGACCGCATAGCCATAGGACCAGCCGCGCGTCGCGCGATTGACCCAGTTGACGACATTGTAGCGCAGGTCGAGCGGGTCGGCGCCATCGGGCAGGATCTCCACGCGATAGGCGTCGATATAGCCGGCGGCGTCGAACGCGGCCTTCCACCACGAGGCGCCTTCGAGCAGCGCGGTGCGGATCGGCTCCGGCGCGGCATTGTCGATGTAGAAGACGATCGGCTTCTTCACGCGCGAGCGCGGCGCCGTGGGATCGAGCTTCTCCAGCCGGAAGCGGTTGGCGAGACTCTGCACGATCTGCCCGCCGAGCGGGGCGGCGAAGTTCAGCGTCTGGGTGGAGAAGCTGCCGCCGCGCGGATCGAACGCGCGCGGGACATAGCCTGCGTCCGGCAGTGCCGCGAAGCTGTGGCGCACGACCAGCGTCACCTGACGCGGATCGGGCGCGATGTTGCGCACCTCCGCGCCGGGCGTGTCGCTGGCATAGGTCTGGCGCGCCTCGAACTCCAGGTTCAGCGGGAAGGCGCGGACCGCGTCGGGATCGGCGGCGCTGAGCGCGTCGACCAGCTTCCACCCT
This sequence comes from Sphingomonas adhaesiva, assembly GCF_036946305.1. GTDB lineage: Bacteria > Pseudomonadota > Alphaproteobacteria > Sphingomonadales > Sphingomonadaceae > Sphingomonas > Sphingomonas adhaesiva_B. Next base: position 162,912 of record NZ_JAQIJJ010000008.1, read on the forward strand.
TTCTCTCCGCCGCTGTTGAGCTGTGCGGCGATGTCGCGCGTGTCACGCGCCAGGAACGGGGCGATGTCGACCAGCAGGCGGCCGTCGGCACCCTCCACCGCATCCCCCAGCCACACGGTCGAGGTGGCGAAGGCATCGGCGGCGGCGGCCTGTTCGGCGGGCGTGGCCCCGGTGGCGCGGAAACGCGGGTTCTCCAGCTCGAACGCCACCTTCCGGCCGAGGCGGCGGACGACCAGGATCCGCGCCGGGCCGGGCTGCGCGCGGTCGAGGCCGATCGGGGCGGAGCCGAGCCCGGTGCGCAGCGCGGTGACGTAGAGCATCCGCGCCGCGATGCCGTTCGCGCCCGGTGCGGGCAGCGACAGCAGGATGCGCCCGCCCGCGCGATCGACATGGACGGGGAACAGCCCCTCGTGCCGCTCGGTCCCGGCCAGCGGGTCGCGCGGGCGCTCCGCCGCGCCGCGTTCCTGCTTCGCGGCAACCACCGCGGGCGTGGCGACCAGAACGCCGATCATCGTGGCGACACGCAACATCTTCTTCCCCATGCCGATACCCTAGAGCCGGGTCGGGGGAGCGCAAGCCGCGGAAATGTCGTGCATGGCTTGCGCGCCACCCGTGCGGCGGCGCATGGCCGGCGGATCGAGGAGAGACGATGCCCGCCGACCTGAACGCCCTGCGCCGCGACGCCGCCCGCTGGCTGACCGATCTGGAGCACGCCGCGACGGCGCTGGCGACGCGGGTCGCGCAGCGCGGCGCGGCGGCGCCCGACCGGGTGCAGGTGGAATGTTTCGACCTCGCCTGGGCCGCGGCGGACCGGCGCGCGGCGCAGGCCGGGCTGGCCGCGGACGGCCCGCTGGCGGGCGCGCTGGGCGTGCTGTTCGCGACCGAGGCGGGGGAGGGCGCACTCGCCCGGCTGGACGCGGTGGCGCGCGCGTGCGGCGAGGCGGCGGACGAGGAAGCGCTCGCCGCCTTGCGCGCGGCGCCGGCGTGGCGTGCGCTGCTGCGCGCGGTGGCGGTGCCCGATGCGCTCGACCGCGTCGGCGCGGCGGTGATCGAGCGCGGCGACGACGGCGACGACCTGCCGCTCGACGAGGCGACGCAGATGGCGCGCGATGCGTTCGCGCGGCTGGCGGCGGAGGTGGTGGCGCCGCTGGCGGGGGCGATCCATCGCGACGACCTGACCGTGCCCGACGCGATCCTGACGCCGATGCGCGACATGGGCGCGTTCGGGCTGGCGATCCCGGACGACTTCGGCGGCGTCGCGGTCGACGAGCAGACCGCCGCGGTGACGATGGTCGCGGTGACCGAGGTGCTGTCGGAGGCGTCGCTTGCGGCGGCAGGGAGCCTGATCACGCGGCCCGAGATCCTGTCGCGTGCGCTGCTGGCGGGCGGGACCGAGGCGCAGAAGCACGACTGGCTGCCGCGGATCGCGGCGGGGCGGCCGCTGTGCGCGATCGCGATCACCGAGCCGGACTATGGCTCCGACGTCGCCGCGTTGCAACTGCGGGCGACGCGGGTGCCGGGCGGGTGGCGGCTGGACGGCGCGAAGACGTGGTGCACCTTCGCGGGCAAAGCGGAATTGCTGATGGTGGTGGCGCGCACCGGCGGCGAGGGGCACCGCGGGCTGTCGCTGATGATGGTCGAGAAGCCGTCCGACGATGGCCATGCCTTTGCGCATGTCCAGCCCGGCGGCGGGCGCATGGAGGGACGCGCGATCGCCACCATCGGCTATCGCGGGATGCATTCGTTCGATTTGTCGTTCGATGCGTGGTTCGTCGCCGACGATCGCGTGATCGGCGAAGAGGGCGGGGTGGGGCGCGGCTTCTACCTGACGATGGCGGGGATGACGGGCGGGCGGATGCAGACCGCGGCGCGCGCCTCGGGCGTGATGCGCGCGGCGGTGCGCGCGGCGATCGCGCATGCGCGCGACCGGCGGGTGTTCGGCGCCGCGCTGGGCGACTATCCGCTGACCCGCGCCAAGATCGCGCGGATGGCGGCACGCGCGATGGCGTGCCGGCGGCTGGCGTTCGAGGTGGCGCGCGGCCGCGATCCCGCCGCCGCCTCGTTCGAGGCGGCGCTGGCGAAGCTGATCGCCTGCCGCTCCGCGGAAGCGGTGACGCGCGAGGCGCTGCAGATCCACGGCGGGCTGGGCTATGCCGAGGAAACCGCGGTCAGCCGGCTGTTCGTCGACGCGCGCGTGTTGTCGATCTTCGAGGGCGCGGAGGAGACGCTGGCGCTGAAGGTGGTGGGACGCGGGTTGCTGGAGCGGGCGGTTTAGGGCCTACCGTCAGCCTCGCGTGACGTCGCCCTCACCCTTCCCACCCGGCTGCGCCGGGCGGGCCCCTTCCCTCTCCCGGCGGGAGAGGGAGGGAGGCGCGCAGCGCCGGAAGGGTGAGGGTGATGCGTCCTTCACGCCTGCGCCGCACCGAATTCGGAGCGCTGGCGGCGCGGCTGGCCTTCGCCGCGGCGGTTGAGTGCCTGGCTGATGCGGTCGAGCAGCTCGGACCGGCGATAGGGCTTGCTCAGCACGTCGGTGGTGCGCGCGCGCGGACCGTTGATGACCAGCTCCTCGTTATAGCCGGTGGTCATCAGCACCGACACCTGCGGATCGCGCTCGGTGATCGCGTCCGCCAGCATCAGCCCGTTCATCCCGCCCGGCATGACCAGATCGGTGAACAGCAGGTCGATGCGATGCTGCGCATGCGTCGCGTCGAAGAAGCGCAGCCCCTCGTCGCCGCTGATCGCGGTCGAGACGCGATATCCGGCGCTCTCCAGGATCTCGCGTGCGATCGCCAGCACCTCGTCATTGTCCTCCACCACCAGCACGTGCGGCGGACTGCCGTCACCCGAGGGCAGCGCCTGTGCCGGGACGTGCTGGCGCGGCGCGGCGTCCTCACGGTCCGCGCGCATCACCGGGAACAGCATGCGGATGCGCGTGCCGCGCCCCGGCTCGCTGTCGATCTCCAGCCGCCCGCCCGACTGGCGCGCGAACCCGCTGGCCATCGCGAGCCCCAGCCCGGTGCCCTTGCCGACGCCCTTGGTGGTGAAGAACGGCTCGGACGCGCGCTCGCGCACGTCGGCGCTCATGCCATGGCCCTCGTCCTCCACCTGGAGCGCGACATAGTCGCCCGGTGCGAGATCGACCGAATCGTCGCCCGCGAACCCATAGGGAAGCGTGGAGATCGTCACCAGCCCGCCATCGGGCATCGCGTCGCGCGCGTTGTTGACGATGTTGAGCAACGCCATCTCCAGCTGGTCGGGATCGACCACGACATGCGGCAGGCGGCGGCGCAGGCTAAGATGGATGTCGACCTGCTTGTTGACCGAGCTTTCGATCAGGTCGGAAAACTCGCTGACCAGCTGCGACAGGTCGAGGGGGCGCGGCTCCAGCCGGGTCTTGCGCGCGAAGGCCAGCAACTGGCGCGTCAGCTTCGCGCCGCGCTCCGCCGCGGATTGCGCGGCGGCGACGTAGCGTTTCACGCGCTCGGGGTCGTTGGTGGCGGCGACCAGCTCCAGATTGCCGTTCACGACCTGTAGCAGGTTGTTGAAATCGTGCGCCAGCCCGGCGGTCAGCTGGCCGATCGACTCCATCTTCTGCGCCTGGCGATAGCTCTGCTCGGTGTTGCGGCGGCGCGTGACGTCGAGCTGGCTGGCGAAGAAATAGCGCAGCGCGCCCTCCTTGTCATAGACCGGGCCGATGAACACCGCATTCCAGAACGGCGAGCCGTCGCGGCGGTAGTTGAGCAGCTCCAGCGCGATCGCCGAGCGCTTCTCCACCGCCTCGCGCAATTCCGCGACCGCGTGGCGATCGGTCTGCGCACCCTGGAGGAAGCGGCAGTTGCGCCCGAGAACCTCGTCCTCCTCATAGCCGGTAAGGTCGAAGAACGCCTTGTTGGCGAAGACGATCGGATTGTCGTCCAGATTGGGATCGGTCAGGATCATCGGCATCCGCGTCATCTCGATCGCGGCGAAGAACACGCCGCCCCGATCGCTGAGGTCGGCGTCGGTGATCGTGCTTTCGCGCCAGTGATGCAGGCCGGGGCGCTCGATCGGCTCGCTGGCGCCGGTGTCCATCGATCCCCCGGCCGGGCGCCCGGCGGCGAGGCCGGTGGGGTCCATGTCACGATGGGAGTCGGGGCCGCCGCCGGTATCGTCGTCGATCATGCGGGCGAGCGTTGGCAATGGTTTGCGGGCAAGGCAAGCACGAAGCGCGTGCCATGCCGGTGCGGTGGCGGTCACAACGCGAACTAAGTCGCTTGCCCGAGCGGGGGCGACGGGCGCAGCCTTCACGCTCGGAGGTTCGTCGACGGGCGGCATCCAGCGTCCGCGACACTCCGGAACGGAGGGAAGTCACATGGCCTATGCCGATCAGGTTCCCGGTTCGCGGCGCATCACGACGATCGCGGGCGTTGCGCTGATCCACGGTATCATCGGTTATGCGTTCGTCACGGGCATGATGGTGGACGTGGTGCGCGGGGTGACGCGCACGCTGACGACGACCAACGTGCCGCTGCCGGTCGATCCGCCGCCGCCGCAGCCGCGCGACCTGCCCAAGCCGCAGCAGCCGGTGCGACAGACCACGACGACCACGACGACGATCATCGACCTGCCGCCGATCGAACGGCCCTATGTCGAGCCGGTGCAGCCGTTCCGGCTTGATCCGCTGCCCGATGCGACGGGCACGCCGCAGCCGCAACCGCAGCCGTCGGTGACCCCGGCAAGCAGGGCGAGCGGGGTCCGCACCAGGGGCACACGCAGCGAATGGATCACGACCGAGGACTATCCGTCCTCCGCGATCCGCGCCGAGGAGCAGGGGACCGTCGCGATCACGGTCGCGATCGATGCCGACGGCCGCGTGACGTCGTGCACCGTGACGCAGTCGAGCGGGTCGGCGGCGCTCGATCAGGCGACGTGCCGGCTCTATGCGAAACGCGCGCGGTTCGAGCCGGCGCGCGACGATGGCGGGGCGCGCGTCGCGTCGACGTACAGCGACCGGGTGCGCTGGCAACTGCCGCGATGAGGTGAGGGCGCCGCGCCCGCTCCGGTCTAGGCGCCGGGGCGGGCGCGGCGCATCATCCCCTGCGCGCTCGCCATGTGATGCGCGTGGCAGATCGCGACCGCGAGCGCATCGGCGGCGTCGGGGCCGGCGAGCTTCGCGCCGGGCAGCAGCACCGCCATCATCGCCTGGATCTGGCGCTTCTCCGCGCCGCCGGTGCCGACCACCGCCTTCTTGACGGTGGAGGGATGATATTCGCCGATCGCCAGCCCCGATCCCCCCGCCGCCAGCAGCACGACGCCGCGCGCCTGCCCCAGCTTCAGCGTGGATTGCGCGTTGGTGTTGCCCAGCACCTCCTCCACCGCGGCACCGTCGGGGCGCTCGGCACGGATGACGTCGATCAGCGCGGTGTAGAGGTTGGTGAGGCGACGCGGCAGCGGAGCGGACGGATCGGTGCGGATCTGGCCGTTGGCGATGTGCGACAGGCGATTGCCCTCCGCCCGGATGACGCCCCAGCCGGTGGTGCCGAGACCGGGGTCGAGGCCAAGGATCAGCATGGGGTGTTCACGCGACGACACGACGACGCGAAGAAGAAGGTGGGTTCACGCGGCGGCGCGGAGACGCGGAGAGGGTGCGTGTGGGGCGGCGGACACGCGTCATCACGGATGGTGCGCGGATGACGGCCGCTGCGCGGCATGGCAAACATCAAAGCCCCTCCCCTTTAGGGGAGGGGTTGGGGTGGGGGACGGACCAGCGACCGGGTTGGTTCTTCAGCGCGGCCACGATCGTGAGCAGGACGCCTTCCATGTTGTCGCGGACATCCGTGTTGGTGAAGCGGAGGGTGAGGAAACCTTGGTGGGCGAGCGCTTGGTCGCGAACCGCATCCCTTTCAATATTATGCGTGTTGCCGTCGACCTCCACGATCAACCCCTTCGCCGGGCAGAAGAAGTCGCAGATGTAGGGCGCAATCACGTGCTGGCGGCGGAACTTGAAGCCGAGGCGGGAGGCGGACAGTGCGCGCCACAAGCGCTTTTCCCACTCCGTAGGGTTGCGGCGCATGTCCGCCGCTCTCGCCTGTCGCTCCCTATCGCTCGTCACTGCCCCACCCCTAGCCCCTCCCCTGAAGGGGAGGGGGACATCGGCATCACCCCAGCTTGGCCATCACCTCGTCGGACACCTCGTAATTGCCCCATACCGTCTGAACGTCGTCGTCGTCGTCCAGCGCGTCGATCAGCTTGAACAGCGTCGCGGCGTCGCCCTCGGCCACGTCGACCATCGTCTGCGGGCGCCAGGCGAGTTTCGCGCCCTCGGCCTCGCCCAGCACCGGCTCCAGCGCCTTGGCGACTTCGTGCAGCGCGCCCTGTTCGGTCCAGATCTCATGGCCTTCCTCGGTCGAGGTGACGTCTTCCGCCCCCGCCTCCAGCGCGGCCTCGAACACCTTTTCGGCGTCGCCAGCCGTGGCGGGATAGGTGATCAGGCCCATCCGGTCGAAGCCGTGACTGACCGATCCGCTCGCGCCCAGATTGCCGCCGTTCTTGCTGACCGCGGTGCGCACGTTGGTGGCGGTGCGGTTGCGATTGTCGGTCAGCGCCTCGATGATGAGGCTGACGCCGCCGGGGCCGAAGCCCTCGTAGCGGATTTCCTCGTAATTCTCCGTGTCGCCCTTCGACGCCTTGTCGATCGCGCGCTGGATATTGTCCTTGGGCATCGACTGCGCCTTGGCGGCGTTGACCGCGGCGCGCAGCCGCGGGTTCATGTCGGGGTCGGGCAGACCCATCTTGGCCGCGACCGTGATCTCGCGGCTGAGCTTGGAGAACATGCCGGAGCGCTTCTTGTCCTGCGCGCCCTTGCGATGCATGATGTTCTTGAACTTGGAATGGCCTGCCATGGTCGCCTCTGACGGATAATCCCGTGCCTTTAGGCTGCCGGACCCGCGTTCGCCAAGCGATCGATTTTATCCTCCAGCGTCGCCAGACGGTCGGCGACCAGCAGGTCCAGCTTCTCGTGCAGGCGCAGGATCTCCAGCTCGGCCCGCAAATTCGTCTCGTAATCCAGGCTGGCGGCGAGTCGGTCCTTCGCCGCCTGGCGGTTCTGGCTCATCATGATGACCGGCGCCTGGATCGCGGCCAGCGTCGACAGCATCAGGTTGAGGAAGATGTAGGGATAGGGATCGAACTGCCACCCGAATCGCGCCAGCACGTCGGTGTTGAGCAGCATCCAGCCGATCAGCACCACCGTGAAGGCGATGATGAAGCCCCAGGAACCGCCGATCGCGGCCACCTTGTCGGCCAGCCGGTCGCCGACGCTGGCGCGCAAATCCGCCTCGTCCGCGGCATCGCGCGCGACCAGCGTGCCCGCGTCGATACTGTCGAGGACGCGGCGCTCCTCCGCGTCGAGCGCATGGGGAGCCTTGCGCAACAGGCGCAAGGCGAGGTCGGCGATCGGCGGGCGCTGGGCCATGACGGTTCCGTTCCGAAAGGTGCGGACGCGCCCTAGACCCGCGCGCGACGATCGCCAACCCGCCGCAAACCCCTTGCTCCCGACCGGGATGATGGGCCACACGGGCGGCGATCATGACCGTTAGCGTGGACATGGGCACCGATACGTCGGGCGCGCCCGTGACGATGGACCTCGAAGAACTGCTCGCCACCCGCCTGCTCGTCCAGGGCAATTCGGGGTCGGGAAAGTCGCATCTGCTGCGCCGGCTGCTGGAGCGCTCCGCCGGGCAGGTGCAGCAGGTGGTGATCGATCCGGAGGGCGACTTCGTCACGCTGTCCGAACGCTATGGCCATGTCGTGATCGAAGGCGCCGATTATGCCGAGCGCGAGGTGGCACGAATCGCCGCTCGCCTTCGCGAACATCGCGCCAGCGTGGTGCTGTCGCTGGAAGGGCTGGAGGCGGAGGGGCAGATGCGCTGCGCCGCCGGTTTCCTGAACGCGCTGTTCGATGCGCCGCGCGAACATTGGTATCCCGCGCTGGTGGTGGTGGACGAGGCGCAATTGTTTGCTCCTACGACGGGCGGCGAGGTGGCGGAGGAGGTGCGCCGCGCCTCGCTCAGCGCGATGACCAACCTGATGTGCCGCGGGCGCAAGCGCGGCCTCGCCGGGGTGATCGCGACGCAGCGGCTGGCGAAGCTGGCCAAGAACGTCGCGGCAGAGGCGAGCAACTTCCTGATGGGGCGCACCTTCCTCGACATCGACATGGCGCGCGCCGCCGATCTGCTGGGGATGGAACGGCGGCAGGCGGAGACGATCCGCGATCTGGCGCGCGGCACCTTTCTGGCGCTGGGGCCGGCGGTATCGCGGCGCCCGCTGACGGTGCGGATCGGCGCGGTCGAGACGCAGGCGCGCAGCGGCAGCCCCAAGCTGGTGCCGCTGCCGCAGGCGGGCGCGGTCGATATGGCGGCGCTGCTGGACGTGACGCCCGACGCGGCACCGACGCTGCCCATGACGTTCGATCCGCGCCCGCGGCGTGTGCCGGAACAGGAATTGCTGGCGGAGATCGCGACGCCGGCCGCTCCGGCGACGCCCGCACCGACCCTGCCCGAGCGATCGGACGAGGAGGTCGAGACGGTCTATGCCGAGGTGCTGCGCGCGATCGTCGCCGATGGCGAGAGCGAGGGGCGTCCCGCCGCGGTGCTGTTCCAGGATTTCCAGGTACGCTGCCGGATGGCCGGCGTGGCGCGCCCGGCGCTGGACCTGCCCGCGTTCAGCCGGCGGCTGTCGTGCGCGCGCGCGGGCATCTTCGCGCCCAACGCGCCGGAATGGGCCGACGTGCTGGCGCTGGCACAGGGGCTGCCCGACGACATGCTGGGCGCGTTCCTGCTGGTGGCGCGCGCGGCGCGCGACGGCGAGCCGTGCCCGTCCGACGGCGAGATCGCGCATACCTATGGCACCAGCTCGATTGGGCGGGTGAAGCGGCTGATCGGCTATATCGAGAGCCGCGACCTGTTCGTGACGCGGACCGACCTGTCGGGCAAACGCTCGATCACGATCCCGCATCTGGGATGGACGACCGCGGCGGCGGAAGCGGCGTGAACCTTCTTCACCCCTCCCCTTCAGGGGAGGGGACGGGGGTGGGGCAGTCAAGGGCGGCATTCTCGGTGAGACATCCCCCACCCCCAACCCCTCCCCTGAAGGGGAGGGGCTTAGATGACGTTACTTCACCTCCAGCGCCTGGGTCACGGTTGCGACCTTTTCGGTCAGCGCGCCGTAGATGATGCTGCCGCCCAGCCCGACCGCGGCGATGATGGTCAGCACGATGCCGACATATTGGAACATCGAGGAAAAGGCGCGCGAGCGTTCGACGCTGCGCGCCATCCGCGCTTCGTGCGCCAGCCGGTTTTCGGCACGCCGTTCGGTGCCCGCATCCTGCGCCTTCGGCTGCGGGCGGCCGGCGAGCCGCGGTTCGTCGATGAGCGCCTTGACCGAGATGCGGTCCTGCGTGCGCACGCCGAAGAAGCGGCCCTTGCCCCACATCACCCGACCGACGATCACGATCGTGCCGCGGCGGACCTCGATATAGCTGCCCGGCGCGGGCGGCGTGTCGCACCCGCCCATCAGCCCGCGCGACGATACGTTGTGGATCACCACGTCGGTCCACGCGCTGCCGACGCGCATGCGCGACGGGATCAGGACGGTGATCCGCTCCTCACGCGGGCGGAAGCCGGTTTGCAACTTTGCCAGCACTTGGGGGACCTGCTCCACTTTGGTTCGGTCGACGGCAAATGCGACCGAAAGACCCAAGATGGCGTTAACGCGCGCGTATCCGTCCCCCGCAGCCGAACCGGTGTCAGAGCATCCCGAGCGCCTGCATATAGACCTCCAGGATCGACTGTTCTTCCTGATATTCCTCGCGCTTTTTCTTGCGGATCTGCAAGATCTTGCGGATCGCCTTGGCATCGTAGCCGCGGCTTTTCGCCTCTGCCATCACGTCCTTGATGTCGTCGGCGATGCCCTTCTTTTCCTCTTCGAGGCGCTCCGCGCGCTCGATCAGCAGCCGCAGCTCGTCCGCCGCGACCTGCCCGCCGCCCATGCCCTCGCCACGTTCCTCTGCCATGTACCTGTCCCCGCAATGAAAGACGCCGCCCGCGCCGCCGCGCGAATCGGGCGCGGTGCGGCGGACGGCGTGGTTGAGCCCTGTATGGGTGCGGCGGCGCGTCTATCGCCCCGCGCCGCCGCGCTCAAGCCTCACGCGGCCGGGCGTTTGGCGACGACGCCCCTGTGCATCACGAAGTCGACCTGCTCCAGCCGGCGCACGTCGTCGAGCGGGGAGCCGGTGACCGCGATGATGTCGGCGCGCTTGCCCGGCGCCAGCACGCCCACGTCGTCGCGCCCCAGCACGGTGGCGGCGTCGACGGTGGCGCTGCGGATCGCCTGCGCCGGCGTCATCCCCAAGTCCATCAGCTGCGCGAACTCGGTCGCATTGTCGCCGTGCTTCGACACGCCGGTGTCGGTGCCGAAGGCGAACTTCACGCCCGCGGCCAGCGCGCGCTTGTGGCTGGCGTGCATCGCGGCGGCGGCGGCCTCCGCCTTGGGGATGGTGGCGGGCGGCAGCGCGCCCGCGCGCGCCTGCGCCAGCGCGGCGATCGGTGCGATCTCGGTCGGGATCAGCCATGCGCCCTTGGTCTTGAACAAGCGGATCGTCTCGTCGTCGAGATAGCTGCCATGCTCGATCGAATCGACGCCCGCCTCCAGTGCGGCCTTGGTGCCCTCCGCCGCATGGCTGTGCGCGGTCGCCTTGCGCCCCAGCGCGTGCGCGGTCTCGACGATGGCGCGCATCTCCTCGGGCGTCATCGCGCGGCCCAGCCCGCCGGCGACGTTGGACAGCACGCCTCCGGTCGCGGCGAACTTGATGACCTGCGCGCCCAGCCCGACCTGCTGGCGCACCGCGCGGCGGCATTCGTCGGGGCCGTCGCACACGTTGATCTGGTGCGCATGGACCGCGTCCGCCCATTCGGACGCGAGGCCATTGGTGCCGTCGCCGTGCCCACCGCTGACCGAGATCATCGTGCCGGCGTTGACGATGCTCGGCCCCTCCACGTCGCCGCGCTCGATCGCGTCGCGCAGCGCGCGGATGCCGCGTGCGTTGCCGCCCAGATCGCGCACCGTGGTGAAGCCGGCCGCCAGTGTCTTCTTCGCATTGCCGACGCTGGTCATCATGTCGTCCGCGTCGTCGATGTTCATCCGCGTCAGCCGCTCGCGCAGCGGATCGCCGCCGATGCCCCACAGGTGGACATGCAGGTCGATCAGCCCGGGCATCACGAACTGGCGCGACAAATCGACCAGCGCCGCACCGGCGGGCGGGGCGACGAAGCCGTCGCGCACCTCCGCCACCATGCCGTCGCGCACCACGATCGTGCTGTTGCCGCGCGGCGCCTGCCCGGGCCGGTCGAGCAGGCTGCCGGCGTGAATATAGGTGACCTGCGGCGCGGTGGCGGCGGTGGTCGTCGCGCTCTGCGCCGCGGCGGGCACGGCCAGCACGACCGCCAGCGCGGTGGCGAGTGATTTCAGCATCTTCCCCATGTCTCCCTGTTGTCGCAACGGACTAGCGCGGCGGGGCGGGATGCTTCAACACCCGTCGCGATGCGGAGGGCGGATGTGAACGAGGTGGAAGCGATCGCGGCGCGGCTGGCGGAGGCGCGGCGCACGCGCACGGCGCTGGCCGAGTTTCCGGGCACGGTGCCGACGACGCTGGAGGCGGCCTATGCGATCCAGCGCGCCGGGATCGCGCGGCGCGGCATCGACGCGATCGCGGGATGGAAGGTGGGGCGCATCCCGCCCGCGCTGGCGGAGCGGCTGGGGGAGGATCGCTTCGTCGGGCCGGTGTTCCGCGACGGCGTGGCGGACGCACCGGCGCAGGGCGAGGCGGTGTTCCCGGTGTTCGACGGCGGATCGGCGGCGTTCGAGGCGGAAGTGGCGGTGGTGCTGGGCGCGCTGCCCGATGGCGTGTCGGCGGCGACGCCGGACCGGGCACGCGGGTGGATCGTCACGGCGCACATCGCAGTCGAGGTGGCGGGCAGCCCGGTGGCGACGCTGCCGTCGCTGGGCGCGTTCGGCTCGATCCCGGATCAGGGCAACAACAACGGCCAGATCATCGGTGCGGCGATCCCGGTGGCGGCGCTCGACGATCCCGCGGCGCTGACCTGCACGACCCGGATCGACGGGGTCGAGGTCGCGCGCGCATCGGCGTCGGCGCTGCCTGGCGGGCCGCTGGCGGCGCTCGCCTTTGCCGCGCGGCGGGTGGCGCGCATGGGGTTGCGGCTGGAACCCGGGCAGTTCGTGTCGACCGGGGCGATCACCGGGGTGCATGCGGTGCGCGCCGGGCAGGCGTGCGTCGCCGATTTCGGGCACCGCGGCACGATCGCGTGCCGTAGCCGGGCGATGTGACCCGCGGCATCACCTGCCGCGCCACGCCAGCGACTGGCGGTTGAGCGCGGCCATCTCGATTTCGCCGCGCGCCGCCGCCTCGCCCAGCGCGATCGCGCGCGCCAGAAGGTCGGGCGGCGCGTGGCGATAGGCGGGGCGGCCCGCGATCCGGTCGTACCAGCACCCGCCACAGGCATGGTCGAGCAGGATGCGCTGGAAGCAATGGTCCGCGGACACCGGCCAGCCGCGCGGGCCGGCCAGCGCGGGCAGCGTAGTGCGCGTCAGCGTCAGCCAGTCGTGTTCCAGGGCGGTGCGGTCGGTCGTCATGGCGCCTCGTCGCGCGGCCGGGGGTGCGACGCGCGACGGGGAAGCGCATCAGCCGCGGCGATGTTTCGCGGCGCGGTGATGGCCGATCGCGCAGCCGGCGGCGGCACCGGCGACCGCATGACCCTTGCCGACCATATGGCCCGCGACGGCACCGACCGCGGCACCCTTCAGGCAGCCCTTGGCCTCGGCCGGGCCGGCGGCGAGCGCGAGGCCGGCGAGCGCCAGCGCGAGGGGAGCATAGGCTTTCATGGCGTTCCTTCTCCTTTTTCGTATCGATGAAGGGAAGGTAGCCGCGCGCGGCCGTCATGACGGTGACGGGGCGATGAACTTTCGGTCAGGGGCGTGAAAACCCCTCCCCGTCAGGGGAGGGGGAACGGCGTCACGCGTGGATCGGCTTGCCCGTCACCGCCATCGCGGCTTCCTTGATCGCTTCGGAATGCGTCGGGTGCGCGTGGCAGGTGTAGGCAATGTCCTCGCTGGTGGCGCCGAACTCCATCGCCTGTGCGACCTGCGCGATCATCGTGCCGGCGGGCACCGCGATGATCCAGGCGCCCAGCACGCGATCGGTCTTCGCATCCGCGATCACCTTCACGAAGCCGTCCGGCTCGTGGTTGGTCTTGGCGCGGCTGTTGGCGAGCATCGGGAACTTGCCGACCTTCACCTCGCCGCGTTCCTTCGCGGCTTCCTCGGTCAGCCCGACGCCCGCGATCTCGGGCCAAGTATAGACGACCGAGGGGATGATGTCGTGGTTCACGATGCCATGCTGGCCGGCGATGTTCTCCGCCACCGCAATGCCTTCGTCCTCCGCCTTGTGCGCCAGCATCGGGCCGGGGACGACGTCGCCGATCGCCCATACGCCGTCGACCTTGGTGCGGAAATCGTGGTCGATCTCGACCTGGCCGCGCTGGTTGGTGGAAAGTCCCGCGGCCTCCAGATCGAGGCCGTCGGTGTTGGCGCGGCGCCCGATCGACACCAGCACGCAATCCGCCTCGATCGTGGTCGCCTCGCCACCGGCGGCGGGTTCGACCGTCAGCGTCGCGGTGTCGCCGGCGACCGCGACATTGGTGACCTTGGTCGACAGCTTGAACTCGATCCCCTGCTTCTTGAAGATCTTGTTGGCTTCCTTGCGGATGTCGCCGTCGAAGCCGGGCAGGATCTGGTCGAGGAACTCGACGCAGGTGACCTTCGCGCCCAGCCGGCGCCACACGCTGCCCAGCTCCAGCCCGATCACGCCGCCGCCGATGACGACCATGTGCCGCGGCACCTTGGGCAGTTCCAGCGCGCCGGTCGAATCGACCACCACCTTCTGGTCGATCTCGACGCCGGGAAGCGGCGTGACCGAGGAGCCGGTAGCGATGACGATGTTCTTCGCGGTGACGGTCTGCCCCGCCACCTCGACGCTGTGCGCATCCTTGAACGCGGCGCGGCCCTTCAGCCACGTCACCTTGTTCTTCTTGAACAGGAATTCGATCCCGCCGGTCAGCTGCTTCACCGCATCGCGGCGCTGCGCGTGCATCGTCTCCAGATCGAGTTCGACCTGCGTCCGGATGCCCAGCTTCGCCATCGTGCCGTTGGCCGCGTGATCGTACAGCTCGGACGCGTGGAGCATCGCCTTGGACGGGATGCAGCCGACGTTGAGGCAGGTGCCGCCCAGCGTCTCGCGCGCCTCTGCGCAGGCGGTCTTCAGCCCCAGCTGCGCCGCGCGGATCGCGGCGACATAGCCGCCGGGGCCGGCGCCGATCACGAGGACGTCATAGTCGTATTCAGCCATTACAAACCCTTCCGTGCTCCGGCGCAGGCCGGAGCGTTGGCCTCACGCGCAAACGTCGTCGAAGAGATCGCGCCAATCGGGATTTTGCTCCTCGATCAGCCGCAACTTCCACGCGCGCTTCCATTTCTTCATTCGATGCTCGCAGGCGCGCGCGTCCTGCAAATCGTCGAAATATTCGTACCACACGAGCAGTACGCAACCCTTGTCGCGCGAATGCCCGTCCATCACGCCGTTGCGGTGCTGCCATGCCCGCTGCGGCAGGTTGCTCGTCACGCCCAGATACGTCTGCCCGCGGCGATGGTTCGCCATGAGGTAGACGCATCCGGATTTCACCGTTCGTCACTTTCGCCGTGCTCCGGCGCAGGCCGAAGCGTTGGAGGGTAGGCGATCGCGTCTGGCTTCATCGCCCCACCTCCAGCGCTCCGGCCTGCGCCGGAGCACCGCGTTCTTGGATCACAGGTCGATCAGGATCCGCGTCGGGTCTTCGATCGCGTTCTTCAGCGCGACCAGGAAGGTCACCGCCTCGCGGCCGTCGATCAGGCGGTGGTCGTAGCTGAGCGCGAGGTACATCATCGGGCGCACCACGACCTGGCCGTTGCGGACCACCGGGCGATCCTCGATGCGGTGGAGGCCCAGCACCGCGGACTGCGGCGGGTTGATGATCGGGGTCGACATCAGCGAGCCGAAGACGCCGCCGTTGGAGATGGTGAAGGTGCCGCCCTTCATCTCGTCCATCTTCAGCGTGCCGTCCTTGGCGCGCTTGCCGAAGTCGCCGATCGTCTTCTCGATCCCCGCGACCGACAGGTCCTGCGCATCGCGGATCACCGGCACGACCAGCCCGTTGGGCGCGCTGACCGCGACCGAGATGTCGGCGTAATCGTGATAGACGATCTCGTCGCCCTCGATCGAGGCGTTGACGGAGGGGATGTCCTTCAGCGCCATCGTCGCGGCTTTCACGAAGAAGCCCATGAAGCCCAGCCGCACGCCGTGCTTCTTCTCGAACAGGTCCTTGTACTTCGCCCGCGCCTCGATCACCGCGGTCATGTCCACGTCGTTGAACGTGGTCAGCATCGCGGCGGTGTTCTGTGCTTCCTTGAGGCGCTTGGCGATCGTCTGGCGCAGGCGCGTCATCTTGACGCGCTCTTCCTTGCGGCCGGTCGACGCGGCGACCGACGGGGTCGGCGTCGGCTGCGCGGCGGGGGCAGGGGCCGGCTTGCTGGAGGCGGCGGCGGCGACATCCTCCTTGGTGATGCGGCCGTCCTTGCCGGTGCCCTTCACGGTCGAGGGGTCGACGCCATGCTCCAGCACCGCGCGACGCACCGACGGCGAGAGTGCCGCGGGCGAATCGCTGCTGACCGGCGCCTCGGCGTGATTGCCATAGCCGGCGGCCGGCGCGGCCTCTGCCGCAGGAGCGGGCGCAGCGGCGGCGGCAGGAGCGGCAGCGGCGCCGTCACCGCTCTCGATCGTGGCGAGCATCGCGCCCACCTCGACGGTGTCGCCGACCTTGACCGCATGCTGGCCCATCACGCCGGCGACGGGGGAGGGGACCTCGACCGAGACCTTGTCGGTCTCCAGGCTGGCGATCGGCTCGTCGGCCGCGACCGGGTCGCCGGGCTGCTTCAGCCACTCGCCCAGCGTCGCCTCGGTGATCGATTCGCCCAGCGTCGGGACGGTTACTTCGGTTGCCATTGTCGTCTCGCCTTCAACATCTGCGCGGGCGGGCCACGCTCGTCCTGGGGGATGGGTGGTGGGATCAGCTCGCCGGCTTGCCGGCCTTCTTGGTCGTCTCGGCCTCGCGGGTGCGGCGGATCTCGTCGCGCACATTATGGCCCAGCGCGTCCGCGATCAGCGCACCCTGCTCGGCCTGGTGGCGCTTCATCAGACCCGTCGCGGGCGAGGCGGCGGCGGCGCGGCCGGCATAGCGCGGACGCTTGACCGGCGCATTGGCGGTGCCCAGCGCTTCCTCGATGAACGGCTCGACGAAGAACCAATAGCCGTTGTTCTTCGGCTCTTCCTGCGCCCAGATCACTTCCTCCAGCTTCGGCATCCGCGCGATACGCTTCGCCAGCGCCTCGGTGGGGAAGGGGTAGAGCTGCTCGATACGGACGATCTGCGTCGCCGTGTCGCCCGCCGCGTCGCGTGCCTCGATCAGGTCGTAGGCCAGCTTGCCGGTGCACAGCACCAGCCGCGTCGTCTCCGCATCCGGCGCGCCGTTGGTGTCCGACAGGATGCGGCGGAAGTGGCTGTCGCCCTGGAAGTCCGCCGCCTTGGACACCGCCAGCTTGTGGCGCAGCAGCGATTTGGGGGTCATCACCACCAGCGGCTTGCGGAAGGTGCGGTGCATCTGCCGGCGCAGCAGGTGGAAATAGTTGGCCGGCGTGGTGCAGTTGGCGACCTGCATATTGTCGCCCGCGCACAGCTGGAGGAAGCGCTCCGGACGCGCCGAGCTATGCTCCGGTCCCTGGCCCTCGTAACCATGCGGCAGCAGCATGACGAGGCCGTTGGCACGCAGCCACTTCGCCTCGCCGCTGGCGATGAACTGGTCGATCATGATCTGCGCACCATTGGCGAAATCGCCGAACTGCGCCTCCCACATCACCAGCGTCTTGGGGTCCGCCAGCGCATAGCCATATTCGAAGCCGAGCACGCCATATTCGGACAGCGGGCTGTCGAGCACCTCGAAACTGCCATGCTCGATCGTCCACAGCGGCACGTATTTGTGCTCGTCATTCTGGTCGACCCACACCGCATGACGCTGCGAGAAGGTGCCGCGACCCGAATCCTGACCCGACAGGCGGACGCCATAGCCCTCCGACAGCAAGGAGCCGAAGGCCAGCGCCTCGCCGGTCGCCCAGTCGAAATTCTCGCCGCTGGCGAACATCTGGCGCTTGGCGTCGAGCACGCGCGCCAGCGTCTTGTGGATCGCGATGCTGTCCGGGACGGTGGTCAGCGTGCGGCCGATCGCGTCGAACAGCTTCATCTCGATGCCGGTGTCGACGCTGCGGCGCGACGTCTCCGGATCGGCGGGCGCGTGGAGGCCCGACCAGCGGCCCGCGAACCAGTCCGCCTTGTTGGGCTTGTAGCTGGCGCCGGCCTCGAACTCACCCTCCAGCAGGGTGGTGAACTGCGCGACATTGTCGTCCAGCCACGCCTGGTCGACCACCTTCTCCGCGATCAGGCGCTTGCCGTAGATCTCGGAGACGGGCGGGTGGCTGCGGATCGCCTTGTACATCAGCGGCTGGGTGAAGCCCGGCTCGTCGCCCTCGTTATGGCCGAAGCGGCGATAGCACCACATGTCGATCACGACGTCGCGGTGGAAGGTCTGGCGATATTCCATCGCGATCTTGGTCGCGAAGGTCACCGCCTCGGGATCGTCGCCGTTGACGTGGAAGATCGGCGCCTGCACCCCCTTCGCCACATCCGATGGATAGGGCGAGGAGCGCGCGAACTGCGGGCTGGTGGTGAAGCCGATCTGGTTGTTGATGACGAAATGGACGCAGCCGCCGGTGTTGTAGCCGCGGATGCCCGAGAAGCCGAAGCATTCCCACACGATCCCCTGACCCGCGAACGCCGCATCGCCGTGGATCAGCACCGGCAGCGCGCGCGAGTGCGTGTCGAGATCGCTGGAGATGGTCTGGATCGCGCGGACCTTGCCCAGCACGACTGGGTCCGCCGCCTCCAGATGCGATGGGTTGGCGACCAGCGACATATGCACCTTGTGCCCGTCGAACTCGCGATCGGTGGACGTGCCGAGGTGGTATTTCACGTCGCCCGACCCGCCGATGTCGTCGGGGTTGGCGGAGCCGCCCGCGAATTCATGGAAGATCACACGCAGCGGCTTGGCCATCACGTTGGCGAGCACGTTGAGGCGCCCGCGGTGCGCCATGCCGAAGACGATCTCGTTGACGCCGGCCGCGCCGCCGTATTTGATGATGCTTTCCAGCGCCGGGATCATGCTCTCGCCGCCATCGAGGCCGAAGCGCTTGGTGCCGACATATTTGCGGCCCAGGAACTTCTCCCACTGTTCGGCTTCGATGACCTTGTTCAGGATCGCCTTCTTGCCGGCGACGGTGAACTCGACCCCCTTGTCCTTGCCCTCCATGCGCTCCTGGAGGAACTTGCGCTCCTCGACATCGGCGATGTGCATATATTCGAGGCCGACATTGCCGCAGTAATTGGCGCGCAGCGTGTCGACGACCTCGCGGATCGACGCCCATTGCAGCCCCAAAGTGCCGCCGAGATAGACCAGGCGGTCGATGTCGGCGTCGGTGAAGCCGTAATATTCGGTGGTCAGGTCGGCCGGCAGCTCGCGCAGCCCCGACAGGCCCAGCGGGTCGAGGTTCGACGCCAGATGGCCGCGCACGCGATAGGTGCGCACCAGCATCTGCGCGCGGATCGCGTCGGCGGCGGCGCGGGCGATATCCTCCTGCGAGGGCGCGGCGGCGGCGGGGGGCCGCGGCGGCGGGCTTGCCCTTCTGCGGCTTGGGCGCGGGCTCCATCTGCGTCGGGTCGAGCGCCGCGGTGAGGTCGTCGGTGGTCGACAGCGGCCAGCGCGCATTGGACCAGGACGGACCGCTCATCGATCCCTCCAGCCCTTCGAAGAACGAGCGCCAGCCCGGCTCGACCGTGTCGGGGCTGGTCTTGTACTTCGCATAGAGCGTGTCGATGAAGGCCGGCGATACGCCGCCCGCGATGTCACCGAAATCCTGGCCTTCGTAGCCCATGTCTTCTTCCTCAGGCCCCTCTCCCGACGGGAGAGGGAGGGGCCCGCCCGGCGCCGCGCATGCGGTGCCGGGTGGGAGGGTGAGGGTGAGTGCGCCCATCGCCCTCACCCTTCCGCCGCCTGACGGCGGCTCCCTCCCTCTCCCGCGGGGAGAGGGAGAGCGGTTACTTGTTCAGCACGCTCAGCAGCGTGGAACCCAGTTCGGACGGCGAGGAGGCGACCTTGATCCCGGCCTCTTCCATCGCCGCGATCTTGTCCTCCGCGCCGCCCTGGCCGCCCGACACGATCGCGCCGGCATGGCCCATGCGACGTCCCGGCGGCGCGGTGCGGCCCGCGATGAAGCCGGCCATCGGCTTCTTGCGGCCGCGCTTCGCCTCGTCCTTCAGGAACTGCGCCGCCTCTTCCTCGGCCGAGCCGCCGATCTCGCCGATCATGATGATCGACTGGGTCGCCTCGTCGGCCAGGAACAGCTCCAGCACGTCGATGAAGTTGGTGCCGTTGACCGGATCGCCGCCGATGCCGACCGCGGTGGTCTGGCCCAGCCCGGCGTTCGAGGTCTGGAACACCGCCTCATAGGTGAGCGTGCCCGAGCGCGACACGACGCCGACCGAGCCCTTGCGGAAGATGTTGCCGGGCATGATGCCGATCTTGCACTCGCCGGGCGTCAGCACGCCGGGGCAGTTCGGGCCGATCAGCCGCGACTTGCTGCCCGACAGTGCGCGCTTGACGCGCACCATGTCGAGGACCGGAATGCCCTCGGTGATGGTGACGATCAGCGGCACCTCGGCATCGATCGCTTCCAGGATCGAATCCGCGGCGAAGGGCGGCGGCACGTAGATCACCGACGCGGTGGCGCCGGTGGCGGCGACCGCCTCGTGCACGGTATTGTAGTTCGGCAGGCCCAGGTGCGTCGTGCCGCCCTTGCCCGGGGTGACGCCGGCGACCATCTGCGTGCCGTAATCGAGCGCCGCCTGCGTGTGGAAGCTGCCGGTGTTGCCGGTCATCCCCTGGGTGATGACCTTGGTGTTCTTGTCGACGAGGATGCTCATTCGCGTTCCATCCTTACCACCCCGGCGTAGGCCGGGGTCCAGTTGGGAAGGCCGTCATGGTCGGGCGATGCGATCGTAGAGGTCGTCCCATTCCGGGTTGAGCCCCTCGATCTCCCGCACTTTCCAGTCCCGCCTCCACTCCTTCATCTGCAGCTCGCGCTGCCGTGCGGCTTCCCAGCTGTCGTGCGCTTCGTACCAGACGAGCAGATGACAGCCGTATCGTTTCGTGAACCCTTCGACGGCGCCGTTGCGATGCTCCCAAGCCCGCTTCGGCAAGTTCACCGTCGATCCCAGATAGAGCGTCCCGTTGCGGCGACTGGCCATGAGATAGACATAGGCCGATCCGATCATCGCCGGGGACATCCCAACTGGACCCCGGCCTGCGCCGGGGTGGTATCAACTCCTTCTTACGCCAGCGATCCGTCGATGCCCTTGCAGGCGACCAGCAGTTCCTTGACCGCGTCGACCGAGACCTGAAGGTTCGCCTTCGCCTCGTCCGACAGCTTCACCTCGACCACCTTCTCGACGCCGCCGGCGCCGATCACGACGGGCACGCCGACGTAGAGGTTGTCGATGCCATATTCACCCGACAGGTTCGCCGCGGCGGGCAGGATGCGCTTCTGGTCATACAGATACGCCTCCGCCATCGCGATGCCGCTGGTGGCGGGCGCGTAATAGGCCGAGCCGGTCTTCAGCAGCGCGACGATCTCGCCGCCGCCGCCGCGCGTGCGCTTGATGATCTCGTCGACCTTCTCCTTGGTGGAGAAGCCCATCTCGATCAGATCGGCGACCGGAATGCCGCTGACGGTGGAATATTCCAGCACCGGCACCATCGTGTCGCCGTGGCCGCCGAGCACGAAAGTGTTCACGTCCTTCACCGACACGCCGAACTCCTCGGCGAGGAAGTGCGAGAAGCGCGCCGAATCGAGCACGCCGGCCATGCCGACGACCTTGTTGGCGGGCAGGCCGGAGAATTCGCGCAGCGCCCACACCATCGCGTCAAGCGGGTTCGTGATGCAGATCACGAACGCGTCGGGCGCATTGGCCTTGATGCCCTCGCCGACCGCCTTCATCACCTTCAAGTTGATGCCCAGCAGGTCGTCGCGGCTCATGCCCGGCTTGCGCGCCACGCCTGCGGTCACGATGATGACGTCCGCGCCGGCGATGTCGGCATAATCGTTGGTGCCGGTGATCGTGGCGTCGAAGCCCTCGACCGGGCCGCACTGGCTGAGGTCCAGCGCCTTGCCCTGCGGCACGCCCTCGACCACGTCGAAGAGGACGATGTCACCCAGGCCCTTGAGTGCTGCCAGGTGCGCGAGCGTGCCGCCGATATTGCCGGCGCCGATCAGCGCGATCTTCTTGCGAGCCATCCCATCCCCTTCCGTGCGTTGACGTGCGTGTGAATGGTCATGCCGCCTACGCCCTTCGTTCTTCAGGGGCAACCCGCTAAAGCATGAGTCTTAAAAGTTTTACTGCAAATGGTTCGCAGGAGCGATAAGGTCGATCGTCACCCCGGACTTGATCCGGGGTGACGGAGAGGGGATCTGGCCCGCGCGCCGTCAGACGCAGCAAAGCTGCGCCTTGTGGCGCGCTGTGCTGCGCTGGCCGGGCTGGCGGGCGTGCGGCGTAGCCGTGCTACGCCGTCTCGCCCGCGGCGCCGTGCCCTTCTTGCAGATATTCCTCCGACCGCATCTCCTCCAGCCGGCTCACCGTCCGCTGGAATTCGAACGCGCCGTCGCCGCGCGGGTACAGCACGTCCGGCTCGGCATCCGCCGCCGCCAGCAGCTTCACCTTATGCTCGTACAAGGCGTCGATCAGGCTGACGAAGCGCGCGGCTTCGTTGCGGTTTTCCGGACCCAGCACCGGCACGCCGACCAGGATGACGGTGTGATAGCGCCGCGCGATCGCGAGATAGTCGGCCGACCCGCGCGCCTCGCCGCACAGCTTCCGGAAGCTGAACACCGCGACGCCCTTCAGCGCCTTGGGCACGCGCAGCGCCCGGCCCTGCACCACCAGCTCCTCCGACGGCACATGCTCGCGGTCCTCGGGCGGATAGTCGGTCAGGCGGAAGAAGGCGGCGGACAGTTCCGCGGTCGCCGCCGCGCCGTTGGGCACCAGCCACGTATTCTGCTGCCCCAGCCGGTCGCGGCGATAGTCGACCGGGCCGTTGAGCGCCAGGACGTCCAGCCGCTCCTCGATCAGCGCGATAAAGGGCAGGAAATGCTCGCGGTTGAGGCCGTTCTTGTAGAGGTCGCGCGGCGCGCGGTTGGAGGTGGTGACGATCGTCACTCCCGCCTCGATCAGCGCGGTGAACAGCCGCGAGAGGATCATCGCGTCGGGGCTGTTGGTGACCATCATCTCGTCGAACGCGAGCAGCCGCGCCTCCTCCGCCAGCGCCGCGGCGACGGGGGCGATCGGATCGCCCAGCTCCTTGCGGCGCTCGATCGCGATGCGGCCGTGGACCTCCAGCATGAACTCGGCGAAATGGACGCGGCGCTTGGCCGGCAGTGCGACCTGCGCGTAGAACAGGTCCATCAGCATCGACTTGCCGCGACCCACGTCGCCCCACAGGTAGATGCCGCGCGCGGGCACGGCGCGGCGGCGGAAGAAGCCGGTGGTGCGGGGGTGGGCCAGTTCCTTCGCGAGCGTGTTGAGGCGTTCGGCGGCGGCGCGCTGTTCGGGATCGGGGCGCAGCTCGCCCGCGGCGATCAGCTGGTCGTAGGCGTGGAGTACCGTCATGTCATTCCCGTCATGCCGGGTTGCGGAGCGATGGACCCCGGATCAAGTCCGGGGTGACGGGGCTACCGCCCCGGCTTGCGGATCGTGCCCGAAAACTCCGCCACGGTGTCTGATCCCTGCACCACCAGCCCGCGCAGGAACAGCAGCCGCCCGGTTTCGCGCAGCAGCTCCACCTGCGCCTCGACGGCCTCGCCGATGCGCCCGCCGCCGATGAAATGGGTGTTGAGGTCGAGCGTCACCGCGGTGCCCGCGCCGATCAGCCCGAAGCTGCGCGCCGCCGCGAACAGCGCGACGTCGATGAACCCCAGCAGCGCGCCGCCGTGCATCCGGTCGGCGAGGTTGGAATGCTGCCGCTCTGGCGTCATCCGCACGAACGCTCTTGGGCGGCTGTCCGGGTTATCCTCCGCGCGCACCATCATCTCGCCCAGGAAGGCGTTGTAGCGCGTCGGATCCTTGAACCCCCAGCGCATCCAACCGGGGTGATCGGGATGTTCCTCGTACAGGAACTCGGGCCGGGGGTCGTCGTATCGCTCCACGGGATCAGACGATCCGCTCGACTTCCATCTTCTTGATCTCGGCGATTGCCTTGGCCGGCGACAGCCCCTTGGGACAGGCGTTGGCGCAGTTCATGATCGTGTGGCAGCGATACAGGCGGAACGGATCCTCCAGCGCGTCGAGCCGCTCGCCGGTCATCTCGTCGCGGCTGTCGGCCAGCCAGCGATACGCCTGGAGCAGGATCGCCGGGCCGAGGAACTTGTCGCTGTTCCACCAATAGCTGGGGCAGGAGGTCGAGCAGCAGGCGCACAGGATGCACTCGTACAGGCCGTCGAGCTTCGCGCGCTCCGCCGGCGACTGGAGCCGCTCCTTGCCCGCGGGCGGCGGGGTGACCGTCTGCAGCCACGGGGTGATCGAGGCATATTGCGCGTAGAAGCGCGTGAAATCGGGCACCAGATCCTTGATGACGTCCATCGCGGGCAAGGGCGTGATCTTCACCTCGCCCTTCACGTCCTCGATCGCGGTGGTGCAGGCGAGGCCATTCTTGCCGTCGATGTTCATCGAGCAGGAGCCGCAGATTCCCTCGCGGCAGGAGCGGCGGAAGGTGAGGCTGGCGTCCTGCTCCGACTTGATCTTGATGAGCGCGTCGAGGACCATCGGGCCGCATTCGTCGAGATTGACCTCGAACGTGTCGTAGCGCGGGTTCTCGCCCGAATCGGGATCGTAGCGGTAGATCTTGAAGTTGCGCATCGCGCCGCCCGGTTGCGGCGAGGGGATCTTGCGCCCGCCCTTGATCTTGCTGTTCTTCGGGAGCGTGAACTCGGCCATGCGCGCGTCTCGTCTAGTCGGTCGGCGGCCGGCACGCACGGTCGCGCGCCGGTCCCGGTCGTGGGCAGGCGGGTACAGGATCGCGGCGGCGGCCGCAAACCTGCGCCCTCTTGCCCGCCTAAGTAACGACTAAGCCGGGCGGCTCAAGAGGCTATTGCGCGGCCGGGCCGGTCAAGAGGCTATCGCACGCTCCAGCGCGGCGATGTCGATGCGGCGCATCTCCATCATTGCCGCCATCGCCTTCGGGCCGTGGACCGGATCGCTGTTCAGTTCCAGCAGGCGGACCGGCGTGATCTGCCACGACACGCCCCAGCGATCCTTGGGCCAGCCGCACGCGCTCTCGGTCCCGCCGTCGGCGAGGAAGGCGTCCCAGTAGCGATCGACCTCCGCCTGGTCGTCGCACAGGATCATCAGCGAGGCGGCCTCGCTCTGGCGGAAGGTGTCGCCGCCGTTGAGCAGCGCGAAGTGGCGCCCCGCCAGCGTGAACTCGACCGTGAGCACGGCGCCGGCCGGGGTGGAGGGGTTGTCGAGCGGCGCGCGCATGATGCCGGTGATCGCGCTGTCGGGGACCAGCGCGGTGTAGAAACGCGCCTGTTCCTCCGCGGTGCCGTTGCTCCACAGCCAGGTGACGACCTTGTCCATATCATCCTCCTCCCGATCAGGCGCGGCGCGGGCCGACGAGGCCGAAGGCGGTGCCGTGCGGATCGTGCGCGACCACCGAATAGCGGCCGCCGGGGATCTCGTCCGGTCCCTGCAGGATGGTGCCGCCGCCGTGCGTCAGCCGCGCCGCCGCGGCGTCGATGTCGTCGACCGCGAAATAGAAGCGCCAGCCGGGCGCGCCGCCGGGCGGGGTGTTCATCGACGCGCCGATCGCCACGCCGCCCGACTGGATGAACTTATAGTCGCCCAACGGCCCCATCGGCATCGCGCCGGCATGGTGCCAGCCGAGCAGATCGGCGTAGAAGGCGAAGGAGCGGTCCTGATCGGCGGCGGTCAGCTCATTCCATACCGCATGGCCGGGCGCGGGCGCTCGCTCGCGTGGAATGCCTGCGAGCGGTCGGCGGCGGGGCCGCTCATCACGTAGAAGCGGTGGCCGTCGGGATCGACCAGCAGCGCGATGCGTCCCGTGCCGGGCAGGTCGACCGCGGGGATCGGTGCCTGCGCCCCCGCCGCCACAGCCTTCTCGATCGCGGCATCGACGTCCTCGACCACGGCGTAGAAGCACCAGCCGGGTTCCATGCCGGCGAACGGCGGGGGTGCCATCAGGCCGCCGATCCGCTCGCCATGGGGCGCGACGAACTCGCGATAATCGAACTGGTTCTCGCCCGGGGGCGGGGGTGGATCGTCGGGGGCGGTGGTCCAGCCCAGGACGTGGCCGTAGAAGGCCTCCGCGGCGTCAGGATCGGGGCTGACCAGCTGATACCAGACGGGGGTGCCATGCGGGTTGGTCATCATGCGTCTCCGGGCAAATGGGTCAGGCGGTGCGGTCGAGCAGGACCGAGAAGCCGCCGAAGATCATGCGCTGGCCGTTCCACGGCGGATCGCCCGCCGCGGCCATGCGGCCGTCCGCCATCAGGCGGTTCCAGGCGTCGTCGCGCACCGTGCGCGAGGGCCATTCGACCCAGCCGAAGCCGACCTGCTCCGCGCCCTCGATCGCGACCGCGCGCGCGAAGTCGGTGGCCTCGCCGGCGGGCACGTCGTCGGCGCGGGCGTCGAGCACGCGCAGCGCGCCATGCTCCAGAAACAGCGGCGCGAGCGCGGCGGCATGATCGCGATAGGCGTCGCCGGCGCCGCCGTGGAGCGGCAGGACGACGCCGTCGACGAACCCCGTGCCGGTTCCGTCGCCCGAGTCGCTAACCGCGGCGAACCCGCCATAGATCATCCGGCGCGCATCGAACGGCATGTCCTTGCCCATCGCGGCGAAGCGGGGATCGTTGCGGATGCGGTCGTTGGCCGCGTCGCGGGTGGCGCGATCGGGATATTCGAACCAGCTGAACAGCACCGCCTCGTCCGCGGTCGCCTGTACCGCGCGATGCATGTCGGTACGGGTGCCGTGCGGGACGTCCTCGCCCCATGTCTCGACCATGCGGGTGACGCCCAGTTCCAGCAGCAGGTCCGCGGCGCGGTCGGCATGGGCGCGATAGGCATCGCGGTTGGCGACGGGGACGGGGGTCAGGAAGCCTTCGACATAGGTCATGCGGTTTCTCCCTCACGCTGCTTCTGCTGCTCCAGCCAGGCGGCGAATTCGGGCGGCGGCGCGCCGGTGAAGCCCGCCAGCTGGTCCGCCAGCGCGCGCTGGAAGGCGGGGCGCGCCTCGCCGCGCGCGACATAGGCGGCGAGCGTCGGCTGCTCCGCCAGCAGCGGGTCGTCGCGCAGGATGCGCAGCACCGCGACCATCAGCAGGTCGCCCGCGCTGAACGTGTCGCGATACCATTCGCGGTCGTCCAGTCGCGCCGCGGTTTCCGCCAGCCGTCCGCGGATGCGCGCTTCGATCGCGGGCAGGCGCGGTGCGGACCACGGCTTGTCCGCCTCGAACAAGGTGGCGATCGCCTGGTCCATGATCGGCGGTTCGACCGTGTTGAGCGCGGAGAACGACCATTCCAGCGCCTGCGCGCGGGCGGCCGGATCGGTCGGGAGCAGCGCGGTGCCCTCGGCGAGGTGGAGCACGATCGCGCCCGATTCGTAGAGTGTCACCGCGCCGTCCTCATAGGTCGGCACCTGGCCATAGGGCTGACGCGCGCGATGATCGGGCTGTTTCTGCTGGCCCTGCGACAGATAGCGCACCGTATAGGGTCGGCCGATCTCCTCCAGCGCCCAGCGCACGCGCAGGTCGCGCACCTGCCCGCGCGCGAAATCGGGCACCCAGTCGAACGCGGTGATGACGGGGGTCTGCATCACGCCGCTCCCGCCGGGGCGGCGGCGTTCTGCTCGGCGATGATGTCCTCGGCACCTGCCTCCATGAACATGGTCTCCCAGGTGTGGCCGTCGGGATCCTCGAACGCGCCGCCGTACATGAAGCCCTGGTCCTCGATCGCGCGCACCTCGCGTCCGCCCGCGTCGCGCGCCGCGGCGGTGATCGCGTCGACGCCGTCGCGGCTGTCGAAGGACAGGCAATAGAGCGCGGCGCTGGCAGCGTGCGCATCCGCGATCGGTTTGTTGGTGAAGGTGGCGTAGAACGCATGGTCGAGCAGCATCACATGGATCGCCTCCGACCAGACCATCGCGCTCGCCTGTTCGTTGGAGAAGGCGGGGTTCCGGGTGAAGCCCAGCGCCGCGTAGAAACGGGTGGCGCGCGCCACGTCGGTGACGGGCAGGTTGATGAAGATCATCTTGGTCACGGCATCGCTCTCCTATGCGACTCGTTGTTTGCCTTTGATGCGCGCATCGGTTAGTAAAAACAACCATGAAGTTAGAAAAAGTAACCGAGTCGGCGATGCGCTGGTATGACGATGCATGCGGCACCGCGCTGGGGCTGGAGTTGCTGGGCGAGCGCTGGTCGATGTTGATCGTGCGCGAGCTGATGTTCGGCGCGCGGCGCTTTTCCGAGGTGCGCGCCGGGCTGCCGGGGATCAGCGCCAATGTGCTGACGCAGCGGCTCGACGGGCTGGCGCGCGCCGGCGTGCTGGTGCGCCACGGCGCGCCGTCGCCGCTCTACGAGCTGACCCCCTGGGGTTATCAGGCGGAGGAGACGATCCAGGCGCTGGGGCGCTGGGCGGCGCGCTCGCCCGCGCACGACCCCACGCTGCCGCTGTCGGCGGCGTCGATGATGCTGTCGCTGCGCACCATGATCGACCGCACGCGGGCGCGGGGCATGACGCTGACGCTCGGCTTCCGCTTCCCGCGCGACTCCTTCGTCGCGCGGCTGGCGGACGGCGCGCTGCCGATCGTGCGGGCGCCGGCCGCGGGGGAGGTGGTGTTCGATACCGTGCCCGAGGTGCTGGCGGGCATCATCTATGGCAAGCGCCCGGTCGACGCGGCGGAGGCGGCCGGCGACCTCGTCTTCCACGGCAACCGCGCCGGTGCGGAGGCGTTCATCGACCTCTTCCACCTGCCGGAGAAGGCACGGATGCCGCACGCGCCGGGTTGACGCGGGCGCGATCCGTTCTCACTGGTTGGGCCTACTCCAGCGAACGGCTTATCCGATGACCGATATCCCGAACACCCAGCCCGACAGCCGGGACACCACGATCCTGGACGCGCCGGACAAGATGGTCAGCGTGCGCGACCTGTTCGGGATCGACAGCGACATGCAATGCCCCGCCTTCTCCGAGGCGGACGAGCGGGTGCCCGACCTCGACCCCGCCTATGTGTTCGATCCCGACACGACGCTGGCGATCGTCGCCGGCTTCGCGCACAACCGACGCGTGATGGTGCAGGGCTATCACGGCACCGGCAAGTCGAGCCATATCGAGCAGGTGGCGGCGCGGCTGAAGTGGCCGTGCATCCGCATCAACCTGGACGCGCACATCAGCCGCATCGACCTGGTCGGGCGCGACGCGATCGTGCTGAAGGACGGCCAGCAGGTCACCGAATTCCGCGAGGGCCTGCTGCCCTGGGCGTTGCAGACGCCGACCGCGCTCGTCTTCGACGAATATGACGCCGGGCGCCCCGACGTGATGTTCGTGATCCAGCGCGTGCTGGAGACGGAGGGCAAGCTGACCTTGCTCGACCAGAACCGCGTCATCCGCCCGAACCCGCACTTCCGCCTGTTCGCGACCGCCAATACGATCGGTCTGGGCGACACCAGCGGGCTGTATCACGGCACGCAGCAGATCAACCAGGGCCAGATGGACCGCTGGAACGTGGTGGTCACGCTCAATTACCTGCCCGCGGTCACCGAGGCGCAGATCGTGCTCGCCAAGTCGGGCGAGTACGACAAGCCCGAGGGCAAGAAGGTGGTGGAGAACATGGTCCGCGTCGCCGATCTGACGCGCCGCGGCTTCGTCAACGGCGACATTTCGACCGTGATGAGCCCGCGCACGGTCATCACCTGGGCGCAGAATGCGATGATCTTCGGCGATGTCGGCTTCGCGTTCCGGCTGTCGTTCCTCAACAAGTGCGACGAGGCGGAGCGCTCGCTGGTGGCGGAATATTACCAGCGCGTGTTCGGCAAGGACCTGCCCGAGAGCGTGGTGGGGAAGGCTTGAGGGCAGGGGTGGACTAGGATATTAGTCCACCCGGGAGACAAGCGATGGCAGAGGCCGATCCGCAGAAGACCTTCAACGTCCACGACGCGAAGACGAACTTTTCGCGGCTGATCGATCGCGCCCATGCGGGTGAGGAGATCATCGTCGCCAAGGCGGGCGTGCCCTATGCCAAGCTAGTGCCGATCGACCCGCCCGCCCCGAAGAAACGCGTGCCGGGGCGGTGGAAGGGGCTGAAGCTGTCGTATGACGAGGTGATGGCGCCCTGCTTCACCGATCAAGAATGGCGCGAGATCGAAGAGCGCAGCATCTGTCCGTCGGACGATTGATGCGGACGCTGCTCGATACTCACGCGCTGCTCTGGTGGTGGCTGGATGATGCGGCATTGCCGGAGCGGACGAGACGGGTGATCGAGGATGCCGGCAACGAGGTGTTCGTCAGCGCGGCGACCGGCTGGGAGATCGCGATGAAGGTCCGGCGAGGAAAACTGGCGGCCATAGAGGATCGTATGCCCCGATTCGAGCAGGCGATCGCCGACGACGGGTTCCGCCCGCTGGCGGTATCGATGACCCACGGTTTGCGCGCCGGAGCATTGCCCGGGATACATAGTGACCCGTTCGACCGCATCCTCGCCGCGCAAGCTCTGGTGGAAGGTTTGGTGCTGGTGACGCGCGACCGCGCCATCCTCGATTTCGGCTGTGAGACACTCTGGTAATGGCCAACGACACCCCCCTCGATCGGTTCAAGAACGTGCTGGGCGGCGCGGCGCGGGCGCTGTCGGACGAGGCGGAGCTGGAGCTCGCCTTCACCGCGGACGCGCCGGCGCAGTCGGGCAAGCATCTGAAGGTGCCGATGCCCGCGCGGACGCTGCCCGCCGACCAGGTGGCGGAGGCGCGCGGGTTCGCGGACAGTTTCGCGCTGCGGTTGCGGCACCACGACACCGCGCTCCATGCCAAGGGTGCGCCGGCGGAGGCGGTCGCGCGCGCGGTGTTTCGACGCGGTGGAGACGGCGCGGGTCGAGGCGCTGGGTAGTCGCGGCTATCAGGGCATCACCGACAATCTCGCCAGCGCGATGGACGTGCGGCTGCGCGCCGACCCGATCACCCGCGCGCGCAACCGCAGCGAGGTGCCGCTGTCGACCGCGCTCCAGCTGCTGGTGCGCGAGGCGCTGACCGGGCAGCCGGCACCGGCCGCGGCCGAGCCGGGGCTGGCGCTGGTGCGCGAGTGGATCGGGGAGAAGACCGATCTGGAGGCGCTGGCGCTGGCGCTCGACGACCAGCGCGCGTTCCAGGGGCTGACGCGCAAGCTGCTGGAGGATCTGGAACTCGTCGAGGCGAGCAGGAGCCGC
>NZ_JAQIJJ010000009.1:0-176258 GCF_036946305.1 Sphingomonas adhaesiva
GGAGCGGATCCAGCGGCTGCTCGACGATCGCATCAAGGCGACGGGCCACGAGAATTGCTATTTCCCGCTGTTCATCCCGCTCAGCTATTTCGAGCAGGAGGCGGACCATGTCGAAGGGTTCGCCAAGGAGATGGCGGTCGTCACCCACCACCGGCTGGTCGCGGACGGGAAGGGTGGGCTGATCCCCGATCCGGCTGCGAAGCTGGAGGAGCCGCTGGTGGTGCGCCCCACCAGCGAGACGGTGATCGGCCATGCCTTCGCACGCTGGGTGCAATCGTGGCGCGACCTGCCGGTGCTGATCAACCAATGGGCGAACGTGGTGCGGTGGGAGATGCGCACCCGCATGTTCCTGCGCACCGCGGAATTCCTGTGGCAGGAGGGGCATACCGCGCACGCCACCGCCGAGGAGGCGCGCGAGGAGACGCTCAAGATGCTGGAGGTCTATCGCAGCTTCGCCGAGGAGTGCATCGCACTGCCGGTGGTGGCGGGCGAGAAGCCGGAGAATGAGCGCTTCCCCGGCGCGGTCGGCACCTGGTCGATCGAGGCGATGATGCAGGACGGTAAGGCGCTCCAGGCGGGCACCAGCCATTTCCTGGGGACCAACTTCGCCAAGGCGCAGAACATCCGCTTCCAGAATGCGCAGGGCGAGCTGGAACTGGCGCAGACCACCAGCTGGGGCGTGTCGACGCGCATGATCGGCGGGCTGATCATGGTGCATGGCGACGACGACGGGCTGCGCGTGCCGCCGCGCGTCGCGCCGTGGCAGGTGGTGATCGTGCCGATGCTGCGCGACGCGCCCGAGGATGCGGCGCTGGTGGATTATGGCAAGACGCTGCAACAGGCGCTCGCCGCGCAGACTGCGCTGGGCGAGCCGGTGCGTGCGCTGCTCGATCTGAAGGCGGTGAAGAGCACCAACAAGCGCTGGGGCTGGGTGAAGAAGGGTGCGCCGGTCGTCATCGAGGTCGGCGGGGCGCGACATGGCGGCGGGCAATGTCTCGGTCATCCGCCGCGACCGGCTGTATCGCGAGGACGGCAAGCTCGACAGCGTCGGCACGCCCAGGGATGCGTTCGCGGCGGGCGTCGGCGCGCTGCTGGAGGAGATCCAGCAGGCGCTGTTCGCCGAGGCGAAGGCGCGGCTGGACGCCAATATCGTCCCGGCGAGCGACTGGGCCGAGGTCGAAGCGCATTTCGCGGAAGGCGCGAAGAACCCCGGCTGGCTGGAGGTGCAATGGTCGCGTCCCACCGGCGCCGCGCTGGACGCGGTGGTCGAGCGGCTGAAGGCGCTGAAATTGACGCTGCGCAACGCGCCGATCGGACAGGCCGCGGCGGATGGCGCGTGCATCTTCACCGGCGACACGGCGGTGGAGCGCGTGCTGGTCGGGCGCGCGTATTGAATTTCCCGTCACCCCGGGCTCGACCCGGGGTCCCGCTTGCTTCGCGACGTTGGAAAAGAAGCGGGACCCCGGGGCGAGCCCGGGGTGACGCCAGGGCTACAACCCCAGCCGCATCGTCACCATCACGGTGCGCGGGCTACCGGGCATGTTGAGCAGCGGCGAGGTGCCGTGGCCGGAAACGATGTAGCGACGATCGAACAGATTGTAGCCGTTCACCTGTAGCCGCACCGCGCCGATGTCGGTCCAGGCCAGCGCATCGGCGGTGACATACGCGGGCAGGATCGTCGTGTTCGCCGGATCGGCCCAGCGGTCGCCGACGTAATTGGCCCCCGCACCGATCCCGAAGTGTGGCCCGATCGCCTGCGTCACGAACAGGTTCGCCTGGTTCATCGGGGTGAGCGTCGCCCGCTTGCCCACCAGTGTCGGCGTGGCGGAGGCGACCACCTTCGCGTCGAGATGCGCATAGCCGGCGATCGCCTTGGTGCCCGACGGTAGGTCAAGCTGAGCGGAAAGTTCGACCCCGCGGGTACGCTGCGTGCCGATCGGCAGGATCAGATTGGTCACGGGATCGGTGCCCTTGATCCCGGTACGCTTCAGGATGAACCCCGCCGCCTGCACGTTCAGCTGTCCGCCCAGCAGCGTGTACTTCGCGCCGATCTCGCGGTTGGTGGTCTTCTCCGGCTCGATCGCGGTGTTATTGGCGGCAAGGCCGAACTGTTCGGCGGACGGCTGGAAGCTGCGGCTCCACGACGCATAATAGGATTGCGCCGCATCCGGCTGGAACACGAGGCCGGCGCGCGGGCTCCACGCGCGATCGGTGCGGGCGAGCGGCGTCTGTCCCGGCAGCCGTTGTTCGGTTCGCTGGCGGTAATCGTCGTAGCGCAACCCCACCAGCGCCTTCAGACCATGGCCGAAGTCCGCCATGTCCTGAACATACAGTGCCGTCGTATCCAGCTTGTTGAGCTGACTGGCCGACAGTGCGGTGAAGATGGTATTGTCGACCACCGGATTGACCGGGTTCAGCAGCGAGGTGACCGCGACGGTGCGCGCCGCGATGGTGCGCGCATCCTTCACCTGCCTCGCGATCTCGACGCCGTACAGCAAGGTGTGGCGCATCCCGCCGGCGCGCAGCACCTGCGTCAGTTCGGACTGGTTCGACCAGCCGTCCTCGTCGCGATCGAGCCCGCCGTGGCCGAGCGTGACGGTGCCCGCGGCGGCGTTGACGGCGGTCGGCTGCGTGTTGCGGCGGCGCAGTTGGTAGCGATAGTGGCGGAACCCGTTGCGGAAGCTGACGTCGTCCGAAAAGCGATGGAGGAAGGTGACCGACTGCGACAGCACCTCCGACCGCACCGCATCTGCATCGCGCGCATTGGCGGCGCCGTAATAGGTCGAGGGATCGACGTTCACCGGGCGGCCGTTGACCGCGGGAATGCCGAAGTCGTTGACGCGGCGGTCGACCAGATAGTCCGCCTGCACCAGCAGCGACGTGTCCTGGCCACGACCGAACACGAAGGAGGGCGCGACGGCGGTGCGGCGCAGGATGCCCTGGCGACGGAAGCTGTCGCTCTCCTGATGCGCGCCGGTGACGCGCACGCCGACGCCACTGTCTGTGTCGAGGCGGCCGAGGTCGAATTCGCCGCGGACATTGTCGTAGGAGCCGGCGGACAGCGTCACGCTGGTGACGTCGCCGTCGGGCTTGCGGGTGACGCGGTTGATCAGCCCGCCCGACGAGCCGCGGCCATAGAGGACCGCCGCCGGTCCCTTGATGACCTCGATCCGCTCGACGTTGGACAGGTCGCGGAAATAGAGGCCGTCGTCGCGGAAGCCGTCGACGAACTGGTCCGCGATGGCGCTGAACCCGCGGATCGTCACCTGATCGCGCTGCCCGTCACCCGACGAGAAACCCACCCCGGGGACGTTCTTCAACGCCTCCTGCACCGACAGCGCGCGCTGGTCGCGCAGCACCTCCGCGGTCACGACCGCGATCGATTGCGGCACGTCGCGCAATGGGGCGGGCACCTTCGCCAGCGCGG
The DNA here is from genome assembly GCF_036946305.1 of Sphingomonas adhaesiva. Classification (GTDB taxonomy): domain Bacteria; phylum Pseudomonadota; class Alphaproteobacteria; order Sphingomonadales; family Sphingomonadaceae; genus Sphingomonas; species Sphingomonas adhaesiva_B. The sequence goes on from NZ_JAQIJJ010000009.1 coordinate 3,428, forward strand.
TGTCCTGCGGCACGTAGCCGTCGCGATCGCGCAGCCCGGTGACGACGATATCCGTCTGCGGCTCCGCGTCGGGCGCCGGAGCGGAAGGCGCAGAAACCCCTGCCGCGGCCGCAAGGGCCGCAGCGATGACGAACGATGACATATGGTCCCCCAACAGAATTATGCTGTTGCGAGGCGTTATCATCGCGTCGGCATTGTTGCAATGTGTGACTGGAACGGGGGTGGAATATTATTCGCTTCGAAGGGAGCCGCGGTCGGGTAGCCAAATGGTTTCAAGCTGTTCCGTCGTGACGGCGGGGCAACATTTCCGATGCGGGATTCAATCGCCGGCGCTCTGCTGCGCATGCCCGTGGTAGGACCGGCAACCCGGGGGTCTTGCCTGCGCACGAGCACGGATCGCCGGGGGACACGTCACTCCAGTGAAGGCGCGACCTTTGCAAAACCCCGCACCGTCATGCCGGACCTGTTCCGGCATCCACTGTGCCGCATTCTCACAAGCTGTTGATTTCCACGGAAAGGTGGACCCCGGAACAAGTCCGGGGTGACGGCCTCTTCGAGGTACGGGAAGCGACTGTTTGCAAAGGTCCGGCGAAGGCTGAGATCTTTCACCTGCGGGCGCCACGGATGTAACGCGCACGCTCCAGCCGGCGCTGCGGCGACGTTTCGGCCACGAAAAAAGCCGCCGCCCGGTGTCCCGGACGGCGGCTTTTCATTCGGCCCGGACCGGGAGGTTACTCGCCCGCCTCGTTCAGATACTCGCCCGCATCGGCATCGGTGCCGGTGCCCGACGTCACCACCGCGGCCAGCGGATCGCTGCCGGTGCCGGCGTCGTCACGCACCGAGCGTGCGTCCTCGGCGGCGCGGACTTCGGCGGCGGTGCCGCCCAGGATCATCGCCTCCTGCAGCTTGCGCTGCTGGACCCGCAACGCCGCGTCACGCGACGAGGCGGCGACGCGCAGGCGGTTCATGCCCGCACCCGTGCCTGCCGGGATCAGGCGCCCGACGATGACGTTCTCCTTCAGGCCCATCAGCGTGTCCTGCTTGCCCTGGACCGCCGCCTCGGTGAGGACGCGGGTGGTCTCCTGGAACGACGCCGCCGAGATGAAGCTGCGGGTCTGCAGCGACGCCTTGGTGATGCCCAGCAGGACCGGCTTGCCGTGCGCCGGCTGCTGGTTCTTCTCCAGCCGCGCGTTGGTCGCGTCCATCTCCTCGCGGTCGACCTGCTCGCCCTTCAGCAGCGTGGTGTCGCCGCCGTCGGTGATCTCGACCTTCTGCAGCATCTGGCGGACGATCGTCTCGATGTGCTTGTCGTTGATCTTCACGCCCTGCAGACGATAGACCTCCTGGATCTCCGACACGAGATACTCGGCCAGCGGCTCGATCCCCATCGTCTCCAGAATGTCGTGCGGGTTGGGCGACCCGCCGATCAGATTGTCGCCACGCTTGACGTAGTCGCCTTCCTGAACGTCGATGACCTTCGACTTGGGCACCAGATACTCGACGACCTCGCCGCCATCCTCGGGCTGGATGCCGATCTTGCGCTTCGCCTTGTAATCCTTGCCGAACACGACGCGGCCCGAAACCTTGGCGATGATCGCCGCCTCCTTCGGGATGCGCGCCTCGAACAGCTCGGCGACGCGCGGCAGACCGCCGGTGATGTCGCGGGTCTTGGCGCTCTCGCGCGCGACACGCGCCAGCACGTCGCCGGCCTGGACGGTGGCATTGTCCTCCACCGACAGCACCGCACCCGGCGCCAGCAGGTAGCGCGCCGTCTCGCCCGAGCCCTCGTCGAGGAGCGTCATGCGCGGACGCAGATCCTCCTTCGACTTGGTGGTGACGCGATATTCGGTCACCACGCGCTGGCCGATGCCGGTCGCCTCGTCCACCTGCTCGGTGAGCGTCTTGCCCTCGATCAGGTCCTGGAACTTCACGGTGCCGCCGGTTTCCGTGATCACCGGCATGGTGAACGGATCCCATTCCGCCATCCGGTCGCCCTTGCTGACGATATGGCCATCGTCGAACATGACATAGGCGCCATACGGAATCTTGTGCACCGCCAGCTCGCGGCCGTCCATGTCGACGATCGCGATCTCGCCCGAGCGGCTGAGCACCACGCGACGACCGCGCTGGTCCTCGATGACGCGCAGGTCGCGGAACTCGATCGTGCCGTCGACCGGCGCTTCCAGGTTCGACTGCTCGTTCAGCTGCGCCGCGCCGCCGATGTGGAAGGTCCGCATCGTCAGCTGCGTGCCCGGCTCACCGATCGACTGCGCCGCGATGACGCCGACCGCCTCGCCGATGTTGACCGGCGTACCACGCGCGAGGTCGCGCCCGTAGCACTTGCCGCACACGCCGACCTTGCTCTCGCAGACCAGCGGCGAGCGGATCTTCATCGCCTGCACGCCCAGCGCCTCGATCCGCGCCACCATCGCCTCGTCCAGCAGCGTGCCGGTGGGGATGACGACCTCGCCCGACTTCGCGTCCATCACGTCTTCCGCGGTGGTGCGGCCCAGGATGCGCTCGCCCAGCGACGCGATGGTCGAGCCGCCCTGCACGATTGCCTTCATCTCCAGCGCGCGCTCGGTCCCGCAGTCCAGCTCCACGATGGTGCAGTCCTGCGACACGTCGACCAGACGCCGGGTCAGATACCCCGAGTTCGCCGTCTTCAACGCCGTATCCGCGAGGCCCTTGCGCGCGCCGTGGGTGGAGTTGAAATATTCGAGGACGGTCAGGCCTTCCTTGAAGTTCGAGATGATCGGCGTCTCGATGATCTCGCCCGACGGCTTTGCCATCAGGCCGCGCATGCCCGCCAGCTGCTTGATCTGGGCGGGGCTGCCACGCGCGCCCGAATGGGCCATCATGTAGATCGAGTTGATGTCCTTCTCGCGGCCCTTCATCGGCCCGTCTTCATAGTGACGGACGGCCTTGATCTCGTTCATCATCGAGTTCGCGACCTGGTCGCCGCAGCGGCTCCAGGCGTCGATCACCTTGTTGTACTTCTCCTGCTGCGTGATCAGGCCGTCCTGATACTGCTGCTCGAAGTCCTTCACCTGCTCGCGCGTCTCGTCGACCAGCTTGTCCTTGTCCGGCGCGATCAGCATGTCGTCCTTGCCGAACGAGATGCCGGCGCGGAACGCGTGACGGAAGCCCAGCGCCATGATCGCGTCGGCGAACAGCACCGTCTCCTTCTGGCCGGTGTGACGATAGACCTCGTCGATCACCTCGCCGACGTCCTTCTTGGTCAGGACGCGGTTGACGGTGTCGAACGGCACCTTGTGGCTCTTGGGCAGGCACTCGCCCAGCAGCATGCGGCCCGGCGTCGTCTCATAGCGCTTGAGATACTGGTTGCCCTGCTCGTCGGTCTGCGGAACGCGGCTGACGATCTTGGTGTGCAGCGTCACCGCGCCGGCGAACAGCGCCTGGTGCACCTCCTCCATGTCGGCCAGCAGCATGCCTTCGCCCGGCTCGTTCTCCTTCTGGAGCGAGAGGTAATACAGGCCCAGCACCATGTCCTGCGACGGCACGATGATCGGCTTGCCGTTGGCGGGCGACAGGATGTTGTTGGTCGACATCATCAGGACGCGCGCTTCCAGCTGCGCCTCAAGGCTCAGCGGGACGTGCACGGCCATCTGGTCGCCGTCGAAGTCGGCGTTGAACGCGGAGCAGACCAGCGGGTGGAGCTGGATCGCCTTGCCCTCGATCAGCACCGGCTCGAACGCCTGGATGCCCAGGCGGTGGAGCGTCGGCGCGCGGTTGAGCATGACGGGATGCTCGCGGATCACCTCGTCCAGGATGTCCCAGACTTCCTTGCGCTCCTTCTCGACCCACTTCTTGGCCTGCTTCAGGGTCATCGACAGACCCTTGGCGTCGAGGCGGGCGTAGATGAACGGCTTGAACAGCTCGAGCGCCATCTTCTTGGGCAGGCCGCACTGGTGCAGCTTCAGCTCCGGCCCGGTCACGATGACCGAACGACCCGAATAGTCGACGCGCTTGCCGAGCAGGTTCTGACGGAAGCGGCCCTGCTTGCCCTTCAGCATGTCGGACAGCGACTTGAGCGGACGCTTGTTGGCGCCCGTGATCGTGCGACCGCGACGGCCGTTGTCGAACAGCGCGTCGACCGCCTCCTGCAACATGCGCTTTTCGTTGCGGACGATGATGTCCGGCGCGCGCAGCTCCATGAGGCGCTTCAGGCGGTTGTTGCGGTTGATGACGCGGCGGTACAGATCGTTGAGATCCGACGTCGCGAAGCGGCCACCGTCCAGCGGCACCAGCGGGCGCAGCTCGGGCGGGATGACCGGCACGACTTCGAGGATCATCCACTCCGGACGGTTGCCCGATTCCAGGAAGCTCTCGACCACCTTCAGGCGCTTGATGATCTTCTTGGGCTTCAGCTCCGACTTGGTCGTCGCCAGCTCTTCCAGCAGCTGGGTCTTCTCGCCTTCGAGGTCGAGATTCTCCAGCATGATGCGCACCGCCTCCGCGCCGATGCCGGCGGAGAAGGCGTCCTCACCATATTCGTCCTGCGCTTCGAGGAGTTCGTCCTCGGTCAGCAGCTGGTACTTCTCCAGCGGGGTCAGGCCCGGCTCGATGACGATATACGCCTCGAAGTACAGCACGCGCTCCAGCTGCTTGAGCTGCATGTCGAGCAGCAGGCCGATGCGCGACGGCAGCGACTTCAGGAACCAGATGTGCGCGACCGGGGCGGCCAGCTCGATATGGCCCATCCGCTCGCGGCGGACCTTCGACACCGTGACCTCGACACCGCACTTCTCGCAGACGATGCCCTTGTACTTCATGCGCTTGTACTTGCCGCACAGGCACTCGTAATCCTTGATCGGACCGAAGATGCGCGCGCAGAACAGGCCGTCACGCTCGGGCTTGAACGTGCGATAGTTGATCGTCTCGGGCTTCTTGATCTCGCCGAAGGACCAGCTGCGGATCTTGTCCGGCGACGCGATCCCGATCTGGATCTGGTCGAAGGTCTCCGGCTTCGCGAGCGGATTGGCGAAATTGGTCAGTTCGTTCATCTTGATGAACCTCTTTCAAACTCTTCTCCTCTCCCAGCGGGAGAGGAAGGGGCCCGCTCGGCGGAGCCGAGTGGGAAGGTGAGGGCAGATGGCGCGTCGCCCTCACCCTTCCGCGGCCTGCGGCCGCTCCCTCCCTCTCCCGCAGGGAGAGGGAAGGGGGGACGGCTTACTCCGCGGCCTCGGCCAGGTCGTCGCCCTGCGCCTCTTCCATCGACTTGAGATCGACGTTGAGACCTAGCGAGCGCATTTCCTTGACCAGCACGTTGAAGCTCTCGGGGATGCCAGCCTCGAACGTGTCGTCGCCCTTGACGATCGCCTCATAGACCTTGGTGCGGCCGACCACGTCGTCGGACTTCACCGTCAGCATCTCCTGGAGCGTGTACGCCGCGCCATAGGCCTGGAGCGCCCAGACCTCCATCTCGCCGAAGCGCTGGCCGCCGAACTGCGCCTTGCCGCCCAGCGGCTGCTGGGTGACGAGGCTGTACGGCCCGATCGACCGCGCGTGGATCTTGTCGTCCACGAGGTGGTGCAGCTTGAGCATGTAGATGATGCCCACCGTCACCTTGCGGTCGAACTTGTCGCCGGTGCGCCCATCGTACAGGTCCGACTGGCCCGACGGGTCGAGGCCCGCCAGCTCCAGCATGTCCGACACGTCCTTCTCGATCGCGCCGTCGAACACCGGGGTGCCCATCGGCACGCCGGGGGTCAGGTTCTGCGCCAGCTCCACGATCTCCTCGGCATCGCGCGAGTCGATGTCGTCGAGATAATGTTCGCCATAGACGGTGCGCAGCCGGTCCTTGACCGCGTCGGGCATCTCGCCCGCCTTGGCGTCCGGATTGGCCTCGCGCCAGTCCTCCAGCGCATGCTTGATCTGCTGACCCAGCCCGCGCGCGGCCCAGCCCAGATGCGTCTCGAAGATCTGCCCGACGTTCATGCGGCTCGGCACGCCCAGCGGGTTGAGCACGAGGTCGACCGGCGTCCCGTCCGCGAGGAAGGGCATGTCTTCCTGCGGCAGGATGCGGCTGATGACGCCCTTGTTGCCGTGACGGCCGGCCATCTTGTCGCCCGGCTGCAGCTTGCGCTTCACCGCGACGAAGACCTTGACCATCTTGAGCACGCCCGGCGGCAGCTCGTCACCGCGCTCCAGCTTCTCGCGGCGGTCCTCGAACTTGTCCTTGATGCGCTTGGCGGCCTCGTCATACTGGCCCTTCACGGCTTCCAGGTTCGCCTGAACGGCATCGTCCTGGACCGCGAACTTCCACCATTCGTGGCGATCGACGCTGTCGAGCACCTCCATGTCGATGGCGGAACCCTTCTTGACGCCCTTGGGGGCCGCGGTCGCGACCTGACCCAGCAGCATCTCGCGCAACCGGCTCCACGTCGCGCGGTTGAGGATCGTGCGCTCGTCGTCCGAGTCCTTCTTCAGGCGCTCGATCTCCTCGCGCTCGATCGCCATCGCGCGCTCGTCCTTGTCGATGCCGTGACGATTGAAGACGCGGACGTCGACGATCGTCCCCGCCACGCCCGGCGGCAGGCGCAGCGACGTGTCGCGCACGTCCGACGCCTTCTCGCCGAAGATGGCGCGGAGCAGCTTCTCCTCCGGCGTCATCGGGCTTTCGCCCTTCGGCGTGATCTTGCCGACCAGGATATCGCCCGGCTCCACCTCGGCGCCGATATAGACGATGCCCGCCTCGTCGAGGTTGCGCAGCGCTTCCTCGCCGACATTGGGGATGTCGCGCGTGATATCCTCCGGCCCCAGCTTCGTGTCGCGGGCCATCACCTCGAACTCGTCGATGTGGATCGACGTGAACACGTCGTCCTTCACGATCCGCTCGGAGATGAGGATCGAGTCCTCGTAGTTGTAGCCGTTCCAGGGCATGAACGCGACGAGCGCGTTGCGGCCCAGCGCCAGCTCGCCGAACTCGGTCGACGGGCCGTCCGCGATCACGTCGCCCACGTTCACCACGTCGCCCACTTTCACCAGCGGGCGCTGGTTGATGCAGGTCGACTGGTTGGAACGCTGGAACTTCATCAGCGTGTAGATGTCGACGCCCGACTTGCCCGCGTCCACCTCACCGGTGGCGCGCACCACGATACGCGACGCATCGACCTGATCGACGATGCCGGCACGACGCGCGGAGATCGCGGCGCCCGAATCGCGCGCCACCGTCTCCTCCATGCCGGTGCCGACGAACGGCGCCTCGGCACGGACCAGCGGCACCGCCTGGCGCTGCATGTTCGAGCCCATCAGCGCGCGGTTCGCGTCGTCGTTCTCCAGGAACGGGATCAGCGACGCCGCGACCGACACCAGCTGCTTGGGCGACACGTCCATCAGCGTGATCGTCTCGGGCAGCGCCATCAGGAACTCGCCTGCCTGACGTGCCGACACCAGCTCCTCGGCGAAGCTGCCGTCCTCGGTCAGCTCGGCCGACGCCTGCGCGATCGTGTGCTTGGCCTCTTCCATCGCCGACAGATAGACGACGTCGTTGGTCACCTTGCCGTCGATGATCTTGCGGTACGGCGTCTCGATGAAGCCGTACTTGTTGACGCGGCTGAAGCTGGCCAGCGAGTTGATCAAGCCGATGTTCGGGCCTTCCGGCGTCTCGATCGGGCAGATGCGGCCATAGTGGGTCGGGTGGACGTCGCGGACCTCGAAGCCCGCGCGCTCACGCGTCAGGCCGCCCGGCCCGAGCGCCGAGACGCGACGCTTGTGCGTCACTTCGGACAGCGGGTTGGTCTGGTCCATGAACTGCGACAGCTGCGACGAACCGAAGAACTCGCGCACCGCGGCGACCGCGGGCTTGGCGTTGATCAGGTCGTTCGGCATCACGGTCGACACGTCGACCGACGACATGCGCTCCTTGACCGCACGCTCCATGCGCAGCAGCCCGACGCGATACTGGTTCTCCAGCAACTCGCCCACCGAGCGGACGCGGCGGTTGCCGAGATTGTCGATGTCGTCGATCTCGCCCTTGCCGTCCTTCAGGTCGACCAGCGTCTTCACGACTGCCAGGATGTCCTCGGTGCGCAGCGTCGTCACCGTATCCTCGGCATCGAGGTCGAGGCGCATGTTCAGCTTGACGCGGCCCACCGCCGACAGATCGTAGCGATCGGGATCGAAGAACAGGCCGGCGAACAGCGACTCCGCCGTCTCCAGCGTCGGCGGCTCGCCGGGGCGCATCACGCGATAGATGTCGGACAGCGCCTGCTCGCGCTCCTCCGCCTTGTCCGCCTTCAGCGTGTTGCGGATCCACGGACCCGTCGTGACATGGTCGATATCGAGCAGCTCGATACGGTCGATGCCCGCCTTGTCCAGCTTCTCCAGATTGTCAGGGCCGATCTCGTCGCCGGCCTCGACATAGATCTCGCCGGTGCCCGCGTTGATCAGGTCATAGGCTGAATAGCGGCCGTAGATTTCCTCGGTCGGGATCAGCAGCGTCTCCAGACCGTCCTTGCCCGCCTTGTTGGCGGAGCGCGGGGTGATCTTCTGGCCCGCCGCGAACACGATCTCGCCCGACGAGGCGTCGATCAGGTCGAACGTCGGCTTCACGCCGCGCCAGTTCTCTGCCGCGAACGGAATCTGCCAGCCGCCCTCGCCACGGACGAAGGTCACGCGGTTGTAGAACTGGTTGAGGATCTCTTCGCTGTTCAGGCCCAGCGCATACAGCAGCGCGGTGACCGGCAGCTTGCGCTTGCGGTCGATACGGACGTTGACGATGTCCTTGGCGTCGAACTCAAAGTCGAGCCACGAGCCGCGATACGGGATCACGCGCGCCGCGAACAGATACTTGCCCGAGGCGTGGGTCTTGCCGCGGTCGTGATCGAACAGCACGCCCGGCGAGCGGTGCATCTGGCTGACGATGACGCGCTCGGTGCCGTTGATGAAGAAGGTGCCGTTCTCGGTCATGAGCGGCATGTCGCCCATGTACACGTCCTGCTCCTTGATATCGAGGACCGAGCGGGTCTCCGTATCGGGATCCACCTCGAACACGATCAGGCGCAGCGTGACGCGCATCGGCGCGGCATAGGTGATGCCACGCTGGCGGCATTCCTCGACGTCGAACTTCGGCGGCTCCAGCTCGTAATTGACGAAGTCCAGCTCGGCGGTGCCGGCGAAGTCGCGGATCGGGAACACGCTGCGCAGCGTCTTCTCCAGCCCGGAGACATAGCCGATCGACGCATCGGAGCGCAGGAACTGCTCATAGCTCTCGCGCTGGACCTCGATCAGGTTCGGCATCTGCACCACTTCGTGGATGTTGCCGAACACCTTGCGGATGCGGCGCTTGCGCGTCCCCGCCATCTTGTCGGAGCGCGCGGAGCCCGCGTCGATCGGATTGGTCGCCATAAAAGCTTGTGCCTCGTCAGCCAGTATTCACGGGCGCATGGAGACAGGAACGGAAAAAGGCCGCACGTCTGATCCCGGCGGTGCGGGAGACGGCAGCCTTTGGCGTCCTGTCTTCCCCAACCCCCATACGTACAACGCGCTGCGCGACGGCGCGTCATGTCCCGAGGCTGTGGAAAGTTACGGCGATATAGGCCCGTGCCGGCACAGCGTCAACCATGTGCGGCCGCTTTACGCCGGGGCCGCGGCGGGCGTAGGGCAGGGGAATGTTGCGCTTCCTGTTGCCCGCCGTGGCGTTTGCCGTCGTTCCCGCCACCGCCAGCGCGCAGGAGGTGTTCGTCGGCGTGATGGCGCACGGGGTGAACACGCCGCTGACCTTCGACACCGGCGAGCGCGGCACCGATATCCAGGTCGGCGTGCGCGGCAAGCCGATCCTCAACGCCGGGGTCGCCTCGCTGCGCCCCTATGCGCTGGTGTCGAAGAATACCAAGGGTAACACCAGCTTCGCGGCAGCGGGCGTGGCGCTCACATTGGGGTTGCCGGGCTTCTTCGTGCGGCCGGGCGTCGGCATCGCGGTGCATGACGCGCCATCGTATCGGGTCGGCGCGGACGGCTATCGCACCGATTACGGCAGCCGCGTGTTGTTCGAGCCGGAGCTGGGGGTGGGCTTCACGCTGCTGCCGCGCGTCACCGCGGAGGTGAACTGGACGCATCTGAGCCATGCGCAGATCTTCGGCGCGCAGAACCCCGGACTCGACATGATCGGGACGCGCGTCACCCTCCGTCTGCCGTGAGCGCGCGACCGGACGGTTGACGTTCAGGATGGAGGGGGTAGCGCGTCCACCATGCGTTCGCGTTTCCTCCTGTGGCCGCTCGGCGGCCTGATCCTGGCGGCCACTCCGGTGGTCGCGCAGCAGACCACGCCGGTTCCCGCCGCGACCACCGTCCCGTCCGAGGCGAGCGCGGTGCCGCCCCCGATCAGCATCGCGCCGCCGGTGCCGCAGGCCTCGCCGTCGCCGGTGGTGACGTTGCCCGCCGCGACGCCGACCCCGCGCGCCACGCCCCGGCCGCGGGTGACGCCGACACCGCAGGTCACCCCGACGCCGCGCGCCACCGCCACGGCCCGCGCCACCGCGTCGCCGACGCCAACGCCCACTTCGGTCGCGTCAGCTGCGCCGCTTCCCGCGACAACGCCGTCCGTGATCGCCACGGTGCCGGTCGCGGTGCCGACTCCCCCGCCGCCGGCCCCCGCTGCGGTGGAGGAGGGGGCATCGCACGGCTGGCTGTTCCCGGGTGCGGTCGTGCTGGTGCTGGCGGTCCTCGCGGGGGTGCTGCTGGCGCGCCGTCGCAGGCGCGATGACACCGCCGAGGTCGCGGAGCTGCCGGCTGCTGTCGAAGCGGTCCCCGTGCCGCCGCTCCCCGCCATCGCAGAGGCGCACGTCGTGGCGCCGCGCGCCTGGCTGGCGTTCGAGCTGCGCCCGCGCCGCGCGGGCGTGAACCTGCTGACCGCGACGCTCGACGCACAGCTGGTGGTGCGCAACGAGGGCGATGCGGCGGCCAACGACGTGCGCGCCGAGGTCCGCCTGCTGAGCGCACGCGAGGGGCAGGAAGGCGAACTGGCCGGGATCTTCGCCGACGCGGGCGGGCGCCCGGTCGCGGCGCCGTTCGCGCTGGCACCGGGGGAGGAGCGCGGGCTCGACGTGCTGGTGACACTGCCGCGTGACGCGATCAACGTGCTGACCGCGGGCGGACGGCCGATGTTCGTGCCGGTCGCGGCGGTCAACGTCCGCTATGCCAGCGGCGAGGTACGCGGCCAGACCGCGGAGGCGTTCGCGGTCGGGGTCGAGCGTGATGGTGCTGCGAAGCTGATGCCGTTCTGGCTGGATGGGCCGGGGCGGATGTTCGACACGGTCGCCGCCCGCCCGCATGCGCTGGCGGTGCGGAGCTAGGGCGAAAGTTGAAGCGTGTTGGACAGCGGGTAGGAGATTTACCGCTTCAAGGTACTTTTGTCGCTGGCGCAACCGGCGCGTTGTCCCAAACCGTCATGATACCTTCGTTACATTCGTATTTAGTGGAGCAGTCGAAATGCTCCTGTATCTGGTCGCGAACTGCCTCCAGCGCGGCACAAGAGGGTCCCATTTCGGTTTCCAGCAGGATCCACGGTCGAGGAAGAAGATTTCTCGATTGAGTCAATAGTTTGTCGAGTTGGGCGGGTGAAACGGGTTTGCCGTTCCAGTACAGTTTATCGGTTCGATCCAAGGCAACTTTGTTCATCAAAACACCGATGTTTCGTGGGTGGCCCCATGTTGGTCGCGGCGCTTGGCACGCTTTCCGAGGGGCTTGCGAGCAGGCGGCTAGCGTTGTTAGCGCGAGCAAGGCCATGGTGCGGTTCATGGGTCGATATTGCAACGCTAGAGGGCCGAAGGCCAGTGTCCCCATCATCGTCATTCCCGCGGAGGCGGGAATGTGGATTCACGTTTGAAGTGCACCGGTTGAGGCTTGGAGAAATGCCTCGGCGGGGGTTTGGAAGTCGAGGCATTTTCTGGGCGTGTCGTTGAGCCGCTGGGCATAGGCACGCAATTGTGCGGGCGAGAGGTTGTCGAGGTTGGCCTTGCGGGGCAGGAAGCGTCGCAAGCGACCGATGGTGTTCTCGATGCCGCCTTTCTGCCAGGGGCTGCGCACGTCGCAGAAGAAGGTCTGCAGGCCGAGGTGATGCAGGCGCTGATGCTCGGCAAACTCTGTTCCGTTGTCGAAGCTGATGGTGCGGCGGAGCACCTGTGGAACGTCGCGGAGTTGGCGTTCGATGCGCTGTGCGGTGATCGCTGCTTTGCGCGTGGGCGGGTGGTCGAGCAGGGTGAAGCGGGTGGTGCGCTCGTGCAGGACGAGGATGTTGTGGCCGTAGGCGGCGAACAGCATGTAGTCGGCTTCCCAGTGACCGGGCTGCTGGCGCGTCGTCGCCTCGGCCGGGCGCTCGGTGAGGGGGCGGCGCTGGCGGATGAAGCTGGCCGGGCTGCCGCCCTGCATGCGGTACCGACCGCGCCGGGACTTGGCGCGGGGCAGCAGGCGGTGCCAGTAATCCTTCTGGCCTGAGCGATGATAGACGAAGCGGTAGATTGACTCGTGGCTGATGACGGTGCGACCCGTCTCGCGCGCCAGCCGGCCGGCGATCTGCTCGGGCGAATGTCCCATCGCAAGGCTTTGCCTCACCTGGTCCCGCAGGTCCGGTTGGCGCACCAGCTTGAAGCGGCAGTCCCATCGTCGTCGCCGCTGCGCCAGTTCGTGCGCGCGCGCTGGCGCATAGCCGCCAGGCCAGGCCCTGGTCGCACGGCTGTTGCGACTTACCTCTCGGCTGACCGTCGTGTGGCAGCGCCCGATCGCCGCGCCGATCCGCCGCGATGACCAGCCCGCCTCCCGAAGCCGCGCAATCTCCATCCGCTCGTCAAGGCCGAGCTGCCTGTAGCTGTGTCCCATCGCGCCACCACCCTATCGGTGGTGCACTTCTTTCGTGAGTCCGGGGGATCCATACGCGCAGGTCGTCGCAAGAGGCGAAACGCCAGCGTCAATGGATCCCCGCCTTCGCGGGAATGACGGAAGTGGCGGGGGGCTGAGACGCGAAAAAGGGGCGGCTCCCGCGATGGGAACCGCCCCTTTTTGTCGCTGGCCGTCATGGAGCAAAGCCCAATGACGTCGGACGGGTGGCTGGGCCACCCGCCGGCCGGCCTCGAGCGAGGTGAGGCGCGAAGCGCCTCGCCCGCTCTGCGGCTTACTTCAGCTCGACGGTCGCGCCGGCTTCTTCCAGCTGCTTCTTGACCTTCTCGGCCTCGTCCTTGCTCACGCCTTCCTTGACCGGCTTCGGCGCGCCCTCGACGAGAGCCTTCGCCTCGGTCAGGCCCAGGCCGGTGATCGCGCGGACTTCCTTGATGACGTTGATCTTCTTGCCACCGTCGCCGGTCAGGATCACGTCGAACTCGGTCTTCTCTTCGGCGGCCGGAGCAGCCGCACCGGCGCCGCCGGCGGCAGGAGCCGCAACCGCCGCAGCGGCCGAGACGCCCCACTTCTCTTCGAGCAGCTTCGACAGCTCGGCCGCTTCGAGGACGGTCAGCTCGCTCAGCTGGTCAACCAGCGCGTTCAGGTCTGCCATGATATACTTCCTATCTAAAACGGGGACAGGTGCCCCAAAGTCCAAACATCAACAGGATGCCGCCCGAAATCAGGCCGCCTCCTTCTCCGAATAGGCTGCCAGCACGCGTGCGATCTGCGCCGCGGGAGCCTGCGTGATGGTCGCCAGCTTCGTGGCGGGCGCCACGATGAGGCCGACGATCTTCGCGCGCAGCTCGTCCAGCGACGGCAACGTCGCCAGCGCCTGCACCCCCGCCACGTCGAGCGCGGTCGCGCCCATCGCGCCGCCGACGATCTCGAACTTGTCGGTCGTCTTGGCGAAATCGACCGCCACCTTCGCCGCCGCGACCGGATCGGTCGAGGTGGCGAGGCCCACCGGACCCGTCAGCATATCGCTGAGCGAGCCGTAATCGGTGCCGTCGAGCGCGATCCTGGCAAGCTTGTTCTTGGAGACCTTGTAGACGGCGCCGGCGTCCCGCATCCGGTTGCGCAAGTCGGTCGACTGCGCCACCGTCATCCCCAGGTTGCGGGTGACCACCACCACGCCGACCTCGGAGAAGGTACGGTTGAGCTCGGCGACGGCCGCGGTCTTCTGACTACGATCCATGCCATTCTCCACATTGGGAAGCGCCGTGCGGATGCACGACCCTTCCGGGTACGAACCGCGACCCTTGCGGGCCACGGCATTGTCCAGCGATGGGGAATGGCGGGTGCGCACCCGCACGGCATGGCCGGGCCGGTCGCATCGTCCTGTCCCCGTCTCGGCGGGAGATTAAGGCACCACCGGTGCCACCCGCTGTCTCGGACGGAGCGTCGCGGACCTTCGGCCTGCGACGCGCGGGCGGTGCCATAACGGATTGTGGCGCGGGGTCAACCCGTCACGCGATCGTCATGCCGACGTCACGCCCATGACGCGGAACCTTCACCGCCATGTCGTCCGGCGCCGTCACAGCGGCGTGGAGCCACATTCCGGGGGAATATCATGACCGATCAGCGTATCGCCGACGCCTTCTGCGTCTATGACGACGGCGACGTCGACACCAATCCATCCACCGCGCCGCACCTCGCCGACCTCGTCGCGCAGCGTTACTCGCGCCGCCAGCTGATGGGCGGGATGAGCGCGATGACCACCGCCGCTTTGGGCGGCGCGCTGCTGACCGGATGCGCCGAGGACGACGATTTCCAGGAGACGGTCAGCGTCGCGGACGGCACCATCGTCCAGGCACAGGGCGGGCGCGTGGTGACGCTGACCTCTACCGCCAGCAGCAACGCGACCTCCACCACATGGACGCAGCTGAGCGGGCCGACCGTCGCGCTGACGACCAGCGGCACCTCGGTCACCTTCGTCGCGCCCAACGTCACCACTGCGACCGATATCGTGCTGCAATTCACCGCTTCCGGCCCCGCCGGGTCGAAGAGCGCACGCTCGACCGTGACGGTCAGCCCGGCGACGCTGGCCTTCGCCGCGGTGGCGAAGAACAGGAACGACGTCGTCACCGTACCGTCCGACTATAGCGTCACCGTGCTGTACCGCACCGGCGATCCGCTGGCGGCGGGGGTGGCGGCTTATGCCAACGACGGCACCGACGCGAGCTTCGCACAGCGCGCGGGCGACAATCATGACGGCATGAGCTATTTCGGGCTCGCCGCCACCGGCAGCACCCCCGACGCGAGCAGCAACACGCGCGGCGTGCTGGCGATGAACCACGAATATATCAACCAGCAGTATCTGCACGCGGTGCGCGCCACGACGGTGGTCGACGCCGCCGGCGTGTCGCGCCGGCCGGAGGGCGAGGCGCTGAAGGAGATCGAGGCGCACGGCGTCTCGGTGGTGGAGGTGACGCGCGCGGGCAATGCGGGCGCGTGGAGCTATGTCGCGTCGAGCGCGCTCAACCGCCGCATCACCCCGAACACCCCGATGACGATCAGCGGCCCGGCGGCGGGCAGCGCGCTGCTGCGCACCCGCTATTCGGCGAACGGGACGGCGGCGCGCGGCACGATCAACAATTGTGCCAACGGGCACATGCCCTGGGGCACGTATCTGACCTGCGAGGAGAATTGGGCCGGCTATTATCGCCGCGACACGGGCGACGCGGCGGTGCGCAGCGCGCTGGGCAATGCGCGCGAGAATGTGTCGCTGTCGCGCTACGGCATTTCCGAGAAGACGGCGGGGACGGGCGGCAATTACGGCTGGTCGACGGTACAGCCATCGGATGCGTCCAGCACGCTGTTCGCGAAGTGGAACGCGACCGCCAGCGCCGGTGCGGCGGCGGACGGCACCGGCGACTTCCGCTACGAACCGTTCCAGTATGGCTGGGTGGTCGAGATCGATCCCTATGATCCGACCTCGACGCCGCGCAAGCGTACCGCGCTGGGCCGGATGAATCACGAGGGCTGCATGCCCGGCCGCACGGTGGCGGGGGTGAAGCCGGCGTTCTACATGGGTGACGACGCGCGCAACGAATATATCTACAAGTTCGTGTCCGCGACCGCCTGGTCGGCGGCGGACGAGAGCGCGACCAATCGCCTCGCGACCGGCGACAAGTATCTCAATAACGGCACGCTCTACGTGGCGCGGTTCGATGCCGATGGCACGGGGCGGTGGCTGCCGCTGGTGTTCGGGCAGAACGGGCTCACCGCGTCCAACGCGACCTATGCCTTCGCCGATCAGGCCGATGTGCTCATCAACGCGCGGCTCGCCGCCGACGTGCTGGGCGCGACGCCGATGGATCGCCCGGAATGGACCGCGGTGAACCCCGTCAATGGCGAGATGTACTGCACGCTCACCAACAATTCGCAGCGTCGCACCGCCACCAGTGGCAACAACCGCGCCGTCGATGCCGCCAATCCGCGCGCCTATACCGACCCGCGCACCGACGGCGGCTCGGCCGGGACGGGCAACGTCAACGGCCATGTCGTCCGCCTGCGCGAGAATGGCGACACGACCGAGGCGACCGCCTTCACCTGGGACATCTATGCCTTCGGGGCGGGTTCCGACCTCGATCCGACCAACATCAACCTGTCGTCGCTGGATGCGACCAACGACTTCTCCTCGCCCGACGGGCTGTGGTTCGGGCTGCCGACCAACGCCGGCGGGCAGGCATCGCCGCTGCTGTTCATCCAGACCGACGACGGCGCCTATACCGACGTCACCAACTGCATGATGCTGATCGGCATGCCGGGGCGCGTCGGCGACGGCGCGGCGCGCAGCGTCACCAGCACGCTGGGCGGCAGCGCGACCGTTTCCACCCGCATCGGCGCGATGCCGGGCGCGAAGCTGAAGCGCTTCCTGGTCGGGCCGAAGGAGTGCGAGGTGACGGGGATCAGCTCGACGCCGGACGGGCGCACGATCTTCATCAACATCCAGCATCCGGGCGAGGAAGGCTCGCCGACGAACCTGACGTCGAACTGGCCGCAGTCGCAGGCCACCGGGACCGGCACGGGCCGCCCGCGCTCGGCGACGGTGGTGATCACCAAGAACGACGGCGGTGTGGTGGGGTTGTAGGCGCCGCTGCCGTCATGCCGGCATCCCGGGTTCTACGCGCCAAACCGGCGTGAGATGCGTGGAACCCTGGCCCCCGGAACAAGTGGCCCTTGTCCCCTTCAGACAAGTACGCCACCCCGGCGGAGGCCGGGGTGGCAAGAAGGATACTTGTTCGAAGGGCATAAGCACCGAACAAGTCCGGGTGACGGGGTTTTTCGGGGCGCGCTTACCCCCTTCGTCACCCCGGGCTTGACCCGGGGTCCCGCTTTCTGCGCGACGCTTCGGAAGGAGCGGGACCCCGGCTCAAGCCCGGGGTGACGGGGAGGCGCGTTACCGCCGGCGCGTCAGGATCGCATCCAGCGCTTGCAGAAAAGCCGACCGGTCCTTCGCCGAGAACGGCGCCGGGCCGCCCAGCTGGTCGCCACCGGCGCGCAGGTCGGCCATGATCGCACGCGTCGCGATGGCGCCGCCGATCGAGGCGGTGGTGAAGGGCTTGCCGGTGGGCGCCAGCACGTCGGCGCCCGCCTTCAGGCAGCGGTCGGCGAGCAGGATGTCGGCGGTCACCACCACCGCGCCCGGCGCGGCGGCCTCCGCGATCCAGTCATCCGCGGCGTCGAACCCCGCGTCGACCACCACGCGCTCCACCAGCGGATGCTGTGGCACGCGCAGCCAGGCGTTGCTGACGATCGTCACCGGGACCGACAGCCGCCACGCGACCTTGTAGATCTCGTCCTTGACCGGGCAGGCGTCGGCATCGACCAGGATGCGGCGCGTGCCCGCCGCCGCGCTCATCGCCGCGGGCGCGGGGTGCGGTGCGGCGTGTAGGGGCGGCGCTGCGGCGGCTGCGCGCGCGTCGGCGTGGGCGGGCCGTCGAGCGGTTCGATCCGCACGCCGCTCTCGTCCTCGCCATCGGCATTGGCGCTGGCGCGCACCGCTGCGGCGAAGCGGGAGGCGAGCGCGCGCGGTATCTGGAACTGCGTCTCGCCCGCGCCGATGCGGATCGCGCCGATCTCCGCCTTGGTCACATGCCCGCGGCGGCACAGCAGCGGCAGGATCCAGCGCGCGTCGGCGTTCTGGCGGCGGCCGATGTTCATGCGGAACCACACCACGTCGTCGAAGCCGGGACGATGCCCCTTCTGCTCGGCCGGCGCGCGCTCGATCATCTCCTCGGGCGCGGGGAGCGAGGCACGCTGCGCCGCCACCAAGGCCGCGGCGATATCCTCGGGCGAACGCTGCGCCAGCAGCTCGGCGGCGAGCGCGCGATCGTCCTCGTCCACCTCGACGGGCGCGAGCAGGCGTTCGAGCAGCCGCTCGCGATCCTTGGCGCGGATCGCCTCGACCGACGGCACGTCGCCCCATTCCGCGGCGATGCGCGCACCGCGCAGCATCCCCTCGACGCGACGACGGCGGGGGTAGGGGACGATCAGGACCGCGGTGCCCTTCTTGCCCGCACGGCCGGTGCGGCCGGAGCGGTGCTGCAACACCTCCGCATCGCGCGGGATCTCGACATGGATGACGAGGCTGAGCGTCGGCAGGTCGATGCCGCGCGCGGCGACGTCGGTCGCGACGCAGACACGCGCGCGGCGGTCGCGCAGTGCCTGGAGCGCGTGGTTGCGCTCATTCTGCGAATGCTCGCCCGACAGCGCCACTGCCGCGAAGCCGCGCTCGACCAACCCGGCATGGAGGTGGCGCACGTTGTCGCGCGTCGCGCAGAACAGGATCGCGGTCTCCGCTTCGTAGAAGCGCAGCAGGTTGATGACCGCATGCTCGATGTCGGACGGCGAGACGGTGATCGCGCGATAGGTGATGTCGCCATGCCCGCGCTGCTCGCTGACGGTCGAGATGCGCAGCGCGTCGCGCTGATACTTCTTCGCCAGCGCGACGATCGTCTTGGGCAAGGTGGCGGAGAAGAGCAGCGTGCGGCGCTCGGTCGGCGTCTGGTCGAGCAACGCCTCCAGATCGTCGCGGAAGCCCATGTCGAGCATCTCGTCCGCCTCGTCGAGCACCGCGGCGCGGACCTGTGACAGGTCGAGCGCGCCGCGCTCGGCATGGTCGCGCAGGCGGCCCGGCGTGCCGACGACGATATGCGCGCCGTGGTTTAGCGTGCGGCGCTCGCGGCTGGCGTCCATCCCGCCGACGCAGGTGGCGATGCGCGCGTCGGCATAGAGCCAGGCGAGTTCCTTCGCGACCTGTAGCGCCAGTTCGCGCGTCGGGGCGATCACCAGCGACAGCGGCGCGGCGGCGGGGGGCAGCGTCTCGCCCTCGGCCAGCAGCTGCTCGGCGATGGCGAGGCCGAAGGCGACGGTCTTGCCCGACCCGGTCTGGGCCGAGACGAGCAGGTCGCGGCCGTGCGCGGCCTCGGCGGTGACCTCCGCCTGCACGGGGGTGAGCGCGGCATAGCCACGCGAGTCGAGCGCGCGCGCGAGCGCGGCGGGAAGGTTCGAATTCTCCATGAAGCGTCCTACATGGGGCAAAGGGCGCGAAAAAGCCAGAGGGTGATCGTGTTCCGGCGCACGCCGGAACCCAGGGTCCCGCAGAACAACGATGGTTGGTGCGTGTGGCCCTGGGCTCCTGCGTTCGCAGGAGCACGTGCTACCAGCGATAGTTGAAGCTGATGCTGATGCGCTCGTCCTTCGCGCTGCTGGGCATCACCTCGTGGCGCAGCCAGCTTTCCCACAGGAATATCGTGCCCGGCTGCGGCTCCATATAGACGAAGGTGCCGTCGCGCTGCGGCGCGGCCATCATCATCGGCAGCCGCGGATCCTCCAGCTTGAGCGCGCCGGCACCGGGCGGGACGGCGACGTAGAAGGTGCCGGACACGACGCTGTGCGGATGGAGGTGGCCCGAATGCGTGCCGCCCGCCTTCATCACATTGACCCACAGGCTGTCGAGTTTCAGCTTCCTGCCGCCCAGATCCATGCCGACATCGCGCGCGAAGGCGGCGACGTGGCGGTCGAGGTGGCGCTTCAGGTCGGCGAAGGCGGGATCGCGCAGCGGCAGGTCGTCGAGCGAGGCATAGCTGGTATAGCCGCGGTAACCGTGCGCCTTCGACCAGCGGCGGCCGGCGGTGTCATCGGCGGCAAGCGCGAGGCAGGAGTCGTGGAGCTCAGCGAGCAGATCGGGGGCGTCGATCGTCGCGTCGTAGAACAGCGTCGGGAAGAGTGGGCGCGTGGGCATGGGCGGGACTCGGTGACGATGAGAGCGGTGTGCGGGACCCTGGATGCGGGGACAAGCCCGGTATGACGTGCCCCCAACTTCCGTTCGCCCTGAGGAGCCGTTGAGCCTGTCGAAACGGCGTCTCGAAGGGTATGCTTCGAGACGAGGCTTCGACAAGCTCAGCCTCTCCTCAGCACGAACGGGGGTGGGTTCAGGTTTACCCCAGCCGCAGCGCGACGTCGTTCATGAAGCGGGTGTCGTCGCCGTCCGCGAGCCGGTCCGCCTCGCCCGCGATCGCGCCGAGCAGGTCGGACAGCGGGTCGAGTTCGACTTTGGCGTAATTGCCGAGCACATGGCCGGTCACGCGATCCTTGTGCCCCGGATGGCCGATGCCGATGCGGACGCGGCGGAAGTCCGCGCCCAGATGCTGGTCGATCGAGCGCAGCCCGTTGTGCCCGGCGGTGCCGCCGCCCTGCTTCACCTTGACCTTCATCGGTGCGAGGTCGAGTTCGTCGTGGAAGACGGTGAGCGCGTCGAGCCCGAGCTTGTAGAAGCGCATCGCCTCGCCGACCGAGCGGCCGCTGTCGTTCATGAAGGTGGCGGGTTTCAGCAGCAGCACCCTGTGCGTGCCGATACGGCCTTCCTGTAGCCAGCCCTGGAATTTCTTCGCAGGCGGCGCGAAGCCATGGACCGCGGCGATGGCATCGATCGCCATGAAGCCGACATTGTGCCGGTGCATCGCATATTGCGCGCCCGGATTGCCCAGCCCGACCCAGAGTTGCATTGGAAACTCCCTCTCCCCTCCGGGGAGAGGGGCGGGGTGAGGGGCCGCCGCGAACGCAGCGCCTGTGGCGGCCCCTCACCCAAACCCTCTCCCCGCAGGGGAGAGGGCTTACACTTACTCGCCCTTGTCGTCCTCGGTCTCGTCGGCGGCAGCCTCTTCGGCTGCCTCGGCCGATGCGGCCTCGGCCAGCGCGGCTTCCTCGGCGGCCTGCTCCTGCGCCTCGGCGAGCATCGCCGACGGGGCGACCAGCGTCGCGACGGTGAAGTCGGGATCCTCGACCGCGGCGGTCGCGCCCTTGGGCAGGCGGACGTCGCCGATGTGGATCGTGTCGCCCACGTCCTTGCCCTTCACCGAGACCGAGATCTCGCTGGGGATGTTCGCGGCGTCGACGGTCAGCTCCAGCTCGTGCGCGACGATGTTGAGCACGCCGCCCTTCTTCAGGCCGGGCGACAGCTCCTCGTCGACGAACACGACCGGCACCGCGATCGTCACCGTCTCGTGCTCCGCGATGCGCAGGAAGTCGACGTGCGTCGGGCGGTCGGTGACCGGGTGGAAGGCGACGTCCTTCGCCAGCGTGCGCTGCCCGCCGACCATGATGACCGAGTTCATGAAGTGACCGGTCATGAGCGCCTTCACCAGCTCCTTCTCTTCGAGATGGATCGAGGCGGGCTGCTTGTTCTGGCCGTAGATCACGGCGGGGACGCGGCCGTCGCGACGCAGTGCACGGGAGGCTCCCTTGCCAACCCGGTCACGCGTCTCGGCTGCGAGCGTGATGGTGTCGCTCATTGATATGCTCCGAATACGGGTGATGTCTGTCTTCCCGACACGCCTCCAGGGATGACCATGGCGGGAAGCGGGCGCGCTTAGCCGGGGTTGAGGCAAAAGGCAAGGTTCGTCACCCCGGGCCTGACCCGGGGTCCCGCTTCTTCTGCGAGGTTGCGTCGAAAGCGGGACCCCGGATCAAGTCCGGGGTGACGGTCGCGCGATCAGTATCTTACCCGCACCGCCTTCAGTCTGTACGCGCCCAGCTGCTGCTGCACGCTCTGCGACCCCGCCAGATGCCCTGCGCCGACCGCGACGAAGACCGTCCCCGGACGCTTCATCCGCTCCGCGATCCACGCCGCCCACTTCTTGTTGCGGTCGATCAGCAGCGCCTTCGCCACCTCGGGCGAGTCCTTGAGCGACTCGTTCATCTCGCTCGCCACGCCGTCAGGATTGCCTGCCGCCCAGGCGTCGACCAGCTTGCGGAAGGTGGCGTCGGCGGTCGGCAGTTCGTCGAGCGTGCTTTCCAGCAGCTTCACCTGTGCTGGCTGCGAGATGCGGTCGAAGATGCCCAGCTGCCCCTCGAACGTCTCCAGCCCGACGATCGGCTTGCCGGTCTTGCGCGCGGCGTCGGTCAGCACCTTCTCCGGACCGTTGGCGGGATCGTAGCCCAGCTTCTGCACCGGCAGCAGCGACAGCGTGATCGCGGCGAACCACGGCCGCATCCGGTTGTACGCCGCGGGCGGCAGGCCGCCATCGGTCATCGCCTTCTCGAACGCGGGGCGATAATTGGGCGAGATCTGCTCGGTCAGCGGGGTGCCGGCGGGGGCGAACGCTTTCCCGGTGACGACGCGCTGCTGCGTCTGCGCATCGGGCTCGACCATTTCCAGCACCAGCGTCTGCGAGGCATCGAACGCCTTCTTCACCGCCTCGTCGAACCATGACAGCCCGGGGCGCAGGACGTGGATCGTGCCGAACAGATAGACGGTGGTGTCCTTGTCCTTCACCACCCACAGCGCCGGATCGGCGTCAGGCGTCGCCGCCTTGGGCTGTGCGCAGGCGGGGAGGGGGAGCGCGAGGAGCAGCGCGAGCGGGGCGGCGAGCCAGCGGGCGAGCGGTATGGTCATGGGCGCTCACCTAGCGCGCCCCTTGCGGGAAGGCGAGGGTTCCGCCACACGTCGCCGCCGTGATGGACCATCCTGCGACCGACCAGCCTCTTTCCTTCCAGGCGATGATCCTGCGGCTCCACCAATATTGGTCGGAGCGCGGGTGCGCGATCCTGCAACCCTATGACATGGAGATGGGGGCGGGGACGTTCCACACCGCGACCACGCTGCGCGCGCTGGGGCCGGACGCGTGGAACGCCGCCTATGTCCAGCCGTGCCGCCGCCCGACCGATGGCCGCTATGGCGAGAATCCCAACCGGCTCCAGCATTATTATCAGTATCAGGTGATCCTGAAGCCCAGCCCGCCCGACTTGCAGGAGCTGTACCTCGGCTCTCTGGCGGCGATCGGGGTGGACATGAGCGTCCACGACATCCGCTTCGTCGAGGACGATTGGGAAAGCCCGACGCTGGGCGCCTGGGGACTGGGCTGGGAGGTCTGGTGCGACGGGATGGAGGTGACGCAATTCACCTATTTCCAGCAGATGGGCGGCTTCGACATGAAGCCGGTCGCGGGCGAGCTGACCTACGGGCTGGAGCGGCTGGCGATGTACATCCAGAACGTCGACAATGTGTACGACCTGTGCTTCAACGACGCGGGCGTGTCGTATGGAGATGTGTTTCTCGAAAACGAGAAGCAGATGTCGACTTGGAATTTCGAGGTGGCGGATACCGACACGCTGTTCGACCAGTTCCGCAAGGCGGCGGCGGAGTGCGAGAACTGCCTCGCCGCGAAGCTGCCGATCCCGGCGTATGAGCAGGCGATCAAGGCGAGCCACACGTTCAACCTGTTGCAGGCGCGCGGCGTAATCTCGGTCGCGGAGCGGCAGGCGTATATCGGGCGCGTGCGCGATCTCGCGAAAGCGGCGTGCGCGGCGCATATGGAGAAGCACGGGTGGGCGGAGCAGCTCAAGGTTCCGACGACGTGAAGCGTCGTTGGAATAGCTGCGGAGGGGGCTTGATGTTCACGCGAAGCCGCGACGACGCGAAGAGGTCGGTTCACGCGGAGGCGCGGAGACGCGGAGAGCCAACGCTCGCCGATATGCCGCGCGTCAGCGCAATCCCTGCTCGTGCTGCCAGCGGGGTAATGGTTGGCCGCTGGCGCGGTCGGGCAGCCGCGTGCGCGACATCCTCCGCGTCTCCGCGCCTCCGCGTGAACCCCCTTCTTCTTTGCGGCTTCGCGTCTTCGCGTGAATCCACCTGCACGGCCGATATCGCATGACCGACTTCCTGCTCGAACTCCGCTCCGAGGAAATCCCCGCCCGGATGCAGGCGAAGGCGCGCGAGGATCTGGCGCGGCTGTTCGCGGGGGAACTCGCCAAGGCCGGCCTCGCCGCGACCGAGACGGTGACCTATGCCACGCCGCGCCGCCTCGCGCTGATCCTGCGCGGACTGCCGGAGGCGACCGAGGCGGTGAGCGAGGAGGTCAAGGGCCCCAAGGCGAGCGCCCCGGCGCAGGCGCTGGAGGGGTTCCTGCGCAAGACCGGCCTGACGCGCGAGCAGCTGGTCGAGCGCGACGGCGTGTTCTTCGCCGTCAGCGAGAAGCCGGGTCGCGCCACCACCGAAGTGCTGGCGGAGGCGATCCCGGCGGTGATCCGCGCGTTTCCGTGGCCCAAGTCGATGCGCTGGGGCGCGGCGTCCGCCTCCACCGAATCGCTGCGCTGGGTGCGCCCGCTGCAGGGCATCGTCGCGCTGTTCGGCGAGGCGGTGGTGCCGGCGAGCATCGCGGGTGTCGAGAGCGGGGCGGCGACGGTCGGGCATCGCTTCCACCATCCGGGCAGCATCACGATCGGGTCGGCGGACGACTATGTCGAGAAGCTGCGCGCCTGCCACGTCATCGTCGACCAGGCCGAGCGGGAATCGATCATCGCGCTGGGTGCCACGATGTTGACCGCGAAGGCGGGGCTGACCCTGGTGCGCGACGAAGGGCTGCTGGCGGAGAATGCCGGGCTGACCGAATATCCGATCCCGCTGTTGGGCCGGTTCGACGCGGCGTTCCTCGACGTCCCGCCCGAGGTGATCCAGCTGACCGCGCGGGTGAACCAGAAGTATTTCGTGTGCCGGGACGCCGAGGGGAAGCTGGCGAATGCCTTCGTCTGCACCGCGAACATCGACGCGGCGGACGGCGGTGCGAAGATCGTCGAGGGCAATCGCAAGGTGCTCGCCGCGCGGCTGAGCGACGCGCGCTTCTTCTACGACACCGATCTGAAGACGCCGCTGGCGGAGCAGGCGAGCAGGCTGGACCGGATCGTCTTCCACGAGAAGCTGGGGACGGTGGCGGACAAGGTGGAGCGCGTCGCGAGGCTGGCGCGGTGGCTGGTGGAAGAGGGCGTCGTTGGTTCTAAGCCCTCTCCCCGTCGGGGAGAGGGTTTGGGTGAGGGGCAGGTGTCTCACAGAGAAGTCCCGCCCGCGGCAGCCCCTCACCCCGACCCTCTCCCCGCAGAAGAGAGGGGGAAGCTCGCGGATCAGGCGGAGCGTGCTGCCAGGCTCGCGAAGGCCGATCTCGTCACCGGGATGGTCGGCGAGTTCCCCGAGTTGCAGGGGCTGATCGGCGGCTATTACGCCGCCGCGCAGGGCGAGGACGCCGCGGTCGCTGAGGCGGTGCGCGATCACTACAAGCCGGTCGGGGCGGGCGACGACCTGCCGACCGCGCCGGTGACGGTCGCGGTGGCGCTGGCGGACAAGCTGGACAGCCTCCAGCAGTTCTTCGCGATCGGACAGGCGCCGACGGGGTCCAAAGACCCGTTCGCCTTGCGCCGCTCGGCACTCGGCGTGATCCGGCTGCTGACCGAGAATGGGCTGCGGTATCGCGTGCCCGGCGACCTGCTCGACTTCTTCGCTGATCGCCTGAAGGTGCAGCAGCGCGAAGCAGGCGTCCGACACGACCTGATCGACGCGGTGTTCGCGCTCGGCGGTGAGGACGATCTCGTCCGCCTGCTCGCGCGGGTGCGGGCGTTGCAGTCGTTCGTGACCACCGACGACGGCGCGAACCTGCTCGCGGGGTACAAGCGGGCGGCGAACATCCTGAAGAAGGAAGGGTGGGGCGCGCCCTCCACGAACGATCGTCACCCCCGGCCTTGAGCCGGGGTCCCGCTTCTTGGACGCGGAGGATAGCGGGACCCCGGGTCAAGCCCGGGGTGACGATACGACGGCGTATGCGGCAGAACCCGCCGAGGCCGCGCTCATCGCCGCGCTCGACACCGCCGAACCCGCCGCCGCCGCCGCGGTCGCGCGCGAGGATTTCGAGGGCGCGATGGCCGCGCTCGCCACGTTGCGCGCGCCGATCGACCGCTTCTTCGACGACGTCACCGTCAACGACGCCGATCCCGCCAAGCGGGCGGCCCGGCTCGCGTTGCTGGCGCGGGTGCGCGATGCCGTGCACGGCGTGGCGGATTTCTCGCGGATCGAGGGGTAAAGCCGGGCTGTCCCGCCCTCGATCGAGAAACGTATTGCAATCATCGCCGCGACCGTGTGTTGCAGCGCACAAACATACGTATGCACAGGAGACGTGACGATGGCGACCGCGGCGCAGGCAGGGACGGACACGCAATACGTCTATCGCTTCGGCGGTGGCGTCTCCGATGGCGGCAGGGGCGACAAGAACCTGCTGGGCGGCAAGGGTTCCAACCTCGCCGAGATGGCGTCGATCGACCTGCCGGTGCCGCCGGGCTTCACCATCTCCACCGCGATGTGCGCACGTTACTATGACGAGGGCGAGCGCTTTCCCGACTCGCTGGAGGCCGAGGTGGCCAACGGCATCGCCCATATCGAGCAGGTGACCGGCAAGACGTTCGGCGACGCGGCCGATCCGTTGCTGGTGTCGGTCCGCTCCGGCGCGCGCGTGTCGATGCCGGGCATGATGGACACCGTCCTGAATCTGGGCCTCAACGATGCGACGGTCGAGGGGCTGGCGGCGGCGAGCGGGGACGAGCGCTTCGCGTGGGACAGCTATCGCCGCTTCATCCAGATGTATTCGGACGTAGTGCTGGAGCTGGACCACGGCGCGTTCGAGGAAGCGCTGGAGATCGCCAAGGAGGATCGCGGCTTCACGCTGGATACCGAGCTGGCGGCGGCGGACTGGAAGGAACTGGTCGCCGAGTACAAGAGGCTGGTCGAGGCGGAATGGGGCAAGCCCTTCCCGCAGGACGTGCATGACCAATTGTGGGGCGCGGTCGGCGCGGTGTTCGGATCGTGGCAGTCGGAGCGCGCCAAGGTCTATCGCCGGTTGAACGACATCCCCGGCGACTGGGGCACCGCGGTCAACGTGCAGGCGATGGTGTTCGGCAACATGGGCGATACGTCCGCGACCGGCGTCGCCTTCACGCGCGATCCGTCGAAGGGCGACCGCGCCTATTACGGCGAATTCCTGATCAACGCGCAGGGCGAGGACGTGGTCGCGGGCATCCGCACGCCGCAATATCTGACCAAGGCAGCACGCGAGGAGGCGGGCGCGAAGCCCGCGTCGATGGAAGAGGCGATGCCGGAGGTCTATCGCGAGCTGGCCGCGGTCTTCGACACGCTGGAAACGCACTATCGCGACATGCAGGACATCGAATTCACCGTCGAGCGCGGCAAATTGTGGATGCTCCAGACGCGCTCGGGCAAGCGCACCGCCAAGGCGGCGCTGAAGATCGCGGTCGAAATGGCGAACGAAGGCCTGATCACGCGGCAGGAGGCGATCGCGCGCGTCGAGCCGCAGGCGCTGGACCAGCTGCTGCACCCGACGCTGGACCCGAATGCGCCGCGCGACGTGCTGACCAAGGGGCTGCCCGCCTCGCCGGGGGCGGCGAGCGGCGCGACGGTGTTCGATGCCGACACCGCCGAGCGCTGGGCCGCGGACGGCAAGGCGGTGATCCTGGTGCGCACCGAAACCTCGCCGGAGGATATCCACGGGATGCACGCGGCGAAGGGCATCCTGACCGCGCGGGGCGGGATGACCAGCCACGCCGCGGTGGTGGCGCGTGGCATGGGGCGGCCGTGCGTGTCGGGCGCGGGAACGCTGTCGATCGACGCCAGGGCGAAGATCGCGCGGGTCGCGGGGCGTGAGGTGCGCGAGGGCGATATCCTGACCATCGATGGCGCCACCGGCGAGGTGATGGTGGGCGAGGTCGCGACGATCCAGCCCGAGCTGGCGGGCGATTTCGGCACGTTGATGGAATGGGCCGACGAGGTCCGCCGGCTGAAGGTGCGCGCCAATGCGGAGACGCCGCTCGATTGCCGCACCGCGCGCGATTTCGGCGCGGAGGGCGTCGGGCTGTGCCGGACCGAGCATATGTTCTTCGACGCCGCGCGCATCACCGCGGTGCGCCAGATGATCCTGGCCGAGGACGAGGCGGGGCGGCGTGCGGCGCTGGAGAAACTGCTGCCCGAACAGCGCGCCGACTTCACCGCGATCTTCGAGGTGATGGCGGGGCTGCCGGTCACCGTCCGGCTGCTCGACCCGCCGCTGCACGAATTCCTGCCGCACGAGGAGAATGAGTTCGCCGAGGTGGCCGCCGCGGCGGGCGTCGCGGTCGACCAGCTCAAGCGCCGCGCGGCGGAGTTGCACGAGTTCAACCCGATGCTGGGGCATCGCGGCTGCCGGCTGGGTGTGACCTATCCCGAAATCTACGAGATGCAGGCGCGCGCGATCTTCGAGGCGGCGATCGACGTCGCGGAAAAATCGGGTGAGGCGCCGATCCCGGAGGTGATGATCCCGCTGGTCGCGACCAAGCGCGAGCTGGACCTGATGAAGGCGGTGGTCGACGCCGCGGCGAAGGATGTGTTCGCCGAGCGCGGGCGCACGGTGGAGTATCTGGTCGGCACGATGATCGAGTTGCCGCGTGCCGCGCTGAAGGCGGGCGAGATCGCGGAGACGGGCGAGTTTTTCTCCTTCGGCACCAACGACCTGACGCAGACGACGTTGGGCGTCAGCCGCGACGATGCCGCACGCTTCCTGGGCGCCTATGTCGAGAAGGGGATCTACGCCAAGGATCCGTTCGTCAGCCTCGATGTGGACGGCGTCGGCGAACTGGTGAAGCTGGCCGCCGAGCGCGGACGCGCGACGCGCAGCGGCATCAAGCTGGGCATCTGCGGCGAGCATGGCGGCGATCCGGCCTCGATCCACTTCTGCGAGAGCGTGGGGCTGGATTACGTCTCCGCCTCGCCGTATCGTGTGCCGATCGCCCGGCTGGCGGCCGCTCAGGCCGCGCTGAAGGCGAACGGATAGGAGCGAGCGGATGAAACCCTGGGCGCGGTATCTGACGGGCATCGCGCTGGGGCTCATCGCCGGGGTCGGCTACGCCACCTACAGCGTCCATAGCGGGGCGCTGGGGTCCGGCATGCGGATCGGCGCATGGGAGACGGGAACCGATCTCGGCACCGTCGACCAGAGCGCGCGGACGCGTGCGGTGGTGGCGCGCCGCGGCCTGCTCGCGCTGCCCGCGCGCGAGGCGCGTTACTATACCGCCAGCACCGACGATGCCGGCCGTCCGCTGGAGGGCAGGTGCCGCTATCGCGTGACCGGGGGCGTGCTGCCGGCGAAATGGTGGAGCCTGACGCTGTACGATCGCGACGGCTATCTGGCGGGCGACGGACCCTATTCGATCGGCAGCGCCGCGCTGTCGCCGACGGAGGCGGCGCGCTGGACGGTCCTGATCGCACCGGAGCGGCAGGACGGGCGCTGGCTGCCGAGCGCGGGGCTGGACCGGTTCGAGCTGACGCTGCGTACCTATCTGCCGGAGAATGAAGGGCGGACCAGTCCGGCGCGCGACCAGTTGCCCAGCATCCGGCGGGAGGCCTGCGCATGACCCGCCTGTCGCTGCGCCCGTGGTTGTGGCCCGCGCTGCTGGGCGTCGTCGTCGCGCTGATCGCCTATCAGGCGACGCTGCGGCGCACCCCCAATGTATTGATGGCGGCGGCGGAGCGGCGGCTGGCGAAGGTGGGCGGTGTCAACGTCTTCGCGCACACGCCGCTGGCGACGCAGAGATCGCGCGCGGTGGTGCGGCCCAGCCCCGACCTCGCTTATTCCAGTTGCGTCTTCGACCTGTCGAAGGGGGTGGTGACGATCGACGTCGCGCCGGTGCCCGCACGCTACTGGTCGCTGTCGGTGTTCGACGCCCGCACCGACGTGGCGTTCGTGCGCAACAATGTGGAGACGCGGGGGCAGCCGATCCGGGTGGCGCTGCTGACGCCGGGGCAGGTGGCGCCGGCGGGGTATCAGCCGGTGACGGTCTCCGGCGGACATGGCGTCGCACTGATCCGGGTGCTGGTGGACGACCGCACGCAGTTTCCGGCGATCGACGCCGCGCGACGGGGATCGCGGTGCGGGGTGGCGGCGGCTGGATAGGCGCGCGTAACGTTGCCACGGACCGGCTTGGGGGATCGTTGGAAAACGTCATCACCGTCATGCTGGGGTTGTTCGGTGCTTGTCGCATTCAGACCAGTACGCCACCCCGGCGAAGGCCGGGGTCCAGTCGGGAAGGTCGCGGTGACGACGCACAGCGCTCGCCGACCCTTGTTTCCCGACTGGACCCCGGCCTTCGCCGGGGCGGCAGGAAGAATTCTTGTTTGAAGGGGATAAGCACCGAACAAGTCCGGGGTGACGGTTACCGTGAGGTGCGCGAGGCGGTTGTTGCTCTGGGTATCTAGTGCTCCGGCGCAGGCCGGAGCGCAGGGTCAGGCAGAGCGACATTCGATGTGGCCAACAACCCTGGGCTCCTGCCTGCGCAGGAGCACGGTGTGGACTTTGCGACGACAAGGTAGTGAGGAACTCGCTTCGCTGCTGACAGCGGCCTGTCAGAGGATCGAGCGGTCGGTGCGGTGCGCGGGTTCCGCGGCCGAGCGGGCGGTCAGACGGTCGTCGTGGACGACGCGATCGCCCGTCACGGTCCGGTCGTCATGAACCACGCGATCTCCCACGACCGGGCGGTCGTCGCGAACCACGCGTTCCTCTACCACCGCGGGACGCTCCTTCACCAGCCGCGCATTCTCGCGCTCCAGTTCGGCGATGCGCTTGTTGGTGGTGGCATGCGCGTCGCGTTCGGCGGCGTAGCGCGTCTTCCACTTCCTGCCGCCCGGGTGGCTTGCCAGCCCGAACAGCCAGCCCGCGATCAGCGCGACCGCCAGCGCGATATATTGCGTGGGGGTGGTGAACAGCATCGCTTCCCTCCTGTTACGCCATCTCAACGACAGGAGGGGGCGGCTGTTCCTTACGGTCCGCCCTTGATGAAGCTGTCGTTGATCGAGCAGGCCGCCGGACCCAGGATGACGACGAACAGCACCGGCAGGATGAACAGGATCAGCGGCACCGTCATGATCGCGGGCAGGCGGGCGGCCTTCTCCTCGGCGCGCATCATGCGTTCGTTGCGGAATTCCGCCGACAGCACGCGCAGCGCGCTGGCCAGCGGGGTGCCGTATTTCTCGGTCTGGATCATCGTGGTGACGACGCCCTTCACCGCCTCCAGGTCGACGCGGGTCGAGAGGTTTTCGAACGCCTGCCGCCGATCGGTCAGGAAGCCCAGTTCGATCGCGGTCAGCGCGAATTCCTCGCCCAGCTCGGGATAGGCGCGGCCCAGCTCCTTCGACACGCGATGGAAGGCGGCGTCGACGGTCAGCCCCGCCTCGGCGCAGATCACCAGCAGGTCGAGCGCGTCGGGCAGGCCCTTGCGGATCGCGTCGCTGCGCTTGCCGATCTTGTTCTTCAGGTACAGGTCGGGCGCCTTGTACGCCGCCACCAGCGTGACCGCGACCAGCGCATAGCGCTTGAGCGCGCTCCAGTCCGGGAAGGCGTCCAGCACATAGACATAGACGATCATCAGCCCGCCGAACACGATCGGCAGCACCAGCCGGCCGAAGATGACCGCGACCGCCCATTCCTTCTTGCGGATGCCGGCCTGGAGCAGCTTGAGCTGCGCCACCTTCACCTGTTCGTCCTGCAACACGCGCAGCGAGGACAGGAACGTGCGCAGCCGGTCGGCGGTCTCGTTCTTCTGCACCAGCTTCGCGCGGCGCTTGCTGGTGGAGGCGGTGATGCCGGCCTTCAGCTGTTCGCGGCGGTCGTTGAGCGCCTTTACGCGCTTCGCCATCGGATCGCGCACGCCGAGCGCGGCATAGATGGCGAGGAACACCGCCGCGGCGGCGACGCCCGACAGCATCGTCGCCAGCGTGACGACATCGAAGCCTAGGAAGGTGGGGTGAGCGGGTTCCATCGTCAGATCTCGAAGCTGATCATCTTGGACATGATGAAGGCGCCGATGCCCATCCACACGAACCCGCCACCGCCGATCGCCATCAGGCGCACGTCGCTGAAGAAGCCGAGCATGTACGGCGGGTTGATCATGTAGATCAGCCCGAAGACGACGAACGGCAGCGACCCGATGATATAGGCCGACGCCTTGGATTCGGACGACATCGCCTTGATCTTCAGCTTCATCTGCCCGCGCTGGCGCAGCACGGTGGCGAGGTTCTGGAGCGTTTCGGCCAGATTGCCGCCGGTTTCGCGCTGGATCGCGATGGTGATGACGAAGAACTGGAATTCGGGCGTGCCCAGCCGGTCCGCGGTTTCCTGAAGCGCGACGTCCATCGAGCGGCCGATCTTCATCTTGTCGGACACGGCGCGGAATTCCTCACCGACCGGGCCGGGCACCTCGGCCCCGACGACCTGCATCGTCTCCGAAATGGGAAGGCCCGAGCGCAGCCCGCGCACCAGCAGCTCGATCGCGTCGGGAAATTTGGCGGTGAACTTCGTGACGCGGCGCTTGATCACCTTGCCCACGACAATGTGGGGGATGCCCGCGCCCATCGCCAGCCCGAGCAGCAGCGCGAGCAGGAAGGGCGCACCCTTCAGCATCAGCAGCAGCGCAACGACGGTCGCCACACCCAGCGTCGCGAAGCCGTACTGGCCGACGGTCCATGTCTTGCCGGTCATCGCCAGCCGCTTCTGCAACTGCTCGACATTGGGCAGCAGCCGCATCGCCGCGCGATCGGCGCGGGTCGTGTTGCGCCCGGTGATGCGGCGCATCTGCGCCTCGATCGCGCCGGTGGCCGATACGGTATGCCGCTCGCGCACCGCGGCGAGGCGGCGCGTACCCGCCTTCTGCGCCGACGGGCCGGCGAAGGCGAACAGGATCATGCCCAGCGCCATGGTGGCGCCCAGCGCGATCAGCAGGAGCGGGAGCATCGACATAAGCGAAAGCGGTCCGGCAGGAGGTCGGGGAACAGGCGGCGATTACTTCTTCTTCGCGACCAGCCCCTTCAGGTCGGAGAAGCGCGCCAGTAGCGACGCGCCCTTGCCGCTGCCCGCGCCGTTGCCATCGGCACCGCCGTCGTCCGCGGTGCGCAGCAGCCGGTCGGCCAGCTCCGCCAGCGGTGCGATCGTCTTCGATGCCTTGCCGGTTTCCGCCAGCGGCTTGCCCAGCTTCGCCGACTGCGCCGCCAGCTTCTGGTCGAACGCGATCGCGACATCGACCTTGCGCTCGATCGAGGTCTCGAAATCCTTGCGCGTGATCTCCAGCTGGGTGCCCGGATGCATCCGGTTGACGACCAGCGTGACCGCCGCCTGCGGCGCGTGGCTGCGCAGCCAGGACAGCAGGCGGATCGTGTCGCGCGCGGCCGCCAGCGTCAGCTCGGTGACCAGCACGATCGCGTTGATATCCGCCAGCAGGTGCGGGTGCTGCACCAGCATCGCGCGCGGCAGGTCGACGACGCTGCATTCGAACGCGGCGCGCATCTCCTCCTGCAACTGGTAGTACGCGGCGCCGTCGGTGACGATCGGTGCGCTGATCGGCGCTTCCGCGGACAGCACCGACAGCTTCTCCGACGCCTTCACCATCGCGCGTTCGATGAACAGGCCGTCGATGCGGCTGGGGTTCTCGATCGCGTCGGTCAGCCCGCGGCCCGGCTCCAGGTCCAGCGCCAGCGCACCGGTGCCGAAATGCACGTCGAGGTCGAGCAGCGCGGTGGTGCGCTTGCCGCGCTCGCTGAGCAGCCACGCCAGCGAGGTCGCCAGCGTCGAGGCACCGGCGCCGCCGCGCGTGCCGATCACCGCCACGCCGCAATGCGGCCGGTCCATGCCGACGTCGCTCACCTTGGGCGCGTTCAGGATCGTCTGCGCCTGCGAGAAGGCGTCGCGTAGCGCGTCGGCGCCGAACGGCTTGAGCAGATAATCCTGGATGCCGCTGGCCAGCAGGTCGCGGTACAGCCGCACGTCGTTGACCTGCCCCGCGGCGATCACGATCGTGCCCGGTTCGCAGACCTCGGCCAGGCTGTTGATGTCGCCCAGCGGGTCGCCCGACTCGGCCAGGTCGACGAACAGGACGTGCGGGCTGGATGTCACCGACAGCGTCTGGACCGCGTTGCGCACGCCGCCCTTGTAAACATTGTCGACCGGCCAGCCGAGCTCGGCCGCGATCGGGCGCAGCTGTTCCACCGACGTGTCGTCACAGGCGAAGGCGAGGAAAGGCGTGCGCGTGCCGGTGCCGCCCGGCTTCCAGGGTGCGTTCATATTACTTGCTCCCCGTGGATTCGGCCTGGCCCTTCAACGATCCGCCGCCGTTGCCGGTCGGCGTCGCGGCGCGCAGCGTGGTGATCGCGCGGGTGCCCCATTGCGCGTCGTAATCGCTGCCGCCCGCATTGCCGCGCACCAGATCGGTCGGGTTGGCGACCATCGCGGCCAGGTTGGTGTTGATGGCGCAGCCGTAATCGGTGGTGTTGTTGTAATCGAACGCCGGCTCCAGGTTGCGGCGTCCGTCGGTGCAGCTGGGCACGGCGGCGCGCGAGCGGCTGACGACGACGCGCAGCGTGCCGGGCGCGACCGGCGCGCCGGTGACGGGGGCATCGGCGGCGAGCAACAGGCCGTAATGCGCGGCGACCGCCGCCACATCGGCGCGTGCGGCGCTGCCCGCGCCGGCGGGATCGTCGAGCGTGACGCTGTCGCCATAGCCGAGCCGCAGCGCGTCGAGCCAGCCGCGCAGTCGCTGCGCCTCGCCGGGCGCGAGGCCGCCCGGACCGCTCTGGACGTCAAAGGCATAATCGGTGCGGGTGACGACCGGCTGGTTCACGGATTCGACGCCGCGATTGACCGCGCCGCACCCGCCGAGCGGCAGGGCGACGGCGGCGAGGGCGGCCAGCAGGATCGGGCGCCGGATGGCGGGACGGTGGGTCATGGTCATGAACCTTCGCGGCGTCAGTTGATCGAGAAGCCGGGCGCCGGGGCGGCGCCCTTGCGGTCGGCGGGTTTGATGGCCTTGCGTTCGACCGGGGCGACGGGCGCCGGGGCGAGCGGAGCGGGGGCGGTCGCGCCGATCGCCGGGGCGGCGGCGGGCGGCGTCACCTGCATCGTCGGCTTGGGCCGCGTGGCGCCGCGCGACCCGTTGTCGAGCGGACCGAGCAGGATACGCTCCAGATCGCCGGGCTGGCGATAATTGTCGGTCGGCAGGCGGATGTCGTTCCCGTTGACCGGCTTCACCAGATACGGCGTGATGATGATGACCAGTTCGGTCTCGTTGCGCTGGAACGCGTTCGACTTGAACAGCGCGCCCAGCACGGGGACGTCGGCGATGCCCGGCATCTTGTCATAGCTGTTGTTGTGCGAATTCTGCATCAACCCGGCGATCATGAAGCTCTGCCCCGACCCCAGCTCGACCGTCGTTTCCGCGCGACGCGTGGTCAGCGCGGGTACGCGGCCGCCGCTGACGGTGATCGAGTTGGCGTAATCGAGCTGCGACACCTCGGGACGGACACGCAGCGAGATGCGCCCGTCCGACAGGACGGTCGGCGTATAGGCGAGGCTGACGCCGAACTGCTTGTACTCGATCGAATTGGTGCCCAGCGCCTGCGCGATCGGGATCGGGATCTCACCGCCCGCCAGGAAGGTGCCGGTTTCCCCCGACAGCGCGGTCAGGTTCGGATTGGCGAGCGTCGTCACCTGGCCCGTCGTCTCGCCGAGGTCGAGCGCGCTGATGAAGTCGCCGCCCAGCAGTTTGCCGAAGAGGCTCAGGGTGCCGCCGCGGCTCGCCAGCGTACTCTGATACAGCGTCCCGCCCGGGGTCAGGCCGTTGGCGTCGACCACCGTGGACGTCGGATCGCCGGGCACCGTCGTGATGTTGCCCTGGCGGCCAAATCCGCCGCCCAGACCCAGCAGCCCCTCGCGGGTGCGGCCCCGCGTGGTGATGTTGTTGCCGATGTTCTTCAGGAACGACCGGCTCACCTCGGCGAACCGCACCTGCAGGTTGACCTGCAGCGGCGTGGCGGTGCGCAGGCGGCTGAGCACCTTGACATCGTCGCCGACGAAGGCCTTGACCAGCCGCTCGGCCTCCGCGCCGTCTTCCGGTCCCTGGACGGTCCCGGTCAGCAGGATCAGGCCGTTCATCGGCGTGGACACGACCTTGGCATCCGGCAGCGCCAGATTGAGCATCTGCTGGATCGAGTCGAAATTGTTGCCGACGCGCACCGTCGAGGCATAGACGACCGCGCCGCCCTTCGCGGTGGCGGAGACGGTCGTCTCGCCCGGCTTCTTGCCGAAGACGTAGAGCTGGGTGGGCGAGCGCACCTGCACGTCCGCGATGTCCGGATTGGCGACGAACAGGTCGCTCATCGGGCGCGCCAGCGTGATCAGGCGCCCGCGGTTGGTCGACAGCTGGATCGTCTGGCCGGCGCCGGTCGCGGCCGCCGCCGCGGCGCCCTGCGCCATCTGCGCCGGGGCGGAGGCGGACACGGCAGAGAGCGTCAGCGCGGCGAACGATACCGCCACAAGCGATGAGGTACGCATCTTAGAACTTCCCTCCGACCGGAACCTCGGTCACGTTGTTGCCGCGCGCGATGCGCACCACCGGACCGGCCGGTTTCGCAGGAGCGGCCGGGATGCCCATCCCGGCATTGGGCGACGCACCGCCGGCGGGCGCGACGTTGTTGTCGGTCATCGCGGGCACGCTGCGGCGCTGGAAGCGCGAGACGTCGGCGCCGACGACATAGGTGGAATTGCCCGCCTGCGGCATGGCGGAGGCCGCCGCCAGCATCGCCTTCTCCGCCTTGGGATCCTTGCCGTCGCCGACGCTGACCGCGCCCGAGGCGATGGCCTGCTCCAGCTCCGACGCATTGTCCGCGATCGAGCGCAGCGACAGCGACAGCGTGCCGATGGTCTGCGCCACCGCGATCTGTTCCGCGATGCGCGGGGTCGCCTCGACCGTCACGTTGGAGAAGGTCTGGACGACGGTGTTGCCGCCTTCGTCCTTGTTGCTGCCGGTACGCTGGTCGGTCGCCAGCACGCGCAGGTTGCGCACCACCGTCTCCGTCGCCTTCAGCGCGGGGCCGTCGTTGCCGCCCACCGACTGCGTCAGCAGCAGGTCGATATGGTCGCCCGGAAAGATGAAGCCCGCGACCGACGTCTGCGCCGACACCGGCACCGTCACCGCGCGCATCCCCGGGCCGAGGGCGGCGGCGAGGAAGCCGCGGTCGCCGGGCTTCACCAGCTGACCCTGCGTGACCGGCTGGCCTGCGGTGACCGGCAGGCGCACGACCGTGCCGAGCAGCTTGCTCATGTCGGTCGCGTCCTTCTGGAAATAGGCGTTCTCGACCAGTTCCTTGGGCCAGGGCTGGAACTTCAGCGCAGTGGCGTCCAGGATCGTGCCGACCGGCAGCGCGCGCGTGGCGACCAGCACCTCCGGTCCGTCGATCACGACCGGCGCGGGGGCGGCCGCGGCCTGCGCCTGCGGTGCTGCGGCCCCCGCGATCAGCGAGCGGGCGGCAAAGGCGGTGACGGCCGCCACGAGCAGCGCACCCACCAGCATCATCACCTTGCGACTGTCCATCTGATCCTTGTCCCTCGGATACGCGCCGGGCCGTTCGACTAAGCGTCTGGTTATTGGGTAAATTGGTTAAGAAGCGGTTCGCGAAGGGCGAGCAGTCCGGCGATCGCGATGGCGACGCCATAGGGCACCTCGACCGGTCCTTCGCGCCGGTGCCAGCGCCGGTCGATCAGGAAGAGCAGCGTCAGCACGCCCCCCGCGATCGCCATCGCCATCAGCGTGTCGAGCAGGTGCATCGGCGTCAGCCACAGCGACAGCGCGCCGATCAGCTTGACGTCGCCGCCCCCCATCTGCCCCAGCGCGAAGGCGCCGATGAAGATCGCGAAGACGATCAGCGCGACGCCGAGCTGGATCGCCATGCCGGGCCACGGATCGAGGCCGATCGACACCCACCACAGGGGCGCCATCAGCGCGATCGCGGCATTCTTTGCATTGGAGATCTCGCGCATGCGGATGTCCTGGATGCCCGCGGATACCAGCAGGACGCCCATCGCGGCGGGCAGCAACCAGGCGAGAATGTTCCATCCCATGCCGTGGTCGCTAGACGGAAGGGTTTGAGAAACCGTAACCACGCGCGATGACCAATCCCGCCGCCCTTCGCCGTACATTGCCTTCCGGTGCACGCGTCAGTCACTGGACCGCGGCGGACGGCTGGCCGCTCCGGCGGTTCGACTGGCCCGGCGCAGGGCGGGGTGCGATCCTGTTCCAGACGGGGCGTGGCGATATCTTCGAGAAATATCTCGAATCGTTCGCCTATTGGCATGCGCAGGGGTGGTCGGTCAGCGCGTTCGACTGGCGCGGGCAGGGCGGGTCGGGGCGGCTGGGCGCGAACCCTCATGTCGGTCACTGCGACGATTTCGCGCCGTGGATCGCGGATCTGGCGGCGATATGGGCGCAATGGGATGCGCCGCGCGACCGCCCGCGTGTCATCATGGGACATTCGATGGGCGGGTATCTGACGCTCGCCGCGCTGTTGGAAGGGGTGGTGGACGCCGATGCGGCGGTGCTGATCGCGCCGATGCTGGGGCTGCGCAGCCCGGTGGGGGCCTGGGCCGGGGGCAAGGTGGCGGCGCTGATGCGGCGGTTGGGCGATCCCGCGCGTGCGGCATGGAAGGGGCATGAGCGGCCCGGTGCGCCCGACCGCCGCGTGCTGCTGACCGCGGATGCCGATCGCTATGCCGACGAGGATTTCTTCTACGCGGCCGACCCGTCGCTGCGGCTGGGGCCGCCGAGCTGGGCATGGCTGGCGGAGGCGTTCGCCGCGACCGCGCGGCTGCGCGCGAACCCGCAACTGGCGACGCTGCACACCCCGGTGCTGACATTGGTGGCGGAGGCGGACCGGCTGGTCGATCCGCGCGCCGCGGCGACGGTGACCGCGCGGCTGCCCGATGCCCGGCTGGTGCGGTTCGGCGCGGAATCGGCGCATGAGATCTTGCGCGAGGCGGACCCGGTGCGCGACCGCGCGCTGGCGGCGATCGATACCTTTTTGGCGGAGCGCGCGGCGTGACGCGCTACGATGTCGCGATCGTCGGCGGCGGGATCGCGGGCGCCAGCCTGGCGGCGGCGATCGGCGACCGGGCGCGCGTGCTGCTGCTGGAGGCGGAGGACCAGCCGGGCTATCATGCGACCGGCCGTTCGGCGGCCTTCTGGTCGGAAACCTATGGCGGCGCGGGGATCCAGCCGCTGACCACCGCCTCGGGCGCGGCACTGCGCAACGGCGGCTATCTCGATCCGCTGGGCGCGGTGCATGTCGGGCGCACACAGGATGCCGCCGCGGTCGACGCCTTGCTCGCCGAGTTCGCCGGCACGCCGGTGCAGCTGGAGCGCGTCGACCCCGCCAGCGCGATCCCCGGGTTGCGCGCGGCATGGACGCTCGGCGTGAGCGAGCCGAGCTGCGCCTATATCGATGCGGCGCGGTTGCACGGCGACTATCTGGCGCAGGCGCGGCGCACGGGGGCGGCGATCGTCACCGGCGCGGCGCTGGCGGCGGCGGCGCGCGCAGGCGGCGCGTGGCGGCTGACGACGCGCGACGGGCGCGAGGTCGT
Source organism: Sphingomonas adhaesiva (assembly GCF_036946305.1). Classification (GTDB taxonomy): domain Bacteria; phylum Pseudomonadota; class Alphaproteobacteria; order Sphingomonadales; family Sphingomonadaceae; genus Sphingomonas; species Sphingomonas adhaesiva_B. Next base: position 43,093 of record NZ_JAQIJJ010000009.1, read on the forward strand.
GGCGGACGTGCTGGTGGATGCGGCGGGTGCCTGGGCGGACGAGGTGGCGACGCTGGCGGGCGCGCGGCCGATCGGCATCCAGCCCTATCGCCGCACGATGGCGCAACTGGCGACCGCGCCCGCGGCGCCCGCGGGGATGCCGTTCGTGGTCGATATCGCGGGCGGCTTCTATTTCAAGCCGGAGGCGGGCGGGCGATTGTGGCTGAGCCCGCACGACGAGCATCCCGTGGCGCCGCACGATGTCGCACCGGAGGAGATCGACGTGGCGATCGCGATCGACCGGTTCGAGCGCGTGGTCGACTGGCGGGTGGAGCGCGTCGAGCGGTCGTGGGCGGGGCTGCGCTCGTTCGCGCCGGACCGGCTGCCGGTGTTCGGGTTCGATCCGCGCATGGCGGGGTTCTTCTGGTTCGCGGGGCAGGGCGGCTTCGGCATCCAGACCGCACCCGCCGCGGCGGCGTTGGCGGCGGCGCTGTTGCTGGGGGATGCGGTGCCGGACGGGCTGGATGCGGAACGGTATGCGGCGGGGCGGTTGGGGTGAAGAACAAAGCCCCTCCCCTTCAGGGGAGGGGTTGGGGGTGGGGCAGTCATGAGCCACAATCGGCAGTCTCGGTGAGACACCCCCCACCCCAACCCAGTGTCAGGTAAACGATGCCCCGCATCGTTTAGGTCATGCCGGGGGCATGACCGACCTGACACTCCTGAAGGGGAGGGGCTTGGATACGTCAATCGTGCGTATGCGCGGCCCAGGTCGCGTGCGTGATCCCATGCACGGTGGTGAAATGATCCGTGATCCGGTCCAGCTCGGCCGGCTCGACGATCTTGCTGGTCAGCGTCGCGGTGACCGTCGCCTGATCCTCACCCAGATCCACCGTCGCCAGTTCCGCCACCGGCAGTTGCGCCGCCTCCAGATGATCGACCAGCAGGTCGCCGACCGGGCCGGCGCCCGCGGCGCGCGTCGTCAGGCTGACGGTATAGGTCGCCTCGACATGGCGCCCCGCGATCGGGATGCGGTCGATCGCGTCGACCAGCGGGCGTAGCGCGGTATTGGCGGTCAGCACCACCAGCGTCAGCAGCACCGCCTCCGCCACCATGTCGCTGCCCGCGATCGCCCCCACCGCGGCGGAACACCACAAGGTGGCCGCGGTGTTCAACCCGCGGACGTTCAGCCCCTCCTTCATGATGACGCCCGCGCCGAGGAAGCCGATGCCGGAGACGACATAGGCGATGATGCGGATCGACTCGATGTCGCCGCCCAGCCGCTGCCCCAGATCGACGAACGCCGCCGCGCCGATCGCGACCAGCGCGTTGGTGCGCAGCCCCGCGGTGCGCTGGCGATACTGGCGCTCCGCCCCGATCGCCGTCCCCAGCACGAACGCGGTCACATAGCTGACCAGCGTGTCCAGGAACGGCCATAGGTGGAAGGTGGTGAGGAAACGCATCGCTGCCGCGTCAGCCCGGACGGCGGCTCTTACCCGCCGCCAGCGCGGCGTCGCTCGCCAGCCGGTCGGCGCGTTCGTTGTCGGGGTGGCCGGCGTGGCCCTTGACCCATTTCCACTCCACCCGGTGCGGCTTGGCGGCGGTGAGCAGCGCCTGCCACAGCTCGGCATTCTTCACCGGCTTCTTGTCGGCGGTCTTCCAGCCGTTCTTCTGCCAGCCGTGGATCCACTTGGTCAGGCCATCCATGACATAGCGGCTGTCGGTCGACAGCAGCACCCGGCACGGGCGGGTGAGCGCGTTCAGCCCCTCGATCGCGGCCATCAGCTCCATGCGGTTGTTGGTGGTCATCGCCTCGCCGCCCGACATTTCCTTTTCATGCGCGCCGGAGCGGATCAGCACGCCCCAGCCACCGGGGCCGGGATTGCCCTTGCACGCGCCATCGGTGGCGATTTCAACGGGAGTTAGTTCGGCGGCGGTCATGCGAAGGCGTCCGGATGGGCCTCGTACCAGTCGAGGCGGTGGAGATAGGCGAGCGGATCCTTGCGCATCACCAGCGCATCGGCCGGGGTGTGGATCCAGTCCCACGCGCGGCTGAGCAGGAAGCGGATGCAGGCGCCCTTGGCGAGCAGCGGCAGCGCGGCGCGCTCCGCCGCGGACAGGCGGTCGCCATAGCCCGCCAGCAGCGCGGCACCGACCGCGGCATCGGGGTTCAGCCCCTTCGCATCGAAGGTCCATGACGTGTGCATGATCGCGACGTCATAGGCGCGCAGATCGGTACAGGCGAAATAGAAGTCGATCAGCCCGGTCACCTCCTCGCCCAGCATCAGGACGTTGTCGGGGAACAGGTCGGCGTGGATCGCGGTGACCGGCAGGTCGCGTGGCCATGCCGCCTCCACCGCGGCCAGCGCGGCGTCGACCCGGTCGAACAGGCCGGGCCGGATCGTGTCCATCGCCGCGCGACCGCAGCGCTCCAGCAGCGGGCGCCACGTCGCCACGCCCATCGAATTGGCGCGCGTGGTCGCGAAATCGGCGACCGCGGCGTGCATCTGCGCCATCGCCCGCGCGGCGTTGCGCGCCTGCGCCGGGGTGGGTTCGGACAGCGACACGCCGGTCAGGAAGCGGATCAGGCAGGCGGGGCGCCCGGCGAGTTCCTGGATCTCGCGGCCGGTGCGATCCTTGATCGCGGGCGGCACCGGCAGGCCCTTGGCGGCGAGATGATTGAGCAGCGCCATGAAGAACGGCAGGTCGTCGGCCGCGACGCGCTTTTCATACAGCGTCAGGATGAAGCGCGCCTGCGTGGTGTCGACCAGATAGTTGCTATTCTCCACCCCTTCCGCGATGCCCTTCGCGGACACCAGTTCGCCGACGTCGTAGCGCGTGAGGAAGGCGGTCAGCGCCTCGGCGGAAACCTGTGTATAGACGGCCATGTTCGTGTCCGGCGTGCGATGGGCGGGGTCATCTTCTTCGTCACCCCGGCCTTGGGCCGGGGTCCCGCTTCTTCTGCGACGTGAGAGAGAAAGCGGGACCCCGGATCGAGTCCGGGGTGACGGAGGGGTCAGGCGGCGGCGTCGAGCCCGCGCGGCAGCTTGAACGCGATCGTCTCGCGCGTGGTCTCTTCCTCGCGCTCGGTCACGTCGAAGCGGGTGGCGAGCCGGTCGACCAGCTCGCGCACCAGCAGTTCGGGCGCGCTGGCGCCCGCGGTGATGCCCAGCGTGCCGACGCCGTCGAGGAAGGCCCAGTCCAACTCGCTCGCGCGCTGGATCAGCGCGGCGCGGATGCCCTGGCGCTCCGCCACCTCGACCAACCGGACGGAATTGGACGAATTGGGCGCGCCGATCACCAGCACCGCATCGCAGGCCGAGGCGATCGCCTTCACCGCCGCCTGACGGTTGGAGGTGGCGTAGCAGATGTCCTCGCCGCGCGGCGCCTGCACCAGCGGAAAACGATCCTGCAAGGCCGCGACGATCGCGGCGGTGTCGTCGACCGACAGCGTGGTCTGCGTCAGGAAGGCGAGGTTGGCGGGGTCGGGCACCGTCAGCGTCGCCACGTCCTCCACCGTCTCGACCAGCGACATCGCGCCCTCGGGCACCTGGCCGAAGGTGCCGATCACCTCCGGGTGGCCGGCGTGGCCGATGAAGACGATATGGCGCCCCGCCGCGACCAGCCGTTCCGCCTGGCGGTGGACCTTGGAGACGAGCGGGCAGGTGGCGTCGAGATAGTCGAGCCCGCGGTTCTGCGCCGCGGCGGGCACCGACTTGGGCACGCCATGCGCGGAAAAGACGACGGGCGCGCCATCGGGCACCTCGTCCAGTTCCTCGACGAAGATCGCGCCCTTCGCCTTCAGCGCGTCGACGACGAAGCGGTTGTGGACGATCTCGTGCCGGACATAGACGGGGGCGCCGTGCTTCTCGATCGCCAGCTCGACGATGCGGATCGCGCGGTCCACCCCGGCGCAGAAGCCGCGCGGCGCGGCGATCAACAGCTCCAGCGGGCGGCGTGGGGATGCGGGTTCGGCCATGGCGCAGCGCTTACGCGAATGCTTGCCCCGGCGATAGTCGGTTCCTATGGTGGCGCGGCGAGACGGGGCCGTGCCTGCCGAGTGCCGGGCGGCCCCGTCTCGCGTGTGCCCAATTGTCCGGGAACGTTACGTTGATCGCTCGCCCGCTTGCCGCCCCCACGATCGCCCTGCTGCCGATCGCCCTGCTGCTGATGGCGGGCTGTGCGAAGAGCGGGGACATCGACGTTTCGCAGGGCGTCGGCATCACCGCGGTGCGCAGCGCGTGCCCGACGGTGGGCGTGCCCGCGGGGACCGGCGACGTGACGCTGTTCGACCCGCCCGCCAGCCGCGTCGCCAGCGCGATCGACCTGTCCGCCGCGATCAGCAACGTGCGCTCCACCTGCGACGATCAGGGCGCGGACGTGACGACGCGCGTCACCTTCGACGTGCGCGCGCGGCGGTCCCGCACCGATGGCGTGCGCGACGTGACCTTGCCCTATTTCATCGCGATCACGCGCGGCGGCAGCGAGGTGGTGGCCAAGCGGCTGGGGCAGGTGCAACTGCACTTCGATGCCGGTCAGCCGGTCGCGACCGCCACCGCGGAGGCGAGCAGCGCGGTATCGCGCGCGGCCGCGACGGTGCCGCAGGAGGTGCGCGACCGCCTGACCCGCAAGCGCAAGGCCGGCGACGAGGATGCCGCAGTCGACCCGCTCGCCGATCCCGCGGTGCGCCAGGCGGTGCTGTCCGCGACGTTCGAGGCGCTGGTGGGCTTCCAACTGACCGAGGACCAGCTGAAGTATAACGCGACGCGGTGATATCGCCGCGGGCGTCGCGCCTGCGCAGGCAGGGGCCTATGCCACGGCGCAGCGTTCGACCGGCAACCTCTAAGTCGCCCCTGCGAAGGCAGGGGCCTTCTGCTTGTCTGGCGGGGCAGGAGCCCCGGGAGATCCCAGCCTTCGCTGGGATGACGTTTGCTAGTGGGTCCGCGAGGATAGGGGCCTTCCCGAGAAGACCCCCGCCGTTCGCTTACCGCCCCGCCTGCGCCTGCGGGCGACCGCCGCCGCCGCGACGGCCACCACCGCTGCGGCCGCCACCGCCGTTACCACCGCCACGACGGCTGGCGTTGGCATAGTTGCGGTCCTGCGGGCTGCCGCTGGTCGCACGCGGCGCGTGGCTGGCCTTCGGACGCGCCGGGCCGCGCTGCTGGCGGGGGCGATCCTCGCGCGGGGCAGGGTCGGCGCCGATCGCCTTGACGCGCTCGGCCTTGATCTTCTCCGCCTGGCGCAGGAAGTCGTCGGGCAGCGGCGCCACCGCGACCTTCTGTCGCGTCAGCTTCTCGATGTCCTTCAGGTACGGCTTCTCGTCGTCCGCGCAGAAGGCGATCGCCTCGCCGCTGGCGCCCGCGCGCGCGGTGCGGCCGATGCGGTGGACGTACTGCTCCGGCACGTTGGGCAGTTCGAAGTTGAAGACGTGGCTGACACCCGACACGTCGATGCCGCGCGCGGCGATGTCGGTCGCGACCAGCACCTTGACCTCGCCCGACTTGAACGCGGCCAGCGCACGCTCGCGCTGCGGCTGGCTCTTGTTGCCGTGGATCGCGACCGCGGCCTGGCCGTTGCCCGCCAGCAGCTTCACGACGCGGTCGGCGCCGTGCTTGGTGCGGGTGAACACCAGCGCGCGATCGATCGGCATGTCGCGCAGCATGATCGTCAGCAGCGCCTGCTTTTCGGTCTGGTTGCAGAAGATCACCGACTGGTCGACGCGCTCCGCGGTGGTCGACTGCGGTACGACCGAGACGGTCGCGGGATCGTGCAGGAACTGGTCCGCCAGCTGGCGGATCGACGGCGGCATGGTCGCCGAGAAGAACAAGGTCTGGCGCTTGCGCGGCAGCATCCGCACGATCTTCTTGAGCGCATGGATGAAGCCCAGGTCGAGCATCTGGTCGGCCTCGTCCAGCACCAGGATCTCGATCATCGACAGGTTCAGATAGCCCTGCTCGACCACGTCGATCAGGCGGCCCGGCGTCGCGACCAGGATGTCGACGCCGCGCGCGACGTCGTTGCGGTTCTTGGCGATGCTGGTGCCGCCGAAGATCGTGGCGACCGACAGTTTGGAGAATTGCGCATAGGCGCGCGCATTGTCCGCGATCTGCCCGGCCAGCTCGCGTGTCGGTGCCAGCACCAGCATGCGGCAGTGCGTGGGCAGCACGCGCTTGTTGGCGGCGACCAGATTCTGGATCGACGGCAGCACGAAGGCCGCGGTCTTGCCGGTGCCGGTCTGCGCGATGCCGAGCAGGTCGCGGCCATCCAGCAGCTGCGGGATGCTGTCGCGCTGGATCGGGGTGGGTTCGTTATAGCCCTTGGCGGCGAGCGCGCGCACCAGCGGATCGGCGAGGCCGAGGGAGGCGAATGGCATAGAATTTCAATCCTGTACGATGCCGGGCTCGCACGCGGCATGGCGTGCGAGGGGCGGGGGAAAGATGACACCCCGCGTGACTTGGGAAGCCCGTGAACTACTGACCGGGACGGAGCCTGGGCCGTAAAGCCCGATCACGCTGCCGACGTCCCGATGCTCGGCGATATGCCTGCTGCACCGCAAAACGTCAAGGCGCCGCCCGTATCTCTTTGACGTTCCATCATTATTCATGTTTGCGACACCTTTTAGGGTTTATCTCGTTGGCACCCCTGACATGACCGAACCGACCGCGACCTCCCGACACCGCCGCCATGCCGATGCTCCCAGCGTGGGGCGCTGGGATTGGGACATTCTGGCCAATTGCGTCACCGCCGATGCGGGCTTCGCCGAACTGTACGGCGTCGCCGCGGAAACCGCCGCGAGCGGCGCGCCGATCGCCACCTTCTTCGACGGCATCCATCCCGACGACCTGCCGCGCGTGCGCTCCGCGATCGAGGAGACGATCGCCACCGGCGTACCGTTCGATGCCGAATATCGCGTCGTCGGACGCGACGGGCGGACCCGCTGGCTGGCCGCGCAGGGGCGGATCGACCGCGACGAGGACGGGCGCGCGGTGCATTTCCCCGGGATCAGCTTCGACATCGATGCGCGCAAGCGTGCCGAGCTGCGCCTCGCCGCGCTGGTCGATCTGGGCGACCGGCTGCGCCAGCCCGGCGACGCGGGCGATCTGGCGCTGGCGGCGGCGACGGTGCTGGGGCAGGCGCTGGACGTCAGCCGCGCCGGCTATGGCACGGTCGATCCGGTGGCCGAGACGATCGTGACCGAGCGCGCCTTTTGCGGCGAGGGGATCGCGCCGCTGCCGCCGATCCTGCACTTCCGCGACTATGGTTCGTATATCGAGGATCTGAAGCACGGGGTCACGGTCTCCATTGCGGACGTGCGCGACGACGATCGCACCCGCGACACCGCGGAGGGACTGCGCCAGCTGTCGGCGATGTCGTTCATCAACATGCCGGTGACCGAGCAGGGCGGGTTCGTCGCGCTGCTGTACCTCAACCATGCCGTGCCGCGGCCATGGTCCGCCGACGAGCTGGCGTTCGTGCGCGAGGTGGCGGAGCGCACCCGCGACGCGGTCGAGCGGCGCCGCGCCGAAACCGAGCTGGCGGCGCTCAACGCGCGGCTGGAGCAGGAGGTGGAGACGCGCACCGCCGAGCTGATGGTCGCCGAGGAGCATCTGCGCCAGGCGCAGAAGATGGAGGCGGTCGGCCAGCTGACCGGCGGGCTGGCGCATGATTTCAACAATCTGCTGACCGGCATTTCGGGCGCGCTGGAGATGATCCAGGTCCGCGTGGCGCAGGGGCGGATCGGCGACCTCGACCGCTACGTCACCGCGGCGCAGGGCGCGACGCGGCGCGCGGCGGCGCTGACGCATCGCCTGCTCGCCTTCTCGCGCCGCCAGACGCTCGATCCGCGCCCGACCGACGTCAACCGGCTGGTACAGGGGATGGAGGAGCTGATCCGCCGCACCGTCGGCCCCGCGATCGCGGTCGAGGTGGTCGGCGCGGCGGGGCTGTGGGATGCCTTGGTCGATCCCAACCAGCTGGAGAATGCGCTGCTCAACCTGTGCATCAACGCACGCGACGCGATGCCCGACGGCGGGCGGATCACGATCGAGACCGCTAACCGCTGGCTCGACGAACGTGCCGCGAAGGAGCGCGATCTGGGCGAGGGCCAGTATCTGTCGCTGTGCGTCACCGATACCGGCACCGGCATGTCGCCCGAGGTGCAGGCGCGCGCGTTCGACCCCTTCTACACCACCAAGCCGCTGGGCGAGGGGACCGGGCTGGGGCTGTCGATGATCTACGGCTTCGCGCGCCAGTCGGGCGGGCAGGTGCGGATCTACAGCGAACTGGGGCAGGGGACGACGCTGTGCATCTACTTGCCGCGCCATTACGGCAGCGCGCAGGCGGACGAGGCGCCCGCGGTGTCGCTGGATCGCGCGCCGCATTCCGACGGCGCCCGCACCGTGATGGTGGTCGACGACGAACCGACCATCCGCATGCTGGCGATCGAGGTGCTGAGCGAGCTGGGCTATACCACGCTGGAGGCGGGCGACGGCACCGCCGCGCTGCGGCTGCTGGCGACGGGGGTGCGGCCCGACCTGCTGGTGACCGACGTGGGCCTGCCGGGGCAGATGAACGGGCGGCAGGTGGCGGATGCCGCGCTGGCGCTGGTGCCTGAACTGCGCGTGCTGTTCATCACCGGCTATGCGGAGAATGCGGTGATCGGCAACGGCCAGCTGGAGCCGAACATGGCGCTGCTGACGAAGCCGTTTGCGATGGAGGCGCTGGCGGGGAAGGTGCGCGGGTTACTGGCGGAGTGATCCGGTTCGATGCGTCGTCACCCCGGGCTTGACCCGGGGTCCCGCTTTCTTTCCGACGGTGCAGAAGAAGCGGGACCCCGGATCAGGTCCGGGGTGACGGGGCTAAGTCACCGCTCCCGCAGCGCCTCGCTCCGCGCCTTCAGCACCGGCTTCAGCAAATAGCTCAGCACGCTCTTGCGCCCGGTCACGATCTCGACGTCGCACAGCATCCCCGGGGTGATCGGCAGGCGGCGGTCGCCCATCGTCAGGTAGGCGCGGCGCGTTTCCACCATCACGGAGAAATACGGCTCGCGCTTCACCTCGTCATAGATGCTGTCGGCGGACACCTGCACCACGCGCCCGTCCAGCCCGCCGTAGATCGAGAAATCATAGGCGGTCACCTTCACCGTCGCGGCATCGCCCACCTTGATGAAGGCGATGTCCTTCGGCGTCACGCGCGTTTCCACCAGCAGGCGATCGCCCAGCGGCACCACCTCCATGATCTTCTGCCCCGGGTTCAGGAACGCGCCGATCGTCGTCACCTGCACGTCGTTGACCACGCCCGCCAGCGGCGAGCGGATCTCCGACCGCGCCAGCTTGCCCGTGGCGCCGCGCAGCGACTGGTCGCTGACCGCGATCTTGGCGTTCAGCTGGCTCTGTTCGTTGAGCGCCTCCTGTCGGAATTGCAGGTTCGCCTCGGATGCCTGCGCCTGCGCCTCGCGCACCGCGGCCATCGCGCGCGACACGGTCTGCTGCGCCGCTGCCAGCCGTCCGCGCTGGTCGTTGGCGTCGCGTTGTGCCGCGAGCAACTCGGTCTGGGGCACGATCGACTTGGCCGCCAGCGGCGCCAGCATGTCGACGTTCTTCTGCGCCAGCCCCACGCTGCTGCGCAGCGAGGCCACGGTCGCCTGCGCCTCGCCCAGTTCGCGGCGGCGCTGCTCGATCGCGGAGCCGAGTCCGGACAATTTGCTGCGCAGCGTCGCGGCGCGCAGATCAGCCAGTTGCGCCTCGCTGTTGCACAGCGCCGTGGGGGTGCCGGGCGGGCAATCGGCGCTGCGGCCGGACACCTCGCCCGCCAGCCGCTCGGACCGCGCGGCGAGCGATTGGCGCTCCGCCTCGATCTGCCCGCGCGCGGCGGCGGATTCGGTGTCGTCCATCCGCACCAGCAGCTGGCCCTTCTTCACCTGCTGCCCGGAGCGGACCAGGATCTGGCGCACGCTCGACGCTTCGGACGCCTGCACCACCTGCACCTTGCTCGACGGGATCACGCGGCCCTCGCCGCGCGTCACCTCGTCGATCGGCGCGAGGCCCGCCCACAGCAGCAGCGCGAAGAAGCCGATGCCGACGATCAGGATGATGCGGCGCGTGCCGTCCAGCGCGTCCCAGCGATCGCGCCCCGTCCTGAATGGCAGCGTCATTTCGGCGCCCCCATCGCGGCGAGTTGCGCCAGCACCGCGTCGCGCGCACCATCGGCGACGATGCGGCCGGCATCGATCACGATCAGCCGGTCGACCAGCGCCAGCAGCGCATGGCGGTGGGTGGAGACGATCACGGTCTGGTCGGGCTGGATCGCATCGCGCATCCGCTGGACGAACAGCGCCTCGCTCGCGGTGTCCATCGCGCCGGTGGGTTCGTCGAGGAACAGCAGCTTGGCCGGCGCGGCGAAGGCGCGCGCGAGCACCAGGAAGCTGCGCTGCCCGCCCGACAGCCGCGCGCCACGCTCGCCCACCAGCAGGTCGAACCCGGCGGCGTCGCGCGCCAGGAAGCTGTCGGCGCCCGCCTTGCGCGTCGCCTCGATCAGCTGTGCATCGTCGGCGCCGTTGGCGGCGAGCGTCAGATTGTCGCGCACCGTGCCGCTGAACAGCTCCGCATCCTGACCGACGTAGCGGAACGTCTCGCGGATCGCGTGCGGCTGATACTGACGGCTGTCGATGTCGTCGATCAGGTAGCTGCCCTCGCCCGGCGCGTGCAGCCCGCACAACAGCTTCCCCAGCGTCGACTTGCCCGAGGCGACGCGCCCGATGATCGCGATCCGCTCACCCGGGCGGATCGTCAGCGACACATCGCTCAGCGAGGCGCGGCTGCTGCCCGGATAGGCGAAGGCGACGTGATCCAGCACCAGCGACCCCGCCGCGATCGCCGGCGCGATGGTGCGGGCGCCCTCGCTGCGCTCGTCGGGCTGTTCCATCATCCGCTGGAGCGTCGCCATCGTCAGCAGCGCCTGACGCGCGCGCGTCATCAGGAAGGCGAACTGCCCGATCGGCGCCAGCGCGCGCCCCGCGATCATCGCGATGCCGATGATCCCGCCCATCGAGATCGTGCCGGCGGAGAAGAGGTAGAAGCCGCCGACCACCAGCCCGATCGTGATCGCCTGCTGGCAGAAAGTGGCGAGATTGACGCTGATCGCGGTCAGCCGGCGGAACCGCTCCTGCGTCATCGCGCTGGATTGCGCGTGACGGCGCCAGCGGCCCAGCATCCGCCCCTCGCCATGGACCGCCTTCAGCGTCTCCAGCGCACCGATCGATTCGACCAGCGCGGAATGTTGCAGCCCCGAATCCGCCTGCGCATCCAGCGCGACGCGCGCCATCGCGCGTTGCAGCAGCCAGCCCGCGATCAGCATCGCGGCGATTCCGACGACGGGGACCAGCACCAGCCAGCCTGCCAGTACCGCGATCATGATCAGGAACAGCAGCAGGAAGGTGATGTCGACCGTCAGCACGACGGTGGTGGAGGCGAAGAAATCGCGCACCTGCTCGTAATCCGACACGCGTTTGGCGAGCGCGCCGGTGCTGCCCTGCCGCTGCGACAGCGGCAGGTTGAGCAGTTTCTCGAACAATTTCTGCGACAGCCGCGCGTCGAGCCGCCGCCCGACCTCGTCGATCAGCCGCGCACGCGCCAGCCGCAGCGTCAGTTCCAGCCCCAGCGCCAGCACCGCGCCGATCGCCAGCACCCACAGGCTGGCCGCGGCACGATTGGGGATGACGCGGTCATAGACGTTCATCGTGAACAGCGGCACCGCGAAGCCCAGCAGGTTGATGACCGCCGCGGCGAGCATGACGTACCAGAGCGCGCCGCGCATCTTCCACGCCTCGCTCCAGAACCAGTGGCGGCGCACCGCGCGCTCCCACGGGCGCTCGGCATCGCGCTCCGCAGTGGGATCGGCGTCGATCCGCACCGCTGCGCCGGTCAGGAACGGCGCGAGCGCCGCGCGCGGCGTCCAGAACGGTTCCTCGCGGCCCGGCACGAACACCAGCGCGTCGGTGCGCGTCACCTCCAGCAGCAGGATCGCGCGATCGCCGGTGGTGGCGAGCAGCGCGGGCGCGGCATCGGCGGGCCAGCGTGCGAACGGGCGGGCGACCGGATGCGCGGTCATCCCCAGCTGTTCGGCGACCGCCTCCACCTGATGGAAGGGGAGGCGGCCGTCGTCATCGAGCGCGATCCCGGTCAGGATGCGTGCGGGCGCGGCGGGGCGATCGTGCAGCACCGCGAGCCGCACCATGCACGCCAGCACCGGATCGCGCTCGCGCGTCCAGTCGCCATACCAGTCACCGATGCTCATCGGTTCGCGTTACTTGCTGGGATAGCGGCGGTCCATCAGTTCGGCGGGCGGCGTCATCGGCACATCGTACCGCTTGCGCGCGTCGCCGATCGCGGCCTTTTGCGGCGTGACGCCGATCGCGTCGAGCAGCTGGTTGGTGGCGGCAAGCACGCGATATTGCGCGAACAGCTGCGCCAGTCGCGCGGTTTCGGCCTGCACCACGACATTGTAGCGCGTATTCTGCGCATCCAGCAGGTCGAGCAGCGAGCGGCGCCCGACGTTGAACTGCTCGCGATACGACAGGATCAGGTCGTTCGAGACGCCGGCCTGCGTGTCCAACTCGCCGACCAGTCGGGTCTGCTGCTGGAGCCGGTTCCACGAGGTGCGCACGTCATTCTCCGCCTCGCGCTCCATCTGGTGGAGGCGGAAGCGTGCCTCGCTGGTGCGGCGGACATTCTCCTGCACCGATGCCTGGTTGACGCCGCCGGTGTAGAGGTCCCAGCGCAGCACGACGCGCGCCTGAAGGTCGCTGGTATAGCCGCGGAAGCCGTCGACATCCTCGCCATAGCGCGCGCGGCCTTCCAGATTGACGCGCGGCCCCAGCGCGGCCTTGGCCACGCCCAGCACGCCATAGGCCGCATCGACGTCCGCCACCGCCTCGCGCACGCGCGGATTGTCGGTGCGCGCCAGCGCGATCGCCTCCGACAGCGACGGCGGCATCTTCGCGGTCAGCGCGGCCGGCAGCGTGGCATCGTCGAGCGGCAGGCCGGTCAGCGTGCGGAAGCTGATCGCGGCATTCTCCAGCTCCTCCTGCGCCTCGGTGCGGCGCGCCATCGCGGACTGGAGCCGCTCCTGCGCCTGCTGCTGGTCGGCGATGCTGACCGAGCCGCCCTGCACGCCCTGGCCCAGATCGCCCGCCAGCTTCTGGTGGAAGGCGACATTGTCGGCCGCCGCGGCGAGGATGCGCTGTTGCAGCAGATAGTCGATGTAGCGGCGCGTCACCTCCAGCGCGATGAACTGCGACCGCTCCTGCACGCGGCTGGCGGCGCCATCGGTGCGCGCGGCCTGGCGCGCCAGCTCGGAGCGGCGACGGCCCGAATCGAACAATGTCTGGTCGGCGAACACGCTCGCCTCGCGCGTCGCCAGCGCATCGCGATCGGCCTGGATCGCGCGGCGCGTCGGGCTGTCGACGCGGCGCACGCCGCCCGCGGCCTCGACCGAGATGCGCGGACGCCACAGGCGCTGCGCCTGTTCGCGTTCGAACTCGATCGCTTCCTTGTTCTGGACCGCCTGGTTGATCTCCGGGTTGGATTCCATCGCGGTGGCGATCGCGGTGCGCAGGTCGGTCGCACCCGCGGTGGAGGCGGCCAGAACGGCGGCGATCGCGCCGATCGACGCATGAATGATACGCATGGGGTGGCTCCTCCCTCTTATCGTTCGTTGCGGCTGATCGCGACGCGGCGGTTCGCCGGCTCGCGCACGCCGTCGGCGGTGGGCACCGCCGGATCGCGCTCCCCGACCGCGCGGACCTGGATCGCGCCGCGCGCCATCCCCTCCGCCGCCAGCGCGGCGGCGACCGCGTCGGCGCGGCGACGCGACAGCCGCTGGTTGAAGCCTTCGCCGCCCGAGCGATCGGCGTGGCCGACGACGGTGACCGCACGCACCCCGCACGCGGCGGCGGAGGTGGCGATCGATTCGATGATCGCGCTGCTCTCCGGCAGCGGGGTGGCGGACGCCCAGTCGAAATGCACCTCAGCGGGCAACGCCACCGGGCAGGCCGCGGTGGTCGCCGGGGGCGGGGGCGGTGGCAGCGCGTCGCCCGTTGGCGGTGGTGGCGGGGGCGGCAGCGGATCGGCGGCGGGCGCCGGGGCAGGCGCGGGGGCGTTGGTCATCAGCCCGGTGAAGCTGCGGCAGCGCGCGATCGTCTCGTCATCGACGGTGCGCGTCTTGAGATAGCCGATCGCGATCCCGCACGCGACCTTCGCCTCCGATGCCCAGACGTAGCGGCTGTCGTCCGCCGCGATCACGCCGCGGTCGCGCGTCGCGGCCAGCGCGGTATCGTAGTTGCGGGTCATCTCGGCCCGCAGATCCGCGATCGACGCGCCCTGTGCCAAAGCGGGTTGCGCCGCCATCGCCAGCAGCGTCGCCGCGGCGGCGACCAGTCCATCTCTCATTCGACCTACTCCCTGTTGTGCCGATCCGGAGCCGCCCCCGTCCCGAATCGGTACGCCCCCCGACATGCACGCGTCAGGCCGAATGCGCCACCATTGTCACCCCGTCATGCGCGGCGACGGCCGCGGCCTGCGCATGTGCGGCGGCCATCGCGTTCCACGCCGCGGACATCGCCTCCGCCGCGCCGGTGTCGTTCGCCGCGACATAGGCGGGCGCGGGCGCAGCGTGATCGCCGCCGGCCGCGGTCGCATCGGGCGCGGGCAGCGCGGCGAGCAGCGCGTCGATCCCCGGCGCGTGCGCGGGTGCCCCGCCATGCAGGACGTCGGCCAGCACCTGTGCCGCCGTGGCGGGGGCGCCGGCGGGCGCCTCGGCCGCGGGGGCGAGGGCGGCGGGCAGCGCGATCCCCTCCGCCAGCGCGACCGCGGGTGGCGCCGCCGCGGATGGCGGGGGCGTTGCCGCCGCAGTATCGGCATGCGCGGGCGCTTCGTGCGTCGCCTCGACCGTGGCCGGGACGTAGCTGCCCGCGACCCCGGCATGCTCGCCGCCGGAGGTCACCGCTTCCGCCGTGGCGGCAGGGTGCGTCGTCGCGGTGGCGGTGGTCGCGGGCGCCGCGGCGGGCTCGATCGTGGCGACCTGATGCACCAGCTCGGTCGTCGCGGCAGGGTGCGTCGCTGCGGTTGCCGCGCTGGTGTCGGTCGTCGGATGCGTCGCGTCGCTGGTCGGCGGCAGCGAGCGGGCATAGGCCGGCTCGCTCGCGGCGACGGCGGCGGTCAGCAGCGCCGCGGTCAGCGTGGTGGTGCCGGTCGTCGTCTCGGTCGCGCGCGACAGGTGCAGCGCGGCGCTGTCCTCCACCGCGACCGCCGGGGCGGCGGAGGCGGAGAAGCGCGCCGCCGCGCTCGGCGGCTGGATCGTGATCGTCAGCTGGGTCGAGGCGCGGTCGCCATCGCCATCGGTCACCGTATAGGTGAAGCGGTCGACCAGCGTGTTCGATCCCGACAGCCGCTGCACCGCGGCCAGATCGTTGTTGAGGACGTAGGTGTACGACCCGTCCGCCGCCAGCGTCAGCGTGCCATAGGTGCCGGTCAGCGGGGTGCCGACCCCGCCGGTGCCGACCTGATAGCCCAGCCCCACCGCGGTCACCTGTCCGCCATCGGCACCCAGCCGGTCGGCGACGCCGTCGGTGGCGTTGGCGTCGGTGCCGCCGATGCCGGTCAGCACGTTGCCGTCCGCGAAGGAGCGCGAGGCGGGGGTGTCGGTCGTGGTCTGGAACTCGACCCCGCGCAGCACGAATTCCGAATAGGGCAGGTTGAGGTTCGCCGGGGTGCCGCCGCCCGCCGGCGGGGTCGGCGTGGCAAGATCGGGCGTCAGCGTGACCGAGCGGATCGCCTGACCGCCGAAGTCGGCGGAAGTGAGCGTGATCTCCGCCAGCCCCGGCTGCGTCGTCGCAGTAGCGGCGACGACGCGGGTCGCGGTCGATCCGTCCGCCAGCGTGACGGTGACGTCGACCTTTTCCGACTCCGGCGTCGGGTTGAACAATCGCTCCTGATACATCTGCCCCAGCGAGATGCGCACCGTCGACTGCGCCTGCGCGAAGGAGAGGACCAGCCCCTCCGGCTGGTCGTTGTAGGCGTCGACCTCGTTGGTCCAGCCCTGCCGCGGCTGTCCGTCGCTGGGCGAGAAGACGCTGGCGCCGAGATAATAGCCGAGCGCGCCATTGACCGACGACAGCGTGACGCCGCCGCCGCCGAACCCGGCTTGCGTGCTGCCCGCGGGCACGCCGTTCCACAGGCTGGCGTCGGTGAAGTCGACCGCCGTCGTCGCGACCTGCTGCCCCGAAGGGGTGCCGACCGTGACGCTGTCGACGTCGGCGGACAGGATCGGCGCATCGTCGACGATCGTCGCGACCAGCGACCCCTGCGTCGCGGAGCCGTTGCGATCGGTGGCGACGACGTTGAACGTCTCCGTCACGCGGTCGCCCGCGGTGCCGCTGGAATCGATCGGGCCATTGAGCGTGTATTGATAGCTGACGCGCCCCGTGGCGGCGTCGAACGCGGTGATCGCCAGCGTGTTGCCAAGCGGGGTGGTGATGGTGGTGGCGGTGAACAGGCCCCCGGTCATCACCGTCTGGCCCGCGATGCTGAGGCTGCCATAGCCGTCCGGCGCGACGATCGTGAAGTCGCCCGGCTGCGCCAGCGCGGCGACATCGGGCGCGGTGCCGTTGGCGAGGTTCGCCTCCGCCACGATCACGTCGCCGCCGGTGATCGCCGGGGTCAGCCCGGTCAGCGCGACGGGATCGTCGGTGCCGTCGATCGTGATCGTCAGCGTGGTGGTCGACGTGCTGCCGTCGCCGTCGATGATCGTATAGGTGAACGTGTCGGTGCGCGTCTCGCCCGGGATCAGCGCGCGCAGCTCCGCATTGGTGGAGGAGGGGACGTAGCGATAGCTGCCGTCCGCCGACAGCGTCAGCGTGCCGAACGCCCCCGCGACCGCGCTGCCCAGATTGCCCGCGGCGCTGGTGACGACGCCCGCGACCACGCCGGTGACGGTGGCGCCGTCCGCGCCCTGCACATCGGCGACGCCGTCGCTGGTGTTGGCATCGGTGCCGCCGACCCCCGTCAGGACGTTGCCGTCCGCGAACGGCGCGGTCGGCGGCGTGGCGTCGATGACGTCATAGCTGATGCCGCGCAGCACGAATTCGGAATAGGGCAGCGTGGCGTTGGCGCCGCCGTTGACGCCTGCCGGCACGGTCGGTGGCGTCAGGTCCGGGGTCAGCACGACCGAGGCGATCGCCACGCCGCCGAAATCGGACGCGTTGAGCGCGACGTTGACGATCCCGGGTTGCGAGGTGGCGGTGGCGGCGACGGTGCGGGTCTGCGTCGTCCCGTCCGCCAGCGTGACCAGCACGGTGACGCGCTCCGCCTCCGGCGTCTGGCCGAAGGTCCGCTCCTCGTACATCTGCCCCAGCGCCAGCCGCACGCTGGACTGCGCGGTGGCGAAGGTGATGCGCAGCCCCTCGGGCTGGTCGTTGTAGGCGTCGATCTCGTTGGTCCAGCCCTGGCCCGCGCGCCCGTCGTTCGGCGACAGGACGCTGGCGCCCAGATAGAAGCTCAGCGCGCCGTTGATCGACGACAGCGTCGCGCCGTTGAGCGCGACCGAGGTGCTGCCCGCGGGCACACCCGACCAGAAAGCGGCATCGGTGAAGTCGACCCCCACGGTCGCGGACGCCGCAGCGGGGCCGGTCGGCACCGCGACGCTGTCGACGTCGGCGCGCGCGGTCGGGACGTCGTCGATGATCGTCACCGTCAGCGTCCCCGTCGCGACATCGCCGTCGCGATCGGTGACGGTCACGTTCAGCACGTCGCGCACGTTGCTGCCGGAAGTATTGTCGCTGAGCGTGTAGCGATAGTCGAACCCGTCGGCGCGCACCGCGGTGATCGTCAGCACGCCGAAGGTGGTGGTGATCGTCTGCCCGACCGCGGTGATCGCGGTGCCGTCGACCGCGACGGTCGCGGGGCCGTCACCGGGATCGTACTGGACCGAGCCGGTCGTGATCTCCAGATCGGAGGCGGCGTTGGACCCCGCCGGCTCGCCGCCGCGCGCGGGCAGCCCGGCCTCCGACACGGTGGCGACCGCATCGACCGCGCCGCCCGGCGTTTCCGGCGTGGTGATGGTGATGTCGGGGAACAGATTGTCGATCGCCGCCGTGCGCGGACGCACGTCGATATCCTCGAACGTCGGCACGGTGAAGGCCAGCGCGGTGGGCGGCAGCAGGTCGCCGAGTGCGAAGGCGTCGCCCAGCGTGCCGACCGGCACCGCGAAATTCCCGCCCGAGCTGGACGGCGGACCGGCCGCGGTCTGCGGCTCGTGCCCGATCAGCAGCGCGACCAACGTGGTGGGCGGAACCTCCACGGTGCCGACCACCAGGTCGGGCACGAACACCGCGCCGTCGACGATGACCAGCTTCGTCCCGTCGGGCAGCGCCACCACCAGGTCGCGCCCGTCCGCCACGATCGTGCCCAGGTCGGTGCCGGCGGGCAATTGCACCACGCCGTCGACCGGCACCGCGATGCGCATCGTGCCGCCACCCTGGCCCGTGATGGTGCGCGTGGCTCCGTCCGTCGCGGCGGCGGGCAGGGGGCCGCGGCCCTGCTCGTCCTGCACCCGCGGGGCCGCTTCTGCGGCGACACGTACACTGACCATGGATGACGCTCCCGAACTCCGACGCGCATTGTAGCGCGCCGGAGTCGGGAAAGGTCAACGACGTTAACTGAGAATTTACCAGATTTGGGGCAGTAGCTCCTGATATGGCATCATAATGTCACACTCGGGCGGTCGCGATCGGCATCTGCGACGCGCATCGGCTGGGGATCGCTGGCATAGCCGTGGATCCACGCGCGATCGGCGGAGAAGGACAGGATCGGGCGATAGTCGGCGCGCCGAGTCGCGTCCTGAATCCGGTTGGTATTGCTGTCGAGCATCAGCATCCTGCCCTGCTGGCGCACCACCAGCACCGCATGGCCCTGCCGCCGGACGAGATCCTGCGCGACGACGAAATAGAGCGACGTCGCGGGATGGCCCAGTGCGCGCAGCAATTGCAGCTTGGCGATCGCGAAATCCTCGCAATCGCCGCGCCCGCTGCGCAGCGTCTGCGCGGCACTGGCCCAGTCGTCGTGCCCGTCGCGATCCGCCTGGAAGGTCACGCGCGCATTGACCCAGCCGTTGACCGCATCGACCTGCTCGCGCGGTGTCAGGTGACGGATCGAGGCGACGAAGCGCCGCGCCGGCTCGTTCAGCCCGCGCGCGGCGCCCAGCGACACGCGCTGCCACCGCGCGTCCAGCGGGGTGCGCCCGACCCGCAGCGAGGTGGAGCCGAACACGTCCGGTGCGTCGCGGTTAACGGTCGCGAAAGGAACCGATGCTAGACCGTAACGATCGGCAGTGGCGCTCGCGCGCGGCACCGCCGCCACCGACGCCGCAGCGACGGGGATGCCCCCCTGTCGCGCGACGATCGCGGCGAGCGCGGACGTCGGACGTCCGCCGCCGTCGACGGCGAGGTCATCGGCGCGCGCCTCGGCGCCAACGGTGAGCGCCGCCGCCGTCATCAGGGCGGCGACTCGCGAACGGGGAAGACGGAACGCGTACTTCATGTCCCCGAAGATGCCGGGAACAGCGGAAGAACTTACGAAGGGACGCGGTTAAGCCGCTGTCCACCATAAGGTATTTGGGGTGAGGTGAGCGAAAAGCCCCTCCCCTTCAGGGGAGGGGTTGGGGGTGGGGGAGGTCTCACCGAGACTGCCGCTCGTGACTGCCCCACCCCAACCCCTCCCCTGAAGGGGAGGGGCTTACATTGTACTAAAAATGCAGCGCCCGGCCGTAGGCGCCCAGCACACTCTCGTGCATCATCTCGCTCAGCGTCGGATGCGCGAAGACCGTCTCCATCAGCTCGGCTTCGGTCGTCTCCAGCTGGCGCGCGACGACATAGCCCTGGATCAGCTCGGTCACTTCCGCGCCGACCATGTGCGCGCCCAGCAGCTCCCCGGTCTTGGCGTCGAACACGGTCTTGATGAAGCCGTCCGCCTCGCCCAGCGCGATCGCCTTGCCGTTGCCGATGAAGGGGAACTTGCCGACCTTCACGTCGCGGCCCTGCTCCTTCGCCTTCGCCTCGGTCAGCCCGACCGACGCCACCTGCGGGCGGGAGTAGGTGCAGCCGGGGATGTTCCACGTCTCGAACGGATGCGGGTCTTCGCCCGCGATCTTCTCGACGCACACCACGCCCTCGTGGCTCGCCTTGTGCGCCAGCCACGGCGCGCCGGTGACGTCGCCGATCGCGTAGATGCCCTCGACATTGGTACGGCCGAAACCGTCGACCTTGATATGGCCGCGCTCGGTCGTGACGCCCAGCGTCTCCAGCCCGATCTCCTCGGTATTCGGCACGATGCCGATCGCGACGATGACGTGGCTGTAGTCCTCGGTGACGGACTTCCCGTCCTTCCCCTTGATGGTCGCCTTCACGCCCTTCGCATCGGTGTCGATCTTCTCGACGCCCGCGCCGGTGACGATCTTTATGCCATCCTTGGTCAGGCGCTTCTCCATGAAGGCGCTGACTTCCTCGTCCTCGACCGGCAGGATGCGCGGCAGCATCTCGACGATCGTCACCTCGGCACCCATGTCGTTGTAGAAGCTGGCGAACTCCACGCCGATCGCACCCGATCCGATGACCAGCAGCTTGGTCGGCATCTCCTGGGGCACCATCGCGTGGCGATAGGTCCAGATGCGCTTGCCGTCGGCCTTGGCGAAGGGCAGGTCGCGCGCCCGCGCGCCGGTGGCGATCAGGATGTGCTTCGCTTCCAGCTCGACGGTACCGTTGCCCTGCCTGACCGACAGCTTGCCCTTCCCGGTCAGCGCGCCGACGCCCTCGACCACGGTCACCTTGTTCTTCTTCATCAGCGACTTGACGCCGGCGTTGAGCTGCCCCGACACCTTGCGGCTGCGCTCGACGATCTTGGTGAGATCGAACCCGATCTTCTCCGCCTTCAGCCCGTAATCGGCGGCGTGGGTCATATAGTGATAGATTTCCGACGTGCGCAGCAGCGCCTTAGTCGGGATGCAGCCCCAGTTGAGGCAGATGCCGCCCAGCCGCTCGCGCTCGACGATCGCGACCTTCAGGCCCAGCTGCGACGCACGGATCGCCGCCACGTAACCGCCCGGGCCGGAGCCGAGCACGATGAGATCGTAGGTGTCAGCCATGATAACGTCCCCGAGAGTAGCCTTCGCGGCCGTGAAGTGCTCGATCATCGAGCGTCGTCCAAACCGCAGTGGCGAAGATTGTATAAAGTACCAGAAGCAATGTGCTCATAAAGCCTAAGGAAGCATCAAGCACTGCTGCAAGTCCAAATACCAAGGTGAGATTCGCTGCTGTAACAGCCGGCAAAATATAGCCCCAGCCGACATTCTGACTCGTCAGGATTGTCTTAAGCGGCATCTGAACCAGAAGTATACCCAGGAGCGCGGGCAGGAACATGGTTGCAGCAAAGGCAACTGAAAGCATTGGTGAGCCCGCCGCCGCGAGTATAGCGACTGCCGGCAACATCGGAAATGATGTAATCAGCGCGGCGAGCAGCGCCATGGCAAACCGCCGACGGCTCACGCGCCGGTCAACTCCTTACAACCGACCATAGCCACGGCACCGCCCACCGCATGGTAACCGAGCACGATGAGGTCGTAGGTGTCAGCCATGATGAATGTCCTTGGTCGTCGCGGGGGAGGCGGCGTGCACGCGCATCACCTCCCGCCCGCTCAGGATCGCGACCGCGGCCATGGTCAGGCCGCCGATCGCCCAGATCGTCTCATACCCTTGCGGATAGCTCCACGCCGCGCCCGCGAAGCACAGCGCGGTGATGCCGAGGCCGAGCAGCCCCCAGGCGAACTCGCGCCACACCTCGGGCAGCTGCATCTGCGCCATCGCCGCCCCTGCCTCAGGCGAGCATCGACAGCGGGTTCTCGACCAGCGTCTTGAACGCCTGCATCAGCTCCGCACCGTCCGCGCCGTCGATCGCGCGATGGTCGAAGCTGCCGGTCGCGCTCATGATGCTGGCGACGCCCAGCTGGCCGTCTTCCATCACCCAGGGGCGCTTCTCGCCCGCGCCGATCGCCAGGATCATGCCCTGCGGCGGGTTGATCACCGCCTCGAACTGCTTGATCCCGTACATGCCCATGTTGCTGATCGACGCGGTGCCGCCGGTGAACTCCTCCGGCTTCAGCTTCTTGTCGCGGGCGCGCGCGGCCAGATCCTTCATCCGGGTCGAGATGCTCGACAGCGACGCGCTATCCGCCTCGGTGATGACGGGGGTGATCAGCCCTTCCGGCGTCGACACGGCGACCGAGATGTCGGCGCGCGCGAAGCTGACGAGCTGGTCCGGGGTGAACATCACGTTGCACTTGGGCACCTGCACCAGCGCCACCGCCAACGCCTTGATCATCAGGTCGTTGACCGACAGCTTGACCCCGCGCGCCTCCAGCCCCGCGTTCAGCTCGGTACGCAGCTTCAGCAGCTTGTCGAGGCGCACGTCGACCGTGAGGTAGATGTGCGGCACCTGCTGCTTCGACTCGGTCAGGCGACGCGCGATCGTCTTGCGCATGTTGCTGAGCTTGGTCAGCTCGTGCGGGATATCGGGGATCGCGGCGGGCTTCGCAGGTGCCGGCGCGGCGGTCGCGGGTGCCTCGCTCGCCTTGGCGGCCGGCGCCGCGCCGGGCTGCGCGCCCTCGACATCGGCCTTCACGATGCGGCCGTTGGGGCCGGAGCCCTGCACCGCCGACAGGTCGACGCCCTTGTCCGCGGCGATGCGGCGCGCCAGCGGGCTGGCCTTGACGCGCCCATCTTCCTTGGCGCCATCCTGTCGCGCGGGGGCGGCGGGCTTCTCTTCCTTGGCGACCTGCGTGTCGGCGGGCTTGCCGTGGTCCTCGGCCGCTTCCTTCGCCGGCTTGGCCTCGCTTCCGGTCTTGTTGGGGTCGGCGGGGGAGGGCTTGGCCTCGCTTTCCTTCGCGGCAGGGGCGGGGGTGCTATCGCCGGCCTCCTCGCCGTCCGCCTGGAGCAGCGCGATCACCTCGCCCACCTTCACCCCGTCGGCGCCCTCGGCCACCACGATCTTGGCGATGACGCCTTCGTCGACCGCCTCGAATTCCATCGTCGCCTTGTCGGTCTCGATCTCGGCCATGATGTCGCCGGACTTCACCGTGTCGCCTTCCTTGACGAGCCATTTGGCGAGCGTGCCTTCCTCCATCGTCGGCGACAGGGCAGGCATCTTGATTTCGATGGGCATCGTGATCCTCGAAAGGCTCCTGGGGAAGTCGCGTCTGTCGCGGACGCACGCCGTAGGGTCAAGTGCGCGCGCCTTGGCGATTACGTATGCGGGGCGTAGAAGCGCGCGATGCGCATCTACCTGACCGTGATCGACGAGACGCCCGAGGCCCTGAGCGCGCTGCGCTTCGCGGCGCGCCGCGCGGTGAAGACCGGGGGCGGGGTGGAGATCCTCGCGCTGCTGCCGCCGCAGGAGTTCATTCCCTTCGGCGGCGTACAGGCGACGATCGAGCAGGAGCAGCGCCAGCATGCCGAGGGGCTGGTCGCGCGCGCGGCGGGCACCATCCTGGAGGAATCCGGGGTGCGCCCGGCGCTGACCGTGCGCGAGGGCGAGGGGCCGAAGGTGATCCGCGAGATGATCGCCGACAATCCCAGCATCGCCGCTCTGGTGCTGGGCGCGGCGGCGAGCGGCGCGCCGGGCGCGCTGGTCAGCCACTTCGCGGCGGAGGCCGGGACGCTGCCGGTGCCGCTGATGATCGTGCCGGGCGGGCTGGACGCGGACGCGATCGACCGGTTGAGCTAACGTCATCCCTGCGGAGATGGGAATGACAGTGGGGCAAGTGGTTGAGCATCGGCCGTTCTTCCGCCATCACCGCGCGATGATCTTCCGCACCCTGCTCGCCGCCTCGACCCTGCTCGCTACGCCCGCCATCGCGCGCGACATGCCCTCGCAACCCCGCCTGCGCGCGAACGTCGAGAAGCTGGTGTCGTTCGGCACGCGCCATTCGCTGTCGTCCGCCACCGATCCGAAACGCGGCATCGGTGCCGCGCGCGACTGGGTCGCGGGGGAATTTGCACGGCTGTCGCGTGGCTGCGGCGGGTGTATCGCGGTCGAGCGCCCGCAGCGCCGTTTCGTCAACGCCCGCGCGCCGGACGGCGTCATGATCGAGGATGTGCTGGGCGTGCAGAAGGGCTCCGACCCCGATCGCTACGTCATCGTCGGAGCGCATATCGACAGCCGCGTCACCGACGTGATGAACGCCACCGCCGACGCACCCGGCGCCAATGACGATGCGAGCGGCGTCTCGCTGGTGCTGGAGGCGGCGCGCCTGCTGAGCCGGGAGAAGTTCCGCGCCAATATCGTCTATGTCGCCTTCTCCGGCGAGGAGCAGGGGCTGCTGGGCGCAACCCTGCTGGCGGATACCGCGAAGGCGCGCGGGTGGCAGGTCGATGCGATGCTCAACAACGACATCGTCGGCAATTCGGTCGGGCAGGGCGGCGTGGTGAAGGACGCGCATGTCCGCGTCTTCTCCGAGGGGATCCGCGCCAGCGAATCGCTGGTGCAGGCGATCGACCGTCGTGCGATCGGCGGCGAGGATGATGGCCCCAGCCGCGCGCTGGCCAAGACGATCGACAAGGTCGCCACCACGCTGCCGGGCGGGTTCGACGTCTTCGTCGATCGCCGTCCCGACCGCTTCGGTCGCGGCGGCGATCACGAACCGTTCCTGGCGCTGGGCTTCCCCGCGGTGCGCTTCACCGTCGCGGCGGAGAATTGGGATCGCCAGCATCAGGACCTGCGCACCGAGGGCGGGCGCGTCTATGGCGACACGGTCGAGGGGATGGACTTCGCCTATCTGGCGAAGGTCACCGCGATCAACGTGGCGACGATCGCGCGGCTGGCGGCGGCGCCGCCTGCGCCCGCCAGCGCGGCGATCGGCGGCGCCTTGTCCTACGATACGAAGGTGACGTGGTCCGCGGTGCCGGGCGCGGCGGGGTATCGCGTCTATTGGCGGCGAGCGGACGCGCAGGACTGGCAACAGTCGCGCGACACGACCGCGACCGTGCTGGACGTTCCCGGCGTCGCGGTGGACGACCATTTCTTCGGTGTCGCCGCGCTGGGGAGCGACGGCGCCGAGAGCATCGTCACCTTCGCGGGCAAGGAGAAGAAATAGGCGTCCTCACCTGCGCCGGAGCACGATGTCCCTGTCAGCAGCGGCACCCGCCCTTGGTGAACCGGCGCCCCTTGTAGGCGATCGCATCCTCCTCGATCACCTCGGCGGCCGCGCTGCTGCCCGACTGGACGGTGACGGTGGTGATCGTGGTGCCGGGATAATACCACCCCGCCCGCGACATAGCCTGCGCTGCCTTGCGTGCTCGACGTCGTCACCACCGTGCCGTCGCCCGCCACCATCGTGGCCGGCGCGCCATAGCCATAGGGCGCCGGATAGCGCTGCGGCATCGGTGCCGGCCTCACATGCGGGGCCGGGGCGGGGCCGTAATAGGTCGTGCCCGAATAGGTCGTCCCGGCGTAATCGCCGCCATAGCTGCCCTGCTGATAGGCGACCACCGGCGCGCCGCCCGCGCGATACGGCGGCGGCGGGGCATAGCCGGCGCCATAGGCCGGGGGCGGCGCATAGCCCGCGCCATAGGCGGGCGGAGGGGCGACCGGCACGCGGCCGGCGCGATCGGACCGGTCGATCGCCATTCCGGCCAGCGCGCCCGCCCCGGCGCCGAGCAGCGTGCCGCCCAGCCGGTTGCCGCGCCCCGCGATCACATTGCCCGCGACCCCGCCGACGACCGCACCGATCGCCGCACCGCCCAGCCCGTTGTCGGCGTCGCGCGTCGGATAGGGCAGCTGGGGATAGGGCAGTTGCGGCGCGCCATATTCATCGCCCACGCCGTCATAGCCGCGATCGTCATCGGCATAGCCGCCCTCGCCACGATCCCAGGCGACCCCGCCGACGCTGTCGTACACGCTGCCGCGGCCGTCGATCAGCACCGCATCGTCGTAATAGCGCGACCAGGCATAGCCCTGCGGCGGCTGCGGCAGGCCATAGGCAGACCAGTCGTTGACGTACCAGGTCGGCGCGACCCAATAGCTGGGCAGCACCCAGCCGCGCACTGGGCGGCGGTACGCGCCCCAGCCGCCGGGTGCGCGCATCCCGCCCCACCAGCGGCCGCCGACCTGCCCGCCCCAGCGCCCGCGCGTGCCGTTCCACGCGGCACCGTGGTTCCAATGCCCGCCGTTCCAGCCACGGCCATGATGCGCGATCGGCGCCTGCGCCTCCGCGGTGATGGCGGCGAGCGGGGTGGCGAGGGCGGCGGTGGCGATCAGCAGCGTGCGCATGAGCACGGGAAACTCCCCTGTTCGTGGATTGCGCGTCGCAACGCGTCCATCCTGACCGGAGTTGCCTATCATCGGCACCGTAACGCAACCAGCGTGCGGCGTGTCCCGAATCGGGAAGCGCGGGACGGTTACAGCCGCGGGGCGAGCAACGCCATCAGCGCCTCGCACCCGCGCGCATCCTCCGCGTCGAAGCGCGCGGGCGCGGGGCTGTCGAGGTCGAGCACGCCGACCAGCCGCTCGCCGTCGAGGATCGGGACGACCAGCTCCGACCGGCTCGCCGCGTCGCAGGCGATGTGGCCGGGAAAGGCATGGACGTCCTCCACCAGCTGCGTCCGCCGCTCCGCCGCCGCGGTGCCGCACACGCCCTTGCCCAGCGGGATGCGGATGCACGCGGCCTTGCCCTGGAACGGGCCGAGCACCAACTCGCCGTCGATCATGCGGTAGAAGCCGGACCAGTTGAGGTCGGGCAGATACTGCGCGATCAACGCGGCGGCATTGGCCATGTTGGCGATCGCGTCGGGTTCGCCCGCGGTGAGCGCGTCGAGCGCGGCGTGGAGGTCGCGGTACAGCTCCTGCTTGGATCCGGCGGCGATGTCGAAGGTGTACATGGTGCGTCAGGTAGGGGCAGGGACGTCGTTCGTCACCTCCCCCCGTCACCCCGGGCTTGACCCGGGGTCCCGCTTCTTCTGCCACGTCGTCGTGAAAGCGGGACCCTGGATCAAGTCCGGGGTGACGTGTTCTGCAAGGCCACCGCAGTGGCTGAACCCTCAATCCAGCCGCACCTTGCCGCGACCCGCCTTCACCTGCGCGCGGCCCTTCTTCTCGTCCACCCGCCGCGCCTTCGCCGCGCGCGAGGGCTTGGTCTTCACCCGGCGCGCCTCGCGCTTCTCCGCCTCGACCAGCATCTCGGTCAGGCGGGCGCGGGCGTCCTGGCGGTTGGCCTCCTGCGTGCGATAGCGGCGCGCGGTCAGCACCAGCGTGCCCGATGCAGTCAGGCGGCTGCCCGCGATCACCTTCAGCCGGCGATAGGTTTCCGGCGACAGCCCCAGCCGGAACACGTCGACGCGCAACTGGCACGCGGTGGCGACCTTGTTGACGTTCTGTCCGCCCGGCCCGGTGGCGGCGAGGAAGCGTTCCTCCACCGCATCGTCGGGCACGTCAGCCATGGTCGAACCCGACCGCGGCGAATCGCTCCGGCCACGGCGCCTCGGCCGCGATGTCGGGCTTGCCCGCGCGCGGCACGGTCAGCGCGGCGGCGTGGAGCATCATCCCCGCGGGATGCGCCGCGCCATAGACCGCGTCGCCGGTGACCGCCGCCCCCAGCCCCTCCAGCGCGTGGACGCGGATCTGGTGGGTGCGCCCCGTTTCCGGGCGGAACTCGACCAAGGCGCGGCCGTCGCGTTCCGCCAGCAGCGTCCAGGCGGTGCGCGCGCTCTTGCCGCGCGGGTGGCCGGTCATCCGCCAGCCGCGCTCGACGCTGGAGATCTTGTTCAGCGGCAGGTCGATCAGCCCCGCCGAATCGCGCGGCACCGCATCCAGCACCGCGACGTAGCGCTTCGTCACCAGCCCCTGTTCGAACGCCTGCTGGAAGCGGGCATGCGCCTTGCGATTGCGCGACAGCAACAGGCAGCCGCTGGTGTCGCGGTCGAGGCGATGCACCGCCATCGGCCAGCGCTGAAATCCGAACTTGAGCGATTCGAGATGATTCTCCAGGCTGATCGCGCCATCACGCGGCCTGTCCACCGGCAGCCCCGCGGGCTTGTCGATCACCAACGCCTCGCCGTCGAGGAAGAGCACCCGGTCACCCAGCATGGGAACGGCCCTTGCCATCATGGCGCTCCGCTGGCCAGAGGGCGTCATGCTGCGCCGCCTGCTTGCCGCCGTCCTGATGCCGATCGTCGCCGTTCCGGCGCAGGCGCAATTGTGCGCCGACGGGCGCCAGCCGTCGGTGGCGGCGGACGGGCGCGTGCTGGGGCATCTGCCCTATGGCGACGTCGCGCCGGGCGAGCTGGTGGCGGTGCCGGGCGAGTGGAACGCGGGCGGCGCATGCCTCGTGCGGCGCGACATGCTGCCGGACCTGCTGCGGCTGCTCGCCGCCGCGGCGGGCGATCCCACGGTGGGCGGGCGTATCCTGACGCTGTCGTGCCATCGCTCGCTCGGCTACCAGCAATCGGTGTTCTGCCGCGAGGCGCAGGCGGCGGTCGATACCCGCGCGCAGTCGGTGGCGCCGCCGGGGCATAGCGAACATGCGACCGGCTTCGCGCTCGACTTCGCCTTCCGCCCACGGCTCAACGACTGCCCGGACGCGGAGGCGTGCATCGCCGCGACGCCGGCGTTCCGCTGGCTGGCGGCGAATGCGCCGCGCTTCGGGTTCGAGATGTCGTTTCCCGCCGGCAACCGCCAGCGGGTGAAGTGGGAGCCATGGCACTGGCGCTGGGTTGGCGCGAGCGGCAATGCGCCCGGCGCGGCCAGAGCGCGCGCGGTGTTCGCGCGGGCGCGGGCGCAGTTTCCGGCGACGCCGGCGGTGGCGCCCGATGCGGTCGTGATCCGCGAGGTTACGCCACCGCCGGTGTATATGGGCGCGATCC
Source organism: Sphingomonas adhaesiva (assembly GCF_036946305.1). Lineage (GTDB taxonomy): Bacteria > Pseudomonadota > Alphaproteobacteria > Sphingomonadales > Sphingomonadaceae > Sphingomonas > Sphingomonas adhaesiva_B. Next base: position 72,026 of record NZ_JAQIJJ010000009.1, read on the forward strand.
CGCCGCCGGAGTGCAAGCGAGGGAAGTGCAAGGTGCGGAAGCGGAGGTAGCCCTCTCAACCCCTCCCCTTCAGGAGTGTCAGGTCGGTCATGCCCCCGGCATGACCTAAACGATGCGGGGCATCGTTTACCTGACACTGGGCAGGGGTGGGGGAGGTCTCACCGAGAGCAGCACTTGTGGCTCCTGACCGCCCCACCCCAACCCCTCCCCTGAAGGGGAGGGGCTTAAAGCGTCACCCCGCCAGCTTCGCTGCGGTCTGCGCGATGCGGCGGCCCTGATACCGCGCGCCGTCCAGGTCGATCTGGCTCGGCTGGCGGCTGCCGTCGCCGTCCGCCAGCGTGCTGGCGCCATAGGGCGTGCCGCCATGCACCTCCTTCACCCCCATCTGCCCCTGATAGCCATAGTCCAGCCCGACGATGGTCATGCCGTGGTGGAGCAGGTTGGTGATGATCGAGAACAGCGTCGTCTCCTGCCCGCCGTGCTGGCTGGCGGTGGAGGTGAAGGCGCCGCCGACCTTGCCGACCAGCCCGCCGCGCATCCACAGCCCGCCGGTCGTGTCCCAGAAGGCGGCCATCTGGCTGGGCATCCGGCCATAGCGGGTCGGCGCGCCGACGACGATTGCGTCATAGCCGGCGAGCGCGTCCGGCCCCTCGATCTCCGGATGTGCGGTGTCGGTCTTGAACCCGGCCGCCTTGACGATCTCGGCCGGGGCGGTCTCGGCGACGCGGCGGATGTCCACCTCCGCGCCGCCCTCGCGTGCGCCCTCGGCGACGGCGTCCGCCATCTGCTCGATATGGCCGTAGGAGGAATAATAGAGGACGAGGACCTTGGTCATTGTACGACTCCCTTCGTGAACGTCATTCGGCGTCGACCAGGACGATCTCGGCGTCCTCGATCGCGGTGATGGTGGCGGTGCCGGCCGACATGGCGGCGCCGTCGCGCGCGGCGAAGCGCTGTCCGTCGATCTCGATCGCGCCGGTGGCGGGGACGAGATAGGCGTGGCGGCCGTCGCCGACGGTATGCGTCAGCGTCTCGCCCGCCCTCAGCGTCGCCGCCAGCACGCGCGCTTCGGCGCGGATCGGCAGCGCGGGCTGATCGCCGGACAGATCGGCGTCATAGCCGCTGGCGAGCGTCACGAACCGGCCCGAGCGATCGCCCCGGGGAAAGGGCTTCGCGCCCCAGCTGGGGCTGCCGCCATGGCGCGTCGGCTCGATCCAGATCTGGAACAAAGTGGTCGGCTGCGCCTCCAGATTGTATTCGGCGTGGCGCACGCCCGAGCCGGCGCTCATCACCTGCACGTCGCCCGCTTCGGTCCGGCCGACATTGCCCATCGAATCCTGGTGCGTGATCGCGCCGGAGCGGACATAGGTGACGATCTCCATGTCGCGATGCGGGTGCGGCGGAAAGCCGCTGTTGGGGGCGATCACGTCGTCGTTCCACACCCGGATCGCGCCCCAGCCCATGCGGGCGGGATCGTGATAATTGGCGAACGAGAAATGATGGCGCGCGTCGAGCCAGCCGTGATCGGCATGGCCCAGCGTGTCGAAGCCGCGGCGGTCGACGCGGGCGATGGTGTCGGTGGTCGTCCCAATGGTCATCACTGCAACCTCCTGATGATGGTCGGGAGATAGGACGCACCGGCGCTCACGAAAACGGAAACGATTGAAACGGATCGTTTCGATCGATACGCAGGAAGGATGCGGATACCGGACCTCGAAGCCTGGGCGATCTTCGCCGCCGTCGCGGAGCATCGCTCGTTCAGCGGCGCGGCGGATGCGATCGGACTCAGCAAGGCGACGGTCTCCAAGGGCGTGTCGCGGCTGGAAGCGCATCTGGGACTGTCGCTGTTCCACCGCACCTCGCGCCGGCTGGCGCTGACCGAGGCCGGGCGCCCGCTGGCCGACCATGCCGCGCGGATCGTGGCGGAGGCGCAGGCAGCCGAGGAGGCGGCGCGGCAGGGAGCCAGCGCGCCCGCGGGCCGTGTCCGGCTGGCCGCGCCGATGGCGTTCGGGATGCGCAACGTGGCGCCGCTGGTGGCGGAATTCCTGGTCGCGCATCCCGCGGTGGAGATCGAGCTGCATCTGTCCGACGCACGGGTCGATATCGTCGCGGAGGGCTATGACGTCGCGTTGCGGATCGCCGATCTGCCCGACAGCTCGCTGCGCGCGCGGCGGCTGTGCGGGGTGGCGACGCATCTGGTCGCCGCGCCGTCCTATCTGGCGCGTCACGGTACGCCCACGCATCCCGCGCAACTGGGCGAGCATCAATTGCTCTCCTACACCAACATCACCGGCCCGTGGCGCTTTCGCGGGCGCGACGGCAGCGAATTGTCGGTCAAGGCGCAAGGGCCGCTGGCGGCGAACAGCGGCGATGCGCTGGTGCCCGCGCTGGTCGCGGGGCTGGGGATCGCGCGACTGCCGGGGTTCATCCTGGGCGAGACGCTGACCAATGGACAGGTGGTGGAGATCCTGCCCGATTGGGCGCCGGCCCCGGTGGGGCTCCACCTGCTGACCCCGCCCAGCGCGCTGCGCCCGGCGCGGGTGGAACGGCTGATCGACTTCCTGAGCGAGCGGTTGCGCGACTGACGGCGCCGCGCCATGCTCCCGCGCAACGAAAAGGGGATCATGGCATGAAGGCAGCAGGCTGGGCGCTGATGGCGCTCGCGACGACGACGGTGCCCGCGGGGGCGGAGACGGTGGTCGTCACCGCGGCGCGGATGCTGGACGTCGACAGCGGGCGGATGGTCGAGCGCCCGATGATCGTCGTTACCGACGGCAGGATCGTCTCCACCAGCGGCGGCAATGCGCCCGCGGACGCGAAGCGCGTCGATCTGGGCGACGTCACGCTCGTGCCCGGGCTGATCGACATGCACGTTCACCTGACCAGCCTGGCCGAGATCGGCGGCTACCAGACGCTGAAATATACCGACAGCTTCTGGGGCGCGGTGGGGGTGGCGAATGCGGCGAAGACGCTGCGCGCGGGCTTCACCACGGTGCGCAACGTCGGCGCGGCGGACTTTCAGGACGTCGGGCTGAAGGAGGCGATCGATGGCGGCTGGGTGATCGGCCCGCGGATCGTGCCGGCGGGCTATGCGATCGGCGCCACCGGCGGGCATTGCGACGACAATGCGCTGCCGCCCTCCTATGACAAGACGCTGCCCAGCGTCGTCAACTCACCCGAAGAGGCGCGCGCCAAGGTGCGCTGGCTGCACAAATACGGCGCGGAGGTCATCAAGATCTGCGCCACCGGCGGTGTCTTCTCGCTGGGCGATTCGGTCGGCGGGCAGCAGTTGAGCGTCGAGGAGATGAAGGCGATCGCGGACGAGGCGCACATGCTCCACCTGAAGGTCGCCGCGCACGCGCACGGCGACGAGGGGATCAAGGCCGCGATCGTCGCGGGCATCGACACGATCGAGCATGTCAGCCTGGCGTCGGACGAGGCGATGAGGCTCGCGATCCAGCACAAGACCTGGTTCGACATGGACATCTACAACGACGACTACATCCTGGCGACCGGCACGAAGAACGGCACCGAGCAGGAGAGTCTCGACAAGGAGAAGGCGATCGGGCTGAAGCAGCGCCAGACGTTCCAGCGCGCGGTGCGGATGGGCGTGGCGATGACCTTCGGCACCGATGCCGGCGTCTATCCGCATGGCGACAATGCGAAGCAGTTCGCCAAGATGGTGCAATGGGGGATGACGCCGCTACAGGCGATCCGCGCCGCGACCTCGCAGGCGGCACTGGCGCTGGGGCGCGACGATGTCGGCGCGATCGCGGTGGGTCGCTGGGGCGACATGGTGGCGGTGACGGGCGATCCCACCGCCGACGTGACCGTGCTGGAGCATCCGGTCGCGGTGCTGAAGGGCGGCGTGCGGGTGGAGTGAGGCGCGTCTTTACCTCCTCCTCACATCCGTTCGTGCTGAGGAGGCATTGAGCCTGTCGAAATGCCGTCTCGAAGCATAAGCGTCGCACTTGCCCTTCGAGACGAGGCTTCGACAGGCTCAGCCTCTCCTCAGGGCGAACGGAAATCAGCGGTTCTTACCGCGCCACATCCCGCCGGGTATAGACGATCCGCCGCGTATCCCCGGTCCGTATCACGAAGGTCGCGCGATAGTCGCGGGCCAGCGCCGCCTCGACCAGCGCGCGGGTGCGCGGGTTGCCGCCCTCGAACGCGGGCAGCACGTCGACGATCTTCTCCGGGCGCGTCGCCAGGATGCGGCGCACCTCCGCGGCGGGATCGACGCCCAGCGCCTCGGCATTGTCCTCCCACCGGACGTTGAGCATCCCCGGAAAGGCGTAGCGCGTCGGCAGGCAGCTGTGCGTCAGATGGTACAGCACCGGATAGCCGTCATAGACGTAGAGGCAGCCGTGCCGCGGCGTCGCGGCGGCGGCGAAGGCATAGGCCTGCGCCCGCGTGCCCTTCACCCGGATGGTGAGCAGCAGCACCAGCTGCGACACCGCGAAGATGGTCAGCAGCAGCGCCAGCGTGCGCCCCGGGCGCCGGTCCAGCCCCGGCGCGGCGAGCAGCGCCAGCGGCAGCAGGATCGGCGGCAGCGCATTGGGGTTGGGGCCGTTGAGGAAGGGGTACAGCCCCACCAGCGCCGCGGCGAGCCAGCCCCAGGCGAAGCGCCGCGCCGGATCGGCGTTCGCGCCGCGCGGTGCAAGTAGCGCGGCGATCCATAGCGGCGACAGGATCGCGAGCGCGAGCAGCCAGCCCATCGCCTTGTCCGCCAGCGCGCCGCCGCCCTTGCCGAAGATCGAGACGAAATTGGCGAAGACGAAGGCGTCGAGCGCGCCGATCCGGGCGTAGGCGGCCAGCGCGATCAGCGTTGGCACCAGCGCGGTCGCGGCCAGCGCGACCGCATAGGCGGCGAGCGTCGCCGGGCGCATCCCGCGCCGCCACGCCGCCCACAGCAGCGCCAACCCGAAGAACACCCCCTCGAACAGCACCGAATATTTGATCTGCAACGCCGCGCCGCACAGCAGCATCGCCGCGAACGCCGCCGCGACCGGGCGCCGGGCGGCTCGTGCCGCCACCTGCCGCAGCACCAGCGCGGCGGCGAGGATCATCGGCAAATTGTAGAAGACCGCGGCCTGTCCGCCCTCGCCCTCGGTGAAGTCGAGCCACAGGAGATAGGCCGCCGCCGCCGCCAGCGCTCCCGCGGGGCCGGTGCCGCGCGCGGCGATGCGGTGGACGACCAGCGCGGTGGCCCAGGCGACCAGTGCGGCGACCAGATGATATTGGAGGACGCCGTCGCCGCCCAGCTGCCGGATCGCGGCGAAGATCAGGAACAGCCCGATCGGCTTGCGGTCCCAGATGTCGACATAGACCAGCGCGCCGTGCGCCAGCCGGTCGCCGACCAGCAGGTAATATTGTTCGTCGAACCCGGTCGCGGGATTGCCCCACATCGCGAAGCGCGCCGCGACGGCGACGAGCGCCAGCAGCAAGGCGGCGCGCGCGGGGCGATGCAGGTCGAGGGGGAGCGTCATCGCCGCGCCTGATAGGGGGCGCGACCTTCGCGCGGCAAGTGGTGGAAATTGAACCGCTCCGCCGTTCGCGCTTTGGACGGGCGAGGAGAGATGCCATGGCCGACGACCACGACCGGATCGCGAAGGATTTTGCCGAGGCGGTCAACATGGCGCCCGCCGAGCTGGAACAATGGCTCGACAGCGACGACAGCAAGCGCGTCGGCTGGAAGGGGGAGGGAGGCGACGGCGGGGGCGAGAGCGTCGGCCACAAGTCCGGTCGCCGCATCGTCGCGATCAAGCGGACGTAGAAGGCGGACCTGAGCGACGACGATTACGCGCATATGAAGAAAGTTGTCGGCTATGTGCACCGCCATCTGGCGCAGGGCGGGCCGAAGGAGGATGCGGCGCACTCCGACTGGCGCTATTCGCTGATGAACTGGGGCCATGATCCCGAAAAGTAGCACGGATTGACCGCGGGGGCCGGCGCCGGTATAGCGCCGCCCGTCCGACGGGAGCGATTCCCGGAACGACGCTTGAACATTGCTGGATGCATTAAGGGCCGAAGGCGCCGGTGACGGTGGCCGATGGTCCTTTTCGTATTCCGTATAGCTTGTGATGGCTCCAGCAAAGTAACCTCAAGAAAGGTGAAGGCTTCAATGCCGACGATCAACCAGCTGGTCCGCAAGGGCCGCGACCCGCAGAAGGCCAAGAGCAAGGTTCCTGCGATGGAGCAGAACCCGCAGAAGCGCGGCGTCTGCACCCGTGTCTATACCACGACCCCGAAGAAGCCGAACTCGGCGCTGCGCAAGGTGGCCAAGGTCCGCCTGACCAACCAGCGCGAGGTCATCAGCTACATCCCGGGCGAGGGCCACAACCTTCAGGAGCACTCGGTGGTGCTGATCCGCGGCGGCCGTGTGCGCGACCTTCCCGGCGTGCGCTACCACGTGCTGCGCGGCGTGCTCGACACGCAGGGCGTGAAGGATCGCAAGCAGAGCCGCTCGAAGTACGGCGCGAAGCGTCCGAAGTAAGCCACGCACGTCGCTCCAGCGAAGGCTGGAGCCTCCTGGCTTGTGTCCGAACAAGAGCCGCATGAGATGCCAGCCTGCGCTGGCATGACGTTCGTGGGGCTGGTGATCTAGAAGGAAATTCACATGGCGCGTCGTCGTCGTCCCGAAAAGCGGGAAATCCTGCCGGACCCCGTCTATGGTGATGAGGTCCTCTCCAAGTTCATGAATTCGGTGATGCTGGACGGCAAGAAGTCCGTCGCCGAAGGCATCGTCTATTCCGCGCTCAACACCGTCGAGACCCGCGCCAAGCGCGAGCCGATCGGCGTGTTCCATGACGCGCTGAACAACATCAAGCCGGGCATCGAGGTCCGTTCGCGCCGCGTCGGCGGTGCGACCTACCAGGTGCCGGTCGAGGTGCGTCCCGAGCGCGCGCAGGCGCTGGCGATCCGCTGGCTGATCTCGGCGGCGCGCGGCCGCAGCGAGAACACCATGTCGGCGCGCCTGTCGGGCGAGCTGATGGACGCCGCCAACAACCGCGGCAACGCGGTGAAGAAGCGCGAGGACACGCACCGCATGGCGGAAGCGAACCGCGCCTTCTCGCATTACCGCTGGTAACGGCGTGTCGACGCTGACCGTCTTGGAAGCGTCGCAAATCTGACCTATATCGTGGGGAGCCGGCGACACGCTGCGCTCCCCACATCGCTAAGGAAGCCCGATCATGGCCCGCAGCCATCCGCTCGAACTCTATCGCAATATCGGCATCATGGCGCACATCGACGCCGGCAAGACGACGACCACCGAGCGCATCCTCTATTACACCGGCAAGTCCTACAAGATCGGCGAAGTGCACGAAGGCACCGCGACGATGGACTGGATGGAGCAGGAGCAGGAGCGCGGGATCACGATCACGTCGGCCGCCACCACCTGCAAGTGGAAGGCCGAGGAGGGCAAGGGTCCCGAGCACCTCATCAACATCATCGACACCCCCGGGCACGTCGACTTCACCATCGAAGTCGAGCGCTCGTTGCGCGTGCTGGACGGCGCGGTCGCGTGCTTCGACGGCGTCGCCGGCGTGGAGCCGCAGTCGGAGACGGTGTGGCGCCAGGCCGACAAGTATGGCGTGCCGCGGATGTGCTTCGTCAACAAGCTCGACCGCACCGGCGCCGACTTCTATTTCTGCGTGCAGTCGATCATCGATCGCCTGGGTGCGAAGCCGGCGGTCCTGTATCTCCCGATCGGCATCGAGGGCGGCTTCAAGGGGCTGGTCGACCTGGTCGAGAATCGTGCGATCATCTGGCTCGAAGAGTCGCTGGGCGCGAAGTTCGAATATCAGCCGATCCCCGACGACATGGTCGAGAAGGCGGCGAAGTATCGCAACGACCTGATCGAGCTCGCCGTCGAGCAGGACGACGACGCGATGGAGGCGTATCTGGAGGGCAACGAGCCCGACACGAAGACGCTGAAGGCGCTGATCCGCAAGGGCACGCTCAACATGTCGTTCGTGCCGGTCGTCTGCGGCTCGGCGTTCAAGAACAAGGGCGTTCAGCCGCTGCTCGACGCGGTGGTCGACTTCCTGCCGTCGCCGCTCGACGTGCCGGCGATCAAGGGCGTGAAGCTCGACGGCGAGACGCCGGACGAGCGTCCGTCCTCGGACGAGGCGCCGTTCTCGGCGCTGGCGTTCAAGATCATGAACGACCCGTTCGTCGGCTCGCTGACCTTCGCGCGCATCTATTCGGGCGTCCTGACCAAGGGCGGCTACCTGAATTCGGTGAAGGACAAGAAGGAAAAGATCGGCCGTATGCTCCTCATGCACGCGAATTCGCGTGAGGACATCGACGAGGCGCGCGCGGGCGACATCGTCGCGATCGCGGGCCTGAAGGAGACGACGACGGGCGACACGCTGTGCGACCCGGCGCACCCGATCATCCTGGAGCGAATGGAATTCCCCGAGCCGGTGATCGAGCTGTCGGTGGAGCCGAAGACCAAGGCCGACCAGGAGAAGATGGGCGTCGCGCTCAATCGCCTGGCCGCCGAGGATCCCTCGTTCCGCGTGTCGACCGACCACGAATCGGGCCAGACCATCATCAAGGGGATGGGCGAGCTCCACCTCGAGATCCTGGTCGACCGCATGAAGCGCGAGTTCAAGGTCGAGGCGAACGTCGGTGCGCCGCAGGTGGCGTATCGCGAGTATCTCAAGAAGCCGGTCGACATCGACTACACGCACAAGAAGCAGTCGGGCGGCACCGGCCAGTTCGGCCGCGTCAAGGTGAAGCTGACCCCGGGCGAGCGTGGCGCGGGCATCATCTTCAAGGACGAGATCAAGGGCGGTAACATTCCGAAGGAATATATCCCCGCGATCGAGAAGGGCTTCCGCGAGACGGCAGCGACCGGCTCGCTGGTCGGCTTCCCGATCATCGACTTCGAGATCGTGCTGTACGACGGCGCGTATCACGATGTCGACTCGTCGGCGCTGGCGTTCGAGATCACCGCGCGCGGTGCGATGCGCGAGGCGGCGCAGAAGTCGGGCATCACGCTGCTGGAGCCGGTCATGAAGGTCGAGGTCGTCACCCCGGAGGATTATCTGGGCGACGTCATCGGCGACATGAACTCGCGTCGCGGGCAGATCCAGGGCACCGACACGCGCGGCAACGCGCAGGCGGTGACCGCGATGGTGCCGCTCGCCAACATGTTCGGCTACGTCAATTCGCTGCGTTCGTTCACCCAGGGGCGTGCCAGCTATTCGATGCAGTTCTCGCACTATGACGAAGTGCCGCAGAACGTCGCCGACGAGGTAAAGGCCAAGTTGGCCTGATAAGATGATCGTCACCCCGGCCTTGAGCCGGGGTCCCGCTGCCTCCTTGCGGGGAGAAGGAGCGGGATGCCGGCGCAAGGCCGGCATGACGGGGTAGCAATATCGAAAACGGTTCGCTATGGGGCCGCGTTCTGGCGCGGCTCCGTTCGCGAAGACGAATCCAAGAAGGTAGGGAAAAATGGCCAAGGCTAAATTCGAGCGGACCAAGCCGCACCTGAACATCGGCACCATCGGTCACGTCGACCATGGCAAGACCTCGCTGACGGCGGCAATCACCAAGGTGCTGGCGGAGAACGTCGCGGGCAACGCCGCGGTCGACTTCGCGAACATCGACAAGGCGCCGGAAGAGCGCGAGCGCGGCATCACCATCTCGACCGCGCACGTCGAGTATGAGACGGCGAACCGCCACTATGCGCACGTCGACTGCCCCGGCCACGCCGACTATGTGAAGAACATGATCACCGGCGCGGCGCAGATGGACGGCGCGATTCTGGTCGTGTCGGCCACCGACGGCCCGATGCCGCAGACCCGCGAGCACATCCTGCTCGCGCGCCAGGTCGGCGTGCCGGCGATGGTCGTGTTCATGAACAAGGTCGATCTGGTCGACGACGAGGAAATCCTCGAACTGGTCGAGCTGGAAGTCCGCGAACTGCTGAGCTCGTATGAGTTCCCGGGCGACGACATTCCGATCATCAAGGGTTCGGCGACCTGCGCGCTGTCGGGTTCGAACCAGAAGCTCGGCCCCGATGCGGTGCTGGAGCTGATGAAGGCGGTCGACGAGTACATCCCGCAGCCGGAGCGTCCGCTGGACAAGCCGTTCATGATGCCGATCGAGGACGTGTTCTCGATCTCGGGTCGCGGCACCGTGGTGACCGGCCGCGTCGAGACCGGCATCATCAAGGTCGGCGAGGAAGTCGAGATCGTCGGTATCCACCCGACCGTCCGCAAGACGACCGTCACCGGCGTCGAGATGTTCCGCAAGCTGCTCGATCAGGGCCAGGCCGGCGACAACGTCGGTGCGCTGATCCGCGGCGTGGCGCGTGACGAGGTCGAGCGTGGCCAGGTGCTCTGCAAGCCGGGCTCGATCAAGCCGCACACCGACTTCTCGTCGGAAGTGTACGTGCTGTCGAAGGACGAGGGTGGCCGTCACACACCGTTCTTCGCCAACTATCGTCCGCAGTTCTACTTCCGCACGACCGACGTGACCGGCACCGTCGAGCTGCCCGAGGGCACCGAGATGGTGATGCCGGGCGACAACGTCGCGCTGGGCATCAAGCTGATCGCCCCGATCGCGATGGACGTCGGCCAGCGCTTCACCATCCGCGAGGGTGGCCGCACCGTGGGTGCGGGCGTGGTCAGCGCGATCTCGAAGTAAGCTGATCCCCAAGTAGGTCGGCGCCGCCGCGTTCGCGCGGCGTGCCGCAAAAAGGTTCCGCCCGCCGCACGTTTTTCGTGCGGCGGGCGTTGCCTTTTTATGAGGGGGCCGTTATGCGCGCCCCTTCGAAATTCGAGTTGCGGCTCTTTCTCCGTTTCCCCGCCGTGATGGTGGGGATCTCATCCCGCCGGTGCTTCCACCTGCGGCGCGAGTCTCCGGCCATCGGTCGGGGTAACGGCCGGGGTCGTGACCGCAGTCATCGGTAGGGAATATGGACAGCAACATCCGCATCCGCCTGAAGGCGTTCGACCATCGCGTGCTCGACCAGGCGACCGGCGACATCGCCGACACCGCGCGCCGTACCGGCGCGCTCATCCGCGGCCCGATCCCGCTGCCGACCCGCATCGAGAAGTTCACCGTCAACCGCGGCCCGCACATCGACAAGAAGTCGCGCGAGCAGTTCGAGGTGCGCACCTACAAGCGCATGCTCGATATCGTGCAGCCGACTCCGCAGACCGTCGACGCGCTGATGAAGCTCGACCTGGCGGCCGGTGTTGACGTCGAGATCAAGCTCGCGTAAGCGCGCGGCTTCTCGCGAGGGGTGAGTCATATCCTCCTCGCGTCATCCCGGCGAAGGCCGGGATCTTTGTGGGGAGGGCGTGACGTCCACCACCAAGAGATGCCAGCCTCCGCTGGCATGACGACAAGATGAGATACCGCCGGTCGCCCTCGGGCTGCCGGGACAGCGTCTCCCGTCGTTCCGGCTCATGTCGGAACATCCGGCCCGGACGGGGGCACGCTTCGCATTTCGGGTTCGGACACGCACCTGTGGGGATGGGCCTCCAGGTGCCTCTGTAAGGAGCACGAGGTCATGCGTACTGGCGTGATCGCGAAGAAGATGGGGATGACCCGCCTGTTCCAGGACGACGGCCGCCACGTGCCGGTCACCGTCCTGCAGATCGAGGCGCTTCAGGTCGTCGCCCGCCGCGAGATGGATCGTGACGGCTATACCGCCGTCCAGCTTGGCGCCGGTGTCGCCAAGGCAAAGAATGTCGCCAAGCCGCAGCGCGGCCACTTCGGCAAGGCCGAGGTGGAGCCCAAGGCGATCGTCCACGAATTCCGCGTGAGCGAGGACAATCTCCTCGACGTCGGCGCGGAGCTGTCGGCCGATCACTATGTCGCCGGCCAGTATGTCGACATCCAGGGTCGCACGCAGGGCAAGGGCTTCGCCGGCGCCATGAAGCGCTGGAACTTCGGCGGTCTGCGCGCGACGCACGGCGTCTCGGTCAGCCACCGTTCGCACGGTTCGACCGGTAACCGCCAGGATCCGGGTCGCGTCTTCAAGAACAAGAAGATGGCCGGCCACATGGGCGACAAGAACCGCACGCAGCAGAACCTCGAGATCGTCGGCACCGACGTCGAGCGTGGTCTGATCTTCGTGAAGGGTTCGGTCCCCGGTTCGAAGGGCGGCTGGCTGTTCGTGAAGGACGCGGTCAAGCTCGATCGCCACGCGGACGCTCCGTACCCGGCCAGCCTGAAGCAGGCGGCCAACAGCAACACCGCAGCGGATACGCCCGCCGAGACTTCGGCTGACGCGACCGCGACCGACGGCCAGGAGGGCTAAGAAGTGAAGGTCAAGGTTTCCTCCTTTGCCGGCACCGACGCAGCGGACATCGAGCTCAACGACGAGGTCTTCGGCCTCGATCCGCGCGCCGACATCCTGCACCGCGTCGTGACCTGGCAGCTCGAGAAGCGCCGCGCTACCGCGCGTGGCACCCGCGAGCGTTCGGACGTCGCGCGGTCGGGCAAGAAGCTCGGTCGTCAGAAGGGCGGCGGCGTGGCACGTCACGGCGATCGCCGCGCTCCGGTGTTCATCGGCGGCGGCAAGGCGCATGGCGCCCGCGTCCGCGACTTCAATCCGGGCCTGAACAAGAAGATCCGCGCGCTGGGCCTCAAGATGGCGCTCAGCAGCCATGCCAAGGCGGGCTCGCTGATCGTGCTCGACGGGTTCGAGGTGCAGAAGACGAAGGATCTGAAGGGTCACTTCGCCACGCTGAACACGGGCAAGCGCACGCTGGTCATCGACAGCGAGGCGGGCGAGAGCTTCCGTGCGGGTCGCAACCTGCCGGGCGTCGACCTGCTGCCCGCGATCGGTGCGAACGTCTATGACATCATCAAGGCAGACACGCTGGTGCTGACGCGCGCGGCGGTCGAGAAGCTGGAGGCGCGCTTCAATGGCTAAGCCGGCAAAGGCGATCGACAACCGTCATTACGACGTGATTGTCGCGCCGCACATCACCGAGAAGGCGACCCTGCTCTCCGAGCAGAATGCGGTGGTCTTCAAGGTCGCCAATGCGGCGACCAAGCCCCAGATCAAGGCGGCGGTGGAAGCGCTGTTCGACGTGCGCGTCGTCGGCGTGAACACCATCGTCCAGAAGGGCAAGACCAAGCGCTGGAAGGGTGCGCCCTACCGTCGCTCCGATGTCAAGAAGGCGATCGTGACGCTCGGCGAAGGCCAGTCGATCGACGTTACCGAGGGGGCCAAGTAAGATGGCACTCAAGCATTACAATCCGACCTCGCCGGCGCAGCGCGGCCTCATCCTGGTCGACAAGTCGTCGCTGTGGAAGGGCAAGCCCGTCAAGGCGCTGACCGAAGGCAAGCGCAAGACCGGCGGCCGCAACAACAAGGGCCATGTGACCAGCCGCGGCATCGCGGGCGGCCACAAGCAGAAGTACCGCTACGTCGACTTCAAGCGTCGCAAGTGGGACGTCGAGGGCACCGTCGAGCGGCTGGAATATGATCCCAACCGCACCGCGTTCATCGCTTTGGTGTCGTATCCGGACGGCGAGCAGGCCTATATCATCGCACCGCAGCGGCTGGCGCCGGGCGACAAGGTGATCGCGTCGAAGAAGGCCGATACGAAGCCGGGCAATGCGATGGAGATCGGCCAGGTCCCCGTCGGCACCATCGTCCACAATGTGGAGATGAAGCCGGGCAAGGGCGGTCAGATCGCGCGGTCGGCGGGCACCTATGTGCAGGTCGTGGGTCGCGACAAGGGCATGGTGATGGTGCGCCTGAACTCGGGCGAGCAGCGCTACATCCACGCCGACTGCATGGCGACCGTCGGTGCGGTGTCCAATCCGGACAACCAGAACCAGAACCTCGGCAAGGCGGGTCGTTCGCGCTGGATGGGCAAGCGCCCGCTGACGCGCGGTGTCGCGAAGAACCCGGTCGACCACCCGCACGGCGGTGGTGAGGGCCGGACCTCGGGCGGCCGTCACCCGGTCACGCCGTGGGGCAAGCCGACCAAGGGTGCGCGCACGCGCCACAACAAGGCGACGGACAAGATGATCATCCGTAGCCGTCACGCGAGGAAGAAGTAATGGCGCGCTCCGTCTGGAAGGGCCCGTTCGTCGAACTGAGCCTGCTCAAGAAGGCCGAAGCCGCGCAGGACGCCGGTGGCCGCGCGCCGATCAAGACCTGGTCGCGCCGCTCCACCATCCTGCCGTCGTTCGTGGGTCTCACGTTCAACGTCTATAATGGCCGCAAGTTCGTGCCCGTCTCGGTCAACGAGGACATGGTCGGCATGAAGCTCGGCGAATTCGCGCCGACCCGGTATTTCCCGGGTCACGCGGCTGACAAGAAGGGCAAGCGCTGATGAGCAAGCCTCAGTCCCCCCGCAAGGTCGGCGACAAGGAAGCCTTGTCGGTCGGTACGCAGATCCGTGGCTCGGCGCAGAAGCTGGGCCTGGTCGCCGCGCTGATCCGCGGCCGCAAGGTCGACGACGCGATGAACATCCTGGCCTTCTCGAAGAAGTCCATGGCGGTCGACGCGCGCAAGGTGCTGGCGTCGGCCATCGCCAATGCCGAGAACAACCACAACCTCGACGTCGACGCGCTCGTCGTCGCCGAGGCGTCGGTCGGCAAGTCGATCGTGATGAAGCGGTTCGCCACGCGCGGCCGCGGCAAGTCCACCCGCATCCTGAAGCCGTTCTCGCGGCTGCGGATCGTCGTGCGCGAGCAGGAAGAAGCCTAATGGGTCACAAGAGCAACCCGATCGGTCTGCGCCTGCAGATCAACCGCACCTGGGACAGCCGCTGGTACGCCGAGGGCGCGGACTATAAGAAGCTGCTGCTGGAGGATCTGAAGATCCGCCAGTACATCCTGAAGACGCTGCCGCAGGCGGCGATCTCCAAGGTGGTGATCGATCGTCCGGCCAAGCTGTGCCGCATCTCGATCTATGCGGCGCGTCCCGGCGTCATCATCGGCAAGAAGGGTTCGGACATCGAGAAGCTGAGGAAGATCCTCGGCGCGATGACCAGCTCGGACGTGTCGCTGAACATCGTCGAGATCCGCAAGCCGGAAGTCGATGCCAAGCTGATCGCGCAGGGCATCGCCGACCAGCTGGAGCGTCGTATCGCGTTCCGCCGCGCCATGAAGCGCGCGGTGCAGTCCGCGATGCGGCTCGGCGCCGACGGCATCAAGGTGTATTGCGGTGGTCGTCTGGGCGGTGCGGAAATCGCGCGCTCGGAGAGCTATCGCGAGGGCCGCGTGCCGCTGCACACGCTGCGCGCCAACATCGATTACGCGCATGCCGAGGCGCACACCGCTTATGGTGTCTGCGGCGTGAAGGTGTGGGTGTTCAAGGGCGAGATCCTGGGTCACGACCCGTTCGCGACCGATCGCCTGATGATGGAGGCCCAGACCTCCGGCGTGCGCCCTGCGCGCGACGACCGTCGCTAAGGAATAACGGACATGTTGCAACCGAAGCGCACCAAGTTCCGCAAGGCGTTCAAGGGCCGTATCCACGGTGACGCCAAGGGCGGCACGTCGCTGAACTTCGGCTCCTACGGCCTCAAGGCGCTGGAGCCGGAGCGTATCACCGCCCGCCAGATCGAGGCGGCCCGTCGTGCGATCACGCGCCACATCAAGCGCCAGGGGCGTTTGTGGATCCGCGTGTTCCCGGACGTGCCGGTGTCGTCGAAGCCGGCCGAAGTCCGCATGGGCTCGGGCAAGGGTTCGCCGGAATTCTGGGCCGCGCGCGTCAAGCCGGGCCGGATCCTGTTCGAGCTGGACGGCGTCGAGGGGCAGCTGGCCGCGGAGGCGTTCAGCCGCGCTGCGATGAAGCTGCCGATCAAGACCAAGGTCGTGGCGCGTCTGGGCGACACGTCGCACCTCGGGGGTGAGTAAGATGGCGAAGAAGACTGATTTCACCGGCCAGAGCGACGACCAGCTGGGCGAATCGCTGGGCAACCTGAAGCGCGAGCAGTTCAACCTGCGCTTCCAGGCGGCGACCAGCCAGCTGGAGAAGCCGAGCCGCGTGCGCGAGGTCCGCAAGGACATCGCGCGCATCAAGACCGTCCAGGCGCAGCGCAACGCTGCGTCCGGCAAGTAAGGGAACCGAGCACATGCCGAAGCGCGTGCTGACCGGGCTGGTCGTGTCCGACAAGGGCGAGAAGACCGTGGTGGTGAACGTCGAGCGCAAGGTGAAGCACCCGCTCTACGGCAAGATCATCCGCCGCTCGAAGAAGTACCACGCCCATGACGAGGCGAACGAGTACAAGGCCGGCGAGACCGTGCGCATCGAAGAGACGGCGCCGATCTCCAAGCTGAAGACCTGGAAGGTGATCGCGCGCGTCAACACGCACGTCTCGCCCGAGCGGGTCGAGATCGACGGGTAAGAAGCGTCATCCCAGCGCAGGCTGGGATCTTTGGCCGCGAGGACGTCTTCGCGGCGCGAGACCCCAGCCTTCGCTGGGGTGACGTAACCGACGAGAGGGCAGGGGGCGTTGCCTTTCCTGTCCGGAGCGGCTAAGGGGCCGCTCCCCCTGGCGCGGACCTGTCCGCTGCCGGGGGTCATTTTTTAGGCGGGGCTGGGTCGGTATCCACCCCATGAGCGAGAAGGAAGCGGATCGATGATCCAGATGCAATCCAATCTCGACGTCGCTGACAACAGCGGCGCGAAGCGGGTGCAGTGCATCAAGGTGCTGGGCGGCTCGAAGCGTCGCACGGCCGGCGTCGGCGACATCATCGTCGTCAGCGTCAAGGAAGCGCAGCCGCGCGGCCGCGTGAAGAAGGGCGACGTGCATCGCGCCGTCATCGTGCGCACCGCCAAGGACATCCGTCGCGCCGACGGGTCGGTGATCCGGTTTGACGGCAACGCCGCGGTGCTGGTCAACAAGAACGAGGAGCCGATCGGCACCCGTATCTTCGGCCCGGTCGTGCGCGAGCTGCGCGGCAAGAAGCACATGAAGATCATCAGCCTCGCTCCGGAGGTGCTGTAATGGCCGCCGCCAAGATCAAGAAGGGCGATCGCGTGATCGTCCTGTCCGGCAAGGACAAGGGCAAGACCGGCACCGTCACGACGGCGCTGCCGCGCGACGGCAAGGTCGTGGTCGAGGGCGTGAACGTCGCGACCCGCCACCGCAAGCCGAGCCAGGCCAACCCGCAGGGCGGGCTGGAGCGCGTCGAGGCGCCGCTGCACATCTCGAAGGTCGCGCACGTGACCGCCGAGGGCAAGCCGACCCGCGTGCGTTTCGAGACCCAGGACGGCAAGAAGGTCCGCGTCGCCGTCAAGACCGGGGAGAAGATCGATGGCTGATGCCTACAAGCCCCGCATGAAGGCGATCTATGACGATCGCATCATCAAGGCGATGACCGACAAGTTCGGCTACAAGAACGCGCTCGAGATTCCGCGGATCGAGAAGATCGTGCTGAACATGGGCGTGGGCGAAGCGACCCAGGACAAGAAGCGCGTCGACCAGGCCGCGTCCGAGATGGAGCTGATCGCGGGCCAGAAGCCGGTCATCACCAAGGCGAAGAAGTCGATCGCGCAGTTCAAGCTGCGCGAGGGCATGCCGATCGGCGTCAAGGTGACGCTGCGTCGCGAGCGCATGTACGAGTTCCTCGACCGCTTCATCACGATCGCGCTGCCGCGCGTGCGCGACTTCCGCGGGCTGAACCCGAAGTCCTTCGACGGCCGTGGCAATTACGCCTGCGGCATCAAGGAGCAGATCGTGTTCCCCGAGATCAGCTATGACCGCGTCGACAAGGTGCGCGGCATGGACGTGATCGTGACCACCACCGCGAAGACGGACGACGAGGCGCGCGAGCTGCTCCGCCTGTTCGGCTTCCCGTTCCCGATCGAAGAGACGGGCGAAGAGAAGAAGGCGGCATGACCGCCTTCGCGATTTGACAAAGAGAGCTTAAGTCCATGGCGAAACTGAGTTCCGTGAACAAGAACGAGCGTCGCAAGAAGCTCGTGGCGCAATACGCGCCCAAGTATGCGAAGCTGAAGGCGCAGGCGAATGACGAGTCGCTCGACGAGACCGAGCGTCTCATCGCGCGCCTCAAGATGGCCGAGCTGCCGCGCAACGCGAATCCCACGCGTATCCGCAACCGCTGCGCGCTGACCGGGCGTCCGCGCGCGTATTACCGCAAGTTCGGGCTCGCCCGTGTCATGCTGCGCGATCTGGCCAACAAGGGCCTGATCCCGGGCCTCACGAAGTCGAGCTGGTAAGGATACGATCATGGCAGTGACCGATCCCCTGGGTGACCTGCTCACCCGCATCCGCAACGGCCAGCGCGCCAAGAAGGACAGCGTGATGTCGCCGTCCTCGAAGCTGCGCGTCCGCGTGCTCGACGTGTTGCAGCGCGAGGGCTATATCCGTGGCTATTCCGAGGAAGAGCTGGCGCTGGGCAAGGGCGCGTCCACGAAGGGCGTGCGCATCGAGCTGAAGTATTTCGAGGGGCAGCCCGCGATCAAGCATGTCGCGCGCGTCTCCAAGCCTGGCCGCCGCATCTATTCCGGCGCGACCGAGCTGCCGCGCGTGATGAACGGCTTGGGCATCACCATCGTCTCGACGCCGCGCGGCGTGCTTTCCGATGCGGAAGCGCGCGAGCAGAACGTCGGCGGCGAAGTGCTGGCGGAGGTGTTCTGATGAGCCGCATCGGTAAGAAGGCGGTCGCCATCCCTTCGGGCGTGACCGCGACCCGCAACGGCAACGAACTGTCGGTGAAGGGGCCGAAGGGCACCCTGTCGATGCCGCTGTCGGACCTGATCTCCTACGACGTGCAGTCGGATTCGATCGGCGTCCAGCCGGCGAACGACACGAAGCGCGCGCGGGCCTTCTGGGGCATGCAGCGCACGCTGGTGCAGAACCTGGTGACCGGCGTGACCGAGGGCTTCACCAAGAAGCTGCTCATCACCGGTGTCGGCTATCGTGCCGCCGCACAGGGCCGCAACCTGAAGCTGCAGCTCGGCTACAGCCATGACGTCAACATCGACGTGCCCGAGGGCATCGAGGTGAAGACGCCGGACGCGACCACGGTCGAGATCAGCGGTGCCGACAAACAGCGCGTGGGCCAGCTGGCCGCCGAAATCCGCCGCTGGCGTAAGCCCGAGCCGTACAAGGGCAAGGGCATCAAGTACGACGGCGAGTATATCTTCCGCAAGGAAGGGAAGAAGAAGTGACCAAGGGTCTTTCGCTTTTCGAGAAGCGGCGCCGCCGCAACCGTACCGCGCTGCGCGCCCGTGCGGGCGATCGTCCGCGCCTGTCGGTGCATCGTTCGGGCCAGCACATCTATGCGCAGGTGATCGACGATACGCAGGGTCGCACCGTGGCCTCCGCCTCGACGCTGTCGGGGCACGAGGGCAAGTCGGCCAACATCGAGGCGGCAGCCGCGGTGGGCAAGCGCGTCGCGGAGGCGGCGAAGGCCGCGGGCGTCACGCAGGTCGTCTTCGACCGTGGCGGCTTCCTCTTTCACGGCCGGGTGAAGGCGCTGGCCGAGGCCGCGCGCGAAGCCGGACTGGAGTTCTAAGACATGGCTGACGAGAACAACCAGCAGCCGCAGGGCGACGTCGCGGCGCAGGCGCCGCAGCAGGGCCAGCAGCAGGACGGCGGCAACTTCGGGCAGGGCGGTCCGCGCGGTGCGCGCGGCGGCCGTGGCCGTGGCGGTCCGGGTGGCGGCGGTGGCCGTGGTGGGCGTGACGGCGGCCGTGGCGGTCGTCGCGACGACCGTCGCAACAACCAGGACGATGGTGGCGAGGAGCTGATCGAGAAGCTCGTCCACATCAACCGCGTCTCCAAGACGGTGAAGGGCGGCAAGCGGTTCGGCTTCGCGGCGCTGGTCGTCGTGGGCGACGGCAAGGGCCGGGTCGGCTTCGGTCACGGCAAGGCGCGCGAGGTGCCGGAGGCGATCTCGAAGGCGACCGCCGCTGCCAAGAAGAAGATGGTCCGCGTGCCGCTGAAGGAAGGCCGCACGCTGCACCACGACGGCAACGGCCACTTCGGTGCCGGCCGCGTGACCGTCCGCTCGGCGCCGCAGGGCACCGGGATCATCGCGGGCGGCCCGATGCGCGCCGTCTTCGAGAGCCTGGGCGTCCATGACGTGGTGACCAAGTCGGTGGGCACGTCCAACCCGTACAACATGATCCGTGCGACGTTCGAGGCGCTGGGCAACCAGACCTCGCCGAAGGCGGTGGCACAGCGTCGCGGCAAGAAGATCGCCGACCTGCTGGGCCGCGCGCACGGGGCCGATGCGCAGTCCGCCGAGGCGGATGCCGCGGCCGTGGTGGAGTAAGTCGACATGGCGACCATCAAGGTGAAGCAGACCGGATCGCCGATCCGTCGCACCAAGGACCAGCGCGCGACCCTCGTCGGGCTGGGCCTGAACAAGATGCACCGCGTCGCGGAGCTGCAGGACACCCCCGAGGTGCGTGGCATGATCCGCAAGGTGCAGCACATGGTCGAGGTTCAGGAGGGCTGAGCCTTTCCGTTCGACTAGTGACAAGCAAAAGGGAGGGGGCTAAGCGGCCCCCTTCCTCATTTTTCCATCAGCGCGACAAAAGCGAAAGCGAGTGCATATCATGAAGCTCAACGAACTCCGCGACAACGAAGGCGCCCGTCACCGCAAGATCCGCGTCGGTCGCGGCATCGGCTCGGGCAAGGGCAAGACCGCGGGTCGCGGCCAGAAGGGCCAGAAGAGCCGCGAGGGCGTGTCCATCGCAGGCTTCGAGGGCGGTCAGATGCCGCTCCACATGCGGCTGCCGAAGCGCGGCTTCAACAACATCTTCGCCAAGGATTATGCCGAGGTGAACCTGGGCGCGATCCAGAAGGCGGTCGACGCGGGCAAGCTGACCGACGGCACGATCGACCATGCCGCGCTGAAGGCGGCCGGTCTCGCGCGCGGCGGCAAGGACGGCGTGCGCGTGCTGGGCAAGGGCGCGTTCTCGGCCAAGCTGTCGTTCACCGTCGCCGGCGTGTCGGCCGGTGCGCGCGAGGCGATCGAGAAGGCGGGCGGTTCGGTCAACGTGATCGAGGTCGTGCCTGCCGCCGAGAAGGCCGCCGCCAAGAAGGGCGTCGCCTACAAGGCGCGTCAGGAGAAGAAGGCCTCGTTCAAGGCGTAAGGCCCGACATGTGGCCGGTGCGACACGCGTCGCATCGGCCCTGTCGCATTCGAACCGCCAAGGTTAGACAAGGCGCGCACAGCGCCTATATGAGCGGCGGGGGCGGTTGAACGCTTCCCGCCGTTTTTGTTTCCAGGACATCGACACGCATGGCATCCGCAGCCGACCAGATGGCGCAGAGCATCAGCCTCGCGAAATTCTCGCAGGCGACCGACCTCAAGAAACGGCTGTGGTTCACGATCGGCGCGCTGATCGTGTTCCGCCTGCTGAGCTACGTGCCGCTGCCGGGGATCGACCCCACGCAGCTGAACCTGCTCGCGGAGCGGATGAAGGGCGGCGTGCTGGACTTCTTCAACACCTTCTCCGGCGGGTCGCTGTCGCGCGCGTCGCTGATCGCGCTGGGGGTGATGCCGTACATCACTGCCTCGATCGTGGTGCAGCTCGCGACCTCGCTCAGCCCGCAGCTCGCCGCCATCAAGAAGGAAGGCGAATCGGGCCGCAAGAAGCTGAACCAGTACACCCGCTACGGCACCGTCGCGCTGACGGCGGTGCAGGGCTATTTCATCGCGCGCGGGCTGGAGGCCGGCGGCGCGGTGATCGAGCCGGGGATGCTGTTCCGCGTCGGTGCGGTCATCTCGCTGATCGGCGGCACGATGTTCCTGATGTGGCTGGGTGAGCAGATCACCAGCCGCGGCATCGGCAACGGCATCAGCCTCATCATCATGGCGGGCATCGTCGCGCATCTGCCGACGACGCTGCTCAACCTGCTGGAGGGCGGTCGCTCGGGATCGATGAGCCCGGTGACGCTGATCGCGATCATCGTTGTGGTCGTCGGGCTGATCCTGCTGATCTGTTTCATGGAGCGCGCGCAGCGCCGCATCCTGATCCAATATCCCAAGCGCCAGACGCAGCGGGGCATGCAGGCGGATCGCAGCCACCTGCCGCTGAAGATCAACACCGCGGGCGTGATCCCTCCGATCTTCGCCTCGTCGCTGCTGCTGCTGCCGCTGACGATCACGCAGTTCGCGGGCAATCGCGTGTCGGGCGAGAGCCGCTTCGGCGACGTGCTGATCACGCTGAACCAGTATCTCCAGCACGGCTCGCCGATCTACATGGCGCTCTATGCCGCGGGCATCATCTTCTTCTCGTTCTTCTACACCGCGGTCGTGTTCAACCCGGAGGAGACGGCGGAGAATCTGAAGCGCTACGGCGGGTTCATCCCCGGCATCCGCCCGGGCAAGAACACCGAGACGTATTTCGATTACGTCCTGACGCGCATCACCGTGATCGGTGCTGCGTACCTGACCTTCATCTGCGTGGTGCCGGAATATCTGGTCTCCGCGCTGTCGATCCCCTTCTATCTGGGCGGAACCAGCTTGCTCATCGTCGTGAACGTGACCATGGACACGGTGACGCAGATCCAGTCGCACTTGCTGGCGCACCAATATGGTGACCTCATCAAGAAGTCGAAGCTGAAGGGCGCGCGCCGCCGTTGAGGCGCCGGCTGGACGAGCGCAACGGGACGAGTGACGAGAGGGAGCGGGGCTTCGTGAACATCATCCTCCTGGGGCCGCCGGGCGCGGGCAAGGGCACGCAGGCGCAGCGGCTGGTCGAGGATCGCGGCATGGTGCAGCTGTCGACCGGCGACATGCTGCGCGCCGCGGTGAAGGCGGGGACGCCGGTCGGCGTCGAGGCCAAGGCGATCATGGACGCCGGCGGGCTGGTGTCCGACGCGATCGTCTCCGCGCTGATCGGCGAGCGGCTGGATGCCGGCACCGGCAGCGGTGCGATCTTCGACGGCTATCCGCGCACTGCGGCGCAGGCCGAATCGCTCGACGGGTTGCTCGATGAGCGCGGGCAGCAGCTGGATCATGTGATCGAGCTGGAAGTGGACGAGGATGCGCTGGTCGAGCGGATCGTCGGACGCTTCACCTGCGCGCATTGCGGTGCCGGCTATCACGACACGTTCAAGCAGCCCAAGGTCGAGGGCGTGTGCGACGTGTGCGGCGCGACCGAGTTCAAGCGCCGGCCCGACGACAATGAAGACACCGTGCGGACGCGCATGGCCGAATATCGCGCGAAGACCGCGCCGATCATCCCGATCTACGAATCGCGCGGGTTGCTGCGCCGCGTCGACGGCATGGCGGACATCGCGGTCGTCACCGACGCGATCGAGGCGATCCTCGGCGCGCGCTGAGGCGCGGTACGCCGGGACGGGGCTGGCGCGCCGCGACGACGATCGCGGCGCTGCCGGCCAGGATCATCGACACCATCGTTCCGATCGCGAGCAGCCCGGCGGGCGTGACGCTGACGCCGGCACGCGCGGTGATGTGCGGGGTCGATAGCTCCACATAGGCGCGCTGCGGCTGGTCCATGCCCCCCGAACGCACCGCCTGCGTGTCGGATGCGCGCGCGACATGACGGAAAGTTCATCCGCACGCCACGCGCCCGAGAGGCGCGCGCCGCCATGAAGGGCGTGTCCGAGACGACACGGATCCCGTCGCGCGGCACCTCTCTCCCGGTGTTGTCGCGCGACGAGGCCCCCGCCGGCGGAGGGTGGCTCCCCTCCGCCGGCTCCCCTTTCTCAGCGCCTCCCCAGAAGGGGAAGGGCTTTAGAGGGTTGATCCCTCTCGCCCCTCACGGGCATGACCGCGCGATGGACGCGCTCACCGCCTTCGGCCTCTTCGCCGTCACCTTCATGCTGATCTGCTACGTGCTGGAGGATCGCGCGCCGTTCTGGACCTTCCTGTTCGCGCTCGGCTGCCTGATGGGGTCGGCCTATGGTTTCCTTCAGGGCGCGTGGCCGTTCGGCGCGGTGGAGCTGATCTGGTTCGTCGTGGCGCTCCGTCGCTGGGTCGGCCTGCGCAGCCGGGCGGAACCGCGCGCTTGACAGTGCGTTGGCGCGCGCTTATCCGGCCTTCCTTCCAACCCATCGATCTTCGGCGGCGCACAAGTGCGTCCGCCGCGTTCCTGCGTTCCGCAGGTGCGATTCGGGAGCGGCGGGCGGGAGCGCAATGCGACGAGATGGGGTGCGTGGCAGCCATGCCGCATCCCGTGGAGCACAGGAGGACGTAGTTCATGGCACGTATCGCGGGGGTCAACATCCCCACCAACAAGCGCGTGATCATCGCGCTGACCTATATCCACGGGATCGGTCCGGCCAAGGCCAAGGAGATCACCGACAAGCTGGAGATCGCCGCCGATCGCCGCGTCCAGGACCTCTCCGATCAGGAAATCCTGCAGATCCGCGAGACGATCGACGCGAGCTACAGCGTCGAGGGCGACCTGCGCCGCCAGACCGCGATGAACATCAAGCGCCTGATGGACCTGGCCTGCTATCGCGGCCTGCGCCACCGCAAGGGCCTGCCGGTCCGCGGCCAGCGCACGCACACCAACGCGCGCACCCGCAAGGGCAAGGCGAAGCCGATCGCTGGCAAGAAGAAGTAAGCCGATCAGAAAACCGTCCGGGGGACGGTTTTCCGGCTTACTCCACCGGAGGTAGGTAGATGGCAGTCTGCCTCCCGACCTCCGTATTGAAGATACAGGTCAGGAATACCACATGGCTCAGGCACCGCAGCGCCTTCGTCGGCGCGAACGCAAGAACATCACCGCGGGCGTCGCGCACGTGAACGCCAGCTTCAACAACACCATGATCACCATCACCGATGCGCAGGGCAATGCGATCAGCTGGTCGTCGGCCGGCATGATGGGCTTCAAGGGCTCGCGCAAGTCGACCCCTTATGCCGCACAGGTCGCCGCCGAGGACGCCGGCAAGAAGGCCGCCGAGCACGGCGTCCGCACGCTGGAGGTCGAGGTGAAGGGTCCGGGTTCGGGCCGCGAATCGGCGCTGCGCGCGCTGCAGGCGGTCGGCTTCCAGATCACGTCGATCCGCGACGTGACCTCGATCCCGCACAATGGCGTGCGTCCGTCGAAGCGGCGTCGCGTCTGATCGTTCTTCTTCGCGTGGCCGCTGACGAGCGGTCGCGTCAACTACTCCGGTTCCCCCGCGCTTGCGGGGGTGCCCAACCCCAGGGGACGAGAGCTTGTCTGTCAACGCAAAGAACTGGCAAGAACTGAAGAAGCCCAACCAGCTCGAAAAGAAGAGCGGTGACGGCAAGCGCAAGGCGACCTTCATCGCCGAACCGCTGGAGCGGGGCTTCGGCCTGACGCTCGGCAACGCGCTGCGTCGCGTGCTGCTGTCGTCGCTCCAGGGCGCGGCGGTCACCTCGATCAAGATCGAGAACGTGCTGCACGAGTTCAGCAGCCTGGCCGGCGTGCGCGAGGACGTGACCGACATCGTCCTCAACGTGAAGCAGATCGCGCTGAAGATGCAGGGCGAGGGGCCGAAGCGGCTCCAGCTGTCGGCGACCGGTCCGGCCGCCGTCAAGGCGGGCGACATCGCGGTGTCGGGCGATATCGAGGTGATGAACCCCGAGCTGGTCATCTGCCACCTCGACGAAGGCGCGACGCTCAACATGGAGCTGACCGCGGACGTCGGTAAGGGCTATGTCGCGGCGGTCGCCAACCGTCCGGCGGATGCGCCGATCGGGCTGATCCCCGTCGACGCGCTCTACTCGCCGGTGCGCCAGGTGTCGTACAAGGTCGATCCGACCCGCGTCGGTCAGGACCTGGATTACGACAAGCTGACGCTGACGATCGAGACCGACGGCACCGTCACGCCCGAGGACGCGGTGGGCTATGCCGGCCGCATCCTGCAGGATCAGCTGGCGCTGTTCGTCCACTTCGACGACTCGGCGGTCACGCGTTCGGCACCGGTCGGCGTCGCGGCGCCGGCGGCTGCGGGCGAGGCGACCAGCGACACCGCGCAGATCAATCGCTACCTGCTCAAGAAGGTGGACGAGCTGGAGCTGTCGGTGCGTTCGGCCAACTGCCTGAAGAACGACAACATCATCTATATCGGCGATCTGGTCGGCAAGACCGAGGCCGAGATGCTGCGCACCCCGAACTTCGGGCGCAAGTCGTTGAACGAGATCAAGGAAGTGCTGTCGTCGATGGGGCTGCGTCTGGGGATGGAAATCCCCGGCTGGCCGCCCGAGAACATCGAGGAAGTCGCCAAGAAGCTCGAGCAAGAGATCATGGGTTGAGCCTTCGGCTCAACCCACCTGGTCACCCCGGCCTTGAGCCGGGGTCCCGCTTGATCGGCGGGAAGAGGTAGCGGGACCCCGGGTCAAGCCCGGGGTGACGGTTTTCCGGGTGGCCCCCGTCCCACCTGTCCCGGGGTTCCGTGAGACGGCCCCCTGACGAACGAGAAGGAAGTACCCATGCGTCATCGTGTTGGCGGTCGTAAGCTGCAGCGTACCTCGGCCCATCGTATCGCGCTGTTCCGCAACATGTCGGCCGCGCTCATCAAGCATGAGCAGATCACCACCACCGTCGCCAAAGCGAAGGAGCTGCGTCCCTACGTCGAGAAGCTCATCACGCTGGCGAAGAAGGGCGGGCTGTCGAACCGTCGTCTGGCGCACGCCCGCCTGCTCGACGATGCGCAGCTGGTGAAGCTGTTCGACGTGCTGGCGTCGCGCTATGCCTCGCGCAACGGCGGCTATACCCGCATCATCAAGGCCGGCATCCGCGCCTCGGACGCCTCGCCGATGGCGATCATCGAGTTCGTCGACCGCGACGTCTCGGCCAAGGGCCAGGACTCGGGTCCGGTCATCAACGACGACGAGGATTTCGACGCCGCCGCCTGATCGGCGCGATCGATCGATCCACTAGGGGCCGCGCCAGCGATGGCGCGGCCCTTTTCGTTGTCGGGCGAGCGGGCTGTCCTACAACCATGCACCGATGATAGACGCAGGCCATGTCGCGCCGCGTCCTTCCCGTCGGTCTGTCTGGGGGCGGTGGTGTAGGGGGCGCTCCGCTCCCGACGTGGCGTCAACTTTGTCTACTTCCGGCAGTGGTGGCGGGGGCAGCGCCCCTTCCACCATCGCGCGCCACCCGCTACAGGCCCGCCATGGAACACCCCGACAGCATCCTCATCATCGATTTCGGCAGCCAGGTGACCCAGCTGATCGCGCGCCGCGTGCGCGAGGCGGGGGTCTATAGCGAGATCGCGCCGTTCCAGTCCGCGACGGAGGCGTTCGAGCGGATGAAGCCGAAAGGCGTTATCCTGTCCGGCGGTCCCGCATCGGTGGTGGACGAGGGGAGCCCGCGCGCGCCGCAGGCGGTGTTCGACAGCGGCGTGCCGGTGATGGGCATCTGCTACGGCCAGCAGGTGATGACCGCGCAACTCGGCGGTCGCGTCGACAAGGGCAATTCGGGCGAGTTCGGCGAGGCCTATGTCACCGTCGAGGACAATTGCGCGCTGTTCGACGGCCTGTGGCAAAGCGGCGAGCGGCATCAGGTGTGGATGAGCCATGGCGACCATGTCGCCGCGCTCGCCCCCGGCTTCGCGCCCGTCGCGACCTCGCCCGGCGCGCCGTTCGCGATCGTCGCGGACGAGGCGCGGCGCTATTATGGTATGCAGTTCCACCCCGAGGTGGTCCACACCCCGGACGGCGGCAAGCTGATCGCCAATTTCGCGCGGCATGTCTGCGGGCTGGCGGGCGACTGGACGATGGCGGAATTCCGCGCCACCAAGATCGCCGAGATCCGCGAGCAGGTCGGCACGGGCCGCGTCATCTGCGGCCTGTCGGGCGGGGTCGATTCGGCGGTCGCGGCGGTGCTGATCCACGAGGCGATCGGCGACCAGCTGACCTGCGTGTTCGTCGACCACGGGCTGCTCAGGGCAGGGGAGGCGGACCAGGTCGTCGGCCTGTTCCGTGGCGCGTACAACATCCCGCTGGTGCATGTGAACGTCGAGACGCTGTTCCTGAACGGCCTCGCCGGCGTCACCGATCCGGAGGCGAAGCGCAAGTTCATCGGCAAGACCTTCATCGAGGTGTTCGAGGCGGAGGCCAAAAAGATCGGCGGTGCCGACTTCCTCGCGCAGGGCACGCTCTACCCGGACGTGATCGAGAGCGTCAGTTTCACCGGCGGGCCGTCGGTGACGATCAAGAGCCACCACAATGTCGGCGGCCTGCCCGAGCGGATGAACATGAAGCTGGTGGAGCCGCTGCGCGAGCTGTTCAAGGACGAGGTGCGCGCGCTGGGGCGCGAACTGGGGCTGCCGGAGGTGTTCGTCGGGCGCCATCCGTTCCCCGGGCCGGGGCTGGCGATCCGCCTGCCGGGCGAGGTGACCAAGGAGCGCTGCGACATCCTGCGCAAGGCGGATGCGATCTATCTGGAGGAGATCCGCAACGCCGGCCTGTACGATACGATCTGGCAGGCGTTCGCGGTGCTGCTGCCGGTGCGGTCTGTCGGCGTGATGGGCGACGGGCGGACCTATGACAGCGTGCTGGCGCTGCGCGCGGTGACCTCGACCGATGGCATGACCGCGCAGGCGTTCCAGTTCCCGGGCGATTTCCTGCCGCGCGTCGCGACGCGGATCGTCAACGAGGTGAAGGGGGTCAATCGCGTGACCTACGATTATACCTCGAAGCCGCCCGGCACGATCGAATGGGAGTAAGCCGCGCCGCGGTTTACCCTCGTCGGCTCAGCGCCGCGGCTGATCGTCGCGAACCGACAGCAGCGCCTCGACCCGGTCGAGCACATCGCGCAGCGGATCGCCGTCGCCGGGCTGGATCCGCGCCATCGTGCGCCGGGCACGCTGCAGTTCCTCTCGCATCTTTTCTGTTACTACCATGACGGCTCTCCA
The DNA here is from genome assembly GCF_036946305.1 of Sphingomonas adhaesiva. Taxonomy (GTDB): domain Bacteria; phylum Pseudomonadota; class Alphaproteobacteria; order Sphingomonadales; family Sphingomonadaceae; genus Sphingomonas; species Sphingomonas adhaesiva_B. The sequence goes on from NZ_JAQIJJ010000009.1 coordinate 100,810, forward strand.
GTCCCCCTGAAGTCCATCCCGGAATATGACCGGAAAAGGTAAACAATTCGTTAAGTCCGGGGAACAAGCGCGTATATTCAATCGGATGCGGTATCGGGCGGTGATAGATCACCGTCGTGGCGGCCATGGGTATCGGCGCGGACATGGCGACACCGCCATCCGGGTTGACGCCGGTTGCCGTCGCCGCCGATCGCGGTCATCATCCTGGCATGAGCATCTCGCTGGCCGATGCGCGGCGCAGCGCCCTGATGGCGCAGGGCTTCGGCCGGTCGCCGCCCCCGCGCGCCACCGCGGCACATATCCACAAGGTGGCCGGTCGTACTGGCCTGTTCCAGATCGACAGCGTCAACGTCCTCGCCCGTGCGCAATACCTGCCGGCCTTCTCGCGCATCGGCGGCTATGACAGGTCGCTGCTCGAACGCGCCGCCTGGGGGCCGAAGGGACAACGCCGCTTCTTCGAATATTGGGCGCATGAGGCATCGTTGCTGCCGCTCGACCTTCATCCGCTGCTGCGATGGCGGATGGCACGCGCCGAGCGGGGCGAGATCGGTTATCGCGCCCTGCGCCGCTTCGCGACCGACCGTCGCGGCGAGGCGGACGCGGTGCTCGCCCGCATCGCGGCCGAGGGGCCGCTGACCGCCGCCGACTTCGAGAATGGGGCGAGCCGCAGCGGCTGGTGGGAATGGAGCGACGTCAAGCACGCGCTGGAATGGCTGTTCTGGTCGGGCCGCATCACCACCGCGACGCGGCGCGGCAGCTTCGCGCGGGTGTACGACCTGCCCGATCGCGTCCTGCCGCCCGCCGTCCTCGCGCTGCCGACGCCGCCGGTCGCCGAGGCGCAGCGCGCGCTGGTCGAGCGTAGCGCCCGCGCGCTCGGCATCGCGACCGCGGCCGATCTGCGCGATTACTACCGGCTGCGGCCCGAGGAGGCGGATCATGCCATCGCCGATCTGGCGGACGAGGGGGTGCTGGTCCCCATGCGTGTCGAGGGCTGGAGCCAGAAGGCGTGGCGGCATCGCGATGCGCCGCCGCCGCGACGCGTGCGCGGCGCGGCGTTGCTGGCGCCGTTCGACCCGCTGATCTGGGAGCGCGGCCGCACCGAGCGGCTGTTCGGCTTCCGCTACCGGATCGAAATCTACGTACCGCGGGAGCGGCGAACCCATGGCTATTACGTGCTGCCCTTCCTGCTGGACGAGGCACTGGTCGCGCGGGTCGATTTGAAGGCGGACCGTCACGCCGGCGTGCTGCTGGCACATCGCATCACGCTCGAACTGGGAGCGCCCGACGACACGCTGCCGCGGCTCCACGCCGAATTGGCGCGGATGGCGAACTGGCTCGGCCTGTCGGACGTGCGCGTCGGCGCGATCATCCGCGCGCTGGCCTGAGCCGCCGCCAAGTCGCTCTCGACATTCCGTGCCACCCTGCGATCTATCGACCCCACGACCCTCAGCTGATCCGGCGTTCGCGCACCCACCACAGCAGCAGTGCCGCCACTCCGGCAAAGAGCGCGAGCAGCAGCATCGCGCGCTCCTGCGATGCCAGCGCCGCGGCGACGATCGCCATACCGGCCAGCCCAAGCGCGCCGTCCCACCTGGCGCCCAGTCGCACCAGCGCGGCGCCGGCCAGCGCATAGACGCACAGCATCACCACCACCGCCGCATTGATCGCGATCGTGAACTGCCGCCCGATCGACGGGTCGGCGATCGCGACGATGACGAGCGTCAGCATCACGCCGCCCGCGACCAGATGGCGCGCCATCGATCCGGACGGCCGCGCCTCGCGGGCGAGCGCCAGCCGGCCCGATTCGGTGGTGAGCAGCACCCAGCCACCCAGCGTTCCGCTCGCCTTCAGCGCGGCGCACCATGCCACGATCGCACCCAGCACCGGCGTGCCCATGCGGGCCGCGGCATCGGCGAAGGGCGCGGACGATCCCGCCAGCGCCACCGCCGGCAGGATGCCGGTCAGCGCGGTACAGGCCGACAGATAGATGGCGGCGGCGAGCAGCACCCCGCCCAGCGTCGCGATCGGCAGCGTCCGCGCCGGATCGCGCACCACGCCCGCGGCGAGGCAGGCGCTTTCCAGCCCCAGGAACGCCCACAGGATCAGCACCGTCGTCGGCACCAGCGTCGCATGCCCGTCCTGCCCGCTGACGTTCCACGATGCCGCGAAGATCGCGGGATCGAACCAGAACCAGCCGACCGTGGCGATCGCCAGAACCGGGACCAGTCCCAGCACCAGCGTCCATCCCTCCAGCCGCGCCACCAGTCGCGGTCCGGCGAGGTTGAGCGCGGTGAACGTCCAGATCACCGCCACGGTGCACGCCGTCGCCGCCGCGCCGTGGCGCAGCACCGGCACCACCGCCTGCAGATAGCCCGTTACCGCCAGCGCCAGCGCGACATTGCCCAGCATTCCCTGCAGCCAGTAGAGCGCCGCCGCGACGAACCCGGTGCGCGTGCCGAACGCATCGGTGATACTGGCGATGAAGCCGCGCTTGCCGCCGGGCAGTGCGACCAGCCGGACGAAGACGCCGGCGAACACGAACGCCGCGACGATCGCCGCCCCCCAGGCGAGGATCGCGATCGATCCCACCTGTCCCAGGCTGGCCGGCAGCAGATAGACGCCGGAGCCGATCATGCTGCCCGCCACCAGCATCGTCGCGGGTAACGGCCCTAGGTGTTCAGTCCCGGCATCTGGTGGATCGGATTGACGATGAACCGGTCTGGCTCTGACGTCCAGATCTTGGCGATGTATTCGTAGGGTGTGAGGCCGCTGAGCGTCTTGAGCCGGCGAGCAAAGTTGTAGGCAGCCATGAAGTCGGCGAGGTGCGTCCGGAGCTGGTCGTGGCTCTCGTAGTGGAAGCGTTTGACGGTCGCCTCCTTGATGGTGCGGTTCATCCGCTCGACCTGTCCATTGGTCCAAGGATGGTTCGGTTTGGTGAGCCGGTGCTCGATGTCGTTTGCCTCGCAGATCATGTCGAAGCGCATCTGGCGCGACCAGGCGGTGTTGCGGTTGCGCGGCTGCTCGGCGAACTGAATGCCATTATCGGTCAGGATCGTGTGTATTCGGTACGGCACGGCCTTCAGCAGATGTTCGAGGAACTCCCATGCTGTGCGCCTATCGGCCTTATCGACCAGCTGGGTGACGGCGAACTTGCTGGTGCGGTCTATGCCAACGAACAGATAGAGCTTGCCTTCGGCAGTCTGCACCTCGGCGATATCGATGTGGAAGAAACCAATCGGATAACGCTTGAAGCGCTGACGCTTGGGCTTGTCGCCCTCGACATCCGGTAGCCGTGAGATGCCGTGCCGCTGAAGGCAACGGTGCAGCGCTGACCGGGTCAGGTGCGGTAGCGACGGCTGCAGGGCGTAGAGGCAGTCATCCAGGGGCAGCAATGTGTGGCGCCGGAACGCCACAACCATCGCCTCCTCCGCCTCGGTGAGGGTCGTTGAATGAGGGGCCTTCGGCCCCGTCTTCAGGTCCTCGACCGTCGCCCTCTTGCGCCACTTCGCGACCGTCTTCGGGTTGATCCCCAACTCACGGCTCAGCGTCGCGAGCGAAGCTTGCGATCGCTGTATTGCTGCTCGGACGGCGTGCGTGGTCGTGGCGCACCCATGACGTACCTGTCCCATGCGGCTTCCTTCCATTCCAACGAAAGGATCGCACCATCAAACCGTGGGATCAAACAGCTAGCGCCAACAGGGGTCAGTCGAAAGTGACCACCGCTTGGTAGTCGCGGATCGTAGCGCGAAGGTGATGCCCGCGTCCTCTCGATTGAGGGGAGGGGAGGGCGGAATCATCAACATAATCGCTGGCAGACAGCCAAGCCGACTGTGAGATTCCGGTGTGAGACAAAGGTGCCATTTGCACCACTAAGCTATTGAAAAGCCTAGAATGGTGACCCCTACGGGAATCGAACCCGTGTTTCAGCCGTGAAAGGGCCGCGTCCTAACCGCTAGACGAAGGGGCCGTCGGGCGTGGTGCGCGCCTTGGCGGAAAGGGCGGGCGGGGTCAAGCCTGTCCGTGTCCATTCACCCCCTGTATCCCCGTTCTCGACCATCCGCCGGCGCTCCCCGCCGCCGGCGCACCCACCCCGACCGTCAGTTCGCCCAGGCGGCGTCGTCGAGGTGCAGTTCCGCGGCGGGGCGGCTGCCCCAGTCGTCGAGCTTCGCGCGGCCGGCGAGCCACAGGCGGCGCGTCGGGCCGGCGGCGAGCAGTGCCTGGCCGAGCGGGGGTGTCGGCGGCGCGAAAGGCCATCGCCTTCAGGCTGCGGCCATCGTCGCCGGCCACGATCGCGCGGACATGGCCGTTGCCGACCACATCGACCTTGATCGCGCGCACGGGGCCGATCGCGATCCGCGGCGAGGGCCAGCCGGTGCCATAGGGGCCGCCCGCCTCCAGCGCGGCCACCAGGTCGGGGGTGACCCCGCCGGGCGCGAGCACCGAATCGACCAGCAGCGCGCGGCCCGCCATCGCCGTCTCCACCGCCGCGGCGAGCCGCTGGTCGAGGAAGTCGGCCAAGGCGGCGACGCGGTCGGCCGCGATGGTCAGCCCCGCCGCCATCGCATGACCGCCGCCCGCGACGAGCAGCCCATGCTCCTTCGCCGCCAGCACCGCGGCGCCGAGATCGACCCCGGTGATCGAGCGGCCCGAACCCTTGCCGATGCCGTTGTCGTCCAGCGCGATCACGATGGCGGGGCGGCCGAGTTTCTCCTTCAGCCGCCCGGCGACGATCCCGATCACGCCGGGGTGCCAGCCCTGTCCCGCGACGACGCAGACCGCACGACGCTCGCACAGCATCGTCTCCGCGCCTTCCTGCACCATCGCCTCGATCGCGCGGCGTTCCTCGTTCAGCCGGTCGAGCTCGGTGGCGAGCGCGCGCGCCTCGGCCGGGTCGGTGGTGGTGAGCAGGCGCACGCCCAGGTCGGCGCGCCCGACGCGGCCGCCGGCGTTGATCCGCGGGCCGAGTGCGAAGCCCAGGTCGCTGGCGGTCGGCGCGCGCGTCAGCCGCGCGGCCTCCGCCAGCGCGGCGAGCCCGATGTTGCCGCGCCGCGCCATCACCTTCAGCCCCTGCGCCACGAAGGCGCGGTTGAGCCCGCGCAACTGCGCCACGTCCGCCACCGTGCCGAGCGCGACGAGGTCGAGCAGGTCGAGCAGCTTCGGCTCCGCGCGGTCTGCGAACCAGCCGCGCCGTCGCAGCTCGCGCACCAGCGCGGTGCCGAGCAGGAAGGCGACGCCGACCGCGGCGAGATGGCCGTGCGCGGCGGCATCGGCCGCTTCGTCGAGGCGATTGGGGTTCACCACCGCATGCGCGCGCGGCAGCTGCGTCGCGCATTGGTGGTGATCGACGACGATGACGTCGGCACGCGCCTCCGCCAGTGCGTCGAACGCCTGCGCGCCGCAGTCGACGGTGACGATCAGCGTCGCCCCCTCCGCCGCCAGCCGTTCCAGCGCGAGGGCATTGGGGCCATAGCCCTCGGTCATGCGATCGGGGATATAGACGCGCGCGTCGCGCCCCAGCGCGCGCAGCAGCAGGACGAGGACCGCGGACGAGGTCGCACCGTCGACATCATAGTCGCCGAAGATCGCGACCTGCTCGCCCCGTATCACCGCATCGGCCAGTCGCGCGGCGGCGGCGTCCATGTCGCGGAAGATCGAGGGATCGGGCATGAAGCCGCGGATCGACGGCGCGCGATGCGCCTCCAGCGCGTCGCGCGGGCAGCCGCGCGCCAGCAGCAGCTGCGTCACCAGATCGTCGGGGGTGAAGCCGTCGCGCTGGTCGTCGGCCAGCGCACGCCACCGCCACGGCTGGCCCAGGATCGAGCGGTCGATGTCGAGGACGTGGCGCATCGCGACGTCATAATCGGCCGCGCAGCGCACGTCACGCCTGCGAATATTTTTGCTCATGTGATGTTGTAACATGCGTGTGGCGCGACTAATTGAGCGCCATGCCGCGCCCCGCCGCCTCGTCCGACACGCCGAGTCGCCTCGATCGCTGGGCGATGTGGGTGTCGGCGGCGTGCGTCGTACATTGTCTGGCGACGACGATGGCGGTGGCGGCGCTGTCCGCGGCCGGCGGCATCCTGGGCAGCCCGCTGATCCACGAGGCGGGGCTGGTGATCGCGATCCTTCTGGGCGCGATCGCGTTCGGCCGCGGGATCGCGACGCACGGCCGCGCGCTGCCGATGGCGCTGGGGACGATCGGGCTGGCGCTGATGGCATCGGCGCTGCTGGTATCGCACGAGGCGCATCATCTGGCGGAGACGGGGCTGACCATCCTGGGTGTGTCGGTGCTGGCGCTGGGCCATGCGGTCAACCGGCGCGCGCATTGCTGATCGCGGGGCGTCGTTCCGGGGCGGGTTGCCGCGCGGGGTGAGGCACATTAAATTTCGTCCATGGGGCATCACGGGCATCACGAACCGCAAGGCGAGGCGCTGTTGACCGCGGCGCAGGCGGCGCTGGAGCGATCGGGCGAGCAATGGACCGCGATGCGGCGCGACGTGTTCGCGGCGCTGACCGCGTTCGAGAAGCCCGCCTCCGCCTATGACATTGCGGAGGCGATGTCCGCGGCGCAGGGGCGGCGGATCGCGGCCAACAGCATCTATCGCATCCTCGACCTGTTCGTCGCCGCCAATCTGGCGCAGCGGGTGGAGAGCGCCAACGCCTATGTCGTCAACGCGCATCCCGGCTGCCGCCACGACTGCATCTTCCTGGTGTGCGACGGCTGCGGGCGAACGACGCATGTCGACGACGATCGGGTGACCGATGCGCTGCGCCATACCGCCAGCGCCGCCGGCTTCGCGCCCGAGCGCCCGGTGATTGAGGTGCGCGGGCGTTGCGCGGAGTGTCGCGCGGCCGCGGCGGCGTGACCACGCGGGGGCGCACCTCGCGCGGCGCCTGAACCCTGCTCCGGCGTGGCATCAGTCGTGACATTTCCGCGCGCGTAACATTCGACATGCTGATCTTGCTCAGCTATCCCGGCACGATGGCCAATGCCCCCGATACGCCGCTGCTCGACACCGTCGCGACCCCCGCCGACCTGCGCCGCCTGAAGCCGGAGGAGCTGCGCCAGCTCGCCGACGAGCTGCGGCAGGAGACGATTTCCGCGGTCGGCACCACCGGCGGGCACCTGGGATCGGGGCTGGGCGTGGTCGAGCTGACCACCGCGATCCACTATGTCTTCGACACGCCGCGCGACCGGCTGATCTGGGACGTCGGGCATCAATGCTATCCGCACAAGATCCTGACCGGGCGGCGCGATCGCATCCGCACGCTGCGGCAGGGCGGGGGGCTGAGCGGCTTCACCAAGCGCAGCGAGAGCGAATACGATCCGTTCGGCGCGGCGCACAGCTCGACTTCGATCTCCGCCGCGCTGGGGGTTCGCCACCGCCAACAAGCTGTCGGGCGCGCCGGGCAAGGCGATCGCGGTGATCGGCGACGGTGCGATGTCCGCGGGCATGGCCTATGAGGCGATGAACAATGCGGAGGCCGCGGGCAACCGGCTGGTCGTGATCCTGAACGACAACGACATGTCGATCGCGCCGCCGGTGGGCGGGCTGTCGGCCTATCTGTCGCGGATCGTGTCGAGCCGCGAATTCCTGGGCGTGCGCGAGCTGATGAAGAAGTTCGCGCGCCGTCTGCCGCGCCCGTTCCACGCCGCCGCGCGCAAGACTGACGAGTTCGCGCGCGGGATGACGATGGGCGGCACGTTGTTCGAGGAGCTGGGCTTCTATTACGTCGGACCGATCGACGGGCATAACCTCGACCATCTGATCCCGGTGCTGGAGAATGTACGCGACGCGGAGGAAGGCCCGATCCTGGTCCATGTCGTGACCAAGAAGGGCAAGGGCTATGCCCCCGCGGAGGCGTCCGCGGACAAATATCACGGCGTGCAGAAGTTCGACGTCATCACCGGCGCGCAGGCGAAGGCGCCGCCGGGGCCGCCCGCCTATCAGAACGTGTTCGGTGAGGCGCTGGCCAAAGCGGCGGACGCGGACCCGCGCATCTGCGCGATCACCGCGGCGATGCCGTCGGGCACCGGACTGGACAAGTTCGCCGCGGCGCATCCCGACCGCTTTTTCGACGTGGGCATCGCGGAGCAGCATGCGGTCACCTTCGCCGCCGGGCTGGCGGCGCAGGGGATGCGGCCGTTCTGCGCGATCTATTCGACGTTCCTTCAGCGTGCCTATGACCAAGTGGTGCATGACGTCGCGATCCAGAACCTGCCGGTGCGGTTCGCGATCGATCGCGCCGGGCTGGTGGGCGCGGATGGCGCGACGCATGCGGGCAGTTTCGATGTCACCTATCTGGCGACGCTCCCCAATTTCGTCGTGATGGCGCCCTCGGACGAGGCCGAGCTGGTGCATATGGTGCACACCTGCGTCGAGCATGACAGCGGGCCGATCGCGGTACGCTATCCGCGCGGCGGCGGCACCGGCGTGGCGCTGCCGACGACGCCGGAACGGCTGGAGATCGGCAAGGGCCGCGTCGTGCGCGAGGGCAAGTCGGTCGCGATCCTGTCGCTCGGCACCCGGCTGGAGGAGGCGATGAAGGCCGCCGACGCGCTGGACGCCAAGGGGCTGTCGACCACGGTCGCCGATTTGCGCTTTGCCAAGCCGCTGGACGAGGCGCTGATCCGCCGTTTGCTGACCACGCACGAGGTGGCGGTGACGATCGAGGAGAATGCCGTCGGTGGTCTGGGCGCGCATGTGCTGACGATGGCGTCGGACGCGGGGCTGACCGATGCGGGGCTGAAGATCCGCACGATGCGGCTGCCCGACCTGTTCCAGGATCAGGACAAGCCCGAGATCCAATATGCGCAGGCGCGGCTGGATGCCGACGCGATCGTCGACACGGTGCTGACCGCGCTACGCTACAACGAAGCGGGCGCCGTCGCGCGCGCGTGACCGGCCCAGATGACGGGATGGGAGAAGGTGGGCGCGCTCACCGCTTTGTACGCGGTGGGGATGCTGTACGCCAATTACGCGATGCTGCGCCGGGTGAAGGGCGCGGTGGCGGCGCGGGCGGCGTGGACCGCGGCCGATTTCGACGCGGTGTTCGCGGCATGTGATCCGCGGGTGGCGCCGGCGGTGCGCGATGTGCTGGCGCCATGGTATGGCGAGGGCGTGGTGCCGCGGCCGGAGGATACGCTCAAGCGCTTCCTGAAGATGGATCGCGGCGACGTGGACGATACGGTCGCGGCGACGCGCGCGCGGCTGGGGCTGGCGGCGGCGGTGGAGCCGACGCCCGACCTGCCGGATGTCGCGGCACTGGTGCGGTATGTGGCTTCGATCACCCCGGACGTGACCCGGCAGCCCGCTCTTTCCGCGGCGGTGGGGCAGTAAGCGGGACCCCGGCTCAAGGCCGGGGTGACGGTTCCCCCGTCATGCCGGGCTCGCCCCGGCATCCATGGTGCCGCGCACGCTGACGCCGCCTCGTTCGCGGAACCCTGGACCCCGGGTCAAGCCCGGGGTGACGGAGTGGGTGGGGCACGGCTTATATCCGCAACTCGCCCCGCGGTTGTCCCGGCGTGGCCAGGATCGCACGCGCGTCACCGGGCGACCGTGCCTCGCCATGCGGACCGCCGGCCGCGGCGATGACGCGGTCGAGCAGTTCCAGCCCCTCGGGCCAGCGGCCCAGTCCGCTCGCGGCGTTCACATGCCCGTGCGGGCCGTGGTCGACGAAATGGCTGCCCCAGTCGACCGCCAGGCTGTGCGCACGCTCGGTCGTGATCCAGGGATCGTCGCTCGACGCCACCACGATCGAGGGGAAGGGCAGGGGCTGTTTGGGCACGCCCGCGAACGGCGCCAGTTCCGCCGCGACGCCATCGCGATCCACATCGGCGGGCGCGACCAGCAGCGCGCCCGCGACCGGCCAGCCATAGGGTTGCGGGCTGAACGACGCCCACCATGCGACCGCGATGCAGCCGAGGCTGTGCGCCACCAGGATCACCGGCGCGCGCGCCGCGGCCACCGCCTGGTCGATCTTCGTCACCCAGGTGTTGCGATGCGGACGGTCCCACATCCCCAGCTCGATGCGCGCCGTGTCGGGACGGCTCGCCTCCCACAATGTCTGCCAATGCGCGGGTCCCGAGCCGCCAAGCCCGGGAACGGTCAGGACGGTCGGTTGAACCGACAGGTCGAACGCGGCATGTCCCATGACGTACCTCCTGTTCGTGGTTCCCCGGCCCGGGAACGGGCAGGGGGCGAGGCCGCGGCTCACAGTCTAGGGGTCGGTCACGCCGCGGCCTCTGATGCCGGATGTATATCCCACCTATCGAGTGGACAATCGTGCAGCGCAGCAATTGACGTGAGATGTGCCCGGCAAAAGACGAACCGAAATCTTGCGATTTGGCACGCTTGTGGCGATAGCGCTGTCATGGCGAAGCAGCGTGTCGATCAGATGCTGGTGGATCGTGGCCTCGCCGAATCGCGCACCCGCGCGCAGGCGCTGGTGATGGCCGGGCTGGTCTTCGCGGGCGAGCGCAAGATCGACAAGCCGGGGCAGGCGATCGCCGACGACGTGGCGCTGGAGGTGCGCGGGCGCGACCATCCCTGGGTCTCGCGCGGTGGCATCAAGCTGGCGCACGGTCTCGACCATTTCGCGTGGGATGTGGCGGGTGCGGTCGCGATCGACGTCGGCTCCTCCACCGGGGGCTTCACCGACGTGCTGCTGACCCGCGGCGCGGCACGCGTCTATGCGGTCGACAGCGGCACCAACCAGCTCGCGTGGAAGCTGCGGCAGGACGCGCGCGTCGTCGTCCACGAACAGACCAGCGCCCGCATCCTGACGCCCGCGCATATCCCCGAGCCGATCGACCTGGTGGTGTGCGACGCCAGCTTCATCGGGCTGGCCAAGGTGCTGGAGGTGCCCTTGTCGTTCGTGCGCGCGGGCGGCCGCGCGATGGCGCTGATCAAGCCGCAGTTCGAGGCGGGGCGTGCCGAGGTGGGGAAGGGCGGCGTCGTCCGCGACGACGCGATCCGTGCCCGCGTCTGTGCCGAGGTCGCGACCTGGTTCGCCGCGGGCGGCTGGCGCGTGGAGGGGGTCGTCGAAAGCCCGATCACTGGGCCTGAGGGAAATGTCGAATATCTGATCGCCGCGCATCGTGATTGAAACATGCGCGGGGCAGGACGCGTGCGACGTTTGCGTGCGTCGCGACGTTGCGCCATGACGGTAACATAGATCGAGGGGGGTTCGGGACATTGGGCACGGTGGCGTCGAAGGGTCAGTTGCGGATGTCGTTCCTCCGGTGGGCCGCGGTGGCGGTGCCGCTGGTGCTGTTGCTGGGGTTCCTGTCGGGCCGCACGGTGCCGTCGGGCAGCGAGAACGGCTGGTATGTCGCGCTGGCCAAGCCCGCGCTGACGCCGCCGGGGATCGTCTTCCCGATCGCCTGGTCGCTGCTGTACATCATGCTGGGCCTCGCGCTGGCGCTGGTGCTGTCGGCGCGCGGCGCACGGCTGCGCTGGCTGGCGGTGGCGCTGTTCGCCGCGCAACTGGCGTGCAACCTTGCCTGGACGCCGCTGTTCTTCGGAGCGCACAAGGTTCAGGCCGCGCTGCTGCTGATCGTCGCGATCCTGGGGTTGACGATCCTCACCACCTTCGTCTTCGCGCAGATCCGGCGCGTGGCGGCGTGGCTGATGGTGCCCTATATGATCTGGCTCGGCTTCGCGGGCGTGCTGACGTGGCGGATCGGCCAGCTCAACCCCGATGCGGAACGGCTTGTGCGCCCGGCCGCGGCGTCCCAGATGATCGGCTGACGCGCATTCATTGACGAAGGACACGACCATGCAATCCGAGAACCATCTGTTCGGCGACGTCGCCAAGCTGCTGAACGGGGCCGCGGGGACGCTGGCGGGCGTCGGGCGCGAGGCGGAGGCGAGTGCGCGGGCGCGCGCGCGCGAGTGGATCGGCGGGCTGGACTTCGTCGCGCGCGACGAGTTCGAGGTGGTCAAGGCGATCGCGATCGCGGCGCGCGACGAGGCCGATGCGCTGCGTGCGCGGGTGGACGCGCTGGAGGCGGCGCTGGCCGCGCGCGCCGCGGATGCGAACGCGGGCTGACGCACGCCTGCTTTTCGTGCGATAGAGACGATCATGCTCGACCATGCCGATACCGATGCGGAGCCCGACGCACCGCTGGACATGCTGGAATCCTATTTCATGGCGCACGGCTGGCCGTGCGAACGCCATGACGAGGAGATCACCGCATCGGTGAAGGGCAGCTGGACCGAATATGAGCTGCGCGCGCTGTGGCGCGAGGAGGACGGTGTCCTCCAGTTCCTCGCCTTTCCCGACGTGAAGGTGGCGGACAACCGCCGCGGGCGCATCCACGAGACGCTGGCACTGGTCAACGAGCAGCTGTGGATGGGCCATTTCGAACTATGGTCGTCCAGCGGCATCCTGCTGTACCGCAATGCGACCGTGATCGACCAGCGCGACGGCGAGGCGACGATGTCGCTGGCGACCGCGGAGCTGCTGGTCGAATCCGCGCTCGACGAATGCGAGCGCTTCTATCCCGTGTTCCAGTTCGTGCTGTGGGGCGGCAAGTCGCCCGCGGAGGCGATCGCCGCGGCGATGGTCGAGACGCAGGGCGAGGCCTGACTCGACGATGCGGTTATGGATGATCGGCTGCGGCAACATGGGATCGGCCATGTTGCGGCGCTGGGTGGAAAGCGGCGTGGTGCGCGCGCAGGACGTCGACGTGGTCAACCGCGGCGATCGCGCGCTGCCCGATGGCGTGCGGCAGGCGCGCGACCTGCCCGACGGCGCGCTGCCCGATGTCGTCGTGCTGGGGATCAAGCCGCAGCAGCTGGGCGAGGTCGCGGCGCGCTACGCCGATCGCATCGCGGGCGCGCCGCTGCTGGTGTCGATGCTGGCGGGCGCCGATCCCGCCGCGCTGTCGGCGGCGTTTCCGGGACCGGTGGCGATCCAGACCATGCCGAACCTGCCGGTCGAGCTGGGGCGGGGCGTGGTCGCGATCCATGCGCCGGATGCGCCTGCCGATGCGCGCGCCGCGGTCGACCGGCTGATGGCGCCGTTGGGGCTGGTCGAGTGGTTCGACCATCCGGCGCGCTTCGCCGCGGCCGGTGCGCTGTCGGGGACGGGGCCGGCGTTCCTCTTCCGTATGATCGATGCGCTCGCGGCGGGGGGCGTGGCGCTGGGCCTGTCGCCGGCGGAGGCGGATGCGGTGGCGCTCGCGACGGTCGAGGGCGCCGCCGCGATGGCTGCGACGAGCGACCGCTCGCCGGGCGCGCTCGCCGACGCGGTGGCGAGCCCCGGCGGGATGACGCGCGCGGGCCTCAACGTGCTTGATGAGGGTCGCGCGTTGGCGACGCTGTTCGAGCGCACGCTGCAGGCCGTCGCGCACCGCGGCGCGGAAATGGCGGCGGCGAACAAATAGAAGTCGCCTCGGCAAGTCCGGTGCTCCTGCGAAGGCAGGAACCCAGGGTTGTCGGCTCCATCAGGGGTTGCTTTGCTTGACCCCGTGCTCCTGCCTTCGCAGGAGCACGGCGTGGGGGGGGGCGCGTGTCGGTCAGTTCACCCGCCGTTGCGCAGCGCCTCCACCCGCGGCATCTCCTCCGCCGGGATCAGCCCCTCCAGCACCGCCCAGAACCCGCTCACCGCGCCCTGGCCCGCGCGCGAATAGGCCGCCGACAGCCGCTCGCGCAGCGCGTCGTACAGCCCCGTCTCCAGCTCCACCCCCGCCGGCGTCAGCCGCAGCAGCCGCTGCCGCCGGTCGCGCTCGCCCGGGCGCGTCTCCACCAGCCCGCGGTCGATCAGCTCGTTGAGCACCCGCCCCAGCGACTGTTTCGTGATCGCCAGCAGCGCCAGCAGGTCGCTGACCGGCATGTCCGGCTTGCGTGCGATGAAATACAGCGCACGGTGGTGCGCGCGCCCCAGCCCCTGCCGCGCCAGCCCGCGATCGATCGACCGGGTGATGTGGCTGTTGCCGAAATAGAGCAGCTCGATGCCCCGGCGAATCTCGGATTCGCGCAGGAAGAGCGGCGAGGCGGAGGGGGTTGTGGCAGCCATGTTGACCGGCTTTGCCATCGGCCCTAGTCCACCGCAACCCGGCAAAGGGCGCCCCGCCCGATCCGCCGCCGATCCATTGGAGGTCCCGTGACTTTCGCGTTCGAACCGCATCCGTCCCCCGTCCCCGCCAGCGAGCGGGAAGCGCGGCTGGTCGATCCGGGCTTCGGCCGCGTGTTCACCGATCACATGGCGGTGCTCCATTGGTCGGAGGCGCAAGGCTGGCACGACGCGCGCATCACGCAGCGTGTACCGCTGACGATGGATCCCGCCTCCTCGGTGCTGCACTATGCGCAGGAGATCTTCGAGGGGCTGAAGGCCTATCGGCTGGAGGATGGCGGGCTGGCGCTGTTCCGCCCGGAGGCGAATGCGCGCCGGTTGCAGGATTCGGCGCGCCGTCTCGCCATGCCGGAACTGCCCGAGGAACTGTTCCTCGCATCGGTCGAGCAACTGGTGCTGACCGAGCGCGACTGGATGCCGACGCTGGAGGGCGGATCGCTGTACCTGCGCCCGTTCATGATCGCGTCGGAAGCGTTCCTGGGCGTGAAGCCGTCGGCGGAATATCTCTATATGGTGCTCGCCTCGTCGGTCGGCGCCTATTGGAAGGGCGGCGCGCGCGCGGTGTCGCTGTGGGTCAGCCACGATTACACCCGCGCTGCGCCCGGCGGCACGGGGGCTGCCAAGTGCGGCGGCAATTACGCCACCAGCCTGGTCGCGCAGCAGGAGGCGATCCGCCGCGGCTGCGACCAGGTCGTGTTCCTCGACGCGGCCGAGCGCCGCTGGATCGAGGAACTGGGCGGCATGAACATCTTCTTCGTGTTCGACGACGGCTCGATCCAGACCCCGCCGCTGACCGGCACGATCCTGCCCGGGATCACGCGCGATTCGATCCTGCGGCTGGCGCGCGACGAAGGGCTGGTGGTGCGCGAGGAACCCTATGCGATCGACCAGTGGCGCGCCGACGCCGCGAGTGGGCGGCTGGTGGAGAGCTTCGCCTGCGGCACCGCCGCGGTGGTGACCCCGATCGGCCGCGCCGCCGGCCCGGACTATGAGTTCACGATCGGCAGCGGCGCGACCGGCCAGCTGACCGCGCGCTTCCTCGACCGCCTGAGCGCGATCCAGCGCGGCCGCGCGCCGGATCCCTATGGCTGGCTGCGTCGTATCGGTTGAACCTTTCCCCGCGCGCCGCTAAGCGCGCAGGCCTGCTGGGGCGTCGCCAAGCGGTAAGGCAACGGTTTTTGGTACCGTCATACGCAGGTTCGAATCCTGCCGCCCCAGCCAGTAAGCCAGCCCTTCCGGCATTGTCGCTCTGTCATACAGAATGATGAGTACTGCTGCGCCGGCGTTTGCCCGCGCCACGCCGTCCCTTCTGAATAGAAGCGCTTACCGCTGCTCACCATCACGCGTGGTCTGTCCGACCCTGTCGGCAGACGAGAGCGCTCGGCAGCCCCAACGCCACCACGTCTCCGCGCCCGCACATCCTCGCCGCGCGTCGTTTGGTGACGCTGTGTTGCTCCGCCGACAACCTGCCTTTCCAGATGCTAATTGATCGGTTAGTGAATTTGCAAAATAGTGAGTGAGGAGAGGGTTATGCGGGGATGTTCCATGCTCCGGGTGGGGCTTTGGGTGGGCACGGCGATGATCGCGGCGATCGTGGCCTTGCCGGCGGGAGCGCAGGTTTCGGCACCGCCGGAAACTGAAGCGCCCGCGGGGGCCGTTGCGGTCGGGGCGGCCGTTGAAAGCCATGAGGGCGACATCCTGGTCACGGCGCAGCGCCGGTCGGAGCGGTTGCAGGACGTGCCGATCGCGATCACGGTGGTGAACGCCGCCGCGCTGGAGGAGGCGCGGGTCGAGAATATCCAGAACATCCAGGCGATCTCGCCCAGCATCCAGTTCCGCGCCTCGAACATCTCGTCGTCGAGCGCGAACGTCATCATCCGCGGGCTCGGCACCACCGGCACCAGCCGCAGCTTCGAGGGCGCGGTCGGTATCTTCATCGACGGCGTCTATCGCACGCGCGCGGCGGCGGCGCTGACCAACTTCCTCGATTTCGACAATCTGCAGGTGCTGCGCGGGCCGCAGGGCACGCTGTTCGGCAAGAACACCAGCGCCGGCGCAGTGCTGCTCACCTCGGCTGCCCCCAGCACCGACCGGGTCAAGGGCACGTATCAGATCGGTTACGGCAATTACGAGAATGCCGATCTGAAGGGCGCGATCAACGTGCCGCTGGCCGACAATCTCGCGCTGCGCGTCGCCGGGCTCTACATGCACGACGAGGGACAGATCCGCGACGTCAAAACCGGGCGCGACATCAACGGGCTCGATTCGCACGCGATCAAGGCGTCGTTGCTGTTCGAACCGTCGAGCGACCTGTCGATCCGGCTGATCGGCGATTACGCCAAGTCGGTCGGCAATTGCTGCTACGGCACGGTCGATTACATCAACGGGCCGACGCAACCGCTGATCGACTCGCTGATCCGCGCCGCCGGGCGCCGCGTGCCGTCGAAGGATTCCGCGGCGCGCGAAGCCTCGCTCAGCAATCCCACGCGCCAGCTGACCCGGGACTATGGCGCCACCGTCATCACCGACATCGGCCTCGGCGAGGGATCGATCCGCTCGGTGACGGGGCTGCGCTGGTTCGAGGTCGGGCAGGAGAATGCCGATTCCGACTTCACCGGGGTCGACATCTTGAACTTCGACGAGGCGTTCACCAGCAAGTTCTTCTCGCAGGAGCTGACCTATACCGGCAGGATCGACGCCATCGACACCAGCGTGGTCGTCGGCGGTTTCTACTCGCATGAGAAGCTGACCGCCGGGCGCACCTTCCGCCACGGGACGCAGGCGCAGGCGTTCTGGAACGCGCTGCTCGCCGGGCGCGGGTTGCCCGCGGGCACCGCCAGCGCGCCGGTGGGCCTGTTCAGCCGCGAGCAGATGCGCGGCACCGGCGACAGCTATGCCGCCTTCGCGCATCTGGAGAAGAACCTGACGAGCGAGTGGAGCGCGATCCTCGGCGCGCGCTATTCGATCGAGAAGAAGACGGGCGCGTTCCGTCGCCCGTTCTTCACCACGCGCCCGAACGATCCGTTCCGCATCATCGGTCAGTCGCCGAGCCCCGATTATGCCAGCGAGCTGACCAACCGCGCACTCAGCGGCACCGTCGGGGTCCAGTACAAGCCGTCGCGCGACGCGATGCTGTATCTCAGCTACAATCGCGGCTTCAAGGCGGGCGGCGTCAACATCGACGCCAATGCCGCGGGCGCGCGCGCCAACAATCCGAACGAGTTTCCGGGTGCCACGCTGCTCGATCCGCGGTTCCAGCCCGAAACCGTCGACGCCGTCGAGCTGGGCGGCAAGTTCCAGTATCTCGACGGCCGGGCGCGCAGCAACTTCGCGCTGTTCTACAACGACATCTCCAACCTGCAGGTGGCGCAGTTCCTGGGGCTGCAATTCACCGTCCTCAACGCGCGCTCGGCGACCGTCTATGGCGCGGAGATCGAGAACCAGTTCCAGGTCGCCGACGGCGTCAATCTCTCGCTCGACGCCACCTGGCTGCCGCATGCGCAATATGGCGACGATCCGCGACTGTCGGCGAACCTGCGCGACCAGCGCTTCCGCTATGCCTCGAAGCTGACCGGCAATATCGGCATCAACGCCGATCGCCCGATCACCTCGGACCTCAACATCACCTCGCGCTGGCAATATCAGTATATCGGCAGCCAGTTCATCAACACCGCGTCGGACGCGCGCCGCGGCGACGTCCATCTCGTCAACGGCAATTTCGGCGTCCGTTCGGTCGGCGGCTGGCAGCTGGAAACGTGGGTGCTGAACCTGTTCGACCGCACCTATCCCACCACCGCGTTCAACACCTCGCTCCAGACCGGCGACCAGAATGCCTATCTGGCGCCGCCGCGCACCTACGGTATTACGTTGCGTAGTTCGTTCTGATCCACAAGGTTCGGGGCGAGCGCGCCCTCGCCCCGGACTTGAGGAACACCGTGCCGATCTCCGCCACGCGCAAGAAGAAGAACGTCATGGCGCGCCCCGCCGGGGCCGCGGGGCGCGACCATCTGCTGGAGGCGGCGAGCTCGCTGCTGAGCGAACAGGCGTCCGACATCAGCCTCAGCGACATCGCCGAGCGGTCGGGGATGAACTCGGCCATGGTTTCCTATTATTTCGGCAGCAAGCAGGGGCTGCTCGCCGCGCTGCTCGAACGCGACCTCGTCACCGCGCTGTCGCAACTCGACCGATTGCTCGCGTCCCCCGGCACGCCGACCCAGAAGATGGAGCGCAACATCGACGGGCTGGTGCGGCTCTTCTTCCGCTACCCCTATCTTGCGCGGCTGATGACCGACCTGGCGCATCATGGCGAGGAACAGACGCGGCAGTATCTCGCCGACACCTATCTGCGCCGCATCTTCGACGCTTATGAGGTGCTCATCACCGAGGGCGTGAAGGCGGGCGAGTTCGTCGAAACCGACCCGAAGCTGTTCTACTTCGGCGTCGTCGGTGCCTGCGACCTCATCTTCTCGACCAGCTTCGTGATGAAATACGTCCATGGCATCGATCGCATCGACGAGGATATGCGCGCGCTATATGCGCGGCAGGTACAGTCGCTGCTCCTCAACGGCCTGCGGCGTCGGCCGGACGCGACCTGACGCCACGTTGCGCGACGCGCGCGAGGAGCGGACCACCGGGTGCGTCAGGGCAAGGACTGCCCCTCCGGCCATTGCGCCAGCAGAAGATCGGGCAGCAGGCGATCCGTGAAGTCGCGCCGGGGATCGGGGCCGTGGACCAGCGCGGCGAACTTGTCCTCCAGTGCCAGATGCGCGATCCCGTGCGCGGTCGACCAGACCGCCAGCACGGGACCGAACGCCTGCCGTGCGAACATCGCCTCCCGCGTCGTCCCCGCATGGGCCGCGGCCGCATCGGCGAAGCAGGTCAGCGCGGTATGGCTGGCCTCGCGATAGCGGGGGTCGTCGCGATGGATCAGGTCCTTGCGGAACATCAACCGGAACCGTCCGGGATGATCGAGCGCGAAGAGCACATATTCCCGCGCCAGCGAGCGTAGCCGCGCGGCGGGTGACCCGTTCGGGTCCGCTCGTTGCAGATACGACCGCAGGTCCGCATATCCGAGCAGCGCCACCTCGGTCAGCAGGCCCGACGCCTTGCCGAAATGATGGGCCGGCGCCGCGGGCGACACCCCGGCACGACGCGCCGCCTCACGCAGCGAAAAGCCCTCGATGCCGCGCTCGCGCAGGATCGCATCGGTCGCGGCGATCAGTGCGGCCCTCAACTCGCCATGATGATAGGTGCGCTCCGCATTGTGCGCCGATCCGTCGGTCGACATCTTGACGGTGTTTAATTTATTTCCCATTTCATCATCTAATCACTGTCAAGTCCGCCTGCAACGAAGGGATCGCACCATGTCTCGAAACTGGTTCATCACGGGCACCTCGTCGGGGATCGGCCGCCAATTGACCGAGCAGCTTCTGGCGCGCGGTGACCGCGTGGCCGCCACGCTGCGCCGCCCAGGCGCGCTCGACGACCTCCGGGCGACATATGGCGACGCGCTGTGGATCGGTCAGGTCGATGTCACCGACACCGTCGGGCTGCGCAGCGTCGTCGATGCGGCCTTTGCCGCGCTGGGCCGGATCGATGCGGTGGTCAGCAACGCCGGCTATGGCGCGATCGGCGCGCTGGAGGAGTTCGCCGATGCGCAGATCGACCGGCAGATCGCGACCAATTTCACCGGATCGGTGCAGCTGGCCCGCGCGGTCATCCCGCATCTGCGCGCGCAGGGCGGCGGCCAATTCCTCCAGATCGCCAGCGCGCTGGGCCAGACGGCGTCGCCGATGACGGCGCTCTATGCAGCGACCAAATGGGCGGTCGAGGGCATGTGCGAGGGGCTTGCGATGGAGGTCGGCGCGTTCGGCATCAAGGTGACCATCGTCGAACCCGGCGCGATCCGGACGGACTTCGGGTCGCGCAGCGCCGATGCCGCCGCGCCGATGGCGGTGTATGACGGCACGCCGGTCGATCGGGTGCGGAAGATGTCGGCCGATTATCCGGTCAGGGGCGACCCCGTGAAGATGGCGGCGGCCATCATCCGCTGCGTCGAGGGGGGCGAGGCGCCGCTGCGCCTGCTGCTCGGCAGCGACGCCTGGCCGCGCGTCACCGGCGTCGTGCAGGCACGGCTCGACGCCTGGCACGCGCAGAAGGACGTGGCGTTTTCCACGGACCTCGCGCCGGCAAGCTGACGCCGTCGGGCGTCCGGCCGTGCCGGCGGCCGGCGCCCTTTGCCTCAGAAGGACGATACGGCGACATAGCCGCCGATCGCCACCACGATCATCGCGAACAGCCGCTCCAGCAGGCCCTTGCGCGTGGCAAGGGCGCGCCCGGCGAGGATCCCGGCGGCCGTGCCGGCGATCCCGCCCGCGATCAGCAGCGCGGTGACGTGCCAGTCGACGAGCCCGCCGACGGCGTAGGAGGTGGCGGTGGTGAGGCCCAGTGCGGTCACCACCACGAGCGACGTGCCGATCGCATAGGGCAGCGGCATCGCGGTGGCGAGGACGAGGCCCGGTACGATCAGGAATCCGCCGCCGATCCCGAAGAAGCCGGCCGCGAGCCCGACGCCCAGCCCGATCGGCACCAGCCGGGGCAGCAACGTGGCGGCGCTGTCGCGCGTCAGGCGGACGTCGGGCACCTCCGCGCCGCGGCGCGGGCGCAGCATCGACACGCCGACCCCGATCATGAGCAGCCCGAAGAGCGCGAGCAGCCGCTTGCCGTCGACCGCCTGACCCAGCGCCGCACCCGCCGCCGCGCCGATCATCCCCGCGGTCGCGAACACGGCGGCGCAGCGCCACTTGACACGGCCCGCGCGGGCATGGCCGACGAGGCTGGCGAGGGCGTTGACGGTGACCGCGACCGCGGCGGTGCCGATCGCGGCATGTGGCGAGCCGATGCCGACGACATAGACGAGCAGCGGCACGGCGAGGATCGACCCGCCCCCGCCGACGAGGCCGAGGACGAGTCCGATCAGCCCGCCGGAGGCGAGCGTGGCGAGGACCATGGCCATGCGATCCTCAGGCCGCGGCGCCGCGGTTCCACGGCATCGCGCGGAGCAGTTGCGCCATGCCGCACCAGCCGGTGGCGCCGGCGAACACCAGCCCCGCGCCGACGAATGCCGACAGCGCGAGGAAGGCGGGCGTCACGAACAGCCCCAGCACCACGCCCGTCACGACCAGCGCGCCCGCGGCGATCTGCACCTGCCGCATGATCTCCAGCGGTTGCGACCGGTCCGCGATCGTCGCCAGCCCCGCACCGCGCCACGCATCGATCCCGCCGTCGAGCAGGAAGGCGGGGGCATCGCTCGCCGCAGCCTCCAGCCGGGCGGCATTGGCGGTGGTGCGCATCCCGGAGCGGCAATGGAACACCACGATCCGCCCGTCGCGGGGCAGTCCATCGATCCGGTCGAGCGGCAGGTTGAGCGCGCCCGGGATACGCTCGCGCGCATGTTCGTCGGCACCGCGGATATCGACCAGCCGCGCTCCGGCATCGATCATGCGGCGGGCATCGGCGGGGGAGAGCGTCGTCAAGGGCATCGCATCAATCCTTGCAATAGAGCTGGTAGAGGGTGGCCAGCAGCGTCTCGACGCGAGGATCCGCGATCCGGTACCACAATGTCTGGCTCTCGCGCCGGAAGGCGACGAGGCCTTCGTCGCGCATCTTCGCGAGGTGCTGCGAGCAGGCCGATTGCGACAGGCCGGCTTCGCGTGTGAGGTCGCTCACCGTCATCTCGCCATGCTCGACCAGCTTGCACAGCAGCATCAGCCGCCGCGCATTGCCGATCGCCTTCAGCGTGTCGGCGACCGCGCCGGCCTTCGTCTCGAACGTCGCCATGTCCATCGGTGGTTTGAGCATCGCCGCTGCTCCATCAGCTGTTGCTTATGTAGTCTCATCTAATATATAAGCAAGGGCTAATGGAGGACATCATGACCCAGCCTTTCATCGAGGCCTTCTTCGACGAGCCGACGCACACGATCAGCTATCTGGTCGGCGATCCGGGCACGCGCGTCGCCGCGGTGATCGATCCGGTGCTCGACTTCGATCCGGCGAGCGGGGAGGCGGACACGCGATCGGCCCAACGTATCCTCGCCTTCGCGCGGGCGCAGGACTGGCACGTCGAGATGGTGCTGGAGACGCACGCGCATGCCGATCACCTGTCGGCGGCGCCGTTCGTCAAGGCGCATACCGGCGCCCGGATCGGGATCGGCGCGCACATCCGCGACGTGCAGAAGATCTTCCGCCCGGTCTTCGCGATGGACGACCTGAAGACCGACGGATCGGATTTCGATCGGCTGTTCGCGGACGGCGACCGCTTCGCGCTCGGCGATCTGTCAGTCGAGGTGCTTCATGTGCCGGGGCATACACCCGCCGACGTCGCCTATCGGATCGGCGATGCGGCGTTCGTCGGCGACACGTTGTTCATGCCCGATTATGGCACCGCGCGCGCCGACTTCCCCGGGGGCGACGCGCGCACGCTGTACCGCTCGATCCGCCGCCTGCTGACGCTGCCCGACGCGACGCGATTGTTCCTGTGCCACGATTACAAGGCGCCGGGGCGCGACACCTATCGCTGGGAAACGACGGTGGGGGAGCAGCGGCGCCACAGCGTCCACGTCCATGACGGCGTGGAGGAGGAGGCGTTCGTCGCGATGCGCGAGGCGCGCGACGCCGGGCTGCCCGTGCCGAAGCTGCTGCTGCCGTCGATCCAGGTCAACATCCGCGCCGGGCGGTTCGAGGAAGCGCAGGCGAACGGCGTCACCTATCTGCGCATTCCGGTGACGTGGCGCAGCGACGCCGCCGCCTAGCGCGCGAAAGATCGTGCGAAGGTACTGGCGCGCCTGATCAAATCGGTCGACACCGGGTTGCGTCGAGCCGCGCATCCGCGCCGGCTCCAACGCGATCGGAGAGCGTGATGACCGACACCTATGTGCCGCCCGAGGTCTGGACCTGGAACAGGGAGAACGGCGGCCCCTTCGCCGCGATCAACCGCCCGGTATCGGGCGCGACGCATGAGAAGGAGCTGCCGGTCGGCAAGCATCCGTTGCAGCTCTATTCGCTCGGCACGCCCAACGGCGTGAAGGTCACGATCATGCTGGAGGAGCTGCTGGCGGCGGGACACGCCGGGGCGGAATATGACGCCTGGCTGATCAGGATCGGCGAGGGCGATCAGTTCGGCAGCGGGTTCGTCGCGGCCAATCCCAATTCGAAGATCCCCGCTCTCGTCGATCGCAGCGGCCCCGAGCCGGTGCGCGTGTTCGAATCGGGCGCGATCCTGGTCCATCTCGCGGAGAAGTTCGGCGCCTTCCTGCCCGCCGCCGGCGCCGCGCGTGCCGAGACGCTGTCGTGGCTGTTCTGGCAGATGGGGGCAGGGCCGCTGCTGGGCGGCGGCTTCGGCCATTTCTACGCCTATGCGCCGGTGAAGCTGGAATATGCCATCGACCGCTATGCGATGGAGGTGAAGCGCCAGCTCGACGTCCTCGACAAGCAACTGGCGAACAATGAATTCGTCGCGGGAAGCGCGTATTCGATCGCCGACATGGCGATCTGGCCCTGGTACGGCGCGCTGGTGAAGGGCCTCGTCTATGATGCGGGCACCTTCCTTCAGGTCGACGACTATCGCCATGTCCAGCGCTGGACCGATGCGCTGGCGCAGCGACCCGCGGTGCGGCGCGGCCGGATGGTCAACCGGGTGCAGGGCGAGCCGTCGAGCCAGCTGCACGAGCGGCACGATGCCAGCGACTTCGACACGCGGACGCAGGACAAGCTGTAACGCGCGCTTGGGGTAGAGGCCGGCTCCGCGACGGAGCCGGCCCCCGGGTCGCGTCAGCCGCGACCGCGCACCGTGTTGAGCACCGCCAGTGCGGCGACGCCGGCCAGCGCGGCGCTGGTCCAGGGACGGGCCTTGGCGAAGCCGGCGGCCTTCTCGGTCAGCGGCGCATCGCCGGAGAAATGGTCGCGGAACGCGTCGGTCAGCTTGGTCTTGCCATTGGTCTGGGTGGCGGTGGTCATGCGGCGTCTCCTGATGGAATAGAACGCCGCGCCAACGCGCCGCGCGCGCGCTGGTGCCCGACCGCGCCTCATTCTGCCCAATCGGCGCGCCGGGATGCCGCACCCCATAGCATCAGATAGCCGAACAGCCCGGAGATCAGCGACGCGACCAGCACCGACAGCGCCGCCATCTCCACCTGCGTCGCCTCGCTGAAGGCCAGTTCGGCGATGAAGAGCGAGATGGTGAAGCCGATCCCCGCGACGCCGCCGATCCCCAGCACCATCCGCCACGTCACCCCGTCGGGCAGCCGCGCCGCGCCCAGCCGCGTCGCGAGCCACGTCGCGCCCAGAAAGCCGATCGGCTTGCCCAGCGCCAGCCCGGTGACGATCCCGCCCGCCAGCGGCGAGTGCAGCGCGTCCGACACCGCCTCCGCCGACAGATGGATGCGCACGTTCGACAGCGCGAACAGCGGCAGCACGACATAGGAGACCCAGGGCGTCAGGATGCGCACCAGCCGCTCGTCCGGCTCGTCGGTCGCGGCGGCCATCTCGTGGATATAGCCCAGCCGCTTCTGCGCGCGATGGTGATGCTCCTCCGCCTTCGCGGCATCCGGTGCGGCCTCGGCGGCATCCTGTGCGGCGCGCAATTCCTCCAGCGGCCCTCCGACGCGTTCGGCGAAGCGTCGCTCGGACAGCCGCGCGCGGGTCGGCAGCAGCAGCCCGATCGCGACCCCCGCAATCGTCGGGTGGACGCCCGATCCCAGTACGCCGGCCCAGACCAGCAGCCCCAGCAGCACATAGGGCACCGGCGCCACCCAGCGCAGCCGCAGCAGCGCGAGGATCCCGCCATAGCCCAGCGCGGCGAGCAGCAGGTAATTGGCTTCCAGCGCGGCGGTATAGGCGACCGCGATCACCAGCAGCCCGAACACGTCGTCGATCGCCGCGAAGGCGAGCAGCACCGCGCGCACCGCATCGGGCAGGCGGGTGGTGAACATCGCGACGATCGCCAGGCTGAACGCGGTGTCCATCGCCGCCACCACGCCCCAGCCATGCGCGGTGTCGGTGCCCGCGTTGAACGCGACGAAGAAGGCGATCGGCACCACCAGCCCGCCGATCGCGCCGGCCACCGGGAAGATCGCGGTGCGCAGCGACGACAGCGATCCCTTGGCGAATTCGCGCTTCACCTCGGTGCCGATGATCAGGAAGAACAGCGGCATCAGCGCGTCGTTGACCCATTCCGCGGCGGTGCGGGAAATGGCGTGACCGGTGTAGCTCAGCCGGATCGTGCCGTCCCAGGCGGCGGTCCAGCCGTCGCCCCAGGGCGAGTTGACGATCGCCAGCGCAATGATCGTCGCGATCAGCAGCGGGCCGCCCGACACCTCGCCGATCGCGAAGAACGGCTCCACCCGGCGCAGCAGCGCGGCGGCGGGGGAATGATGCGCCCGCGCGGCGACCTGTCCGGACAGGCGGGGGTTGTTCGCCATCGCGTCGTTCCTGTTCGTCGCCCTCACCCTTCGCCGCCTGCGGCGGCTCTTCCCTCTCCCGCCGGGAGAGGGAGGGAGGCGCGCAGCGCCGGAAGGGTGAGGGCGAACATCACCCGGGGAGGGAATCAGACGATCCGAGCCGCCACCTGTTCCCGCATCGCCTCCAGCGCGATGCCGGCGAGGTTCTGGTTTCTCCTGATATACCGCAGCTTTAGCCGACCAATCCGCGGCAGCGTCTGAAACGTGGCGAGGTGATCCCGGTACGCCGGCGGACAGCGTGCCTCGCCTTTTGCCTGCGCGATCACCGCCGCGGCATCGCCGAGCAGCACGGCGTCCGCCAGCCCCATGTCGTGCGCCAGCGTCACCGCATGGAGCAGCGCCCGCCATTCCGCCTCCATGCTGGTGCCGAGGCCGAGATCGCGGCGCACATGGGAGCGTCCGCCCACCACCACCGCGGTCGCCATGCCGTGCGGCGCCGGGCGGCTGCTGCCATCGAAGAACAGCTTCACGCCATACGCCATTGACCGGGCGCGATATCCGCCAGCGTCCAGTCGCCGATGGACCAGCGCACCAGCCGCAGCGTCGGATGGCCCACCGCCGCAGTCATGCGGCGCACCTGCCGGTTGCGGCCTTCGCGGATGGTGAGGCGCAGCCAGCGGTCGGGGATGTGGCGGCGCACGCGGATCGGCGGGTCGCGCGGCCAGATCGCGGGCGGGTCGATCGCCTCCACCTCGGCGGGGCGGGTGGGGCCGTCGTTGAGCGTCACGCCACGGCGCAGCTGGTCGAGCGCGGCGGCATCCGGCTCGCCCTCCACCTGCACCCAATAGGTCTTGGGCAGCTTGAACTTCGGGTCGGCGATCCGCGCCTGCAACCGCCCGTCGTCGGTCAGCAGCAGCAACCCCTCGCTGTCGCGATCCAGTCGCCCGGCGGGGTACACGCCCGGCAGGTCGATATGATCGGACAGCGTCGCGCGCGCGCCCTGCGTGCCGCGGTCGGTGAACTGGCTCAGCACGTTATACGGCTTGTTGAACAGGACCAGTCGCGTCATGCGGCGGCGATGCTGGCGGCAACCGCCTCGGCCACCTTGATCCCGTCGACCGCGGCGGACAGGATGCCCCCGGCATAGCCCGCGCCCTCGCCCGCGGGGAACAGCCCGCGCGTGTTGAGGCTCTGGAAGTCGTCGCCGCGGGTGAACCGCACCGGCGAGGAGGTGCGCGTCTCCACCCCGGTCATCACCACGTCGGCATGGTCGTATCCCGCGATCTGCCGCCCGAACACCGGGATCGCCTCGCGCATCGCCGCCACCACGAAATCGGGCAGCACCTCGGCCAGGTCGGTCGGCGTCACCCCGGGGCGATAGGACGGGACGATCCCGCCCAGCGTCGTCGACGGCCGCCCGGCGAGGAAGTCGCCCACGCGCTGCGCGGGCGCACGATAGTTGGAGCCGCCGGCGACGAAGGCGCGCTCCTCCAGCCGGCGTTGCAGCGCGATGCCCGCCAGCGGATCGCCGGGATAGTCGCGTGCCGGGTCGATCGCGACGACGAAGCCGGAATTGGCGTTGCGCTCGTTGCGCGAATATTGGCTCATCCCGTTGGTCGCGACGCGCCCTTCCTCGCTGGTCGCGGCGACGACGGTGCCGCCCGGGCACATGCAGAAGCTGTACACCGTGCGGCCGTTCGAACAGTGATGCGAGATGTGATATTCCGCCGCGCCCAGGATCGGGTGGCCCGCATCCGCGCCGAACCGCGCGCGGTCGATCCAGGATTGCGGATGCTCGATCCGGACCCCGATCGAAAAGGGCTTGGCGTCGACATGGACTCCGGCCGCGTGCAGCATCGCGAACGTGTCGCGTGCGCTATGCCCGATCGCCATCACGACATGGCTGGCGGGGAGATATTCGCCGCCGTTCAGGTGCAGCCCGACGATGCGGCGCGTGCCGTCGCGCTCCTCGACATGGATGCCGTCGACGCGGGTGGAGAAGCGATATTCGCCGCCCAGCCGCTCGATCGTCTCGCGCAGGCTTTCCACCATCTTCACCAGCCGGAAGGTGCCGATATGCGGGTGCGCCTCGGTTAGTATCTCTTCCGGCGCGCCGGCCTTGACGAACTCGGTCAGCACCTTGCGGTCGAGATGGCGGGGATCCTTGATCCGGCTGTAGAGCTTGCCGTCGGAGAAGGTGCCGGCACCGCCCTCGCCGAACTGGACGTTGGATTCGGGGTTCAGGACGCTGCGCCGCCACAGTCCCCAGGTGTCCTTGGTCCGCTCGCGCACCACCTTGCCGCGATCAAGGATGATCGGGCGATGGCCCGACTGGGCGAGGATCAGCGCGGCGAACAGCCCGCACGGCCCGGCGCCGATCACCACCGGACGTTGCGCATCCGCGCGCGGCGGGGCGGGCAGGGGGTAGCGCGTGTCGGGGGTCGGCTGGACATGCCTGTCGCGGCGCATCTTCGCCAGCACGGTGGCTTCGTTGCGGACGTTGACGTCGATCGCATAGACCAGCGCGATGCGCGTCTTGTCGCGCGCATCGAAGGCGCGGCGCGCCACCTGATGGCGGATCAGCTCGCGCGGGGTGATGCGCAGCCGCTTGCAGATCGCGGCGGGCAGCGCCTCGTCCGCATGGTGCAGCGGCAGCCGGAGATCGTTGATACGGATCATCGCGGGCCTTTAGCGCGGAACCGGTGCCACGCCCAACCCCCGCGTCGATGACGCCGAAATGGATGCGACGGCAGGCATCTACGCGGATTGGACGATAGCGGGAGCACGGATGGCGGCGGTATCGTCGACGCCAGGAAACAAGGGAGGACGACCGTGCCCGATCCGACGAACGAGCGACTGGTGACGACCGATGGCGTGCGGCTGCGCGCCGAGCCGGAGGGACAGATCCTGCGCGACCTGACGATCGCCGAGCGCGCGGTCGATCTGGGCGCGGCGGCCGTGGCGGGCTGGCGCCGCGTCCGCACCGCGGATGGCGAGGGGGTGGTGTTCGGCAAATACCTTCGCGCGCCCGGGCGGCCCGAGGTGGAGGCGCTGCTGCGTGCCGCGATCGACGAGTGGATCCGCTTCGGCAAGGGAAAGGGCAACGAGGACGATCAGCCCTATCGCGGCTATGTCGGCGAGATGTGGAAGGCGCTGAAGATGAACTACGACGGCGCCAGCAAATATCCCAATGGCGAGGATGTGCCCTGGTCGGCCGCGTTCATCTCGTGGGTGGTGCGCCAGGCGAGCAAGACCTACCCCGCCTACAACAAATTCGCCTTCGCCTCCGGCCATTCGGTGTTCGTCAACGATGCCATCCAGGCGCGCGTCACCGGGCGCTTCGCGGCGCCCTTCTGGGGCTATCGCATCGACGAGAAGCGGCCCGAGATCGGCGACATCATCCAGCGCAATCGAGGCAAGGGGCAGTTCACCTATTCCTATGCGGAGAATCACGCGGACTATAAGAGCCATTCCGACATCGTGGTGGAGGTGACGCCCGATGCGGTGCGCGTGATCGGCGGCAACGTCGGCGACACCGTATCCGCGATCGCGGAGCCGCAGGAATATGCGCTCGGCCCCGACGGCTTCATCGCGCCGGGGCAGCGCGTCATCGCGCTCCTGAAGAACCGCGCCGGGCTGTAGCGAAGGGAAGGGCGGGTGGCTCAGGCGGCCTTGTGCCGCGCGTGGAACAGCCGCCCGCCCTCGACGAACCACACCACCGCCAGCGCGCCCAGCCCGATGCACAGGTATCCGATCGCCAGCGGCAGCGTGGTGCCCGAATAGGCCTGCCCGATCGCGGAGCCGACGATCACCGCGCCGACGCTGGTGATGAACCCCTGCACCGACGAGGCGGTGCCCGCGATATGCCCGACCGGCTCCATCGCCATCGCACCGAAGTTGGAGCCGCACAGCCCGATGCACGTCATGCTGAGCGCCTGGAAGAGGATGTAGCTGGGCAGCGTCTCCATCCCCGCCGCGATCACGGCGATATGCGCGACCGACAGCGCGATCAGCCCCAGCACCGCACTTTGCGAGATCAGCCGCGTGCCCAGCCGCTCGACCAGCCGCGCATTGGCGAAGGACGCGCATCCCATCGCGAAGGCGCATACCGCGAACAGCAATACGAAGCGGTCGCCCGCGCCGAATTCGTCGACGAAGATCTGCTGCGCGGACGACACGAAGGCGATGATCCCGCCGAACGTCATCGCCGCCGCCACCGCATAGCCCGCGGAAAATCGGTTGGTGAGCGTCAGGCGATAGCTCTCGCGCAGCCGCGCGAGCGAGATCGGGATGCGCCGCTCCACCGGCAGCGTCTCGGGCAGGCGCACCGCGGCCCACGCCAGCACGAACGCGGCGAACGCGCCCAGCGCGTAGAAGATGAACCGCCACGGTCCGAACGCCAGCAGCGCCTGTCCCAGCGTCGGTGCCAGAATCGGAACCAGGAAGAAGATCATCTGCGCGATCGACAGCGTGCGCGCCATCTGCCGCCCCGACGATCCGTCGCGCACGATCGCCACCGCCAGCACGCGGGTGGAGGCGGACATCAGCCCCTGCAGCATCCGCGCCCCCAGCAGCGCGACGAAGGTGGCCGAGCTCGCCGCGAAGATGCTGGCCGCGACGAAGCCGGCGAGCGTGGCGACCAGCACCGGCTTGCGCCCGTAGCGGTCGGCGAGCGGGCCATAGGCGAGCTGCCCCGCGCCGAAGCCCAGCATATAGGCGGTGACGACCCACTGCCGGTGGTTGGCCGCGATGACCGCCAGATCGCGCCCGATATCGGCCAGCGCGGGCAGCATCAGGTCCACCCCCAGCGCGTTCACCGCCATGACCGCGGCGATGAACACCACGAACTCGCGCCGGTTCATCGATGGGGGAGTGATGTTGTCCTTCATGCGCCGGGCCTTAGGCGGGGATGCTTCTCTCGTCACCCCGGACGTCGGTGCTTATCCCGTTCAGGCAGGTACGCCACCCCGGCGAAGGCCGGGGTCCAGTCGGGAAGGTCGCGGTGACGACGCACAGCGCTCGCCAACTCCTGTCCCCCGACTGGACCCCGGCCTTCGCCGGGGTGGCAGGAAAAATCCTTGTCCAAAGGGCATATGCACCGACTTGTTCCGGGGTCCACTGCTCCGCGAACTCAATAGCTTGTGAGCGTGCGGCACGGTGGATGCCGGAACAAGTCCGGCATGACGTGGAGGAATTCGCCGGGGCCTTAATCACATCGCGGCTGCGCCTTCTTTACCGCTACGTCGCCGGCACTTCCTTCAGCCGCCCCGCCACCAGCGGCGCGACGCGGTCCGCGATCGTCTGCACCCCCGCGGCATTGGGATGCACCCCGTCGGGCAGCATCAACTGTCGCCGCCCCAGCACGCCGTCGAGGATGAAGGGATACAGAATCGCGTGATGCTTCTTCGCCAGTTCGGGCCATATCCCATTGACCCTGGCCGCATAGTCCGGCCCCAGATTGGGCGGCGCCATCATCCCCGTCAGCAGCACCGGGATGCCGCGCCGGTCGAGTTCCGCCAGCATCGCCTCCATATTGGCGCGCGTTTCCGCCGGCGGGATCTGGCGCAGCACGTCGTTGCCGCCCAGCCCCAGCATCACCAGATCCGGTTTCCGCTCCAGCCGGTCGAGCGTATAGGCCAGCCGCCGCCGCCCGTCCGCGGTCGTATCGCCCGACACGCCGGCATTTGTCACCGTCGCATCGATCGCCGCGGCGCGCAGCCGCTCGCGCACCGCATCGGGCAGGCTCTGGCCGGGGCGCAGGCCATATCCCGCGTACAGGCTGTCGCCGAAGGCGAGCACCACGCGCTTCGGCCCCGACACCGCGTGCGTGGCGGCGGGGGCGGGGGGCGAGGCGGTGGCGAGCGGGATGGGCGCGTCGTCGCGCTGGCTGCACGCGGTCGCGCCTTGGAGAATCAGCGCCATGACCACATATGTCCCGAACCTCTTGCCCATTCCTGCTCCCGGACCATCCCTCATGACCGCCCCCGATATGGTCATCGCCGCGCGCGATGTAAGACTGACGCTCGGCCGCGACACCCCGGTGGAGATCCTGCGCGGCGTCGATCTCGACGTCGCCGCGGGCGAGAGCGTCGCGCTGCTGGGCGCGTCGGGGTCGGGCAAGTCGTCGCTGATGGCGGTGCTGTCGGGGCTGGAGCGCGCGACCTCGGGCAGCGTGCGCGTCGCGGGGCTGGATTTCGGCGCACTGGGCGAGGATGCGCTGGCGGTGGCGCGACGCGGGCGGATCGGCATCGTGCTGCAAGCCTTCCATTTGCTGCCGACGATGACCGCGCGTGAGAATGTCGCGGTGCCGATGGAGCTGGCCGGCGTCTCCGATGCCTTCGCGCGCGCCGATGCGGAGCTGGAGGCGGTCGGGCTGGGGCACCGCCTGCATCATTATCCGGCGCAATTGTCGGGTGGCGAGCAACAGCGCGTCGCGATCGCGCGGGCGCTGGCGGGGCGCCCGGCGCTGGTCTTCGCGGACGAGCCGACCGGCAACCTCGACGGTGCCACCGGCGCACGGATCGTCGACCTGCTGTTCGACCGGCGCGCCGCGACCGACGCCAGCCTGGTCATCATCACCCACGATCCCGCGCTGGCGGAGCGCTGCGACCGCATCGTCCATCTGGTCGACGGGCGGATCGCGTGACGGGTGGCGACGCCCCTCGCCGTGCTCCTGCGCACGCAGGAGCCCAGGGTTACTGGTCCCATCAGGCGTGGTTCTGCTTGTCCTGCGTGCGCAGGAGCACGCGGTGATGACGGCATCGACCCAGGGCTGGGCAATCGCCTGGCGGCTGGCGCGGCGCGAGCTGTCGGCGCGGTTCCGCGGGCTTCGGCTGCTGCTGGTGTGTCTGTTCCTGGGGGTGGGCGCGTTGGCGGCGATCGGCACGCTGACCGATGCGATCTCCACCGAACTGGCGGCGCGCGGGCGCGTGCTGCTGGGCGGCGACGTCGAATTCGCGGTGTCGCAGCGCGCCGCCGATCCCGACGAGCTGGCGGCGATGCGCGCGCTGGGCCATGTGTCCGATACCGTGCGGATGCAGTCGATGGCGGTCACGCCCGCGGGCGCGACCGCGCCGGTGCAGCTGAAGGCAGTCGATGCCGCCTACCCGCTCTACGGCCGGCTGACGCTGACCGATGGGCGCAGCGTCGGCGCGCCGCCCGCGAGCACCGTGTGGATCGCGCCCGCACTGGCGCAGCGGCTGGACGTGCGTCCCGGCCAGCATCTGCGCTTCGGCACCGCGACGTTTGAGATCGGCGGGATCATCCGCGACGAACCCGACCGGCTGGGGGAGGGCTTCACGCTCGGCCCCGTTGCGCTGGTGTCGCGCGCGGGGCTGGCGCGGACCGGGCTGATCCAGCCGGGCAGCCTGTACGACACCCGCTATCGCGTGGCGACCGCGCGCGATCCGGCACAGGCGGTGGCGCAATTCCAGCGTGCCTTTGCCGCTGCGGGATGGGAGACGAAGACGCGCGACCGCGCCTCGCCCGGCGCCAGCCGCTTCGTGACGCGGATGGGCGAGTTCCTGACGCTGGTGGGCCTCACCGCGCTGGTGATCGCAGGCATCGGCGTGGGCAATGGCGTCTCCTCCTATCTCGACGCGCGGCGCTCCAGCATCGCGATGCTCAAGGTGCTGGGCGCGACGTCCGCGCTGGTGACGCGCGTATATCTGTTACAGGTCGTCGCGGTGGCCGCGGTCGGCGTCGCTTTGGGGCTGGCCGCGGGCGTCGCCGCGGTGCCGCTGCTGGGCGCGGCGGCGAGCAAGGTCTTGCCGGTCGCGCCCGGCTGGACCTTCGCGCCGGTGCCGCTGGCGCTCGCCGCCGCCTATGGCCTGCTGATCGCGCTCGCCTTCTGCGCGCCGCAGCTGGTGGCGGTGGGGCGCGTGCCCGCGGTGGCGCTGCTGCGCGGCGCGCTCGATCCGCGGCGCGGGGCAGGGCGGTGGCGCGCGGCGGCGTGGATGGCGCTCGCGGGCGCGTTGGTCGTCGCGCTGACCATGGCGGCGAGCGAGCGGCCGTGGTTCGCGCTGGGCTTCCTCGGCGCGGCGGCGGGGACGCTGCTGCTGCTGGTCGGCCTGGGGCAGGCGATCCGCGTGGGCGTCGCGCGGCTGCCGCATCCGCGCCGGCCGTTGCCGCGCCTTGCGGTGGCGGCGCTTCACCGCCCGCAGTCGCGCACCGTCGCGCTGGTGGTGGCACTGGGGCTGGGCCTCACGCTCTTCGTGCTGCTGGCGAGTATCCGTACCAGCCTGGACGGCAATATCCGCCGCAGCGTACCGGAGCGCGCGCCCGCCTTGTTCGCGCTCGACGTGCCGCCGGAGAAGGAGGCGCTGTTCCGCGCCACCGTTGCGAAGGCATCGCCCGGCGCGACGATCGCCACCGTGCCGCTGATGCGCGGCACGATCACCGGCTATGGCCGCACCCGCGTCGCCGATTTGCCGTCGATCCCGGAGGGGGCCTGGGCGCTGCGCGGCGAGCGCGGGCTGACCTTCGCCGCCACGCTGCCGCCCGGCAGCACGATCACGCAGGGGCGCTGGTGGACCGCAGGCGAGGCGCGCCAGCCGCTGGTGTCGGTCGACGAGCGGCTGGCGCAGGCGCTGGACCTGAAGATCGGCGACCCGCTCACCATCTCGATCCTGGGGCTGGAGCGGCAGGCGCGGATCGCGTCGTTCCGCCGCATCGCCTGGGATACGCTGGGGTTCAACTTCGTGCTGGTGTTCTCGCCCGGCGCGCTGGGCGACGTGCCGCACAATCTGGCCGCGACGATCGACATGCCCGCCGCGCGCGTGCCCGCGGTGACGCGTGCGCTGCTGCCGCTGTTCCCCTCCACCTCGGTGGTGGAGGTCGGCGGCGTGCTGTCGCAGGTGCAGGACGTGGTGACGCAGATGGCGAATGCGATCGCGGTCGCCGCGGGGATCGCGGTGCTGGCCGGGATCGCGGTGCTGATCGGCGCGATCGCGGCGGCGCGCGCGGCGCGGACCTATGACACCGTCATCCTCAAGGTGTTGGGCGCGACGCGCGCGCAGGTGCTGTGGGCGCAGGCGCTGGAATATGCGCTGCTGGCCGCGATCGTCGGCGCGGTGGCGCTGGTGCTGGGGGTGGCCGGCGGCTGGTATGTCGTGGTGCAGATGTTCGGGTTCGACTGGCTGCCCGACTGGCCGACGATCCTGCTGACGCTGGTCGCGGGCGCGGGAATCACGATTGCGGTCGGGCTGGCGGGCAGCCTGCCGACGCTGCGCGCGCGCCCAGCAGCCGCGTTGAGAGAACTATAGGGGCGCGAAGCGACGTTGTTTCGTGCTAGGGGCGCCGCGGGCGGCCGCGTCGGCTGCCTTATCCAACGGGAATAGCATGGCTCGCTTCAAGACCCCTGACTTCAACGAACGCTCCGCCGCCGCCCGCGCGGCCAAGGAAAGCGCGCTGGAAAAGCTGCGCAACAAGCCGGTCGCCGACCCGGCCGTGATCGCCGAGCGCGAGGCGACCCGCGCCGCGCGCGATGCTGCCGCCGCCGAACGTCGCGCCGAGCGCCAGCGCCTGATCGACGAGGAGAAGGCCGCGAAGGCGGCGGCCAAGGCAGCGGAAGAAGCCGCGAAGGCGCCCAAGCCGAAGAAGTCGGCCGAGGAGCTGAAGGCGCTGCGCGACCTGAAATACGCCGCGCGCAAGGCCCGCAAGAAGTAATGCTCCCGCGCGAGGTCGTCGGCGTGGCGGAGGTGCCCGGCGGTCCGCCGCTGCGGCTGGTCCGGCACGGCGGCGACTTCATCATCATGCTCGACCGCAACGAGTTGATGAGCAGCCGGATGAGTGGGTCGGAGGTGGCGCTCGCCACCATGGCGCTGGCGCGGCTGCGCACGGCGGCGGCCGCGCACGTTCTGGTCGGCGGCTATGGCATGGGCTTCACGCTGCGCGCGCTGCTGGCGGAACTGGGGCCGGACGGTCGCGCCACCGTCGCGGAACTGGTGCCCGGCATCATCGACTGGGCGCGGGGTCCGATGCGCGATCTGGCGGCGGGATGTCTCGACGATCCGCGCGTGGCGGTGGAGATCGACGACGTCGGCGCGGTGATCGCGCGCGGGGCAGGGCGCTACGACGCGATCCTGCTCGACGTCGACAATGGCCCCGACGGGCTGACCCGCCCCGCCAATGACGGCCTCTACACCGCGCGCGGGCTGGCGAGCGCGCGCGCCGCGCTGCGCCCCGGCGGCGTGCTCGCGGTCTGGTCCGCTGGCGCCGACCCCGCCTTCACGCGCCGGCTGAAGCAGGGCGGCTTCGACGTGGACGAGGTGCGCGTGCGTGCGCGGGAGAACGGCAAGGGGCCGACCCACACGATCTGGTTCGCGACGCCGGCATAGCCGGAAGCAATGACGACGTGCGAGCTTACGCTCACCCCAGCCAGTCGCGCAGCCTCAGCTCGCCCGTGGCGCGCGTCTCGGCGCACATGCTGTGCCGCATCGTCTCCAGTGCCCATCCTGTGCGCGCGTCATCCTCGCTGGCGACGGTATCGGCGGGCACCCACAGATCATATTCGCGCATATGCGCATCCGCGGCGGTGAACAGCACGCAGATATCCGCCGCCACCCCGGTCAGGATCAGCCGCGTGACCCCCAGTTGCGGCAGCAGCACCGGCAGGTTGGTGGCATAGAAGCCCGAAAACTGCGGCTTGATGACGAAATAATCGTCGTCGCGCGGGCGCAGCCGGTCGATCAGCGCGCGCCCCGCGCTGTCCGACCGTGCGCAATGATCGACGATCCGCGAGCGTTCGGAATGCCAATGCCCGAAATTGTCGTTGACGTAGATCGTCGCCACCCCCGCCGCATCGGCGTCGTCGCGCAACGCCGCGATCCGCGCCGCCGCCGCTTCCGCCTTGGGCCGCAATCGCTCGCCGCCCGCGAAATCGAGGTCGTTGATCATGTCCACGATCAGCAGCGCTGCATCGTGTTCGCTGCGTTGGTCAGGGGGTTGCGCCATGGCGACGATGTCGCACGGTCACCGCGCGCCTGCGCTGATCCAGCGCAGTCCACGATCGTTTTCTTCAGGGAAAGGGACGGGTGGTGGAGCTGAGGGGAATCGAACCCCTGACCTCTGCAGTGCGATTGCAGCGCTCTCCCATCTGAGCTACAGCCCCGCCCGTCGATCCCGCGGCATTGCCGGGGAGCGACGCCCTTAGCGGCCGCCGATCCGCGATGCAACAGCCGTTTCGCCCCTCATGAAAATTGCCGCGTCCCCACGCCCGGGCCGATGCGAGCGCGCGGTGCGGCGAACGCCCGTTGCATCACCGCAACGATAGGAACGAATGCGGCGGCGAAGGCTTGTCCGCCATGTCCGGTGACGCGGGCGCAAGCAACGCGCACGCGCCGGTGAAGTAGGAGGACGCAATGGGCTACGAACGTTACCCGCGTGGGAGCAATCCGCAGGGCGACTATTACGGACGCAGCGAATCCCGGGATTACGGTCGCGACTATGGTTCGGGGCGCAACTACAGCTATTCCAGCGCGCGCGATTATCGTGCCGCCGGCGCGTTCGACCGTGACCGCGACGACGATCGCCGCCCCTATGGCCGCGGCGACGACGGGCGGCAGGGCTATCCGCGCGACTGGCGCGACGAGCAGCGCGGCGAATATGGCGCGGATCGCTATCGCGGGCGCGACGATTACCGCCGCGGCGGCAGCTATGGTGGCCAGTATGACGGCGGCGAGGGCTATGGCCAGTCGCGCTATGCGCGCGGCGACGAATATCACGGCAGCTATGCCTCGGACGGACGGCGCTTCGAGGATGTGGGCCGCTATCGCCATCAGGACGACGACGATTACCGCAGCGCGTCGCGCGATCGCTATCGCACCCAGGGCTATGGCCGTCAGGATCAGGGGCGGTCGTCGCAGGGCTACGACTATGACGACCGCGGCT
Source organism: Sphingomonas adhaesiva (assembly GCF_036946305.1). Classification (GTDB taxonomy): domain Bacteria; phylum Pseudomonadota; class Alphaproteobacteria; order Sphingomonadales; family Sphingomonadaceae; genus Sphingomonas; species Sphingomonas adhaesiva_B. The sequence goes on from NZ_JAQIJJ010000009.1 coordinate 138,237, forward strand.
TCCTGGCGCGCGCCGGGGACGAGGTCCGTTCCTGGTTCGGCGACGAGGAGGCGGAGCGCCGCCGCGAGATGGATAGCCGCTACGACGAGCGTTATTACAACCAGCACGGCGGCCACCGCCACGACGACGATTATCGTTCGTGGCGTTCCGGCCAGATCGCCGGGCTGGACCGCGACTATGACGAATATCGCCAGGAGAACCGCTCGCGGTTCGAGAACGAATTCTCGACCTGGCGGACGCAGCGCCAGACGCAGCGCGATTCGCTCAACCAGGTGAAGGAACATGCCGAGGTCGTCGGCTCCGACGGCAGCCACGTCGGCACCGTCGACAAGGTGCGCGGCGATCGCATCGTGCTGACCAAGAACGATGCCGATGCCGGCGGCCAGCATCACTCGATCCCGTCGCGCTGGATCGACAAGGTCGAGGACAACAAGGTGACGCTGTCCAAGACCGCGGACGAGGCCAAGCAGCACTGGCGCAACGAGGAGAATAACCAGGCGATGTTCGGCGACCGCGCCGGGCACAACGACCGCGGTTATTCGCAATCGTCGGCCGGCACTGGATATGGCCAGTCGCCGACTCAGGCGAGCGCCTATGGCCAGTCGGGCAAGGCTTCGACCGGCACGACCGGGTCGGGCGACACCGGCGGTGGCACCGGTGGCACGAACCTGAACCGGAGCTTCTCCGGCACCTACTAAGCCGGATGGCGGGTATGGGACGGGGCGCGGGCCGAAAGGTCCGCGCCCCTTTTTGTTGCTCACGGCGTCGCTCACGCGCTGCCGTGCTCCTGCGCAGGCAGGAGCCCAGGGTATCAGAGCGCAGACCTGCGTCATTCTGTCGTGGTGCTCCGATCCACCCGAAGCGGGTTGAGAAGCAAACGATCCGCGCCGAACCCTGCGCTCCTGCCTGCGCAGGAGCACGGTCGTACTTCAAACGGGCGTCCTTGCCCTCACACTGCGCCGGAGAAGGTATCGCATGCCGCAGGATCGCCGCTCTGCATCCCGCGCCGCAGCCATTCCTGACGCTGCGCCGAGGTGCCGTGGGTGAAGCTGTCGGGCACCACGCGGCCTTGCGATTCGCGTTGCAATGTGTCGTCGCCGATCGCCTGCGCCGCGCGCATCCCTTCCTCGACATCGCCCGGCTCCAGCCGGTTGCGGTTCGCCGCCGCCCAGACGCCGGCATAGCAATCGGCCTGCAACTCCAGCCGGACCGACAGCGCATTGCCCGCCGTCTTGCCGACGCGCTGCTGCTCGCGCTGCACCTGCTCCGACGTGCCGGTCAGCTGCTGGATATGATGGCCGAATTCGTGCGCGATCACATAGTATTGCGCGAAATCGCCGGGCGCCTTGAAGCGGTTGGTCAGTTCGTCGAAGAAGCCGGTGTCGAGGTAGATGCCCTGGTCGCTGGGGCAATAGAACGGCCCCATCGCCGACATCGCCGCACCGCATCCCGACTGCCCGCCCTGCTGCCCGAAGAAGACGAGCTTGGGCGCGACGAACCGCTGGCCGGAGCGCGCGAACAGCGCCTCCCACGTATTCTGCGCGGAGGAGAAAGCGTTGCATGCAGCACGCGCCGCCTGCGTATCGCATTTCTGCGCCAGCGTCTCGCCATTGCCGGCGGGGCGCGACACCTGCGTCGCGGGCACGCCGCTGCCTCCGCCGCCGAGCAGCCCGCCCAGATTGCCCAGCCCGCCGAACGCCGCGAGCAGCAGCAGCACGACGACGATACCGCCGCAGCCGAAGCGGCTGCCGATCATCGGCAGCAACCCCAGCAGCAACCCGCCGCCGCCACCCCCGCCGAACCCGCCGCCCGCGGCGCCGCGCTGATCCTCGACATTGATGTCCTGGTCGTAATCGTCGAGGCGCATGGCCCGTATCCCCTGATCGATCGTTGTCGTTGCGGTATGAATGCCCGTGACGGTGCCCGGGTTGCAACACACGGGCGGGCGGCCGATGACATGGGTCGGACGGGCGAACAGAGGATGGCAGATGTTCCTGAAGGGCAAGAGCGCGGTGGTGACGGGATCGACCTCGGGCATCGGTCTGGCGATCGCGCGGGCGCTGGCCGCGGAGGGCGCGAACGTGATGCTCAACGGCTTCGGCGAGGCGGACGCGATCGAACGCACGCGGGCCGAGGTGGCCGCGGCGAGCGGGGGCGAGGCGCTGTACGACGCCGCCGACATGACGATGCCGGATCAGATCGCGGCGATGATCGCGCGCGCGCATGATGCCTGGGGCGGTCCCGACATCGTGGTCAACAATGCCGGCATCCAGTTCGTCTGTGGCATCGCCGATTTCCCGCCGGAGAAGTGGGATGCGATCGTCGCGATCAACCTGACCAGCGCGTTCCATGTCATGCGTGCCGCGGTGCCGCATATGCGCGCGAACGGCTGGGGGCGGATCATCTCGACCGCGTCGGCGCACAGCCTGGTCGCCAGCCCCAACAAATCGGCCTATGTCGCGGCCAAGCACGGGCTGGTCGGGCTGTCGAAGGCGGTGGCGCTGGAAACCGCCACCGACGGCATCACGGTCAACTGTATTTCGCCCGGCTATGTCTGGACCCCGCTGGTCGAACGCCAGATCCCCGATACGATGGCGGCGCGCGGGATGACGCGCGAGCAGGTGATGAACGACGTGCTGCTGGCGGCACAGCCGACCAAGGCGTTCGTCACGCCCGAGCAGGTCGCGGCCTTCGCGCTGTTCCTGTGCCGCGACGAGGCGAAGGCGATCACCGGCGCGAACCTGTCGGCGGACGGCGGCTGGACCGCGGCGTGACCGCGAGGCGGGCGGCGCTGGCGGGCGCGACGCTGTCGCTGCTTGTCGGCGGATGCGGCGGCGGCGCGAACCGGATGGCGACGATGCCCCCGCCGCCACCGCCGGAGGCAAGTGCCGCCAGCGCGTGGCGACAGGTGGCGACCGCGGCGGACCGGTTGCGGCTGCGCGGGTGGCGCGACACCTGGCTGACCGCGCTGGCGCGTGCGCGCGCCGCGGCCCCGGCGGAAGTGGTGGCGGCGGGCGCGGTGCTCCAGCCCGACGTCGCGCTCGACCGGCCGGTGCCGCCGCCCGGCCGCTATCGCTGTCGCGTGTTCAAGCTGGGGGCGAAGAGCGCGGGGATGCCGGATTATCTCGCCTATCCATGGTTCGACTGCCGCATCGGCGCATCGGCGGAGGGCGAGGCGCAACTGGTCAAGCTCACCGGGTCGCAGCGGCATGTCGGCGTCTTCTATCGCGACGATCTGCGCCGCGCGGTGTTCCTGGGCACGCTGATGCTGGCGGACGAGACGCGCGCGATCCCCTATGGCCGCGATGCGGACCGCGATCTGGCGGGCTGGACCACGCGCACCGGCCCCGCGCAGTGGCGGATCGCGATGCCGCAGCCCGCGTTCGAGTCGTTGCTGACGATCATCGAACTGGTGCCCGCGGGGTGACGCCATTCTGTGTCATGCCGGATTCAGCCCGACACCTCTGCGAACGCTTAAATCTCCTGTTCCCCGGCGAAGGCCGGGGTCCAGTAACGACCGGTTCCAGCATCTTACGAGCCGGTCGCAACTGGATCCCGGCCTTCGCCGGGGAACAGGAAGAGTTTCGCGGAGGTCGGTCACGCCCGGGGTGACGCTGGCCGATCCACCGATCACTCGTCCACCGGCGCCTTTTCCTTCTTCCCCGGCATCGTCCCCGGGGTCGATACCGGCGCGTCGATCGGCGCGATGCTTGCGATCGGCGGGTTGGCGGCGAACCACTGCTTGCCGGTCTGCTCCACCGACACCAGCTGCCCGGGATTGGCCGCATAGACCGCGCGCAGATAGCTGCTGGGCTTCTTCATCAGCTTCGGAAAGTCGACCTGCGTCACGCCGATGCGCCGCGCCGCCTCGCGCACGAAGGTGACGCAGTTGCGCTTGCCCAGATTATAGGTCGCGTCACCCGTCTTCTCGTCCCAGCCGCGGATCAGGTCGAGCACCGCGGCATATTGCGCATCGGTGATGGTGCGCGAGAAGCGCGCACGGCTGCCCTCCATATAGCCGTGCTTGGGGCGCTCGACGCGGCCCGCGACATTGCCGAACAGAAGTGCTGGCGACACCGATTTGGCGGTGAAGCCATAGCTGGCGTCGACCGCGGCGCCCCCCGCATCGGGCGTTCCGCGCAGCGTGAAGAAGGCGTGCGGGAAATAATTGCCGCCGAAATCGCGGCTCCAGAAGGTGATCGTGACCGCTGCCTGCGCCGGCCATGCCGATACGGCCAGCAACAAGGCCGCGACCAGCGCCGCGAAACGGGGATGCCAGACGGAGCGGGAACGCGATTCGACCATCCCCGATCTGTCCGACAAGCGCGTTTCGGGTGCAACGGGGCATGACAAGGGCGCGCGGACACGGCATGGGCGCCGCATGTCATCGATCCGTCACATAACCGTCATCGCCACGTTGCTCGCCGCCACCCCCGCAGCGGCCGAGACCGAGCACGATCTGGGCGGCTGGCTCAACGTGACCGTGCAGGGCCATTGGGGCAAGAACGGCGCGGGCGCGTGGTTCGCGGAGGTGCAGCCGCGCCTTCAGGACGATCTGGGACGGGTCGACCAGGTCATCCTGCGCGGCGCGGTCGGCTATAAGGTGGCGCGCGGACTGACGCTGTATCAGGGCTATGCGCATGTCGTCATGCCGGTGTCCGGCGGCACCGACATCGGCGAGGATCGCACCTTCCAGCAGGTCAGCTGGGTCATCCCCGGCCTTGCGCGCGGCGAGCTGTCGTCGCGGACCCGGTTCGAGCAGCGCTGGCGGTCGGACGGACACGACATGCAGCTGCGCGCACGCGAGATGGTGCGATTCGAATATCCGCTCGGCCGCGACGACGGCGTCCGCGCGCTGACCTCGGTCGAGGGGTTCTGGGCGTTCAACAGCGTCGACTGGCGGCCGCGGTCGGGGTTCGATCAGGTGCGCACCTTCGTCGGGGCGGAGATCCCGATCGGCGGCACGTCGACGGTCGAGGCGGGCTATCTCAACCAGATCATCGATCGCCCCGGCAACAATGCGCGGATGAACCACAACATCTCGCTGTCGGTGTTCTGGCGGTTGTAGCCTATGCGCCGGCGTGGGTCAGGCGCGCGAGCTGATCCTCCGACAGCGCCAGCGTCATCGCCGGCAGTAGTTCCTCCAACTGCCGGGCCGAGGTGGCGCTGGCGATCGGCGCGGTGACACCGGGCTGCGCGATCAGCCAGGCCAGCGCCACCTGCGCCGGCGTCGCGCCCGTCTCGTCCGCGACCGCGTCCAGCGCGGCGAGGACGGCCGCGCCCTTGCCCTCCAGCACCTCGCGCATCCGGCCGCCGCGCACGCTCTTCCCCAGATCGTCCGCCGACCGGTACTTGCCGGTCAGGAAACCGGAGGCGAGCCCGTAATAGGGGACGACGCCGATATTGGCGGTGACGCAATAATCCTGCAACTCGCCCTCGAACTTGTGGCGGCTGACCAGATTATATTCGGGCTGGAGCACCTGATAATGCGGCAGGCCGGCGGCGCGGGCGGTGTCGACCGCGGATTTCAGTCGCGCCGCGTGGAAGTTGGACGCGCCCAGTACGCGCACCTTGCCCGCCTGCACGAGGTTGGCGAACGCCTCGGCCACCGCCTCCTGCGATGGCGCCTCGTCGTCCTGATGCGCGAAATAGAGGTCGATGCGGTCGGTGCCCAAGCGCTGGAGCGAGGCGTCGCACGCCGCGACGATCCGCGCCGGGGCCAGCTTCTCGCCGCCCTCGCCGGGCAGCATCCCGACCTTGGTCGCGATCAGCACGCGGTCGCGTCGGCCGCCGGCGCGCAGCCATTCGCCGATCATGCGTTCGGATTCGCCGCCGGCATGGCCCGGCACCCAGGCGGAATATACGTCGGCGGTGTCGATCATCGTGCCGCCGCCATCGACGAAGGCGTCGAGCACCGCGAAGCTGGCGTCGCGATCCGCGGTCCAGCCGAACACATTGCCGCCCAGCATCAGCGGCGCGATCTTCAGGTCGGAGGCGCCGAGCCGTCGCAGATCGGTCATGACGCATTCTCCGTCGCAGGGCCGCTGACCTGCTCCAGCGCCACGCTGTTGGCGTCGAGCATCTCCGCGGCCTCGTTGAGCTGCCGGTCCTGATCCGCCGTCAGCCCGGGCGTGGCATCCTCGCCGCCCGAACAGGCGGCGAGGAGCAGGAACAGCGGCGCCGCCGCGACGGATCGGGGCAGGCGCCGCATCACGATCAGTTCTTGTCGCGCAGGTCGTTGCCGGCGCGCACCATCGCATTGCCGGTCGCATCGGCGGCGGCGTCGCCTGCGTTCTCCAGCTTCGCGCCGGTGCGGTCCAGCGTCGTCTCGGCGGAGTTGAGCGCCTGGTCGGTGGCGGCGTCGACATCGTTCACCGCGTTGCGGGTGGTGGCGCTGGTGTCCGCGGCGACGGCATTGGCGGCCTCCGCCGACTCGTTCTGCGCCTTCTCGCTGCAGGCGGCCAGCGAGATGGCGGCGGCGGCGGTCAGGACGGTGATGGTCAGGCGCTTCATGATGGCTCTCCCCAAAATCGATTGGCGTGATCGTTACGCCGGCAAAACTGCCGGAGCCGCGCTGCGAACGCCAGACCCCGGCGAAAGGGTCCGTGACGATCGCATTTGACCCCATATAAAGATATCTTTATATCTCGTCGCATGAAGCTCGCGCTCGACATCTTTCGCGCCTTGGCGGACGAAACCCGCCTGCGCATCGTCGCGCTGCTCGCGTCGATGGAGCTGTCGGTCGGCGAACTGGCGCAGGTGCTGGGGCAAAGCCAGCCGCGCGTGTCGCGCCATATCAAGATCCTGTGCGACGCCGGCCTCGCGGAGCGGCGCAAGGAAGGCAGCTGGGTGTTCGTCGCGCTGGGCACGGAGGCGCTGGTGGCGCCGGTCATCGCCGCGCTGTCCGCCTGGGGCGCGGATGTGGAGGCGCAGGCGGACATCGCGCGGCTGGAGGCGGTGCGTGCCGATCGCGCCGCGGCGGCGGCGGCCTGGTTCCAGACGCATGCAGGGGAGTGGGACGCGATCCGCTCGCTCCATGTCGCGGAGGAACAGGTCGAGGCGGCGATGTTCGACGTGCTGGGGGCGGCGCCGCTGGGGCGGCTGATCGATATCGGTACGGGCACCGGGCGCATGATCGAATTGTTCGCGCCGCGTGCCAGCCACGCGCTGGGGATCGACAAGAGCAGCGAGATGCTGCGGCTGGCGCGCGCGCGGGTGGGCGAGCGCGGGCTGGGCAATGCGGAGCTGCGCCAGGCGGACCTGTACGCGCTGCCGCTGTCCGATGCCGCGGCCGATGTCGCGATCCTGCACCACGTCCTGCATTTCGCGCAGCAGCCGGGCGCCGCGATCGCCGAGGCGGCGCGGGTATTGGCCGGCGGCGGGCGGTTGCTGATCGCGGATTTCGCGGCGCATGACCGCGAGGAGCTGCGCGCGCGCGACGCGCATACGCGGCTGGGCTTTTCCGATGCGCAGATCGAGGGCTGGTTCGCGGCGGCGGGGCTGGTCCCCGCGCGGATCGAGACGCTGGAGGGCGGGGAACTGACGGTGAAATTGTGGCTCGGGCGGAAAGCCGGCGAGCTGGTGCGGGAGGTGAAGGCGGCATGACGTTCTCGGTCAACCAGCTGGAGGAGGCACGCCGCGCACTGGAGGCGCCGCTCTATGCCGACGTCGGCGGCGATGTCGCGGTCAGCTTCGAATTCTCGCCGCCCAAGACCGACAAGGCCGAGGTCAATCTGTGGCAGTCGATCGAGGCCCTGTGCCCGCTCCAGCCGCGCTTCCTGTCGGTCACCTATGGCGCCGGCGGGTCGACGCGCGACCGCACCCACGCCACCGTGGCGCGGATCGCGCGCGAGACGGCGGTGCCGGCCGCCGCGCATCTGACCTGTGTCGAGGCGACGCGCGAGGAGATCGACGACATCGCGCGCGCCTATTGGGCGGCGGGGGTGCGTCATATCGTCGCACTGCGCGGCGATCCGCCCGCGGGCGCGTCGCATTACGAACCGCATCCGGGCGGCTATGAGAATGCCGCCGCGCTGGTCGCGGGGCTGAAGCGGCTGCATCCGTTCGAGATTTCGGTCGCGGGCTATCCCGAGGCGCATCCGTCGTCGGTCGATCAGGCCGCCGACCTCGACAATCTGAAGCGCAAGCTGGATGCCGGCGCGCATCGCGCGATCACGCAATTCTTCTTCGAACCCGACACCTTCTTCCGCTACCGCGATGCCGCCGCCGCGGCGGGAATCGATGCGGAGATCGTGCCGGGCATCATGCCGATCGGCAGCTTCGCCGGCGTGCAGAAGATGTCGGCGATGTGCGGCACCGACGTCCCCGGATGGCTGGTGCGGCTGTTCGAGGGGCTGGACGACCAGCCCGCCGCGCGCCAGCTGGTCGCCGCCACCGTCGCCGCCGAATTGTGCCGCAAGCTGTATGCGGGCGGGGTGAAGCAGCTCCACTTCTACACCATGAACAAGGCGGAGCTGAGCTTCGCCATCTGCCACCTGCTGGGCGTGCGTGCGCAGCCGGCGAAGGAAAGGGCCGCGGCATGAACGTGCGCGAGAGTTTTAATGCCGAGGCCGCGAAGCGCGTCCTCATCACCGACGGCGCGTTCGGGACCGAGATCCAGAACTGGAAGCTGTCGGAGGCCGATTACGCCGGGACGTTGGGGCTGTCCCACGACCAGAAGGGCAACAACGACATCCTCGCGCTGACCAAGCCCGAGGTGCCGGAATCGATCCACCGCGCCTATTTCGAGGCGGGGGCGGATATCGCGGAGACCAACACCTTCTCCGCCAACCGCATCAGCCAGGCGGATTACGGCGCGGAACATCTGGTGCGCGAGATCAACGTCGAAAGCGCGCGGCTCGCACGGCGCATCGCGGACGAGTTCGCCGCGAGGGACGGGCGTCCGCGCTTCGTCGCCGGCGCGATCGGGCCGACCAACAAGACGCTGTCGCTCAGCCCGGACGTCAACGATCCCGGCTATCGCGAGATCGACTTCGATCATCTGAAGCAGGTGTATCGCGAGCAGATCGATGCGCTGGTCGAGGGCGGTATCGATTTCGTCCTGATCGAGACGGTGTTCGACACGCTCAACGCGAAGGCCGGGATCATGGCCGCGATCGAGGCGGGGCAGGCGTTGGGCCGCGACCTGCCGATCATGCTGTCGATGACGCTGACCGATCTGTCCGGGCGCAACCTGTCGGGGCATACGGTCGAGGCGTTCTGGCATGCGGTGCGCCATGCCAAGCCGCTGACGATCGGGCTGAATTGCTCGTTCGGGGCGGAACAGCTGCGCCCGCACGTCAAGACGCTGAGCGAGATCTGCGACACGCTCATCATGGTCTATCCCAATGCCGGGCTGCCCAACGAACTGGGTGCCTATGACGAGGCGCCCGCGACCACCGCGGGGCTGGTGATGGAATGGGCGCGCGCCGGGCAGGTCAACGTGCTGGGCGGCTGCTGCGGCTCGACGCCCGCGCATATCAAGGCGATTGCGGACGCGGTGAAGGGCGTCGCCCCGCGCGCGGTGCCGGTGCCGGCGGTGCGCACCCGGCTCGCCGGGCTGGAGCCGTTCACGATGGCGGCGTGACCGTGTGTTAGCCCTCCCCCCGTCGGGGGGAGGGTTGGGTGGGGGGCGCCCCACACGATACCGCCCGCGGCGGCCCCTCACCCAACCCTCTCCCCGCAGGGGAGAGGGCTAAGATGAAGAAGACAATGACCACCTCCTCCACCAATTTCGTCAATGTCGGCGAGCGCACGAACGTCACCGGCTCCGCGGCGTTCAAGAAGATGATCATGGCGGGCGACTATGCCCGCGCGGTCGAGGTCGCGCGCCAGCAGGTGGAGAATGGCGCGCAGGTCATCGACATCAACATGGACGAGGGTCTGCTCGACGCGCACCACGCCATGACCACCTTCCTGAAGCTGATCGCGGCCGAGCCGGACATCGCGCGCGTGCCGTTCATGATCGACAGCTCCAAATGGGACGTGATCGAGGCCGGGCTGAAGTGCGTGTCCGGCAAGCCGATCGTCAATTCGATCAGCATGAAGGAAGGCGAGGAGCCATTCCTCCACCATGCGCGCATTTGCATGAACTATGGCGCCGCGGTCGTCGTGATGGCGTTCGACGAGGTCGGGCAGGCGGATACGAAGGATCGCAAGGTCGAGATCTGCGAACGCGCCTACACGCTGCTGACCGGGATAGGCTTCCCGCCCGAGGACATCATCTTCGACCCCAATGTGTTCGCGGTGGCGACGGGGATCGAGGAGCACAACAATTACGGCGTCGACTTCATCGAGGCGTGCCGCGAGATCAAGGCGCGCTGCCCGCACGTCCATATCTCGGGCGGGCTGTCGAACCTGTCGTTCAGCTTCCGCGGCAACGAGCCGGTGCGCCGCGCGATGCACTCCGTCTTCCTCTACCACGCCATCCCCGCGGGGATGGACATGGCGATCGTCAACGCCGGCCAGCTCGACGTCTATGACGCGATCGACGCCAGGCTGCGCGACGCGTGCGAGGATGTGATCCTCAACCGCGACCCCGACGCGGGCGAGCGGCTGGTCGCGCTGGCGGAGACGTTCCGCGGCACCGATGCGGTGGCGGAGAAAGCGGCGCAGGAATGGCGCGGCTGGGACGTGACCAAGCGGCTGGAACATGCGCTGGTGAAGGGGATCGACGCGCATGTCGTCGAGGATACCGAGGAATGCCGCCAGATGTATGCCCGCCCGATCGAGGTCATCGAGGGGCCGCTGATGGACGGGATGAACGTCGTCGGCGATCTGTTCGGCAGCGGCAAGATGTTCCTGCCGCAGGTGGTGAAATCGGCGCGTGTCATGAAGAAGGCGGTCGCGCACCTGATGCCCTTCATCGAGGCGGCGAAGGAGCCGGGCGCGAAGGGTAAGGGCCGCGTCGTGATGGCGACCGTGAAGGGCGACGTCCACGATATCGGCAAGAACATCGTCGGCGTGGTGCTCCAGTGCAACGGGTTCGAGGTGGTCGACCTGGGCGTGATGGTGCCCTGGTCGAAGATCCTGGAGGCGGCGAACGAGAATGACGCCGACATGATCGGCCTCAGCGGCCTCATCACCCCGTCGCTGGACGAGATGGTGACGGTGGCGGAGGAGATGCAGCGCGCCGACATGCGCATGCCGCTGCTGATCGGCGGCGCGACGACGTCGAAGGTGCATACCGCGCTGCGCATCGCGCCGGCCTATAAGGGGCCGGTGGTGCATGTGCTGGACGCCAGCCGCGCGGTGGGCGTCGCGACGACTTTGGTGTCGGACACGCAGGCGGCGGATTATGTCGCGACGGTCGCGGCCGAATATCAGGCGGTCCGCGATGCGCGCGAGGGCAAGGGGCAGAATGCGCTGCTGCCGCTCGACGAGGCGCGCAAGCGCGGCTTCGTCGCCGACATGGCGCTGAAGGCGCCCGCGGTGGCGCAGCCCGGCATCCACGTTTTCGAGGATTGGGATCTGGCGCAGCTGCGCGAGTTCATCGACTGGACGCCGTTCTTCCGCGCGTGGGAACTCGCGGGCAATTACCCCGCGATCCTGACCGACGAGGTGGTCGGCGAGAGCGCGTCGTCGCTCTATGCCGATGCGCAGGCGATGCTCGACCGCATCGTCGCGGAGAAGTGGCTGACCGCGCGGGGCGTCGCGGGTCTGTGGCCGTGCCACCGCCACGACGACGACATCTGGGTCTATGACCGGCACAGCATCGACACGCGCACGCCCGACGGCGGCAGCGTGCCGGAGGGATTGCACCTGCCCGACCTCGACCGTCGCAACGAACATTCCACCCGCCTGCCGTTCCTGCGTCAGCAGATCGCGAAGCGGGAAGGGCGCGCGAACATGTGCCTCGCCGACTTCATCGATCCGGCGGGCGACTGGATCGGCGGCTTCGCGGTCGGCATCCACGGCATCGACGCGCATCTGGCGCGCTACAAGGCGGACAACGACGATTACAACGACATCCTGCTGAAGGCGCTGGCGGACCGTCTGGCGGAGGCGTTCGCGGAGGCGCTCCACGCGCATGTCCGCACGACGTTATGGGGCTATGCCCCCGACGAGCAGCTGACCAACGAGGCGCTGATCCGCGAGCAATATCGCGGCATCCGCCCCGCGCCGGGCTATCCCGCCTGCCCGGAACACAGCCTGAAGCGCACATTGTTCGACCTGCTGACGGCGGAGGAGAATGCCGGCCTGTCGCTGACCGAAAGCTATGCGATGCTGCCGACCGCGGCGGTCAGCGGCTTCTATTTCGGGCATGCGCAGGCGGAATATTTCGGGGTGGCGCGGATCGGCGAGGACCAGGTCGCCGATTACGCCGCGCGCCGCGGTGTCGATTGCGAGCGCGCGACCCGGCTGCTGCGACCGAACCTCGACTGAGGGCGTGTTCACGGCCTGACAAGGACGCGTCATCCCAGCGAAAGCTGGGATCTCCTTATGGTAGGCGCACCCCCGCCACACCAAGGCCCCAGCCTTCGCCGGGGCGACGATCTTTGCCGCGAGGCCGTCAGCCCAGCATCAGCCAGGCCGCATCGCCCATCGCGGCCATCGCGCCCCATGCGCTGACGCCCAATATCGTCCAGATGCCGATCCGCCGACGCAGCGAATAGATGTTCGTCATGGCGACCCTCCCTTATTTTGTGAGGAAAGGTATCGCATGAAAACGATTGCGGCAATAACGATCATTGTCCGTCAGCGTGATCGCCTGCGTCGATGATCGTGGCCGTTCAGGCCCGCCGATAGCGGAAATACCACACCTCATGCCCCTGCCGCCGCGCCTTGCGTTCGTAGCGGGTTTCCGGCCAATCGGCGGGGCGGGTGAGGAAATCCTGCGGTCCCTCCGCCAGCCAGGTGAAGTCGCGGCGCGCGTCCATCACCATCATCGACCAGCGGCAATAGGTGGGATCGTCGGTGCCCAGCCGGAATTCCGCCCCCGGCTTCAGCTTGCGTGCGATCAGGTCGAGCGGGCCGTGGTTCATCATCCGGCGCTTGGCATGGCGCGCCTTGGGCCAGGGATCGGGGTGCAGCAGATAGACGCGCTCCAGCGAGGCATCGGGCAGCCGCTCCACCACCTCCAGCGCATCGCCCATGTGCAGCCGGACATTCTCCAGCGCGCCGTCGCGGACATGGCCCAATGCGCCGACGACGCCGTTGAGGAACGGCTCGCATCCGATGAAGCCGGTGCCCGGCGCCGCCGCGGCCTGCGCGGCGAGATGCTCGCCCGCGCCGAAGCCGATCTCGACCTGCATCGGGCGGTCGTCGCCGAACAGGCGCGCGGCGGTCAGCGCGCCCTCGTCGGGCACGGCAAGGCGTGGCAGCAGTTCCTCGACCAGCGCGGCCTGCCCGGCGCGCAACGCATGGCCCTGGCGCCGGCCGTAGAGGCGGCGGATCGTTGTGGGATCGTTCATGCAGCGCCGCCTACCGACTTTGCCCGGGAAACGAAACGGCAGGACGTGAGGGAAGGTCATGCGAAGGTGGACGATCGGCGCGGCAGCGTCGGTGATGGTGGTGGGGGCGGCGATACTGGCGGGGGCGGCAGGCGCGCAGGCGCCCGCGCCGCAGTCGATCTCGCTGCAAAACACGGGGCAGGGCTGGCAGCCGGTGGTGTTCGTCTGCGATTCGACGAACCGCGACCGCGTGCTGACGCTGTCGGCGCCCGCGCGCGATCGCACCGCGACGCTGACCGCCTTTGCCAAGCCGGGGCTGGCGACGCGGACGATGGAGGTGCGCGTCGGCGCCAGCGAGGCGGGGATGAGCCAGATCTGGTATCCGTTGACCGATGCGAACGGGCGCACGCTGGGCAATGTCCATGCGGTGAACCCCGGCGTGGTCGAACCCGGCGCCACCACGCCCACGGTGACCTCGATCGCGCTGGGCGACGATACCAGCAGCTGCCGCTTCGCGCCGCAGACGCGTGTCCTGGGCGTGACGCCCAAGCGCTCGATCCAGATCACGCGGACCGAGAATCGCGGCTATCGCTATCGCAGCTATAATTACGATTCGAACCTGCCCGAGGTGTCGCAGCCCTGGGGCGGGCGCGACACCCGCGCGTCGCTGACGATCGATAACGGGCGGCTGTTCGCGCAGCGCGGCGGGACGCGCGTGTACCAGTTCGAGAACGGCGGCTATGTCTATCGCGTGCTTGCCTCGACCGACGCGACACAGGCGGGCGGCGGCGTGCAGGTGTGGCACGCGGGCAAGCTGGTGCTGGCGGAGCGGTTCGGCGCCTATACCGCGGCGGTGCAGCCTTGAGCGGCCCGCACGCGTTGGGGGCGCGATCATGAGGGAGACGCGGCGGCGATGGGCAGGAAGAAGGAAAAGGCACGCAGGGCCGCGGAGAAGGAACATCGCGTGACGAAGGCGTTGACGCCGGCGGCCGATGGCATCGTCGCGGCGTTGCTGACCCCCGTTGCCAAGGCGACCGACGAGCCGCCGCTGCTGGCGCTGGCGGTGGGAACGCTGGCGCTGGGCACGATGCTGCGCAAGCCGGCGATGACGCGCACCGGCGCGCGGATGCTGGCGAGCCATCTGCTCGCAACCGGCATGAAGACGGTGCTGAAGGCCAGCGTCGATCGCACGCGCCCCAATGCGGAGGATCGCGGCGCGCATCTCGCCAAGGGCAGCGGCACCGACGACACCGACCGCAACGCCTTTCCTTCCGGACATACCGCAGGAGCGATGGCGGTGGCGCGATCGGTCGCGCATGACGTCCCCGCCGCCGCGGTTCCGGTGCAGCTCGCCGCGGGCGCGGCCGGCGCGGCGCAGGTGCCGCGCGGCGCGCATCATGCGACCGATGTCGCCGCCGGTGCGGCGATCGGCTGGCTGTCGGAGCGGCTGGCGAGCTGGGCGATCGGTACGGTCGACCGCTATGTCGAGAAGCGCGCGGAGGTGCGTGCCGAGGCCGAGGCAGAAGTTGAGGCAGGGGCGCACCCCAGCTGATGCTGCTGGAGCGGCTGGGGTGTGCGCTGCCGATCGTGCAGGCGCCAATGGCCGGGGTGTCGACCCCGGCGATGGCGGCGGCGGTCTCGCAGGCGGGCGGGCTGGGGTCGATCGGCATCGGCGCCAGCGATGTCGCGACCGCGCGCGGCATGATTGCCGCGGTGCGGGCGATCACCGCGCACGCGTTCAACGTCAACGTGTTCGTCCATCGCGCGCCGCGGAGCGATCCGGCAAGCGAGGCGGCGTGGATCGCGGCGTTGCGGCCGTCGTTCGAAGCGTTCGGCGCGGCACCGCCGCCCGCGCTGCGGACGATCTACACCGGGTTCGGCGACGATCCGGCCATGCTGGCGATGCTGGTGGAGGCGGCGCCACCGGTGGTGAGCTTCCACTTCGGTCTCCCCCTCCGCGGCCGCGATCGCGGCGTTGCGCGCGCGCGGCGTGACGATGCTGGCGACCGCGACCGACCGGGCCGAGGCGCGCGCGATCGCCGCCGCCGGGCTCGACGGGATCGTCGCACAGGGGATCGAGGCGGGCGGCCATCGTGGCATGTTCGACCCTGATGCGCCGGATGCCGCGCTGGGCACGATGACGCTGGTGCGATTGCTGGTGCGCGAGACGCCGCTGCCGATGATCGCGGCGGGCGGGATCATGGACGGTGCCGGGATCGCAGCGGCGCTCGACCTGGGCGCGGTGGCGGCGCAACTTGGCACCGCGTTCATCGCCTGCCCGGAATCGTCGGCGGATGCCGGCTATCGCGCCGCGCTGTTCAGGGAGGGGGCGCATCGCACGGTGATGACGCGCGCGATCTCCGGCCGCCCGGCGCGGGCGCTGGCGAACCGGTTCACCGCGCTGGGCGCGCGGCTGGCGGTACCGGTGCCCGACTATCCGCGCGCCTATGACGTGGGGAAGGCGCTCCACGCGGCGGCGCTGGCGCACGGCGAGAGCGGATATGGTGCGCAATGGGCGGGGCAGGGCGCCCCGCTGGCGCGGGCGATGCCGGCGCGGGCGCTGGTGGAGACGCTGGCGGCGGAGATGCGCGCGGTGCGCGCGAGAGCGTCACCCCGGGCATGACCCGGGGTCCCGCTATTTTTCGTCGGTAGCAAGGAAGGGGGACCCCGGGTCAAGCCGGGGGTGACGAAATGGTGATCGGGAGGGGCGACTCGCGCCGCCCCGTCCCGCCGTCCTCAGGCCACCGCCGCCTTCAGCGCGTCGACCAGGTCGGTCTTCTCCCAGGTGAACAGCGCGCCCTCCGCGTCGCGGCCGAAATGGCCGTAGGCGGCGGTCTTCGAATAGATCGGCGCGTTCAGCTTCAGATGCTCGCGGATGCCCTTCGGCGTCAGGCGGACCAGCTTGGGCAGCGCGGCCTCCAGCTTTGCTTCCTCGACATTGCCGGTGCCGTGCAGGTCGACATAGACCGACAGCGGCTCGGCGATGCCGATCGCATAGGACAGCTGGATCGTGCAGCGCTTGGCCAGACCCGCGGCGACGACGTTCTTCGCCAGATAGCGCGCGACATAGGCGGCGGAGCGATCGACCTTGGTCGGATCCTTGCCGCTGAACGCGCCGCCGCCGTGCGGCGCCGCACCGCCATAGGTGTCGACGATGATCTTGCGGCCCGTCACGCCCGCGTCGCCGTCCGGCCCGCCGATCTCGAACAGACCCGTCGGATTGACGTAGATCTTGCTCTCTTCGGGCAGCCAGCCCTGCGGCAGCACGTCGGCGAACACGCCCTTGACGTAATCGCGCAGCTTCGCCTGACCTGCCTCGTTCGACAGATCGGCGCTGTGCTGGGTGGAGACGACCAGCGCGGTCGCCTTGACCGGCACGCCGCCCTCGTATTGCAGCGTCACCTGGCTCTTGGCGTCCGGCTCCAGGAACGGCGCTGCGCCGGAATGGCGGTCGGCCGCCATGCGCTCCAGGATCTTGTGGCTGTAATACAGCGTGGCAGGCATCAGGCCGGGCGTCTCGTCGGTCGCGTAACCGAACATGATGCCCTGGTCGCCGGCGCCCTCATCCTTGTTGCCGCTCTCGTCCACGCCCATCGCGATATGCGCCGATTGCGGGTGCAGGTTGTTCTCGAAGCGGAAGGTTTCCCAGTGGAAGCCCGACTGCGCATAGCCGATGCGCTTGACGGTATCGCGGACGGTCTTCTCGATCTCGGCCTCGACGCCCTCGGCCCAGTTGCCGGCGGTGTCCATGATGCCCTTGCCACGGATCTCGCCCGCCAGCACCACCAGCTGCGTCGTCGTCAGCGTCTCGCACGCGACGCGCGCCTCCGGGTCCTTCGACAGGAACAGGTCGACGATCGCGTCCGAAATCTGGTCCGCGACCTTGTCGGGATGGCCTTCGGACACCGACTCGGAGGTGAAGATGAACGACTGACGCATGGGCGCTCCGATGAAGAGATAACGATATAAAGATGCCTTTATGTCTTATCCCCGGCGGCGACGCATTGCAATCGCGGCCGCGCACAGCAGCGCCGCGACGATCGCCGCCATCGCATTGCCCATCCGCGCGAACGGCGTCGGCGGGCGGGCGGGCGGCAGCGGCAGGTCGATCGCGCCGGCGCGATGGTGCGGGACATTGCCCAGCACCTCGCCATCCGCGGAGATGACCGAGGTGTTGCTGTTGGGGGTGGCGCGCACGATCGGCAGCCCTTCCTCGATCGCGCGCATCTGCGCCTGACGCAGGAATTGCGGCGGACCCCAGGTGCCGAACCATGCCTCGTTCGAGGGGTTGAAGATCATTCGCGGGCGCCGAGCGCGATCGGTGACATGGCCGGAGAAGATGATCTCGTAGCACACCTGCACCCCGACCGGGCCGACGCCGGGCAGGTCCAGCGTGCGCGGCCCCGGGCCGGGCAGGAAGTCCATCTCGCCCGGCACCAGCCGCGACAGCCCCAGCGGGCGCAGCAGCCACGGCATCGGCAGATACTCGCCATAGGGGACGAGGTGCGCCTTGTCGTAGCGCTGGCGGATGCGCGCACGATCGTCGAGCAGGAAGACGGAGTTGGTCGCGGTGGCGACGTCGCCGTCCGGCTCGAATTGCAGCGCCGTGCCGCCCGTCATCAACAGGTCGCGCGGGCCGAGGACCGAGGCCATGCGCGCGCGCGTCGCCCAGGGGCTGGTATTGCCATAGACCCAGAGCGGATAATCGTCCTCGATGAAGTCGCGGATGACGCCTTCGGGCCACAGCACCAGCCGCGGCGCGGCGCTCGCGCGTCCGGACAGGCGGACGAGGCGCGCCAGCATCATCGCCTGATCGCTGTCGCCGCGCTGATCCTGCGCGACATTGGGCTGGACGGTGACGACGCGCGGCGCCTGCGGACCGGCGGGGGGTGTGTCGGCACCGCCGCGCAACAGCTGCACCGCCAGCAGCGCGCCGATCGCGACCGGCAGCGGCCAGCGACCGCGCACCGCCAGCAGCAGCGCGCCGGCGGTCAGCACGAACAGCCCCGACAGCGCATAGGTGCCGATATCGCGCCCGAGCCGCGCGATGTGACCGAACGGCAGCCCCAGCCACGCGACCCCCAGCGGATCCCAGGCATAGCCGGTGAAGACCCAGCTGCGCAGCCATTCGGACAGGATCCAGGCCGCGGCGGCGAACAGCACCCAGGCGGCGTCCAGCTGCGGACGGCGCACCCGCCACGCCAGCCCCGCGGCGATCGCGGGATAGACCGCGAGGTACAGCGCCAGCGCGAGCGGGGCGGCATAGCCCAGCACCGGCGGCATCTGGTCCTGGAAGGTGAAGGCGTGCTGGATCCAATTGTCGTTGATCGTGAAATGCCCGACCCCGAAGGCCCAGCCGCGCCACAGCGCCTGGCGGATCGTCGGTGCGGCATGGACCAGCGCCAGCCACAGCGCGAGCGCGGGCAGCGCCGCCCACCACGCGTCCAGCGGTGCGAAGGCGCAGGCGACGATCGCGCCAAGGAGCAGGGCGACGAGAGCGGGGAATCGCATGGCCCGCGTCCTAGACGATCGCCGGGGGCGGGGGGACTCACTTCGTCACCCCGGGCCTGACCCGGGGTCCCGCTTCTTCTGCGACGTAGGAAAGTAAGCGGGACCCCGGGTCAAGGCCGGGGTGACGGTGGTTAGGGCACCCGTGCACTTCCCTCATCGGTCGTGGATCGCGTATCACCCCCGCATGACACTACGCCCCTTCCACCTCGCCTTTCCCGTCCACGATCTCGCCGCGGCGCGCGCCTTCTATGGCGGGGTGCTCGGCTGTACCGAGGGGCGGTCGAGTGCGCAGTGGATCGACTTCGACTTCGGCGGGCATCAGATCGTCGCCCACCTCGATCCGGCGGCGAAGCCGGTCGCGACCACCAATGCGGTCCACGGGCATGACGTGCCGGTGCCGCATTTCGGCATCGTGCTCACCATGCCCGACTGGCAGGCGCTGGCGGCACGGGTGGAGGCGGCGGGCGTCGCCTTCGGGATCGCGCCGCATATCCGCTTCAAGGGGCAGGCGGGCGAGCAGGCGACGATGTTCTTCCGCGATCCCAGCGGCAACGCGCTGGAGTTCAAGGCGTTCGCCGACGACGCGCATTTGTTCGCCACCGGAAAGGACGCCGCATGACGCAACCGATCGAGGTCGACCTGCCGCACCAACTGGGCGTCGCGGGCGCGAGGCAGCGGATCGAGGGCGGGTTCGGCAAGCTGGCCGGCTATATCCCCGGCGGGCACGTCAGCGAGCATCGCTGGGACGGCGACACGCTCCATTTCACCGTGGAGGGGATGGGGCAGCGCATCGCGGTCGAACTCGCGGTGGCCGAGCGCAACGTCCACGCCACGTTCGTGCTGCCCGGGTTCCTGGGCATGTTTGCGGAGCAGATCCGCGCGAAACTGCAGAAGGACGGGCCGAAGCTGCTGGAATGAGCCCGTCATGCCGGGCTTGTCCCGGACCCCGGCACAAGGCCGGGGTGACGTGGCTCCTTATTTCGCGCTCACCCGCCAGACCGCATTCCCGACATCGTCCGCCACCAGCAGCCCGCCGGTGCGATCCGTGATGACCCCCACCGGGCGCCCGCGCGCGCGTCCGTCCTCGTCGACGAAGCCGGTCAGCACGTCGACCGGCTTGGCGCCCGCGACCGGCCAGCCCTGCGCGGTGAAGGGGACATAGACCACCTTGTAGCCCGACAGCGGCTTGCGGTTCCACGATCCGTGCTCGCCGATGAACGCGCCGCGCGCGAAGCGGTCGCCCAGCTTCGCCTGATCCGCGAAGGTCAGCCCCAGCGCGGCGACATGCGGCCCCAGCGCATAGTCGGGGCGCTTCGAATATTGCTGGAGCTGCGGGTTCTTCGGCTCGACGCGCGGGTCGATATAACCGCCCCAGTAATACCACGGCCAGCCGAAATGGTCGCCCATCTCGACCGCGGTCAGGTAATCGGGAACGAGGTCGGAGCCGAGCATGTCGCGCTCGTTCGACACCGTCCACAGCCGGTTGCTGCCCGGCACCAGCGCCATGCCGTTGGCGTTGCGGATGCCGGCGGCGAAGACGCGGAACGTCTTCTCCTTGGGATAGACCTGAAGGATGGCGGCGCGGAAACGCTCCTTGTCCAGCCCGTTCTCGGCGATGTTCGACGACGAACCGACCGAGACGTAGAGCGTGCGCCCGTCCTCCGCCGGGATGACGTTGCGCGCCCAGTGGTTGCCCCCGCCCGACAGCTTCACCACCAGTTCGGGCTTCGCGGTGATGCGGGTCTGCCCCTCGCTATAGGGGACGCGGACCAGCGCGTCGGTGTTGGCGATATAGAGCTGCCCGTCGAACAGCGCCATGCCGTAGGGCGAGTTGAGCCCGGTCATGAACGGGGTCTTCACCTCCGCCACGCCGTCGCCGTCCGCGTCGCGCAGCAGCGTGATGCGATTGGCGGACGGTACGCCCGCGCCGACGCGCCCCATCAGCAGCTTCATCACCCAGCCGGTAATCCCGCCGCCCTCGCGCGGCGGCGAGTTCGTCTCTGCCACCAGAACGTCGCCGTTGGGCAGCCGGTAGAGCCAGCGCGGATGGTCGAGCCCGGTGGCGAAGGCGGCGACGCGCAACCCGGCGGCGGGCGTCGGCGTCTGCCCCGCGGCCCAGCCGATCGGCTTGGCGGTCTTGACCGTGGGCAGCACCTGCTCGCGCGGGGCGCTGATGTCGGGGCGCCCGCCCGCAACGTCGGCGACGCTCAGCCGCGCGCTGTCGGGCCAGGCGAGATACGCGACCACCGCGACCGCGACGAGGACGATGAGGCCGAGGACGGCGAGGATATGTCTGCGCATCGGAATGATCTAGGGCGCAGGGAAGGGGGGGGCAATGGGGGGCGTTCTACGCTGCGGTCTCGGTCGGGGAGGCGCGATGCGGAGCGGGAGGCAGACTGGTCTCGCGTTTCGCCACGTTACATCTGACCCACGCCCGTTCGCCCTGAGGAGAGGCTGAGCTTGTCGAAGCCTCGTCTCGAAGGGCATGTGCTTCGAGACGGCATTTCGACAAGCCAATGCCTCCTCAGCACGAACGGATCAGGTTGACGTTACGAGACCTTGTGCCACGCTGCATGAGTGAGCGCATCATCAACGCAAGACGCGCCGCCCCCGGCTGGCGGGAACGGCGCGTCGCGGTAACGAAAGGCCGCCGGTGTGGGGGGCACACCGACGACCCCCAGCCAGGCAGCACTCGGGCGACCCGAAGGGCATACATGGCCGGTAACGGAGGAAGGGACCGTATGGTCGGCAGCGCCGCCACACGGTCCCTTCCGATTCTTCAATCGCTTAGTAACGCATGATTCAGTGGCGGACCAGATCAAATCGGTCAGCATCCATAACCTTGTTCCATGCCGTGACGAAGTCGGCGACGAACTTCTCCTTCGCGTCGTCGCAGGCATAGACCTCCGCCAGCGCGCGCAGCTGCGAGTTGGAGCCGAACACCAGGTCGGTGCGCGAGGCGGTCCACTTCTGCGCGTGGGTCGACCGGTCGGTGCCGACGAACTCCTCGTCGCTCTCGTCGCTCACCTGCTTCCACGCGGTGTTCATGTCGAGCAGGTTGACGAAGAAGTCGTTGGTCAGCTGACCCACGCGCTTGGTGAACACGCCATGCTCGCTGCCCTGCGCATTGGCGCCCAGCACGCGCAGCCCGCCGACCAGCACCGCCATTTCCGGCGCGGTCAGCCCCAGCAGCTGCGCACGATCGACCAGCAGCTCCTCGGTCGGCACGTTATACTTGACCTGCAAATAGTTGCGGAAGCCGTCCGCCTTGGGCTCCAGCACGTCGAAGCTCTCCGCGTCGGTCTGCTCCTCCAGCGCATCGGTACGGCCCGGGGTGAAGGGCACGGTGACGTCATGCCCGGCATCCTTCGCCGCCTTCTCCACCGCGGCGGCACCGCCCAGCACGATCAGGTCGGCGATCGACACCTTCTTGCCGCCGCCAGCCGCGCCGTCGAAATCGGCCTTCACCTGCTCCAGCACGCCAAGCACGCGGGTCAGGTTCTCCGGTTCGTTCACCTCCCAGTCGCGCTGGGGGGCGAAGCGGATGCGCGCACCATTGGCGCCGCCGCGCTTGTCCGAGCCGCGGAAGGTCGAGGCAGAGGCCCAGGCGGTCTTGACCAGATCCTGCACCGACAGCCCGCTCGACAGCAGCTTCGCCTTCAGCGCGGTCACGTCCGCATCGTCGATCGTCGCATGATCGGCCGCGGGGATCGGATCCTGCCAGATCAGGTCCTCCGACGGCACCTCCGAGCCGAGATAGCGCGCCTTCGGCCCCATGTCGCGATGGGTCAGCTTGAACCACGCACGCGCCCAGGCGTCGGCGAAATACGCCGGATCGGCGCGGAACTTCTCCATCACCGCGCGATATTTCGGGTCGACCTTCAGCGCCATGTCGGCCGACGACATCATCGTCGGCACCTTCTTGCCCGGCGTATGCGCGGCCGGCGCCAGCGTGTCCTCCGGGTTGCCGACCGGCTGGAACTGGTGCGCGCCGGCCGGACTCTTCACGATCTCATATTCGTGGTCGAGCAGCATGTCGAAATAGGTCATGTCCCAGGTGATCGGGGTCGGCGTCCACGCGCCTTCCAGCCCGGAGGTGATCGTGTGATCGCCCATGCCGCTCTCATGCGTCGAGGCCCAGCCGAGCCCCTGCGAGGCGATGTCCGCCCCCTCCGGTTCGCGCCCGACCAGCTTCGGATCGCCCGCGCCATGCGCCTTGCCGAAGGTGTGGCCGCCCGCGGTCAGCGCGGCGGTCTCCTCGTCGTTCATGCCCATGCGCGCGAACGTCTCGCGCATGTCGCGCGCCGACCCCATCGGGTTGGGGCAGCCGCCGGGACCTTCCGGGTTCACGTAGATCAGCCCGTGCTGGATCGCGGCGAGCGGGCTTTCGAGCGCCAGGCCCGCTTCCTCGTCGATGCGGGTCTGGCCGAGCCATTCCTCTTCGGTGCCCCAATAGACGTCCTTCTCCGGCTCGAACACGTCCTCGCGCCCGCCGCCGAAGCCGAAGGTCGGCCCGCCCATCGATTCGATCGCGACATTGCCGGCCAGGATGAACAGATCGGCCCAGCTCAGCGCGCGGCCGTACTTCTGCTTGACCGGCCACAGCAGGCGGCGTGCCTTGTCGAGATTGCCATTGTCCGGCCACGAGTTGAGCGGGGCGAAGCGCTGCTGCCCCGCCGACGACCCGCCGCGCCCGTCGCCGGTGCGATAGGTGCCGGCCGAATGCCACGCCATGCGGATGAAGAACGGGCCGTAATGCCCGTAATCGGCCGGCCACCACGGCTGGCTGTCGGTCATCAGCGCGGTCAGGTCCGCCTTCACCGCCTTCAGGTCCAGCTTCAGGAACTCGGCCGCATAGTCGAAGTCGTCGCCGAACGGATTGCCCGACTTGCCCTGCTGGTGGAGGATGTCGATCGACAGCGATTCCGGCCACCAGTCCTTGGCGGTGCGGCCCAGCAGCGTGCGCATCGCGGCGGGCTGCTTCTTCGGATCGTTGATCGGGCTACCTTCGGTGATGGCGTCCATCGTCTCTTCTCCTAATGCCGCCGCAGCGTTGGCGGCGGCGCACGAACCTTTGATGACGCATCGTAGCGGGGTCGGTTCGATCGGAAAAATGCGAAATCGCGCAGGGTGTGATTGAGGGAGGCGATCAGAGGCGCCCGATCCAGCGTAATCGTCACCCCGGCCTTGAGCCGGGGTCCCGCTTCTTTTGCGGCGGTGGTGAAGAAGCGGGACCCCGGGTCAAGCCCGGGGTGACGGTGTGGGTGGGGGGGGATGGGGCGGACCTCAGTCCTCCACATTCTCCGGCTCCGGCACCGGCGGATGCAGCCGCAAGCGGTTGATCCGGCGCTCGTCGGCATCCACCACCTCGATCCGCCATCCGCTGGGATGGTCCAGGCAATCGCCCGGCTGCGGCACATGCCCCGCCAGCACCGCGGTCAGCCCGCCGATCGTGTCGACGTCGCTTTCCGCGGCGGCGAGGCGGGGGTCGACGGTCTTGCCGACATCCTCCAGCTCCATCCGCGCATCGACCTCCCACGCGCCGCCGTCGAGCGGGACCAGCAGCGCCTCGGGCGCCTCGTCATGCTCGTCCTCGATCTCGCCGACGATCTCCTCGATCAGGTCCTCGATCGTGACCAGCCCCTCGGTGCCCGAATATTCGTCCAGCACCACCGCCAGATGGATGCGCGACTGGCGCATGTCGGCGAGCAGGTCGAGCGCGCCGCGGCTCATCGGCACGTACAGCGGCTGGCGGATCAGCGCCGCGATCGACCCCGGGCGCTCGCCGCCCGCGGCCAGGATCGCGAACACGTCCTTGATATGGACCATGCCGATGATGTGATCCAGGCTGCCGCGATAGACCGGCAGGCGGCTGACCCCGGCTTCCGCGAACACCTGCACCAGATGGTCGAAGGTGGTGGCTTCCTCCACCGCGATCACGTCCGCGCGCGGCACGCCCACGTCGCCTGCGTCGCGCTCGCCGAAATGGAGCAGGTTGCGCAGCATCTGCCGCTCCAGCGGGGTCAGGTCGCCCTTGGCGTCCGGCGCGGGATCGTCCTCGTGCCGGTCGATCGCCTCTTCCAGCTGGTCGCGCAGCGTCTCCTCGTGCTGTTCGCCGAAGATCAGGTTGCGCAATCCGGCGAAGATGCCGCTGTCGTGATGGTCGCCGTTGCCGGCGCTACTTCGGTCCTCGGCCATCGCCGCCCGTTCAGCCCTCTCGTATCAGATAGGGGTCCGCGATGCCGAGATGGCCCAGCGCCGTGCGCTCGATCTCCTCCATCGCATCCCCCTCGTCGTCGGTCAGATGGTCATAGCCTAGCAGATGCAGCACGCCGTGCACCACAAGATGCGTCAGGTGATCGTCGGTTCCGATCCCGCGCTCCGCGGCTTCCGCGACGCACACGCCGTGCGCGAGCACGATGTCGCCCAGCAGCACCTCGCCATCGTCCGAATTCTGGCTGACGGTATCGATCAGGTCGCGCTGCACCATCGGAAAGGACAGGACGTTGGTCGCCTTGTCCTTGCCGCGATACTGGTGGTTGAGTTGGCGCACCTCCTCGTCCGAGGTCAGCCGCACGCTCACCTCGACATGCGCGCGCGTGGTCAGCAGCCCGCCGAACGGCGTATGCCCGATCGCAGCGCGCGCGGCGGCGGTGGCGAGGTCGTCCCAGCGGCCCTCGGGCCATGGCTCTTTGCGGGCGAGTTCGATGTGGATCATGCGAGCGTGGCGTCCTTGAGGTCGGTCCGAGCGAAATCCTCGCCCTTGAACAGGATCGTGTCGGCGTGGCGGCGCGTGCTGGCATAGGCGAAGCAATCGCCCATGTTCAGCCCGGCAGGATGGACGCCCTTACCGAAGCGCGCATGAGCGTCGATGGCGGCGTTGGCGTCGGTATCGTTGATGTCGACCCATTCGACATTGGCGTCGCGCAGGAAGTCTTCCACCAGTGTCTTCGCTTCATCCATGTCGACGCGGCGGACGCGTGCGATCGCCCGAACGGCCTCCCACCACGCGATCGGCGAGGTGATGCACTGCGAACTGTGGCTGATGACGCGGCCGAACGCCGTAGCCTCGGGCTCGCGCCCGATCATGGCCACGATCGCGGAGGCATCGACGAAGACCTTCACTCTTCGTCGTTGAGCGAATCGTAGAAGCGCTTGTCCGCCTTGAGACCGGACGGCAACGGCAGAGGATGCTCGCGCCAATAACGCTGCAACCATTCGGGTGCCGGCGTGGCAAGCGAGTGGCGATAGGCGTAATCCTGAACCGCCAGTGCGACGATATCCTTCATCGCCGTGCCGCGCTCGTCCGCCAACCGAGCGATGGCGCGCACGACCTCCTCATCCTCGATGAGGAACGGTGCTGACAGCGCCTCCCGTTCGGCACGGGTCATGGGGGGATGTGGTGCGTTCATCTTAACCGTCCGCCCCCTCATACGCCTCCACGATCCGCCCGACAATCGGGTGGCGGACCACGTCGGCGGCGGTGAAGCGGCACAAGGAGATGCCCTCCACTCCCTCCAGCCGGATCGTCGCATCCGCCAGCCCGCTCGCCGCGACTCCGCCGGGCAGGTCGGTCTGGTTGGGATCGCCGCAGATCACCATCCGGCTGTTCTGGCCGAAGCGGGTGAGGAACATCTTCATCTGCGCCGGCGTGGTGTTCTGCGCTTCGTCCAGGATCACGAACGCGTCGGCCAGCGTCCGCCCGCGCATGAACGCGATCGGCGCGATCTCGATCTCGCCGCTCGCGATGCGCCGCTCCACCTGCTCGGCGGGCAGGCAGTCGTAGAGCGCGTCGTAGAGCGGGCGCAGGTACGGATCGACCTTCTCCTTCATGTCGCCGGGCAGGAAGCCGAGCCGCTCGCCCGCCTCCACCGCCGGGCGCGACAGGATCAGCCGCTGGACGCTGCCGGTGATCAGCTGCGCCACCGCTTGCGCCACCGCGATATAGGTCTTGCCGGTGCCCGCCGGTCCCAGCGCGAAGATCATGTCGTGCGTGGTCAGTTCGCGCATATAATGCGCCTGCGCCGGGGTGCGCGGCACGATCGTCTTCTTGCGCGTGCGGATCATGACCGAGGGCGCGGGCGCGCGCTCGGCGGAGATGATGCCGTCCAGCACCGGCTCCGACGCCATCGCGATCGACGCGTCGACCAGCCCGCCGTCCACCTCCTCGCCGCGCTGGATACGGTGGTAGAGGTCGTTGAGCACGTCGCGCGCCAGCGCCACCTGCTCCGCGGTGCCCTCCAGCCCGACGCGATTGCCGCGCGCGGTGATATAGACGCCCAGCCGGTTCTCCAGCGCCACCAGGTTGCGGTCGTACTGGCCGAACAGCTGGCTCAGCAATTGCGGGCGATCGAACAGCAGTTCGGTGCGGGAACGCTCGCCCACCTGGGCGGGAACGGGTTTGCGGCTCATGCGGCTCCTGTGCGGGGAAGGGGCGCGGACGGCTCGCGGCACGCGCGGGTGCGAGATGGGGGCGAGTCGGCGCGACGCAATGGCATCGCCGGCGAATGTGGCAGCCGCGCGGGGGCACGAACAGCGAAAAGTCGCGCCTCTTGTCGGTCGGCGCCCCGCTCAGTCGAACGAGGCCGGCTCCGGCCGCCTGATGCGATAGGCGCGCGTGGGATCGCCGAACGGAAAGCCCTGCGCCGCCAGCGTCCCCATCAGCCGGCGCAGATTGGCGTAGCTGGCGGTGCTCGCCTCCTGTGCCATCGGGCTCGACAGCCACGCCTCGCGCGGGACCAGCCCGCCGTCGACCGCTTCCAGCGGCCCCTCCGACAGCCGGTCGATGCGGCGGCGGACGGTCGCCTCCGACAGGCCCAGCGTCGCGGCGATGCGCCGTGCGCGGACCGGACGCTTCCACCCCTCGGGCGGCGCGATGTCGAACCCGGCGTACATCCGCGACAGCGCGGGATCGAGCGTGATGGCGCGGTTGCTGGCGCACAGCACGGTGGAGAAGAGCACCAGGTCCAGCCGGTCGTGGTGCGTCTGGTGGTTGGTGCTGGCGACCGACAGCATCAGGTCCGCTGCCGCCGCCAGCCCGGCGTGCCAGTGATAGGGGCGAACGGGCGCGGGATAGGCGGGCAGCGCGCCGATCGTCCGCATGTCCGCGATGAACCGCACCATCGCATCGTGCGTCAGCGTCGCCAGCGTGGCGACCGGGCCGTCCTCCACCCCGACATGAACGATGATCCCGCCGCGTTCGCGCCCGACCCAGCCGCCCGCGGCCAGCTCCGCGACATGGCGGCGCGTCGTCTCGAACGGCAGCCCCAGCGAATCGGCGATCGCCAGCACCGGGGTGGGGCGGCCGCCGTCCAGCATCCGCCGCACCAGCAGCGTGAAGATCATGAACCGGTCGACCCGCCCGTCGAACAGCGGCAGCGCGGTGCCGACGATCGTCGTCTGCATCTCCGCCAGCAACCGCGTCATCGCGCGAAGGGGCAGGACAGGGACGGCGGGCGGCACGGTCATGCGTGCCTTACGGACTAATTCAGGTGAGAAAAGAACCCCGAAACCGCCGTTTCGGGTAATAACGGGTGCGTCATACCGCCGCCGGCGCGGCGACGTCGCGCACCATGCCGGTGACCGAGTTCGGCCCGGCCTGCGTCAGCGTGACCTCGACCGTGTCGCCGATCATATAGTCACCGACGATATGCACCGATTGCAGCCACGGCGACTTGCCCAGCCACTGGCCCGGCAGCTTGCCGCGACGCTCGATCAGGATGCGGCAGGTGCGCCCGACGGTCGCGGCGTTGAACGCGGCCTGGTCGCGGTTGAGCGCGGCCTGCAATCGCTGCAGCCGGTCGTCCATCACCTCGGCCGGAACCTGCGCCTCCATCGTCGCGGCGGGGGTGCCGGGACGCGGCGAATATTTGAAGCTGAACGCCTGCGCATAGCCGACCGCATCGACCAGCCGCAGCGTCTCCGCGAACTCCGCCTCCGTCTCGCCGGGGAAGCCGACGATGAAATCGCCCGACAGCGCGATGTCGGGGCAGGCGGCGCGGATGCGGTCGATCAGCCGCAGATAGCCGTCGCGCGTATGGCTGCGGTTCATCGCGCGCAGCACGCGGTCGCTGCCCGCCTGCACCGGCAGATGGAGGAACGGCATCAGCGTCTCGACGTCGCGATGCGCGTCGATCAATCCCTGCGCCATGTCGTTGGGATGGCTGGTGGTATAGCGGATCCGCGCCAGCCCGGGGATGCGGTCCAGCGCGCGGATCAGCCCGTGCAGCCCGCGATTTTCCGCGTCGTTCCACGCGTTGACGTTCTGCCCCAGCAGCGTGATCTCGCGCGCGCCCGCGTCGACCAGCGCGCGCGCCTCCTCGACGATCGCGTCGAACGGGCGGCTCACCTCCGCGCCGCGGGTATAGGGGACGACGCAATATGTGCAGAATTTGTCGCACCCTTCCTGCACCGTCAGGAAGGCCGAAGCGCCCACCCGCCGCCGCGCGGGCAGCGCGCCGAACTTCGACGCCAGCGGCATGTCGGTGTCCAGCGCCGGCGCGCCCGCGGCGGCATCCGCCACCAGCCGGGGCAGGTTGTGGTACGCCTGCGGGCCGACCACCACGTCCACCTTGGCGCGGCGCACGATCTCCTCGCCCTCCGCCTGCGCGACGCAGCCCGCGACCGCGATCATCGGCGCGGCGCGATCCTGCTCGCGCGCGTGCTTGCGCAGGCGGCCGATGTCCGAATAGACCTTCTCGGTCGCCTTCTCGCGGATGTGGCAGGTGTTGAGCACGACCAGATCGGCGGCGGCGGCATCGTCGGTCGCGGTCAGTCCGTCGGCCGCCATCAGCTCCGCCATCCGCTCGCCGTCATAGACGTTCATCTGGCAGCCGAACGACTTGACGTGAAAGGTCTTCGGCGCGGACTTGGCGATCGTCGGGGCGGGGGAGGACATGGCGCCCCGTTACTCCAGCAGGCGCGTGATCGCCAGCGTTCAGCGATAGGCGGCGGTCACGTCCTGTTTGGTGCCGTGCAGGACGACCGGGCGGCCGTCCTCCAGCTGCGGCGCGGCGGTGATCCGCATCCAGCGCCGTCGATCCCCGGCGATCCGCAACGCGACGTCGAGCGTGAAGCCACGGTGATGGCGCAGCGCATGGTCGCGCAGCCGCTCCATCGCCGAGCGCGATTCCTCGGTATAGACCGCGAGCGCGCCGTCGCGCTGCGGCGCGCGGTCGGGTGCCACGTCGAACAGGCGATGCACCTCGGGCGACCAGTCCAGCCGCCCGCTGCGCAGGTCGCATCGCCACACGCCGACGATGGCGTCGCCGTCGTCGGGCATCCGCATGTCCCCCACCGGCAGCGGTGGCGCGCCATCGTGCACGCGACCCAGATCGAGGCGGCATCCCCGCTCCCACAAGGGCCAGCTATGGTATAGCGCCAAAGGCTCCCGTGGCGTCACGATCCGTTCCTCCGCCGGGCATGTTGACGCAGATCAACCTAACGTTGCGTTACCGCGGCGTCGATTCGCGCGCGCGCCTCCGCCGCGATCGTCTTGCGCCCGCCCTGCGGCGCGAACGGCTCGAGGAAATGGAGCGTCGCGGTGAAGCGGCCGGGGCGGTTCAGCACGCGGGTGGCATGCGCCTGTCCGGGTTCGTCGCCGACCCACGCCAGCTCGCCGGTCGCCTCGCCATAATCGATCCGCACCGGCTGGATCATCATCCCCGGCGGCGGCGGATCGAGCGCGGCGAGCAGCGCGGCCTTGAACGGCAGCAGCGTGACGCCGTCGCCGGTCGTCCCCTCCGGAAAGATCGCGATCGCCCAGGCCTGTGCGAGCGCATCGCGCAGCTCGGCCACCTGCCGCTCCACCCCCATGCGATCGCCGCGGCTGACGAAGATCGTGCGGTTGAGCGTACACAGCCAGCCGATCAGCGGCGCTGCGCGCAGCTCCGCCTTGGCGACGAAGGCGGTGCCGGTCGCCCCGGCGAGCAGCGGGATGTCCATCCAGCTGAGATGGTTGGCGAGGAACACGACATCGCGTCGCAGCGGCCGCCCGACGACGCGCGTCCGCGCACCGAACAGCCGCGCGGCGAGGCCGAGATAGAATCGCGGCCACGGGGAGGGCGCCCGCACGAGGCGCCACAGGCCGTGAAGCAGCACCGCCGGCAGCAGGCACACGACCAGCGCCGCGAGACGACAGATGGCGCGCGCGGTCATTCCACCTCGTCACCCCGGCCCCTTCGGCGAAGCTCAGGACAGGCTTGAGCTGGGGTCCCGCTTCTTCTCGTCTGCTCCGCGATAGCGGGACCCCGGCTCAAGGCCGGGGTGACGGCGCAAGGGGGAACCCGCCTCAATCCCGCTTCAGCGAAACGCCGTACAATTCCATGCGATGGTCGACCAGCCGGAAGCCGAGCCGCTCGGCGATCGCCTTTTGCAGCAGCTCCAGTTCGGGATCGACGAACTCGATCACCTTGCCCGTCTCGACATCGATCAGATGGTCGTGATGCGCCTCGGGCGAGGGTTCGTAGCGCGCGCGCCCGTCGCCGAAATCGTGGCGGTCCAGGATGCCCGCCTCCTCGAACAGCCGTACCGTGCGATAGACGGTCGCGATCGAGATGCCGGGATCGATCGCGGAGGCGCGCGCATAGACCTTTTCCACGTCGGGGTGATCCTCCGCCTCCGACAGGACGCGCGCGATCACGCGGCGCTGTTCGGTGATGCGGAGCCCCTTTTCGTGGCACAATGCTTCGAGATCGATCTTGCGAGCCATGCGACGCTAGATAGTGCGAACCCCTTGTTGCGAAAAGCGCTACCGACTCGCAACAGGATGAAATCATCTCAATCGAGTGTCCGCGCATAGGTGCAGGCGTCGAACGTCTCGCCGCTGCGGCTGCGGTAATAGTCGCGGCGCGTGCCGACGGGGGCGAAGCCGTGCGCGGCATAGAGCGCGATCGCCGGGTTGTTGGCGCGCACCTCCAGGTGGAGGCGCCGCACGCCGCGCCCCTCGCATTCCGCGATCACGCTGCGCAACAGGGTGCCGCCGATGCCGGCGCGGCGATGCGCCGGATCGACCGCGATCAGCAGCAGCTCCGCCTCGTCCATGATCGCGCGCCCCAGCGCGAAGCCGGCCAGCGTGCCGTCGACCCGCGCCAGCGTCAGCCACACGCCCGGCATGGCGAGGATGCCGATACACTGGTTGCGCGTCCATGCCTCGCCGAAGCGCGGATCGAACGCGCGCGACATGACGCGATCGACCGCCTCCGCATCGCTCGCACCGCCCTGCGCCAGCTCGATCAGCCGCGTGCTCATGCGGCGCGCGGCGCGGGCGGTGTCGCGTCGGGTGCGCGGCCATAGAAGGGCGCGGCGGGCAGCGCGCGCTGCGCGGCGGGCAGCAACAGCGCGTCGCTGGCGCGCGGCAGCGTGTCGTCGATCGCGACGGCGGGGTCGAGCGCGGCGAGCCAGCGCGTACCGGTGCCGATCGCGCGCCGCCCCGCCAGCGCGGCGAGCGCCGCCTCCGGGGTCAGCGAGCGCGGGGCGTCGAGGGCGGCGAACGGAGCGTCGAAGGCCTGCATGAAGACCTCACCGTGCCCGCCTTCGGTCACGACCGCAAGCGGCTCGCCCTTCAGCGCGGCGGCGGCGATGACCGCCAGCGTACCATATCCCGCGAGCGTCGCGCCCCAGCCCAGCGCCAGTCCGCGTGCCGCGGCGATGCCGACGCGGATGCCGGTGAAGCTGCCGGGGCCGACATCGACCAGGATATGCCCGGCGCGCCCGCCGTCGGGCAGGTCCGCGATCATCGGCACCAGCCGTTCGGCATGGCCGCGCCCGACGACGTCATGGCGCGAGTCGATCAGCCGGTCGCCCTCGAACAGTGCGACGGAACAGGCGGCGGTGGCGGTGTCGATGACGAGCGTGCGGATCAATGACGTCTCACTCCCCTCCCTTTCGAGGGAGGGGTCGGGGGTGGGTGGAGGCCTGGCGATACGGCGCCGCGCCGCGTGGCGCATCCGTATCGCCCGGACCTGACCCACCCCTAGCCCCTCCCTTGCAGCGAGGGGAAGGGCGTTGCGCAACCTCGTCACCCCGGACTTGATCCGGGGTGACGGATCAGCGCCGGATCAAGCGATCCGGTTGAACTTCTCGAACGCCGGGCGCGGGCTGCGGTCGAAGATCGTCGACGGGTCGCCATAGCCCAGCGTGGAGATGAAGTTGGTCCGCACCGACGGCGTATCGGCGAAGAACGCCTTGTCCACCGCGCCCGCGTCGAACCCCGACATCGGCCCGGTATCCAGCCCCAGCGCGCGCGCCGCCAGGATGAAATAGCCGCCCTGAAGCGAGGAATTGCGGAACGCCGACGCCTCGCGCAGCTCGCGATTGCCGTCGAACCAGCTCTTCGCATCGGTATGCGGGAACAGCTCGGGCAGATGCTCGTGGAAATCCACGTCCATGCCCAGCACGACGGTGACCGGCGCGTTCAGCACCTTGGGCTTGTTCGCGGCGGAGCAGGCCTCGGCCACCTTCGCCTTGGCCTCGTCCGACACGCACCACACCAGCCGCGCGGGCAGCTGGTTGGCGGAGGTCGGCCCCATCTTCATCAGGTCCCAGATCGCGCGCAGCGTGTCCTCCCCCACCGGCTGGTCGCGATAGCCGTTATAGCTGCGCGCGGCACGGAACAGCTGGTCGAGCGCGGCATCGTCGAGGACGTGGGACATCATTCACCCGTGAGCGAGAGGGAAGGGCAGGGACGGGCGCGCGCGTCAGACCGCGCGCACCTCGGTAACCTCGGGGACATAGTGGCGCAGCAGCTGCTCGATCCCGTTCTTCAGCGTCGCGGTGGACGACGGGCAGCCGGCGCACGCGCCCTGCATGCGCAGGTACACGCGCCCCTTGTCGAACCCGCGATAGACGATGTCGCCGCCGTCGTTGGCGACCGCGGGGCGCACGCGCGTCTCGATCAGGTCGCGGATCTGCGCGACGATATCGGCGTCGGCGGGATCGTCGGCGAAATCCTCCTCCGCGGCCGGGACGGAGAAGCCGGCAGAGGCGCTGCGGAACAGCGGCATCTGCGCGGTGAAATGGTCCATCAGGATCGCCAGCACGTCCGCCTTGGCGTCGCGCCAGCCGACGCCCGGCGCGACGGTGACCGAGACGAAGTCGCGGCCGAAGAACACGCCGGTGACGTCGCCCAGCCCGAACAGGGCATCGGCCAGCGGGCTCGCCTCCGCCTCCTCGGGCGTCGCGAAATCGCGCGTGCCCGCGTCCATGACGGTGCGTCCCGGCAGGAACTTCAGCGTGGCGGGATTGGGGGTGGCTTCGGTCTCGATCAGCATGTCCGCGATGTGGCGCGACAGGCGGCGCGGATCAAGCGCGCTGTCGGAAAGGGATCGTTTCGGGCAACTAAGCTCCCCTCCCTGCAAGGGAGGGGCTGGGGCTGGGTCGATGGCTCGTGATACGGTCGCGCCGGGGCTGGCCGGCGCCATATCCCCAGGACGCCACCCACCCCCGACCCCTCCCTGAGAGGGAGGGGAGAGAACCTACACGTCCATCTGCTTCACCGCGGCATTCCATTTCGCCACATTCTCGCGCGCCTCCTGGACGAAGGCGGAGCGCTTCGCGACGCCCAGGAACAGGTCGGCGAACCATTTGCCCGGCGCGCGTAGCGGGCGTTCGAACTGGATCAGCAGCACCACGCGCGTCCCCGCCGTGTCGTTCCACACTTCATGGTCGTAGGTGTCGTCGAACACCAGGGTCTCGCCCTCCGCCCAGCGCACCACGCGGTCGTCGACGCGCATCCGCACGTCGCCGTCGCGCGGCACGATCAGCCCCAGGTGGCAGGTGATCAGTCCCTTCGACACGCCGCGATGCGCGGGGATGTGCGTGCCGGGCGCCAGGATCGAGAAGAAGGCGGTGTTGAGCCCCGGGATACGCTCGATCACCGCGCGCGTCTGTGGGCATTGCGCCAGATTCTCGTCGATCGGATAGCCATAGCCCCACAGGAAGAATGACTTCCACTTGCCCACTTCGGCGATGGCGCGGTGATCGGGGGAGATGGTGGCGAGGCTGGGCGCCGCCTCGCCCGCGAGCGCCACCGCCTCCGCCTCGGCACGGATCGCCTCCCACCGCGCGCGCAACTCCGCGGTCCAGGCGAAGGCGCGGACGTCCAGCACCGGATCGTTCGACACCAGCGACGACCCCGCGATCAGCCGGTCGAACACGCCGCGCAGATGCTTGCCGACGCGGATGATGAGCGGGCGTCCCGGCTCCGCGCGCAACGTCGCGGACGCGCGCGGCGTACCCGGCAACGGCAGCGCGGCCTGGGGCAGGACGGCGTGGGGCTGGCTGGTCATCTCAACATCCTTCGCGCGTGCCCGCCTGGCGTCGGCAAAGCATCGTTTCCCCAGCGGCTAGAACCGCTTCACGACCAAATCGTGGCAGGTTGCGGCAGGGAAGCGGCGGCGGGAGGGCGGCGGCGCGCATCAACGCATCGTTTCACGCCCGCAGGTTGCCGCCGCCCCGGCTGGCCCCTAGAAGCGCGTCCATGGCCCTGTATCCGCGCGTGCTCGGCAAGCCGCCCGCCGCCCTTCCGCTCGTCCTTCTCCTCGCCTCCGTCGCGCTGCCGCTGGCGGCGCAGCCGGCCGCCAGGCAGCGCAAGCCCGCCGCCGCCGCCCCGGCCGCGTCCGCCGCCACCGCGGCAACCGTGCCGGTCGACACCTCGCCATGGCTGTTCAAGGGATCGGACATCCCGCCCGATCCGGAATGGCATTTCGGCCGGCTGCCCAACGGCCTGCGCTATGCGGTGCGCAGGAACGGCGTACCCCCGGGGCAGGTCGCGGTGCGGGTGCGGATCGACGCCGGCTCGCTGTACGAAACCGACGATCAGCAGGGCTATGCGCACCTGATTGAACATCTGTCGTTCCGCGGCTCGAAATACGTCCCCGATGGCGAGGCGAAGCGGGTATGGCAGCGGTTCGGTGCCACCTCTCGGTTCCGATTCCAACGCGTCGACCACGCCGACCCAGACCGTCTATAAGCTGGACCTGCCCGGCGCGACCGACGTCAAGCTGGACGAGAGTCTGAAGATCTTCTCCGGCATGATGGCGGAGCCTGCGATCACCACTGCCGGGCTGGCGGCGGAACGCCCCGCGGTGCTGGCGGAACAGCGCGAGGCGCCGGGGCCGCAGGTGCGCTATGGCGATGCGATCCGCCAGACCTTCTTCGCCGGACAGCCGCTCGCCGAACGCTCGCCGATCGGGACGATCAAGACGCTGGAGGCGGCGACCCCCGGCCGCGGTGCAGGCGTTCCACGATCGTTGGTATCGCCCCGATCGCGCGGTCGTCATCATCTCGGGCGATATCGATCCCGACGTCGCGGCGCGGCTGGTGGTCAGGAATTTTGGTAGCTGGCAGGGGAAGGGCGCCGATCCCGCCGATCCCGATTTCGGCAAGCCGACCGCGCAGGGGCCGGCGACGAAGACCATCGCCGAGCCGTCGCTGCCGCCGCTGGTCGCCACCGCGGTGCTGCGCCCCTGGGTCTATCGCGACGACACGATCATCTTCAACCAGAAGCGTCTGGTCGATTTCGTCGCGATGCGCCTCATCAACCGCCGGCTGGAAACGCGTGCGCGCGCCGGGGGCAGCTTCCTCCAGGCGTCGGTCAGCCTCGACGACGTATCGCGCTCCGCCAACGGCACCTTCACCAACATCGTGCCGATCGGCGACGATTGGGAGGCCGCGCTGAAGGACGTGCGCGCGGTGATCGCCGATGCGATGGCGACCCCGCCGACGCAGGGCGAGGTCGACCGCGAGCTGGCCGAATTCGACGCCGCGATGAAGAACGAGGTCGATACCGCGCGCGTCGAGGCGGGGGCCAAGCAGGCCGACGACATGGTTCAGGCGCTCGACATCCGCGAGACGGTGGCGGGGCCGAAGACCAGCTACGACATCCTCCAGCAGGCACGTAAACAGGGGATGTTCACGCCTGCGGCGATGGTCGAATCGACCAACCGGCTGTTCAAGGGCGACGCGACGCGCGCGCTGCTCAACACCCGCACCGCGGATGCGACCGCGGCGACGAAGCTGGCCGCCGCGCTGTCCGCCGACGTCTCCAAACTGGCGGGCAAGCGGACGCAGCAGGCGGCGGTCGACTTCTCGCGCGTGCCGAAGCTGGGCGCGCCCGGCAAGGTGACGGCGAAGGCGACCGTCGGCGACCCGCCGATGGAGCAGGTGACGTTCGCCAACGGGGTCCGCGCGCTGATCTACGCCAATCCGTCGGAGACAGGGCGCGTCTATCTGCGGGTGCGGTTCGGGCGCGGCTATCAGGCGCTGCCGGGCGATCGGCCCACCCCGGCCTGGGCGGGCGAAACCGCGCTGATCGCCAGCGGGATCGGCACGCTCAACCAGGGTGACCTCGACCAGCTGACCACCGGGCGGCGGATGGGGCTGGACTTCGATATCGGCGACGATTCCTTCCTGTTCGGGTCGCAGACGACGCCGGGCGATTATGCCGACAATCTCACGCTGATGGCGGCGAAGCTGGCGGCGCCGCGCTGGGATGCGGCGCCCGTGGCGCGCGCGCGCGCGGCGATGCTGGCGGGCTATGCCGGGTTCGACAGCTCGCCCGACGGCGTGCTGGCGCGCGATCTGGAGGGGTTGCTGCGCGACGGCGACCCGCGCTGGGGCGTGCCGCCGCGCGCGCAGGTCGAGGCGCTGACGCCGAAGGACTTCCGCAAATTGTGGGAGCCGCTGCTGGCGACCGGGCCGATCGAGGTCGACGTGTTCGGCGACGTGAAGAGCGACGAGGCGATCGCCGCGGTGGCAAAGAGCTTCGGCGCGCTGAAGCCGCGCGCGGCAGGCGCCACCCACCGCCCGCGCCGGTGCGCTTCCCCCGCGCACGTCGCGCAGCCGGTGATCCGCACCCCACGACGGCGACGACAACCAGGCCGCGGCAGTGATCGCCTGGCCGACCGGGGGCGGCTCCGCGGGACATGCGGAATCGCGCGCGCTCGACGTGCTGGCGGCGGTGTTCGCGGACCGGCTGTTCGACCGGCTGCGCTCGGTGGCCGGCGCCAGCTATTCGCCCAGCGCGCAGAGCCAGTGGCCGGTCGGGTTGGACGGCGGTGGCCGGCTGGTCGCGATCGGCAAGGTGGCGCCCGACAAGGTGCCGCTGTTCTTCCAGCTGTCG
>NZ_JAQIJJ010000010.1:0-155721 GCF_036946305.1 Sphingomonas adhaesiva
CCTATGAGGTGCTCGCGCGCCACGGCGGGTAGGCGCCCCACCCAGGGGCGCCGGGCCGGTCGTCAGAGCGGAAAGTAACCCGATTTGGGGCGACGTCTTGCCAAGGCGTCGAAGCAGATCAGATAGGAGATCATTGGCACCAGCCACATCACCCGCGACTGGTATCGCTCCGCATTGCCCGAGATAGCCCCGCAAATCATGGCATTGATCGTCAGGCACAGCAGGATCACGACCAACAAGGCGCCCCCACTTTCGCACCATGGAGCGGTTTTTGGCCATGACCACCGCGGCGGCCGCGGTCGAGATTATCAGAAAAAAACCAATGATGCTGTTCGCCAAGCGATAATCGATCTTTGCGGCGCAACTCATCTGTCCGGTACGACAAGCATCCGATGGGGGACAATGGCGGTGAAGACGGAGAATGCCGGATCCCGCCAGCGATAACTCCGGTCCTCCAAAACCTCTTGGACACGAAAATTGACGAGAAGCCGACCAACGTTCTCCACCACTGCGCTCATCAATTCGACCGGTCGCTCCAACAAAACGGCAGTCACGAAGGCCGGTTGTTGCTTGATAAGACGCACCCGGCTGTCATAGTCAGCATTCTGGAACGATCCAGAACGAATGCTATCGTCCCACAGGATAGTGTTATTATCCGTCAGATCTTGTCGAGATAACGACACCATTCCGAGACAGGACGCTTTGGACAGTTCTGCTGGAGATAATGCAGTCCCGGTCCATCCGCAATAATGCGTGCGGCGACAAACGGCGGAGAGTAGATATCCTCACCACGCGTTTTCTTCACGAAGATCGGGAGGCGGCGTTAGCAAACAACGACACGCCACAAATCACCGCAACGAGAACGGCGCCACGGCGCGACAGCACATCAGGATGGCGTCTTATCAAGAGTAGACAGCCGTCATCGCCATCAGCGTACACACGAGAAGCAGATTGGATGTATGAAAAACGCACGCAATCAATAACGTGACGGACAAAAGCGCGATACGTGCCCAAGACAGCATATTCCATTTCAGGACAAGCAACGCGAACGCCAGGATGCCAAGCGGAGAGGCGAAATCAGGCATGATGAAAAAGATGAAAATCGCCGCTGACGTGGTGAATGCCAGCAGCGCAACCGTCAGTTCATAGAATAGCCAAACCTCGAACAAATCCACGACAATCCAGATCAATGCCGACGTCAGCAACGATTGCAGGGCAACGAGCAGCCATGCCGACCCAATCCGCGACCCGCTATAAAGATACAAACTATAGTACGGCGACCGGGATGCGGATACGGTATAGGCTAGCCTAACTTCACGCGCTTCGGCCGCCGCCCCACCGCCTTTCCCACGCAAGCTGACAGCCTCGGACTGCACCGGTGCGATCCCGAGCTTCTCCCCGACCGCCTGCCCCAAGACATAGTATGACTTGGTATCCGAAAAGACCTGAGGCTGCCCCGAAATGATGCAAGGCACCATCAGGATGATGGTCGCCAGAAGCAGGCGACCTAAGAAAAAGCTGTTTCCTTGCAACGCCCTAGCAAAAAAAACCATGCGCCCCCGGCTCAGTTCATCGCCTAGCGGATCAATGCTGCACCTGCACTGCTAGCAATCCAGCCGGGTCACCGCTACAGGAAATCTTGTAGCAACGATCCGCTTCTGGGGAATCGACGAACATGGCTGCCAAGATTGCGGTGCTGCTACCGTGCTATAACGAGGAAGCCGCCATTGGCGAGACGGTCGCGGGTTTTCGCGCCGCACTGCCGGAGGCGACGATCTACGTATATGACAACAACAGCGTCGATCGAACGGTAGAGGTCGCCAGTGCCGCCGGAGCCGTCGTGCGACGCGAGCGCGCCCAGGGCAAAGGGAATGTCGTACGCCGGATGTTCGCGGACATCGATGCCGATATTTACGTCATGGCGGATGGCGATGCGACCTATGATGCGACGTCTGCCCCCGCCCTGGTCCGTCGCCTTGTCGATGAGCAGTTGGACATGGTCGTGGGCAGCCGTATATCGACGGCGGACCTTGCGTATCGCCGGGGCCATCGCTTCGGCAATGCGCTGCTGACGGGCATGCTGGCCAGGCTGTTCGGTCGCAGCTTCACTGACATCCTGTCCGGCTACCGGATTTTCTCCCGTCGGTTCGTAAAGAGCTTCCCGTCCCTCTCTGCAGGTTTCGAAATCGAGACGGAGATCAGCGTTCATGCGTTAGAGCTTAAAATGCCCTGCGCGGAGATGGAAACGTCTTACTTCGCGCGCCCGGAAGGCTCCATCTCCAAACTGTCGACGTACAGCGACGGGATCCGTATCCTACGAACCATCGTCATGCTGTATCGGGTCGAGCGTCCGTTGCTGTTCTTCGGTGCCTTTGCTTTAGCCCTCGCCTTGCTGGCAACCGCCCTTACCATCCCGCTCGCAATCACCTACGCCCAAACAGGATTGGTACCGCGTTTCCCGACCGCCATCGCGGCAACGGGATTGGTAATCCTCGGCGCGCTGAGCTTATTTTCGGGAATTATCCTCGACACGGTGGTACGCGGCAGGCTGGAGGTTCGGCGACTGGCCTATCTGAGCGAACCTGCGGTGAACTCCGACCTGTTCGAAGATGAGAGAGCCGTTGCACCTGTATCACCTTCGCACGACGCCACACCCGAATTAGCGCGCTAGAATGGATGAGACTTGGCCCGGATGAAGTCGGCAAGCGGTGACACCGTCATCCCGATCGTGAACCAGAGCGCATTCCCTAGACGACGGCCGGAAGAGAAGATCGCTCTTTTCCCTCAATAACTCCGCGGCAGCCCCAGCACATGCTCGCCGATGAAACTCAGGATCATGTTCGTGCTGATCGGCGCGACCTGATACAGCCGCGTCTCGCGGAACTTGCGCTCGACGTCATATTCCTCCGCGAAGCCGAAGCCGCCGTGGGTCTGGATCGCCGCCTCGCCCGCAGCCCAGCTCGCCTCCGCGGCCAGCATCTTCGCCATGTTCGCCTGTTCGCCGCACGGCTCGCCGGCCTCGAACCGGCGCGCGGCGTCCTGCACCATCAGTTCGGCGGCGCGCATCTGCGCATAGGCGCGCGCGATCGGGAATTGCACGCCCTGGTTCTGCCCGATCGGGCGCCCGAACAGCACGCGCTCCTTCGCATAATCGCGCGCCTTTTCGATGAACCACTTGGCATCGCCGACGCATTCCGCCGCGATCAGGATGCGCTCCGCGTTCATCCCCGACAGAATGTAGCGGAACCCCTTGCCCTCCTCCCCGATCAGATTGGCGGCGGGCACCTCGACATTGTCGAAGAAGACCTCGGTGGTGGAATGGTTCATCATCGTGCGGATCGGACGGATGGTCAGGCCACCCGCCGCCTTCGCCGCGTTCATGTCGAGCAGGAAGATCGACAGTCCCTCGATCCCGCGCGCCACCTGGTCGCGCGGGGTGGTGCGCGCCAGCAGCAGCATCAGGTCGGAATGCTCGGCGCGGCTGGTCCAGATCTTCTGCCCGTTGACGATATAGCGGTCGCCATCGCGCACCGCGACCGTCTTGAGCGCGCCGGTATCGGTGCCGCTGGTCGGCTCGGTCACGCCGAACGCCTGTAGCCGAAGGTCGCCGCTGGCGATGCGCGGCAGATACTCCTGCTTCTGCGCGTCGCTGCCGTGGCGCAGCAGCGCGCCCATGATGTACATCTGCGCGTGGCAGGCGGAGCCGTTGCACCCGGCGCGCTGCACCTCCTCCAGCACCGCCGCCGCGGCCGACAGCGGCAGGCCGGAACCGCCATATTCCTCCGGGATCAGCGCGGCGAGATACCCCGCTTCGCCCAGCGCGGCGACGAACTCCGCCGGATAGGCCATGTCGCGGTCCAGCCGCCGCCAATATTCGCCCGGAAATTGCGCGCACAGCTTCGCCACACCGGCGCGGATCTCGGGAAAATCGGTTCCTTGCAGGCTGCCCGTCATCGCCTCTCCTCTCGTCGCCCACGCTGTCGCGTGGTCGACCGGCGATGTCCAGCCGTTTAAGCCGGGCGCCTTACGTCAGGCAGCGGTATCCTGCACGCGCGGCGGCTGGCGTCCGATCTTCTGGGCCAGCGCGACCGGATCGGTCAGCGTCACGCGGCCGCCCTTCCATTGCAGGTCGCCGTCGCGGCGTGCCTGCTGGACCATGCGATTAACGTGGACGGAGGTCAGCCCCAGCGCATCAGCCACCGCCTCCTGCGTCAGCGGCACGTCGAACGCATTACCGCGCGCCAGCCCGTTGAGCGTCAGCCGCTCGTGCAGTTCCAGCAGCAGGTCGGCGATCCGCTCCTGCGCGTTGAAGCGACCCAGCCGCACAATCTGCGCCAGCAGCTGCGCCTCGTCCATCGCCCGCGCGATCGCATAGGCGGCCGCCAGATCGGGCAGCTGTGCGGCATCCGGCGGGGTGCACACCATCACGTCGGTCACCGCCACCACGGTCGCGGTGGCCAGCGGCTGCGGCACATCCGACAGGCCGATCACGTCGCCGGGCACCAGGAAATTCAGGAACTGGCGGCGCCCGTCCGGCAGCAACCGGACGCGGGCCGCCCAGCCGCGCACCAGCAGCTGCGGCGCCTCGATCGCGCGCCCCTCGCTCAGCAGCTCGCGGCGCGCGCGTACCGTTTGCACATGCGCCACCGCCACGGCCAGCGCGGACAAGGTCGCGGGGGCGAGCGGCGACAGCGCCGCCAGCCGCAGCAGCGCGGCTTCATGTCCCTGCATCGACAAAGCGGTGCGCATCATTGCTTCTCCGGTGCGGCAACCAGCCGTTCGATGGCGCGCACCACGGCGCCCGGTGGAAACGGCTTGGCAAGCCGTGGCGTGTCGCGATAGGCGCGCGGCATCGCCCAGTCATCATAGCCGGTCACGAACATGAACGGAACACCCAGTTCCGCCAGGCGGTCCGCGATCGGATAGGATTCCGCGCCGTCCAGATTGACGTCGAGGACCGCCAGATCGATCGGCTCCGCCGCCGCCACCGCGGCCAGCCCGGCA
The DNA here is from genome assembly GCF_036946305.1 of Sphingomonas adhaesiva. Lineage (GTDB taxonomy): Bacteria > Pseudomonadota > Alphaproteobacteria > Sphingomonadales > Sphingomonadaceae > Sphingomonas > Sphingomonas adhaesiva_B. Next base: position 5,005 of record NZ_JAQIJJ010000010.1, read on the forward strand.
TCCAGCGACCCCACCGGCCCCAGCACCACCGCATCCTGATCGCCCAGGGCACGCTTCAGGTCGGACGCGATGAAATATTCATCCTCCACGATCAGGATACGCTTTCCAGTCAACGGATGGACATTCATCGACGACCCTCGGCCTCCTCGACCAGCGGCAGGACGATGGTGCATCGTACACCACCGCCCAGAAATTCCAGACTGGTCTTGGCCCCCAGCCGATACGGTAGCGCCTCCTCGATCAACTCGCTGCCAAACCCCTGACAAGACGGGCGAACCGACAAGGCGGGCACACCCTGTTCCGTCCATGTAAGGGTGAGACGGCGGCGATTTCCTTCATCTGTATCAACCTGCCAGTGTATGCAAACGGTTGCATTGGCGAACTTGAACGCGCCATATTTCACCGCGTTGATCGACAGCTCGTGGATCGCCAGTCCGAGCGACTCCGCGACCGATGGCCGCAAGGTCACATCCGGCCCCTCCAGCGTCAGACCGCGCCCGTCGCTGACGCCGACGCTCAGCAATTCGTCGCGGATCAGGTTCTCCAGATCGACGTCCTGGCTGGCGGTCTGCGTGACGATCACCTGCGTCCGCGCGAGCGCATCCAGCCGGCCGCGGAAATGGTCCGCCACATCCTCCAGCGTGCCCCCGTTCTCCGCGGTGCGTGCGAAGACGGAGCGGACGACGGTGAGGATGTTGCGCACGCGGTGCTGCAACTCGCCCACCAGCACGCGCTGCTGCTCCTCCAGCATGCGCAGGTCGTGGACATCGGTCGCGGCGCCGAACCAGTGGGTGATTACCCCGCGGCGGTCGCGCACCGGCACCTGGCGCACCAGGAACCAGCGATAGCCGCCGCACCGTTGGCGCATCCGGTATGGCAGCTCCATCGGCGCGCCGGTGTCGTAGCTGCTGCGGAACGCCTCCGCGACGCGCGTGACATCTTCCGGATGGACCGTGTCGAGCCAGGTCCAGTGCTGGACGTCGTCGATATCCGCGCGTCCCGTGAAGGCGGTCCATTGCCGGTTGGAGGTCGCACCCTCACCCTGCGGCCCGCTGCGCCACAGCATCGCGGGCACCAGTTCCAGGCTCAGCCGGCGGATCTCCTCGCTTTCGCGCAGCGCCTCCTCGCCGCGCTTGCTGCGCAGTGCCTGGACGATCGCTGGCGCCAGTTCCTCCACCGCCTCGCGATCCTCCTCGCGGAACCCGCCGTCGCGATTGCCGAGCGCAATCAACCCGATCGTGCGCCCGTCGTGACGCAGCGGCACGCCCAGAAAACTGCGCAGCGGCGGATGCCCCGACGGCACGCCGATCCGGTCGGGATGACGATCCGGCTCGTTGGCGATCAGGCTGGCGTCGTCCAGGATCACGCGCCCGTGCAGCCCATTGACGTGCAGCCCGACCGGCAGCTTGCCATCGGGCCAGCGCGGATCGTCGGCGGTGAACGCCTGCCAGCCGCGCTCGCTGATCGCCAGATCCTCCAGCCGCCCGCTATCCTCGTTCACCTCGCCCATGAAGCTGAACGCGGCGCCGGTGATATCCTCCGCCACGCGCAGACACACCTGCCCCAGCGCCTCGATGGAATGCGCCGACAAGGCTTCGCCGAAGATGCGGTTGATCCCTTCCAGGACCGCATTCTTGCGCTTCAGCGCATCGGTCAGAATCGCGTTACGCTGTTCCATACACGTCACCCACCGGTCGCGGTTTGAGGCTCCGTCCCTTTGTTTACAATGACATGATTAACGCACGCCGACCGTTTGGCCGGTCCGATAGCGGTCGAACCAGCCCAGAATCGCGGATGCCTTGGCCGCCGCCTGCGACGGGCGCGCGGCGATGCCGCCGTGGCTCGCGCCGGGCACCTTCACCAGCGCGGTGGGCACGCCCTGAATCTGGAGCGCGGCATAATATTGCTCCGCCTCGCTCACCGGGGTGCGATAATCCTCGCTGCCCACGACGACCAACGTCGGGGTCTTCACATTGCCGATCAGGCTGATCGGGGATCGGTTCCAATAGCCGACCGGGTCCTCCCACGGCTTCTTGGTGAACCAATATTGCGAGGTGAACAGCGTGTTGTCCATGGTCAGCGCCTCGCTGATCCAGTTGACGACCGGCTTCTGCGTCGCCGCCGCGCGGAAGCGGTCGGTCTTGCCGACAATCCACGCGGTCAGCAGCCCGCCGCCCGATCCGCCGGTGACGAACAGGTTGGCGGGGTCGGCAGTGCCGTCCGCGATCGCGGCATCCACCGCGGCCATCAGGTCGTCGTAATCCTGCGCCGGATAGGTCTTGTTGATGAGGTTCGCGAACTCCGCGCCATAGGAGGTGGACCCGCGCGGATTGGTCCACAGCACGGCATAGCCGCCCGCCGCATACAGTTGCACGTCGGTGCTGAACGAGGGACCATAAGCGGAATGCGGCCCACCGTGGATCTCCAGGATTAGCGGCAGGCGCTGCCCCGGCTGGTGTCCCGGCGGCACCGCCAGCCAGGCGTCGACGGGACGGCCGTCGGGCGCGGTCACAGCCAGCTTGCGGATCGGTGCAAGCGCCTTGGACGCCGCCATCACCGCATTCAGTTGCGTTAGTCGCCGCGCCTTCCCGCCGGACCAGACCCAGACGTCCGCCGGAACCGAGGCGTCACCTCCTGTAAACGCAACGGTGCCGTTGCGCGCGACCGAGAACTCGCCGCCGGTATAGGGCCGGTCGAGCCCGTCGCCCGCCAGCGTATCGGTGATCGGCGTCACCCGGCCGTCCAGCGCGATCCGTGCCAGCTTGCGCCGGCCATGATCGTCGTAGCTGGCATACAGGCTGCGCCCGTCCGCGGCCCATTGCGCGGCCTCGATGCTGCGGTCGAGCGATGCGGTCAGCGAACGCGGCGCGGCGCCATCGCTGCCGCCGACGTACAATTGCTGGTTCTCATAGGCGCGGCGGGTATCGTCGAACCCGGTCCAGGCGAGTCGCGTGCCGTCGGGTGACCAGATCGGGCTACCGTCCGGACCATCGCGCGTGGTCAGTTGCGTCAGCTGGGCGGAGGCGACATCGACCGCGTAAAGGTCGCTGTTCATCACCTGACGCTCGGCATCCTTGCCGCGGATCGCGGAGAAGACGACGCGGCGCCCGTCCGCGCTCCAGTCGATCGGGCCACCGTCATCGAACCGCCCGAAGGTCAGCTGCCGCGCCGCGCCGCCGTCCGCCGCCACGACGAAGACATGGTCATAGCCCGGCTTGCGATAACCCGGACCGTCGTTGCGATAGGTGACGCGGTCGATCACCTCCAGCGGCGGCGCCCAGTTCGCACCCTCCGGCTTGGGCGGCGCCTTGCCCAGCGTACTCGCCTCGCCCGCGACATTGGCGACATAGGCTAGGCGCATCCCGTCGGGCGACCAGGCGAGCGAATTGGGTTCGTTGGGCAGCGCGGTGACGCGCGTCACCGCACCGCCCGCGCCGTCCGACCCGACCCAGCGCACGAACAGCTGCGACCGGTCGCCATCCCGCGCGACATAGGCGATGCGGGTGCCGTCGGGCGACCAGCGCGCGCCCGATCCGTCGCTGGCGAACGGCACCTGCCGCCCGCTCGCCACGTCGATCAGCCACAGCGACGACACCATGCGATCGCTCATCACGTCGCCGCTGCGCCGGACATAGACGATGCGGCGGCCGTCCGGGCTGATCTGCGGATCGGCGGCGATCGCCAGCCCGAACAGGTCGCCGCCGGTGAAGCCGCGCACCGGCGCGTCGGGCGCCGCTGCGGTCGGCTGAACCTGCGCGACACTGGGGGCGGAGACGAGCAGCGCGATCAGGGCAAGGGTGGCACGCAAGGCAATCGACTCCCGGAATGGATATGCGCGCAGTCAATGCCGCACGGCCGCCGGGGTGCAAGCCGTTTCGTTACGGGTGCCGTACCAACCTATGTTGGACCATCGGGCGCAAGCCGGCCCGTCGGGTCAGCGCTGCCCCGCCAGATAGCGCGCCAGCGGGTCGATCATCTCCTCCGGAATACGCCGCGCGATCACAGCCATCGCATCCTGCGGCAGCCGGGCGTCGACCTCGCCTTCCTCCGCGCGCCAGTCGCGCAGCCGCTGCGCCAGATAAGTTGCGCGCTGGCCGGCGAGCACCGGTTGCGCCTTGCCGGGGGCGTGACAGGCGGCACAGGCGGGCAATTGTCGTTCGGGCAGGCCGCGCTCGACGATCCGGCGCGCTGCCGCCGATCCGGCAGGCGTCGCGCCCAGTCCCGGCATCGCCGCGAGATGCGCCGCCAGCGCGCGACGCTCCGGCGCGGTCAGCGTCGCGGCGGCGTTCGCCATCACGGCGCTGGCACGGCGACCATCGGCATAGGCCGCCAGTGCCGCCTCCAGATAGCGCGGATTCTGCCCGCCGAGGATCGGGATGTCGGGCTGGCCGCGCCCGCGCCCATCGCTGCCGTGGCAGGCGACACAGCCCGCCAGCACCTTGCCGCCCAGCGCACGCGCATCGGTCGTCCCCGCGCCCGTCGCCGCGCCGCTCAGCCGGCGATACTCCGCCGCCGACATGCCCGGCAGGCGGCGGACGAAGGCGACCATGCGGCGCACCTCGTCGTCGCGCCCCCCGGCACCCCAGGCCGGCATGCCGGTGAACTTCACGCCGTGTTTCAGGATGTAGAACAGCTCGGCATCGCTCCACTTCTCCTTCGTCTCGCCGGTGGTCAGGTCCGGCGCGTGCGGCGTGGCGCGCTGCATCACCGGCGAGGGACGCTGCCCCGGCGCGCCGTGACAGGTGGCGCATGCCGCGGCAAAATGCCCCGCCGCACTCACCAACTGCCCGTCCGTGGCGATCGGGTTCCGAGGCGCCTCCAGCAGCGTATGCGTGCGCACCGAATTGCGCATCGTCCAGTGCAGGAACCAGTTGCTGATCGCCCAATGCCCGGACGAGGCGGCGATGTTGAACACCCCCGACCAGGCGAACAGCAACCCTGCCAGCGCCAGTGCCACCAGCGCCGCCGCGACGCGCCTCCAGGTCACGCGGATCGTCATGCGGGTCGCGCCTCCCTCAGGATCGTGCCAAGCATCCACAGCCCGCCCAGGCAGTAACTGGCGCCCCCCACCAGCAGCATGACCACCCCGCCCAGCTGCTGGTCCGCCAGCGCGTCCAGTCCCGGCGCGGGATGCATCGCCATCATCGCATAGAGCGGCCGGTCAGCCAGCCCGATCAGCGCACCCAGCAACGTCATGTGCATCGACGTCAGCAACAGCGCCGCCGCCCCCGCCGCGGGCTGCGCCAGCGCGGCGCGCCACAACGCGATGCCCAGCACCAGGAACATCGCCTGCTCCAGCAGCGCCGCCGCGACATACATGTCCGCGACATCGCGCAGCGCCGGTGCGTGCCAGCCCCATACCACCACGAACTCCGCCATCGCCCAGGCCAGCGGCGCGCCGGCATGAACCGCGCGCGGGCAGCGCAGCGCCGCCGCGATCACCGGCGCGGCGACCGCCACAGCAACCATGTGCGCGGCCATATGCCCGGTCATCCCCAGTCCCGCGAACGCCAGCAGCGTCGCCGCCAGCGCGATGATCCACCCGGTCGCGCGCGCCGCCATCACCGGCAATCCGTCAGCATCAGCGCGGGCGCCGCGGTGAACACGACCGCGACGAAGCTCAGCGCCGCCAGCAGCATCGTCGCATGCGCCAGGAAGCGCAGCCGGTCGATGTCGGTGCCCTCGTCGTGCGGGGGCGGATCGCCCGGCGTGCGCGACTGGATCCAGGCGACCCACCCCGATGCCGCAATGATCGCCAACGCCACGCCGGTGCCGATCAGGAAGGCGGTGGTGAAGCGCGGGAACGCCCCCAGCTTCGCGCAACTGACCGCGACCCACAGATAGCAGAACAGGAAATGGACCGCCCATACGCCCGGCGGAACGATCAACGTCCATAAGGTGACGCGCAGCCCGCGCACCCGCTCGCGCAGCCCGCCGCGCCCTTCGTTGGGGGTTTCGTTCTTCATGACACCCCCGGGAACAGCCCGATCGTCGCATAGGTGACGATCGCGGTGACGGCCATGAAATGGTGATAGACGGTGATGTTGCGGACGTCGGCGTCATAGCGCGGCGTCATCCGCCCCGCGAGGCTGCGCGCCATGGTGTAGAATTGCATGATCGCGCCGACCGCATTGTGCGTCACCGTCCAGATCACCAGCGTATAGACGATCGCGGGATAGACATGCAGGCTGGGCTGCAGCCCGGTCGTCACCGGCCCCGCCACCCCCGCGCCGATCGCCGCCAGCGACACCAGCCCACCGATGCCGAGCAGCGCCCGCGCCGCGCCCTCGCCGCCGCGCGCGTTCAGCTCGCGCGCGGCGACGGTCATCGCCCAGGCGGCCAGCGTCAGCGCCAGCGCGACCATCGGCCAGAACGTCCCCGGCCCCTCCATGCCCACGCCCGTCGGCGGGAAGTCATCCGCCCGCGTCCAGAAGAAGAAATAGCCGAAGACCAGCCCTGAGAAGGCGGTAGCATCCGCCATCATCGTGATGAACATCGCCCACCACCCGCTCGACGACGCACCCGAGCAATAGAGCGGCACCGACAGGCCGTGGCCGATCGCCTTGCGCTCCTTCTCCGGGATCTCGCCGGTGCCGGTCCACAGCCAGTAGAGCACGCACGCCAGCGTCGCCGCGACGCCGACCGCCGCCAGCCAGTAGAGGTGGTAGGTCGTCAGGATGAACACGCTGCCCAGCACGCCCGCGGTGACCATCGGCACCACGCTGGGGGTGCCCAGCCGGATCACCTGGATCGGCCGCGCGTCCAGCACGGTGGTGACGATCGTCTCGCGCCGGCCCTCTTCCGCATCGGGCAGGAAATAGCGCCCCTCATCGACGTTCCTGACGAAGTTCTTCTGGTCCCAGATCGGATAGCGGCTGCTGATGAGCGGGACGGAACGGATGCCCCAATCCTCGTCGTCCGGATGTGCCAGCCATTCCAGCGTCCCCGCCTGCCACGGGTTGCGCTCGGATTTGGCACGCCATGGGCTGCGCGCCAAATCGATGCAGATCATCAGCACGCCGGCCGCGAACACGAACGAGCCGATCGTCGAGGCCATGTTCAGCCCCCCGATCCCCAGTTCCGCCGGATAGGTGAAGACGCGCCGCGGCATCCCCATCAATCCGCTGAAATGCATCGGGAAGAACGTCAGGTTGGCGCCCGCGAACAGGAACCAGAAGGCGGTGCGCCCGATCCGGTCGGACAGCTTCTTGCCGGTGATGAGCGGCCAGTAATAATACAGCCCGCCGAACAGCGGGATCAGCGTGCCGCCGATCAGCACGTAATGCAGATGCGCGACGATGAAATAGGTGTCGTGCGCCTGCCAGTCGAACGGCGCCACCGCCACCATCACGCCCGTCAGCCCGCCGATGACGAAGATCGCGATCGATCCCGTGGCGTAGAGCAGCGGCGTCGACCACACGACGCGCCCGGCCCATAGGGTGGCGATGAAGGCGAAGATCTGGATCCCGGTCGGAATCGCCACCGCCTCCGACGCCGCGGAGAAGAACGCCAGGCTGATCTTGGGCAGCCCGGTCGTGAACATGTGGTGGACCCACAGCCCGAACGACAGGAACGCCGTCCCCACCGCCGCCAGCACGATCCAGGGATAGCCCAGCAGGTGCCGCCGCGCGAACGTCGGCACGATCATCGCGAACAAAGCGATCGACGGCAGGAAGACGATATAGACCTCCGGGTGGCCGAAGATCCAGAACAGGTGCTGCCACAGGATCGCGTCGCCGCCCTTCGCCGCGTCGAAGAACGGCCAGCCCATCAACCGTTCCAGCTCGAACAATATATCCCCGGCGATCAGCGGCGGGAAGGCGAACAGGATCATCACCGCCACGACCAGGATGTACCAGGCGTAGAGCGGCATCAGGTTGAGCCGCATCCCCGGCGGCCGCGTCTTCAGCACGCCGACGATCAGTTCCACCGCGGCGGCGACCGACGACACCTCGATGAAGCTCAGCCCCAGCATCCAGATGTCCGCGCCCAGCCCGGACAGGTCGGTGCGCGTCGTGAACGGCGGATACATGAACCACCCGCCATCGGGCGCCACGTCGAAGAAGATCGATCCCGCGACGAACACCCCGCCGATCAGGAAGCTCCAGTAACCGAACGCCGACAATCGCGGGAACGGCAGGTCGCGCGCACCCAGCAGCTGCGGCAGCAGGATCACCGCCACCGCCTCGAACATCGGCACCGCGAACAGGAACATCATCATCGACCCGTGCAGCGTGAACAGCTGGTTGAAGGTCGATGGCGTGACCAGATCGTTGCCCGGGGCGGAGAGCTGTGCGCGCATGATCAGCGCCAGCACGCCCGCGAACAGCATGAAGGTGAAGGCGGTCAGCGTGTACCACACGCCGACGCGATTGTTGTTGACGTCGGTCCAATGCCCGAACCACCCGCTCGGCGGCTTCCACACCGCGCGCAGCCGTTCCTCCTGCGCGCGCCGCAGTTCGATGTCGTCCTGCGCGTGGAGGCTCACTGCAACGTCTCCAGATAGGCGGCGATCGCCGCGGCATCGGCCGCGGGCATGTGCGGATAGGCAGGCATCCGCGCGCCGGGCTTCACCGCCGGCGCCGCGCGGACGAAGCGCACCAGATTGGCGCGCGTCATCGGCATGATCCCCGCACCCAGCGTCGTGCGCGCGCCGATATGGTTCAGATCAGGGCCGATCGAGCCCCAGCGCGCCGCCGCATCGCCCCCGATCGCATGGCAGGCGGTACAGCCATAAGCGGCAAACGCCCGCGCCCCACGCCCGGCAACGGCCGGCGCAACACGCTCGCGCGACGCCAGCCAGCGATCGAACGCCGCCGGTTCCATCGCGATCACGTCGAACGCCATCAGCGCGTGGCTCAACCCGCAGAATTCGGCGCATCGCCCACGGAAGCGCCCCGCCTTCGTCGCCTTCACCACCAATGTGTTGGTGCGCCCGGGCACCATGTCCATCTTGCCCGCCAGCCCGGGCACCCAGAAGCTGTGCAACACGTCGCCCGCGGTCAGCCGAAACACGACCGTCCGCCCGACCGGCACCCGCACCTCGTTCGCATCGACCACGGCCGCAGCGCCGGCGGGCTGGTAGCGCACGCGCCACCAGAATTGCTCACCTTGCACCGCGATGCGCAGGTCGCCGGGCGTCGCGCGCAGCGGGCGCATCTGCGGCAGCGTCACGACCAGCAGCGTGAGGAGCACGATCGTCGGCACCACGCCGCCGGCCCACAGCACCAGCCGCATCCCGCCACGATGCGTCAGCGCGTTCGGCCTGGCGCGCATCGCCAGTATCATCAGCACCGCGACCGCGACGAAGATGACGACCGCACCCGCGACCATCCACCAGGTCAGCGAGGCGAGCGCCGCCGCTTCCGCACCGAAGGTCGAGAAGACCGACTGCCGCCCCACCTCCATCTACCCGCTTTTCCCGCTGCCCCCGATCGTTTCACAAACGTCCTGATCGAGGTCAGTTCCGTAAGCTTTTGTTGCCGGGTGGCCGGCGACCGCCATCAAGGGTTAGGACAGCCGCATGACGATTCCCGAGGACACGCCATGGTGGCGGCACGGCACCATCTATCAGGTCTATCCACGCTCCTTCCAGGACAGCGACGGCGACGGCATCGGCGATCTGGCCGGGATCGAACGCCGGCTCGACCATATCGCGACACTGGGCGTCGATGCGATCTGGCTGTCGCCGATCTTCCCCTCGCCGATGGCCGACTTCGGCTATGACGTCGCAGATTATTGCGGCGTCGAGCCGATGTTCGGCGATCTCGCCGCGTTCGACCGGCTGCTCGCCGCGGTACATCAGCGCGGGCTGAAGCTGCTGCTCGATTTCGTCCCCAACCATTCCTCCGACCGGCACCCCTGGTTCGTCGAGAGCCGCTCCAGCCGCACCAGCCCCAGGCGCGACTGGTACATCTGGCGCGACGCGGCGCCGGACGGCGGACCGCCCAACAACTGGATCAGCGATTTTGGCGGCTCGGCATGGGAATGGGACGAAGCGACCGGGCAATATTACCTGCACGCCTTCCTGAAGCAGCAGCCCGACCTCAACTGGCGCAACCCGGAGCTCAAGCGCGCGATGCTCGACGTCATGCGCTTCTGGTTCGATCGCGGAGTCGATGGCTTCCGCATCGACGTGCTGTGGCACATCGTGAAGGCGGAGGGGTTTCCCGACAACCCGCCCAACCCCGTGTGGCGACCGGGCATCACCGAGCGCGATCGCGTGATCCAGCAGCATTCGACCGACCAGCCGGAGGCGCACGCCATCTCGGCGGAGATGCGCGCGCTCGCCGATGCATATGGTGGCCGCGTCCTGATCGGCGAGATCTTCCTCCCCAACGATCGCCATGCGCGCTGGTACGGCACGCCCGAGCGCCCGCAGGTCCATTTGCCGTTCAACTTCCAACTGATCGAGAATGCGTGGGATGCGGCGACGCTGCGCAGCATGATCGCCGCTTATGAGGCATCGCTGCCCCGGCACGGCTGGCCCAATTGGGTGATCGGCAGCCACGACGCGCCACGCATTGCCGCGCGCATCGGCGAGGCACAGGCGCGCGTCGCGGCGATGCTGCTGCTGACACTGCGCGGCACGCCGACACTGTACCAGGGCGATGAGATCGGCATCGGCCAGGTCGACATCCCGTCCGACCGCGTGCGCGATCCGCAGGAGCTGCGCCAGCCCGGGATCGGCATCGGCCGCGACCGGTCGCGCACGCCGATGCCGTGGGACGACAGCGCCTTCGCGGGCTTCAGCACCGCCGAACCGTGGCTGCCGCTCAACCCGGACTGGCGCACCCGCAACGTCGCCGCGCAGGAGCGCGATGCGGGGTCGATGCTGGCACTCTACCGCCATCTGCTGGCGCTGCGCCGCGCGCACCCGGCGCTGTCGCTGGGCGAGTTCGCGCTGGTCGATGCCGACCGTGACGTGCTCGCCTATGAGCGGCGTCAAGGCGACGAACGGCTGCTGGTCGCGCTCAACCTGTCGGACCGACCGCGCGCGATGCCGTTCGCGGGCGAGGTGCTGCTGTCGACGCTGGACGGGACCGCCAGTGCGGCGTTGCGCCCGAACGAGGGGGTCATCCTCTCCGCATCACCCCGGGCTTGACCCGGGGTCCCGCTTCCTTTCCACCGCTCGATAAGAAGCGGGACCCCGGCTCACGGCCGGGGTGACGTAGCAGGATAGCCGATATGAAGATCGCGATGCTCGCGCCGATCGCGTGGCGCACGCCACCGCGCCATTACGGTCCGTGGGAACTCGTCACCAGCCTGCTGACCGAGGCGTTGGTCGCGCGCGGCGTCGACGTCACCTTGTTCGCCACGCTCGACAGCGTCACCGCCGCGACGCTCGACGGCGTGGTGCCCGCACCCTATTCCGAAGACCCCGCGATCGACGCGAAGGTGTGGGAATATCGCCACCTGTCGCACCTGTTCGCGCAGGCCGGCCGCTTCGATCTGATCCACAATCAGGCCGATTTCCCCGCGCACGCCTTCGCTCCGCTGGTCGACACGCCGATGGTGACGACGATCCACGGCTTCTCCTCCGACCGCATCCTGCCGATGTACGCGCCGTGTCAGGATCGCGTGCATTATGTCGCTATCAGCGATGCCGACCGGCATCCCGCGCTGCGCTATGCCGCGACCATCCACCACGGCATCCCGCTCGACGATTTCGCGTTCGATGCGCACGGCAGCGACGACCTGCTGTTCTTCGGTCGCCTCCATCCCGACAAGGGTGCGGCGGAGGCGATCGCCGCGGCGCGCGCAGCCGGCCGCGCGCTCGACCTGTACGGCATCGTGCAGGATCAGGGCTATCACGATCGCGCGGTCGCGCCCGCGGTCGACGGCACAACGATCCGCTATCATGGCGCGGTCGGCGGGGAAGCGCGCGTGAGGGCGCTGGGCGGTGCGCGCGCGCTGCTCCACCTCATCAACTTCGACGAACCGTTCGGCTTGTCGGTGGTGGAGGCGATGGCATGCGGCACGCCCGTGATCGCCACCCGGCGCGGCTCGATGCCCGAACTGATCGACCACGGCGTCACCGGCTTCCTGGTCGACACGCCACAGGACGCCGTCGCCGCGATCGCCCGCGTCGGCGAGATCGACCGCGCCGCCTGTCGCCGCGCGGTGGCGGAACGGTTCAGCGTAGCGCGGATGGCGGACGATTATATCGCGCTGTACCGGCGGATCTTGGGGGAGTGACCTCCCTTGCGTCACCCCGAACTTGATCCGGGGTGACGGCGTGGTGACGTGACCCTTGCCATCCCCCGCCCCACCGCCCAATGCATGACGATGCGCCTGCGCGATTTCCTCCTGCTCGTCGCGATCTGCCTGATCTGGGGCTTCAGCAACGTCGTCAGCAAGATCGTGGTCAGCGACTGGCAGGTGCCGCCGCTGTTCTTCGCCGCGGTGCGCTTCGCGATCGTCGCGACCGCGACGCTGCCGTGGCTGTTGCCGATGCCGCGCCCGGCGTGGCGCATCATGGCGATCGGCCTGCTGATGGGCGGCGGCAATTTCGCCTTGCTGTTCCTCGGCCTTCAGACCGCGTCGCCGTCCGCCGCGGCGGTGGTGATCCAGATCGGCGTGCCCTTCACCACGTTACTGTCGGTCGTCATCCTGAAGGAAAGCATCCATCGCCGCCGCGCGATCGGCATCGCGCTGACCTTGGCGGGCGTGGTGCTGGTGGTGTGGCGGCCGGAAGGCGTCGCGCTGTCGGGCGGGTTGTTCTACATCGTCGCCTGCGCGTTCGCGGGATCGCTCGGCGCGATCCTGATGAAGCAGATGGAGGACGTGCCCCCGCTGCGTTTCCAGGCGTGGGTCGGGCTCGTCTCGCTGGTGCCGCTCGCGATCGCGTCCGCACTGTGGGAGCATGGCCAGTGGAGCGCCGCGATCGCCGCGGGCTGGCCGTTCCTCGCCGCGCTGCTGTTCGCGGCGCTGTTCGTGTCGGTCTTCGCGCACACCGCATATTACGGGCTGATCGGCCGGTACGAGGCCAATCTGCTCGCGCCGCTGACGCTGATGACACCGCTGGCGACGATGGCGCTGGGCGTTGCGCTGACCGGCGATCACCTCGACGCGCGGATGATCGCGGGCGCGGCACTGGCGCTGGGCGGCGTGCTGATCGTGGCGCTGCGGCGCAAGCGCGCGACCGAGGTTCTGCTGATGAACGAGCGCGCCTGACCCGCTATATCGTGGGCATGAAGACCGCCACGCTCCACCGCATGGTCATGCCCGACCATGTCTGCCCCTATGGCATCAAGGCCAGAGACCTACTGCGCCGCCACGGCTATCATGTCGAGGACCATCACCTCACCACCCGTGCCGAAACGGACGCGTTCAAGGCCGCGCACGACGTGAAAATGACGCCGCAGGTGTTCGTCGACGGCCAGCGGATCGGCGGTTACGACGACACGCGCCGTTTCCTGGGGCTGCGCGTCGCACGACCGGGCGCGACCAGCTATCGCCCCGTCGCCGCGGTCTTCGCGATGACCGCGCTGATGGCGCTCGCCGCCAGCACCGCGGCGTTCGGCACGCCGTTCACGATCCGCGCAGGCGAGTGGTTCGTGGCGTTCAGCATGTGCGTGCTGGCGCTGCTGAAGCTGCAGGATGTGGAAACCTTCTCCACGATGTTCCTCAACTACGACCTGCTGGCGCGGCGCTGGCCGCGCTACGGCTATGTCTATCCGTTCGCGGAAGGGCTGGCGGGCGTGCTGATGGTCGCGGGCACGTTGCGCTGGCTGTCGGTGCCCATCGCGCTCGTCATCGGCGGGATCGGCGCGGTGTCGGTGTTCAAGGCGGTCTATATCGATCGCCGCGACCTGAAATGTGCCTGCGTCGGCGGCAGCAGCAAGGTGCCGCTGGGCTTCGTCTCGCTGACCGAGAACGTCATGATGGTGGCGATGGCGGTGTGGATGGCGGCGATGTGAGAGGGGCCGCTACCGTCACCCCGGCGAACGCCGGGGTGACGGAGGATGTCAGAACTTCGCCCCCAGCCGCAGGCCCAGCGTGCGCGGCGCGATCGGCACCGCATAGGGCCGCTGATAGCACGACCCGCACTGGATGAAGCGCGAGATCTGCCCGCGTTCGTCCCATATGTTCCGCGCGAACACCTCGACCGTGTAATTGCCCCATTCCGCGCCGACCGCGAGATTGCCGGTGGTATAGGCGGGCAGCCGCCCGATCTCCGCCGCCGGATTGGCGATCCGCCCCGTCCCGGCCTCCACCGCGCGCAGCCGGATGTCGGACGCCGCCGAACTCTGATGCGCCACCAGCGCCTGGATATAGGCGTTGGCGGCGCCGATCGGCACGGTGTAGCGCGCCGTCCCGCTGATCTTGAACCGCGGCGTGATCGGCAGGCGCGTGCCCGCGGGCGAGACCACGTCGTCCGGATCGCCGCTGCACACCGCGGTGGTGCACAGGTCGGTACGCGTCACCGCATCGGTATAGGCGCCGGTCACCCCCAGCGTCAGCCCGCCCGCGGTCAGGTTGGCGTCCATCTCGACCCCGCGGATGCGCGCATTGGGGCCGTTCTGGATTACGGTGAAGCTGTTCTCGCCCAGGAACGAGAACTGGAACTTGTCCCAATCCTGCTGATAGACCGCACCGTTGAAGCGCAATTGCCCGCCCAGCAGCGTCGTCTTCCACCCGATTTCGTAATTGGTCAGGAAGTCTGCGGCATAATCGGCCACATCGCCGCGCCGGTTGATCCCGCCCGGACGGAATCCCTTCGACACCGTGCCGTAGAACAGCAGCCCCTCGGCCGGCTTCCACGTCGCGTTGAAGCGATAGGTGACACCCTGCCCCTCCGCCTCCTTGGGCACGACGCCGCCGGCGTTGTTGGGCACGCCCAGGTTGACGCACGGGATGTTGTCGACGTCCGGCGTCGTCAGGAAGCCGGTGATCGGCCGCCCCGCCAGATAGGCGTCGCGCAACGTGCCCCCACCCGCGAGATAGCAACCCGCCACGCCGGTGCGGCTGCTGCCCGCGGCGTTGAACGGCGACGCGGTATAGGGGCGGCCATCGGCGGGATCGACGCCGGGATTGCGCCCGAAGCCGAAGAAGCCGACCAGCGAATTGTCGTAGATGAACGCCCGCGCGCCCGCCGTCAGCGTCAACGTCGGCGCCAGATCGAAGCTGGCCTCGCCGAAGACCGCATAATCCTTGTCGACGCGATGCTGACGCGTCAGCCACAGCGTCCCGGGATAGCCGTTCGCCGACACCGTGCTGCCCAGCCCCGGGATCTGATAATCCTGGAAGATCAGGTTGCTCTGCCGCTGGTAGAAGGCGCCGGCGACCAGCCGGAACGGCTCGTCCGCGGGCGAGGCGACGCGCAGTTCCTGGCTCGTCTTCTTGAAATGATCGGTGCCGACGATGCGCTGGCGCGGATCGATCGTGTTGCCGGCATTGTCCTGATAATAGAAATAGCCCGCCAGTCCGCCGACCGACGAATAGAGGTTGTCATAGGCCTCCGCATAATCGGTATAGTCGCTGGATTGCAGCGCCTTGCGATCGAGATACGCGCCCGAATAGGTCACGTCCCAATTGCCCAGTTGCCCCTCGATCGTCAGCGCCGCCTGCACGAAGCGGTCGCGGCGGAACTCGGGATAGAAGCGCTGCACCTTCAGGTCGCCGACGCGCGCGTCATAGCCGTAGCTGCCGTGGCTGCGCTGCTCCTGATAGAGCACCGTCGGCGTGACCGTCCAGCTGTCGTCCAGATCGATCTTCAGTGCGGCGCGACCGCCATAGGTCTCGGTATCGTTATAGTCGTTCTTGACGAAGGCGGCGTTGGTGACGGTGCGCCCACCGATGAACGTCCGCGATCCGGCCACGTTGTCGATGAAGCCGGCGTCTTTCTGATAGAAGCCGACGACGCGCAGCGCCATCGACGCCGATAGCGGGATGTTGAGCATCCCCTCCGTCGTATAGCCGATGCCGCCCTTCTCGACCGTGTTCACCTCGCCGTCGACACGGCCGTAGAAGCCGGACAGATCAGGCTTGTTGGTGATGATGCGGATCGTCCCCGCCTGGCTCGACGCGCCGTACAACGTGCCCTGTGGTCCGGCGAGGCTCTCGATCCGCGCGATGTCGTAGATATGGATGTCGAGCGTGCCGCCGATCGTCGTTACCGGCTGCTCGTCCAGATACGTGCCGACCGACGGCAGCGAGCCGGAATGGTTGCCGTCGCCGCCGCTCGCCACGCCGCGCATATAGACGGTGGTGACGCCCGGCTGGCTCGACTGGAACGCGACCGAGGGCAGTAATTGCGTATATTGGTTGAAGTTGGAGATGTTCAGCTGGTCCAGCCGCCGCGTGCCGATCGCCTGGATGCTGATGGGGACGTTCTGAATATTCTCGTCGCGCTTCTGCGCGGTGACGATGATATCGTCGCCCTGCGTCGCGCCGGGCGTCTCCGCTGCGGTGGTCTGGCCCGATCCGGTGCCCGGCGCCTCCTGTGGAACCCCCTGTGCCAGTGCCGGCATCGCCGCGGTCGCCAGCAGCGACACCAGAATTCCCCGACCCAATCCCGTCACCGCCTACCCCCGTCGCAGTCGCTTTTGCCGGGATGCTGTTCCCGCGTGCGCACGTCGTCAATCGGATGTCACGGAAATGTTCGGAAACATCGCCAAGCGTTGCGGATATGTCACGACCGCCTGCCCGTCCCGGAGGCAGGTGCGTCAGCCCGCCCGAAATGCGGGCACGTCGGGATAGGCGTCGACCACCTCCGCCAGCGCCGCGCGCAACGGAGCGAGATGCGGCGCGAACGGCTGCCACGCGCGGTCGCCGCCGCGGAAGATCGGCTGGCGCACCTGCTCCGAACTGGCGGTGCGCACCGCACGCTCGGTTTCGTGGAACGACAGGCACGCCGCCTCGAACGGCAGCCCGACGCGCGCCAGCAGGTCGCGGATCCCCGCCTCCGGCGCCTCCACCAGCGCCTCGTGGATCACGCGGATCACGCGCCCCGGCTGCACCGTGTCGAGATGCGCCATCAGCCGCACATAGTCGCGATAATAGCGCCCCATGTCGTCCAGCGCATAGCTGAACCCCTGCCCGCGCGCGAAATGCTGCTTGAAGTTGGAGAAGCAGCACGCCAGCGGATCGCGCCGCGCGTCGATGATCGTGGCGTTGGGGAGGATCAGGCGGATCAGCACGACATGCGCCCAGTTGTTGGGTAGCTTGTCGATGAAGAACGGCCGCTCGGTACGTCGCTGCACGCTGGCGCGGCGCAGATATTCCGCCCCCAGTTCGTGCGCACGCTCGGCGGTCAGCGTCGCTAGTCCTTCCGGATAATCGGTTACGCGCCGCACCATCGCCGGCAGGTCAGGCAGCTCGCTCGTCCCCTCGACCTGGCTGTGGCTGGCGAGGATCTGCTCGATCAGCGTCGAGCCTGCGCGCGGCATGCCCAGCACGAAGACCGGATCCGCGGAGGGATGCCCCCAGCCCGCACGCGCAGCGAAGAAGTCGGGCGTCGCCAGCGCGATCACGCGATCGACGAACCGCTCCGTCTCATCGGCGTCATAGCCCATCTGCGCATGCCGCAGCGCATTGCCCGCGGCATAATGCGCGAACGCGCGGTCGGCCTGCCCGCGATCCTCCCACGCCTTGCCCAGCGCGAAGTCGAGGTGCAGCCGATCCTCGTCCGACAAATCGTCGCGCGCCCGCTCGCGCGCCATCGCGTCGAGGTCGCCCTCGTCGAACTGCACCGTCTTCAGGTTGGCGAGGCTCCACCACGCTTCCCCCAGTTCCGGCCGGAGCGCGATCGCGCGACGATAAGCCGCGACCCCGTCCGCCTGCCGCCCCACTGTCTTGAGCATATGCCCCAGGCTCATCCATACCTTCGGCTGCGCCGGTGCGGCGGCGAGCACGCGGTCGTAGAGCGCGATCGCTTCCTCGAACCCGCCCAGCCGCCCCAGCGCCGCCGCCTTGAGATTGGCGTGGCCGAGATGCTCCGGCTCGTCGCGTTGCAGCGTGTCCAGTTCGGCCAGCGCCTCGGTTGCGCGGTTCTGGCGGTATAGTACCAACGCGAGATTCGCGCGCGCCGCGGTGAAGGCGGGTGCCAGTTCCAGCGCGCGACGCAGCAGCGTCTCCGCATCGCGATGGCGCCCGATCCGCCCGGCGAGTTCCGCCAGCATCCGGATCGCGCGCGCGTCGAACGGATCGCGCTTCAGATACTGGCGCAGCAGCGGCTCCGCCACCTCCAGCCGATTGTCGTGGAGCGCCAGTGCGGCGTCGACTAGCATCGGCGGAAAGCGGGCGGGATCAGGGGACATCATGGACGACAGGAAAGACCACGCCGCGCGCGCCGGATCAAGCGCGAGGGCGCTGGGCTTCTGGGCCGCGCTGGCGCTGGTGATGGGCAACCTGATCGGATCCGGCATCTACCTGCTGCCCGCCACGCTCGCGCCGCTGGGGGCCAACGCCGCCTGGGGCTGGGTGGTGACGATCGCAGGCGCGATGACGCTGTCGTTCGTCTTCGCGCGTCTCGCCGCCGCGGTGCCGGCGGGCGGCGGTCCCTATGCCTATGCCGATGCCGCGTTCGGCCCCGCGATCGGCTTCGCCACCGCGTGGAGCTACTGGACGCTCGTGTGGGCGGGGAACGGCGCGGTGGCGGTGGCGGTGGTCAGCGCGCTCAGTCTCGCGATCCCCTCGCTCGCGCCGCATGCCGCGATCGCGGCGGTGGCGCTGGTGTGGCTCGCCGTGCTGGTCAACATCCGCGGGGTCGGCGTCGCCGCCCGCGTGCAAATGGCGACGATGGTGGTGAAGCTGGTCCCGCTCGCCGCGGTCGTCGCGCTGGCGGGCTGGTGGTGGCTGACGCGCGGCGCGGGTGCGCCCGATTTCGCCCCCGCCGTCCCGGTCACCGCCGGCGCGGTGGCGGGGGCGGCGGCGCTCACCTTCTGGGGGTTCCTGGGCGTCGAATCCGCCACTGTCCCAGCCGAGCGCGTTGCCGACGCACGCCGCACCGTGCCGCGCGTGACGATGATCGGCGCCGCCGCGACGGGCGCGATCTATCTCGCGGTATCGGGCGCGGTGACGCTGCTGATGCCGCGCGAGGCGCTCGCCGCCTCCCCAGCGCCGATCGCCGCCGCGCTGGGGCTGGCGTTCGGCGACGGCATCGCGCGCATCGTCGCGCTGTTCGCGGCGGTCAGCGCGCTGGGCGCGCTCAACGGCTTCGTGATGCTCCAGGGGGAGGTGCCGCGCGCAATGGCGCTGGGCGGCGTCTTCCCGCGCTGGTTCGCGAAGGAGACCGCGGCAGGCACACCCGCGCGCGCGCACCTCGTATCGGGTGTGATGGTCACCGCGGTGACGCTCGCCAACTACACCCGCGGCATGGGCGACCTCTTCGCGTTCGTCGCCGCGGTGTCGCTAGCGGCGGGCATGTTCGCCTATGGCGCCAGCGCGCTCGCCGCCGTTCGGCTGCTGCGCGGCGATCGCGCGGCACAGGGGGCGGGTGTGGTCTGCGCCATCTTCATCGCCTGGCTCAGTTGGGGACTGGGCGCGGAGGCGAACCTGTGGGCGCTCGTCCTGCTCGCCGCGGGCGTGCCCGTCTATCTCGCGGTCAGGCGCGGCGGCGCAATCGGCCGATGAGGCTGCGGTCCGCCAGGATCGCATGTGCCGCATTGTGCCCCGGCGCGCCCGTCACCCCGCCCCCGGGATGCGTCCCCGACCCGCACATATAGAGTCCCGGCACCGGCGCACGATAATCGCCATGCCCCAGCACCGGGCGCGCCGCCCATAGCTGGTCCAGGCTCATCCGCCCGTGGAAGATGTCGCCGCCGATCAGCCCGAACTTGCGCTCCAGATCGAGCGGCGAGTGGACCTGGCGCGCAATCACGCTCGCCTTGAAATTGGGCGCATGGTCGTTGACCGTGTCGATGATATGGTCCGCCACCTCGTCGCGCACCGCGTCCCAGCTGCGGCCATCCGGCAGCTCGGGCGCGAATTGCTGGCAGAACAGGCTGGCGATGTGCATCCCCGGCGGCGCCAGCGTGTCGTCGACCGTGGTCGGGATCTTCATCTCGATGATCGGCTTCCTCGACCAGCCGTGGACCCTGGCATCGTCATAGGCGCGATCCATGTAATCCATTCCCGGCGCGATGATGATGCCCGCGGTGTGATGCTCCGCCTTCTCGCGCCCGGGCATCACGGTGAAGTCGGGCAGCTCGCTCAGCGCCACGTTCATGCGGAACGTGCCCGACCCGGTCTTGAACCCCGCCATCCGCCATCGGAAATCCTCCGGCAGTTCGTGCCCGTCGACCATGTCGCGGTACAGCATCGCCGGCCCGACATTGGCCGCGACGATCCCCGCCGCAATCTCCTCGCCGCTCTCCAGCCGCACGCCCGCGGCGCGCCCGCCCTCGACCAGCACCCTGGCGACCGGCGCCTCCAGCGTGATCTCGACACCCGCATCCATGCATGCCGCCGCCATCGCCTGCGTGATCGCGCCCATCCCGCCGACCGAATGACCCCAGGCGCCGAACTTGCCGTTCACCTCGCCGAAGACGTGGTGGAGCAGGACATAGGCCGATCCCGGCGTCGACACGCCCGCGAAATTGCCCACCACCGCGTCGAACGCGAAGGCGGTCTTGACGTGATCGTCCTCGTACCAGCCATCCAGGAAGTCGCGTGCCGACTTGGTGAACACGTCCAGCAGGTCGCGCTGTGCCGCAATGTCCAGCTTCGCCAACGGCCATCCCTGCCGCGCCGCCGCGACCAGCTCCAGCAGCCCGCCGCCGGCATTGGGTGGAATCTGCAACGCCAGGTCGCGCAGCACCTGCGCCACCCGCTCCAGCGCGGCATCGTAGCGCGGATACGCCTCCGCATCGCGCCGGCTGAACCGCGCGAACTGCTCCTGCGTGCGCTGCGTACCCCCGCCCAGCGTCAGATACGTGTCCTCGAACGGGAAGAAGTTGCTGATCGTCCGTTCGATGATGCGAAAGCCGCGATCGTGCAGCTTCATGTCCGCGATTACCTTGGGGCGCAGCAGGCTGACCGTATAGCTGGCGGTGGAGTTGCGGAACCCGGGGTGGAATTCCTCCGTCACCGCCGCACCGCCGACGACATGCCGCCGCTCCAGCACGCGCACCGTCAGCCCCGCCCGAGCTAGATAGAAGGCGCAGACGAGGCCATTGTGCCCGCCCCCGATGATGATCGCATCGTATCGCTTGGTCATTCCCGCCCCTTCCACATCCCCGTCATGCCGGACGTGATCCGGCATCCCGCTTTTTCTTTCTTTCCTGCCGGGAAAGGCCAGCCCCGGATCACGTCCGGGGTGACAACTCGTTGGTCACACGCCTCGCACCCGCCGCGACCAGCCCGGTGCCGGCGCGCGATGCAACCGCGCCTCGGGAATGCGGTCGCGCACCTTCGCCGCGAAGCTGCGCAGGCACACCTCGCTCGCCCCGATCGGCCCGGCGGTATAGCTCGACGACGCCATCCCCTGTTGCACCCGCTCGATCAGCCAGGTGTCCTCGGCATTGACCGTGCGGTTGATCCGCCAGTTGGCATAGCGCACCAGCGTCATCTCGCGCCGCGCATCGGGCAGCGCGAACGTCATCTCGCGCAGCACGCACGTCGTCGGCGACAGCGGCAGCCATTGCATGAAGTCGATCTGGTCGGCGTAGATGTCGAATGCCATGTTCGGCCACAGCTTGTAATATAGCCACAGCCGCTGATTCTCCTCCGGCAGATGCGGGACATGCGGCAGATACTTTTGATAGAAGCGTTCCCACGGATCATCCGACACGCGATCGACCAGCCGCCCCGACATCTTGTCGACCCAGCCCGCCGCCTCGATCGCATAGCTCTTGCCGAACAGCCGCGTCAGCCCGTCATGCGCCACGGGAATATGGAGATTGTCGGAATAATTGTCGCCGACGTTCTTCCAGTTCACGCGCCGCTCGCGGCAGCGCACGTCGCCCAGCCGGCGCATCTCCTCGAAGCGATACGGCGCGATCTCGTGATCATAGGGCGCCATCATCCGCGCCACCGACGGTCCGCCGTCATCCTCCAGCCGGATGAAGACGAAGCCGCGCCATATATCGACCTCGACCGGCACGAGGCCATGGTCCTCCAGCACCAGCGCGGGATAGTCGCGCCGCATCGGCACGCCGGTCAGCCGCCCGTCGAGTTCATAAGCCCAGGCATGATAGGGGCAGACCAGCTTCTTCGCGCAGCCGCTGTCGCCATCGACCAGCCGCATCGCACGATGGCGGCAGGACGTTGTGAAAGGCGCGGATCGCGCCGTCGTCGCCGCGCAGCACGACGATATTCTCGCCCAGATAGGCCAGCGTCCGCCATTCGCCTGGCGCGGCGATGTCGCTCTCATGGCACACGATCTGCCACGACGGGCGAATGATCCGCGCGCACTCCACCGCGAAGAACTCGGGATCGGTGTAGAGCCAGCCGGGCAGGCTCCAGTCCGCGTCCGGATCGTGATGCGGCAGGTCGGCAGGTCGATGCGCCATCACAGGCTCCGGTTGCGTGTTGCACGATCGTATAATAACGCTGACGGATGAGCAAGCCGTCGCGCGCCACGCCCGAGGCCCGCCGCCTCGACCTGATCGCGGCGACCGCGCGCGTGCTGGCGTCGCACGGCGCGGGCGGCGCTTCCGTTCGCACGATCGCGACCGAAGCGGGCGTGTCGCCGGGGCTGGTCACGCATCATTTCGGCGGCGTGGCGCGGCTGGTGGAGGCGACCTACGATCATGTCGCGGCGCAGGTCGCACAGGCGCTGGAAGCGGCGGTCGCGCGCGCCGGTGACGACCCGCGCGCGCGGCTCGCCGCCTATGTCGAGGCGAGCTTCGCGCCGCCGATCGCGGATGCGGCGCTGCTGGCGACCTGGATCGCCTTCTGGAGCATGGCACGCGCCGATGCGGCGATGGCGGCCAGCCATGCGCGGCATTATGCGGGCTATCGCGCACGGCTGGAGGCGCTGCTGGCCGCCTGCGGTGTCGCGCCTGCGCGCTGCCGGCTGGCGGCGGTGGGGGTGGCGGCGCTGGTCGACGGACTTTGGCTGGAATTGTGCCTGTCGTCGGGAACGTTCGACGCGGCGGAGGCGCGGGCGCTGACGGGCGATTACCTCGCGATGCTCGTAGCGGGTTGAGACGGGCGCACGTGGCCTGACAGCTCGCCGTCATGCCGGACTTGTTCCGGTATCCAGGGTACGCGAGCGCTGAGCCGGGGTGGTTGGCGTGGCCGTGCGACCTTCGCTGATTGACTGCACCGGATAAAAATCGGGCCATTCGGTGCGCGGAACCCTGGATGCCGGAACAAGTCCGGCATGACGACGAGGATGCGGTCAAATTTCGTCCCGCGCACGATGTTCGGGCGAACGGCGGAACCCGGTGTCACGCAGCAAAACGCCCGTTGCTCCCGCATAACCCCCGGCTCCTGCCTGCGCAGGAGCACGGGAACGCGAGCAACTGCCGCCGCGCTACTCCGCGGCATTCTCCACCACGGTCAGCTTCGTCAGCGGCCGTACCGCCTGTTCGCCGACCGGCAGCGTCTCGATCGACTTGGTCCCGGTATCGATGTTCAGCGCCTCGAAGCGGCGGGCGCTGGTCAGGACCTGGCTTTCCAGACTGCCGACGAAGGCGTTGTAGGCGCCCATCGCGGTGTCGAGATTCTTGCCCAGCTTCGCGACATGCCCGCCCATCACCGCCAGCCGCTGGTACAATTCCTTGCCTAGCGCGCCGATCTCCTGCGCCTGCAACGCCAGCTTCTCCTGCCGCCATACCGCCGCGACGGTGCGCGCGATCGCGATCAGGTTCGTCGGCGTCGCCAGCAGCACGCGGCGCTCGAACGCGAAATCCCACAGCCCCGCGTCATGCTCCAGCGCGGCGGAGAGGAAATGCTCGCCCGGCACGAACATCACGACATATTCGGGCGCATCGTCGAACTGCGTCCAATAGGCCTTGGCACCCAGCGCATTGACGTGGTTGCGCATCGACTGCGCATGCGCGGCGAGCCCGATCCGCCGTTCCGCCTCGTCCACCGCGCCGAACGCATCCTGATAGGCGTTGAGCGACACCTTGGCGTCGATGATGAGCGACTTGCCGCCGGGCACGCGGACGATCGCATCGGGGCGCAACCGGCCGCCATCCTCGCCCGCGACCGACACCTCCATCGCGAAGTCGGTATGTTCGGCGAGGCCACAGGCCTCCAGCACGTTGCGCAACTGCTGTTCGCCCCAGCGCCCGCGCGCCTTGGGGGCGTTGCGCAGCGCGTTGACCAGCTTCGCCGCCTCGCCCGACACGCGCTCCTGTCCCTCGCGCATCGCCGCGATCTGACCATGGAGCTGGCCGAAGGCGTCGCGGCGCTCCGCCTCGATCTTCGCCACGCCCTCTTCATAACGCGTCAGCCGATCGTTGACCGGCTGCAACAGCGCGCGGATGCCCTGCCCCGCCTGCTCCTCGGATTGTTTCAGCCGCGCCTCGGCACGTTCCAGGAACGCCTTCTGCGCATCGGTTAGCGCGGTCTGTGCCACCTCACGGAAGCGCAGCGTCATGTCGTCGGCCGCGACCTTCAGGTCGGCGATGCGCTGCTCCGCGGCGCGCCCCTCCGCGGTCAGCCGCGACACCTCCAGCCGTGCCGCCTCGCGCTCGTCACGCACCAGCGCCAGTTCGGCGCGCAGCCCCTCGGCCGCGCGGGCGCGCTCCTCCGCACCGGCGAGGTCGACGATCGCGCGCTTGAACTGCTCGGCCTGCGCATCGCGCTCGACGCGAAAGGCATCGCGCTCGCTGCGGAACGCCTGCGCCTCGCGCCGACCCGCGAACCAGCCCAGCAGCGCACCCAGCGCCACCGCCATCAGCGCGATCAGGAGATAGTCGACCATCGTCGGAACATATACCGAACACGGCCGCCATGCAACCGCGAACCCGCCATCACCCCTGCTTGCGCAGCTTGTCCAGCTTCTTCATCAACATGCCACGCTTCAATCGCGAGATATGGTCGATGAAGAGCACGCCGTTGAGGTGATCGATCTCGTGCTGCATGCACGTCGCGAGCAGGCCGTCGAACTCCTCCTCGTGCCGCTCGCCCTGCGTATCCAGCCAGGTCACGCGGCAGCGCGCCGGGCGCGTCACCTCGGCATATTGCTCCGGGATCGACAGGCAGCCCTCGTTATAGGTCGACTGTTCCTCGCTGACCGACACGATCTCCGGGTTGATATACGAGCGCGGATCGCGCGCCGCCTCCTTCGCGGCGCCTTCCTCCGTCTCGCGATCCTGAAGGTCGATCACGACGATGCGGCGCATGATCCCCACCTGCACCGCGGCGAGGCCGATGCCGTGCGCGTCGTACATCGTGTCGAACATGTCGGTGACGATGCCGCGCACCTCGTCATCCACCTGCTCTACCGGGGCGGCGGTCTCGCGCAGGCGCGCGTCAGGAACTTCTACGATCGGAAGAATGGCCATGCGCGCGGCCCTAAACGACCGGACGCCGCGCCCGCAAGGCCTGCGCCAGCGTCCCTTCGTCGAGATAGTCCAGCTCGCCCCCCACCGGCAGGCCGTGCGCCAGCTGGGTGAGGCGCACCGGATGCTTCTCCAGCCGCTCGGCGAGATAATGCGCGGTCGTCTGCCCCTCCAGCGTGGCGTTCATCGCCAGCACCACCTCGTCCACCGCGCCGCCCGCGACGCGCGTCAGCAGCGATTCGATCGCGAGATCCTCCGGCCGCACGCCCTCCAGCGCCGACAGCCGCCCGCCCAGCACATGGAAGCGCCCGGGGAACAGCCGCGCGCGCTCCAGCGCCCACAGGTCGCTGACATCCTCCACCACGCACAGGCTGCGCGCGTCGCGCCGCGGATCGGCGCAGATTGCGCACGGATCGGTGGTGTCGACATTTCCGCAGGTCGAACAGGTGGATAGCCGCTCCTCCACCGCGGTCAGCGCGGCGCGCAGGGGGACCAGCGCCACCTCGCGCTTCTTGACCAGGTGCAGCACCGCGCGGCGCGCGGAACGCGGCCCGAAGCCGGGAAGCCGCGCCAGCGCGTTGGTCAGCGCCTCGATCTCGGGGGATGCCATGCGGAACAGATAGGGGGTTGCGCCGCGCCCCGCCAGCGTCGAAGCGTGCGCGATGCGGATCATCTTCATGGGAACCCCCGACTTCGCGGCGCCGACGCTGGACGCGCTGGTGGGCGCGGGGCACGAGGTGGTCGCCGCCTATACCCAGCCGCCGCGGCCGGGCGGGCGGCGCGGGCGCGAACTGGTGCCCTCGCCGGTGCAGCGGCGCGCGGAAAGCCTTGGCATTCCGGTGCGTTCGCCGGTGTCGTTCCGGGAGGAGGGCGCGAAGGAGGCGTTCGCCGCGCTCGACGCCGATGTTGCCGTTGTTGCCGCCTATGGCCTGATCCTGCCGCAGCCGGTGCTGGATGCGCCGCGGCTGGGGTGTATCAACGTCCATGGCTCCTTGTTGCCGCGGTGGCGGGGGGCGGCGCCGATCCAGCGGGCGATTTTGGCGGGGGATGCGGAGACGGGCGTCGGGATCATGCAGATGGAGCGGGGTCTGGATACCGGGCCGGTTAGGCTGGAACGCCGCACCCCGATCGGGCGCAGGACCGCGGGCGAGCTGACGGTGGAACTCGCCGAGATGGGGGCGCGGATGTTGGCGGAAGTGCTGGCGGATGTGGGGCGTTACCCACCCGTTGCGCAGCCGGACGATGGCATTACCTATGCCGCGAAGATCGACAAGGCGGAGGCGCGGCTGCGCTTCGACGGCACCGCGCAGGACGCGGAGCGCGCGGTGCGCGCGTTCAACCCCGCGCCCGGCGCCTATGTCGAGATCGCGGGCGAGCGCATCCGCGTCCACGCCGCCGACGTGGTCGAGGGCAGCGGCGCGGCGGGCGAGGTGCTGGACGACCGGCTGACGATCGCGTGCGCGGGCGGCGGTGCGCTGCGCCCGACATCGGTCCAGCGCGCCGGGCGCGGGGCGATGACGGCGGCCGAGCTGCTGCGCGGCTTTCCGGTCGCGCCCGGCACGATCCTGTGACGCGCTTCGCGCTGACGGTGGAATATGACGGCCGCCCGTTCATGGGGTGGCAGCGGCAGGCACACGGCCCCAGCGTGCAGCAGGCGATCGAGGAATCGGTGACGACGATCACCGGCGAGGCGACCACCTGCCACGCCGCCGGGCGCACCGATGCGGGCGTCCATGCGCTGGGGATGCGCGCGCATGTCGAGGTGGCCAAGCCGATCGAGGCGTTCCGGCTGATGGAGGCGCTGAACGCCCGCCTGCGTCCGGCGCCGGTCGCGATCCTGGCGTGCGAGGCGGTGCCCGACGACTGGCACGCGCGGTTCAGCTGCGTCGGGCGATCCTATGAATATCGCATCGCCAACCGCCGCGCGCCGCTGACGTTCGAGAAGGGGCTGGCGTGGCAGGTGCCGCAGCCGCTGGACGCCGACGCGATGCACGACGCGGCGCAGCGGCTGGTCGGGCGGCACGATTTCACCACCTTCCGCTCAGCGCATTGCCAGTCGGCCAGTCCGGTCAAGTCGATCGACCGGATGGCGGTGACGCGCGCGGACGATCGCGTCACCGTGCGCGTGGCGGCGCGATCGTTCCTGCACCATCAGGTGCGCTCGATGGTCGGGTGCCTCACATTGGTCGGCATGGGACGGTGGTCGGCGGACGATCTGGGCGACGCGCTGGCCGCGGCGGATCGCGCGCGGCTGGGGCTGAATGCGCCGCCCGACGGGCTGTTCTTCGTGAACGCTACCTACTGAAGCGGGACGCCAGCTCGACATGCGTGGACCAGCGGAACTGCCCGACCGGCTGCACCCAGTCGAGGCGGTAGCCGCCCTCGCACAACATCTTCGCATCGCGTGCGAAGCTGCTGGGATTGCATGAGACATAGGCGATGACGGGCGCCGTCGAGGCGGCCATCTGCACCGCCTGCTCGCGCGCGCCGGCACGCGGCGGATCGATCACGATCGCGCCGAAGCGATCCAGCTCCGCGGTGGTCAGGGGGCGGCGGAACAGGTCGCGGTGTTCGGTGAAGACCGGGCGTTGCGCGCGGCCTGCCGCGGCCTTGAGCGCCATGATCGCATCGCGTGCGCCCTCCGCGGCATAGACGCGGCCGGGCAGCGCCAGCGCGAAGGTGCCGAGGCCGGCGAACAGGTCGGCGACGACCCCCGCGCCCGTCACCGCCTCGCGCACCGCGGCGACCAGCGCCGCCTCGCCCTCGCGTGTCGCCTGGAGGAAGGCGCCGTGGGGGAGCGGGACCGGGACGCCGCCCAGCGTGATCGTGACCGGATCGGGTTCCCAGCGCGTCTCCGGCGTCATGCCGTCGTCGAAGGCGACGCGCGCGACGCCATGCGCCTGCGCGAAGGCGGTGATCGCCTCGTGCGCGGCGAGGCCATCGGGCGCGATGCCGGTGACCAGCACGTCGGCGCCCTGATCCGCCAGCGCCAGATGCACGTCGAGCCGGCGCCGCGCCTTGAACCCGGTCAACAGGCGCTTGAGCGGCTTCACCAGCGCGAACAGCTCGGGCGCCAGCACATGGCATTCGTGGAGGTCGATCAGCTGATGGCTCTTCTCCGCCGCGAAGCCGAGCTTGCCAGCGGGATCGAAGTGCAGCGTCGCCCGGCGCCGGGTGCGCGGCGGCGACAGCAACGGCGCGCGGATCGGCGCCGCGACGCCCTGCGCCGCGAGCGCGGCGCCGATGCGATCGATGATGAAGGCGGACCAGCTGTCGTCGTCGAGATGCTGCAACTGGCACCCGCCGCACGCCGGGAAATGGCGGCACGGCGGGGGTGGCGTGATGCGGCCCGGGGACGATGCTGCCGTCCGCGGCGATCGTATCGCCCGGCGCGGCGAAGGCGACATGTCGCCCGTCTTCGGTGACGCCGTCGCCGCGACCGGCGACCCGCACGACCACGCTCATCGCGCGGCCCTGACGTCGGAGAGCGCGTGCGCGAGATCGTCGGCGACGAAGGCGGTATCCAGCCGCCGCGCCGCCGCGCCATGCATCCATACGCCCATCGCGGCGGCATCGACCGGCGAGACGCCGCCCGACAGCATCGCCGCGATCGCGCCCGCCAGCACGTCGCCGGTGCCCGCGGTCGAGAGCCAGCCGCTCGCCTCCCCGGCGACGACGACGCGGCCGTCGGGACCGGCGATGACCGTGTCCGCGCCCTTGAAAACGACGGTCGCGCCGCTGCGCGCCGCCGCCGCGCGGGCCGCGTCGATCTTCGAGGCCACGGGCGTGCCGAACAGCGCGGCGAACTCGCCCGCATGGGGGGTCAGGATCATCGTGCCCCCGCGGGCCTTCAGTTGCTCCGGCGTGACGAGGTGGAGGGCGTCGCCATCGATCACCAGCGCGCTATCGGTCGCGAGCGCGCGGTGGAGAAGGCCACGCATGTCGTCGTCGCGGCCCAGCCCCGGGCCGATCACCAGCGCGCCGATGCGCGGGTCGGACAATGCCTCGTCGTCGAGCGGACGCCGCACCAATGCGTGCGGCACGCCGGGCATGGTGGCGCCGAGCAGCGCGACATAGCCGGCGCCGGCGTGCATCGCCGCGATGGCGGCCAGATGCGCGGCACCCGCCATCCGGCCCTTCACCACCGCGACCATGCCGCGGGTGAATTTGTGCGCGTCGGGGCGCGGCGGGGCCAGCACCTCCGGTCCGTTCACGCTGGCGTTCGACGCGATCGGAATATCCAGTTCCAGCAGCCGCACCGCGCCGCACCGCGCGGCGGCGGGTTGCAGCAGATGCGAGGGCTTCACCGCGCCCAGCGCCAGCGTCACGTCGATTGCGGGCACCCCGCCCAACAGGCGACCGTCGTCGCTCGCCACCCCGCTCGGCAGGTCGACCGCGATCGACAGCACCGCCGCGTTGGTCAGACGGATGAGGGCGGCCACCTCGTCCTGCGCCAGCGGTCGCGACAGGCCGGTGCCGTAGAGCGCATCGACCACCACCGGCGCGGGTGCGGCGGTGACGAGCGGCTCGACCGCGCCGGCCCAGCGCGCGCGCGCGGCGATGGCGGCGGGGGCGCGCGGCTCGCCGGCCGCGGCGACGCGAACCTGCCGCCCCATCGCCGCGAGCCGGGCGGCCGCGACATAGCCGTCGCCGCCGTTGTTGCCGGGGCCGCAGAGGATCAGCACCGCATGGTTCGCGGCCAGCCGGTCGACCGCGTGCGCGACCGCGACGCCGGCACGCGCCATCAGCGCCTCGGGCGTCTCACCGCTGGCGTCTTCCGCGGCGCGCATCTCCGCCGCGGTCAAGATCGGCTGATGGAAGATCGGGATCATTTCTTCACCATTGCGGGCAGGCGATAGGTGTCGTTGCCCAGCGCCACCTCGATTTCGTTCACGTCGACGATCGCCACCCGGGCCGGCTCCGCGCCGTCCGCCGCGACCACGCCGCGACCGTCCTTCGTCACCAGCAGGCGGCGGAACCCGCCGTCAGGGTGGTGGACGGTCAGGATCAGCCCGCGGTCGCCGGTTTCGCGATCGATCGTGCAGACGCGCTGAAACGCATCCGATCCGGCGAGCGCGCATTTGATGCGGCCGTCCTCCGCCGCGGCGTCGTTCTGCGCCGCCTCGACCTTGGCCAGCACCTGGGTGTCGGTGGTCTTTTCCTGACAGGCGACGAGCATCGTCAACGTCATCGCGACGCTCGCAATGACGGTGTGCGCCTTAAATATCCGCGTAAACATGCCGCTCCGCTGCCGCGCCGGGGTGGGTGACCGCCCCCTGATACGCCGGACCGACATTCTGCGCATAGCGCCACAAGGCCCCCGCGCCATAATCGTTCTGCCGCGCGGTCCAGCGCGCGCGCCGCTCCGCCAGCACGGCCTCGTCCACCAGCAGGTCGATCGTGCCGGCCTCGGCATCGATACGGATCGTGTCGCCGTCCTCGACCAAAGCGATCGGGCCGGCGTCCGCCGCCTCCGGCCCGACATGGCCGATGCAGAAGCCGCGCGTCGCACCCGAGAAGCGCCCGTCGGTCAGGAGCGCGACCTTCTCGCCCATGCCCAGCCCATAGAGCGCGGCGGTGGTGGACAGCATCTCGCGCATCCCCGGCCCGCCCTTCGGCCCTTCGTAACGGATCACGACCACCTCGCCCTCGCGGATCGAGCGCGCCTCGACCGCGGCGAAGGCGTCTTCCTCGCAGTCGAAGCAGCGCGCCGGCCCCTCGAACTGGAGCCGCGCCATGCCCGCCACCTTCACGATCGCGCCGTCGGGCGCCAGCGTGCCGCGCAGCCCGACGACGCCGCCGGTCGGCGTGATCGGCGCCTTCGCGTCGTAGATCACCTTCTGGTCGGGGTTCCACGTCACCTGGTCGATGTTCTCGGCCAGCGTCTTGCCGGTGACGGTGAGGCAGTCGCCGTGCAGCAACCCTTCCGCCAGCAAGGTCTTCATCAGCATATAGACGCCGCCGGCCTCGTACATGTCCTTGGCGACATACTTGCCGCCCGGCTTCAGGTCGGCGATGTAGGGCGTGGTCCTGAAGATCTCGGCCACGTCGAACAGGTCGAACGCGATCCCCGCCTCATGCGCCATCGCGGGCAGATGGAGCGCGCCGTTGGTCGAGCCGCCGGTCGCGGCAACGATGCGCGCCGCATTCTCGAACGCGTCGCGGGTGCAGATGTCGCGCGGGCGGATGTTCTGCGCCAGCAGCTCCATCACCTGCGCGCCCGCGGCGACCGCGATCTGCTCGCGCGAGGTATAGGGGGCGGGGACCATGTTGCTGTTGGGCAGCGACAGCCCGATCGCCTCGCCGACGCAGGCCATGGTGTTGGCGGTATATTGCCCGCCGCACGCGCCATGGCCGGGGCACGCGACCTTCTCCAGCGCGTGGACCTCGCTGATCGGGCAGGCGCCGGCGGCGTACTTGCCGACCACCTCGAACACGTCGACGACGGTGACGTCGCGGTCCTGGAACCGGCCGGGCAGGATCGAGCCGCCATAGACGAAGATCGACGGCACGTTGAGCCGCAGCATCGCCATCATCATGCCCGGCAGCGACTTGTCGCAGCCCGCGAAGCCGACGAGCGCGTCGTAGCAATGGCCGCGGACGGAGAGTTCGACCGAGTCGGCGATCACCTCGCGGCTGACCAGCGAGGATTTCATCCCCTGATGCCCCATCGCGATGCCGTCGGTGACGGTGATCGTGTTGAAGCGGCGCGGCATGCCGCCGCCCTGCTCCACCCCGCGGCGCGCGGCATCGGCCTGCGCGTCGAGCGTGGTGTTGCATGGCGCGCTGTCGTTGCCGGCGGAGGCAAGCGCCACGAACGGGCGCGCGATCTCCTCCTCGGTCAGGCCCATCGCATAATAATAGCTGCGGTGCGGCGCGCGCTCGGGACCCACCGACACATGGCGGCTGGGCAGGCGGGACTTGTCGAAGGTGTTGGTCATGGCGCGCACGCCTATGTCGCGGGAAGCGGGGTGGACGCAAGGATATTAGCGTTTGAAATCGCCCTCACCCTTCCCACCCGGCTACGCCGGGCGCCGGAGGGGTGAGGGTGACCGGCTTTCTCAGCCCAGCGCCGCCAGCGCCTTCTCCACGCCGTCCATCGTGAACGGTTTCGCCAGCCGCGGGCGGTCGCGGTGTTCGGGGGCGATCTCCTCGCCGCCGCCGCCGGTCGCGAAGACGAACGGGATGTCGCGCGCCGCCAGCGCGTCCGCGATCGGAAAGCTCTTCTCCCCGCCGCGCAGGTTGACGTCGAGGATCGCGGCGTCGAACTCGCCCTTCTCCACGATCGACAGTGCCGCGCCGACCGACTCCGCGGTGCCGGCATGCGCCTTGTCCAGCGCCTCCAGGAAATCCTCCAGCATCATCGCGATGAGGGGTTCGTCTTCGACCAGCAATACGCGCATCGTCATGCATCAAGCCATAGCGCGGTTGCGCCGCGGTGCAACCGCCTCACGCGGCCCCCGCGCCCGCGCCCGCGCCCGCCACCCCACCCTGGGTCGACAGGATGTCGCGCGTCGCCTCCGCCAGCTGCTGGACGGAGAACGGCTTGGGCAGGAAGGCGACATTGTCGAGGTCGATCGAGCGGCGCAGCTGCTCCTCGGCATAGCCCGACATGAACAGGATCGGGATGTTGGGGTACATCCGCCGCACCGCGCGTGCCAGCGTCGGCCCGTCCATCACCGGCATCATCACGTCGGTGATGATGATCGTCGGACGGTCGACCCCGGCCAGCAGCTCCAGCGCCGCCTCGCCATTCTCCGCCGCCAGCACGGTATAGCCCTGCCGCGCCAGCGCGCGTTCGGCGACCGCGCGCACCATATCCTCGTCCTCCACCAGCAGGATCGTGCCGGTGCCCCACAGGTCGCCGCCCGCCTTGGCGCGCGCGGAGGGCTTGGCCGCAGGGGTCGCCTCGCCGGCGCTGGCGGTATGGACCGGCAAATAGATGGTGAAGGTCGCGCCCTGCCCCGGCTTCGAATCCGCGAAGATATAGCCGCCCGACTGTTTGACGATGCCATAGACGGTCGACAGCCCCAGCCCGGTGCCCTTGCCGACCTCCTTGGTGGTGAAGAACGGCTCGAAGATCTTGCCGAGCAGGTCGGGCGGGATGCCCGTGCCGGTGTCGGAGATTTCCAGCGCGGTATAATCGCCCAGCGGCATGATGTCGCTGCCGCGGCGGCGGATCTCCGCGATCGGGACCGAGCGGGTCTGGATCGTCAGTTTGCCCCCCCCTGTTCCTCCATTGGCCCCCTTGCTCAGCATCGCGTCGCGCGCGTTGACGGCGAGATTGACGACCACCTGTTCGAGCTGCCCCGGATCGGCGCGCACCGCGCCCAGGTTGCGGCCGTGCTTCACCTCCATCGTCACCGTCTCGCCCATCAGCCGCTTTAGCAGATTGGACACTTCGGACACGACGTCGGGCAATTGCAGCACCTGCGGGCGCAGTGTCTGCTGACGGCTGAAGGCGAGCAGCTGGCGCGTCAGGCTGGCGGCGCGGTTGGAATTGGCGCGGATCTGCTGGATGTCGTCGTAGTCGCTGTCGCCGGGCGAATGACGCATCAGCATCAGGTCGCAATGGCCGATGATCGCGGTCAGGATGTTGTTGAAATCGTGCGCGACGCCGCCCGCCAGCTGGCCGACCGCCTGCATCTTGGTGGCCTGCGCCACCTCGCGCTTCAGGCGATTCTCCTCGTTATTATCCTTCAGGCTCAGCAGCACCGCCGCCTCGCCCAGCCCGCGCGCCGCCGCGATCGACAGCGCCACCGGCTCGTCGGGATGATCCTTCAGCCGCACCGCGAGATCGGTCGAGCGCGCGGCGCCGCCGGCGAAGCGACGGATCGCGTCGGCGACGACGCCCTTGTCCTCGCGCACCACCAGATCGCCGGGATAGACCGGCAGCTGCCCCGGCTCGACCCCCGCGGCGCGCGCGAACGCCTGGTTCATCTGCACGAACCGCCCCTCGCGATCGACCAGCGCGACGCCGAAGGGCATCAGCATCAGCAGCCCCTCGATATCGCCGCCCTGCCCCATCATCGAACTGTCGACATCGACCATCACCACCAGGATCGGCGCGTCGGCATCCTCGCCCAGCGGGATCTGGAGCAGCCGCAGCGGATTGGCGGCATCGCCCTCCGCCACCAGCCGGACGGTGCCACCCTGCCCCTCCGCCAGGAAGCGCGCGAGATCCTCGCCCTGCAACACGCCGTCGTTGCTGCCGGTCGCGCGGATCTTCGCCACCGCATTGGCGGCGAGCACATAGCCCTCCGCCGTCACCAGCGCCGCCATCACGCCCGACGCGCCGAGCTGCGCGCCGAGCGCCCCCTCCAGCGATTCCGCCAGCCGTGCCGGCTGCCCGCCGGGCACCGCCGCACCGGCGAAGCGCCACACCAGCATGTCCTGCTGCTGCCCGGCGCGGGTGATCGTCGCCTCGATCGCGCCCGCCGCGCCGCGCAGCGCGACTTCGGCACGCCCGTCGCGCCATGCCGCACGCCCCGCGACCGCCAGTTCGCTCGCGCCGTCGCCCGCCAGCGGGATCGACGGCGGGGTGGGAAAGCCGCCGAACAGCTGCTCATAGCGGTCGTTGGCGCACACCAGCCGGCCGCCGCGATCGGTCACCGCGACACCGTCCGCGCTCGCCTCCGCCAGGTCGCGGATCAGCGCCCAGTCATGCTCCGCGGTCGGCTCCACCACCGGCGCCGGGCGCAGCGCCATGACCGCGATCGCGACCGCGACCAGCAGGATGGCGGCGGCGGCGAACCCCGCCGCCACCGCCATGTCGCCGACCAGCCACAGGATCAGTCCGCCCGCGGCCAGCGCCGCCAGCACGCCCGCCGCCCAGGCGATCCGCCGCCCGGTCCTGAGCGCGTCGCCCCCCTCGATCGCGCGATACGCCATCTACCAGATCTTCACCCGCGCCGCAGGCGCCAGGTACAGCCGGTCGGTCGGTGCCGGACGGTAGGCGGCGTACCACGGGTCCATGTTGCGCACGATCCAGCTGCGCTGTTCGGACGGCGCGTGCGGATCGGTCAGCAGCCGCTGGCGCAGGTTCGCCTCGCGATAATTGCGCCGCCACACCTGCGCCCAGCCGAGATAGAAGCGCTGGTCGGCGCTGAACCCGTCGATCACGCGCGGCCTGGCCCCCTTGAGCGAGGCGAGATAGGCGTCGTGCGCCGCCGCCAGCCCCGCCAGATCGGCCGAATTCTCGCCCAGCGTCAGCGCGCCCTTCACGTGCATCCCGGGCAGCGGCTGATAGGCGTCATATTGCGCCACCAGCTTCTGGCTGAGCGCCTTGAACCGCGCCACGTCGGCGTCGCTCCACCATTGCACCAGCCGCGCCTGCGCATCGTATTTCGCGCCCTGGTCGTCGAAATGGTGGCTCATCTCATGCCCGATGACCGCGCCGATCCCGCCATAATTGACCGCCGCATCCGCCTTCGGATCGAAGAACGGCGGTTGCAGGATCGCGGCGGGGAAGGTGATCGCGACCAGCCCGAAATTGGCCTGGGCGTTCACGGTCATGGGCGTCATGCCCCATTCCCAGCGGCGGATCGGCTGCCCCAGCTTCGCCACCATGTCGTCATGCCGCCACTGGTTGGCGCGCAGCGCATTGCCAAATGCATCGCCGGAGCGAATCTCCAGCGCGCTGTAATCGTGCCACTTTTCCGGATAGCCGATGCGCGGCACGAAGGCGGCGAGCTTCGCATGCGCCTTGACCTTGGTCGGCGCGTCCATCCACGCCAGCTTGTCGATGCGACGGTTCATCGCGGCGATGATGTTCCTCACCATCTCGTCCGCCGCCGCCTTGGTCGCGGGCGGGAAGTAGCGCGCGACATAGACCTTGGCGACCTCGTCCGACAGCGCCGCGGAGGTGAAGGCGACGCCGCGCTTCCACCGTGCCTGCTGCTCGGGCGTGCCGTTCAGGACGGTGTCGAAGAAGGCGAACCGCTCCTTGTCGAACGCCGACGGCAGCACCGCGGCGAACCCGTCGAGGCTGCGCACCAGCAACTGGTCGCGCAGCACCGCGACCGGCGTTTGCGCGATCAGCGCGGCGATGCCGGTGACCGCGCTCGGCTGCGCCACGATCAGCGTGTCGGCGGGCGTGCGGTTAGCGCGCAGATAGGTGGCGAAGTCGAACCCGGGCGCGGCCGCGGTCAGTTGCGCCAGCGTCATCTTGTTATAGCGCTTGTCGGCGTCGCGGCTGTCGATGCGGGTCCAGTGGACCTGCGCGATCGCGGTCTCGAACGCCAGGATCGCGGCGGCGCGCGCTTCCGCATCCGGTTCGCCCGCCAGCGTCAGCACCCTGGCGAGATGCGCCTGATACGCGACCTTCGCCTGCGCCAGCTTGGGATCGGCGGAGAGGTAATAATCGCGGTCGGGCATCCCCAGCCCGGCCTGCCGCACGCTGACGACATAGGTGTCGGGCGCCTTGTCGTCCTGCCCGACATAGACCGCGAAGGGCACGTCGATGCCGTTGCGATCGGCCTCCGCCAGCAGCGTGGCATAGCCCGCCTTATCGACCGCCTTCACCTTCGCCAGCCATGGCGCGATCGGCGTCAGCCCTGCGCGCTCGATCGCGGCGGTGTCGAGATAGGTGGCATAGGCGCGCCCGATCGTGGTGTCGGGTGCCGCCTCCAGCAGCCCGCGGGTCTGCTCGCGCGAGCGGTCCTGCAACGTGTTGAACGCGCCATAGGAGGATTCGTCGCCGGGGATCGCGGTGTTCTTCGCCCAGGTGCCGTTGGCATGGGCGTAGAAATCGTCGCCGGGCTTGACGCTGCGGTCCATCCCGGCGGTGTCGAAGCCGAAGCTGCCATAGGCGGGCTTGTCGGCAACGGGCGTTTCCGTGGTGTTTTGCGCGATCAGCGCGGCGGGCACCGCCGCCCCGGCGGCGCAGAGGGCAATCAAGACGTTACGCGAATA
The DNA here is from genome assembly GCF_036946305.1 of Sphingomonas adhaesiva. Classification (GTDB taxonomy): domain Bacteria; phylum Pseudomonadota; class Alphaproteobacteria; order Sphingomonadales; family Sphingomonadaceae; genus Sphingomonas; species Sphingomonas adhaesiva_B. The sequence goes on from NZ_JAQIJJ010000010.1 coordinate 42,324, forward strand.
CTTCGGCATGGAAATCGGCATCCTGTGGCGTTCCGCCCCCCTCCGGATGCCGTCTCTTAGAGCGCCGATTCGGTGCGCGCTAGGCGGGAGTTGCGAACACCGCCGTTCGCCCTGAGGAGCCGTTGAGCCTGTCGAAACGGCGTCTCGAAGGGCGCTGATGCTTCGAGACGAGGCTTCGACAGGCTCAGCCTCTCCTCAGCACGAACGGAGGTGGTCGAAACGGCGGCCCAACCCAGGGTCTAGATCCTACCCCCTGTCGTGCCGGTGGCGCCACTTGCGCGCGATCCACAGGCGCCAGCCCAGCGCCGCCGCGGCATAGCCCAGCAGCGAGGCGACCGCGGTGATGACCAGCAGCCCGACCACCAGCGGCGGCCCGGCATCCCACAGCCATTGCAGCCACCCGGTCGCCGCCTCCGCCACCGGCTGCGCCACCGCAGGCGCGTTGGAGCGCAGCAGCCACGCGCCGCTCTGATAGGCGGCGAACAGGATGAAGGGCGTGGTGAAGGGATTGGTGATGAAGGTGACCAGCGCCGCCACCGGCACGTTGGCGCGGAACGGCAGCGCGATCAGCGCCGCGATCGCGATCTGCGCGACCGGGAACAGGATGCCCGCGACCATCCCCAGCGCGACGCCGCGCGGCACCGAGCGGCGGGTGAAGCGCCACAGTTCCGGCGCCAGCACGCGGTGCGCGACGGGGCGCAGCAGGCGGCTGTTCTCCATCGATTCGCGCGTCGGCAGGTTGCGCCGGCTCCACGCCGCCATCCGCTCCCATCCGGTCATCGGTCGCGAGGCCACCTCACCCGTGCTCGCGCATGACGCGACCGGCCTCGCGCTTCCAGTCGCGCTCCTTGATATGCTCGCGCTTGTCGTGCGCCTTGCGCCCCTTCGCCAATGCCAGCTCCACCTTCGCGCGTCCCTGCCCGTTGAAATAGACGGTGAGCGGGACCAGCGTCATGCCCTCGCGCGCCACCGCCCCGTGCAGCTTGTTTATCTCGCGCTCATGAAGCAGCAGTTTACGGGGCCGCTTGGGTTCGTGATTGAAGCGGTTGCCGTGGCTGAATTCCGGGATGTTGGAATTGACCAGCCACACCTCGTCGCCCGACACCTCGGCATAGCTTTCCGCGATCGAGCCCTCGCCGAAGCGCAAGGACTTCACCTCGGTCCCGGTCAGGACGATGCCGGCCTCGTAGGTGGTGTCGATGGCGTAGTCGAACCGGGCGCGGCGGTTCTCGGCGACGACCTTCTTCTTGTCGAACGTGGCGGGCTTGGGACGCGGCATGGGGGCGATGTAGGGGCTGAGGGCGCGCGGGGCAAAGGGAGATCATCCGCAAACGCCCGTTCGTGCTGAGGAGGCGCTGAGCTTGTCGAAGCGCCGTCTCGAAGCACCTGCGCATACCCTTCGAGACGAGGCTTCGACAAGCTCAGCCTCTCCTCAGGGCGAACGGGGGTCGTGAAAGCGACTACCGCCCCGCCGCCGCCAGCCCCGCGTCCACCGCGGCACGGCTGGCGTCGGACGGCCAGGTCATCGGCAGGCGCAGGCCCTCGGGGAAGCCGGGGCGGACCTTGGTCATGGCGTACTTGACGGGGCCGGGCGAGGCATCGGTGAACAGCGATACATGGAGCGCGAAGAGGCGGTCGTTGAGGTCGCGCGCCGTCGCATAGTCGTCGGCCGCGCAGGCCGCCTGAAAGTCGGCGCACAGCCGCGGCGCGACATTCGCGGTGACGGAGATGCACCCCACCCCGCCGGTGGCGTTGTAGCCCAGCGCCATGTCGTCATTGCCCGACAGCTGGCAGAAGCCGTCGCCCAGCGCGACACGATGCTCCGAGACGCGCTGGAGCACGCCGGAGGCGTCCTTCACCGCGACGAACACCTGCGGAAAGGCCTGAACGATCCGCACCAGGGTCGCGGGCTGGATGTCGGTGACGGTGCGGCCGGGCACGTTGTAGAGCACGATCGGCAGCGGCGACGTGGGCGCCAGCGCGGCGAAATGTTGGTAGATGCCGTCCTGCGAGGGGCGATTGTAATAGGGCGGGACCATCAGCGCGGCGTCGGCGCCGGCCTCCTTCGCGGCGATCAGGTTCGCCGCGGCGACGCGCGTGTCGTTGGAACCCGCGCCTGCGATCACCGGCACGCGGCCGCGCGCCTGATCGACGCAGACGCGCACGATCGCGAACTGCTCCTCCTTGGTCAGCGTCGCCGCCTCCCCGGTCGTGCCGCACGGCACCAAAGCGGACGATCCTTCCGCGATCTGCCATTCGATCAGGTCGCGATAGGCTTTCTCGACGAACGCGCCCGCGGCATCGAACGGGGTCACCAAAGCGGGGATCGAACCGGAAAACATGTTGTGCTGTCGCTCCTGGAGCCGAAAAGAGGGGGCGGTCGTTCAGCGCAGATACGGCTAACATCTTTAGTCTGTCCACCGATGGTGTCCGTCGAACAGTGAAGGCAGGTGCGTTGATCCTTTTCGTTGCCATGGCGGGTGCCGCCACGATGCTGGGCCAGTATGCGCCCGCCCCCACTCCCGCTCCTGCTCCACCCGCCGTCGCGCCCGCCGCGCTGCCGGGACTGGCGCAGCCGATCGCGACGTGGAAGGCGATCCAGCAGACCGAGGCGCTGCCGTTCGACACCTATGCCACGTTCCTGGCGCAGCATCCCGGCTGGCCCGGCGAGGCGGGCATCCGCCGCATCGTCGAGCGCAAGCTGGCGAGCGATCCCAACGTCAGCCCGTCGAGCGCGATCGCCTTCTGCCGCCGCTTCGCCCCGCTGACCGCGGCGGGCTGGGTCGGGTGCGCGCGCGCCTATGCCGCGACGGGGGCGACCGGCGAGGCGAATGCGGCGGCGCGCACCGCGTGGCGGCTGGGCAGCCTGTCGGCGCAGGACGAGGCGACGGTGCTGAACCAGTTCGCCGGCGCGCTGTCGCCCGCCGACCACGACCGCCGCATGGACGCGCTGCTGTGGCAGGGCGCGACCGGCAGCGCGGCCCGGCTGCTGCCGCTGACCAGCGCGACCGCGCGACCGCTGTTCGAGGCGCGGCTCGCCTTCCGCACCAATGCCGCCACCGCCGCGACGCTGGCCGCGACCGGCGATGCGGCCGGCGCGCGCGACCCCGGCTATATCGCGGACAAGGCGACGTGGTGGCGCAACAACGGCGCCTCGAACAGCGCGCGGTCGTGGCTGGCGCGCACGCGCAGCGGCATGACGCTGCCGGGCAATGTCGAGAAATTCTACGAGGTGTTGCTGACCAACGCCCGCGCGGCGGCGGCGGACGGCCAGTGGCAGACCGCCTATGACATCGCGCGCCAGATCGACGATGCCTATCCCGCCGGCACCGACGTGTCGCGCAAGAGCTATGGCGAGCGCGACGATTACACCAGCCTCGCCTGGCTCGCGGGACAGGCGGCGATGAAGATCGGCCGCCCCGCGGACGCTCGCGCGATGTTCGAACGCTATGGCCGCGGCAGCCAGTCGCCGCAGACGCGCGCCAAGGGCTTCTACTGGGCCGCGCGCGCCGCGGAAACCGCGCGCCAGCCGGACGCGACCGCATTGTTCGAGCGGACCGCGGGCTATCGTGACCAATATTACGGCCAGCTCGCGATCGAGCATCTCGGCCGCGCGCTCACCGCCCCGCCGGCGCCACCCGCGCCCGCGATCGCACCCGCCGCACGTCAGGCCTTCTATGCGCGCGAGACGGTGCGCGCGGCACAGTTCCTGGGCGGCAGCGGGCTGTATCAGGACCAGACCGCGTTCGTCCGCCAGATCGCGAGCGACGCGACCAGCGACACCGACCATTATCTCGCGGACGAGCTGTCGCGGTCGCTGTCCCGCCCCGATCTGGGCGTGCTGGTGGGGCGCAGCGCGATGCAGAACGGGCTGACCGAATATAGCCGCAACGGCTTTCCCACGGTCGCGGTACCCGGCGGGTATGAGGATCAGTGGACGATGATCCATGCGGTCGCGCGGCAGGAAAGCCAGTTCGACCGCGCCGCGCGCAGCCCGGTGGGCGCCAGCGGGCTGATGCAGCTGATGCCCGGCACCGCGCGCGAGCAGGCGGGGAAGCTGGGCCTGCCCTATGATCCGGCGCGGTTGGTGAGCGACACCGGCTATAACATCCAGCTCGGCTCCAGTTACTTCCAGCGCATCTTCGCGCTCTACGGCAGCTATCCGCTGGCGATCGCGGCGTACAATGCGGGACCGGGCAATGTGAACAAGTGGCTGCGCGCCAACGGCGACCCGCGCACCGGCGGGGTCGATGCGGTCGACTGGGTCGAGGCGATCCCGTTCGGCGAGACGCGCAACTACGTCCAGCGCGTGCTGGAGAATGCCGTCGTCTATGACCTGATGAACCCGCCGCGCGCGAAGAGCCGCGGGCCGAACAACCTGAGCTGGTATCTCGGGCGGTCGCGCGCGGGGTGAGCAAGGAATTGTTGTTCGCGCAGAGACGCGGAGGCGCAGAGATGGTTCGCGCGCGACAGCGCGCCCGAAAATCCCGGGCCGGCAACAGGTAAAGCCGCTATCGCGGCGTCCACATCATCTCTGCGCCTCCGCGTCTCTGCGCGAACATCCATCCTCGCGTCGTCGCGGCTTCGCGTGACCATCCTCTTCCGCTACCGCCAATGAAATGACCGACCGCCCCAACCACATCACCCCCGCCGGCTATGCCGCGCTGCGTGCCGAATATGAGAGGCTGTTCGCCACCGAGCGGCCGGCGCTGGTGGAGACGATTTCCTGGGCCGCGGGGAATGGCGACCGGTCGGAGAACGGCGATTACATCTACGGCCGCAAGCGGCTGCGCGAGATCGACCGGCGGCTCGGCTGGCTGTCGCGGCGGATGAAGGCGGCGAAGGTGGTCGATCCCGCGCAACAGCAGGATCGCGCGCGGGTGTGGTTCGGTGCCACCGTGACGATCGCGGACGAGGATGACAAGGAGCGCGTCCTGACGCTGGTCGGCGACGACGAGGCGGAGGCCGGCGCCGGGCGGGTCGGCTGGAACGCCCCGCTGGCGCGCGCGCTGCGCGGCGCGGCGGTCGGCGACCTGCGCCGCGTCGCGCTGCCCGCCGGCGAGCGCGAATATGAGGTTGTCGCGATCACCTATCCGACCGGATGAGGAACAGGCATCGCCGCCGATCGCTTTGATCCCAAAGGAGAAAGACGATGGCGGACGAACATCCCCGCGTGACCTCGGCACGCGACCACGACGACAAGGACGTGATTGAGGGCATGATCCCCGGCGGCGAGGCGGTGCCCTCCACCGGCGGCGGCGCGCTGGCGCGCGACCTGGGGTCGCAGGCGGACCTGAAGCAGGTCGACGATCCCGACGGCACGACGCGACCGACCAAGCAGGATGCGATCGACGCGGGCCAATCCTATCGCAGCGACCGGGCGGGGCCAAACGGTTGAATGCCGGCGGTTGAGCGATTGACGCGGTGGCCGTGCCGGACAATGCATCCGGCATGGCCACCGACGACACGCCCACCCGCAACATCGCGCTGCTGATCGATGCGGACAACGCCTCCTGGCACGCGCTCGACCCGGTGCTGACCGCGCTCGCGGAGTTCGGCAGCGTCAACATCCGCCGCGTCTATGGCAATTGGTCGAAGGACGCGCTGAAGGGCTGGCGCGAGATGACCGTCGCGCACGGGATCGAGCCGCAGCAGCAGTTCGACCTGACCAAGGGCAAGAACGCCACCGACATGAAGATGACGATCGACGCGATGGACCTGCTCCACCGCGGGCGCGTCGATGCGTTCGGGATCATGTCGTCGGACAGCGACTTCATGCCGCTGGCCACCCGCATCCGGCAGGACGGGCTGGACGTCTATGGCTTCGGCAATGCCAGCACGCCCGCAGGCTTCCGCAACGCCTGCACCCGCTTCATCGACGTCAACGCGCTGCTGGAGACGACCAAGCCGAAGCGCGCGCGCCGCGTCGACGTGCCGTTCGACCAGTCGGTGCCGCCCGCGATCGGCGCCGCCGCGCCCGCCCCGGCCGCGACCACCGCGGGGACGGTGAACGATCCCGAACTGCTCCACCTGCTCCACGACGCCTATGAGTCGCTGAAGCCCGATGCCAAGGGCTTCGTCGGCCTGTCCGCACTGGGGCAGCGCGCCGCCAACCGCTCCAGCTTCGACGTGCGCAATTATGGTTTCAAGCGATTGTCCGACCTGGTCGACGCGATCCCCTCGATCGACGTCGACCGGCGCGAGAACCACGTCTATGTCCGGTGGAAAGAATAAGGAAACCGGACCTATGCGGCGCGCCCTGTGCCTTCTTCCCGCGGTGATCGCCGCCACCCCCGTGATGGCGCAGAAGGCCGATCCCGCACGGCTGTCGCAGGATGTCCGCACGCTCGCCTCGCCCGATTTCGGCGGACGCGCGCCGGGCACCCCGAGCGAGACAAAGACGCTCGACTGGCTGGTGGCGCGGTTCAAAGCGCTCGGCCTCTCCCCCGCCGGGCCGGACGGGCAATGGGTGCAGAAGGTGCCGCTGGTCCACACCCGCATCGCCGATGGCGCGACGATGCGCGCCGGCGACACCGTGTTGACGCAGGGGCGCGAGATCGCGGTGACGACGGTGCGCGCCGCGCCCGCGGTGTCGATCGCGGCGTCGCCGATGGTCTTCGTCGGATACGGCGTGTCCGCACCCGAGGCGAAGTGGGACGATTTCAAGGGCATCGACGTCCGCGGCAAGACGATCGTCTTCCTGGTCAACGATCCCGATTTCGAGGCGCAGGCGGGCGACGACGCCAAGGGGCGGTTCGGCGAGCGCCGCATGACCTATTACGGCCGCTGGACCTACAAGTTCGAGGAGGCGGCCCGGCGCGGCGCCGCCGCCGCGCTGATCGTCCATGACACGGGGGGCGCGGGCTATCCGTGGTCGACGGTCAATGCGTCGAACGGCGAGAATTACGACATCGTGCGCGGCGCGGACGATCCGCGCGTGCCGTTGCAGGGCTGGATCGAGCATGACGCCGCCGAACGACTGTTCGCAGGCGCAGGGCTGGACTTGGCCAAGCTGCGCGTCGCGGCGCGGCAGGCGTCGTTCCGCCCGGTCGAGATGAAGATGGCCTTCTCCGCCGACGCCAAGGTGTCGGTGGAGCGGATCGAGAGCGCCAACGTGCTGGCGATGATCCCCGGCACGAAGCGCGCGGACGAGAGCGTGATGTTCGCGGCGCATTGGGACGCCTATGGCGAAGGCCCGGCGGACGCGTCGGGCAGGACGCTGCGCCCCGGTGCCAACGACGATGCGTTGGGCGTCGCGGGCGTGGTCGAGCTGGCGCGGCTGTTCAAGGCGGGGCCGGCGCCCGACCGCTCGCTGGTCTTCGCGCTGTGGACCGGCGAGGAGCGCGGGCTGCTCGGCTCCGAATATTATGCCACGCACCCGGTGATGCCGCTGGCGAAGACCGCCGCCAACCTGACGCTCGACATCCTCCAGACCGCCGGCCCGGCGAAGGACGTGGTGCTGGTGGGGGCGGGCCAGTCGTCGCTCGACGCGCTGCTGACCGACGCCGCGCGCGCACAGGGGCGGACGATCACGCCGGAGACGTTCAGCGAGCGCGGGCTGTTCTATCGCGCCGATCATTTCTCGGTCGTGCGCCGCGGCGTGCCGTCGCTGCTGCTGATGGCGCTGGGCGGGGCGAGCGACCTGGCCGCCGGGGGTCGGGCGGCGGGGCAGAAGTGGCTCGACGACTACATGGCCTGCTATCACAAGACCTGCGACACCTGGGACGCGCGCTGGAACCTGACGGGCGCGGCGGCGGACGTCGAGCTGTTCCACACGATCGGGGCGCGACTGGCGAAGGTCGGGATGTGGCCAAAATGGAGCGCGGGGAGCGAGTTCCGCGGCGTGCGCGAGGCGAGTGCGGCGGAACGGAAGTAGGCGCGGATTGCCGTTCGCTCATTTGATGATAGTCTGTCCCCATGACGGTGCAGGAACGCCTTAGCCCCGGCAAATACCGATTGACGGTCGAAGACTATCTCCGGCTGGCCGCGGACGGCTCGTTCGGCGATCGACGGACCGAATTGATCGAGGGGGACATCTGGATCATGAGCCCGGCCTATACGCCGCACGCCAGAGTACAGGGGGCGCTGGCGTCGGGCATTGGTCGGGCGATGGCATCGCATACGGATCTCGTGCTGCTGATCGCCCCGTCCGTCCGGCTCTCCGACAATACGATGCCGGAACCCGATCTCGTCATCGCGCTGGACCATCGCGACGGACCGTTACCGGGCGAGAAGGCCCAATTGGTCGTCGAGGTGTCCGATGCGACGCTGAGCACTGACCTCGGCACGAAAGCGCGTCTGTATGCCATGCATGGCGTGCCCGAATATTGGGTGGTCGATGTGCGCGCGGGCGTGATCCACCAGATGTGGCAGCCGGCGGGCGATGCCTATGCCGAACGGCGGGAGCTGCCTTTCGGTGATGCGGTGATGGCCGCCACAATCGAGGGCGTTGTGATAGAGACGGGGGCGCTGCTGCCGCGAGGTTGAGCGGGGAAGGTTAGGCCCCACGCAGCCAAAACCCGTTCGTGCTGAGGAGAGGCCGAGCTTGTCGACGCCTCGTCTCGAAGCACCCTTCGAGACGCCGTTTCGACGTCGCTCAACGGCTCCTCAGGGCGAACGGGGAGTGGGCGGTGGCCGGACGTCGCCCCGCCCCCTCACCTCACCGCGTCAGCTTCTTGTACGCCAGCCGCGTCGGGCGATCCGCCGCGTCGCCCATGCGGCGGCGCTTGTCTTCCTCGTAGCTTTCGTAATTGCCCTCGAACCATTCGACATGGCTGTCGCCCTCGAACGCCAGGATATGGGTGCACAGGCGATCGAGGAAGAAGCGATCGTGGCTGATAACCACCGCGCAGCCCGCGAACGTCTCCAGCGCCTCTTCGAGCGCGCGCAGCGTCTCCACGTCGAGGTCGTTGGTCGGCTCGTCGAGCAGCAGGACGTTGCCGCCCTCCTTCAGCATCTTGGCCATGTGGACGCGGTTGCGCTCGCCACCCGACAGCTGACCGACCTTCTTCTGCTGGTCCGGACCGCGGAAGTTGAACGCGCCGACATAGGCGCGCGTCCCCAGCTCCTGCTTGCCGAAGCGGAAGACCTCCAGCTCGTCGGAGATTTCCTGCCACACGTTCTTGTTGGGATCGAGGTCGTCGCGGCTCTGGTCGACATAGCCGAGCTTCACCGTCGAGCCGACCTCGATCGTCCCGGCATCGGGCTGCTCCTGCCCGGTGATGAGCTTGAACAAGGTCGACTTGCCCGCGCCGTTCGGCCCGATCACGCCGACGATGCCACCGGGGGGCAGCATGAAGTCGAGGTTCTCGAACAGCAATTTGTCGCCATAGGATTTGGTCAGGCCCTTGGCCTCGATCACCTTGCCGCCGAGCCGCTCGGGTAGCTGGATCAGGATCTGCGCCTTGCCCGCAACGCGATTCTCCTGCTTGGCCATCAGCTCGTCGAAGGCGCGGATACGCGCCTTGCTCTTGGTCTGGCGCGCCTTGGGGGTCTGGCGCATCCACGCCAGCTCGTCGGCGATCGCGCGCTGCTTGCCGGCTTCCTCGCGCTCCTCCTGCTCCAGCCTTTTGGCCTTCTTCTCCAGATAGCCGGAATAGTTGGACTCGTAGGTGTAGTAACGCCCGCGATCCAGCTCCAGCACCCAGTTGACGACGTTATCCAGGAAGTAGCGGTCGTGGGTGACCAGGATGACGTTGCCGGTATATTCCTTCAGGAAATTCTCCAGCCACGCGACGCTCTCGGCGTCGAGATGGTTGGTCGGCTCGTCGAGCAGCAGGATGTCGGGCTTCTCCAGCAGCAGCCGGCACAGCGCCACGCGGCGCCGCTCGCCGCCCGACAGCTTCGTCACGTCCGCGTCGCCCGGCGGGCAGCGCAGCGCCTCCATCGCGACCTCCAGCTGGTTGTCGAGCGTCCAGCCGTCGACCGCGTCGATCTTCGCCTGAAGGTCGCCCATCTCCTCCATCAGCGCGTCGAAGTCGGTGTCGTCCTTCGGATCACCCATCTCCGCGGAAATGGCGTTGAAGCGGTCGACCAGATCCGCGATCGGGCGCACGCCGTCCTTGACGTTGCCCATCACGTCCTTCGACGGATCGAGCTGCGGCTCCTGCGCCAGATAGCCGACGCGCACGCCCTCCGCGGCCCAGGCCTCGCCCTGGAATTCGGTGTCCATGCCCGCCATCACCTTCATCAGCGTGGACTTGCCCGCGCCGTTGGGGCCGATGATCGCGATCTTCGCGCCCGGGATGAATTGCAGGTGGATGTTGTTGAGGACGGGCTTGTTCGCGCCCGGGAAGGTCTTGGTCAGACCCTTCATGACATAGGTATACTGAACGGCCATGGGGGGCTGCGTGCTCCGTACTGCGATGCTGCGAAAAGTTCCGTCGCATGTAGGCGGCCGACGCGGCGTTGGCAAACGCCACGCCAGCCGATACGCCATCGCACCATGAACCACCGCCTTCCGCTCGCGCTCGTCGCATCCGCCCTGCTCGCCGCGCCTGCCGTCGCGCAGCGCACCGCACCCCCCGCCCCCGCCGCGGTCGATCCGCAGGTGGCGGCGCTGCGCGATGCCGCGCTGAAGGACGATGTCGCCTATGCCCTCGTCGAAGGCCTGACGACCGAGGTCGGGCAGCGGATGGCGGGCACCGAGGCGGAGGCGCGCGCGCGCCGCTGGGCGCAGGCGAAGCTGACCGCGCTGGGCTTCCACAACGTCCGCATCGAGACATATCAGATGCCCGTGTGGGTGCGCGGCGAGGAGGAAGGCGAGATCGTCGCGCCCGTGCCGCAGAAGCTGCACCTGACGGCGCTGGGCAATTCGGGCGCCACCCCGGCGAAGGGCATGACCGCCGAGATCGTGGTCTTCCCGACCTATGGCGACCTGGCGCGCGCCGCCGACGGCAGCCTGAAGGGCAAGATCGCCTATGTCGGCAGTGCGATGGCGCCGACGCAGGACGGCTCCAGCTATGGCACCTCCGGCACGGCGCGGTTCGTCGGGCCGGCGCTGGCGGCGAAGAAGGGCGCGGCGGCGATCGTGATCCGCTCGATCGGCACCGACCATCACCGCCTGCCGCATACCGGCACCACCAATTTCCCCGACGGCGTGGCGCCGATCCCGGCCGCTGCGCTGTCGGTGCCCGATGCCGAACTGATCGAGCGGCTGGCGGCGCGCGGGCAGCCACTGCGGATGCGGCTGCTGCTGACGCCGAAGCAGGTCGGCATGCGCGAATCGGGCAATGTCATCGCCGAGGTGCCCGGCACCGACGCGGACGCCGGCGTCGTCTTGATCGGCGGGCATCTCGACAGCTGGGACCTCGCCACCGGGGCGATCGACGATGCCAGCGGCGTCGCCATCACCGCGGCCGCCGCCAAGCGCATCCTCGACAGCGGCCGCCGCCCGCGGCGCACGATCCGCGTCGTCTGGTTCGGCGCGGAAGAGGTCGGCGGCTATGGCGGGCGCGACTATCAGAAGCGGCACGGCACCGAGCGCCACGCCGCCGCGGCCGAAAGCGATTTCGGCGCGGATCGCGTCTGGCGCGTCCAGTCGACCCTGCCCGCCGGCGCCGCGCCGGTCGCGGATCGCCTCGCCAGCGCGCTGGCACCGCTGGGAATCGTCCGCGGCGACGGGCCGGGCGGCGACGGCGCGGACATCGCGCCGACGATCCGCACCGGGGTGGCCGGGATCGACCTGAACCAGTCGGGGCTGCACTATTTCGACGTGCATCACACGCCCGACGACACGCTCGACCGCGTCGAGCCGGAGGCGCTGCGCCAGAACGTCGCGGCCTGGACCACGATGCTCGCGATCGTCGCCGACGCGCCGGAGGAGATCGGGCCGGTGACCCGCCCGTGACGCCCCGCCGCCTTCCCGCGACGGGACGGCAGTATGTCGGGACGGGTACATTCGGTTCGCCGCAACCTTTCTGAATGATGAACTTTGCGATTGACCCCCGTAATCGGTAGAGTATTGCGGGCGTTCGCGACGGCGTTGGGGTCGGGCGCGATTGGTTTATGCTGCTTGGGAGCATCCCTATGAAGAAGATCCTGCTCGTTGCCGCCGCCGCTGGCCTGATGTCGGTCGCCGCCTGCTCGAAGACCGAGACTCCGGTCGAGAACAACGCGGACATGGTCGCCGACAACCTCGACGCGATGGCCGACAACCTGGCGGACGTCTCGAACACCACCGCCAACCCGTTCGCCGAGGACAATGCCGAGGCGGCGTCGGAGAACCTGGCGGCTGCCGCGGACAACGTCCGTGAGGCCGGCGAGGACGCGGCGGCGAACGCCAAGTAATCGGCTGACCTGATCGGTTCGGACGGCACCATGCGCTTGCTCGCTGGCCTGCTCGCCATCACCGCGCCCCTGGGCACGGCGGCGTGCGACCGCGCCGCCGAACCGGTTTCGGTCGCCAACAATGCCGAGGCGGTCGCCGATGCGCTGGAGCGCAAGGCGGACAACCTCGAGGCGATGGCGGATGCCAGCGCCAATGCGTCGGCCGCGGCGATGCTCGAAGGGGCCGCCGACCATCTCGACGATGCCGCGGACAATGTCCGCGACGCCGCGGAGAACGCGTCCTGACGACGCGAACGATCTGACGTTGCATGCAATCAGGGGGCATCTTCGGATGCCCCCTTTTTTGTGGGCTCCCCTGCTTGCGCCGCCAGCGAGCGCGGCCTAACCGGAGCCCGGCGTCGGGGAGTGGCGCAGTCTGGTAGCGCGCCTGCTTTGGGAGCAGGATGTCGCAGGTTCGAATCCTGTCTCCCCGACCATCGACAGCGGCTCGCGATACGGGCAAGACAGGCCGGCCCAAGGGCATCCGCGTCACCTCACGTCGCGGAATCGCAATCGTGTCTCCCTGAAGCTGGCTGTCACCGGTCGACGCGAGGAGGCGCGCGGCGACCTGTCGGGACGAACCGGTCGTTCTGCGGCGACACGATGGCACCCATCGTACAGCGCTTGGCACCACGCAGGATGGCCCGGGGGATTCGTTACCCATTCCCGATAGACCTTGCGCTCGGCGATCATGCCCCCGCGCGGCGAGCCGTTCGGGGGGAGTCCCGCTCCCGCGCCGACGTCCCCCGCCCGCATATTGCATGTGCGCCCGTTCGACCGGATAGTGCGACCGGGCGCCGCGATCCGCGAGTGAATGATGCCGAGGTTGAGCCGGACACGATCGTTCGATGACGGCCAGGATCGCTGGACCTTCACCGATGCCGCGCCCGACCCTGCGCTCGCGGGCGCGATCGGCGGCTATGGCTGGTGGAGCGAACGGACCGCGACCTTCGACACCCGGCGCGAACTGGCGGGGACGGACGGCACGCTGATCGTCAATCTCGCCAGCGATCTCGAACTGGTCGATGCCGCGGGGTCGGTCCGCCGTCTGCCGGCGGGTGGCGCGTTCGTCGCGGGATTGTCGCAGCGGACGTCGCTGTCGCGCTCGACCGGCGCGATGGAGGGTATCTATCTGCGCGCGCCGCTGGCCATGCTCGCGCGGATCGCGGGCACGTCGGTGGCCGAGCTGACCGACCGGGTCGTCACGATCGACGACCTGCCCGCCCTGCGTCGCCTGGCCCCCGGCGAGCGGCTGCTGGAGGCGCGCGACGACGAAGGGCGCTGGCGGGTGCTGGACGATATCGTCGCGGCGCGCCTGTCGGCCAGTGCACCGCAGCCGCCCGCGCTGCACCGGATTGCCGCGGGATTGTCGGCGGGGATCGCGGTGGAGACGCTGGCGGGGGAGCTTGGCTGGAGCCGCAAGCGGCTCGCCCGCACCTTCTTCGACGCGTTCGGCCTGCATCCGCGCACCTTCGCCGGCCTCGCCCGCTTCGAGCGGTTCGCGGCGCTGCTGCAGGGTGACCCGCACCTGTCGCTGGCGGCGATCGCGATCGACGCGGGCTATGCGGATCAGGCGCATCTGACGCGCGAGGTGCGCCGCTTTGCCGAGGTGACGCCCGCGGCGCTTCGCCGGCAGGTGATACCCGCGGGCGGCGGCGTGCGCGATTGAGCGCAACCGTTCAAGATCGCTCCCGACCCACCGCCTACACCCGCTCCCATCGACCAACGAGGAGCAACGTCATGTCCGTCACCCCAGCGATCATCCCCGTCCTGCGCTACGCCGATGCCCCGGCGGCGATCGCCTTCCTCTGCACGGCCTTCGGGTTCGAGCGGCATGCGGTCTATCCCGATCCCGCCGACGCCAACCGGATCGCGCATGCCGAATTGCGCCGGGCCGGACAGATGGTGATCCTGTCGACCGCGATGGCGACGCCGTTCGCGGAGGCGGCGGGCATGCGGACGGCGGAGGAAATCGGCGGGATCACCCAGGCCATCTACGTCGTCGTGGACGAGGTCGACCGGCACGCCGCGGTGGCGCAAGCGGCCGGCGCGCGGATCTTCCTGCCGCCGCAGGATCAATCGCATGGCGGACGCAGCTACAGCGTATTCGACAGCGAGCGGAACGCCTGGACCTTCGGCAGCTACGATCCGCTGGCCTGACGGGGGGCCTGTTCCGGCCTTACCGCGCGGTCGTCGTCGCGACGAAGCGGCGGAGGTCGTCCGCGAACGTCTTGAGGCTGTCCTCCACCGTGTAGAACATGTGGCCGCCGTGATAGTCGTGCGTTTCCACGCGATCGAGCGGCAGGCCCGACTGGTTCACCAGATAGTCCATCGCCCCGATCGTGGTCTGGGTGTCGTAATAGCCGTTGGCGACGAACAGCCGCAGCCGCGGATTGGCCTCCATCGTCCGCTTGAGCTGGCCGACATAGGGCCAGTCGCCGAACGGCGTCTTGTTCTCCGCCCATTGCCAGTCCGCGAAATGATCCTCGGCCGGATTGTCGAGCGCATAGACACCCGCCGCCGCGGGCACCTTCAGGAAATCCTGGAAGTAGCGCGCCGCCTCCGGCTCGTAGCGCGAGGCGTAGGGTGCCGAATTCCTGCCGTCCGGCACGAAGTAGCGGGCGTCGTTCGTATCCAGCCGCTTCCCCGGGAACAGCAGGCGCTGGTACGCGGTCTTGGCGACCTTCAGGCGCTGGCGCAGGAATTCCTCCGCCGGCAGGCCGGTGAATTCCTGAAGCCGGCGCGCCACCGCGGCCTTGCGCTCGGCGGGCGCGCGATCGCCCTGGAACAGCACGGTCAGATACTCGCCCGCGCCATAGTCGCGCGCGTCCTTGATGAAGGCGTCGAAGCTCCGCCCCTTGCGCTCCACCTTGTCATGCGCCCAGCCGATCGCGGCGAGCGTCGGCAGCGACACGGCATAGCTGATGATATTGTTGGGCCGCTGGGCATATTCGATGATGTTCACCGCCTGGCCGAGCAGCGCGATGCCGGCGACCGGATCGCCGGCCTTCTGCAACTGGTCCGCCGCCTCCACCGCACGCATCGTTCCATAGCTTTCGCCGATGAGGAAGACCGGCGCCGTAGGACGGTTGTGCAGCCGGCGCCATGCCTGGACCAGTTGCGCGAGTTGCCGTCCGTCGGCGACGTTGGAGAACTGGCTCTCCGGCGCGATGCCGGGCAAGGTGCGGCTGTAGCCGGTGTTGGCGGGATCGAAGATGACGATGTCGGCCGCATCGAGCGGGGCATAGCCATTGTCGACCACCTTGAACGTCGCGGGATCGGCGGCAAGGTCGTTGGGAATGGCGATGCGCTTCGGCCCGAATGCGCCCATGTGGAGCGGCGTGGTCGGGGCGATCGGGCCGCCGTTGAACACGAAGGCCACCGGGCGCCCGGCCGCCATGCCGTCGGCGATATAGGAGGTAGCCACCAGCCGCGCGGCGGGCTTGCCGTCCATGCCGTCGACGACCACGGGTTCGACCGTGGCGGTGTAGGCGACCGCCTTGCCGCCGAAGACGCCCTTGTGCTTCGTGACGACGGGCGCCGCCAGCGACACCGGCGACAGCGGGGGCCGTTCGGCGCGCGGCGCGTCCTGCGCGGCGAGCGGCCACGCCGCCGACGCCAGCGCCGCGCATATCATGTAGCGGATCACCGTCATTCCCGACCCCTCCCCTTCCGTCACCGGCACGACGATCGCCCGGACCCGTCGCCGCCCTTCGGCCAATCTATGCCGCGGTTCCGCATAAATCCCGTCGATTTGACGGAAGGGGCGTCCGTTTCCAGCCCTGCCGCCCCGCCGCGAAGGCCTGCCGCGCAACGATGATCCGCGGCGGAGGTCCGCCGTGACACATTACGTGACGATTGCGGCGCGCATCCCCTCTCGCCCCGCACGTCCGGGCGCGATAGGGAATGGGTCATGCCGATGAAACTGGCCGATCTTGCCGCGATCGCGGGTGTCTCCACCGCCACGGTGTCGCGTGCCCTGTCCGGGCATCCCGCGGTCAGCAAGGCGACGCAGGAACGGATCGTCGCGCTCGCGCGCGAGCATGACGTCCGCCCCAACCAGCTGGCGCGCAACCTGCGGCTGCGCAGCACCGGCGCGATCGGGCTGGCGATGCCGCTGGGCCATGCGCGCACGCAGCACCTGACCGATCCCTTCTTCCTGTCGCTGCTGGGTTTCCTGGCCGACCTGCTGGTCGAACGCGGCTATGATATCCTGCTGTCGCGCGTGCTGCCCGACGGATCGGACTGGCTGGGGCATCTGGCCGACGGCGGGCGGATCGACGGCCTGCTGCTGATCGGCCAGTCGGACCAGTATGACGCGATCGAGCGCGCCGCGGAGCGCTATCGCCCGCTGGTGGTCTGGGGGGTCAACCGCCCGGGCCAGCGCCACCTGACGATCGGGTCGGACAATGTCGCGGGCGGCGCGATGGCGGCGCGGCACCTGCTGGAACGCGGGCGCCGCCGGCTGCTGTTCGTCGGCGATCCCGGCCCGCCCGAATTCGCGGATCGCTGGACCGGCTATCGCGACGCCGCGCGGGCGCAGGGGGTGGAGCCGGAGCTGCTGTCCACGGTGATGGATCCCCATGCGGTACATGCCAGCGTCGCGGCGCGCTTCGCCGCCGGCGCGGCACCGGACGGCGTCTTCGCCGCGTCGGACGTCGCGGCGATGAGCGTGGTGCGCGCCGCGGTGGAGGCGGGACTGGACGTGCCGGGCGATCTGGGCGTCGTCGGCTATGACGACGTGACGCTCGCCGCGCAGATGTCGCCCCCGCTCACCACCATCCGCCAGGACCTGGTGCAGGGCGCCGCGTTGATGGTCGACCGCCTGCTGCGGCGCATCGCGGGCGAGGATGTCGGCTCCGCGGTGATCGCGCCGGAACTGATCGTTCGGGCGTCGAGCTGAATCGGGAGATTTTCAAGCCCCTCTCCTTTAGGGGAGGGGTGGGGGTGGGGGAGGTCTCACCGAGACCGTCGCCTCTGACTGCCTCCGGCGGACAGCCCCACCCCAACCCCTCCCCTGAAGGAGAGGGGCCTACGATCATCAAAACCGGAAGCTCACCCACCCCGCGAGGAAGTCCGAGCTGCGATACCCCGCCTGTTTCAGCGACGGCCCGGCGATCAGATGCTCGTACCGCCCCGTCACCGACAATCGCGGCGTGATCGACCAGATCGCCTGTAGCCGCGCCACGTCGGCGATCTTCGCGTCCGCCACGTTCTGCGTTCCCGCGAACGGCTGGCCGTTGGCGCGATAGACCGCGTCGCGCACGTTATCGCGCCACGCCAGCTGATATTCCGCGGTCACGCGGAGCGCCTTCGTCGGGGAGACGGTGACGTTGGGCGCCACCGCGATCAGGTTCGACGGCGTCAGGAACAGGCCATAGCTGTAATAGATGTTGTTGCCGAACGGGGCATAGGCGTTGCGCAGCGTTCCGTCGCCATAGCCGCCCCCGCCGCTGGCGTAATCGGCATGGACGCCGACGCGCACGCCCTGCGGCGACGCCCCCAGCCGGTAGGTCTGCGCCAGGAACACCTGCCAGGCGTCGATCTTCTGGTCGATGTACGTGCCCCATTGCCGGTTGGCGGACCAGTCGATCGTCCAGCGCCCGGCGTCGCCCCACAGGCGCGCGCCGGCATAATAGCGCTTGGCCGGCCCGATCCGCCCGCCCCAGGCGCCCACCGCATTGCGCCGCCGCCACAGGAAGGGATCGAAATACAGCTTCGATCCGCCCAGCCAGCGGCGCGGCACCACCAGCCCCAGCGTCATGCCGGAGAAGCGCCGCGCCGGATCGATCACGTCGTCGTCCGCACCCAGATCGCCATATTGCGTCGGCTTCAGGTCGAACACGTCGATCCGCGCGAGCGGCGTCCGCGCCCAGGCGCGCCAGCCGTTCAGCGTGTAGCGGATCGTGTTGTTGTCGCGCTGCGACACCAGCAGATTGGGACCGTCGGTGAACTCCTGCCGGCCATAGCGCACGCCGACGTCCGCCCCCATCACGTCCGCCCCCGCCTCGACGAACGCCTGCTGCACCACCAGATCGTTGCGCAGCGTCGCCGCGGGCACGCCCAGCGCCACGCCGGAGATGCCGCCATGCGCCACCTCGACGAAGCCGCGCAGGTGCGGGCCGACATGCACGTCGGCGCCCAGCACCAGCCGGCGGATGTCCTGCCGCTGCGCGCGCGTCTCACGCAGATTGGGGTTGGTGGTGTGGTTCACCCGCACGCGCGCCTCGCCCGACAGCGTGACATAGATGTCGCCATCACCGTCCAGCGGCAGGAACTTCAGCCGGTCGATCGGGTCGCGCCGCTTCGCCGGATCGCGCAACGCGCTCCAGTCCTCCGCCCAGCGCGACAGATTGTAGCCGTTGGTGTTCGCCCCGTCCCCCGCCGCGGCCTGCGGATAGGAGGTGACGGTCGGGGTGGCGGGGTTGCGCGTGCTTCCGCCCTCGCTCGGCGCCACGGTCTGTGCCGCGGCGGGGGTGCTCAGGATGAGCGCCGCGGTGGCGCCGGTCGCGCAGATGCTGCGGATCATCGATCGGCCTCCTTATTCGGCGGGGACGGCGTCGGCGTCGATCTGGTCGATGCGCGGCGCACGCCCGGCCAGCGCGTCGTCGAAGCGCGCACGGTCCAGCCGCCCTTCCCAGCGCGACACGACCACCGTCGCCACCGCATTGCCGATGAAGTTGGTCAGGCTGCGGCACTCGCTCATGAAGCGGTCGACCCCCAGGATCAGCGCCATGCCCGCCACCGGCACGCTGGGCACGATCGACAGCGTCGCCGCCAGCGTGATGAACCCCGCGCCGGTCACCCCCGCCGCGCCCTTCGACGACAGCATCGCTACCGCCAGCAGCAGCAATTGCTGCCCCAGCGACAGGTCGACGCCGGTCGCCTGCGCGATGAACAGCGCCGCCAGCGTCATATAGATGTTGGTTCCGTCCAGGTTGAACGAATAGCCGGTCGGCACCACCAGCCCGACGATCGACTTCGGACAGCCCGCGCGCTCCATCTTCTCGATCAGGCTCGGCAGCGCGCTCTCGGACGAGGACGTGCCCAGCACCAGCAGCAGTTCCGCCTTGAGATAGGCGATCAGCTTGAAGATCGAGAAGCCGCACGCACGCGCCACCAGCCCCAGCACGACGACGACGAACAGCACCGAGGTGAGATAGAAAGTGCCGACCAGCGCCACGAGGTTGGCGAGCGTGCCGACGCCATATTTGCCGATCGTGAACGCCATCGCGCCGAACGCACCGATCGGCGCCGCCTTCATCAGGATCGCGACCACCTTGAACACCGCCAGCGACAGGTCCTCCAGCGCATGGAGCACGCGCTCGCCGCGGTCGCCGATCATGGCGAGGCCGATGCCGAACAGGATCGCGACGAACAGCGTCTGCAGGATGTTGCCCTCGCTCAGCCCGGATACGAACGTGTCGGGGATGATGTTGAGCAGGAAGCCGGTCAGCGTCGTGTCATGCGCCTTCGCCGCATATTCGGCGACCTTGCCGCCATCCAGTGTCGCGGGATCGATGTTCAGCCCCGCGCCCGGCCGCACGACATTGCCCACGATCAGCCCGACGATCAGCGCCAGCGTGGAGAAGGTGAGGAAATAGGCGAACGCCTTGCCCGCGACCCGCCCCACCGCGGCCAGATCGCGCATCCCCGCGACTCCGGTGACGATGGTCAGGAAGATCACCGGCGCGATGATCATCTTCACCAGCTTGATGAAGCCATCGCCGATCGGCTTCAGCGACTCGCCCGTCGCCGGCGCGAAATGCCCGACCAGCACGCCCGCGACGATCGCGACCAGCACCTGGACATACAGATGGCGATACCACGGCCGCGCTGCGGGCGGCGGCGTATCCGCCGCGGGATATGGGAGATGTGCCATGGCCTCGATCCTCTCTTCCGGTCGCCGTCGCTCGTCATCGCCGAACGCGGGATTTGTGCCGGAATGTTGCCCCTCCCCGCCACCCTTCGCCAAGGATAAAGCGACAAGTATATTATATATTGTATTTCAATATCTTGAGTTCTTTTGATCGCCAGAGAAGAGCAATATCCGGCACATCGACATCATGACACTGGGCAGAAACTTGCCCATGGAAAAATGATCTCCATCGCCCGTGCTCGCGGCTCTGGCGTCGCCGCCATGACTTCTGTTATGGCGCCGGTGACAAAGAAGCGATGGAGAGCGATGCGATGACGTTCGACGATGACTATGCGATGCTGATCGGCGGCGAGCGCGTCCGCGGCACCGCCACGCTGGACGTCGTGAACCCCGCGACGGAGGAGGTGATCGCCAAGGTTCCCGATGCCTCGCGCGAGGATCTGGACCGCGCCATCGAGGCCGCACGCGGCGCCTTCCCGGGCTGGGCGGCGACGCCGATCGCGGAGCGCAAGGCGAAGCTGATGGCGCTGGGTCAGGCGGTGCTGGCGCAGGCCGATTCCTTCATGCGGCTGCTGACGCAGGAACAGGGCAAGCCGCATGCGGAGGCGCAGGGCGAGGTGATGGGCGCCGGCTACTGGCTGATGGGCGCCGCCAGCCTCGATTTGCCGGTGACGGTCAACGAGGATTCGGCCGATCGCTACAGCGAGACGCGCCACGTGCCGCTGGGCGTGGTCGGCGCGATCTCGCCGTGGAACTTCCCGATGATCCTGGCGATGTTCAAGGTCGGCCCCGCGCTGCTGGCGGGCAATACAATGGTGCTGAAGCCGTCGCCCTTCACCCCGCTGACCACGCTGAAGTTCGGCGAGATCGCGGCGGAGATCCTGCCCGCGGGCGTGCTCAACATCGTCACCGGCGGTGACGATCTGGGGCCGTGGATGACCAGCCACCCCGGCTTCGACAAGATCAGCTTCACCGGCTCCACCGCGACCGGCAAGCGCGTGATGCAGTCCGCCGCGCCGACGCTGAAGCGGGTCACGCTGGAACTGGGCGGCAATGACGCCGCGATCGTCATGCCCGACGTGGATGTGGAGAAGGTGGCCGAGGAGCTGTTCTGGGCCGCGTTCCGCAACAACGGCCAGATCTGCATCGCGACGAAGCGGATGTACGTCCACAAGGACGTGTACGAGCCGCTGAAGGAAGCGCTGGTCGCCTATGCGAAGACGGTGAAGGTCGGCGACGGCGCCGAGCAGGGCACGCAGATCGGCCCGATCAACAACAAGCAGCAGTACGACCGCGTGCTCGACCTGATCCAGGACGCCAAGGACAAGGGCTATCAGTTCCTGGTCGGTGGCGAGAAGGCGGACGTGCCGGGCTATTTCATCCCCGTCACCATCCTCGACAACCCGCCCGAGGACAGCCGCATCGTGCAGGAGGAGCAGTTCGGCCCGGTCCTGCCGCTGCTGAAGTTCGATGATCTGGAGGATGCGGTGCGCCGCGCCAATGCCACCGAATATGGTCTCGGCGGCTCGGTATGGGGCAATGACGAGGACAAGGCGCTGGAGATCGCGCAGCGCATCGCCAGCGGCACCGTCTGGGTCAACGAGACGCAGCATCTGTCCCCCACCGCGGCGTTCGGCGGGATGAAACAGTCGGGCGTCGGCGTTGAAGGCGGCGTCGAGGGGCTGCTGGAATATACCAACGCGCAGACGATCGTGCGCAGGAAGCGCGCGCCGGTCGCGGCGTAACGTTCCGTCACCCCGGCCCAGAGCCGGGGTGACGGCCTCTGCGAGGCGCGCGGCGCGACCTTCGCGAGAGTAGCAGGACGTTGCCACCCGGCACCTCGTGCTCCGGCGCAGGCCGGAGCCCAGGGTCAGGCAGGACAACGTCTGATGCGACCGACAACCCCAGGCTCCTGCCTGCGCAGGAGCACGAGGGGGAGGTTCGCGAAGGTCCCGCCTGCGCCGGGGAACAGGCTCAATCTCCGGCCGACGACTGTTCGGCGGCGGCGTCCAGCACCGCCCGCACCGCGTCCTCGCTGACCCCGAACACCGTCGCCAGCCCCGCGACCGTGGCGCCGCGCCGCGCCAGTTCCACCATTCGGTCGTGATCGACATGGGTCGTATAGCTGCGCACGTCGCGCTCCACCCGCGCCTCGCCGGTGCGCGCCAGCGCGCCGGTCGACGCGCGGCGCTTCGGACGGGCGTCGCGTTCCTCGACGCGTTCGGTGCGGCGCTGGTCCTCCTCGACCCGCCGCGCCTCGCGCGCCTGTTCGCGCAGCCGCATCCCCGCCTCGCGTTCCTCCTGCCGGCGCGCGGTGCGCGCCTCGGCGGCGGCGATGCGCTCCTGCGCGCGGCGCTCCCGATCGGCGGCGCGCTGCGCCTCGCGGTCAGACATGCAGCCGCGCCAGCACCGGCGACAGCACGCGCTCCATCGCGTCATAGCCCTGGGCGGTTGGATGCACGCCGTCGGACGCGAACCCCGGCTTCATCGCCCCCGCCGCATCCGCCAGCGCCGGCGTGTAATCGACGAACGTCGCGCCCATCGCCGGCGCGCTGCGGCGCAGCCAGTCGTTGATCGCGCGGATCGGCGTCTGCACGTCCAGCCCCGGGCGCCACGGGAAGGTCGCAGCCGGGGGCACCGATGCCACCAGCACCGCGATCCCGTTGGCGCGCGCCAGCTGCACCATCGCGGTCAGATTGTCGCGCGTCTGCGCCAGCGTCATCGGCCCGGTATTGCCCGCGATGTCGTTCGTCCCCGCCATCAGGTGCATCACCTTCGGCTTCAGCGCGACCACATCGGCCATCATCCGCAACAGCATCTGCGGCGTCGTCTGCCCGCCGATCCCGCGATCGACCCGGCCCGGGGTGAAGAAGGCGGGACGCTTGTCGATCCACCCCTGGGTGATCGAATCGCCCATGAAGACGATGCCGGTGCGCGCGCCGGACGCGATCAGCCGCCGGTTGTCCTCGGCATAGCGCGCCAGCCACGGCCAGTCGGTCCTCAGCCGCGCGTCGGCGGCATCATCGGCCTGCGCCGCAGTGGCGGTGGCCAGCCCCGCCAGCGCGGCGGCACCGAACAGGGTACGGCGATCGATCATAGTCTGTTGGTCCATTGGCAGATGTCGGCGCGCAGCCCGCTCGCCGGGCGCGCGCCGGTCGCGTCGAGCGCCAGATAGGCGCCCTGCGCGCCATAGGCGGGCCACGCCGGCAGCGTCGCGCCATTGGGGTCGCCCGTCTTCACGAAATTGGCCCAATACTCCATCAGGCGGAGCGCGCCGAGCGGCTTGTCGCCATAGAGATACGGCATCTCCGCGGCATGATGCGTCATCGGGCCGTCGGGCACCTCGTCGAATTCATAGGACCAGACCTTGCCACCCTTGTCCGCGATCACGCGCGCCATGCGCTGCGCCGGGCAGCGGAAGGTGACGTCGGTCGCGATCTGCTGATCCAGCGTGCCCATGCGCGGGTCGGGCGCCGGATCAGCCTGATCCATTCGATAGAAGGCCCGCGCGCGGGCCTCGTTCGCGCCGAAGGCGGTGGCGACGAACGCATCGCGCCGCGTCCGCCCGCCGGGCAGGTCCAGCTCGAAACGATCGGTGCCGATCAGCAGGTCCAGCGCGGGGCGCGCCGCGATCAGCCGGTCAGGCGCCTCGGGCAGCACCGCGCCGTCCACCGTCGTGCGCAGCCAGCGGTAATCGTCCGCGGTCAGTACCGGGTCGTGCAATTGCTCCCCCGTCGCGATCGCGGCCGAGGACGCGGTACGGCGCAGCGTGGCGGCGTCGCCGCCGACCTTCATCAGCGCGTCGAACTGGTCGCCCATGCGCAGCGCCTCCTCGCGGGTGCGCCACGGCAGCCCGAACCCCGGTGTCCCGCTGCCCATGATCGCGCGGCGGAACAGCCCGCGCGCGGCGGGGGCCGCGATCAGCAGCCCGACGTCCTGCCCCCCAGCGCTTTCGCCCGCGATCGTCACCATGTCGGGGTCGCCACCGAAGCGCGCGACGTTCGCCTTTACCCAGCGCAGCGCCGCGATCTGATCCTGCAACCCGACATTGCCGCCGGTGCCGTCGCGCCGGTGCAGGAACCCCAGCGCGCCCAGCCGGTAGCGCACCGCCACCACCACCACGCCCTTGCCGACGATCGGGGATTGCACCGTATCGCCCGGCGATCCGGCGTAGTTACCGCCGCCATGGATCCACACCAGTACCGGGCGCCTGCCCGCCAGCGCGGTCGTGCCGACATCCAGCGTCAGGCAATCCTCCGACTGGAAGACATAGTCGCCATGGTTCCAGCCATAATCCGCCTGCGGACAGCTGCTCGCAGGCGCGGTGGCATCGCGCACCCCCTTCCACCGCGAGGGTGCGACGGGGGCCGCCCAGCGCCGCTCCCCCACCGGCGGCGCGGCGAAGGGGATGCCGCGAAAAACGACATGGCCAGCAGCGGTCGTCCCCCGCACCGGCCCCGCCTCGGTCGTCGCGACAGGTGCCGCAGCCGCCAGCAGCGCGACGATGCCCGCGATCATCGCGACCCCACCTTCGCCTCGGCGACGTTCCACCCGCGCAATGTGAACGCGGGCGTCGCGGTCACCGTCGCGGGATAGCGTACCGTCACCGTCTTCGTCTCGCCGGGCAGCAGCGCGACGTAATTGTCGCTGTAGAAGGCGGGAAGGATGCGCTTGCCCGCACCGTCCACCAGCGTCAGCTTCGCGTTCAGCGCCGGCACCTGACCCGCGTTGGTCAGCGTCACCGTCACCACGCGATCCTTGCCCTCGATCGCCGAAGCGGTGGCACCGGCGGTCAGCGTCGCCGGCGCCAGATCGTTGAGCGCGCGATAGGCCGCGGTATCGCGCCCGCGCCAGTAGAAGTTCTCCGACACCGGCCTGCCCGCTGCATCGGCCAGCTTCAGGCTGACCAGCACCATCGGGTTGGTCGCGAACAGCGCGTCCAGCGGCACCGCCGCCAGCGGCGTCGCGGCATTGGCCGCCGCGTCCACCGTATCGGTGCGCGTGAACAATTCGCGATTGTCGAGGCCGACGACGCGGACCGTCGCGGTCATCCCCGGCAGCGCCGTTTGCGTGGTGTTGAGCACCACCAGCTCGTTGCCGGGCAGGTTCAGCTGGACATGGACCGGCTCCGCCGCCTTCTTCGCCCCGTAGTACGCGGCGTGCGTGTCATAATCCCACGAATAGATCTGCCACGCGTTCGACGGCCATGCCGGGTGCGTCATCCACAGCAGCCGCCCGCTGTTCTTGGTCCATAGATGCCCCAGGAACCCCTCGTACATCGCCTTGTGGGTTTCCAGGTTCATCATCTGCGCCTTGCGCTCGAAATCGGCGAAATCCTTGCCGGGGCCGAACATCGTCGACAGCGTCTGCATGAACGTCTTCGTGTCGCCGTTCCCTGCGAAATGCCAGTCGTGGTACGCCAGCACGTCGCCCAGCGGCCAGCGGTCGGCGGCGGGCACGTAGCTGGCGATCGATTCCGCGGTCGACAGCGACGGCGTCCCCGTCTCGACCGAGAAGCCGGTGGCGAGGTCGGTGAAATAGCCGACCGGCGCGCGGTAATTGTACGGCCCCGATCCCTGAAGGTGCACCACGTTGCTGCTGCCGGTGAACCAGCGCGTGCCGTCCAGCTCGAACACCGCGTCGTCCAGCCCCTCGTTCAGCGCCGGATAGGGTACGCCTTCGTTACGCCCGAACCACAGGATGATGGACGGATGGTTGCGATAGCGCGCGATCGTGTCGCGCGCATTGGCCAGGAACAGCGACGCATCGTCCGGCTCGACCTGGAAATTCTGCGTCGACTGCCAGAAGTCGTTGAGGATCATCATGCCGTTCTCGTCGGCGAGGTCGTAAAACTCCTCCTCGGTGTTGGTCCCCATCCAGTTGCGGATGACGTTCATGTGCGCCTCCTTCTGGAGGCGGAAGAACGGCGCCAGCCAGTCGTAGCTGACGCGCTTCATCGCATCGTCCATGCCCCAGTTGCCGCCGCGCGCCGCGATCTTCACGCCGTTGACGCGGATCGTCAGGTGCGGCTCGGGCAGCGTCTCGCTGATCGCGGTCACCGCCTTCGACGTCTCGCCCGCCGGGGTCAGCGATTCGGCCCAGCCGGTCGGGGTCTGCTTGATCGCGGCATGGCGCACGTCGATCAGCTTCGTGCCCGCCAGCCCACCATCGGTGGTTTGCACGTTGACGCGGCGCGCCTGCCCCTTGCTGTCAAACAGCGACAGGTCGTAGCTGACCTCGCGGATGCCGAACCGCCCCGCCTTGCTGTCGGACACGCCCGACGCATCGCTCACCTGATAGGTCGCATGATAAAGGTGCGCGTCGCCATAGCCGTTGGGCCACCACAATTTCGGGTTGGCGACCTTCAGCTGCGCGAATTCGGCGGGAGTGAATCTCACCTCGCTGCGCCCCGCGGGCGCGGTGACGGTCTTCTCCACCGTCACGCCCTCGAACGCGACCTTCACCGTTACCGGCGCGGGCGCACCCGCATTGTCGATCGGCACGGTGACATAGACGTCCGCCACATCGGTGCGCGGCAGCGGCAAATCGGTGACGACATGCGGGTCCAGGATGCGGACATTGCCGTGCGCCACCAGCTCGACCGGGCGCCACAGCCCGGTGTTGCGGTCGCGGATGCCGGGAATCCAGTCCCACCCCTCGGTCGCGACGAAGGTGGGGCCGTCGATCGCCAGTTGCCCGCCGTTCTCGCCCACGCCTGCCTTCACCGACTGCTCGTGCGGGATGCCGGGGTGCGGCGGGGGCGAAACCTTCACCGCGATCACGTTCTCGCCCGCCACGGGGACGAAATCGAACTGCCCGCGGATGAACGCGCCACGCGTATCGCCCAGCTTCGCGCCGTTCGCCCACATCTCCGCGGCGTAGTTCACCCCCGCCGAAGACGAGCGTCAGCTTCTTGCCCGCGGCCCGCCGCGGGGACGGTGAAGGTGGTGCGATACCAATAATCCTGCCGCGCCAGACTTTCGGGAATCTTGAGGTTGTTCAGCCCGTAATAGGGATCGGGATAGACACCGCGGTCGACCAAGGTCTGCAACACCGTGCCCGGCACCGTCGCCGCGCGCCACGTACCGCCCGCACGACCCGGCCGCGACAGCGCCGCGCCATCGCCCGCCACCTCCGGCGCAGCGGCGAGTTGCCAGCCGTTGATCTGCCACCGGCCCGGCGCCAGCGCCTCGGTCGCGGGCTTCGCGACGACGGGTTTCGCGACCGGCGCGGTATAGGCGTCGCCCTTCGTCTGCGGCAGCGTCCACGCATCCTGCTGCTGCGTCAGGCCGATATTGGCCTGCTTCTGGAACGGCCAGCCGGCGCCCACCTGCCACAATTGCACATTGGCGAAATCCGGCCGCGTGCGCGCCGCCTGCGCCACCGCGCGCGCATCCAGCGCCGCCGCGTCCACCGTCGCGCCGACCAGCGTCCCGCCGAAATGCGGCTGCCCCGGGGTGGCGCGCGCGATATTCACCACCGGCGTCGTCGCCGCGGCCCGTGCCGCGCCCGACGCCACGCGCCGTCCGTCGACATACAGCGTCACGCGCGATCCGTCCGACACCGCCGCGACATGCGTCCACCGCGCGGGCGCGATCGCCGGCCCCGCCACCCGCATCGCGCCGTCGACCAGCATGAGCCGCCCGTCCGCCAGCACCAGCTCGCGCGCCGGGCCGACCCCGATCAGCGGCACCACGCCCGCCTGCCGCGCATCCGGCTTCACCCATGCCGACAGCGTATAGGGCGCGCCCTCCGCCGCCAGCGTCGTACCCGCTGCGCCCCCGATCGTGCGCTCCGCCCCGATCCCGCCGGGCAGGACGCTGACATTGTACGGGCCGCCGTTGACCGGCACCTCGGCCAGCGCAGGTGTCCATGCCGCCGTAGCCAACAGCAGCGCTGCTCCCTTTGCCAAAGCCTTCACGCGATCCTCCCGTTCCGATAAGCCGCCACCCGGTGGCAGCGATTGGCGCTATGCACGCCCGGCGATTAATGCCATCATATTTCCTAATTCGGCAAGTGCCGATATCGATGAGGGTGTTGGGGGAGGATGATGACGACCACGCGTACCACTCGAATGGCGTTCGTCGCGGTGACGACGCTGTTCCTCGCCTGGGGGTTCATCACCTCGCTGCTCGATCCGTTGGTCGCGGCGGTGAAGGGGGTGTTTACGCTCTCCGACCTTCAGGCACAGCTGAGTGCGTCCGCCTTCTTCCTCGCCTATGGCCTCGTGTCGCTGCCCGCGGCGGTGCTGGTGTCGCGGCGGCGACCGGTGCCCTCGATCCTGATCGCGCTGGCGATGATGGTCGGCGGCTGCCTCGTCATGCTCGCCGCCGCCAATCTCGCGGTCTATGCGCTGGTGCTGGCGGGGCTGTTCCTGCTGGCGAGCGGAATCACGATCCTTCAGGTCGCCGCCAACCCGCTCGCCGCCGCGCTCGGCGAACAGCGGCTCAGCCACTTCCGCCTCACGCTGGCGCAGGCGTTCAACTCCTTCGGCACGTTCGTCGGCCCGTATCTGGGCGCCGCGCTGTTCCTGGAGGGGCTGGAGACGAAGAACGGCGCCGCCGTGTCGCAGGCCGCACGCGCGCAGGCGCTGGTGGGGATCGACCGCGCCTTCTTCTGGATCGCGGGGCTGATCGTGCTGCTGCTCGCCTTCTTCTTCGCCGCGCGCAAGCGGGTGGAGGCGGCGGCGCCCGTCCTGCCCGCGCATGGAGGCGGCGGCGTGGGCGCGATGCTGCGCGACGCCACCTCGTCGCGCTGGGCGATGATCGGCGCGGGCGCCATCTTCCTCTATGTCGGTGCGGAGGTGTCGATCGGGACGCAGATGGCGTTCTTCCTCAACAGCGACGCGATCTGGGGCGCGTCGCAGGCGCCCGCCGCCTTCGCCCCGCTGGCGCATTTCCTCCAGCTCGACGCCACGCCCGGCGTGTCGTTGCAGGAGGCGGGGCGCGCGGTGTCGCTCTACTGGGGCGGCGCGATGGTCGGCCGCATCATCGGTGCGGCGTTGCTGTCGCGCGTCAACGCCGCGCGGCTGCTGATGACCGTCACGGCGGTGGCGGCGGCAATGTGCCTGTTCGTCGCGCTTGTCGGCGGGCCGGTCGCGGGCTTCGTCGCGCTGGCGATCGGGCTGTTCAACGCGGTGATGTTCCCGATCATCTTCACGCTGACGCTGGAGCGCTCGACCGCCAGTGCGGAGGCGACCTCGGGCCTGCTGTGCACCGCGATCGTGGGTGGCGCCGCGCTGCCGCCGCTGGTCGGCGCGGTGTCGGGCACGGTCGGCTATGCGATGGCGCTGGTCGTCCCGGCGGCCTGCTATATCGCGCTCAGCCTGTTCGCCACCGCCGCCCGCCGCGCGCCCGTGCACCAGATCGCGACCGGCGCGTCGGCGCATTGATCGCAAACGGAGCCGCCAGCGGCGGCTCCAGATGATCTCACGCGAAGCCGCGAAGACGCGAAGAGGTTGGTTCCGGACGCACCCTCTTCGCGTCTTCGCGGCTTCGCGAAAATCAATCGCGCTGCCTGACGGCAGCCGCCTATTGCAGCGCCAGCGCGATCGGCCCCAGCGGTCCGGCCTTCGTCCCCAGCCCCGGTGCGACGATGAAGTCGGTCGCCGGCAGCGTCAGGTAATCGCCGATCAGGTCGCGCACCCGCGAATCCACCCGCGCGATCAGATCGGGCCGCTGCGCCAGCACGCCGCCGCCCAGCAGGAAGCGGCGCGGCGCGGTGCTGCTGACCAGCGCCTGCACCATCTGCGCCAGCGCGTCGGCGACCAGATCCCATACCGGATGATCCGCCGCCACCGTCTCGCCGGGCACGCCCAGCCGCTTCAGGATCGCCGGCCCCGCCGCCAGCCCCTCTACGCAATCGCCGTGATAGGGGCAGGCGCCCGGAAAGTCGTCGCCCGGCACGCGCGCGATGCGCATATGCCCCGCCTCGCAATGCCCCAGCCCGCGCGTCGCACGCCCGTTGACGATCAGCCCGACGCCCACGCCGGTCCCCACCGTCACATAGGCGAAATCGTCCAGCCCCTGCGCCGCGCCCCAGCGCCCTTCCGCCAGCGCGGCGCCGTTGACGTCGGTGTCGAACGCGGCGGGCACGTCGTAGCGCGCGCTGAGCGGCCCCAGCACCGCGGTGTCGCGCCAGCCGGGCTTCGCGGTCGCGGTGATCGCGCCGTAATCGGGTGCCGCGGGGTCGAGCTGCACCGGCCCGAACGAGGCGACGCCCAGCGCGTCGAACCCGCCGTCGTGCCACCATCGGTCGAGCAGCAGCGACAGCTCGCCCAATGCACGCGGCGGATCGTCGCCGGTGACCACCGTATGCTGTTCCAGGATGTCGCCGCCGGGGGTCGCCAGCACCGCGATGCATTTGGTCCCGCCCAGTTCCACACCCGCGACCCGACCGTCACGCCCCATCCCGTCCCCCTGAAAAGTCAATCGCGCGTCAGCCGACCGCCGCCAGCACGCGGCGCGACGCGCCCGCGTCCGCGGGCAGCAACAGGTCGCCGAACGACAGCAATGCCGCGCCCACCGCGGGTGAATCCTCCGCCAGCGCCGCCGCCTGTACCGGTGCCAGCGCGGGCGCGTGCCGCCCGTGGAGCCGCACCAGCGTGTTGGTGCGCTGCGCCAGTTCGTCGACCAGCGCGATCGGCAGCCGCCCGCCGATCAGCACCGCGCCCGGATTGAGCAGGCAACTGACCGCGATCAGCGGCTCGACCAGCGCCTGCGCCGCGCGTGCGACCCAGTCGTGCGCCACCGCCGCGACGCGCGCGTTGCGCATGTCGGGCTGTCGCACGCTGACGTCGGTCAGCCCGGCCTCCGCAAAGGCGCGCGACAGGCCGGCGAGCGAAACGATGTTCTGCAATTGCGTGCGCCCGCCCTGCCCGTCGTCGACGATCAGGAAGCCGATCTCGCCACTGCGTCCGTTGGCGCCGTGATCGTACAGCGAATTGACCACCACGCCGCCGCCCAGCCCGAACGCGACCAGCAGGTAGAAGAAGCTGGCGTGGTGCTGCCCCATGCCGAACTGCATCTCGCCGATCGCCGCCGCGGCGGCGTCGTTCTGCACCACCACCGGCGCGTCGATCGGCTCCGCGAACAGCGACGCGATGTCGATCGTCGACCACACGTCATAGCCGGTCGGGCGCCCCGGCAGCACCACCGCACCCAGATCGTCGGGCAGCGCGACGCCGATCCCGCTGATCGCATCCTCCGCGATCCCGGCATCGGCCAGCAGCCCGCGGACATAGCCGCGATAGAAATCGCGCACGTCGTCGGGCATCGGGAACGCCATCTCGCGGCTGATCCGCGCGCGCACCACGCCGCCGAAATCCACCGCCACCATGGTCAGGTGATCGCGATCGATGTTGACCCCGATCGCGAACGCGCCGCCCGGGCTGACGACCAGCCGCGTCGCCGGCTGCCCGCGCCCGCCGCGCCGCTGGCCCGCAGGTTGCAGCAGCCCCGTTTCCAGCAACCGGTTGGTAATGTTGGAGACGGTCGCCGGCGTCAGCCCGGTGACCTGCGCGATCTCGGCGCGCGTCGCCGCACCCGCGACGCGGATCGCGTGCAGCACGACGCGCTGGTTGTGCTGGCCCGCATGTTCGATATTGGCACCGGTCAGCCGCGGCCGGGATCGCACATGCCGGTTCTGCAAATGGGGGTCGCCGCTCTCCATAGGGCTGCCTTTCTACGGCGTGGACAGAATAGATCAATCGTTTTACGCTTTTACCCGAAACGAGGTTCGGGAGAGTGATGATGCGTGGACGGGAATGGCTTTTGGCGGGGCTGGTGGGCGCGATGACGGTCGCACCGGCGATGGCGCAGCAAATACAGCCGGATACGCTGGGGGTGGAGACGGTCCATCCGGCGCAATGGCCGGCACCGCGCTGGCCCTATCCGCGCGATGCCGCGGTCGAGGCGAAGGTGGCCGATCTGCTCGGGCGGATGACCGTGGCCGAGAAGGTCGCGCAGGTGATCCAGCCCGATATCGCGCATGTCACCCCCGCCGACATGCGGAAATATCACTTCGGGTCGATCCTGAACGGCGGCAATTCCGCGCCGAACAATGACGAGTTCGCCCCGGCACCGGAATGGCTGAAGCTGGCCGACGCCTTCTACGACGCCTCGGTCGATCGCGCGAACGGCGGGGTCGGCGTGCCGATGATCTGGGGGACGGACGCGGTCCACGGCCATTCCAACATCGTCGGCGCGACGCTGTTCCCGCACAATATCGGGCTGGGCGCGACGCGCGATCCCGAACTGATCCAGCGCATCGGCGCCGCCACCGCGGAGGAGATCCGCGCCACCGGCATGGAATGGACCTTCGCCCCCACCGTCACCGTGCCGCAGGACTATCGCTGGGGCCGCGCCTATGAAGGCTATTCGTCCGACCCCGCGCTGGTTGCTGGCTATGTCGGCGCGATGATCCGCGGGTTGCAGGGCGAGCCGGGCAGGCAGGCGGTGCTGAAAGGCCCGCACGTCATCGCCAGCACCAAGCATTTCCTCGCCGACGGCGGTACGAAGAACGGCGTCGACCAGGGCGATGCGCAGATCGACGAGACCACGCTGCGCACGATCCACGGCGCCCCCTATGTCCCCGCGATCGAAAATGGCGTGGAGACGGTGATGGCCAGCTTCTCCAGCTGGAACGGTCGCAAGCTGACCGGGCACAAGGGGCTGCTGACCGACGTGCTGAAGGAGCGGATGAACTTCGGCGGGCTGATCGTGTCCGACTGGAACGCGCACGGCCAGGTCGCGGGCTGCACCAACGCCAGCTGCCCGACCGCGCTGCTCGCCGGGATCGACCTCTATATGGCGCCCGACAGCTGGAAGCCGCTGTACGAATCGCTGCTGGCGCAGGTGCAGTCCGGGCAGGTGCCGATGGCGCGGCTGGACGATGCGGTGTCGCGCATCCTGCGCGTCAAGGCGCGCATGGGGCTGTTCGAGGCGGGGCGCCCGTCGTCGCGCCCGCTGTCGGGGCAGTTCGACCTGCTCGGCAGCCCCGCGCATCGCGCCATCGCGCGCGAGGCGGTGGCGAAGTCGCTGGTGCTCCTGAAGCAGCAGGGCAACATCCTGCCGATCCGCCCCGGCGCGAAGGTGCTGGTGGCGGGCGACGGCATGGACGATATCGGCCGCCAGTCGGGCGGCTGGACGCTGACGTGGCAGGGCACCGGCGTCGACAACAGCCGCTTCCCCGGCGCGACCACGATCTGGAAGGGGCTGGACGACGCCGTCACCGCCGCCGGCGGCAAGGCCACGCTGTCCCCCGACGGCAGTTTCGCCACGAAGCCGGATGTCGCGATCGTCGTGTTCGGCGAGACGCCCTATGCCGAATTCCAGGGCGACCTGAAGGCGCTTCAGCTCGCGCCCGAGCTGCGCCGCCCGTGGGAGACGATGAAGGCGTTGAAGGCGAAGGGCGTCCCCGTGGTCGCGGTGATGCTGACCGGGCGCCCGCTGTACGTGAACCCCGCGCTCAACATGGCGGACGCGTTCGTGGTGGCATGGCTGCCCGGGTCGGAGGGGGCGGGCATCGCCGACGTGCTGGTCGCGGGGCGCGACGGCAAGGCGCCGCGCGGCTTCACCGGCAAGCTGCCCACCGCCTGGCCGGTCAGCGCCGCGCCGGGCGCCGCGACGCTGTACCCGCTCGGCTACGGCCTGACCGGCGCATCGGCCTGGACGCGGCTGCCCGAGGTGGCGGGCGTGCCCGAGGCGGCGACCGAGGGCGTGTACCTCGACCGTGGCACCCCCAGCGCGGCCTGGTCGCTGGAGGTCGGTGCGCCGGGCGGCTCGGCGACGCGCATCTCGACCGTGCCGGCCCGCGCCGCCGCGGGGCATGTCGCCGTCACCGCGACCGATCATGTCGTGCAGGAGGGCGCACGCCGCTTCGCGGTCGGTCAGGGACAGGCGACGATCGCGCTGTCGACGCAGGCGCCGGTCGACGTCACCCGCCAGTCGAACGGCGACGTCACGCTGGTGATGACGGTCCGCCGCGACGCCGCCGTCTCCGGCACGCCGACGATCGGCGTCCGCAACGGCGCAACGGTGACGTCCTTGCCCCTCCCCGAACTGGCCGCGCTGCCGCAGGGCCAGTGGAAGACGCTGTCGGTGCCGCTGAAATGCTTCGCCCGGGCGGGCGCGGACCTGTGGAAGCTCGACGTCCCCTTCGCGCTGACGCTGACCGGTCCGACCACGATCAGCCTGTCGCGCGTCGCGCTGGGGATGATCGCGGATCAGACGGCGGCGTGCGCGAAGTAAGCTCCCTCCCGTCACCCCGGGCTTGACCCGGGGTCCCGCTTCTTTCCCCCTCCCGTCACCCCAGCGAAGGCTGGGGTCTTCCCGTGGCGGTCGTCAGCCCCGCCAAGCAGAAGACCCCAGCCTTCGCTGGGGTGACGGACGGTTACTTCCCCACCACCCGCGCCAGAAACGCCGCATGCGGCTCGGCATGTTGGAGCGTCGCCGCCACCGCGGCGCGCATCCGCGCCAGCGTGTCGCGCAATTCCGCCTCGCCGAACTGGTCGGCCAGCGCGCAATGCCGCGCCGGCCAGTCCCCGAACCCGGCATACATGCTCAGCCAGCTCGGATCCTGGAACGTATCCCACTCATTACGGACGAACTCGCCGCCCGAACGCCACGCATCCAGCTTGATCTGCAATCCCTCGGTCAGCGGCACCTGCCGCATATGGTCCCAGAACGGCTCCCCCACGCGACCGTTCGACCAGTAATGCAGCAACAGGAAGTCCCTGATCCGCTCGAACTCCAGCACCGACTGGCGATTGTAGGTCGCCGCCAGCCGCTCATCGCACGCACGATCGGGGAATAGCGCCACGAACCGCTCCAGCCCCGACTGGATCAGCGTGATGCTGGTCGATTCCAGCGGCTCCAGAAACCCCGAGGCGAGGCCCAGCGCGACGACATTCTTCTCCCAGAAGCGCGCGCGGTGCCCGGTGGTGAAGCGCAGCCGTTTGGGCGCGGCCAGCGCCTCCCCCTCCAGCGACCCCGTCAGCACCGCTTCCGCGGCATCGTCACCAAGGAAATCGGAGCAATAGACATAGCCGTTGCCGATGCGATGCCTGAGCGGGATGTGCCATTGCCACCCCGCGGCGCGCGCGGTCGCGGTGGTCAGCGGGGGCGGCGGGCGATCGGCGGCGCGGCAGGGAATCGCGATCGCGCGATCGCACGGCAGCCACTGCCGCCAGTCGACATAAGGCACCCCCAGCGCATCGCCCAGCAACAGGCTGCGGAACCCCGAACAATCGATCCACAGGTCGCCCGCGATGCGCCGCCCGTCGTCCAGCACCACCGCCTCGACCGCGCCGCTCTCGCCCGCGATGTCGACCCGCCCGATCCGCGCATCGACATGGCGCACGCCGTTGGCGGTCGCCAGCCGCCGCAGCAGTGCGGCGAACTTCGACGCATCGAAATGCACCGCGAAGTTGAACACCCCCAGGTCGTTCGCCGGCCGGTCGCTGGGCGGCAGGAACAGCCCGCGCTCCGCCAGTTGCGTCGCCAGGCAATAGTCGGACAGCGGGGCCGTCTCCCCCGCGGCGCGCATCTTCAGCCAATATTGATGGAACGCCACGCCGCGCGCCGGCACGCCGTACAGGCCGAAGGGATGGAAGAAGCGATGCCCTTCCCGCTTCCACCCGTCGAAGCGGATGCCGAACTTGATCGTCCCCTCGGTCTCGCGCAGCACATCGGGTTCGCCCAACTCCACCGCGGCGAAGAAGTCGCGGATCGCGGGCACCGTCGCCTCGCCGACCCCGACCGTGCCGATCGCCGAACTCTCCACCACCGTGATGTCGAGCCGCAGATGCGCCAGCCGCCGCGCCAGATAGGTCGCCGCCATCCACCCCGCGGTGCCCCCGCCGACGATCACGATCGAGCGGATCGGTGCTGCCTGTGTCATCCTCTTCCCCCCAACGTCACCCCGGACGTGATCCGGGATCCCGCTTCTGCTCGCATCGTGGCGACAAGCGGGACCCCGGATCAAGTCCGGGGTGACGGTTCATCCGCTACAAAAGAAAACCGCCGCCTCGACCCGTGGATCGAAGCGGCGGCAGGTGGTCGTGGCTCAGGGGGCCGACGAACGTCAGAACTTGGCGCGCACGCCCGCGATGAAGCGCCGCTCGAAGATGTTCTCGTTCAACACCTGGTTCGGGAAGGTCAGGTAGAAGCGCTCCGTCTCCGCGGTCAGGTTGGACGCCTGGCCGTAGATCGTCAGGAACGGCGTGACGTCATAGGACACCGACGCGTCGACATAATTGGTCGGCGCCTGATATTGCGCCAGCCCGCTGATGCCGCCGTAATCGGACGAGGCCAGCCGCTTCGAGCGATAATTGTACGCGACGCGCGCCTGGAAGCCGTACTGCTCGTACCACAGCGCGGCGTTCACCTGATGCTTCGAATTGTCCTGGAACGGCTGCTTGTTGCCCGCCAGGTCGACGCGGCCGGTCTCGCCCAGCGACAGCGTGTAGTTGGCGTCGACGCCGAACCCGCCGAACAGCCCGTTCACGCCATAATCCGCCAGCGACTGCCGGGCCGAGGCCTCGATGCCCTTCAGCGTCCCGCCCTCGCCCTGCACCGCGGTGTTGGTCGGCACCACGCGCCGGATCACGCCGTCGTTGTCGGGGATGTCGGTGCGGTTGATCGTCGCATTGGCGATGAAGCTGTCGACCGAGATGTAGAAGGCGCCGATCGACACCAGGCTGGACCGCCCGGTGTAATATTCCAGGCTCGCCTCGACATTGGTCGCGCGCCACGGGTTCAGGTTCGGGTTGCCACGCGAATCCGCGGTGCTCGCCTCGAAACGGTTGGGCTGAATCTGCGTGTTGATCGCGTAATTGACGTTCAGGCCACCACCCCATTGCAGGAAGTCCAGCAGCGTCATGGTGCGCGAGAAGGCGGCACGCGCGCGCAGGTTGCGCGACACGTCGAACGCGACGTTCATCGACGGCAGGAAGTCGGTGAATTCGCGCTTCGTCACGAAATCGCCCGCGTCCACACCCGACACGCCATAGGGCTGCGGCGCGCCGACGATGTTCTGGCGCACGTTCAGGCGGGTGTTGACCACCTGCAGACCGCCGTTGGCGCGGAACGCCATCCCCAGCAGCTCACCCTCGCCGCTGACCTGGCCGTAGCCGGAGATCTGGCGGACGTTGACGGTGAAGCTGTCGGCCGGGTTCACGTTGTTGACGCTGCCCGGGTAGAATTTGTTCTGCCACGCCTCGCTGTCGTCCATCGCCTTGGGATCGAGGACGAAGATCGCCGGCGAGCCGGCGGCGGGCAGCTGGTACTGGCGGACCAGCCCGGCGAAGACCGGATCGTTCGCCAGCCGGGTATAGCCCGCGGTATAGGCATTGCCCGACGCGTCCAGCACCTGGCACTTGCCGTCGTTCAGGTTGACGTCGAACGCCTTCCACTTGACGAGGCAGCCGTTGGCCGGGTTCGCCGCATTGTCGCGATTGCCGGCGTAGAAGGGCGATACGCGCTCGAAGGTGAACTGGTCGACGCTGCGCTCGCCATAGCGCGCACCGAACGACACCTTGACCTGATCGTTGGCCTGCCACTCGGCGTCGCCGCGCAGCGCCCACAGGTCGCCGTTCTGATAGACGTTGCCTTCCGACGAGATCGTCTTCAGCCCGTAGCGCGAGGCGTCCGCCGCCTGCGCCAGGAATGCCGGCGAGAAGTTGAACACCGGCGCGCCGCTGGAATAGTCGACCAGCGCCTTCTGGCTATAGACCTGATAGCCGTTCGGGTTGAACCGCACGTCGCCACCCAGCGACGCCGGATAGTTGCCGACGCCGTTATACGCCCATTGCGTGCCGTTGGTCAGGCTGAACTGGGTATAGCTCTGGTCGCGGTTGCGATAGGCCTTGCCGTAGATGCCGCGGAACGTCGCCTTGAACGTGTCGCTGGGCGTCCAGTCGAGTTGCAGGTTGTAGTTCTGCGACTCGCTCTTGGTGCGGAACGTTTCCGAATAGCTGTCGAAATTGGGCAGGTCGTAATTGTATGCCTGCACCGTGTTCAGCGTGTTGCCGTTGATGATGACGCCGGTGTCGGTCGACTTGGTCGGAATGAACGGCGACGACTGCCAGTCGACCGCCTGAAGCTGGAAGCCGGCGGTGCGCTCGAACTGCGTCTGGCGCGTGTAGAAGGCGTCCGCGGTCAGCCGCAGCGCGTCGTTGATCTCGAACTGCAGCGAGGCATTGGCACCGAACCGCTCGCGGTTGGTCACGCGGTTCCATGCGGTGTGCGACTGCGGCGTGATGAACGCGTCATTGGCGTCGCCGTCACCATTGACGTCATAGCCGATGATCTGGCCGTTCTGCGTGATCGGCGTGCCGCGCGACGTACCCGCGGGCAGGCCGACGCCGAAGTCGCGCTGCACGTTGCCGTTGCCGTCGGTGTAGTTGCGCTCCTGACGCAACCGCACGCCATAATCCTGAATCCCGCGGAAGCTGTTGCCCAGCGTCAGGTCGCTGTACGCGGCCGACACCAGCAGGCCGACGCGCTCGCCGCGGAACGACAGCAGGCCGTTGGCGGACGGGCTCCACTTCTTCGTCTCGTCGCCATACTGGCCCTCGGCGGCGGCGGACATGGTCAGCCCCTGCTTCAGGTCGAACGGACGGCGCGTCAGCAGGTCGACGGTGCCCGACAGGCCCGCCTGCTGCAACGACGCGGTCGGCGACTTGAACACGGTCGCGCCGCTGAACAGCTGCGACGGGATGTCGGTGAAGTTCGGCTGCACCGTCGTCACCGAATTGGCGCCCAGGAACTGCTCGCCGTTCAGCAGCGTGGTCACCTGCGGCAGGCCGCGGATGTTGACCGCGCCGCCCTCGCCCGCGTCGCGGCGGATCTGGACACCGGGGATACGCTGCAACGAGTCGGAGATGGTGACGTCGGGCAGCTTGCCGATGTCCTGCGCGCTGATCGCCTCGACCACGCTGTCGGCGTTGCGCTTCACCTCGATCGCGCGCGCCTGCGACGCGCGGATGCCGGTGACGACGATATCCTCGGACGTATCTGCCTGCTGCGACAGTGCGGCCACCGCATCGGCGGGCGTCGCATTCACGTCGGGCGTGTTGCCCACCGGCGTCTGCGCCAGCGCCGCGGCCGGCAGCATCCCGGCCACCATCACCAGCGACGATGCCGCTGCCAACAGCTTCGAACGAACCAACGGCTCGCGACCGTAACGCATCGTAATCCCCTCCCTGTCGAACGTTGGGCCGCGGGTAGCGCTGACCCAACCTGTAATCAATTTGATTTATTCATTCAGCAGCATGTCTGTCAAGCGCTGTCGCATTTCGGCAACATGGGGACATGGCGGCCGGCGGGTCGGAGAGAGATTGGCAGGGGCGACGTAGAAGTCGGTCCGGGAGCGTCATTGCGAGTGCAGCGAAGCCATCCAGCGCCGGATCAGGACGCTCTGGATGGCTTCGCTGCGCTCGCAATGACCGATCGACGCCGCTAATCCAGCGGCAACGCCGTGGTCGACTTGATCTCCTGCATTGCGAAGGAGGAGCTGACGTCGTGCAGCGGCGCGACTTTGGTCAGCTTGCGATAGATGCGGTCGTAATCGGCGATGTCGCGCGCCACGATCTTCAGCAGATAGTCGATGTCGCCGCTCATCCGATAGAATTCGACGACCTCCGGGATGCGCGACACGCCTTCGGCAAACATCTGGAGCCATTCGTCGCTATGCTGCGCGGTGCGCACCGCGACGATCACCGTCACGCCCAGCCCCAGCCGGTCGCGGTCCAGCACCGCCACGCGCCGCGCGATGACGCCGTCGCGCTCCAGTCGCTTGATCCGCTTCCAGCAGGCGGTCTGCGACACGCCCGCCCGTTCGCCAATGTCCGCGATCGGCACCGTGGCGTCCTCCTGCAGGATGGCAAGGATGCGGCGGTCGATCGGATCGAGAACGATATTCACCGTACCACCATAGTAGAGAGAAGCAGATGGCCGCCAGATAGCAGGATCACGCCATATCAGGAACCATATTCCGGCATGACGGCGCTATCCTGCCATCATCGAAAAGGAGCGCACGATGCTGGACCGCCTGTTCACCGACCATCCCCGCAGCGTGGGCGAAAGCTATGGCGCACATTTCCTGGTCGCCACGCGCTTCGGCACGACGATGATCGGCGCCGGGCTGGCGTGCCTGATCCACGGGCTGGTCCCCGGCCTGTTCAAGACCACCGGCAGCCGCGCGATCGGTGAACTGCACGATCGGATGGTTACCCACCGCCGCCGCTGATCCGCGCAGAACGAACGAACGAAAACAAGCCCGACCGGCGCCGGCGCGTCGATCGGGCGAGGAGAAAGCCACATCCGCCCGCGCATGGCGCGCGGATGCATGGCCCGCATGTGGCCGATGTGCGCCACCGCGTCAGCAGATGTTGCTTACAACCTGCGACCCGCCCCTTTCCGCACCGCATCTCCCCCCGCATTCCCCGCACCGCGAATAATTCATGCGCGACGCCGCCTCCCGACGCAGGCAAACGCAAAGAAATCGCGTCGCGGCGATCTATTCTGGCTGCGATCGGATCGCTCCCCATGAGAGGGCGACCGCGCTCGCAGGGCTACGCAGCCGGTCCATCCGGGGCCGGGTTCATTTTCGGGGGAAGACATGCGCCACGGTTTCACGATTTCGCTCCGCACGGGGATGTTGCTCAGCAGCGCGACCGCGGCGATGCTGGCAGGGGCCGCACCGGCCGCGGCGCAGACGACGCCGCCCGCCGCCGATGCGCCGGTCGCCTCGGGCAGCATCGAGGCCGCCGCCGCCGACACCGGCAACCCCGATGCGGAGATCATCGTCACCGGATCGCGCATCCGTCGCGCCGCCACCGACACCACCGTCCCCGTCGCGGTGATCGATCCGCAGACCATCACCGACCGCGGCTTCGTCAGCGCGGGCGAGGCGCTCAACATCCAGCCCTCGCTCAACCGTCAACTGGCGCAGGCGGACGGCAGCGGCGATTCGAGCGGCAACGGCATCAACGCGCCGTCGCTGTTCGGGCTGGGCACCGGGCGCACGCTGACGCTGGTCAACGGCCGCCGCACCGTCACCACGTCGAGCGGGCTGGGCGATTCGCAGGTCGACGCCAACATCATCCCGGTCGGGCTGCTCCAGCGCGTCGAGGTGGTGCAGGGCGGCGCCGCGGCGGTCTATGGCTCGGATGCGATCGCGGGCGTCGTCAACTACATCCTGCGCAAGGACTTCCAGGGCGTCGAGGGCGACGTCCAGAGCGGCGTGACCGAACGCGGCGATCGCCCGACCTATAGCGCGCGGCTGACCGCGGGGCATAATTTCGGCGGCGGGCGCGGCAATATCGCCGCCAATGTCGAATGGTCGAAGACCGCGCCGCTCGCCTATGACACGCGCCCGCGCACCCAGCTTGGCCGCATCACCGTACCCAACAGCGCCAACACGTCCGGCAGCGACGGCATCCCCTCGACCCGCGAGATCTTCGACGCGCGCTTCTGGGAGTTCAACGACAATGGCGTGATCTTCACCACGCCAGCGCCCGTCTCGCGCTTCCTGCTGCGCCAGCAGTTCCAGCCCGACGGCAGCCTCGCCGCGTTCAACCTCGGCACGCAATATGGCGTCCCCTTCGCGTCGGGCGGCGACGGCTTCGCCTATTCGAAGCTGGTCGGCACGCTGCGCACCGGGGTGGAGCGCGTCACCGCCAACGTGCTCGGCCATTACGACCTGACCGACGGCATCACGCTGTCGACCGAACTGCTGTACGCGCGCACCGACGCGACGGAGGGGTTGCAGGTCCGTTCCAACACGATCCTGGGCGACAGCGCGCTCGGCACCGGGCCGATCGCCTTCACCCGCACCAATCCGTTCCTGACCACCGCGACCGTCAACGCGCTCAGCGCGCTGTCGCCCACCTTCGCCGCGGGCGGGCCGCTGTTCCTGTCGAAGACGTTCAACGACCTGACGCCCGACAACGACCAGACCTATCGCACGGAAACGTATCGCGGGCTGCTGGCGCTGGACGGCGGGTTCGACGTCGGTGGCCGCCGCTTCGACTGGAGCGTGTCGGGCAGCTATGCGCGCGTCGACGGACAGCAGCAGGCGTGGGGCGTCAATTTGGCGCGCTACAACAACGCCATCTCCGCCGCGCGCAATAGTGCGGGGACGATCGTGTGCGCGATCAATGCTAACGCCAGCACGGCGGACGACGATGCCGCCTGCGCGCCGATCAATCCGTTCGGCAACGGCAACGTGTCGCAGGCCGCGCGCGACTATGTCTCGGTGCGTACCGGCAACCGCTATCGCAACGAACAGGTCGACATTCTCGCGACGCTCAGCGGCGCTGTCCTGACGCTGCCCGCCGGCGACGTGAAGGTGGCGGGCGCCTATGAGCATCGCGACGAGAAGGTGCGCTTCACCCCCTTCGCCGCGGACGCCTCGGGCGAGCTGGGCACGTCGCCGGTCGTGGGACAGCGCGGCGGCTACAACACCGACGAAGTGTCGGGCGAGCTGCTGGTGCCGCTGGTCGGCGGCGACTTCCGCCTGCCCTTCGTCAACGCGCTGGAGCTGTCGGGCGCCTATCGCTTCGTCAACAATTCGATCGCGGGCGACGAGCAGGTGTGGAACATCGGCGCCCGGTGGGAGCCGGTCGCCGGAATCGGCCTGCGCGCCAACCGCAGCCGCAACTTCCGCGCGCCGACGCTCACGCAACTGATCTCGCCCTCGGTGCAGAATCTGGAGAGCGGCAACCAGGATCCGTGCGATGCCGACCGCATCTCCGGCGGCCCCAACCCGACGCAGCGTCGCGCCGCCTGCCTCGCGCTGTTCCAAGCGAACCCGACCTACGGCACCGGCGGTCCGAGCGGTGCGGCGGTGGGCGCATCGGCCGCCGATCGCCTCGCCGCATTCCAGAATTCGGGCGAGAATTTCAGCACCACCTTGGTGACGACCGGCGGCAACCGTTCGCTGCGCAACGAGGTGGCGAAGACCTGGACCTATGGCGTCGTCGCGCAACCGCGCTTCATCCCGGGGCTGACGATCACCGCCGACCGGATCGAGATCGACCTGACCGATGGCCTGTCGCCCTTCACCACGCAAAATTTCGCGGAGGCGTGCTACGACGACGCCAACCCCGCGCCGGGCGTATGCGAGGCGTTCACGCGCCTCTCCACCGCCACCGCGAACAGCCAAGCCGGATCGTTCGCGACCGGGCGCACGACCACGTTCAACGCCGGCGTCATCCGCTTCCGCGGCGAGACGTATGACGTGAACTACGTCCTGCCGCTGGGCGGCACCGCCGGCCGGCTGGAGTTCGAGGTGGCGGCGACGCACACGGCGCGGCTGGAAAGCTCGGTGACCGGCACGGTCTTCGTCCAGTCGGACAATACCGCCAACAGCCCGATCACCGGCACCGCGCAGCCCGATTGGGCCGGCCGCTTCGACCTGCGCTACAGCAACGGGCCGTTCCGCTTCACCTATCAGGCCTATTATCTCAGCCCGGTGCTGGCGCTGCCCAATGCGACGATCGAGAACAACCCGAACCCGAACATCGCGAGCAACACGACGCACAGCATCTCGTTCCAATATGACGTCGGCACCTTCGCGTTCCGCTTCGGCGTCAACAACCTGACCGACAAGCAGCCGTCCTACCCGACGATCAGCTATGGCGACATCATCGGGCGCAGCTTCTACGCCGGCGCGCGGTTCCGCTTCTGATGCCGGGCGCCGCGCTCCTCCTCGCGCTCGCCGCGCCTGCCGCCTCGCCCGCGGTGGAGATCGTGCTGGCGCCCCGGGCGGAGCGCGGCGCGGTCACCTCGCTGGCGGTGACGCTGCGGTTCGACGGCGTCGCCGCCGCGGCGGGGGCGCCGGTGCTGCGGCTGCCGCTGGTGGCCAGCAACGTCGACACCGTCGCCGCCGCGATCACCACGCTCACCGCCCGGGATGAGACGGGCAGCGTCACGTTGCGTCCGCGCGACGTCGACCTGCCCGTCGCCGCCGCGCGCGATGCGGAGGCCGGGGGCGCGTCGCGCGAATGGATCGCCGACCGCGCGATCAGCGGGCCGCTGACCGTGCGTTATGCCTTTCCGGTCGCCTCCGACCTGCCGGTGCGCGGGTCGGGGCCACCCTTCGCCTTCCGCACCGATGACGGCGCGGTGTCGGGCGCGGGGCATGTCTTCCTCGCGATGCCACCGGGCGAGGCGGCGTATCGCACCACCATCGCCTGGGACCTGTCGGCGCTGCCGAAGGGCGCGCGCGGCGTCAGCTCGCTGGGCGAGGGGCGCCACACCGCGGCCGAGCCGCTGACCGCGGGGCAGATCCGCATGGGCTTCTTCATGGCCGGACGCGTCGCCACCTGGCCCGCGACCCCGCCCGCCACCGGCTTCTTCTCCGCACTACACGGCACGCCGCCGTTCGACGGACCTGCGCTGATGCGCTGGACCGGCACGCTCTACGGCCATTATGCGCGCTTCTTCCGCCAGAAGACGCCGCCGCCCTATGGCGTCTTCCTGCGCTTCAACCCGATCAATGCGGGCGGCGGCGTCGGGCTCTATCATTCCTTCGTCGCCACCTATGGCCGTCCCGGCGGCCCCGGCAGCGACCCGGAGGAGCTGCAATTCACT
This sequence comes from Sphingomonas adhaesiva, assembly GCF_036946305.1. Classification (GTDB taxonomy): domain Bacteria; phylum Pseudomonadota; class Alphaproteobacteria; order Sphingomonadales; family Sphingomonadaceae; genus Sphingomonas; species Sphingomonas adhaesiva_B. Next base: position 87,129 of record NZ_JAQIJJ010000010.1, read on the forward strand.
CTCGCGCATGAGATGTTCCACACCTTCCAGCCGTTCATCGAACAGCCGGCGGGGCTGGACTCGTCATGGTTCGGCGAGGGGCTGGCGACCTTCTACCAGCGGCGCCTGCCGCTGCGCTACGGGCTGGTCTCGCCCGCCGCCTTCCTCGCCGATCTCAACACCCATGCCGGGCGCTATTATACCAGCGCGAAGGCGACCGCGCCGAACCGCGACATCGCACCCAATTTCTGGCGCGACACGCGGCTGCGCACCCTGCCCTATGATCGCGGGATGCTGTATTTCGCCGATCTGGACGACAAGGTGCGCAAGGCGTCGGGCGGCAAGCGCTCGCTCGACGACCTGATGTTCGCGATGCTGGCGTTGCAGGACCGCGGCACGCCCACCGGCAATGCCGATTGGGAAGCCGTGCTGCGCCAGGAACTGGGCGAGCCGGCGGTCACCGCCTTCCGCGCCTTCCTCGACGGGGCGATGCCGCTGCCGGCGTCGGACGCGTTCGGCCCGTGCTTCCGCCGCGTGGCGAAGCCGCTGCGCCGGTTCGAGCCCGGGTTCGATGCCGCGATCCTCGCCACCCCGGCGCGCATCGTGACTGGCGTCGTCCCCGGCTCCGCCGCGGCGCGCGCGGGGCTGCGCGATGGCGATGCGATCGTGACATGGACCCCGCAGGACTATCTCCAGGGCGAACAGGCGGCGCTGATGAAGCTGACGATCAAGCGCGACGGGCACACCATCCCGCTCGAATATCTGCCCCGCGGCGAGACGGTCGATGCATGGCAATGGGAACGCGTCGCGGGCGTCCCCGATACGGCGTGCGCCCTGTGAGGCGTGGTGTGAGGCGTTTCGCCCTCGCTCTGCTGCTCACCGCCTCGCCCGCGCTGGCCGAAACGGAGAAGCTGTCGATCGTCGCCAATGGCGAGATCGTCGGCAGCGTCGTCGCGGAGACGACCGGCACCCGCACCATTGTCGACTATCGCGTCGACGACAACGGCCGCGGGCCGAAGCATCGCGAGGAGATCGTGCTGGGCGCGCGCGGCGTGCCGGTCGAATGGACCGTCGCGGGCACCTCGCTGATGGGCGGCCCGGTCGCGGAGCGGTTCCGCGCCACCGCGGGGCATGCCACATGGGAAAGCCAGGCCGACAAGGGTGACGCCGCCCTCCCCGCGCCTGCGCTCTACATCCTCAACGACGACAGCCCCTATGCCGCGGGCGTCTATGCCCGCGCCGCGCTGGCGGCGGGCGGCAGCATCGCGACGCTGCCCGGCGGCCGCGTCACCGCGACGAAGGTGCGAACCGCGCGCATCGGCACCACGCCCGTCACCGTGATCCGGCTCGACGGCATCCAGCTGTCGCCCGACTATCTGATGCTCGATGCGCAGCAGCGGCTGTTCGCGACCTTCAGTGCCACCGGCGTCGCGATCCGCGCCGGGCAGGAGGCGCAGGCGCCCGCGCTGCTGACACTGGGCGCGGTGCTGGAGGGCGAGCGCATCCGCGCGATCAGCGCGAAGGTCGCGCACCGCTACGACGTGCCCGTCCGCATCCGCAACGTGCGCATCCTCGACGCACGCGCCGGCACGCTGGGCGCGCCCGCCACCGTCGTCGTCATGCGCGACCGCATCACGCAGATCCTGCCCGGCGACGGCGGCGCTGCGCCGGCCGACCAGCTGGTGATCGACGGTCAGGGCGGCACGCTGATGCCCGGCCTCGCCGACATGCATTCGCACACCTCGCTCGACAGCGGGCTGTACTATCTCGCCGCCGGGGTCACGCTGACGCGCGACATGGGCAACAAGAACGACTTCCTGCTCGACCTGCTGCCGCGCGTCGATACGGGCGAGATCGCCGGCCCGCACATCGTCCCCGATGGCTTCATCGAGGGGCGCAGCCCCTATTCGGCGCGCAACGGCTTCATCCCCGATACGCTCGACGATGCGTACAAGGCGGTGCGCTGGTACGCCGATCGCGGCTATCGCGAGATCAAGATCTACAACAGCTTCAACCCGGACTGGGTGAAGCCGGTCGCCGCCGAGGCGCACCGCCTCGGGCTGGGGGTCACCGGGCACGTCCCCGCCTTCTCCTCGCCCGACCGGGTGATCGAGGACGGCTATGACACGATCGCGCACATCAACCAGCTGATGCTCGGCTGGCTGCTCGATCCGAAGGACGACACGCGCACCCCGCTGCGCCTCACCGGCATGGCGCGCGCCGCGGAGCTGGACCTCGCGTCTCCGCGCGTCCAGCGCACCGTCGCGCTGATGAAGGCGCATGGCACCGCGCTGGATACCACCGCGGTGATCCTCGAACGCCTGATGCTCAGCCGCGCCGGCACTGTGGCGGAGGGCGACGCGGCCTATTTGTCGCACTTGCCGATCGGCTATCGCCGCTACCGCCAGCGCACCTTCGTGCCGCTGAAGGACGCCGGCGAGGATCAGCGCTACCGCGCCGCCTTCGTCAAGCTGCTCGACACGATGAAGCTGCTCCACGGACAGGGCATCCGCCTGCTGCCGGGCACCGACGACGCCACCGGCTTCACCGTCCAGCGCGAGGTGGAGCTGTACGCCAAGGCCGGCATCCCCGCCGCCGACGCGCTGCGCCTCGCCACCTGGGGGGCCGCCGACTATCTGGGCGAGACCGCGACGCGCGGCACGATCGAGCGCGGCAAGGCGGCGGAGTTCGTCCTGCTCGCCGGCGATCCGACGCGCGACGTCGCCGCGATCCGCGCACCCCGCATGGTGATGCGCGCCGGCGCGATCTATTATCCGGCGGAGATCTACCGCGCGCTCGCGATCGAGCCGTTCGCCGCGCCGCCGCCCGTGACGCCGCCCAGCGCCACCCCGCCCGCCGCGCTCGGCCATGCCGGCACCGCCTATTTCGGGGCGGCGGCGCATGACCATGTCGACTGACGCCAAGTCGGGAGAAGCCGGCCTGACGCGCGGCGTCGGGCTGACCGGCGTGGTGATGTTCGGCGCGGGCACCGCGATCGGCGTCTCGATCTTCTCGGTGCTGCAACCCGCCGCACAGGTGGCGGGATCGGGGCTGCTGGTCGCGATCGCGCTGGGCATCGTACCGATGCTGCTGTTCGCCACCGTCTATGCCTGGCTCGCCTCCGCGCTGCCGGTGTCGGGCGCGTCCTACGAATGGCCGCGCCGCTTCCTGGGGCCATATGCGGGCTTTTCGATCGCATGGCTGCGCATCATCAGCAACGTCGGCGCGACGGTCGTGCTGGCGCGCGTGCTGGTCAATTACCTCGGCATGGCGGTATCGCTGCCCGCGACGCCGGTGGTGGCGGCGGCGATCACCCTGGTCTTCGCGCTCAATTATGTCGGCGTCACCGTCGCCGCGCGTGTCCAGACCGTCCTGATGCTGCTGCTGATCGCGGTGCTCGCGATCATCGTCGCGACCGGCGCGCCACGGGCGTCCGCCACCACGATCGGCCCGTTGTTCGCCAGCGGCTGGCCCGCGATCCTCGCTGCGCTGCCGCTGCTCATCAGCCTGTTCCTGGGCATCGAATCCGCGGTCGAGATCGGCGACGAGGTGCGCGATCCGCAACGCACCATCCCGCGCGGCATCGCGTTGGCCATCCTGCTGACCGCTTCGGTCTACGGCGCGGTCGCCGCCACCGCGCTGGGCCTGGTCGGCGCGCCCGCGCTCGCCGCCAGCAAGGCGCCGCTGCTGACCGCGGCCGAGGTGCCGCTGGGCGCGCTCGCGCTGCCGCTGGTGGTGGGCGCCGCCACGGTGTCGATCCTGAAGACGATGAACGCCACCGCCTTGGTCTTCTCGCGCAGCCTGTTCGCGATGGCGCGGCGCGCCGCGCTGCCGCCCGCGCTCGCCGCGATCCACCCGCGCTTCGGCACGCCGCATCGCGCGATCCTGCTGGGCTATGCCTGTGCGATGACCGGGCTGCTGATGCCCGACAGCCTCGTCTTCCTGCTGCTGGCGGTGAACCTGCCGACGATGCTGAAATACATCGCCTGCTCGCTGTGCGCGATCCGCGTCGCCCGCGGCGCGCAGGGCATCGCGGCGGGCGCGTGGCTGCGCATCGCGCCGCGCACGATGGTCGCGGTCGGCTGGTGCGCGGTCGCCGCCGCGGCGGTGATCGTCGTCGCCGGGGTGGAGGCGGACTGGCGCCCCTATGCGCTGGTCGCCGGGTGGCTGGTGGTGGGGACGCTCTTCTACCTCGGCTACGCACGCCGCGCCGCCGCGTGACGGGCAAGGTTATGCGCGCGCGCCCGGCCCCTTCGGCCACTTCGGATAACGTTACCGCGCCGGCGCGATACAATCCGCGGGCAAGGGGGACGCGACACCGCATGACCGACGTTCTGGAAGCGGACAGCTATGCGCTGTGGATCCGGCGCACGCTGGCGCGCGCGCGCGCCGCGGGGGGCGGACGGATCGTGCCGCTGTTCGACAGTTCGGTGCCGGAACCCGCGGACCTGCTGACCGCCACGCTCGCGCGCGCCTTCGCCCCCCCCGTCACCGACCGCTATGTCAGCGCGTTCAGCGGCGGCAATCCGCACGTCGTCGCGCATTTGCGCCGCCGCTACGGCGTCGCGTCGGAACAGCTGCTGTGTACCACCGGCGCCACCGCCGCGCTGTCGATGCTGTACCGCGCGCTGCTGCGCCCCGGGCAGCGGATCGCGGTGGAGACGCCCGGCTTCGACCTGTTCGGCGGCATCGCAGCACTCCACGGCATCGCGGCCGACACGTTCCAGCGTCCCGCGCCCGACTTCGCGCTCGACCTCGATCGCCTCGCCGCCGCGATCCGCCCGGCGACGCGGATGGTGGTGGTGTCCAACCTCCACAACCCCTCCAGCGCCGCGATCCCGCACGATCAGTTGCTGGCACTGGCGCAGCTGGCGGAGGATCACGACCTGCTGGTGGTGGTGGACGAGGTGTATGGCGACTATGCCGATGCCGCGACGCGCCCCTGCGCCGCGGTGTCGCTGTCGCCGCGCTTCGTCACGATCAGCAGCCTGACCAAGATCTACGGCCTGTCGACGCTGCGGTGCGGCTGGATCGTCGGCGACGCGGACGTGGTGGCACGGGTGCGCGCGCTCGCCGACCGGTTCGAGTTCGGCGTGTCCAATCTGGCGCACGCCGCCGCCGCGCTGGTGATGGACGATGCCGCCGCCTTCACCGCACGCACGCATCAGGTGCTCGATACCGCGCGCCCGATCGCGGAGGCCGCGTTCGCGCGCTGGCAGGCGGACGGGTGGATCGAGGGCGCGCTGCCCCGCTTCGGCTGCGTCGCCTTCCCGCGGCTGGTCGGGATCGAGGATACCGCCGCCTTCGCCGAATGGCTGGGCGATCGTTGCGGCGTGGTGGTGGCGCCGGGCGAATATTTCGGCGCCCCCGGCCATGTCCGCATCGGCTTCGCACAGCCGCCCGCGCTGCTCGCCGTTGGGCTGGATGCGATGGAGGACGGGCTGCGCCACTGGCACAGCGATCCGCATCGCCGCATCGCACGCGGTTGACCGCCCGCCCCCGCGCGATAGGACCGCGCGCGTGTCCATCGCCTTCGCCACCTCCGCCGCCTTCCTCGACGCGCTCGACCGGCTCCCGTCCGCCGACACCGCCGCGCGCGACGCCGCGCTGGCGCGACAGGCGCAGCTGACCAAACCCGCCGGCTCGCTCGGCCGGCTGGAGGAGATCGCGGTCTTCGTCGCCGCGTGGCAGGGGCGCGAACGTCCGCGGATCGATCGCGGACGGATCGCGGTGTTCGCGGGCAACCACGGCGTCGCCGCGCGCGGGGTCAGCGCCTTCCCGCCCGCGGTCACCGCGCAGATGGTGGCCAATTTCGACGCGGGCGGCGCCGCGATCAACGCGCTGGCACGCGCCGCCGGGCTGGAGCTGACGGTCGTCCCGCTCGACCTCGATCGTCCCACCCGCGACATCGTCGACGCGCCCGCGCTGAACGAGGCGGAGGCGCTCGCCGCGCTGAACGCGGGCGCCGCCGCGATCATCCCCGGCCTCGACCTGTTCATCCCCGGCGAGATGGGGATCGCCAATTCCACCCCCGCCGCCGCGCTGTGCGCCGCGGCGTTCGGCGGCGACGCGCGCGACTGGGTCGGCCCGGGCACCGGCGTCGCGGGCGATACGCTCGCCGCCAAACATGCCGCGGTCGATGCCGCGCTGGCGCGCCACCGCGCGGACGCCACCGACCCGTTCCAGATGCTGCGCCGGCTGGGCGGGCGCGAGCTGGTGGCGATCGCGGGCGCGGTCGTCGCGGCGCGGATGGCGCGCGTGCCGGTGCTGCTCGACGGGTTCATCGCCACCGCCGCAATCGCGGCGCTGGCCGCATACCACCCCGCGATCCTCGACCATTGCCTCGCCGGGCACCGCTCGGCGGAACCGGGCCATGCGCGGCTGCTCGACCGGCTGGGGCTGGCGCCACTGCTCGCGCTCGACATGCGGCTGGGCGAGGCCAGCGGCGCGGCCGTCGCGGCGCAGGTGGTGCGCGCCGCACTGGCCGCGCACGACGGCATGGCCACCTTCGCCGAGGCGGGCGTGGCGGACGCGTGAGCGACGCGCGCACGATCCACCTGATGCGCCACGGCGCACCCGCGACGCCGGGGCTGCTGCTGGGCCGCACCGACATGGCGGTCACCGCGCAGGGGATCGCCGCCTGCCACGCGGTGGCCGCGACGATCGCGCCGCGCCACATCGTCACCTCCGATCTCGCCCGCGCGCGCGACTGCGCGCCCGCGCCCGCGCAGGTCGACCCACGCTGGCGCGAGCTGGACTTCGGCGCGTGGGACGGCCTGCCCGCCGCGGCGATCGACGCCGACGCACTGCGGCGCTTCTACGACGATGCCGACGCGCACCCGCCCCCCGATGGCGAGCGCTGGTCCACGCTGGTGACCCGCGTCGGCGCCGCGCTCGACGATTGCGGCGACGACACGCTGGTGGTGACCCATGGCGGTGCGATGCGCGCGGCGCTGGCGCACGCGTGCGGCTTCGATGCGCGACAGGTCTGGGCGTTTCATCTGCCCTATGCCGCGCTGCTGTCGCTGCGCTGCTGGCCGGACGGCACCGCACAGCTGACCGGGTTGCGCACATGAAGCGCCTGTTCCTCGCGATCGGCTTCCTCACCCGCCTGCCCGTCCCGCGGATCGAGACGACCGCCGCGGACATGGCCGCCGCGATCCGCCTCTATCCGGTCGCGGGGCTGGTCGTCGGCGCGCCCGTCGTGCTCGCCGCCGCGATCGGCGACGCGTGGATCGGCGCGCTCGCGGCGCTGGTGGCGTGGGTCGCGATGACCGGCGCGCTCCACCTCGACGGGCTGGCCGACGTCGCCGACGGGCTGGGCGCCGCGCATGGCGACCGCGCGCGGTTGATCGCGGTGATGGCCGATCCGCATATCGGCAGCTTCGGCACCGTCACCCTCGTCGTCCAGCTCCTCGCCAAGCTGGTGCTGCTCCACGCCGTCATCGCCGCGGGCGTGCCGCTGTGGATGCTGGCGGCGATCCCGTTTGCCGCGCGCGTCGGCCCGCTCGTCTGGGCGCGCGTCCTGCCCGCGCTCAAGCCCGGACTGGGCGCGCAGGTCGCCGCCGCGGTGCGCGCCCGCGACGCGCTCGGCTGGGCGGCGCTGCTCGCCGCCGCCTGCGTCGCCATGCCGTGGCTCGCCGCCGCCGCACCGCTGATCGGCGCCGTCGCGCTCTGGGCGCGGGTACGGCTCGGCGGCGTCAGCGGGGACGTCCATGGCGCGGGGATCGAACTGGTCGAAACCGGCCTGTTGGGAGCATGGCTGCTATGGGGATGACGACGCTGGTGCTGGGCGGCGCGCGCTCCGGCAAGAGCCGCCACGCGCAGGCATTGGCGGAGGCGGCGGGCGGACGCCTCGTCTTCGTCGCCACCGCGCAAGGATTCGATGACGAGATGCGCGACCGTATCGCGCGCCACCGCGCCGATCGCGACGCGCGCTGGCGCACGGTCGAGGCGCCGACCGACCTCGCCGCCGCGCTGCGCACCGCCGACGCGCCCGACACCACGATCCTGGTCGATTGCCTGACGCTATGGACCTCCAACCTGCTGCTCGCCGACGCCGACATCCCGGCCGCATGCGACGCGCTGCTCGCCGCGCTGGCGGCGATGCGGGCGCGCGTGCTGCTGGTCGCGAACGAGGTCGGCTGGGGCATCGTCCCCGACAATGCGCTGGCGCGCGCGTTCCGTGATGCCGCCGGCATCGTCAACCAGCGCGTCGCGGCGGCGGCCACCCACGTCCATCTGATCGTCGCCGGCCTGCCTCTGGTCCTGAAGGAACCGCCGCGCTAACGATCCGGGAAACAACGAGGATTCCGATGCGATTGATGCCCCCCGCCGCCGCGGCGCTGTTGCTGCTGACCACCGCCCCCGCGGTCGCGCAGGACGACAAGCCTGCCGCCGCCAAGGCCGGCGAGAAGAAAGCGGACATCGACCTCCCCCCGCTGCCGGCCGACCGCAGCATCGCGCAGACCGCACGGATCGGCGCGCGCACGCTCAGCTATCGCGCCACCGTCGGCACGATCGCGGTGCGCGACGACAAGGGCAAGGAGATCGCGCAGGTCGTCTATACCGCCTACACCGTCCCCGGCGGCGATGCGCGGCGCCCGGTCACCTTCGCGTTCAACGGTGGTCCCGGCGCTTCCTCGGTCTATCTCAACATGGGCGCGATCGGGCCGAAGCGCGTGCAGTTCGGCGCGCAGGGCGATGCCCCGTCCGACGCACCGATCGCGCGCGACAATCCCAACAGCTGGCTCGACTTCACCGACCTCGTCTTCATCGATCCCGTCGGCACCGGGTTCAGCCGCAGCCTGATCGATGCCGAGGCGACGAAGAAGGCGTTCTACGCCAACGATCCCGACGTGAAATATCTCAGCAAGGTCGTCTATGACTGGCTGGTGAAGGAGGGCCGGCTGCGCTCGCCCAAGTATATCATGGGCGAAAGCTATGGCGGATATCGCGTGCCGCGCATCGCCTATGAGCTGCAATCGCAGATCGGCGTCGGGGTCAACGGGCTGATCCTCGTCTCCCCCTATCTCGATCCCGCCTCGCGCGATGACGCCACCGCGCTGTCGCCGCTGCCGTGGATGGTCGCGCTGCCGTCGATGGCCGCGGCCAACCTGGAACGGCAGGGCCGCCTCACCCCCGCCGCGATGACGCAGGTGGAGGAATATGTCCGCGGCGATTACCTGCGCGACCTGCTGCGCGGCCGCTCCGATCCGGAGGCGACGGCGCGGATCGTGGCGCGCGTCACCGACCTCACCGGGCTTGACCCGGCATTGGTGAAGAAGCTGGGCGGGCGCGTCGACACCGGCACCTATCTGCGCGAGGTGCATCGTGCCGAGGGAACGATCGGCAGCGTCTATGATTCCAACGTCACCGCCTTCGATCCCTTCCCCTGGGCGGCGGAGCAGCGCGCGAACGATCCCATCCTGGACGCGCTGATCGCGCCGACCACCAGCGCGATGGTCGATTTCACCACCCGCGAACTGGGGTGGAAGACCGACGCGCGCTACAATGCCTTGTCCTATTCGGTGAATGCGGCATGGGATCGCGGCAAGCCCGACGACGCGCCGGTCACGGACCTGCGCAAGGCGATCGCGGTCGATCCCAAGATGCAGGTGATGATCGTCCACGGCTGGGACGATCTGTCCTGCCCCTATTTCGCGTCGCGGCTGCTCGTCGATCAGATGCCCGCCTTCGGCACCGCGGAACGCGTGCGGCTGCGCGTCTATCCGGGCGGGCACATGTTCTACAGCCGCACCGACAGCGGCGCCGCCTTCCGCGCGGACGCGCGCGCGATGTATGGGCAATAGCGTCATCCCAGCGCAGGCTGGGATCTCGTGCGGCAGGCGCTTCGCTTCGACCGCATGAGGCCCCAGCCTGCGCTGGGGCGACTTACCTGAGGGCCACGAACCCGCGCACCGCCGCCGCGAACTTCGCGCGGTTCGCCACGCCCTCGTACACGCCGTGCGGCCCGTCGAAGATCTCCGCGGTCAGCCGCTCCGCCGGGATCCCCGCCTGATCCAGCCCGTAGCGCGCCTCATAGGCCGGCGTGGTCAGGTCATAGACCCCCGCGGTCCAGAACAGCCGCAGCTTGGGATCGGCGCGCATCGCGTCGGCCACCGGGCGCACCGCATCGATCGTGGGGTCGTGCTTCCACGCCGCATTGGCGGAGAAATTGACCGCATAATAGATGTCCTGCGTCGGGAACTTCAGGTCGTGCGTCAGGTGTGCGCCGAACACCGGATTGGGCACCGGCCCGACATCGGCCGGGTTGAACGGCTTGCCGTCCTTCTTCGCCCCGGTCGGCACCACCGCCAGCGCGGGATCGTCGAGCGCGCCATCGCCCTCCTGATCCGCCGGCAGCGGCGCGGTGACGCGCACGTCGAGCAACCCGGTGCGCAGCCCGCGATCCTTCAACAGGTTGAACATCCACACGTTCTTCGGCACGCGCAGCGCGTTGGCGAGCACCAGCGCGGGATCGACCCCGATCATCGCCGCCACCCGGCGCGCCATCGCCTCACGCTCGCCCGCGGCCATGCTGCCACCGCGGATCAGCGCGCTGGCATAGTCCGTCTGCGCAAATGCGACCGCCTCGTCATACACTTGCCGCACGCTCTTGCCGTCGCGTGTATCCGGACGGTGGAACCAGCGCCCCGCCGCCATCGTCGGCAGCGCGGTGATGAACGGCAGGTCCGGCCCCGGCGTCCGCCCCACCAGCGCCACCAGCATCACCCCGTCGAAGCGCAGCGCCGCGCGATCGCGCATCAGCAGCCCGGCGCGCACCGTGCCGTAGCTTTCGCCCATCACATAGCGCGGCGACGCCTCGCGCCGGTGTACCTTCAGCCAGTGCGCGATCGCCTGCTGCACCGATCGCACATCGGCATCGGCATTGTAATATTGCTTGGCATCGACGCCGGGCAGCGCGCGGCTGACCCCGGTGCCGACCGGATCGACGAAGACGAGGTCGACCGCGTCCAGCACGCTGTCGGCGTTGGCCACCAGCGGCGCGGTCGACGCGCCCGCCATCGTCGGCGCCGCCCCCGCCGGCTCCTCGGCGCGGATCATCGGCCCCAGCGCCTTGGTGTTGAGCATCGCCGATCCCGCGCCCGGTCCGCCGTTGAACGCGAACAGCACCGGGCGCCGGCGCACGTCCTTCACCCCCTCGCGCAGATAGGCGGTGGTGACGATCGACGCGCCCGGCGTGCCGTCGGCCGCGGGGACGATATTGTCCTCCACCACCGCGGTATAGCGCAGCGCCTGCCCGGCGAACGTGCCGGCATGATGCGTCTCCGCACGGCGTTCGGCAGGTGCGGCCCGCATGGCCGCAGGGGCGACCGGTGCATTCTGCGCCATCACCGGAGCCGCCGCCACAAGCGACGTCATCATCATCAGCGCAACCCGTCGCGTCATCCGCTTCACTCCCCGGCGGCGAGCAGCGCCGCAACATCGTTGGACAGCGCGCGCCGCGCGGGCGCATCGCGATACATCATGTGCCCGCCGGGATAGCAGCGGAACGTCACCCGCGGCGTCAGATCGGCAGGCAGTCGCACCACCCGCTCGCGATTGGCGGCACAGCTATTGTAGCTGTCGTACAATCCGGTCGCGACCAGCACGCGCAGCGCGGGCGCGGCGCGCATCGCCTCCGCGGTGCCCGGCGGCGGGGGTCCGAGCCGCGGCGGCCCGTCGCCCGCGGCGGCGGCGCGGCGATATTCCGCCTGCACCTCCTCCGGCGTCATCTTCTGCGTCGCCCAGTTCCAGCGCGCGTTGACGCCTTCGGGGAAGGTGCCGTCCGGGCTGAACCCGCGCTCGACCGGCTCGATCCCCCAATAGGGCAGGCTGGTGCGATAGCCGAGCGGCCCGCGCAGCTGCGCCACCATCCGCGCCTCCGCCACCACCGGCTCCGCGGTCAGCCGCATGTCATAGGCGTTGCGCGGCGTCGCGGCGGGGCTGGTCGCCTCCAGCCACGCCCGCGGCGTGAAGCGCAGGGTGCGCGCGTCGATCCGCGCCGGCGGCATCCCGGTCAACGCCGCCAGCCGCGCGACCACCGCTTCGCGCTCCGCCGCGGGCAGCGCCGCCGCCCGGTCGAGCGCGGGGGCATAGACGCGCCGCGCCCACGCCTCGGTCGCGGCATCGTCCTCGCCGCCGCCCTTCCCGCCTGCGCGCACGGTCGCCGCCAGATCGACGACATGCAGCGCGCTCGCCAGCGCGGGCGGCGTCGCATCCGGCAGCCCCAGCCCGCCCGAGATCAGCACCACGCCCGATACCGGCGTCCCCGCCTGCCCCAGCAGATACGCCACCTGTCCCGCGCGCGCCGAACCGAAACTCTCGCCCATCAGATACGTCGGCGCCGCCTCTGCGCCGTGCGTCGCCCGCCACGCGCGCACGAACTCGGCGAAGGCGCGCGTGTCCGCGATCGTGCCGTAGAAGGCCGGTGCTTCGTCCGCGCGCGCCAGCCGGCTGAACCCGCTGCCCACCATATCGACGAAGACGAGGTCGGCATGCGCCAGCAGCGTCTCCGGATTGTCGACCATTCGCTCGCCGTCGAGCCGCTTCGGCCCCGCGAACTCGAACTGGAGGGTGGTGGACGGCGCCCCCGGCCCGCCGTTCCACACGAACAGCACCGGCCGCGGCGGCGCGCCCGCCGGTTGCGCGCGGACATAAGCGACATAGAACATGCGCGCGCGCGGCACGCCCGTCTCGGCATCGCGGATCGCGACGCGCCCGGCCTCCGCACGATAGTCGAACGCGCCCACGCCCGCCGCGGCGAAACGATGGGTGGTGACGACCGCGGGTTCCTCGAACGGTTCCTCCCCCAGCGCCGGCGCCGCGATCAGCGCCGCTGCCAGCCATGCTCCCGCGATACCCCGCACGCCCCGTCCCCTTCTTCGTGGCGGCAGCCTAGGCGAAGGCGCGCCGCGAAAGTTATGCGTTTGTCGCTCGATGCGGCACACGGGCGCATAGCGTTTGCGCCATCGCGGTCAGCCCGCCGGCCAGACGAAGTCGTGTCGCGTATCGCCGACCCGCGCGCCCGCCGCATCATAGCGGCGCTCCGCGATCGTGCCGTTGCCGGCCGCATCCACCAGCACCAGCGTGCTGCATCGCGTGCCATAGACCGGATGATCGACGAAGATCGCGACCGGGTCGCCCCCGTCGCCGACCGGGGGCGAGCGGTCGCGCAGCCCGGCGAACAGCGTCTCCGTCTCCGGCGCGGGCGCGGCGATCCACTCCGCGATCAGCGCGGACAGCCGCTGCGTCTTGGGCCAGGGCGGATCGAGCGGGCCGTTCGACATGGCGTGGATGCCGGGCGCCAGCGGATGGCGCGCCGAATCGGGACGGTTGGTCAGGAACGTCGCAGCACCCCCACCGATCGCGACCGCGTTGAACGGGTTGACCGACGCCGCGCGCGCGTCGTCGATCGGCTCGCCCAGCGCCAGATCGACCACCAGCGCCCCGCGCGACGTCTTCGCCGGATCCGGCCCGCCGAAGCCGCGCAGGTTGGTGACCGCGGCGAACCCGCCCGCGCGCGTCACCGCCAGCCATGTTCCCCCGGCGGTCAGGTCGCGCCCGGCAATGATGTCGCGATCCGCCCACGGCGCCAGCGGCGCGGCCGGACGGTCGTGGAACTCGTCGCGATTGGCCGCCACCACCAGCCGCCAGCGCGGATGCGCGCGCCACGCCAGCGCCAGGACGCACATGGCGCTATCCCAGCGCGCGGGCGAGCGCAGCGTTGCGATCCGCCCGCGCGCGCCGCGACACCGCCGCATCGGGGAAGGCGTCGAAGGCGTGGAACGCGCCGGGATAGACCTGCAACTCGGTCGGCACCCCCGCCGCGATCAGCCGCTGCGCAAAGGCGATGTCCTCGTCCACGAACAGGTCCAGCGCGCCGGTCATGATATAGGTCGGCGGCAGCCCCGACAGGTCGGTCGCGCGCGCCGCCGCGGCATAGGGCGACACGTCCGCCCCGCCCGGCGCCTGCCCCAGCAGCGCGGACCAGCCGAAGCGGTTGCTGCCGCCGTTCCACACGAACGTGCCCGCCACCGGATGCGCGGGCGCGGTGCAGGTGCGGTCGTCCAGCATCGGATAGACCAGATGCTGGAACGCGAGGCCGTATTCGCCGCGATCGCGCGCCAGCAGCGCCAGCGCCGCCGCCAGCCCGCCGCCCGCGCTCTGCCCCAGCACGCCGATCCGCGCCGGATCGATGTCCAGCGCGGCGGCATTGGCGAACGTCCAGGCCAGCCCCGCATAGCAATCCTCGACCGGTCCGGGATGCGCCGTCTCCGGCGCCAGCCGATAGTCGACCGACACGATCGCACAGCCCAGTTCCTGCGCCATGGGCCGCAGGAAGAACTCCATCTCGCTCGCCGCCCCCATGACATAGCCGCCGCCATGGACGTGATAGATGCACCCGACCGGCGCGCTCGCGTCACCGGGACGATACACGTCCATGCCGATATCGGGCGCGCCGTCGCGCCCCGGCACCGTGACGCGCTCCAGCGCGACATCGGTCGGCGGCACCGGCGGCCGCGCGATCTCGCGCCCGCGCGCCAGCGGCAGCAGCTCCGCCGACAGGGTCATGGTCGGCCACATGTCGAGCATCGGCAGCAATTCCGGGTCGACGAGATCGCGGCTGTTCATCGGGCTTTCTCCTGACGTTTCGTCCGTCATGCCGGACGTGCTCCGGCATCCAGGGTTCCGCATGCAACACGACGGTCATCTTGCGGAAGCCTGGACCCCGGAACAAGGCTCTCCTGAGCTTGTCGAAGGGTCCGGGGTGACGATGTGGATGGGGTCACACCGCCGGATCGCGGATCGTCTCCATCGCCACGAACGTCGACGTGCTCGCGACGTGCGGCAGCGCCGAGATCCGCTCGCCCAGCACCGCGCGATAGCGGCGGATGTCGGCGGTGCGCACCTTCAGCAGATAGTCGAAGCTGCTGGCGATCATATGGCATTCCTCCACCTCCGGGATGCGCAGCACCGCGCGGCGGAACTCCTCCAGCGCCGCCTCGCGCGTGTCGGACAGCTTCACCTCGGTGAAGGCGACATGGTCCAGCCCCAGCCGCGCCGGATCGACGATCGCACGGAAGCCCAGGATATAGCCCTGGTCGATCAGCCGTCGCAGCCGCACCTGGCATGGCGATTTCGACAGCCCCACCCGCCGCGCCAGCTCCGCCACCGACAGCCGGCCATCGGCGCGCAGCGCGTCGATGATCCGCCGGTCGAACGCGTCGATCGTGCTGTCAGGTGGCGTATTGGCGGCCATTCGATCTGCCTTGCGTCGGTAATCCGGTTCGTTCGGTATGATCCTGCGCCATATGCGGGCGAATCGCCAGCACGCTTTCTGCTATGACGCGGGGATGACCCAGCCGCCTTTCGCCGATTTCGCTCCCCCGGTCCGCACGCCCACGCCGCTTCGCCGCCGCATCACCTCGGCCTATCGCCGCCCGGAGCAGGCGTGCATCGCCCCGCTGCTGGAGGAAGCGACGCTCGCCCCCGACCTGCGCGCCGCCGCGCAGGCGACCGCCGCCGCGCTGGTCACCGCGCTGCGCACCAAGCACAAGGGGACCGGCGTCGAGGGACTGGTGCAGGAATATGCGCTGTCCAGCCAGGAAGGCGTCGCGCTGATGTGTCTCGCGGAGGCGCTGCTGCGCATCCCCGATGACGCCACCCGCGATGCGCTGATCCGCGACAAGATCGCCGGCGGCGACTGGCGCGCGCATGCCGGCGACGGACGCTCGCTGTTCGTCAATGCCGCGAGCTGGGGGCTGGTGGTCACCGGCAAGCTGACCGGCAGCGTCAACGACAGCGGGCTGGCCGCCGCGCTCACCCGGCTGATCGCGCGCGCGGGCGAGCCGGTGATCCGCCGCGGCGTCGACATGGCGATGCGGATGATGGGCGAGCAGTTCGTGACCGGCGAGACGATCGGCGAGGCGCTGAAGCGCGCGCGTCCGCTGGAGGCGCGCGGCTTCCGCTACAGCTACGACATGCTGGGCGAGGCGGCGACCACCGCCGCCGATGCGGATCGCTATTATCGCGATTACGAAACCGCGGTCGAGGCGATCGGCCGCGCGGCCCGCGGCAAGGGGCCGTATGAAGGCCCGGGCATCTCGATCAAGCTCTCCGCGCTCCACCCGCGCTACGTCCGCGCGCAGGCGGGGCGCGTCATGGCGGAGCTGCTGCCGCGGGTGAAGGCGCTGGCGCTGATCGCGAAGCGCCACGACATCGGCCTCAACATCGATGCCGAGGAGGCCGACCGGCTGGAACTGTCGCTCGACCTGCTCGAATCGCTCGCCACCGACCGCGATCTGGCGGGCTGGGGCGGTCTCGGCTTCGTCGTACAGGCCTATGGCAAGCGCTGCCCCTTCGTGATCGACTGGATCGTCGATCTCGCCCGCCGGTCGCGCCGCCGCCTCATGGTGCGGCTGGTCAAGGGGGCCTATTGGGATGCGGAGATCAAGCGCGCGCAGGTCGACGGCCTCGCCGATTTCCCGGTCTATACCCGCAAGATCCACACCGATGTCGCCTATGTCGCGTGCGCCCGCCGGCTGCTGGCGGCGAAGGACGCGGTGTTTCCGCAATTCGCCACCCACAATGCGCAGACGCTGGCGACGATCTATCACCTCGCCGGCCCCGATTTCGCGCTCGGCGACTATGAATTCCAGTGCCTCCACGGCATGGGCGAGCCGCTGTACGACGAGGTGGTCGGCCGCGGGAAGCTGAACCGCCCGTGCCGCATCTACGCCCCCGTCGGCACGCACGAGACATTGCTGGCCTATCTGGTCCGCCGCCTGCTCGAAAACGGCGCCAATTCCTCCTTCGTCAACCGCATCGCCGACCCCGAGGTGCCGATCGCGGAGCTGGTCGCCGACCCGGTCCAGACCGTCCGCGCGATGACCGCGCCCGGGCAGAAGCATCCGCAGATCGCGCTGCCGCACGACCTGTACGGCGACCGCGCCAATTCGGACGGCCTCGACCTGTCCGACGAGCGCACGCTCGCCGCGCTGTCGGAGGCGCTGCCCGCCGCTGGCCCGTGGCTTGCCGGTGGAAACGGCGTGCCGCGCGACGTCCTCAACCCCGCCGATCACCGCGACCGCGTCGGCATCGTCCATGAAATGACACCGGAGCAGGCTGCCGACGCCGCCCGGCTGGCGCACGCCGCCGCGCCGCGCTGGGCCGCCGTCCCCGCGACCGAGCGCGCCGCGATCCTGGAGCGCGCCGCCGACGCGATGCAGGCGCGGATGCCGCACCTGCTGGCGCTGATCGTGCGCGAGGCGGGCAAGTCGCTGCCCAACGCCATCGCCGAGGTGCGCGAGGCGATCGACTTCCTGCGCTATTATGCGCAGCAGGCGCGCACCACGCTGGGCAATGCGCAACGTCCGCTGGGCGTCGTCACCTGCATCAGCCCGTGGAACTTCCCGCTCGCGATCTTCACCGGGCAGGTCGCCGCCGCGCTGGTCGCGGGCAATGCGGTGCTCGCCAAGCCCGCGGAGGAAACCCCGCTGATCGCCGCACAGGGCGTGGCGCTGCTCCACGAGGCGGGCGTCCCCGCCGACGCGCTCCAGCTCGTCCCCGGCGATGGCGCGATCGGCGCGGCGCTGGTCGCCGCGATCGAGACGGCGGGCGTGATGTTCACCGGCTCGACCGAGGTCGCGCGGCTGATCCAGAAGCAGCTTGCCACCCGCCTGTCCGCCGATGGCGCGCCGATCCCGCTGATCGCGGAAACCGGCGGGCAGAATGCGATGATCGTCGACAGCTCCGCGCTGGCCGAACAGGTGGTGGCGGACGTCATCGCGTCGGCGTTCGACAGCGCGGGCCAGCGCTGCTCCGCGCTGCGCATCCTGTGCCTTCAGGAGGAGGTCGCCGACCGCACGCTGGCGATGGTCAAGGGCGCGCTCCACGAATTGTCGATCGGCCGCACCGATCGCCTCGCGACCGATATCGGCCCCGTCATCACCGCCGAGGCCAAGGAGAATATCGAGCGCCACATCGCCCGCATGCGCGACGCCGGGCACATGGTGGAGCAGGCGCAGCTGGCCGGTGACATCGCGCACGGCACCTTCGTGGCGCCGACCATCATCGAGCTGGACGATCTCGGCGCGCTGGAACGCGAGGTGTTCGGCCCCGTCCTCCACATCGTCCGCTTCCGCCGTGACCGGCTCGACCAGTTGATCGACCGCATCAACGCCACCGGCTATGGCCTCACCTTCGGGCTGCACACGCGGCTGGACGAGACGATCGCGCACGTCACATCGCGGGTGAAGGCGGGCAACCTCTACATCAACCGCAACGTCATCGGCGCGGTGGTCGGCGTCCAGCCGTTCGGCGGGCGCGGGCTGTCGGGCACCGGACCGAAGGCGGGCGGGCCGCTATATCTGGGGCGGCTGGTGACCGGCGCCCCGCTGCCCCCCGCGATCGCCTCCGACGAGGCCGACCCGGCCGCGCGCGACCTCGCACGCTGGCTGGAGGAGGCGGGCGATGCCGTCGCGGCGGCGCGGGTGCGCGATGCCGTGGCGGCGTCGCTGCTCGGCGCGCAGGTGGCGCTGGACGGCCCGGTCGGCGAGCGCAACCTCTACGCGATCCACCCGCGCGGCCGCGTGCTGCTGCTGCCCGCGACCCGCGCCGGGCTGGTGGAGCAACTGGGCATGGCGCTGGCCGGCGGCAACGAGGTCGTCGTCGGCGATGCGGCCGCCTTGCGCTGCGACCTGCCCGCGAGCGTGGCGCAGCGGGTCCGCTGGGCCGACGACTGGCGCGCCGCGGGGCCATATGCGGGCGCGCTGATCGAGGACGATGCACAGGCGACGCTGGCCGCGCTGGCGGACCTGCCGGGACCGATCGTCCTGCCGCAGACCGCGGCCGGCGGATACCGGCTGGAGTGGCTGGTCGAGGAGGTGTCGACCTCGATCAACACCACCGCCGCCGGCGGCAACGCCAGCCTGATGGCGATGGTGTGACGACCTGAAAGCCCCTCCCCTTCAGGAGTGTCAGGTCGGTCATGCCCCCGGCATGACCTAAACGATGCGGGGCATCGTTTACCTGACACTGGGTTGGGGGTGGGGGAGGTCTCACCGAGACTATCGCTCGTGACCGCCCCACCCCAACCCCTCCCCTGAAGGGGAGGGGCTTTTAGGCCACCTTTACGCCCGTTCAACACGCGCCTAACCTCCTGTCCTCACGGCCGAACGAGCCGCACGATCAGGAGAGCGCCCTTGCTGAACGGTATCCGCGTCATCGAACTGGCGAGCTATATCGCCGGCCCCGGCGCCTGCGGGCTGCTCGCCGACTGGGGTGCGGAGGTCATCAAGGTGGAGACGCCCGCGGGCGATCCGTTCCGCCATTTCTATGCCTCGGTCGGGCGCGACGATGCCGAGAATCGCGTGTTCGAGAACGACAACCGCTCCAAGCGCTCGATCGTCCTCGACCTCTCCACCGATGACGATGCGGAGGTGCTGCGCCGGCTGGTCGCCACCGCCGACGTCTTCGTCACCAACACCCGGCCGCAAAGCCTGGAGCGGCTCGGCCTGTCGTGGGAGCGGCTGCGCGCGATCAAGCCCGACCTGATCTTCGCCGGCTTCACCGGCTATGGCGCGACGGGTCCGGAGGCGGACCAGCCCGGGTTCGACATCACCGCCTTCTGGGCGCGCTCCGGCCTGTGTACGCTCACCACGGTGAAGGGCGGCGATCCGGCGCAGCTGCGCACCGGGATCGGCGACCATATGTCGGCGATGGGGCTGGCGGCGGGCGTCATGGCCGCGCTGTTCCATCGCGAACGCACCGGCGAGGGGCAGAAGATCGAGACCTCGCTGCTGCGCATGGGCGTCTATGCCGCCTCGTCCGAACATGCGGTGCAGTTGCAGATGGGCAAGCTCGCCTCCACCAAGCCGCGGCACGAGACGATCAACCCGCTCAACAATTTCTTCCGCACCGCCGACGGGCAATGGTTCGTGGTGGTGCCGCGGCAGGGGGCGGACGATTTCCCCCGCTTCGCGCGCGCGATCGGGCGGCCGGAGCTGACGCAGGATCCGCGCTTCGACGGGGTACGAGCGCGGCGCGCCAACGGGCCGGCGCTGGTCGACCTGCTCGACGAGGGTTTCGGCGCGATGACCTGGGACGAGGCGCGCGCGGCGCTGAAACGCGAGAATCTGATCTACGGCCCGGTCCAGTCGGTGGCGCAGGCGACGCAGGACGCGCAGGCGCAGGCCGCGGGCTGCTATACCGAGATCACCGGCGCGGACGGCGTCGCGATGCGGCTGCCCGCGACCCCGATCGATTTCGAGGCGGCACGTCCTGCCGCGCGCCCCGCCCCCGCATTGGATGCCGACGGCGCGGCCATCCGCGCCGAACTGGGGCTGTGACGGTCGCCGGCGCGATGTAACGGTACGGTAGCGGACATTGCACGGGCGCATGGAAAGCGTCCGCGGGGCAGGTTGCAAGGGAATAGTAAGGCGCGATCTGCTAGGCGCACGCAATTATATGCTGCCGCAGTCGATCTCCACTCGCGTCCTGTCCGCCTTTGCGGCGGTGTTCGTGCTGGCGCTGGCGCTGCTGTCGGGCGGCGTGCTGACGGTCGACGACGTCCGGGCGGAGAACGATCGCGTCCAGCAGTTGAGCGGGATGCTCGCCGCCGAGGAAGAGCATGACCAGGTCCAGCAGCAGCTTCGGCTGGGACTCGGCGAGGTGACGCGCGTCGCGGAGCGCGGGCAGCCGGTGCCCGTCGCGGCGCGGAGGCGGACCGAGGAGGCGCTGCGCCGCTTCGCCGAGAACCGCGGCGGGATGACCGTCGCCGCATCGCGCGCGCTGGGCCGGCTGGACCACGATCGCATGAGCGCTGGGGGCGACGGCGGCGAGCCGCTGGCGGCCGAGATCCGGCTGGCGGTGACCGAGCGGCGCGAGGCCGCGCGCCGCTTCGCCGCGATCGGCGCCGATCTGCTGCGCGCCGCGCTCGACGATCCCGCCGGGATCAAGCCGCGCATGCCGGGCTTCCTCGCCGGGCTGAAACGGCTGGAACATGCGCGCAGCGACCTCAGGCTGCGGCTGGTGCGCGGGATCGATGCCGAGGTGTCGCACAATGCGCGCAAGATGCAGCGCAGCATCGATCGCGTGCTGCTGGGCGGCGCGGTCCTGCTGATCGTCATCATGCTGCTGGCGACGTGGCTGCGCCGCCGCGTGATCTTTCCGATCGTGGAGATCGCCGACCGGCTGCGCCAGTTCAACGCCGGGCTGGACGCCAGCGTCGTCGTCCCCGGGCTGGAGCGGCGCGACGAGCTGGGCGAGCTGGCGCGCGGGCTTGCCGAATATCGCCACGCGATGGTGGAGCGGCGCGAGGCGGAGCGGCGCGTCGCCTTCCTGGCGCATCACGACGTGCTGACCGGGCTGCCCAACCGCCTGATGTTCGAGGAGCGGCTGGCGCACGAGCTCGCCCGCGCGAGGCGCACCGGGGAGCGGGTGGCGGTGTTCGCGATCGACCTGGACGAGTTCAAGGCGATCAACGACCGCTTCGGCCATGCCGGCGGCGATGCCGCGCTCAGGAAGGCGGCAACCTTGCTGTCCGACGGGGTGCGCAGCGACGATCTGGTCGCGCGGCTGGGCGGCGACGAATTCGCGATCATCCAGGTGGCCCGCGATCAGCCGCGCGCGGCGGAGGGGTTGCTGGCGCGGCTGTTCGATGCGCTGGCGGCGACGGCGAGCGACGACATCGCGCTGCGGATGAGCGTGGGCGTCGCCATCTCCGGCCCGGACATGGCGTTCGAGGAACTCTACAACCTCGCCGACATGGCGATGTACCGCGCCAAGTCGGAGGGGCGGAACACCGCGCGCTTCTTCGACGAGGGGCTGAAGGAGGAGGTGCGGCTGCGCTGGCGGCTGGGCCACGATCTGGAGGGCGCGATCGAGCGCGGCGAGATGTACCTCGCCTATCAGCCGATCGCCGACGCGCGCACCTTGCGTGTCGAGGGGTATGAGGCGCTGCTGCGCTGGTCGCATCCGGAGCTGGGCGAGATCTCGCCCGAGCTGTTCATCCCGCTCGCCGAATCCAGCGGCGGGATCGGCGCGATCGGGCTGTGGGTCGCCGACCGCGCGATGGCGACCGCGGCGCAATGGGATCCGCGGCTGTCGCTCGCGCTCAACCTGTCGGCGATCCAGTTCCGCCACGACCGGCTGGCCGAATCGCTGCTGGCGCTGGCGCGGCGGCACGGTATCGCGCCCGCCCGGCTGGAGTTCGAGGTGACCGAGAGCGCGACGCTGCTGGGGGTCAATCGCGCCGCCGCGCTGACCGCGCTGCGCGCGTTGCAGGACGCGGGCGCGCGCGTGGTGATGGACGATTTCGGCACCGGCCATTCGTCGCTCGGCAACCTGCGCGAATTCCGCTTCGACAAGCTGAAGATCGATCGCAGCTTCGTCATGTCGATGCTCGACCACGCCCCCTCCGCCTCGATCGTGCGCAGCATCATCGCGCTGGGGCACAGCCTGGGCGTCCCCGTCGTGGCCGAGGGGGTCGAGGGCGAAGGCGAACTCGCCGCGCTGCGCGCCAGCGGCTGCCACCAGGTGCAGGGCTATCTGATCGGCCGCCCCGCCCGGATGGCGGAGGAACGCTGTATCGAAGCCTAGCGGCGCCCCTCCTCCCCGTCATGCCGGGCTTGACCCGGCATCCATCTCACCCCGAACGCTTGCGCCCGCGGCACCATGGGCCCCGGGTCAAGCCCGGGGTGACGGCGCGTCCGTGACGGCCCCTACCGCTTCACCGTGAACGACACCCCGAAGCGCCGCCCGATCACGTCATACGATTGCGGGAAGGTGTTCGCGTCCGCCGAATTGGTGAACGCCAGCGGCGGCTGGCGATCGAGCACATTGTCGACGCCGACGATGAACCGCGCCCGCTCGCTCACGTCGAACGACACCGCCAGGTCGAGATAATGCTGCGGCCCGATCCGCTCGACCAGATAGGTGGTCGCGGCGTCGTCGCGCACGGCGCCCTCGGTCCGCCACGTCACGCGCACCGACACGTCCTGCGCGCCCAGCGAGGCATCGACGCGGTGGCGATAGCGCGGCAGCGCGCGCCGCACCTCCAGCCCGCAGGTCGCGCCGAACCGCCCGGCGCATTCCACCACCGGTGCGGTGGAGCCGTTCTGCTGCTTCTGGCTCAGCACGATCGTCCCCGCATAGCTCAGCCCGGCACGCAGGCCCGCGACGTCGAACCCGTAGTCGCCCGTCACGTCGATCCCGCGCGAGGTCAGCAGCGCGACGTTGATGTCGGAACTGTCGACCGAGGCGAGCTGCCCGTTCGCCTGCCGCTTCACCTGCTGGCAGAACACGTTGTTGATATCGCGCGCCACCACGAAGCACGTATCCAGCGTCGCCTGCGGCAGCACCGCGCCCACCGCATTGTCGATGCGGATGTCGTAATAGTCCGCGGTCAGCGTCAGCCCGGGGAGAAACCGCGGCGTCAGCACCGCGCCCGCGGTCCAGGTCTTGCCCGTCTCCGGCCGGATCGTCGACCGCCCGCCGAAGATGAACAGCGCGCCGGTCAGATCCTGCACATAGCCGCCCGCGGGCGCGCCGCTCGCGGTGCAGGTCGCGACCGAGGCGCCCGACGCGGTCGGGTTGGCGCACGGGTCGACCGCACGCCCCTGCAACGGGATCGACGAGGTCGCGCCGAACAGCTCGCCGATATTGGGCGCGCGCACCACCCGCTGATAGCTGCCGCGCAGGCGCAGGTCGGGCGACGGTGCCCAGTCGCCGCCCAGCTTCCACGCATCCACCGCGCCGCTGGTCGAATAATCGGAGCGGCGATACGCCCCCTCGACGTTCAGCCGGTGGACGAACGCCACGTCCGCCAGCAACGGCGCGCGCGCCTCGACGAACACGTCCTTCACGTCATAGCCGCCCGCGAAGTCAACGCGCGTGCCCTGGTTGAACGTCTGGCCGGCGCGCGCGATCGCGCCATAGGTGTTGCGCCCGCGCTCGTCGCGATATTCGAAGCCGGCGACCAGGTCGATCGGCCCACCCGGCAGGCGCAGGAAATTGCCGCTGTCCGCCGACAGCGTGATGCCGGTCACCACCTGCTCGCGGCGGCGGCCCTGCGCCACCGGCTCGTCGATATAGGCCGCCGCCGCTGCGCTGATCGCACCCGCGCCGAAGATGTTGGCGGGCACGCAGCCGTTGGACGCATCCGCGCACACCGCCGCGCCGCTGCCGTCGACGGTCGCGTTCGCCGCCTGCTGGAACCGGGTCAGCACGCCCTCGCCATAGATCGGGCTCGACTCGTCGCTGCGCCCATACTGGCCATAGGCGTCCCAGCGGACGCCCGCGATCGTGCCGCGCAGCCCCAGCTGCCCCTGCCACGTTTCGCGCGTGGTCTCGGTCACGCGGTCGCCCAGTTCGCCCAGCGAGCGCGTGACGGTCAGCAGCGTGGCGCTGTTGCCGCCCAGCGCGCCGTCGTTGGTGCGGTTGAACGCGGGCGCCAGGATCGCCTGCAACTGCGGCGTCAGATAGGGATTGTCGCGCCGGATCAGCACATTGGCAGCAACCGTCGCCGGCGGCAGCGCGTCGCGCACCTTGCTGTTGCCGTACATGCCGCGCCCGTACAGCTCGACCCCGTCGGCGACGTCGTAGTGGAAGAACAGGCTGGCATTGTAGCGCCGCTGCGACAGCACCAGCGACTCCCGCCCGCTCAGCACGCTGCTGGTCGCGGCCGGCGACAGCGAACCGTCGTCGTTATAGCCGAAGGTGCTGCCCAGCGCGCCGCCGCCCAGCCCGCGCAGGTCGAACACATTGGCCCCGTCCGCGCGCCGGAAGAAGCCGCCCAGCGGCCGCGCGGTAGTGACGCCGGTGTCGGACCGCTCGGGTGCTGCGAAGGCGCGGTCGCGCTTGAACAGCGGGTCGCGCTCCGACCAGCCGAGATAAACCGCGACATTGCCGCGCCCGCCCAGGTCCTTGCCCCAGGTCAGGTTCGCGCCGCGCGATCCGGCATCGCCGCGCTCCGAGATGTTGGAGACGATCTGCGCCTCCAGCCCGGTGAAGTTGCGCTTGGTGATGAAGTTGACGACGCCTGCGACCGCATCCGAGCCATAGACCGCGGCGGCGCCGCCGGTCAGCACGTCGACCCGCTCGACCAGCGGCGCGGGGATGGAATTGAGGTCGACCGAGTTGCGGAAGCCGAACGGCGCGCCGCGCGTGCCGTCGATCAGCACCAATGTCCGGTTCTGCCCCAGCCCGCGCAGGTCGGCGGTCGCCGCGCCGCGCGAGTCCGCGCCGTTGGACGACGCGCCGAAGCTGCCGACGAATTGCGGCAGGCGGTTGAGCACGCTCTCGACGTTCAGCGCGCGATCCAGCGCGATCGCCTCTGCATCGACCGAGGCGACCGGGCTGACCGCGGTGACGCCCGGGCGCGTGATCCGCGTGCCGGTGACGACGATGTCCTGCCCGGCCGTGCCCTCGCCTTCGGCGGGCGCATCGACCGCGGTCGCGCCCGGTGCCGGTGTGACCTGCGCCGCGGCGCTGCCGCCCGCGATCAGCGCGACCAGCGCGGTGCCCAGCAGAAGCCTTTCGAAAGTGCGTACCATCGTCCCCGCGCCCCCATCAAAGTGGTATTATTGTCGTTCCTACCTGTATGCAGACGACACGGGAATTGGTCTGGTTTGTCAAGAGGCGGTTAGTGGTAGGGACATCAAGCCAAACACCGTTCGCCCTGAGGAGCCATTGAGCGAAGTCGAAATGGCGTCTCGAAGGGCAGATGCTTCGAGACGAGGCTTCGACAAGCTCAGCCTCTCCTCAGGACGAACGGAGGTGGTGTGCGGCAAATCCCGTCAATGCACCCGCGCGCCCATGTCCTCCAGCGCGACGCCATTGGTCTCCGGCATGAAGCGCCGCACCCAGACCAGTTGCGCCAGCATCATCGCGCCGAAGAAGAAGAACACGAACCCGCCCAGCGCCCCCGCCACGACCGGGAACAGCCAGGTGATCGCCGCCGCCATCACCCAATGCGTGGTGGACCCCAGCGCCTGCCCCTTGCCCCGCACCTCGCTGGGGAACACCTCCGACAGGAACACCCAAATCACCGCGCCCTGGCTGACCGCGAAGGCGGCGATGAACCCCATCAGGCCCAGCAGCACCAACGTCCCGTCCGGCCGCGCCGCCTCCAGCTGGATACCGACCAGGATCAGCGCGGCGGCGCAGGCGACCGACCCGACGTACAGCAACGGCTTGCGCCCGAACCGGTCGATCAGGAACAGCGCCAGCACGGTGAAGGCCAGATTGGTCCCCCCCACCGCGATCGACTGAAGCAAGGCGCTGTCTGCCCCCGCCCCACCCAGCGCGAAGATGCGCGGCGCATAATATAGCAGCGCGTTGATGCCGGAGAGCTGGTTGAACATCGCGATCGCGATCGCGCACCCGACCGGGGTGGCGTAACGGCGCTGGAACAGCCGCGGCGCCGATCTGTCCTCCACGCGCGCTTCCTGCATTCGCGCCAGCTCCGCCTCCGGCGCGGGGAAGCCCAGCCGCCGCATCACCGCCAGCGCCTGCGCCGCGCGCGCGTTGACCGCATACCAGCGCGGCGTGTCGGGCAGCGTCAGCGTCACCAGCAGGAACACCGCCGACGGCACCGCGACGATCCCCAGCATCCACCGCCACGCATTCTCGCCCGGGACGAGCTGCGCGATCACGTAATTGGACGCGAACGCGATCAGGATGCCCAGCACGATGTTGAGCTGGTTGAGCGCCACGAGCCGCCCGCGGAACCGCGCCGGCGACACTTCGGCGATATAGACCGGCGTCACCACCGACGCCGCGCCGATCGCCAGCCCGCCCAGGAAGCGGAACGCCAGCAGCATGGTCCAGCTCGCCGCCAGCGCCGCCCCCAGCGAGGACACGACATAGGCCACCGCCACCACCAGCAGCATCGGCTTGCGCCCATAGCGATCGGCCGGCGCACCCGCGATCAGCGATCCGATGACGGTGCCGATCAGCGCCGATGCGACGGTGAACCCCAGCGCGCCGTCGGTCAGCGCGAACCGTGCCTGCAACGCGGTCGTGGTGCCGGAAATGACCGCGGTGTCGAACCCGAACAGCAACCCGCCCAGTGCGGCGCCCAGCGCGCTCACCACGATCGCGGCGGTCACGCGGGCCTCTTCGTCGCGCGCGGGCGACGGAACGGTCGGGGTCATGGCAGTCTCCGCTGGACGCCGACCGTGAGGGTCGGCGCGCGGGCGTTACGCGATGCCGTGCCGCCACTCAATCGCGGCGTCGCCCTTCGTCATGCCGGACATGATATGGAAGCCCCGGGGTGACGGGTGACGGGCACTCCCCTCAATACAGGTTCGTCGCCGCATCATGCTCCAGCGCGGCGTCGATCGTCTCCGCCGGTACGGCGAGGCGGAACTGGTCGCGCGCGATCTGGCCCAGCGTCGGGAAATCGCCCCGCGCCACATGCCGCTCCGGATTCCACAGGGCGGACCGGCGCAACGCCTTCGAACAATGGAAATACACCTCCTGCGTCTCGACCACGACGACACTGCGCGGCGGCTTTCCGTCATGCGTGAAGCGCGTCATCAGGTCGGGTGCGACGGTGATGTGCGCAAGGCCGTTGATGCGCATCATGTCGTCGATCCCGGGCAGGAAGAACAGCATCCCCACCGCCGGATCGGCGACGATATTGACCAGCGTATCCAGCCGGTTGTTGCCCGGCCGGTCGGCGAAGGCGACGTGGCGGTCGTCGAGCGCATGGACCCCGCCCGGCTCGCCCCCGCGCGGCGAGACGTCCGCGGCGCCGTCGCCGCGCTGCGATCCGATGCAGAAGAACGGCGACAGTTCCAGGAAACGGCGGCTGTGGCGGTCGAGTTGCGGGAACGCCTTCGCCTTCACCCCGGCCGACGCCTCGCCATAGATCGCCCGCAACGCCGCTTCGCTGGTCAGCCGGTACGGATCGTCCGCGCCCATCATCCTCTCCTTCATGCGACTTCATCGCAATAGCATGAGGGAGAGGGCGAGTCGATCAGCGCACCACCACCTCGCGCTTCATCGGCGCCAGCTTCGCCAGCAGGCGGTTCTGCGCCGCGAACGGCACGCCCTCCGCGCGCATCGCCGCCTGCAGATTCTCGACCAGTGCGCCCAGATCGGCCTGTTGCAGCCCCATGTCCTTGTGCGCCGCCTTCATGTCGCGCCCGGTATAGGTGCAGCCGCCGCCCAGGATGTAGCAGAATTGCTCCTTCAGCGTCCGGCGCAACCGCACCAGATCCTGCCCCTTGAAGATGTCGCTGATGCGCGGATCGGCGACGTTGCGTGCGACCAGCCCCTCGACGATCCGGTCCACCCCCGCGCGCCCGTGGAACGCGCGCCACAGCGCGTCGCCCGCGACCGGCGTCGCGCCGGCATTGGCGTCCTGCTGGACATAGGGCGCCACCGGCTCCTCGCCCGCCGGCACCGCCGCCTGGAGGAGCAGCGCCGCGATCACGATCATCGCCATCAGAATCCTCCCTGCACCTGGACGAACAGCCCGCGCTGTCCGCGCACCGTCGCGATCGACCCCAGGTCGACATAGGCCGCGGTCAGCGTCAGGTTGCGTTGCACCGCCCAGGCCGCGAACACGTCGAACGTATCGTCCTCCCGCGCGAAGCCCAGCCGGTCGGGCTTGCTGCGATATTCCGCCCCCACCACCAGCCGCGGCGACAACAGCTTGCCGACCGATCCCTCGAACTGCGCGCCATAGGCGTTGCCGCGATCCCCGCCATGCCCCAGCAGTCCGAACTGGTTCGCGCGCGTCATCCGCAGCGTCGCGTCCAGCAGCAGTCCCTGCGACAGGATCAGCTTCGTCGCGGAGACATAGACGTCCGTCCCCGCGCTCGCGCGACCGCCGACCGCGGCGATCACCGCGCGCTGGTCCGCGCGCTTGTGCTGCACGCCGATCGCGATCTGCGGCAGCACGCGGTCCTGCGCCCAGACCGCGTCGCCCGCGACGCGCAGCTTCGCGCCGAACACGTCCTGTTTGAAGGTGAAATTGCGCCCCAGCCCCAGTGTCGCGCCGGCCGCGCGCGTGTCGAACGCCTGATGCGCATAGGAGATCTCGACCCGGTCGTAGAAGCCGAGCGATCCGCCCACCGTCTTCAGCGTGAAATCGGGCAGCGCCACCAGCGTCGCCGCCGCGGTGCCGCCGACGCCGCGATCGGTCTCGTTCCCGGCGATCACCGCCCAGGTGGCGAGCCCGCCGCCCGCGCTGCCCTCCACCGTGCCGACGCCATCGGTCAGCACCAGCTTGCCGCCGGAGCGCCCGTCATTGGCCATGGCCGGAGCCGCACCCGCCAGCGCGGCGGCGAAGAGAAACCATCGGATCATCGCCGCCTCCATGCCCGCGGATTCGTTCATTCCGGGTAAAACGGAAATTTACATCTGTGTAAGGAGCTTCGGCTAAGCAGCTGGCATGAAACGCCTCCTCGCGACCGCCGCGGCCTGCTGCCTGTCCGCCACCGCCGCCGCGGCAGCCCCGGTGGCGGTCGACGTGCGCGGGCCGGACGGCCGCCCGCTGGCAGGTGCGGTGGTGACGGTGGAGATGCCCGGCGTCGCCGCCCCCGCCCCGCGCGGCGATTATGCGGTGGAGCAGAAGGACATCCAGTTCCAGCCGCACGTCCTGATCGTGCCCGTCGGCGCGACCGTCGCCTTCCCCAATCGCGACCGCGTGCGCCACCACGTCTATTCCTTCTCCAAGCCGCGCAAGTTCGACCTGAAGCTGTACGGGCGCGAGGAAGCGCGCAGCGTCACCTTCGACAAGCCGGGCGCGGTCACCCTGGGGTGCAACATCCACGATACGATGAACGGCGTCGTCTTCGTCACCGCCACGCCGTTCGCGGCGCAGACCGACGCCGCGGGCCGCGTCTCCTTCGCCGGCGTGCCCGCGGGGCAGGCGACGGTGCGCGTCTGGCATCCCTCGATCCGCGCCGCGGGCAACACGCTGGCGCAACCGCTGGCGGTGACCGCGGCGGGCGCGACCTCGCACCTCGTCATCCGGCGCTGACGCGCACCATGCGGCTCGCTCCGCCACGCTGGCGCTTCGACAGCCTGCGCAGCAGGTGGCGCTTCGACAGCCTGCGTAGCAGGTGGCGCTTCCGCAGCCTGCGCAGCCGGTTGTCGGTGCTGTACGCCGGGCTGTTCGCGGGCGCGCTGATCCTAGTCGCGCTGACCACGCAATGGATCGTGGAGCGCACCGCGCGCGCCTCGGTGGTGGCGGACCTGTCGGCCAGCGCGGCGGTGTACGACCGGCTGTGGCGGCTGCGCGAACAGGCGCTGGCGGACAGCGGCGCGGTGCTGGCGCGCGACTTCGGCTTCCGCAGCGCGGTGGCGTCGAACGACCGCGCGACGATCGCCTCCGCGCTCGACACGCTGCGCGACCGTGCACGGGTGACGCGCGCGATGGTGGTGACGGTCGACGGCACGGTGATCGGTGCCGACGGCGCGCTCGCCGCCAGCGTCGCGCACCTGCCGGAGCCGGGCGCGGGCGCGGTGCGCGACGGCGTGATGCAGGTCGGCGACACCACCTGGCGCGCCGTCGTCGTGCCGATCCTGGCGCCCGACGAGATCGGCTGGCTGGTGTTCGTGATGCGGCTCGACGCGACCGAGATGCGCGCGCTGGCGACGTTGTCGTCGATCCCGCTGGTCGCGACCATCCTACACCGCACGCCCGACCATGGCTGGACCAGCGCGGATGGCGGCCTGACGCTGGGTGCCCCGGTCGAGGCGATGCTGGCGAAGGAGCGCGGGCACGGCCTGACCACGCTGTCGCTGCCGCAGGGCACCGCCTTTGCCACCGTCAAGCCGCTGGCCGGCATGTCGGGCGGGGTCGCGGCGGTGCTGCTGCTGACCTATCCCTACGACCTCGCCTTCGCGCCGTTCCGCCCGCTGCAATGGGGCATCGCGCTGGCGGGCGTGCTGGCGCTGGTGGTGGTGATCGTCGCGACCGGGCGGCTGACGCGGCGCATCGTCCGCCCGATCGCCGCGCTGGACGCCGCCGCCCGCGCGCTGGAGGCGGGCGACCGCACCGAGGTGGCGATCGAGAGCGAGGACGAGATCGGCCGCCTCGCCGACAGCTTCAACCGCATGTCGAGCGGGATCGTCGAGCGCGAGAACCGCATCGCGCACCTCGCCTTCCACGACTCGCTGACCGGGCTGCCCAACCGCGTCTCGCTGCGCCAGATGCTGGAGCAGAAGGTGGAGCGCGCCGCGCGCACCGGCACGCAGGTGGGGGTGATGTGCCTCGACCTCGACGGGTTCAAGGGCGTCAACGACACGCTGGGGCATCCGGTCGGCGATGCGGTGCTGGTCTCCTTCGCGCAGCTGCTGCTGGCGACCGCGTCGGACGCCTTTGTCGCACGGCTGGGCGGGGACGAATTCGCGATCGTCTTCCTCGACGCGCAGGCGGGGGAGCGCGCGCGGTCGTGGTCGCGCGCGCTGATGGAGCGGATGGCGGAGCCGTTCGACGCCGGCGATCATCAGCTGGCGATCGGCACCAGCATCGGCATCGCGCTCTATCCCGGCGACGGCGGCGATGCGGAACAGCTGCTCAAGAACGCCGACCTCGCGCTGTATCGCGCCAAGCAGGAAGGGCGCAGCAACTTCCGCTTCTTCGAACCCGCGCTGGACGAGGCCGCGCGCAAACGCCACGAAATGGAGCTGGACCTGCGCACCGCGCTGAAGACGCGGCAGTTCCGCCTCGTTTTCCAGCCGATCGTCGATCTCAAGAGCGGGCGCGTCGGCTGTTTCGAATCGCTGCTGCGGTGGCATCATCCCGTGCGCGGGCTCGTCTCGCCGGCCGATTTCGTGCCGATCGCCGAGGAAACCGGGCTGATCGTCGCGATCGGCGAATGGGTGATGCACGAGGCCTGCCGCGTCGCCGCGGCGTGGCCCGATCATGTCCGCGTCGCGGTCAACGTCTCGCCGTTGCAGTTCCGCAATCCCGGCTTCCAGGCGATCGTGCTTCAGGCGCTGGCGCGCAGCGGGCTGGCGCCGAAGCGGCTGGAGGTGGAGATCACCGAATCGATCTTCATCGACGGGGAGGAGAATGTGACGTCGGTGCTCCACCGGCTGCGCGCGATGGGCGTGCGCGTCGCGCTCGACGATTTCGGCACCGGCTATTCCTCGCTCAGCTACCTGCGCAGCTTCCCGTTCGACAAGATCAAGATCGACCGTTCGTTCGTGACCGGCATCGCAGGCGACCGCGGCGCGACCGCGATCGTGCGCGCGATCGTCGACCTCGCCAACGCGCTCGACATGGAAACCACCGCGGAAGGGGTGGAGGACGACGCCCAGCTCGCCAGCCTGCGCCGGCAGGGGTGCAGCAGCATCCAGGGCTTCCTCTTCAGCCGCCCGCTGGAGGAAGACGACGCCGCCGCCTACGTCCGCGCCGCCATCGTCCACGCGGCGTGATCGCGCGCCAAGAAAAGCCCCTCCCCTTCAGGGGAGGGGTTGGGGTGGGGCAGTCACAGGCGTCACTCTCTGCGAGGCTCCCCCCACCCCCAACCCCTCCCCTGAAGAGGCGGGGCTTGATCTACTTTATACTACCATCGCTCATCACACCGCCTGCCCCGCGGCCCATCCGCTCGCCCACGCCCACTGGAAATTATACCCGCCCAGCCAGCCGGTGACGTCCACCGCCTCGCCGATCGCATACAGTCCCGGCACCTGCCGCGCCGCCATCGTCTGCGACGACAGCCCTGCGGTCGCGATCCCGCCCACCGTCACCTCCGCCTTGGCGAAGCCCTCGGTGCCGTCGGGGTGGAAGCGCCAGTCGGCCAGCCGCCGCTCCGCCTCCGCCAGCGTGCGGTCGGTCGCGGCGCCCAGCTCGCCCACCCCGATCCGCTCCGCCAGCGCCTCCGCCAGCCGCCCCGGCAGCCCCAGCGCCGCGGCCAGCGTGGCGCGCGGCTTCGCGCGCTTCACCGCCACCAGCCAGCCGGGCGCCGCATCGGGGCGAAAGTCGATCGCCACCGCCTCGCCATGCCGCCAATAGCTCGACGCCTGCAGGATCGCCGGCCCCGACAGCCCGCGATGCGTGAACAGCGCGGCCTCCGCAAACGCCGCCTTCCCCGCGCGCGCCACCACCGGGGTCGCCACCCCCCGACAGCGCGCGGAACAGCGCCTCGTCGACGGGCAGCGTCAGCGGCACCAGCGCGGGGCGCGGCTCCACCACCTTCAGCCCGAACCGCCGCGCCAAGTCATAGGCCAGCCCGGTCGCCCCCACCTTCGGGATCGACGGACCGCCGGTGGCGATCACCAGCGCGGGCGCGGCATAGTCGCGCGCGCCATGCGCGACGACGAACGTGCCATCGGCATGGCGCACCTCGCCCAGCGCATGGCCGAGCCGGATCGCCACCCCGCCCGCCGCCGCCTCGTCCAGCAGCATGTCGACGATCGCGCGCGCGGAGCGGTCGCAGAACAATTGCCCCAGCGTCTTCTCGTGCCAGGTGATGCCATGCTTCTCGACCAGCGCCAGGAAATCCTGCGCGGTATAGCGCCCCAGCGCGGACTTGGCGAAATGCGGATTGGCCGACAGATAGCGGTCGGCGGCGGTATGCAGGTTGGTGAAATTGCACCGGCCGCCGCCCGAGATCAGGATCTTCTTCCCCGGCGCATCGGCATGATCGAGCACCACCACCCGCCGCCCGCGCTGCCCCGCGACCGCCGCGCACATCAACCCGGCCCCGCCGGCGCCGAGCACGATCGCATCGAAATGTTCCATGACGCCGGCGTTACGTCACCCCGCCTGCGCCGTCACCCCCAACCCACCGTCACCCCGGTCATGCGCAGGACGCGTCACTCCATCCGCACCAGCGGCACCGCGCGCAACCGTCCGTCCAGCGCCGCGAACGCCGCGGTCGCGCCCACCGCCTCGTCGATCGCCGCCTCCAGCGCGCGATAGGCCGCCAGCACCTCGCGCCCCGCATCGGTCAGCGTCGCGCCACCGCCGCCGCCGCGCCCGGTCGCCACCAGCCGCTCCTGCCAGCAGCGGTTCATCTCGTCGACCAGCAGCCATGTGCGGCGATAGCTCATCCCCAGCGCGCGTCCCGCCGCCGAGATCGACCCGGCGCGCGCGATCGCCTCCAGCAGGTCGGCCTTGCCCGGCCCCATGGCGATCGCCTCGCCACACAGCAATTGCGCCTTCAGCTTGAGCGGTCCGTGTCGCATCGCGCGATGGTGCCCCCGCGGCACCGTCCGCGCAACCGTCACGCGATCGCCAGCACCTCGCGGTCGACCGTCCCGGTCGCCTCGGCATAATCGGCGCAATTGCCCGACCAATTCTGGTAGATTCGGCCGTTCGCCGCCTTGTACCAGCTGCGGCAATGCGGGTCGGCCCACACCGTACCCGACAATTTCTGCGCCAGCCCCTCCTGGAACCGACGCTGCCCGTCCGCGCTCACCTCCGCTGCCTGCGCGTCGTCCGCCTCCACCGCGGCCAGCGTGCGCAGCATGAACGCCACCTGCTGCTCGATCATGAAGCTGATCGAATTGTGCCCCAGGTTCGTGTTCGGGCCATACAGCATGAACATGTTGGGAAATCCGTGGACCATGATCCCCAGATACGCCTCCGGCCCGTCCTTCCATGCCTCCTTCAGCGATACGCCGCCCTTGCCGACGACCTCCATCGACCAGTTCCATTCGGTCGTCTCGAACCCGGTGGCGAAGATCAGCACGTCGAGGTCGTGGAACCCGTCCGCGGTGCGCACCCCGCCCGCCTCGATCCGCGCGATCCCGGCGGTCTCCAGCGTCACGTTGTCGCGGCACAAGGTAGGATAGAAATCGTCGCAGATCAGGATGCGCTTGCACCCGACCGGATAATCCGGGGTCAGCTTCGCGCGCAATGCGGGGTCGGCAACCTGCGCCGCCAGATGATCCAGCGCGGTGCGGGTGAAGGCGGCGCGCCCCTCCGGGGTCCATTGGAACGCCTGCCAGCTGAACGTGTCGGCCTGATCGAAGATCATCGCGCGCTGCGACGCGCCCAGCTTCATCGCCACGTCGATGTTGGTCGCCATCAGCGCCTTCGCCTCGGGCGTGACCGCCTGGTCGTTGCGCGGTACGACCCAATTGGGGGTGCGCTGGAACACCGTCAGGTGCCCGGCGACCTTGGCCACCTCGGGGATCAGTTGCACCGCGCTTGCCGCCGATCCGACCACGCCGACGCGCTTGCCGGTCAGGTCCAGCCCGTCGGGCCATTGCGCGGCGTGGAACATCGTGCCCGCGAAATCGTCGCGCCCCGCGATCTCGGGCAGTTGCGGCCGCGACAGCTGGCCCAGCGCCGGGACGATCGCATCGAACGCCTCGCGCGCGCCCGTCTCGGTCTCGACCTGCCACTGGCGCGCGCCCTCGTCCCAGGTCGCGCGCGCCACGCCCTCGTTCAGGTGGAGCACCTCGCCCAGCCCGAACTGCTCGACCAGCGACTGCGTATAGGCGTGGATCTCCGGCCCGCGCGCATAATGGTGGCTCCAGTGCGGGTTGGGGGCGAAGCTGAACTGATACAGGATCGCGGGCACGTCGCACGCGATCCCGGGATAGCGGTTCGCGCGCCACGTACCGCCGACCGAGTCGGCATGTTCGTACAAGACCACCTCGTGCCCCGCCTCGCGTGCCTTGATGGCGGCGCACAGCCCGCCCATGCCGGCACCCACCACCGCGATCCGCTTCGCCATCGCCTGCTCTCCTTGGTCGCGGTCGGTCGCCGCGTCATGGGTGCAGGATGCCGCGCCGCGCGAGCGAAGGGAAGCCCCAAACAAGTCGATCGTTTTAGAGCACCCGTCACCCCGGCCTTGAGCCGGGGTCCCGCTTCTTCTGCAGCGCTGGCGAGAAAGCGGGACCCCGGGTCAAGCCCGGGGTGACGAGGCGAGGGGCTTTAACCCCCCGCTAACCCCCTCCCGCTACCCTCGCCCGGTGCGCAGCATCTTCCTCACCCTGCTCCTGATCGGCCCCGCGCTCGCCGATACCGGCCACGACGGCATCGTCCGACCGCGGACCATGCCCGAACTGTCCGACCTCGCGCTCTTCGTCCTGGCGGTGGTCGCGATCTGGCTCACCCGCCGCGCGCTGCGCCGCCGGCTGCCGACGAAGGCCATTCCCGCAAAGGATTGACCTCCCGCCCCGCGCGCGGCACCGCCGCGGGCATGGCCGACGACATCCTTGACCGCCTCGCCGCCACCATCGCCGCGCGCAAGGGCGCCGACGCCGGCAGCTCCTATACCGCCTCGCTGTTCGCGCGCGGGCGCCACCGCATCGCGCAGAAGATCGGCGAGGAAGCGACCGAGACCGTCATCGCCGCGATGGGCGACGACGCGCGCGCGATCGTGCCGGAGGCGGCCGACCTGATCTACCATCTGTTCGTGCTGCTCGCCGATGCCGGCCTCACGCTCGACGACGTCCGCGCCGAACTGGCGCGGCGCGAGGGCACCAGCGGCCACGACGAAAAGGCCGCCCGCCCCCTCTCCTTCCCCCCGCAATGAGGTATCCGCGATGAGCGTCGACGCGACCCTGCCCTATGACGACCAGAACATCTTCGCGAAGCTGTTGCGCGGCGAGATCCCGTCGAAGCGGGTGTACGAGGATGCGCACACCATCGTCTTCCACGACATCGCCCCCTGGGCGCCGACCCACCTGCTCGCGATCCCGCGCGGTCGCTACGTCAGCTGGGACGATTTCTCCGCCAACGCCTCGGACGCGGAGATCGTCAGCTTCACCCGCGCAGTGGGCCAGGCGGCGCGCGACGCGGGGCTGGTCGCGCCGGGCTATCGCCTGATCGCCAACACCGGCACCGACAGCCATCAGGAGGTGCCGCACCTCCACGTCCATATCATCGCCGGCCGCGCGCTGGGGCCGATGCTGGTCGAGAACGACAGCCGGAAGTAACGCTTGATACCGTCACGCCCACGCAACACTATTGCGCGGGCGCGATTTCGCACTAGGCTCGCGCGCTTGTGGCATGGCGGCGCGCCCCGGGGGGCGGCCAAGGAGACTTATGGCGACGCGACCCGCAGGTGGCATTTTCGCGCGCATGATGGCGCGCAAGTCGATCGCGCAGGTACAGCGCGAAACCGAAACCAGTGAACTGAAACGCACACTCGGCAAGTGGAACCTGCTGCTGCTGGGCGTCGGCTGCATCATCGGCGCGGGCATCTTCGTCCGCACCGGCAGCGCCGCGGCGCTCCACGCCGGGCCGGCGGTGCTGCTGTCGTTCGTCGTCGCAGGCATCGTCTGCGCCTTTGCGGGGCTGTGCTATGCGGAGCTGTCGTCGACGCTGCCGGTGTCGGGATCGGCCTATACCTATGGCTATACCACGCTCGGCGAGTTCGTGGCGTGGATCATGGGCGCGCTGCTGCTGCTGGAATACGGCCTCGCCGCCTCGGTCGTGGCGGTCGGCTGGGGCGGCTACGTCGTCAGCCTGCTGGCCGATTTCGGCCTCCATATCCCGCCGCAGCTGACCGGCCCCGCCGGCTATACGCTGATGCGCGAGGGCGTGCCGGTGCTGGTCGACGGGCAGACCGTGACCACCATCTTCAACCTCCCCGCCTTCCTCATCTGCCTAGCGCTCGCGACGTTGCTGGTGGTGGGCGTGTCGGAATCGGCGAAGGTCAACAACGTCATCGTCGCGATCAAGGTCAGCGTGCTGGTCGCCTTCATCGTCGTCGGCGGCCTCATCGTCGTCAGCCATTTCGGCGAGCTGGTGGCGAAGAACTGGACCCCCTTCATCCCGGAGGGTCAGGGCGACGGCAAGTTCGGGGTCGACGGCATCATGCGCGCCGCCTCGATCGTGTTCTTCGCCTATATCGGGTTCGAGGCGGTCTCGACCGCCGGGCAGGAAGCACGCGATCCGAAGCGCGACATGCCCTTCGGCATCATCGGCAGCCTGGTGGTGTGTACCGGCATCTACATGCTGGTCGCGGCGATCATGACGCTGCTGGTCCCCTATAACCAGCTCAACGTGCCCGATCCGGTCGCGGTCGTGGTCGACAATTTCGGCCCGACGTGGAGCTGGCTGGCGAAGATTATCAAGGTGGGCGCGATCGTCGGCCTCACCTCGGTGGTGCTGGTGCTGATGTACGGCCAGACCCGCATCTTCTACACCATGGCGCGCGACGGCCTGCTGCCGCGCGTCTTCGCGACCGTCCATCCGAAGTTCAAGACGCCGTACATCAACACTTTGCTGGTCGGCATCATCACCGCGGTGGCGGCGGGGTTCTTCGACATCAACGTGCTGGGCGACATGACCTCGGTCGGCACGCTGGCGGCGTTCGCGATCGTCTGCCTGTCGGTGATCTACCTGCGTCGCGCCGCACCGGACCTGCCGCGCGGCTTCTCGGTCCCGCTCTATCCGATCACGCCGCTGCTCGGCATCGCGTCGTGCGCCTACCTCATCACGACGGTGCCGTGGCCGGTGCTGAAGTTCTTCCTGTGGTACATGGCCGGCGGCGTGGTGCTGTACTTCCTCTACGGCATCCGCAACTCGAACCTGCAACGCGGCGAAGGTCAGGACGGCGGCCCCGACATGGGCGAATACGTCGCGCCGGTCGGCGAGCAGCCGTAACCTCTTCACCCCTCCCCTTCAGGGGAGGGGCAGGGGGTGGGGCAGTCCGCCGGAGGCAGCCTCATATGCCGCCTTTGACTGCCCCACCCCAACCCCTCCCCTGAAGGGGAGGGGCTTAGGTGTTCAGTCCCGGCATCTGGTGGATCGGATTGACGATGAACCGGTCTGGCTCTGACGTCCAGATCTTGGCGATGTATTCGTAGGGTGTGAGGCCGCTGAGCGTCTTGAGCCGGCGAGCAAAGTTGTAGGCAGCCATGAAGTCGGCGAGGTGCGTCCGGAGCTGGTCGTGGCTCTCGTAGTGGAAGCGTTTGACGGTCGCCTCCTTGATGGTGCGGTTCATCCGCTCGACCTGTCCATTGGTCCAAGGATGGTTCGGTTTGGTGAGCCGGTGCTCGATGTCGTTTGCCTCGCAGATCATGTCGAAGCGCATCTGGCGCGACCAGGCGGTGTTGCGGTTGCGCGGCTGCTCGGCGAACTGAATGCCATTATCGGTCAGGATCGTGTGTATTCGGTACGGCACGGCCTTCAGCAGATGTTCGAGGAACTCCCATGCTGTGCGCCTATCGGCCTTATCGACCAGCTGGGTGACGGCGAACTTGCTGGTGCGGTCTATGCCAACGAACAGATAGAGCTTGCCTTCGGCAGTCTGCACCTCGGCGATATCGATGTGGAAGAAACCAATCGGATAACGCTTGAAGCGCTGACGCTTGGGCTTGTCGCCCTCGACATCCGGTAGCCGTGAGATGCCGTGCCGCTGAAGGCAACGGTGCAGCGCTGACCGGGTCAGGTGCGGTAGCGACGGCTGCAGGGCGTAGAGGCAGTCATCCAGGGGCAGCAATGTGTGGCGCCGGAACGCCACAACCATCGCCTCCTCCGCCTCGGTGAGGGTCGTTGAATGAGGGGCCTTCGGCCCCGTCTTCAGGTCCTCGACCGTCGCCCTCTTGCGCCACTTCGCGACCGTCTTCGGGTTGATCCCCAACTCACGGCTCAGCGTCGCGAGCGAAGCTTGCGATCGCTGTATTGCTGCTCGGACGGCGTGCGTGGTCGTGGCGCACCCATGACGTACCTGTCCCATGCGGCTTCCTTCCATTCCAACGAAAGGATCGCACCATCAAACCGTGGGATCAAACACCTAGAATCTCAAACCTGCGACCGCCCCTTCAGCTCATCCCGGATCTCGCGCAGCAGCACCACCTCGGCCGGTTCCGCCGCGGGTTCCGCCACCCCCTGCACCTTCTCGCGCTCCGCCGCGGCGATGATCCGGTTCACGCTGCGCATCAGCAGGAACACGATGAACGCCAGGATGATGAAGTTGATGACGACGGTGATGAACTCGCCATATCCGAACAGCGGCACCCCCGCCGCCTTCAGCTGCGCATAGCTGTCGAGCGATCCCTTGTACGTCGCCGGCACCGCGCCCAGCCGCACGAAATAGCTGGAAAAGTCGAACCCGCCGAAGATCGCGCCCACCACGGGCATGATGATGTCGTCGGTCAGCGACTTGGTGATCGTGGCGAATGCGCCGCCGATGATGACGCCGACCGCCAGGTCCAGCACGTTGCCGCGCGCGATGAACGCACGGAAATCCTTCAGCATGGCATCGTCCTTCCTCACTGTTGTCAGGTCGAAATAAACCATCGCGACGATCTTCACGACCCCCCGGCAGGTGTCCTATATGGCTGACACAGACAGTGGAGACCGCACCGATGATCCGTCGCTATGCCCCCGTCATGCTGGCGCTGCCGCTGGCCGCCTGCGGGTTGAACAGCGTCCCCACCGCGGAGGAGACCGCCAAGGCGCGCTGGGCCGATGTCCAGAACGAATATCAGCGCCGCGCCGACCTGATCCCCAACCTCGTCTCGACGGTGAAGGGCTATGCCAGGCAGGAGTCGGACGTGCTGACCCGCGTGACCGAGGCGCGCGCCGGCGCCGGCCGCATCCAGCTGTCGGGCGACGACCTGACCGATCCCGCCAAGGTCCAGTCGTTCGAGCGCGCGCAGAACGCGGTCACCTTCTCGCTCCAGCGCCTTCAGGAGGCCTATCCGGACCTGAAGTCGAACCAAAACTTCCTCTCGCTCCAGTCGCAGCTGGAGGGGACCGAGAACCGCATCACCATCGCGCGCCGCGACTACAACCAGGCGGTGCAGGACTATAACACCCGCATCCGCACCTTCCCCGACGCGGTCGGCGCGAAGATCTTCTACGGCGCGAAGCCGCTGGTCCCGTTCCAGGCGACGACCCCCGGCGCCGAAACCGCCCCGACGGTGAACTTCGGCGGCTGAGATGCCCCGCCCTTCCACCCACGATCCGTCACCCTCCCCGTTCCCCGGCGAAGGCCCGGGTCCAGCGGCGCGCGGTACGCGAATGTCACGGGCGCCCCGTAACCCCTCGCCGTGCTCCTGCGCAGGCAGGAGCCCAGGGTTGCTGATCCCGTCAGACGTCGTTCTGCTACACCCTGGGCTCCGGCCTTCGCCGGAGCACGGGGGAGCCTCGATCTACTGGAGGCGTCCATCGCCCGCGCGCGCAGCAATCGGCGGGCATACGGCGCGGCTGATGCCGGAACACGTCGCGCATGAAGGCATAGGCGCGCGCCCGTGACCATGATCTCGCGGTCATTACCTGCCCTGCTGCTGATCGCACTGTGCGCCGCGCCCTCGGCCGCGACGCCCCAACCGTCCATCCCGCTCACCGGCCGCGTCGTCGACACCGCGGGGATCCTGGACACCACGACCGAACGCGACGTCGCCGACCTGTCGGAGCGACTGGAACACCGGACCGGACATCAATTCGTGGTCGCCACCGTCCCGACCCTCGCCGGCCAGCCGATCGAGCGCTACAGCCTGGACCTGTTCAACGGCTGGCACATCGGCCGCCGCTGCTGCAACGATGGCGTCGGCCTGCTGGTGGCACCGCACGAGCACAAGGTGCGGATCGAGGTCGGCACCGGCCTGGAATCCACCCTGACCGACAAAAAGACCAAGGCGATCATCGACAACACCATCCTGCCCGCCTTCCGAAGCGGCAACCTGTCGCTCGGCGTAAGGCGCGGGGCCGCAGCGATCGTCCGGGAGTTGCTACCGTCATGACCATCCTGCGCCGCCTCCTCACCCTCCTCCTCGCCGCGCTCGCGCTCACCCTCGTCACGTCCGCCACCGCGCAGACCTTCCCCAAGCTGACCGGCCGCGTCGTCGATGCCGCCGGTCTGCTGTCGTCCGATCAGGTCCAGCAACTCACCCAATTGTCCGCCGACACCGA
This sequence comes from Sphingomonas adhaesiva, assembly GCF_036946305.1. Taxonomy (GTDB): domain Bacteria; phylum Pseudomonadota; class Alphaproteobacteria; order Sphingomonadales; family Sphingomonadaceae; genus Sphingomonas; species Sphingomonas adhaesiva_B. Next base: position 128,905 of record NZ_JAQIJJ010000010.1, read on the forward strand.
AAAGGCTTCGTCGCGCCAGCTGGTCGTCGCCACCATCCCCGACCTGCAGGGCTATGCGGTCGAGGATTACGGCTATCGCCTCGGGCGCGAATGGGGGATCGGCCAGAAGGACGCCAACAACGGCATCATCCTGCTGGTCGCCCCAAAGGAGCGCAAGGTCCGCATCGAGGTCGGCTATGGCCTCGAACCGATCATGACCGACGCCCTCTCCAGCGTCATCATCAACCAGACCATCCTGCCGCGCTTCCGCGACGGCGACATGGCCGGCGGCATCGTCGCGGGCGCGCAGGCGATCGCGGAGCAGATGAAGCTCCCGCTGGAAGCCGCCGAGCAACGCGCACAGGCTGCCGCGACGAAGCGTAGCGCGCGCAAGGACACGGTCGGCGACTGGATGGTCGCGGGCTTCTGGATCATGGTCGTCGTCTTCATCGTCCTGCCGATGCTGTTCGCACGCGGCCGCGGTCGCCGGTATCGCGGCGGGGTCGCCCCCGTGGTGATCTGGGGTCCCGGCTGGGGCGGCGGCGGTGGGGATGGCGGCGGCTGGGGCGGCGGAGGAGGCGGCGGCTTCTCCGGCGGCGGCGGGTCGTTCGGTGGCGGCGGCGCGAGCGGGAGCTGGTAGGTGACGCGACTGGTCCTGACCGCCCCGGAGCGAGAGGCGATCGCCGCCGCGGTGACCGCGGCCGAGGCGACCACCGATGGCGAGATCGTCACCGTCGTCGCGGAGCGATCCGACGCTTATCATGACGTGGCGCTCCATTATGCCGTTCTCGCGGTGCTGGCGATGACCGCGCTGGCTGCGATCTGGCCCGGCATCTTCACGCCGTTCGATCGCGGCTGGGAGGAGGCAGACCTCGCGCGCGACCTGCTCGCGCTGCTGATCGCGCAGACGCTCGCCTTCCTGATCGTGCGCGTCGCGCTGGCATATATGCCGCTGCGCCTCGCGCTCACCCCGCGCGGCACCAAGGCGCGCCGCGTGCGCCGCCGCGCGGTGCAATATTTCCGCATCGGCACCGAAAGCCGCACCGCCGGGCAGGAGGGCGTGCTGCTGTTCCTCTCCGCCGACGAGCATATCGCGGAGATCGTCACCGACGCCGCGGTCCATCGCGTCATCGCACCGGAGCGCTGGGGCGATGCGATGGCGGCGCTGGTCGATGCGGTGCGCGACGGCCGCCCCGGCGACGGCATGGTCGCCGCGGTCACCGCGATCGGCGCGGTGCTGCGCGATCATTTCCCCAAGACCGCCGACAATCCCAACGAGCTTCCCGACCGGGTGATCGAACTATGACCGCCGAGAGCAACGCCAGCGAACCCGCGCAGACGATGTGGGCGGGCCGCTTCATCACCGCGATCAAGCAGGGCAATTGGGAATATGTCGCGCGCCGCGGCGGGATCGAGGCGGCGGTGATCGTCGCCTTCGACGCGCAGGATCGCGTCGTGCTGGTGGAGCAATATCGCGTGCCCCTGGGCCGCCGCTCGCTCGAACTGCCCGCCGGGTTGGTCGGCGACGATCACGCCGGGGAACCCGTCACCGATGCCGCCGGGCGTGAGCTGGAGGAGGAGACCGGCTATCGCGCCGGCCGGATGGAGGAACTCGGCTTCTTCCACGCCTCGCCGGGCATGGTGACGGAGGGGTTCACGCTGGTCCGCGCGCACGACATCGTGAAGGTGGGCGACGGCGGCGGCGCGGGCGACGAGGAGATCGAGGTGCATCTGGTCCCCCGCGCGGAGATTGCCGCCTTCGTCGCCGCGAAACGCGCGCAGGGGGTGGCGATGGACGTCAAGATGCTGCTGCTGCTGGCCGATGCGCTGATCTAGGCCGTCGTTGCGACTTTTCCCCTCTTCGCTTGCCCTTCGTCGCCCGGCACCCGATGATAGGGCAAACGCCGGACGACGCAGCAAAACGTCGCCGCGCATCGACGGAGAGACGCCATGACCGACCGCAGCTTCAACGACAGCCATTTCGCGGAGTCGGACGAGGATCTTCCCGAGGCGATCCCCGCCGCCACCCTGGTCGTGTTCCGCGACGCCGCCGATGGCGCGCCCGAGCTGCTGATGGTGGAGCGCGCCAAGGCGATGGTCTTCGCCGCGGGCGCGATGGTCTTCCCCGGCGGGCGCGTCGATCCCGGCGATCACCTGCTGGCGCAGACGATGGGCGGCGACGAGGAGATGGCCGCGCGCATCGCCGCGGTGCGCGAGACGATCGAGGAAGCGGGCCTTCCCGTCGGGCTCGCCACCCCGCCCTCCGCCGACACGCTCGACGCGATGCGCGCCGCGCTCCACGCCGGGACGCCGTTCGGCGAGGTGCTCGCGCAAGCGGGTGCCGAACTCGATCTCGACCTGCTCGTCCCCTTCGCGCGCTGGCGCCCGGCGCACAAGAACATGCGCATCTTCGACACCCGCTTCTATCTCGCGCGCCTTCCCGCCGACGCGCCGCGCGCGACCGTCGACCAGACCGAGAACGTCCGCCTCGTCTGGGCCAGCGCGCAGAAGGTGCTCGACGAGTCGGACGCGGGCCGGATGGCGATCATCTTTCCGACGCGACGCAACCTGGAGCGGCTGGCGCAGTTTGCCAGCTATGAGGACGCCGCCGCGCACGCGCGCGCGACGCCGCAGCGGGTGGTGACGCCCTGGCCCGAAACGCGTGACGGAGAACAGCACCTCTGCATCCCCGACGATCTCGGCTATCCCGTCACCTCGGAAAGGCTGGCCGCCGCCATGCGCGGCTGATCCGTCGCGCCATCGGCACGGGCGCGACGCTGGCGCTGCTCGCGCTCGCCGCGATCGTGCTATGGGGTGCGCTGCGCGGCAAGCCGCAGGACCTGCCCTGGACCCCGCTCGATCTCGGCGCGCCGGTCGGGGCGGCGACCGGGCGCAAGCTCGCCGCGCTGGGCGACGACGCACCGCGCTGTCGCGCGCTGCTGGTGCAGGCCGGGATACGCTATACCGCGCTGCCCGCGCGCCGCCCCGCCGGCGCGGCGCGATGCGGCTATGACGATGCAGTGCGGCTCACCGCGGGCGGGGCGCGACGCATCGCCTTTGCCCCCGCCACCGTCGGCACGTCCTGCGCGGTCGCCGCGGCACTGGCGATGTGGGAGTGGAACGTCGTCACCCCCGCCGCGCGCCGCCACTTCGGCCAGCCGGTGACGCTCGTCGAGCATTTCGGCAGCTATTCGTGCCGCCGCATGTACGGGCGCGATGCCGGCGCGTGGAGCGAACATGCCACCGCCAACGCGCTCGACATCGCCGCCTTCCGCCTCGCCGACGGCACCCGCGTCAGCGTGGTCGGCGACTGGCAGGACACGGGCGCGAAGGGCCGCTTCCTGCGCGAGGTGCGCGACGGCGCGTGCGACCTGTTCGCCACCGTCTTGTCGCCCGATTACAACGCCGCGCACCGCGACCATTTCCACCTTGATCAGGCGGATCGTGGCGCGATGGCATGGCGCGCGTGCCGCTGACGGCGCGTCACCTCCTCAATTCGGCAGCGCCGCCGGATCCACCTTTTCCACCCAGTAAGGGAAGAACGCCGGCTGGCGCGACGACCAGCCCGACGCGGTCGCCGCCGCCTCGCTGATCGACTGGAGCAGCTTGCGCCGCAGTTCCGGATGCAGATGCGGCAGCGCCGCGCCGGCGCAGAAGGCGCTCGGCAGCCACGGGCGCACTTCCGCCCCGACCAGCCGCTCGTAGAGGAAGCGATAGGCGGAGAAGGACGTTATCCGCCCCTGCCCCAGGTCGAACGCGGTGAGCGTGACCAGCGGCGCCAGCAGCCGCTCCGCGACGTCCAGCCCGCTGTCGTCGGGGACCAGCGCGCGCAGCTCGGGCAAACGACGATAATGCTGCGCCTGTGCGCGGATGCTGGCGGATTCGACGACGTCGCGCGACCAGCGCGCCATCGCATCGTCGCGATCGAGCCCGACGTCCAGGCTGCGCCGGATATAGCGCTGCGTCGACGCCGCGAAGCTCGCGAATTCCTTCATCTCGGCCAGCGTCATCGCACCTTCTGCCGGTCTCGTCCTTCCGCTCATCGTGTACCCCGCCCCACCAGATTGGACCGGAGGCAGAATGCCGCAGCTTGGTTAACACCAGCCTTAACGTCCGTCCCCGACGGACATCAATCGATCATGAAACCATGGTGCGTCGCAATATGGATGCGACGAGCCGAGTGGTTCCTTGCCGAACGATGCGTCGCGACGGGGATGGGTGTGGCGCGCGTGCATCACGCGTCGCGCTGGCGCTCCGCTTCTTCCGCCGCGTCGAACCCGGACGAGGGCGCCGGCTCGCTGCGGCCCGGCTGCGTCACCGCGGGCGGATCGGAGGCGTCCATCGATTCGTCGAGCGCCTCGTCCAGGCTGTCCTCACCCAGCGACGGGTCCTGCCCGGCATCGCCCGCGGCCGGCGCGACCGACAGGCTGTCCAACGCCTTATCGTCGATCGGGCGTTCGGTGGTCATGATCCTGCTCCTGCTTGCGATGGTTACGCGTGCTCAACGTGCCGGATCGTCGCTCCGTTCCTGATCGGGCAGCCGCGTCACCATCACCCGCTGCGCCAGCAGCGTCGCGGTGCCGAAGATGGTCATGAACGCGATATCGGTCGCGTCGCGCCCCACCGCGACACGTACCAGTTCGTCCGCACGCGCCATCCCCGTCGCGTCCATCAGCCGCCACGCCCCGTCCAGCCACAGCTCCGCCACCGCGTGGAAATCGGGCGGGTCCACCCCGGGGGCATAGGCGGAGACGCAGCGCGCCGGTATCTCCACCGCGCGCGCCAGCGCCACCAGCAGGTGCGCATAGTCGCGGCACACGCCGCGCCGCTGCGCGAACGTCTCCAGCGCGCCGGTCCGCCCGCTGGAGTCGGTCCAGCCATAGTCCAGATGCGCCTGCACCCAGTCCAGCAGCGCCACCGCCAGCACCCCGCCCGACAGCCCGGCGAAGCCGCGCTGCGCCCAATGTTCCAGCCGGTCGGACTCGCAATAGCGGCTGGGCAGCAGATAGGGGATCGTCGCCGGCGGCAGCGCCGCAACCGGGGTGGCGGGCAGCGCGGCGATATCCACCGCGGAACGGTCGATCCGCACCACCGCGGCATAATCCGCCACCAGCCGCCGATCGCCGCGCGCCCAGCAGCGCTGGCCGATACCCTCCTCGCCCGCCACCGCGCGGATCGGATGGTCCGACCCGATCGTCAGCGCCTGCGCCTCCAGCCACTGATCGGGCGTCGCCGCCGCCTCGATCTGCAACAGCACGTCCGCCGGCGCGGGAAAGCCATAGTCCAGATGGACCTCGATCGAGAGACGCACGCGGAATCCTTCCGGTCAGGGGAGAAAGGGGAAACGTCGCGCGAACCGCACGGATGCCTGCTACCGTCTCTCGTTCCCTGGCGAAGGCGGGACGTCGGCCGTCGTTCGCGAACACGAAGAGGCCCGGCGGTCACCCGCCGGGCCTCCCGATCCGTTACGTGCCGATCCGTGGATCAGTCGCGGTTGCCGCCGAACAGGCGCAGGATGAACAGGAACATGTTGATGAAATCGAGGTACAGGCTCAGCGCCGACATCACGATCGCCTTGCCCACCATCTCGGGGCCGTAACCCGCGACCTGGAAGTACAGGCTCTTCGTGCGCTGCGTGTCATAGGCGGTCAGCCCCGCGAACAGCAGCACGCCGACCAGCGAGATCACCAGCCCCAGCGGACCCGACTGGACGAACAGGTTGATCAGGCTCGCCACGATCAGCCCGACCAGACCGATGATCAGAAAGGCGCCGAACGCCGAAAGGTCACGCTTGGTGGTGTAGCCGTACAGGCTGAGCGCACCGAAGCCCGCCGCGGTGGCGAAGAACGCCTGCGCGATCGCGATCGGCGAATAGACGAGGAAGATCGTCGACAGCGACAGACCCATCGCCACCGCAAAGCCCCAGAACATCGCCTTCAGCGTGGCGGACGAGAACTTGCCCTGTCCGAAGCTCATCGCGAACACGAAGCCGAGCGGCGCCAGCGTGATGACCCAGCGCAGCGGCGTCTGGAACACGGTCGCCGCGACGCCCGACATGGCGAACAGGAGCGCGACGATGCCGGTCAGCAGCACGCCCGACGCCATATAGTTATAGACCGACAGCATGTAGGACCGCAGGCCCGCGTCATACGCCTCGCTGCGGGTGCCCGAAGCGGCGCCGCCGAATGCGGTGGCGGAGGGCCGGGGATCGGACCAATTGGCCATTGTCTTCTTGCTCCTTCGTCCGGCGCCCTGCACCGAATGGTGACGTGCCGGATGCCACGAATATCGCGCGCCGGGCGTTGCAATTCAAGAAACCTGCGGCTCGTTCCACCCCCAGCAACCGTTCGTTACAGAGATTTCATGCACCGCCTGTTCGCCGCCTTGCGTCCCCCGCCACCGATCCGCGCCGCGCTGGCCGCGGTGATGGAGGGGCTGCCCGGCGCGCGCTGGCAGGACGACGAGCAGCTCCATCTGACGCTGCGCTTCGTCGGCGAGGTGGATCGCCATCAGGCGGAGGATGTCGCCGCCGCGCTCGCGGCCGTCGCCGCCCCTGCGGTGTCGGCACGGGTGGAGGGCGTGGGCACGTTCGACACCCGCGGCCATGTCGATACATTGTGGGCGCGGATCGTCCCCGTCGACGCGCTCGCCGCGCTCCACCGCAAGGTCGACCAGGCGCTCGCCCGTGCCGGCGTCGCACCCGATCCGCGCCGCTATTTGCCCCACGTCACCCTCGCCCGCTTCGGCCGCCGCGCCGCCGATCCGGCGGCGATCGCCCGCTGGGTGGAGGCGCATGCCGCACTGGCGACCGCGCCCTTCGCGCTCGACCATCTGCTGCTGTACGAAAGCCACCTGACGCACGACGGCGCCCGCTACGAGGCGGTGGCGCGGTGGCCGCTGGGGTAGGGCGGCAATCATCAAAGGCGCCGGCAAACCCTGCCCCCCACGCCCCGCCGTGGGAGTCGGCAAACCTTGCCCCGCACTCCCCGTCATCCCCGCGGAGGAGGGGATGTGGATTCACGTTTGAAGTGCACCGGTTGAGGCTTGGAGAAATGCCTCGGCGGGGGTTTGGAAGTCGAGGCATTTTCTGGGCGTGTCGTTGAGCCGCTGGGCATAGGCACGCAATTGTGCGGGCGAGAGGTTGTCGAGGTTGGCCTTGCGGGGCAGGAAGCGTCGCAAGCGACCGATGGTGTTCTCGATGCCGCCTTTCTGCCAGGGGCTGCGCACGTCGCAGAAGAAGGTCTGCAGGCCGAGGTGATGCAGGCGCTGATGCTCGGCAAACTCTGTTCCGTTGTCGAAGCTGATGGTGCGGCGGAGCACCTGTGGAACGTCGCGGAGTTGGCGTTCGATGCGCTGTGCGGTGATCGCTGCTGGCGCGTCGTCGCCTCGGCCGGGCGCTCGGTGAGGGGGCGGCGCTGGCGGATGAAGCTGGCCGGGCTGCCGCCCTGCATGCGGTACCGACCGCGCCGGGACTTGGCGCGGGGCAGCAGGCGGTGCCAGTAATCCTTCTGGCCTGAGCGATGATAGACGAAGCGGTAGATTGACTCGTGGCTGATGACGGTGCGACCCGTCTCGCGCGCCAGCCGGCCGGCGATCTGCTCGGGCGAATGTCCCATCGCAAGGCTTTGCCTCACCTGGTCCCGCAGGTCCGGTTGGCGCACCAGCTTGAAGCGGCAGTCCCATCGTCGTCGCCGCTGCGCCAGTTCGTGCGCGCGCGCTGGCGCATAGCCGCCAGGCCAGGCCCTGGTCGCACGGCTGTTGCGACTTACCTCTCGGCTGACCGTCGTGTGGCAGCGCCCGATCGCCGCGCCGATCCGCCGCGATGACCAGCCCGCCTCCCGAAGCCGCGCAATCTCCATCCGCTCGTCAAGGCCGAGCTGCCTGTAGCTGTGTCCCATCGCGCCACCACCCTATCGGTGGTGCACTTCTTTCGTGAGTCCGGGGGATCCATTGACGCTGAGGGTCGCGGATCGAGCCGCGCGGCCTGCGTATATGGATTCCCGCCTTCGCGGGAATGACGATTAGGGGAGCGCGACAATTGGCCACACGTACCATCTTCCGCTTACTCGCCGTCCTCCTCGCCAGCCTGCTCTACTGGACCCTCGTGTCCCATGTCGCGAACGTCGCCGAGCCGTGGGACGCCCCCGCCTATTGGCGCGGCTGGTATCCCGGCGCGCTGCTGCTGTCCGCGGTCGGCGGCCGCCTCATCGGCTGGTCCGCCGGCGCGATCGTCATCGCCGCGCAGGCGCCGGTCATGGCGATCAACGGCGCACTCGCCGCCGACGGCTGGCCGATCGCGCTGCCGTTCCTGCTCGCGCTCGCCGTCCCCGCGGTCGCCGTCGCCGCGCTGGCGAGGATAAGCCGCCGCTCGCTTTAACCCCTTCCCTCGCGCCCGCCCTCTGTTACGCTTGCTCCCGAAACGACGAGGAGAGGCGAATGACGAGCGAGAGCGAGACCCGCGCGAGCGGCTATGCCTGGTACGTGCTGGGGATCCTGTTCCTCGTCTATATCCTGAACTTCATCGACCGGCAGGTGATCTCGATCCTGGCGGAGGACATCAAGCGCGACCTGGGGTTGAAGGACGAGGATCTCGGTTTCCTCTACGGCACCGCGTTCGGCGTGTTCTACTCGCTGTTCGGCATCCCGCTCGGGCGGCTGGCGGACAGCTGGCACCGCGTGCGGCTGATGACGGTCGGGCTGGGGCTGTGGTCGACGATGACCGCGCTGTCGGGCCTGTCGTCGACCGGCGCGCACCTCGCCGCCGCGCGGATCGGCGTCGGCGTGGGCGAGGCGACCGCCTCGCCGTCGGCCTATTCGCTGATCTCCGACTATTTCCCGAAGAAGCTGCGCGCCACCGCGCTGTCGATCTATTCCGCCGGGCTGTACGTCGGCGGCGGCTGCTCGCTGTTCATCGGCGGGCTGATCGTGGAGGGGTGGAACCGCACCTATCCGCAGGGCGGGCCGTTCGGGCTGGCCGGGTGGCAGGCGGCGTTCCTCGCGGTGGGCATTCCGGGCCTGATCCTCGCGCTGGTCGTGGCGACGCTGCGCGAGCCGATCCGCGGGCTGGTGGAGGGGCTGCCCGAGCCGGAGAAGCACCCCGCCCCGTTCCGCGCCTTCCTCGACGAAATGGTGACGATCCTGCCGCCGTTCACGCTGATCGGCGCGGCGCGGCTGGGTCGCCGCGCGCTGATGATCAACCTCGCCGGGCTGGCGGTGACGGTGACGCTGGTCGCGCTGCTGCTGGCGGCGGGCGAGCCGCTGCCGCAATGGCTGGCGATCGGCGTCGGCGTCTATGCCGTCTTCTCCTGGGCGTGCGCGCTGCGCCACCGCGATCCGCCGACCTTCCGCCTGATCGTCGGCACGCCGGCGTTCCTGTGTACCGTCGTCGCTTATGGCCTCAACGCCTTCCTCAGCTATGCCGCGGGCTTCTGGGCCGCGCCCTATGCGATGCGCGACCTGGGCGTGTCCGCATCGGAGGCGGGGCTGATCCTGGGCGCACAGGGTGCGGTGTCGGGTTTCCTGGGGGTGACCGTGGGCGGGATGATCGCCGACCGCCTGCGCCGCCGCAATCCGGCCGGGCGGCTGGTGATGGTGCTGCTCGGCGCGACGCTGCCGGTGCCGTTCATGGCGCTGGCCTTCACCACCGCGACCCCGATGGTGCTCTACGTCTGCCTGTTCGTGGCACAGTTCTTCGCCAGCTGGGGGCTGGGCGCCGCCGCCGCGACGACGCAGGATCTGGTCCTGCCGCGGATGCGCGGCACCGCGACCGCCACCTTCTTCATCGGCACGACGCTGCTCGGGCTGGCGCTGGGGCCATATCTGGCCGGGCGCGTCTCGACGCTGACCGGCAGCCTGTCGACGGGCATGCTGTCACTGCTGCTAACGGTGCCGATCACGGTCGCGGCCGGCGTGGGCGCGTACCGGCTGGTCCCCGCCGCGGAGCGCACGCGCGAGGAACGCGCGCGGGAAGCGGGCGAGCCGATCTAAAAAAAAGCCCCTCCCCTTCAGGGGAGGGTTGGGGTGGGGCAGTAAAGAGCCGCGAGCGCCAGTCTCGGTGAGACCTCCCCCACCCCCAACCCCTCCCCTGAAGGGGAGGGGCTAGAAGCTGATTCACCCCGCCTGGAACACCCCGCACGCGATCCGCCCGCCCGAATTGCCGCTCGGGTCGGTCTTCAGATCGTCGGCCTGCGCATGGACCACCATCGCCGCGCCATCGGCGTCCATCAGCCCGGCCATCGTCGCGCCCGGGATCGTCGCCGCGATCGTGCCGCGGCCGTCGTTGCCGATCACGAGGTTGGGCAGGTCGCCCTGGTGCGGCCCCTGCGGGTTCATCGTGCCGTGCTTCATCGCGGTCGGGTTCCAGTGGCCACCCGCGCTCGCGAAGTCGGGCGCGTCGCAGCGGCCGACCATATGGACGTGCGCGCCATGCGTCCCCGGCGGCATGCCGCTGGCGTCGATCGTGAAGCGCACCCCGCCCGCCACCTCGGTCGCGGTGGCGCGGCCGACCGCAGCGCCGGTCGCGGTCATCAGCGACGCGGTCGCGCTCGGCGCCCCCGCCACCGGCGCGCCGGTCGCCATCTTGCCCTCGTCGTTGCAGGCCGCCAGCGACAGCGCCGCCACCCCGATCCCCGCCAACATCATGCGTCGCATCGTACCGTCTCCCTACACTGTTGCGTGACCCGGCAACCCGCGGCCGGAACCCGCGGTTCCGCTCACCCCCTCGCTCAGGCGGCAGGCTTCGCCATCATCAGCGCCGCGCGCAGCGTCCGGCACACCGTCTCGCCACGCTGGTTCAGCCCGACATGCTCGAACGTCACCACCCCCTGCCCCGGGCGAGATGCGGAGGGGCGCAGCGCCGTCACCGCCGTCTCGACCCGGATCGTATCGCCCGCGAAGACCGGCTTGGGGAAGCTGGTCTCGCTCATCCCCAGATTGGCGACGGTGGTGCCGAACGTCGTGTCCTGCACCGACAGCCCGATCACCAGCCCCAGCGTGAACAGCGAGTTGACCAGCGGCCGCCCGAACTCGGTCGTCGCGGCATAATCGTGGTCGATATGGATCGCCGCCGGATTGTACGTCAGCGCGGAGAACAGGATGTTGTCCGCATCGGTGACCGTGCGCCGCACCTCGTGGACGAAGCGCTGCCCGACCGCGAATTCCTCGAACCACAAACCCGCCATCGCCTATTCCTCCCGATTGCCGTGCGCGATCTGCGCCGCGATCCGCCGCCCGATCGCGGCCGCCTGCAGGATCGCGAACACCAGTACGATGTTGAACGCCACCGTCTCGATCAGGAAGAACCACAGCGGCGAGCCCGCGATCATGCTGAACCCCAACAGGATCGTGCGCGGGTTGGCGCCGATGATCGCCACCGTGGGCAGGATCGCGCGCGCCGTCCGGCGCGCGATCTGCGCGATCCGCGCGCGCTCGGCCGGGTCGTGTTCGGCGCTGACCACCAGCGCGTTCACCGCCTCCGTCGGCCCCGCCATCTTGTGCCACGCCCATAGATAGAGGCGCGAGAGCTTCACCCCGATGCCGTCGCCCTGGGCCTTCGTATTCTGCAACCACGGAACGTTATAGGCCCACCATTGATAGGTGCGCCGCTGGCTTTCCGCGAACACCGACTGGAACGCGCGGCTGACGCCCGCCGCCAGCGCCAGCGCCCAGGCCCCCGCCCCCAGCGTATCGTCCAGCGTCGCGGCGAACAGGACATAGAGCACGCCATGCCCGGCATAGTCGCACAGCCCGTCGACGATCTCGCCCGAGGGGGAGGCGCGCCCCGACATCCGCGCCAGCGCCCCGTCCGCGCCGTCGACGACATGCCACGACAGGTGCAGCACGAACGCCAGCGCGATCGCCCAGGGCGTCGCCACCAACGTGTACAGCACGCCCGCGACCATCACGATCACCGCGCCCGCGATCGACACCATGTTGGGCGTCACCGGCGTGGGCACCAGCGCGCGCGCCAGCCGATGGGCCAGCGGATGATACACGGTGCGGTTCAGGAACCCTTGCAGTTCCCGTGGCTTCCCTGCATCACTTGGTAAAGATTCGTTCACGCGTCCCTCGCCCCCACCCTCGCTGGCCACGCCTATACAGGGCAATGCGTCGCTTGACAGATGCCACGTATCTGTCACCTAGCGGCAACGTATTTGTCTCGGAGGCCGGCGCGCCCGGCAGGTGGGGAAGAATGAAGACGATCAAGGTCGCGGTCATCGGCGTCGGCAACTGCGCCAGCAGCCTCGTTCAGGGTAAGTATCACTACGCCGGCAGCAACACCGCGGCCGGGCTGATCCACGAGGAGATCGGCGGCTACAAGGTCAGCGACATCGAATTCGTCGCCGCCTTTGACGTCGATTCGCGCAAGGTCGGGCTGGACCTGGGCGAGGCGATCTTCGCGAAGCCGAACTGCACCAAGGTGTTCCACGCCGACGTGCCGAAGACCGGCACGATCGTGAAGATGGGCGCCAAGCTGGACGGCGTCGCCCCGCACATGCTGACCGCCGCCAACGACCGCGGGTTCGAGATCGACGACACGCGCGACGCGTCGAAGGCCGAGATCATCGCCGAGCTGAAGGCGTCGGGCGCGGAGATCCTGGTCAACTTCCTGCCGGTCGGTAGCCAGGACGCGACCGAATTCTACATGGAATGCGCGCTGGAGGCGGGGCTGGGCGTCGTCAACTGCATGCCCGTGTTCATCGCCTCGCGTCCGGAGTGGGAGAAGAAGTTCGCCGACGCCGGCCTGCCGATCGTCGGCGACGACGTGAAGGCGCAGGTGGGGGCGACGATCGTCCACCGCGTGCTCAGCAACCTGTTCGGCCAGCGCGGCGTGACGATCGATCACACCTATCAGCTGAACACCGGCGGCAACACCGACTTCATGAACATGCTCGACCGCAACCGGCTGGCGAGCAAGAAGGAGTCGAAGACCGAGGCGGTGCAGGCGGTGATCGCCGAGCGTCTGGCGGATGAGAACATCCACGTCGGCCCGTCGGACTATATCCCCTGGCTGGGCGACAACAAGCTGTGCTTCCTCCGTCTGGAGGGCGACCTGTTCGGCGGCGTGCCGATGAACCTGGAGCTGCGCCTGTCGGTCGAGGATTCGCCGAACTCCGCCGCCGTCGTGGTCGATGCGATCCGCTGCGTGAAGCTGGGTCTGGAGCGCGGCGTCGCCGGCGCGCTCGACGGTCCGTCGGCGTTCTTCTGCAAGCATCCGCCGCGTCAGGTGACCGACGACATCGCGGCGCAGATGACCGACGAGTTCATCCACGGCGACACCCGCCTGGCCGCTGAGTAACCTCTCTTGCACGCGCTTATCGTCGCGGCCGGCTATGGCAGCCGGCTGCGCGCGGTCTCGCCGTCGAAGCCGCTCACCCCGGTCCACGGCGTACCCCTGATCGAGCGCGTGATCCGCGCCGCGCACGACGGTGGGGCCACCGCCTTCACCGTCGTGACCGGGCACGAGGCGCCCGCGCTGGAGCGTCACCTCGCCCTCGCCGCGCGACAGCTGGCGCTGCCGATCGACTGCGTGCGCACCCCCGACTGGTCGCTGCCCAACGGCCATTCGGTACTGACCGGCGCGGCGCGGATCGGCGCGCAGCGTCATCTGCTGCTGATGTCGGACCATCTGGTCGATCCCGCGCTGATCGCCACTGTCGTCCGCTCCGCGCCCGCGCCGCTGGTGCTGGGGGTCGATCGCCGGCTCGACAACCCGCTGGTCGATCTGGACGACGTCACGCGCGTGCGCACGGCGGGCGACCGCATCGTCGCGATCGGCAAGCACCTGCCCGACTACGACTGTTACGACACCGGCGTGTTCGCGGTCGACGACCGCTTCCACGCCGCGCTGCGCGCCTCGATCGCCGCGGGCGGGTCCGGCTCGATCTCCGCGGGCGTCGAGGCGCTGGCGGCGGAGGGCGGTGCGCTGGTCGCCGACACGGGCGACCATTGGTGGCTCGACGTCGACGATCCCCGCGCGCTCGACCAGGCCGAGGCGGCGCTGGCCGCGAACGACCGCTACGCCCGCGCCGCCTGACGCCGGCAAGAAAATGTAACCTGGGTGAAGCGGAACGGCGCCGCCGTCCCGTCATTATCCGCGACGAGGCTCATCGTTGCAGGAAACGACCATGTCCGACCTACCCACCCGTCGTCGCACCCGGCTCTACAACGGCCTGCCCGCGCTGGTCGTCATCGCGCTGCTGATCGTCGGCGCGCTGTTCCTCACCTATGCGCGCGAGGACGCCCGGTTGAAGCCCGCCACCGGCTCCGCCCGCGCGATGGCGCTGGCGGCGGAAAGCAGCGCCCCATCGACCGCCACGCCGCGAAGCTGACGCCCTTCGTCACGCCGGCGAAAGCTGGGATGACGATAAGGCCGGAATGAAGGTCCAGCCCCACCCCCGTCACCCCGGCCTTGAGCCGGGGTCCCGCTCCCTCACCAACGCCGGAGAGAAGCGGGACCCCGGGTCAAGCCCGGGGTGACGTGCAACGGAACGGATCGCCCGCACCTCCCCACCCCCCCACCCCCACCTCAAACCCCGTTGCCCTCTGCCCCCGCCCCGCCTACCCCTCGCTCCAAACCCTTGGAGAGAGGCCTGACATGCGCGAAGCCGCCATCGTATCCACCGCCCGCACCGCCATCGGCCGCGCCTATCGCGGCGCGTTCAACGCCACCGAGGCGCCCGTCCTCGCCGGCCATGTCATGAACGCCGCGGTCGAGCGCGCCGGGATCGACGCGGCGCGGATCGACGACGTCTTCTGGGGCATCGGCAACCAATGGGGCACGCAGGGCGGCAACGCCGGGCGCATGGCGATCTTCGCCGGTCAGCTGCCGCAGTCGGTGCCGGCCTTCACGCTCGACCGCAAGTGCGGCTCCGGCCTGACCGCGGTCGCGCTCGCCGCGCGCTCGATCATCGCCGGCGACATCGACGTGGCGCTTGCGGGCGGCATGGAGTCGATCAGCTACACCGTGACCAAGGACGCACCGCGCTACGTCAACAAGAGCGTCACCGCGCACGTCCCCGCCGCCTATATCCCGATGATCGAGACCGCGGAGATCGTCGCCGACCGCTACGGCATCTCGCGCGAGGCGCAGGACGAGTACGGCGCGCAAAGCCAGCAGCGCGCCGCCGCCGGCCTCGCCAACGGCGCCTTCGCGGAGGAGATCGTGCCGATCACCGTGGAGAAGGCGCTGTTCGACAAGGAAGGCAACCGCACCGGCAGCGAGACGGTGACGATCGCGCAGGACGAGGGCATCCGCGCCGGCACGACCGTGGAGGCGCTGCGCGGGCTCAAGACCGTCTGGGCCGGCGGCGAATTCACCGGCCCCGGCAGCAACGTCACCGCGGGCAACGCCAGCCAGCTGTCGGACGGTGCCGCGGCGCAGATCGTGATGGACCGCGCCACCGCCGAGGCCGAGGGCAAGGAGATACTGGGCCTCTACCGCGGCTTCCAGGCCGCCGGCTGCGCGCCCGACGAAATGGGAATCGGCCCCGTCTTCGCGATCCCCAAGCTGCTGGAGCGCGCCGGTCTGTCGGTCGCCGACATCGGGCTGTGGGAACTGAACGAGGCGTTCGCCTCGCAATGCCTGTATTGCCGCGACCATCTCGGCATCGATCCGGAAAAATACAACGTCAACGGCGGCGCGATCGCGGTCGGGCATCCGTTCGGCATGACCGGGTCGCGGCTGGTCGGCCATGCGCTGATCGAGGGGCGCAAGCGCGGCGTGCGCTATGTCGTCGTGTCGATGTGTACCGCGGGCGGCATGGGCGCGGCGGGGCTGTTCGAGATCGTCTGACGGATCGCGCGCTGGCGGCGAGGCGTTGAGGCGGCATGACCGACCGAGACATCCCGCATCGCCGCCAGCCCGCGTTCGACAAGGACGACGATCACTCCGGGCAGAACTATCATTTGGACGAGGAGCGCAAGCTGGGCGAGCAGATGCCCGCCGGCAGCGTCGCTCCCCGGCCCTCGCACCTGATCGACAACGACCCCGCGCTGCCGCCCGACAACGGCCGGCGCGCGTCGTTCGACCCCGCCACCGGGGAGGTACGCGGCAGCGGCGCCGGGGCGGGCGGCGGCAACCCGGGCGAGGATTTCGAGGCCGATCGCGCCGGCGGCAACGGCCAGCCGCTCACCGGCCGAACGACCCGTCGCGACTGATCGAGGGAACCACGATCGGCACGGATGCGTAATGCTCGCGGTAATGTGAGGATTATCATCATGTTGTGGACGATTGCGGCAATTCTGCTGATCCTGTGGCTGCTCGGCTTCGGCTTCCATGTCGCGGGCGGGCTGATCCATATCCTGCTGATCCTGGCGCTGATCGTCGGGCTGGTGCAGCTCTTCACCGGCCGCAGGGTCTAGGCCACAAAATCCCCCTCTCCTTCAGGGGAGGGGGCGATCGTGGCTCACCCCACCCGCACCCATAGCGCGGTGGCGTCGTCGCTCGTCTTGAACCGCGGGAACCGCGCGCACGCGGCATCCTCCCGTTCGATCGCGCGCAGCTCCACCGCCAGCGCCGCGAGCCCCTTCGTCGCGACCGCCGCGAACAGCGCCGCCGCGTCATACGCCCCATAAGCGTCGACCAGCGCCGAAAACCCGTCGCTCATCAGCAGCAGCGCATCGCCCGGCGCCACCGCGACCCGCGCGGTGCTGACCACCGCCGCCGACGCCGCCGCATCCACCCCCAGCACGCGGCGCCCCGCCCGCTCGCGCGCGCGGCGGCGATCCGCGAGCACCGCAGGCGTGCGGACCACCCCCGCACCCAGTGCCGCCGCGTCGGCACTCTCCCGCGCACGGTTCGGCACCGGCGTGACCCATTGCACCGCGCCATCGGCGGACCGGTGCAGCAACGCGCAATCCGCCGCCCAGGCCACCTCCAGCGCGCCGTCGACCAGCTGCGCCGCGACGAACGCCGCGCTCGGCAGCTCCCACGCCCCTAGCAGCTCGCGCCGCCGCTCCGCCGCGAAGCGCGCCGCCACGCGCGCGAACACCTCGCCGCACGTCGCCGCCAGATCCGCCGCACCGCTCGCCCCGAACGCCGCATCGGCCGCCGCCGCCAGCCACGCCGCCCCGCCCTGATCGCCGAGCAGCCCCGGCGGCCCCAGGTCGGTCGCGCCGTCGATCACCCAGGCGCGCGTCGCGGTCGCGCCCGCGCGATCGTCATTGGGGGTGGCAGGGTCGCCGCACAGGCTGAGCGTCTGGATCAGGTCGAGGTGCATCGCCGCACCTCATGCACGCACGTCAGTCGGCGAACAACAGCACCGGCGTCTCCAGCAGCTTCCTGAGCGCCTGGACATAGCTCGCCGCGTCCCAGCCATCGACCACGCGATGGTCGCAGCTGATCGACAGGTTCATCAGCTTCGCGCGCACGATCTCGTCGCCCGAAAACACCGGCCGCTCGACGATCTTGTTCGGCCCGATGATCGCCACCTCCGGCCGGTTGATGACCGGCGTCGTCGCGATGCCGCCCAGCGGCCCTAGCGAGGTGACCGTGATCGTCCCCCCGCCCAGTTCCTGCGGCGTCAGCCTGTTGGCGCGCGCCGCGTCGGCCAGCTGCGCGATCTCGGTCGCCAGCTGCCACACGTTGCGGTCCTGCGCGTCGCGGATGACGGGCACGGTCAGCCCGGCATCGGTCTGCGTCGCCATGCCGAGATGCACCCGCCCCGACCGCGTCACCACGCCTGCCTCGTCATCGTACCGCGCATTGAGCATCGGGAAGTCGGGCAAGGTGCGACAGATCGCGACGATCAGCAGCGGCAGCATCGTCAGCTTCGGCCGGTCCCCGCGGTTCGCGTTCAGGTCGGCGCGCACGCGCTCCAGCTCGGTGACGTCGATCTCGTCGACATAGGTGAAATGCGGGATATGGCGCTTCGACGCGGCCATGTTCTCCGCGATGCGCCGCCGCATCCCGATGACGCGCACCTGCTCGTCATCGCGCGCCGCGCTGGCATGGGGGCGCTGATAACCCTGCCCGGCATTGTAGCGCAGATAGGCGTCGAGGTCCGAGTGACGGATGCGATCGCCCTCGGCGATGCGGACCTGCGAGAGGTCGACGCCCAAGTCCTTGGCGCGGGCACGCACCGTAGGGGAGGCGAGAATTTTCTGCTCCCTCTCCCCTCCGGGGAGAGGGCTGGGGAGAGGGGCCGAGGCGACGGGTTCGACAACGGCAGGCGCTTCCGCCCGGGGCCGCCCCTCACCCAAACCCTCTCCCCGCAGGGGAGAGGGCTTTACGTCGGCGACTTCCTCCACCCCGGGGTTTTCCGCCTCGACGGTTTCGGAAACCTCCCCCTCCCCCTCGACCTCGATCACCACCAGCGCCGCGCCGATCGACACCTGGTCGCCGATCTCGCCCGCCAGCTCCACCACGACCCCCGCGACCGGCGATTCCATCTCCACCGTCGCCTTGTCGGTCATCATGTCGGCGAGGCTCTGGTCCTCCTCCACACGATCCCCGACCGCGACGTGCCACGCCACGATCTCCGCCTCGGAAATGCCCTCGCCGATATCGGGCAGCTTGAAGGTGAAACGCGCCATCTGCCTTAGTCCTTCAGAATCTTCTTGAGCGCCTGCCCGATCCGCACCGGGCCGGGGAAATAGGCCCATTCCAGGCTGTGCGGATAGGGCGTGTCGAACCCGGTGACGCGCTCCACCGGCGCCTCCAGGTGATAGAAGCACCGCTCCTGCACCAGCGCCGCCAGCTCCGCGCCGAACCCGCCGGTGCGCGTCGCCTCGTGGACGATCATGCAACGCCCGGTCTTCCTCACGCTCTCCTCGATCGCCTCGATATCGAGCGGCACCAGCGTGCGCAGGTCGATGATCTCCGCATCGACGCCCGTGTCCGCGACCACCTGCGCACAGACATGGACCATCGTGCCATAGGCCAGCATCGTCACGGCCTCGCCGCGGCGCACCACGTTCGCCTTGCCCAGCGGGATCTTGTAATAGCCGGTCGGCACCTCGCCCGCGGGATGCTTCGACCAATTCTCCGCCGGGCGATCCCAATGGCCGTTGAACGGCCCGTTGTAGATGCGCTTCGGCTCGAAGAAGATCGTCGGGTCATTGTCCTCGATCGCCGAGATCAACAGCCCCTTGGCGTCATAGGGCGTCGAGGGGATCACCGTCTTCAGCCCCGAGACATGGGTGAAGATCCCCTCCGGCGACTGCGAATGCGTCTGCCCGCCGAAGATGCCGCCGCCGAACGGCGAGCGCACCGTGATCGGCGAGATGAACTCCCCCGCCGAACGATAGCGCAACCGCGCCGCCTCGCTCACCAATTGGTCGAGCGCGGGATAGATGTAATCGGCGAACTGGATCTCCGGCACCGGGCGCAGGCCATAGGCGCCCATCCCGATCGACACGCCGATGATCCCGATCTCGGTGATCGGCGTATCGAACACGCGCGTCTTGCCGTATTTCTTCTGCAACCCCGCGGTCGCGCGGAAGACGCCGCCGAAATAGCCGACATCCTCCCCCATCACGACGACGCCCGCGTCGCGCTCCATCATCACGTCCATGGCGGAATTGATCGCCTGGATCATGTTCATGCGGGTGGTGTCGGTCATAGTGTCGCTCAATGTCCCTCTCCCATTGGGAGAGGGAGGGAGGCGCAAAGCGCCGGAAGGGTGAGGGCGAGGCGCGTGGTGAGGTCGCCCTCACCCTCCCACTCGGCTCCGCCGAGCGGGCCCCTCCCTCTCCCGCTGGGAGAGGGAAAAACTACTTCCGCGCCCATGGCCGCCCGCTCGCTTCTTCCTCGGCCATCATCTGCGCCTGCTGCTCGCGCAAATGCCACGGCATCTCCTCGAACACGCCGTCGAACAGCGAGTCGAGCGGCTGGTGCAGCCCGTGCCCCAGGATGCCGTTCTTCTCCGCCGCCTTCTGCGCCGCCTTCACCTCGTCGGCGATCTCGCGGTCCATCGCCTCCTGCCGCGCCTCGTCCCATTCGCCCAGCGCGATCAGGTGATCCTTCAGCCGTCGGATCGGATCGCCCAGCGGCCACGCCGTCGGCTCGCCCGCGGAGCGATATTGCGTCGGATCGTCCGAGGTCGAATGCCCCTCGGTCCGGTACGTGAAATGCTCGATCAGCGTCGGCCCGGCATTGGTCCGCGCGCGCTCCGCGGCCCAGGCGGTCGCGGCATAGACCGCCAGCGCGTCATTGCCGTCCACCCGCAACCCCGCGATCCCATAGCCGATCGCGCGCGCCGCAAAGGTCGTCGCCTCCGCGCCCGCGAAGCCCGAGAAGCTGGAGATCGCCCATTGGTTGTTGACCACGTTGAAGATCACCGGCGCGCGATAGACGGTGGCGAAGGTCAGCGCGGAATGGAAATCCCCCTCCGCGGTCGATCCCTCGCCGCACCAGGTCGCGGCGATCCGCGTATCGCCCTTCGACGCGCTGGCCATCGCCCAGCCGACCGCCTGCGGATATTGCGTCGTCAGATTGCCGGAGATCGAGAAGAAGCCGAAGCGCTTCTCCGAATACATGATCGGCAGCTGCTTGCCCTGCAACTTGTCGCCGGTGTTCGAATAGATCTGGTTCATCATGTCGACCAGCGGGCAGCCGCGCGCGATCAACAGCCCCTGCTGACGATACGAGGGGAAGCACATGTCCTCGTCGTCCAGCGCGTGCGCGGCGGACACCGCCACCGCCTCCTCGCCCAGCGACTTCATGTAGAAGCTGGTCTTGCCCTGCCGCTGCGCGCGGAACATCCGCTCGTCGAACGCGCGCACCATCGCCATGTGGCGCAGCATCCGGCGCATCTTGTCGGGCGACAGTTGCGGGTTCCACGGCCCGACCGCCTGCCCCTCCTCGTCCAGCACCCGCACCATCGTATAGGCGAGGTCGGTGAAGTCGTGCGCGGTCGCGGCGGTATCCGGCCGCCGCACCGATCCCGCCGCGGGCACGTCGACCGCGGCGAAGTCGACCGCGTCGCCGGGGCGGAACTTCGGCTCCGGGACGTGAAGCGACAAGGGCTTCAGGTTGCTCAAACGATCAGGGGCGTCGCCCACGTCACTCTCCTCACGCGTATCCCGTGGAACGCTTGGCCGGAGTGTACGGCCCACGTAATAATATTTCAACGGCTGCCGACCGCCCCATCCGCGCAGCACAACGCCCGATCCGCCCGGCAAATCCGCAAGATTGTTGCCGCAGGTGGCGAATCATCCCCGTCACCCCGGGCCTGACCCGGGGTCCCGCTTCGTCTGGTCGTCCTCACCACTCCGGCCCCGAAACCCGCCCCACAAGACTCGTCACCCCGGCCTTGTGCCGGGGTCCAGGGTTCCAAGCACCTCACCACAGACGGGGCGCGCCGCCTGGATGCCGGGACGAGCCCGGCATGACGAAGGGAGCGGCCGGGGTCACGAACACCCCGAAATCAACGGATTGACTCGACTCGATCCAACAGAACAAACTAGGAACGAAAGCTCTTCCTCAGGAGTCGTACCGTCCGTGTCCCCATCGAGCGTCCTCCAGTCCCTGCGCGACACGCTCCGCGCGATCGAGGGCGATGGCCATCGCCGTCGCGCGACGCTGCCGTTCGGCACGCCCGCGGTCGATACCCGGCTGGCCGACGGGGGCCTGCGGCTGGATGCGCTGCACGAGGTCGCCGCCGCCACCGCCTCGATGGGCGACGATGCGTCCGCCACGCTCTTCCTCGCCGGGATCGCGGCGCGCGCCTGGGGGCCGGTGCTGTGGGTGGTGCGCCGCCGCGACCTGTTCGCGCCCGGCCTCTACCAGTCCGGCCTCTCCCCCGAACGCGTCCTCTATGCCGAGGCGGCGGACGATGCGGAGGTGCTGGCGCTGATGGAGGAAGGGCTGCGCCACCGCGCGCTGGGCGCGGTGATCGGCGAGACGCGACGCGCCGCCATGGCCTCCACCCGCCGGCTGCAACTCGCGGCGGAGGGCGGGCGCACCATCGCGCTGCTGATGAAACGCCATGCGCGCGAGGAGGCGGACCCGTTCGCGGTGCCCTCCGCCGCGGTCACGCGGTGGCGCGTCGCCTCCGCCCCTTCCGCCCCGCTGCCGGTCGCCGGCATCGGCCGGTCGCGCTGGGACGTGCACTGCACCCGCCAGCGCAACGGCGAACCATTCCAACTACTTGTGGAGGCCTGCGATGAAACGGGTCGCATCGCTCTACCTGCCCGACTGGTCGATCGACCGGCTGCGGCGGGCGGAGCCGACGCTCGCACCGCCGTCGCCTGACCGGGTGGCACTCGACCTCGTGGCGATCAAGGCGGCGAGCGATGCGGAACAGGGCGGCAAGAATTGCGACGCCCCGCGCAACACCGGCTGGCGCCCCGGCGCCCGATGGGCGCGCGAGGATGTCGCACGCCATATCGCCACGCTGCCTGCGCACCAGCGCCCGCCGATGCGCGAGATGGGGCGCCGCAGCGAGGCGGCGGAACATCCCTACAAGCGCCTCCCCGGCGACGACGGGGGGGCAGCGACCGGCTGGCCGGCGTCGGGCATCGTCTCCGTGCGCTACCCCGGCGACGGCCCGCACCCCGACAAGATCGCCGCGAAGGAGCGCCGCCCCGGCTCCAACGATCCCGGCGCCGCGGTGAAGGAGGTTGCCGCCTTCTTCGATACCGCGCGCAGCACATCCGCCACGGTTTCGCGTGTCTGTCCGCCAACAACGGCATGTCCTTCGCCAACATCCGGCGACGGTGCGCCGCCGCTGGTGACGGTCCACAAGGTCGGCAGCCGGGTCGAGGTCGCCGCCGCCTCCCCCGCCGCCCGCGCGCTGGGGATCGCGCCCGGCCTGGCGCTCACCCAGGTTCGCGCCGCGGTCCCCGGCGTCGTGGTCCGCGACGCCGATGCCGAGGGCGATCTGCGCGACCTTCGCAAACTTAGCGTGGCGCTCGCCCGCCGCTGGACCCCGATCGTCGCGATTGCCGACCCGCAGTCGCTCTTCCTCGACCTCACCGGCGTCAGCCACCTCCACGGCGGCGAGGAGGCGATGGCGCGCCGCCTCGTCCGCCTGCTCTCGCGCCTCGGCTACACCGCACGCATCGCGGTCGCCGACACCGCGGGCGCCGCCTGGGCCTGCGCGCATTTCGCCCCTTCTTCCATCACCTTGCTGCCGCCCGGCGACCCCCTTCCCGCGCTCGCCGCCCTTCCCGTGGCGGCGCTGCGCGTCGAGGAACCCGCGCAGGAACTGCTCCGCCGCCTCGGCGTGGAGACGGTAGGTCAACTCGCCGCCCTCCCGCGCGCGCCGCTGGTGCGCCGCTTCGGCCGCACCCTGGCGCTGCGCCTCGACCAGGCCGCCGGCCGCGCCTCCGAACCGCTCGACGCCATCGTCCCCCCGGTCGCGATCATGGTGGAGCAACGCTTCGCCGAGCCGCTGCTGACCGCCGAGCCGATCGCTTACTGGATCGCGCAACTGGTCGCCCGCCTCGCCACCGATCTGGCACAGGCGGGGCGCGGCGCGCGCGCGGTCGTGCTCGCGGCGACCCGCATCGACCGCGCGGTCCAGACGATCCGCCTCGGCTTCGCGCGCCCCACCCGCGCGCCCGACCATATGCTGCGGCTGCTGGTGCGGCAGGTCGAGCGCCTCGATCCCGGCTTCGGGATCGAGGCGCTGGCGCTCCATGTCCAGCGCGCCGATCCGCTCGGCGCGGAGGCGCTCGACGGCGATCTGGCGGAGGGCGAGCGCCCCGACCTCGCCCCGTTGGTCGACGCCCTCGTCAACCGCATCGGCCAGCGCCGGCTGTGGCGCCTGCGCGCACTGGAAAGCGATGTGCCCGAACGCGGCGTGGTGCGCACCGCGCCGCTCGACCCCGCCGCCGATACCGCCCCCCGGCTGCGCCGCGACGACGTGCGCCACCTCGACACCCGCGCGCCCGCGCACCCCTGGCACCCGCGCTGGCCGCGCCCGGCGCGGCTGCTGCGCCGGCCCGAGCTGCTCGACCATGTCATGGCCGAACTGCCCGATTATCCCCCGGCGCGCTTCACCTGGCGCGGCGTCACGCATCGCATCGTGCGCGGCGACGGGCCGGAGCGGATCACCGGCGAATGGTGGCGCCGCCATGACGAGGCCAATGCGATACGCGACTATTTCCGCGTGGAGGACGAGGCCGGCGCCCGCTTCTGGCTGTTCCGCCGCGGCGACGGGCTGCGCGCGGAGACGGGCGACCTCAGCTGGTACATGCATGGCACGTTCGGCTGACCCGTCAGCGGCTGGCGTCGATCACGGCAACATGACCATCGTCGGCGTACTCCAATATCCTGCGATCCGCCGTCAGCAGCGGCAATCGCAGATGGCGCGCGGTGGCGATGACCATCCGGTCGGCGGGATCGCCATGGATGTCGCCCGGCAACATGCCGGCGTCGATCGCCATCCCGCATTCCAGCGGCGCCATACCGAAACCACGGCTTGCCAGCACGCGATCAAACCATTCCCGGACCGGCAAGCCCAATGCCAGACGGCCCTTGTCGACCAGCATCGACACTTCCCATGGGACGATCGACGGGATCAGGATCGCGCCTGCCGCCTGCGACTGCGCCACGATCCTGCGCGCTTCCGCGCCCAGGCGCGTATCGCCCTGGATCAGCCACACCAGGGCATGCGTGTCGATAACGATCATCGCGCGCGATACAATTCTTCCGGATTGTTGGCGTCCCATTCGGCGGGATCGGCCGCTGGACTGAACGGATCGTCGAACCGATATTGCGGATGGCGCAGCATCCCGAATGCCGACGATGGCGCCTGCTCGGCCATCAGGGGCGTCTCCCCCCCCTTCGCCGTCAACGTCAGCGACGGCTTCCCGCGCCGCGTGATCGTCAGCGGTTCCCCGCTGCGTTCCATCTCGTGGAGCAAGGCGATGCACTTCGCCTTGAACTCGGTGATCCCCACCGTCCTGCCCATCGCCGCGCCTTTCCAACCGACCATGTCATATGGTCGTTTCAACGGTGCGCGGCAATGACCTACAGCGAGCTTCAGGTCACCACCCACTTCTCCTTCCTGCGCGGTGCGTCCTCGCCGGAGGAGCTGGTCGTCACTGCCACCGAAATGGGGATGCCCGCGATCGGCGTCACCGACCGCAACTCGGTCGCGGGCGTGGTGCGGATGCTCTACGCGCAGGAACAGGTCGCAGGCCAGCATCCCCATCCGCCGAAGCTGGTGGTTGGCTGCCGGCTCGACCTCGTCTCGGGCACGTCGCTGCTGGTCTGGCCGGAGGATCGCGCCGCCTGGTCGCGGCTCACCCGCCTGCTGACGCTCGGCAAGTCGCGCGCCGACGCGCAGAAGGGGGAAAAAGGCCGTTGCTTCCTCCATTGGGACGATGTCGCCGCGCACGCCGCCGGGCTGGTCGCCGCGCTGGTGCCCGATGTCGCTGGGATCGACGAAGCCGACCTGCGCTGGATGGCGGACCTGTTCCCGGGCGGGCAGGAAGCGCGCGGCCATATCTGCCTCACCCACTGGCGCCGCCCCGGCGAGGCGCTGCGGCTGCACCGGACCGCGCAGGCCGCGGCACGCTACGGCCTCGCCCCGCTCGCCACCGGCGACGTCCTGTACCACCATCCCGATCGCCAGCCGTTGCAGGACGTCGTCACCGCGATCCGCGAGAAATGCACGATCGACGATCTGGGCTTCCGCCGCGAGCGCCACGCCGGCCGCCACCTGATGCCGCCGGACCAGATGGCACGCCAGTTCCGCCACCACCCGGACGCGCTCGCCGCGGTGGACGCGGTGGTGGAACGCTGCACCTTCTCGCTGCGCGATCTCGACTATCAATATCCGCAGGAAGAGGTGATTCCCGGCAAGACGCCGCAGCAGGCGCTGGCCGCGCTGGCCTGGAACGGCCTGCGCCACCGGTTCGGCGCCACCCCCGCCACAGCCCTATGTCGACCTGCTCGCGCGCGAACTGGGGCTAGTCGAGCGGATGGATTATGCCCCCTATTTCCTGACCGTGAACTCGATCGTCCAATATGCGCGAAGCCAGGAGATATTGTGTCAGGGGCGCGGATCGGCCGCCAATTCGGTGATCTGCTTCGTGCTGGGCATCACCTCGATCGACCCGATCAAGCACCAGTTGCTGTTCGAACGCTTCGTGTCGGAGGAGCGGCGCGAGCCTCCCGATATCGACGTCGATTTCGAACACGAACGGCGCGAGGAGGTGATCCAGTGGATCTACGACAGCTACGGCCGCGAGCATGCCGCGCTGACCGCCGTCGTCAGCCGCTTCCGCACCCGCGGGGCGATCCGCGAAGTGGGCAAGGCACTGGGGCTGCCGGAGGACATGACCGGCGCGCTCGCCAGCCAGGTCTGGGGCTGGTCGAACGAGGGCGTGCCGACCGAACATGTCGCCGCCCTGAACCTCGACGCCGGCGAGCCGCGCCTCGCGCTGGCGCTGAAGCTGGCGCGCGAGCTGATCGGCACGCCGCGTCACCTGTCGCAGCACCCCGGCGGCTTCGTCCTGACGCGCGACCCGCTCCACGATTTGGCCCCGATCGAGCCCGCGGCGATGGCCGACCGCCACGTCATCGAGTGGGAGAAGACCGATATCGAGCTGCTCGGTTTCATGAAGGTCGACATCCTCGGCCTCGGCATGCTCGGCTGCATGCGTCGCGCGTTCGACCTGCTGGCCGCGCACAAAAGCGTGCAGATGACGCTGGCCAGCCCGGTGATACAGGAAGACGATCCCGCCACCTTCGCGATGATGCAGAAGGCGGACACGCTGGGCGTGTTCCAGATCGAGAGCCGCGCGCAGATGAGCATGCTGCCGCGGATGAAGCCAAAGGAATTCTACGACATCGCGATCCAGGTCGCGATCGTCCGCCCCGGCCCGATCCAGGGCAACATGGTCCACCCCTATCTGAAGCGACGCGAGGGGCTGGAGACGGTT
>NZ_JAQIJJ010000011.1:0-84749 GCF_036946305.1 Sphingomonas adhaesiva
TTCGCCGATGTTGGGCGCTCGCGTCGCACGCGAGAAGACCCCGCGGAAGCGGATGTCCGGCGTCGGCGCATAGGTGCCGCCAGCCTTGAAGCTCCACACCCCTCCGATGGTGGAGTAGTCGGCGTAACGGGCCGCACCTTCCAAGCCGAGGTAGTGGAGACCCGGCCGATCCTCGACGATCGGTGCGACGACCTCGACGAAGCCTTCCTTGACGTTGAACTTGCCTTGGGTGTTCGTGATCTGGTTGCCCGACGACAGGCCTGCCTGGGTGAACGGGTCGAACACCTCGGAGCTCTTCTCGCGACGATACTCGCCACCGAACGCGACAGCCACAGGCCCACCCCACAACGAGAACAGCTCCCCGTTGACGCTGCCCGACACGACATCCTGATCCACCTTCGCCAGATAGTCGTAGGAGACGTTCTGACCACTGGTCAGCTGGACGGTGTTACCATCCACCAGCGTCACGGTCCGGGTTGGGCCGGTGTACTTCTGGAGGAAGGCTGCGGCCGCGGGGGTCACCGTGTTGTAGCCGAAGATGTTGATCGGAACGCAGCCCGCAGCCCGAGCCGCCGCGTCCGAACAGCGGACATTGCCGTCCGGTCCGATTTCATTGCTGAGCGCTGCGCCGTAATTGGGCGTGTAGATTGCCTGCGCATTGGTGTGGTCGCGGCTCTCCGAATGCTCGTAATAGAGATCGTAGTTCCACTTCGGCGCAAACTCGCCCTTCAGCCCGATCACACCGCGGTAGAAGTCACGAGTGTTGTTGTTGCTGCGGCTGAAGATGTCGTTCGACCGACGACGAAACTGAATCACGTCGACGCCATTGGCGATCGCACGATCGCGGATGGCCTGCGGTACATACGGGCTGGTGATCGGGATGCCGGCATAGTCGGAGCCGTCGTAGTTGAGGGCTCGTCCGCCAGGACTCACATTGTCGATTGCCGACGGTTCGAGCGAAGCATTCGAATTCGTCCGGACATACTGTCCCTCGGCGTAAAGCTTGACCGCATCGGAGAAATCCAAGCTTCCGAGCAACGTGCCCTGGATACGCTCAACCGGGACCGACAGCAATCGATCGCCGTTGCGATTGTAGCCGTCGATATTGGCGCCCTGGTAGCCCTTCACCGCGTTCAGCGGGCTGAACGTGAACGTATTGCCCGACGTCGGCGAAAACCGCTTCGAAGGATCCGAAGCCACGTCGAACAGGCCCTGCTGCGCATACGAACTGCGGTTAGGGACGTCGCGGGACGAGAAGCTGCGATTGCGTGAGCGAAGCCCATGATCGTTGTCGTAGCTGAAGTTGCCGACCAGGTGAGCGCGATTGTCGAGGAAATTGTGTCCCGCGGTTACCGACACGTACTGACGCGGCGAATCGCCCTTGTCCGAAATCGTGTTCTGGCCGCGCACGCGCAGACCCTCGAACTCGTTCTTCAGGATGAAGTTGACCACGCCCGCGACGGCTTCCGAACCATAGACGGCGGAGGCGCCGCCGGTCAGCACCTCGACGCGGTCGATTAGGTCGGTCGGAATGTTGTTGACGTCCACCGCGGAGGTACCCGGCAACGCCGAGCGTGCGGCGCCCGTTGATAAGGACCAGCGTGCGCGATTCGCCGAGGTTGCGCAGGTTGATTCTCGCGGTGCCGTTGCCGGTGTTCGAAAAGTTCGAGCTGGTGCGGCTGAACATCTGGCCGACCGACGGCAGCGTGGCCAGCACATCCTGGACGTTGGCCGCACCGGTTTCCTGGATGCGCTCGGCGCCGACGACGGCGACCGGAACGGAAGCCTGGAGATCCGGACGGCCGATGCGCGAACCGGTCACGACGATGGTGTCGTCACCGTTCTGCGTCCCCTGCGTCGAGGTGGGGATATCGCTGGCCGCGGTGGTGGCTTGCTGTGCATACGCGGGGACGGCGAACGACGCGCCGATCAAGAGCGTGGAAGCGAGCAGCCGGCGGCGAACCTGGGCGTGCATGAAGCGTGTCTCCTCATCTTATTTTCGCGTCGTGACGACGCACCCCCGCCGTATCGGCGGGAAGATGAGCAGCTAGGGCGCTTTGAACGCGGGGTGCAAATACAGTTTGTTGCTCTATGTTTCTTTGTTCACACGCTGTAGCAAACCTGCAACATGTGGTGATGCGCTGGATCACACCACCCCCCAACGCCGCGACCTCCTCCCTCGACAGCGCGATGCCGAACATCATCGCCAGCCGCATGCGGTACACCCGCGGGTCGGTGATCTCGGCTTCGCTCGTCGCGCTGGCGGCGTGGCGGCGGTAATGACGGTCGGTCAGCGCGGCGAAGCCGTGCGGCAGGACGATGCTGACCACATTATGGGTCACGAAGCGGCTGGCGGGGGGCGGTCGCGCACCAATGGTTGCCCATCGCCAGGTCGCTGGCGTGCACCGTGCCGGTGGTGAAGCTGTACTGCGGCTGCCAGCCGGCGCCCTGGGCACGGCCGTCGGTGGTGGCGGGGTGGCCGTCGCGCAACAGCATCCAGCCGTGCGCGTCGTCGCGGCGCAGGACGAAGCGCGCGCCATCGGGGGCTTGCGCCTCGGCGCCGTCGACCAGCGGCAGGACGGGGGTGTAGCTGCCGCCGAAGCCGGTGTCGGCGATCCAGTCGGCACCGTCGATCGTGACCAGCGCCAGCGTATGGGTCAGCGGCGGCACGTCGCTCGCGCCCAGCCAGACGCGTGCCAGCAGCGCGCGCGCCGCGAAGCCGAGTGCGTCGAGCGCGTCGAGGAACAGGCGGTTGTGCTCGAAACAATAGCCGCCGCGCTGCGCGGTCACCAGCTTCGCCGCGACCGACGCGCTGTCGATCGCAATGCCGCGGCCCAGCCGCACGTCGAGATTCTCGAACGGGATGCGCTGGCGGTGCTGGAATTGCAGCCGGGCGAGGCCGGCGGGGTCGCGGGTCGGCATCGCGGGAAGCTCGATGCGGGCGAGATAGCGGTCGAGGTCGAACATCCGCCCCGCCTAGCGCGGATGCGCGTGCGTGAGAACCGTGCGGGGCGAGGCGGTTATCGCTCATGGTGGGGCGTGTTGACCCGCGTCGTGCACCCCGCCATGCGGGAGGCGAACGATCAACAGGAGGCGAGGATGAGCGACGTGACGGGTCTGGAGCTGCGCTCCGCGGTGGATGCGGACGGGCGGCTGACGCTGAGCCTGGAGGACGTGACGCATGGCGCGCCCGCCGCCGACGAGGTGGTGGTGAAGGTGGAGGCGGCGCCGATCAACCCGTCCGATCTGGGCCTGTTGCTGGGGCCGGCGGACGTGTCGACGCTGGAGCGATCGGGCAGCGTGGAGCGGCCGGTGCTGACGTTCCAGGTGCCGCGCGAACGCCTCGGCGGGGTGCGCGCGCGCGTCGGCCAGTCGCTGCCGGTAGGCAATGAGGGCGCCGGCACGGTGATCGCCGCGGGCGAGGAGGCCAAGGCGCTGATCGGGCGCAAGGTCGGCATGATGGGCGGCGCGATGTACGCGCAATATCGCACGCTGAAGGCGCGCGACGTGGTGCCGCTGCCCGAGGGTGCCAGCGCCGCGGACGGCGCGGCGATGTTCGTCAACCCGCTGACGGCGCTTGCCTTCGTCGAGACGATGCGGATGGAGGGGCACAAGGCGATCGTCCACACCGCGGCGGCGTCCAACCTCGGCCAGATGCTGCAGAAGATCTGCCTCGCGGACGGTGTGCCGCTGGTGAACATCGTGCGCAGCGAGGCGCAGGAAAAGATCCTGCGCGATATCGGCGCGACTTATGTCGTCAACAGCAAGGCGGACGATTTCCGCGCCCGGTTGGTCGACGCGATCGCGGATACCGGCGCGACGATCGCCTTCGACGCGATCGGCGGCGGGGTCGCTGGGCAGCGACATCGTCCAGGCGATGGAGCAGGCGGCGAACCGCACCGCGACCGAATACAGCCGCTATGGCTCCAGCACGTTCAAGCAGTTGTATATCTATGGCGCGCTCGACCTCGCGCCGACGACGCTCAACCGGCTGGCGTTCGGGTTCCAGTGGAGCGTGTCGGGCTTCCTGTTGACGCCGTTCATGCAGAAGGCGGGCAAGGAAGTGGTCGGCCGGATGCGCCAGCGCGTGGTCGACGAACTGACGACGACCTTCGCGAGCGGCTATACCGCGACGGTCGGGCTGGCGGAGGCGCTGTCGCCGGACGTGCTGCGCGCGTATGAGAAGAAGGCGACGGGCGAGAAGTATCTGATCGACCCGACGCGGTGAACCATTTCAACCCCTCCCCTGAAGGGGAGGGGCTTTTTAGGTTGCCACCCCGATGATCGCGATCTGGCGACCGTAATCCGGCTCTCCGCGATGTGTCGCGCGGCGGAAGCTGAAGAAGCGCGCTTCGTCGGCATAGGTGTCGAGACCCAGCGTCTCGACACGCGTCACCCCCCGCCGCCGCGAGGCGATGCGCCACATAGCCCTCCAGATCGAACTGCGCATGGCCGGCGCGCGCGTCGGCGAAGAAGCGCTCGTTGGCCGCGTCTGCCTCCTCGAAGCGGCGGCGGAAGGCGTCGTCCACTTCATAGCTGGCACGCGCGATGCACGGGCCGACCGCGGCGGCGATGCGGTCGCGACGCGCGCCCAGCGCCTCCATCGCGGCGATCGTGCGATCGGTGACGCCCGCCAGCGCGCCCTTCCACCCGGCATGCGCCGCGCCGACGACGCCCGCCGCGGCATCGGCGAGTAGGACCGGCGCGCAATCGGCGGTGATGATGCCGATCGCGAGTTCCGGACGGTCGGTCACCATCGCGTCGCCGCGCGGGCGCTCCGCGAAGGGGGCGGTGACGGTCACGCAATCGGCCGAATGGACTTGATAGGGAGTGACCAATGTGGCGTCCGGGCATACCGCGGCCAGCGCACGGCCGCGGTTCGCGCGCACCACGTCCGCATCGTCGTCGGAACCGAGCCCGACGTTGAGCGAGGCATGCACCCCCGCCCGATGCGCCGCCGCGACGACCCAGGAAGCCGTGTCGCACCCCCCGCCAGCAGGCGGGCGCGGAAGACGTCGGGCATGTCGGTCACAGGTCGAGCCGCATCACGATATCCTCATCCGCCTGATCGCCGACCATGAAGGCATAGGGGCCGACCTCGACGAAGCCGTGGCGCGTGTAGAAGCGGCGCGCGCGCGGATTGTCGGTAAAGACCGAGAGATAGAGCGCGGTCGCCCCGCGCGCCCGCGCTTCCGTGATGGCATGGTCCATCATCGCGTTCGCCAGGCCGCCGCCGTGATGCGTGGGCAGGACGTAGATCTGGCGCAGTTCGATCGCCCCTGCGGCGGGTGTGAAGGGGAGGGAGGGCGGCCCGAGCTTCATATAGGCGACCGGCTGCCCGTTCGCCTCCGCCAGTCGCACGGCATAGCGCGGGTCGGCGATCTCCGCGGCCCAGTTCTCCGGCGTGTGGATCGCGAGGAAGCTGGCGAGGTTTTCAGGCGAATAGAGGTGTCCGAACGTGTCGGCGAAGGTCTGGCGCGCCAGCGAGGCGATGACGGGAGCGTCTGCGGCGGTGGCGGTGCGAAGGGTGGGGTGGTCGGTCATGCGAAGCCTGCGGGATCGGGCCAGTCGGCGTGGGTGACGGCGAGAACGCGGAAGAGGTCGCCCATCTCCTCCACCAGTCGCGCGCGGTCGGCGGCGACGCGCGGGCCAAGCACGGCGGCACGCCGGTCGATGCCGAGCGCGCGCAGGAAGGCACCCTGGCCGATCGCTCCCGAGGCGCGCGCGCCCGAGGCGGTCGCGACCAGCCCGAGTGTCGCCATGTCGACATGGGCGGTCAGATCCACCTCGCCGGGATCGGCGAAGGGGTTGGCGAAGGAATGGCCGTGCACCGCCTGCAACGTGTCGCCGACCGCAGGACCGTCATAGCCATAGTCGATCACCAGTGCGGCACCGCCCTGTTCGACGATCCGCGCCGACAGATCGGCCATGATCGCGACACTGGCGGGCGAGGTCTCGATGATCGAACCCGGCGCGGCGTCGCGCAGCGCCGGGGGGGATGATCGTCTCGGGCACGCTGGCACCCGCGATCGGCAGGAACAGCGTGTCTTGGCACGCGACCAGCCGCTCGTGCCACGCGCCGGCGGCGCGGACCAACTGGCGGATCGGCAGCGCGTCGAAGAATTCGTTGGCGACGACGATCAGCGGCACGTCGTCGGGCAATGTGGCGAGCGCGTCGTGCCAGGTCGCGCCGGGTAGGCGCTCCGCCTGCGCCCGTCGCAGCGTCGGGCTGGTCTCGACCAGATGGACCGCGGGAGTCAGCCCGGCGCGCGCCATCACGCGCAGCGCGTCGGCGGACAGCGTGCCGCGGCCCGGCCCCAGTTCGACCCACGCCACCTCGGGCCGGCCGGCGCGGTCCCACAGGTCCGCGGCCCAGGCACCGATCAGCTCGCCGAACATCTGGCTGATCTCGGGCGCGGTGGTGAAGTCGCCGCCGGCCCCCAGGGGATCGCGCGTGGCGTAATAATGCGCGTTGGCGGCGGCCATGAACTGGCTGATCGGGATCGGCCCGCCCAGCGCGATCGCCCGCGCCAGCCGCTCCGTCAGCAACGGTTCCGCGGTGGCGGTCACGCGACGCTGGCCGTTCCCGCGGTCGCCTCCACGCGGCGGCGGCGCTTGCCCGACGTGGCGATCAGATAGGCGCCGCCCGCGATCATCGGCACGCACAGCCACTGGCCCATATGCAGCCCGGTCGCCTGTGCGAACGCCACCAACTGGCGGTCCGGCTCGCGGAAGAATTCGACCGTGAAGCGCGCCACGCCGTAGCCGGCGAGGAAGATACCGACCAGCCGACCGGGATAGTAACGCGCATCGGTGCGCCAGAAGAAGAACCAGAGCAGGAGGAACAGCGCGATGCCCTCCAGTCCCGCCTCGTACAGCTGGCTGGGATGGCGTGCCGGCTCGGGGATGCCATAGGGCACGGTCCGTTCGAACACGATCGCCCAGGGCACGTCGGCGGGCTTGCCCCACAATTCGCCGTTCACGAAATTGGCGAGCCGGCCGAAGAACAACCCGAACGGCACGCAAGCCGCCACCCAGTCGTGGATGCGCAGCCAGTCCAGCTTGTTCTTGCGCGCGAACCAGATGATGCCCAGCGACGTGCCGACGACGCCGCCGTGGAACGACATGCCGCCGTCCCACAGTCGCAGGATCGACAGCGGGCGCACCAGCATCTCCGGCGCGTAGAACAGGACGTAGCCGATCCGCCCGCCCAGGATGATGCCGAGCGTGGCGTAGAAGACGAGGTCGTCGGCATGGCGCCGCGCCATCGGCGCGCCGGGCTGCGCGATCAGCTTCAGCAGATACCACCAGCCGATGACGATGCCCGCGATATAGGCGAGGCTGTACCAGCGCAGCGTGAAGAAGCCGATCGTGAACACGTCGGGGTGCAGCCCGAGATCGGCGAATCGGATATGTCCCGCGGCGGGCAGTGCCCCAGCGGCAAGAGCTGGCAGTATCAAGGCTTTCCCCTTTTCGACCGCGCCTGCATAAAGGGCGGGAGGGACAAACCCAAGCGGAGAGAATGATGCGGACCGAACTGGACCAGCAGATGGATGCGGTGATGGCCACCCTGACGGGGGAGGGCGGACCGCTCGCGCTGGGGCAGGTGGAACGGTTCGGCCGGCAATTGCCCTATATCGCCGCTGCGCCGTCGACGCTGCCGGCCTATTTCGCGCATTTCTGTACCCAGCATCGCGATGTCGAGTTCCTGGTCGCGGGCGGCGAACGGCTGACCTACGGGCAGGTGTACGATGCCGCGACGCGCGTCGCGCACGCGCTGGTCGATGGCTATGGCCTCGCCAAGGGCGATCGCGTCGGGATCGCGGCGCGCAATTCGCCGTCGTGGATCGTGCTCTACATGGGCACGCTGATGGCGGGCGGCGTCGTGTGCCTGCTCAACGGCTGGTGGCAGGCGGAGGAGTTCGAGGGCGCGATCCGCGACGTCGGCGTGTCGCTGGTCTTCGCCGACGCGCCGCGCACGAAACGGCTGGCGGCGATCGCGGGGCTGCGCGATGTGCGCGTCGAGACGTTCGACGATCTGCAACCGCTGGAGGCGGCGCTCGACACGGTGTTCGCGCGTGCGAAGGGCGGGGCGCTGCCCGACATCGCGGGCAGCGACCATGCCACGATCCTGTTCACCTCCGGCTCGACCGGCGTGTCGAAGGGCGCCTTGTCGACACATTTCCAGGTGGTGCAGGGCATCTTCAATTATCTCGCTTCCGCACTGATGATGCTGGGGATTTCGCAACAGGCGGGCGTCACCAGCACGCTCCAGCCCGCGACCCTGCTCAACGTGCCGCTGTTCCACGTCACCGCCGAGGTGCCGGTGTTCCTCCAGAGCATGGCGATCGCGCGCAAGCTGGTGCTGATGCCGAAATGGGATGCCGAGGAGGCGATGCGGCTGATCGACAAGGAGAAGGTGACCTATTTCGTCGGCGTGCCGCTGATGAGCTTCGAAATGCTGACGCATCCCAACCGCGCGAAATACGACCTGTCGACCGTCACCGATATCGCCGCGGGCGGCGCGCCGCGCCCGGTCGAGCACGTCAAGCGGATCGACGCGGAGATGGAGGGGGCGCCGCTGATCGGCTATGGCCTGACCGAGACGAACGGCGTCGGCACCGGCAACTGGCGCGGCAATTATATCGCCAAGCCCAATTCGGCGGGCCGCGCGTCGGCGCCGCTGGTCGACCTCGCGATCCTCGACGACGACGGCCGCGCGCTGCCGGCGGGCGAGCGGGGCGAGGTGTGCATCCGCTCGGCGGCGTGCTTCCAGGAATATTGGGGCCGCGCCGACGCCACCGCCGCCGCCTTCACCGCGGACGGCTATTTCCGCACCGGCGACCTGGGGTATCTCGACGCCGAGGGCTATCTGTTCATCGTCGACCGCAAGAAGGACATCATCATCCGCGGCGGCGAGAATATCAGCTGCCAGGAGGTCGAGGCGGCGCTGTACGAGCATCCTGAGGTGGCGGAGGCCGCGGTGTTCGGACTGCCGGACGAGCGCTATGGCGAGGTGCCGGGCGCCGTCGTCCACCTCGCCAGCCCGGGCGCGGTCGAGGCGGAGGACCTGATCGCGTTCCTGTCGCAGCATATCGCCGCGTTCAAGGTGCCGCAGCGCATCTGGATCGCGCACGATCCGCTGCCGCGGCTGGGCACGGAGAAAATCGACAAGGTGTCGCTGCGCAAGGCCTATCGCGACCGGGTCGGCGCGGAGGCGGTGTAGCGCTTGCCGACCTTTCATCGTCACCCCGGATCAAGTCCGGCGTGACGGGAACCCGACTTTCCGCCTTCCCCGCCGCCGCCCACCCGGCTACCCCGTCGTCATGCCAGCGCTGACCCGACGCAACCTGCTGATCTCCGGTGGCGTGGGCGTCGGGCTGGTCGTCGCCTGGGTGGCGTGGCCGCGGACGTATCTGCCCAACCTGGCCACTGCCCCGGGCGAAACCGCGTTCGGTGCGTGGCTGAAGATCGGGCGCGACGGGCAGGTGATCGTCGCGGTGCCGCAGGTCGAGCACGGGCAGGGCGTCTATACCGTGCTGGCGCAGATCGTCGCGGACGAACTGGGCGCCGACTGGCGCAGCGTCGGCGTGGAGGCGGCACCAATCGGCCCGCTCTATGCCAATATCATGGGTGCAGAAGCCTTGTTTTCCAGCGCCTTCGCACATGTTCCGCAGGCGCTGTGTGACGAGGCATGGACGCGTCAGGCGGTGATGGTGACCGCCGGTTCGACCTCCGTCCGCCAGTTCGAGGCGCCGTTGCGCGAGGCGGGGGCGGCGGCGCGGGTGCTGCTGTGCAAGGCGGCGGCGCGGCGCTGGGACGTGTCGTGGGAGGAATGCGAAACCGCCGACGGCTTCGTCGTGCGCGGCGAGCAGCGGCTGCGCTTCGCCGAACTGGCGTCGGCGGCGGCGGGTGAGTCGCTGCCGGAGGAGATGCCGCTAAGGATCGGGGAAGACGGCCGATTGTCCGGGCAGTCGCTGCCCCGGCTCGACGTGCCCGCGAAAGTGGACGGATCGGCCAATTTCGTTGCCGACGTGCGGCTGCCCGACATGGTCTTCGCCAGCGTGCGGCAGGGGCCGCGCGCGACCTCGCGACTGCACGGCGTGAACAAGGCCGCGGCGGAGCGTGTTCGCGGGGTCGTGGCGGTGGTGGAGAACGACCAATGGGTCGCGGCGGTCGGCACCAGCTGGTGGTCCGCCAACCGCGCGCTGGCGGCGCTCGCGCCGCGCTTCGTGGACGAGGGCAGGCCGCTGGACGATGCCGCGATCGATCGCGCGCTGGATGCCGCGCTGGACGGCGACGGCTATCGCGTGGCCGGGGCGGGGAATCTGTCGGCGGCATTTCGCGGTGCGCGGCTGATCCAGGCGGAATATGTCGCCCGCCCCGCCCTCCATGGCGCCATCGAGACGCCGGCCGCTACCGCGCAATGGCAGAACCAGCGGCTGGAATTGTGGATCGCGACGCAGGCGCCGTCGCTGGTCCGCGCCGCCGCCGCGGCGGCGATCGGCGTGGACGAAGGGCAGGTGATCGTCCACCCGATGATGGTCGGCGGATCGTTCGGCGCGGCGCTGGAGCCCGATGTCGCACGGCAGGTCGCGGTGCTGGCGATGCGGTTGCGCCGCCCGGTGCAGCTGATGTGGTCGCGCGGCGAGGCGCTGTTGCAGGATCGCGTGCGTGCGCCGGCCAAGGCGCGGATGAGCGCACGGCTGGCCGCCAGTGGCGCGATCCTGGGCTGGCAGGCGAAGATCGCGGTCGCCGCCACCGGGCGCGACATGGCGGCGCGGATGATGCCCGACAGCCTGCTGCGCCGCATGTCCGGCGCGCTGCCGCGCGGCGCCGACGCTTATGCCATGTCGGGGGCGGTGCCGCCGTATCGCCTGCCGGCCTTCGCGGTCGACCATCACCCCGTCGAGCTGGACTTGCGTGTCGGGCATTTGCGAGGTGGTGCGGATGGTTATACCGCCTTCTTCACCGAATGCTTCATCGACGAACTGGCGCAGGCCGCGGGCAGCGAGCCGATGTCCTATCGCGTCGGGATGCTGGGCGGCGACCCGCGGCTGGCGCGGTGCCTGACCACCGTCGCCGCGCTGGGCGGCTGGGGCGGGGGCATTCCCGGCAGCGGGCAGGGGATCGCGTGCCATACGGTGGCGGGCAGCGCGATCGCGGTGCTGGCCGAGGCACAGGTCGACGATGACGGCCGTCCGCGGATCGACCGGCTGGTCGCGGCGGTCGATTGCGGGCGGGCGATCAATCCCGATGTGGTCCGCCAGCAGATCGAGGGCGGGCTGATCTTCGGCACCGGCGTGGCGACGGGGACGGCGGCCTCGTACCGTGACGATCTGGCGCAGGTGCGGATGTTCGGCGACCTGCGCCTGCCGACGCTGGACGATGCGCCGGAGGTGACGGTGGAACTGATCGCCGCGTCAGGCGATCCCGGCGGGGTGAGCGATCTGGGCGTGCCCGCGGTCGCCCCCGCCATCGCCAATGCGCTGCACGCCGCCACCGGCGTGCGCCGCCGCACCCTGCCGCTCAGGAGCCCGTCATGATTTCCGCCGGCCATCCCGCCGTCCCGCGCCCGCGCATCGGCGTGCTGATCGTCAACCTGGGCACCCCGGACGGCCCCGATGCGCCGGCGGTGAAGCGCTACCTGGCGGAATTCTTGTCCGATCCGCGCGTCGTGGAGATCCCGCGGCTGGCGTGGCAGCCGATCCTGCGCGGCATCATCCTCAACACGCGTCCCAAGAAGTCGGCGCACGCCTATGCGCAGGTGTGGAGCGATGCGGGCTCCCCGCTCGCCGCGGTCACGCGCGCGCAGGCGCTGGCGCTGAAGGATGCGTTCGGCGCGGAGGTGCTGGTCGACTGGGCGATGCGCTACGGCAATCCGGCGATCGGCGATCGCCTGCGCGCAATGAAGGAGGCGGGGTGCGAGCGCATCCTGCTCGCGCCGCTCTATCCGCAATATTGCGCCGCCACCACCGCGACCGCCAACGACAAGGCGTTCGCCGCGCTGGCGCAGATGCGCTGGCAGCCGGCGCTGCGCACGCTGCCGCCCTATTACGACGATCCCGTCTATATCGACACGCTGGTAGGAAATGTCCGCAATGCGCTGTCGACACTCGATTTCGTGCCCGATGCGGTGATCGCCAGCTTCCACGGCATGCCGCAGCGGACGCTGGAGCTGGGCGATCCCTATCACTGCCATTGCCGCAAGACCGCGCGGCTGCTGGGAGAGGCGCTGGGGATGGAGCTGACCGTCGCATTCCAGTCGCGCTTCGGGCGCGCCAAATGGCTGGAGCCCGCGACCGACACCACGCTGGCGGCGATGCCGGCGCGCGGCATCCGCAAGGTGGCGATCGTCGCGCCCGGTTTTTCCGCCGACTGTCTGGAAACGCTGGAAGAGCTGGCGATCCGCGGACGCGAGAGTTTCGTCGCGGCAGGCGGTACGGATTTCGCCTACCTGCCTTGTCTCAACGATACGCGCGAGGGTATCGAGATGCTGCGCACGCTACTGTCGCGCGAGCTGGAAGGGTGGCGCACGAACGCGTGACCCCCCGGCACAACGGGAGGATGACCGGATGGCACGGGTTGCGATTGTCACGGGCGGCACGCGCGGCATCGGCGAGGCGATCAGCGTCGCGCTGAAGGACATGGGCATGACGGTCGCCGCCAATTACGCCGGCAACGACGAACGCGCGAAGGACTTCACGGCGCGGACCGGCATCGCGGCCTACAAATGGGACGTCGCCGATTACGACGCCTGCCAGGCGGGCTGCGCGCAGGTCGCCGACGAGCTGGGGCCGGTCGACGTGCTGGTCAACAACGCCGGCATCACGCGAGACGGCACGATCCTGAAGCTGACCTATCAGATGTGGAAGGAGGTCATGGACACCAATCTGGGCGGGTGTTTCAACATGGCCAAGGCGGTGTTCCCCGGCATGCGCGAGCGCAAGTGGGGACGGATCGTCAACATCGGGTCGATCAACGGCCAGGCTGGTCAGTACGGACAGGTGAACTATGCCGCAGCCAAGAGCGGCATCCACGGCTTCACCAAGGCGCTGTCGCAGGAGGGCGCGAAGCTGGGCGTGACCGTCAACGCGATCGCGCCGGGCTATATCGACACCGACATGGTGGCCGCGGTGCCGCCCGAGGTGCTGGAGAAGATCGTCGCCAAGATTCCGGTCGGCCGGCTGGGCCAGGCGCAGGAGATCGCGCGCGGCGTCGCCTTCCTGTGTTCGGAGAATGGCGGCTTCGTCACTGGTTCGACGCTGAGCATCAACGGCGGGCAGCACATGTACTGATGGCGCAGGACGACGCCATCTTCGTTCGCGAGGGCGGCGGGGTGCGCGCGACGCGCTTCGCCGCCGGGCCGTGGAACCCGGACCTGCAACACGGCGGCGCGCCCTCCGCGCTGGTCGTCTGGGCGGCCGAGCAGGTGCCGGCCGCAGCACCGATGCGCGTCGCGCGCGTGACGGTGGAATTGTTGCGCCCGGTGCCGGTCGGCGCGCTCGACATCGCCACCGATGTGCTGCGCGAGGGGCGCAAGATCCA
Organism: Sphingomonas adhaesiva; assembly: GCF_036946305.1. Taxonomy (GTDB): domain Bacteria; phylum Pseudomonadota; class Alphaproteobacteria; order Sphingomonadales; family Sphingomonadaceae; genus Sphingomonas; species Sphingomonas adhaesiva_B. The sequence goes on from NZ_JAQIJJ010000011.1 coordinate 13,549, forward strand.
GCTGGTGCAGGTGCGCCTTCTCGCCGCCGGCAAGGAAGTGACGCGCGCGGTCGTCCTGCGGCTGCGGGTCGACGCGGTCGCGCTGCCCGACGACGTGGCGATGCCCGCGGTCGACAGCGCGCCGGAGGATGTGGCCGACGACGGGCTGGGCACGGGGCTGATCCCCGGCGTCACCTTCGCCGCGAACTTTGACATGAAGCGAATCCGCGGCGGTTTCGGCCAGCTGGGGCCGGGCCGGGTATGGTTCCGCCAGCATCGTGCGCTGGTGGAGGGCGAGCCGTTGTCGCCCGCGGCGCGCGCGATGGCGGTGGCGGATTTCTCGAACGGGATCGCGCCGGTACTGCCGTTCGCGGACTGGACCTTCCTGAACGCGGACCTGAGCGTTCATTTCGCGCGGCTGCCGGAGGGGGAGTGGATCTTCTCCGATGCGGAGACCTGGGCGGCGCCGGACGGCACCGGGCTGGCGATGACGCGGCTGGCGGACCGGCGCGGCTATTTCGCGCGCGCGGTACAATCGCTGCTGCTGGAACGGCGATAACACAACGGACCCGGCACCTTTCGGCACCGGGTCCGCGCCCTCATACGCTACGCGAGGGAGCTCGATAACTGGAGGACGGCGGCAACGCCGCCGTCGGTCGGGGCGGGCGAAGCCGCCCCGTCGGCCGTGTCGGACGCTGCGGCTTCGCCGCATCGACCCGCGGTTACGCGGGTCTGCGTCCGTTATCGGCAATAACGCGGGTTGTTCGACTTCTCGACCGCATTGCCCGCGACCGCGCCGCCGACGCCGCCCAGCACGGTGCCGAGCGTCCGGTCGCCGCGGGTGTCGATCGCGCGACCCAGCAGGCCGCCGGCGATCGCGCCGACGATGGTGCCGGTGGTGCCGTTCGAGCAGCGGCGGTTGCTGTTGTAATTGTAGCGACGGTCGTAGCCGCGGCGATCGTAGCTGCGATAGTCGCGCTGGTCGTAATAGCCGCGGTCGTAGCGGTCGCCGTAGTAACGCTGCGCGTGCGCGGCGGTCGGTGCCATGGCGGCGGTGCCCATCGCGAGCGCGGCGCCGGCAAGTGCGAGATCCTTGAACATCGTCTGTCTCCCGTTTGCTTCATCCGGTCGGCGGGTCTTCCCGTCGATGACGTGCTTATGGGTGATTCGCCTTGAGCCGATGCTGAATGCGCTCGTTATCGCCGGTTCACCTTTCCTGCGGCGGGTGAGGCGCTACAGCGGGCGCGGTGCGGTGGATCGTCATCCTCATCATGCTGGTGGTGCTGGTCCCCGACTGGACCGGGGAACCGCGCCTGCCATTGGTGCGCGGCGACCTGCGCGTACAGGCGCGTGGCTTCGTGCCCGCTGGCGGACGGCCGCGGCGCGTCGGAATGCTGGAGCCGGTCGGCGCGCTCTCGCTGCATGCGGACGATCCGGCATTCGGCGGCTTTTCCGCGCTCGCGCTGCGGCGGGGCGAGGCGATCCTGCTCAGCGATGGCGGCAATGTCGTGCGGCTGCGCATACGCGGCGGGGGGATCGCGGTGACGCACGCCACCGGCCTCGCCGATGGGCCCGGGACCGGGTGGGACAAGCGCACGCGCGATACCGAGTCGCTGGCGGTCGATCCGGCGAGCGGGCGGATGTGGATCGGCTATGAGCGGGCGAATGCGATCTGGCGCTACACGCCGGATGCCGCGCGCAGCGACGGGCATGTCGCGCCGGCGGCGATGCGCGACTGGGGACGCAATTCCGGCTCGGAGACGCTGGTGCGGCTGAACGATGGCCGCTTCCTGACGATCCGCGAGGGCGTGATGGCGATGCGACGGCCACGGCCCGCGCTGCTGTTCGACGGCGATCCGGTTGTACGCGGCACGCACGCGGTTGCGCTCTCCTATCGCCCGCCCGTGGGCTATGTGCCCACCGACGGCGCGGTGCTGCCGGATGGCGACCTGCTGGTGGTCAACCGGCGCTGGCGCTTTCCCTTCCGCTTCGACTGCGCGATCGCGCGGGTGCCCGCGAGGCAGGTGCGCGCCGGCGCGGTGATGCACGGCCCGGTGATCGCGCGCCCGACCCGCGTGATGGGCGGCGAGAATGTCGAGGGGATCGCGATCACGCGCGAGGGTGGCGCGACGATGGTCTGGCTGGTCACCGACAACGACCTGGCCGTCTATCGCCGCACGATCCTGGCGAAGTTCCGACTGGTCGACTGACGCACAACGCATTGCGGCCCGCCGTCGCGAGGGACGGCGGGCCGCAATGCTTCGGCGCAGTACGCGATCGCTTATGCGGCGGCGGTGGTCGCCGCGCGCTTCTTCACGATGTCGCGCTTCAGGCGACGCGCCTTCAGCGACAGCTTGTCGTCGGTGGTCTTGACCAGCCAGTTGTCCAGCCCGCCGTTATGCTCGACCGAGCGCAGGCCGTGGGTCGACACGCGCAGCTTGATCGAGCGCTCCAGCGCGTCGGACAGCAGCGTCACGTTCTGCAGGTTCGGCAGAAAGGTCCGCTTGGTCTTGTTGTTGGCGTGGGAGACGTTGTTACCCACCTGCCGGCCCTTGCCGGTCAGCTCGCAGATGCGCGACATGTGATCGTTCCTGAATGCGGTTGCCCGGAAAGTCGGCGCCGATAACCCGCTATGCCCGGATCGTCAACCCGCCCGTGTGGCCGAGGGTGCAACCAGCACGCTGCGGCGGGCGTTGTTGCGGCAACGAATCGAGGTTTTGGGGAGATCGAGACATGCGCACTCTACTCGTTCTGATCGGCGTCGTCGCGCTGGTGCTGCTGGCGGCGATGATGCTGGGGTTTGTCCGTTTCGATCAGACGCAGACCGCGCAGCTGCCGCGGCTGGAGGGCGGACAGACGCCCAAGTTCGATGCCGATGTCGCCAAGGTGAGCGTCGGCACCGACAAGAAGACGGTCGAGGTGCCCGCCATCTCGGTGGAGAAGCCCGCCAACCAGCAATGATGCGCGGCGTTGATGCGGGGAGAGCGCGGCGCTAGGCCGCGCCAATGTTTCCGCTGCCTGCACCGATGCGCGTCGCGCTGGAGGCCGCCCGCGACGCGGCGGTGACGGGCGAGGTGCCGGTCGGCGCCGTGGTGACGCGCCATGGCGAGGTGATTGCGGTCGCCGCCAATGCGCCGCGCGGCCTGTCGGACCCGACCGCCCATGCCGAGATCCTCGCCATCCGGGCGGCCGCGCGCGCGCTGGGCACCGACCGGCTGGGCGATTGCGATCTGTGGGTGACGCTGGAGCCGTGCGCCATGTGCGCCGGGGCGATCGCGCATGCGCGGATCGCCCGGGTCTATTACGGCGCGGACGATCCAAAGGGCGGGGCGGTGGAGCATGGCGCGCGCTTCTTCGCACAGCCCACCTGCCATCATCGGCCCGAGGTATTCGCCGGGATCGGCGCGGCAGAGGGCGCGGCGCTGCTGAGGGAGTTCTTCGCGGCGCGACGGTGAGGAAGTCGGGCCGTCATGCCGGACTTGATCCGGCATCCATCGGCTCGCGAACGCACCGGCCGTTGCGTTCGGCGAGACATGGACCCCGGGTCAAGCCCGGGGTGACGTGGTGACCGGATAGCCGTCACCCCGGACTTGTTCCGGGGTCCACTGTTCCGCGAAAACAACGACTTGTGCATATGCGGCACAGTGGATGCCGGAACAAGTCCGGCATGACGGTGAGGGGCTTCGCAGAGGCGCCCCGGAAAGCCGGGGTTCCGACGCCTGTTCAATACCGCGGCGGAACGTCGTTCTGCGACACCGGCACGATCTTGATCTCGACGCGGCGGTTGGCGGCGCGGCCTTCCTCGGTCTCGTTCGAGGCGATCGGCTGGGTCTCGCCGAAGCCGCGGGTGGCGATGCGCGCCGGCTGCACGCCGTGGCTCGACAGATAATCCGCGACCGACGTCGCGCGCCGCTCCGACAATCCCTGATTGTAGCTGTCGCTGCCGGTCGAATCGGTGTGGCCGTACACGTCGATATAGGTCTGGTTGTAATCCGCCAGCACGCTCGCGACGCGATCCAGCGTGGTGCGGAACTGCGGCTCCACGTTGGCCGAGTTGTAGGCGAAGTTGATCCCCGACGGGATATTGAGCAGCAGGTCGTCGCCCTGGCGCACCACCTGCACGTCGGTGCCCGCGGTACGCGCGCGCATCTCGCGCTCCTGCTTGTCCATATAGGCGCCGATCGCCGCGCCCGCGATGCCGCCGATCCCTGCACCGACGATCTTCTCGGTCCGGTCACGGCGGCCGCCGACCAGATCGCCGAGCAGATAGCCGCCCAGCGCGCCGCCGATGCCGCCGATCGCGGTCTTCGATATCGTGCGCTGGCCCGTCTCGGGATCGGTGGTGCAGGCCGATACCGACAGCAGCGACAGCGAGGCCGCCGCGGCGGCGATCTTCGGGGAAAACTTCATGACACGCCCTTTTTCCTGATCGTCCGGAATGAACCCGGTCCGACGCGCGATTGTTCCGCCTGCGGACTGAACGGAAGCTGTCCGCGATGGCAGAAAGTCCACGTTTGTGGATTGTCGCGGCGCCGCTTTGCCGCCAAGAGCATCGGCGACCATGTTACCGCCGTTCCCCTGGATCGACGTCCTCATCATCCTCGCCCTCGTCGCGCTGAACGGCGTGTTCGCGATGAGCGAGCTTGCCATCGTTTCGGCGCGCAAGGCGCGACTGGAGGCGATGGCGCGGACCGGCAAGCGCGGCGCCACCGCCGCGATCCGGCTGGCGGCCGATCCCGGCAAGTTCCTTTCCACCGTGCAGATCGGCATCACGCTGATCGGCATCATCAGCGGCGCCTATTCGGGCGCCAGCCTGGGCACGCCGACCGCGGCGCGGCTGGAGGCGCTGGGGCTGGACACCGCGACCGCGGCGACATTGGGCTATGCGCTGGTGATCGGGCTGACCACCTACGCCTCGCTGATCGTCGGCGAGCTGGTGCCCAAGCAGTTCGCGCTGCGCAAGCCGGAGCCGGTCGCGGCGCTGGTGGCGGTGCCGATGACATGGCTGGCGAAGTTCACCAAGCCGCTGGTGTGGGTGCTCGATTCGACCAGCGCGCTCGCCTTCCGCCTGCTGGGCCTCAATCGCGAGAACGAGGATCAGGTGACCGCGGAGGAGCTGCACCTGATCGTCGCGGAGGCCAGCAAGTCGGGCGTGATCGAGGAGCATGAACGCTCGATCATCTCGGGCGTGGTGCGCCTCGCCGATCGCCCGGTGCGCGAGGTGATGACGCCGCGCACCGAAGTGGAATGGCTGGACGTCGCGCTGGACGATGCCGCGATCCGCGCCACTTTGCTCGATACCGGGCACAGCCGGCTGCCGGTGGCGCAGGGGTCAATCGACGCGGTCGTCGGCGTCGTGCAGGCGCGCGACGTGGCGATGGCGCTGTTCCGCGGCGAGACGCTGGATCTGGCGCGGCTGATGCGCAAGGCGCCGGTGGTGGTGGACCAGATCGACGCGATGGACGCGCTGGAGGCGCTGCGCCGCGCCGAGGTGCCGATGGCGCTGATCCATGACGAATACGGGCATTTCGAGGGGATCGTGACCCCCGCCGACCTGCTGGCGGCGATCGCGGGCGAGTTTGCATCGGATGCCGAACCCGACGAGGGGCCGAACGTGGTCGAGCGCGAGGACGGCAGCCTGCTGGTCGCGGGCACGATGGCGGCGGACGCGCTGGCCGAGCGGCTGGGCATCGACCTGCCCGAGGACCGCGACTACGCGACCGTCGCCGGACTGGCGCTGGCGGTGTTCCGCAAGCTGCCGAGCGAGGGCGAGAGCTTCGAGGAGCAGGGCTGGAAGTTCGAGGTGGTCGACCTCGATGGACGGCGGATCGACAAGCTGCTGGTGAGCGAAATTTAGTCCTTCTTAGCCCCTCCCCTTCAGGGGAGGGGTTGGGGTGGGGCAGTCAAGGGTTACAGGCGCAGGTCTCTGTGAGACCTCCCCCACCCCGAACCCCTCCCCTGAAGGGGAGGGGCTTGTAATGGAAACTTACCCCCGCAGCGCCACCGCCGCGCGCGCGCGCGCCTCGATCTCGGGCAGCGTGCCCTCGGTCACCCAGCTGCCGCCGACGCACAGCACCGGGTCGAGCGCCAGCCAGTCGCGCGCGCTCGCCTCGGTGATGCCGCCGGTGGGGCAGAAGCGGCATTGATAGAAGGGCGCGGCGAGCGCCTTGAGCGCCTTCACCCCGCCGCTGGTCTCCGCGGGGAAGAACTTGAAATGCGTCAGCCCCATGTCGAGCCCGCGCATGATGTCGCCCGCGGTCGCAATGCCGGGCAGCCACGGGATGCCGGCCGCGGCGATCGTCTCGCCCAGCGGCTGCGACAGGCCGGGGGAGACGATGAACTCCGCGCCCGCGGCCTTCACCTCGGCGACCTGCTCCCTCGTCACCACGGTGCCGGCGCCGACGATGGCGCCGGGCACCTGCTTCATCTCGCGGATCGCGTCGAGCGCGGCAGGGGTGCGCAGCGTCACCTCCAGCACCTTCAGTCCGCCGGCGACCAGCGCCTCGGCCAGCGGGCGCGCCTGCGCGGCGTCCTTGATGACCAGGACCGGGATGACCGGGCTGGTCTGCATGATGGTGGCGATATCGGTCAACGCGCGTGCTCCGTCTGGCGGTGTTCTTGGGCAAAGGCGGCGGCGGCCCCGAAGAGGCCGGGCTGGGGATGGGTGATGAGCTTGACGGGCAGCTTCGCCATCATCTGCTGGAAGCGGCCCTTGGCGACGAAGCGCTGGTCGAAGCCGGAGCGCAGCAATTTGTCCTTGATGCGCAGCCCGAGGCCACCGGCGATGACGACACCGTGCGCGCCATGCGCCAGCGCGAGATCGCCCGCGACCGCGCCCAGCGCGAGGCAGAAGCGGTCGAGTGCGGCGAGCGCCAGCGAATCGGAGCCGTCGAGCGCCTCGGTCCAGATCGCCTTGTCGTCCATGTGGCGCACCGCGCGGCCTTCCAGCTCCGCCAGCGTCTCGTAGATCGCGACGATGCCGGGCCCGGCGACGATCCGCTCGGCGGAAACGCGCGTATAGGTACGGCGCAATCGCTTCAGAATCGCATCCTCGATCCCGTCGAGCGGGGCATAGTCCATATGCCCGCCCTCGGTAGGGAGGACCGAATAATCGCCGTCGCGCTTGAACACCTGCGCCACGCCCAGCCCGGTGCCGGGGCCGCAGACCGTGGTAACGCCCTGCCCGGGCAGCGCGGTGTCGGGGCCGCACAGATGCTCGAAATCCTCGGCCGGCAGCTGCGCGACGGCATGGCCCACCGCGGCGAAATCGTTGACGATCGTATAGACGTCGGCGCCCAGCCGCTCGGGGATCAGCGAGGGGCGGATGACCCAGGGATTGTTGGTCAGCCGGATGACGTCGCCGGTGATCGGCGAGGCGACGGACAGCGCGGCGGCGGCGGGCAGGGTGCCGCCCTGCTGCTCGCGATAGGCCTCCCACGCGGTCTGGAGGCTGGCATGTTCGGCCACCTTGAGCGTGGTCGGCTCACCCAGCGACTGGACGCGGCCGCCGGCAACCTCGGCGATGGCGAAGCGGGCGTGGGTGCCCCCGATATCTACCGAAACGACCTGCATTACCGACTCCCTCTCCCCTCCGGGGAGAGGGTTGGGGTGATGGGCGACCACGAACGCTGTGCTGCGTTGACTGTTCGCCCCTTCGCCACTGCCCCTCTCCCAACCCTCTCCCCGGAGGGGAGAGGGCTAATCGTCCTTACAATCCCGCGCCCGCCAGGATCGCGCTGGCGCCCTTTTCGGCCTCGTCCGCCAGACCGCGGAACATGCCGAACAATTCGCGACCCATGCCCGTCGCCGCGGCGGGGGCGGCGGCCTGCTCGCGCGCGGCCCATTCGGCGGCATCGACCAGCGCGTCGAGCGTGCCCGACACCGCGTCGACCCGGATCAGGTCGCCGTCGCGGATCAGGCCGATCGCGCCGCCGCCGAGCGCTTCGGGCGAGCAATGGATCGCGCACGGCACCTTGCCGCTCGCGCCCGACATGCGGCCGTCCGTCACCAGCGCCACCTTGAACCCGCGGTTCTGGAGCACGCCCAGCGGCGGGGTCAGCTTGTGCAATTCGGGCATGCCGTTGGCGCGCGGCCCCTGGAAGCGGACGACGACCACCACGTCGCGCTCCAGCTCGCCGTTCCGGAACGCGTCGAGCACCTCCAGCTGGTCGGCGAAGACGCGCGCGGGCGCCTCGACCACCCAACGTTCGCGCTCGACCGCGGACACCTTGATGCAGGCGCGGCCGATATTGCCTTGCAGGATGCGCATCCCGCCATCGGGCGAAAAGGGTGTCGCGGCAGGGCGCAGGATCGTGTCGTCGCCGCTGGCGCCGGGATCGGCCCAGGTGAGCGTGTCGCCGTCCAGCACCGGCTTGCGCGCGTAATCGGTCAGGTCGCCGCCCGCGACGGTGGGAATGTCGCGGTGCAGGTAACCGGCGTCGAGCAATTCGCGGATGACATAGGGCATCCCGCCCGCCGCCTCGAACCCGTTCACATCGGCCGAGCCGTTGGGATAGACGCGCGCCAGCAGCGGCACCGCGGCCGACAGGCGATCGAAATCCTCCCAATCGATCACGATCCCCGCCGCGCGCGCGATCGCGGGGACGTGGAGCAGGTGGTTGGTCGACCCACCGGTCGCGAGCAGCCCGACCGCGGCGTTGACGATCGCCTTTTCGTCGACGCAATGCCCCAGCGGGCGATAATCGTCGCCATGCGTGCCGATCTGCGCCAGCCGATGGACCGCGGCGCGGGTCAGTTCCTGGCGCAGCTTCGTGCCCGGATTGACGAAGGCGGCGCCGGGCATGTGGAGGCCCATCACCTCCATCATCATCTGGTTGGTATTGGCGGTGCCGTAGAAGGTGCAGGTGCCCTGCGAATGGTACGCCTGGATCTCCGCGTCGAGCAGTTCGTCGCGCGTTGCCTGCCCCTCGGCGAAGCGCTCGCGCACCGCGGCCTTGGCCTTGTTGGGCAGGCCGGATGGCATGGGGCCGCCCGGGATCAGGATCATCGGCAGATGGCCGAACCGCAGCGCCCCCATCAGCAATCCGGGGACGATCTTGTCGCAGATGCCGAGCAGCGCCGCGCCCTCGAACGTGCCGTGGCTGAGCGCGATCGCGGTCGACAGCGCGATCGTGTCACGGCTGAACAGCGACAGTTCCATGCCGGGATAGCCCTGCGTCACGCCGTCGCACATCGCGGGTACGCCGCCCGCGACCTGCGCGGTCGCGCCGACCTCGCGCGCCCAGACCTTCATCAGCTCCGGATAGCGGTAATAGACCGCGTGCGCAGACAACATGTCATTGTACGCGGTGACGATGCCGATGTTCATCGCCTGATGCTGCGACGTCATCGCGGCGCGATCCTCGGGCGTGCCGGCATAGGCGTGCGCCAGATTGGCGCAGCCCAGCCGCGGCCGCCCGACCCACGTATCGCGCTCGCGCCCGATCAGCGAGAGATAGGCCTGCCGCGACGGGCGTGAACGTTCGATGATGCGGTCGGTGACGGCGCTGACGGCGGGGTTCATGGCCTTCCCTTAACGTGGGGCGGTGCGGGCGCGAAGGTGACGCCCGCGGAAACATACGTATTCCGTATCGTCAGGGCGCCCAGTGAATGTCGACCGGCAGCTCCACGTCGGCCAGCACGCGTCCGATCGGATAGGGCGAGCCGGCGCCTTCCTTGATCGCATCCTCGATCACCTTGCGCTTGGCATCGCCGGTGACCGCGAGCAGCAGCGCGCGCGCGGTGACGATGCCCTGGCGGCTGAGCGTGACGCGGGCGACCGGCGCCTCGGGCGGCAGCGGATCGGGCATGACGCCCAGTGCGCGGCGCTCCTTGGGGCCGTTGAGCGCCTCGTCGTAGTCGGGACCGGGGAAGATCGAGGCGGTATGCCCGTCGCCGCCGACACCGAGCACGCACAGGTCGAGCGGCCAGTGCAGATCCTGCAACAGCGCGTCGGCGGAGCGGCCCGCCGCCTTATAGTCCGGGGTCGCCTTGGGCACGATCGGGATCACGCGCGCGCCCTTGGGGATGAAGGTCTTGCCCAGTGCGGTGACGTTCGACAGCGCGTCGCCCAGCGGCACGATGCGTTCGTCGCCGGGGATGATCGTGACGCGCTTCCAGTCGAGCTTGGCCTTGGCCAGCTGCTCATAGGCCGGCAGCGGGGTCTTGCCGCCCGCCAGCGCGATCACCGCGGAGCCGCGCGCGTCGATCGCGCTTTCGATGACGAACTGGATGTCGCCCGCGACCGCATCGGCCAGCTCGGCGGCATCGTCATATTCCCACCATTCGATCTCGGTCATGTCTCGTCCTTTGCTCCCTCTCCCCGGCGGGAAGAGGGCTGGGGTGAGGGGGAGTGAGGCTCGGGCACGGTGCCCCATCGCCCCTCACCCTTCCGCCGCCTGCGGCGGCTCCCTCCCTCTCCTCGTCGGGGAGAGGGCGTTAGCGTCAATCGTCGACCCAGGTCACGCCATCGCGCTCGGTCAGCGCGATCGCGGCGGACGGACCCCAGGTGCCGGATTGGTAATGCCTGGGCTTGGTGCCGTTGGCCTTCCAGCCGGCGCGGATCGCGTCGGTCCACAGCCACTGCGCCTCCACCTCGTCGCGGCGGACGAACAATGTCTGGTCGCCCTCGATCAGGTCGAGCAGCAGGCGTTCGTAGGCGATGCGGCGGCGCGTGCCGGCGAATTCGGCGTCGAGGCTCAGCTTCAGCGGAACCTCGCGCAGGCGCACGCCATCGCGGTCGAGCCCCGGCTCCTTCGCCATCACCAGCAGCTCGATATATTCCTCCGGCTGGAGGCGGATGACGAGCATGTTGGGCTGGAGCAGCCCGCCGCGCCCCGCGAACATCGAATGCGGCACCGGCTTGAACTGGATCGCGATCTCGCTGCGGCGGACCGGCATGCGCTTGCCCGTGCGCAGGTAGAAGGGCACGCCCTGCCAGCGCCAGTTGTCGACATGCGCCTTGATCGCGACGAACGTCTCGGTGTCGCTGTCGCGGCCCAGCTCCTCGTCATAGCCCTTGACGATTTCCCCCTTCACCGCACCGCCGACATATTGGCCGGTGACGGTGCAATGCGGCACCTCCTCCGGCGCGATGCGGCGCAGCGAGCGGAAGACCTTGGCCTTTTCGTCGCGGATGTCGGTGGGGTCGAAGCGGGCAGGGGGCTCCATCGCGATCAGCGCGACCAGTTGCAGGATATGGTTGGTCACCATGTCGCGCAGCGCGCCCGCGCCATCGTAATAGCCGGCGCGATCCTCCAGACCAACCGTTTCCGACACCGTGATCTGGACGTTATCGATCCCGCGCGCGTTCCATACCGGCTCGAAGAAGGAATTGCCGAAACGCAGCGCGAGGATGTTCTGCACCGTCTCCTTGCCGAGATAATGGTCGATGCGAAAGATCCGCTCCTCCGGGAAGACCGCGGCGACGGTGTCGTTGATCTCCTTCGACGAGGCGAGGTCGTAGCCGAGCGGCTTCTCCAGCCCGATGCGCACGGTGGGGCCGGCGAGGCCGACCTTCTCCAGCCCCTTCACCGCCGGCTCGAACAGCGAGGGCGCGGTGGAGAGGAAGATGGAGAGGCCGCCCGACACGTCGCCGATCTTCTCGGCGAGCGGGGCGAAGGTGCTTTCGTCCGACAGGTCCGCGGGCTGGAACTGGAGTCGCTGGAGAAAGGAGGCGATCTTGTCGGCGTCCTTGCGGTCCTCCGGCAGGAATTCGTCGAGCGCCTTCGACGCTTCGTCGCGGAACCCGTCGTCGTCCAGCTCGCCGCGCGCTGAGCCGGTGATCGTCAATCCCTCGGGCAGCAGGCCGTCGGCATGCAGGCCGTAGAGCGAGGGCAACAGCATCCGCCGGGCAAGATCGCCCGTGGCGCCGAACAACAACAGCTTGCCGACAGGATTGCGCTCCACCGGAGTCTCCTAGTCCAAAGAGGTCAGAGGGTGAGGCCGGCGACGGGATCGAGCCCGGCCATGATGTTCAGGTTCTGCACCGCCGCGCCCGCTGCGCCCTTGCCCAGATTGTCGAGCGTGGCGACCAGGCGTGCCTGCGTGTTCGCGGCATCGGTAAAGACGCGCAGGTCGAGCCGGTCGGTGCCTGCATCGTCGGTGCCGATCAGCAGCTCGTCGGGCATGTCGTCATGGACGCGGACCAGCGCGCTGCCGGCATAGGCGCTGCGCAGCGCATCGAGCAGCGCATCGCGTGTCGGGCGCGCCGGCAGGGCGGCGAGCGGCAGCGGCACCTCGACGATCATCCCGCGATAGGCGCGCGTCACCATCGGCGCGAAGACCGGCGCATAAGCGAGGCCGGCATGTTGCTGCATTTCCGGGATATGCTTGTGCGCGAGCGAAAAGCCATAGTCGCGGAAGGCGAGGCCCGCATCCTGCTCGAACCGCTCGATCAGCGCCTTGCCACCGCCCGAATAGCCGGAGATGGCGTTGACGGTCAGCGGCCAGTCGGCCGGGACCAGCCCGGCGCGCACCAGCGGCGCCACCAGCGCCAGGAAGCCGGTGGGGTAGCAGCCCGGATTGCTGACGAAGCGCGCATGCGCGATCCGCGTCGCCTGACCCTCGTCCAGCTCCGCGAAGCCATAGGTCCAGCCATCGGCGACGCGATGCGCGGTGGAGGCATCGATCACGCGGGTGCGGTCGTTGGCGATCATCGCCACCGCCTCGCGCGCGGCATCGTCGGGCAGGCACAGGATGACGACGTCGGCCGCATTGAGCGCCTGCGCACGCGCCGCGGCATCCTTGCGCTGCGCCTCGTCGAGCGTGACCAGCGTAATCTCGTCGCGGTTCGACAGCCGCTCGCGGATTTCCAGCCCGGTGGTGCCGACCGCGCCGTCGATGAAGACCTGGATGCTCATGCCGCCACCAATGCCGCGTCGAGATAGCCGACCAGCCCCGGGCCGATCGCAATGCCCCAGGCCACGCCGCCGGTGACGTCGAGCAGGTCGAAGGCGTCGCCCGCGCGCAGCTCTACCATCACCGGCGCGGCGTCGTCGCGCCCCTCGCGCAGCGCCGCGTCGGCGCGCAGCGTGCGGCGGACGGGCGCGGCGTAGTGCGGCGCGAACACCTGATCGGCGAGGCGCACGTCGGCGATGTCGGGTCGCACCGCATGGGTGCGGGGATCGAGCGCGCGCGACCGCCCGGTAAGCGCGAATCCGCTACGCGTTGACGGCGCGGGCCGGTGGCGACGCGTCTCCGTCGCCGATGAACTGGCCGAACTCCTCAAGAAAATCTGCCCCTTCGGATGTGCGGGCGACGAAGATGTTGCGCTTGTCGCTGTCGTCGCGTTGGCGGCGCAGATAGCCGAGAGCGCCCAGCCTGTTCAAGGCGCGCGTCACAACCGGTTTGGACACGTTCAGGATCCGCGCCAGACCCCGCACCGTATGCGGCCCCGGACGCAGATAGACGACGAGGAGAAGCGCCATCTGGCGATTGGTGAGATCGGGCTCGCCCGAGCGCACGTAATCCACCAGCGCCTTCATCCAGGAATTCAATTCCGGCTGAGCAAGAGCTGACACGTCCTCGTCCCGCCTTATGCTGATCGTTGGGTCGACCGGATCGTTCCGGCTTTGTGCGGGGGATAACGCCCTCTGGCACCAGTGGTTTCAGCCCTGTCATGATTTTGCCGCGCGCGGTCCGGGGCACGCCCGGTTGATCCTTTTCGCCCACGCGCCTATGTGGCGCGGGTCCGGGGCACGGCCGTCGTGCGTGCGCCGTTTTCTTGCCTTGGGATCCCGCGCGCGTCATGTTCACCTTCCTGCTCGTCGTTCAGGCCATCATCGCGGCTGCCCTCGTCACCGTGATCCTGATGCAGCGCTCGGAAGGCGGCGGGCTGACCTCGTCGGGCAGCCCGTCGGGGCTGATGTCGGCGCGCGGCGCGGCGGATTTCCTGACGCGGGCCACCGGCGTGCTGGCGGGGCTGTTCATCGCGATGAGCGTGCTGCTCGCCTTCCTGGCGGCCAGCCGCAGCGCGACCACGGTCGATACCTCGCTCCAGCGGCGCGCGCCGGCAGCGCAGACGCAGCCGGTGCAGACCCAGCCGCAGCAGGGCGCACCCGCCCCGGCACCGGCGGACAACGGCGTCCCGCTCGCCAACTGATCCCATTTTCATCGGCGCTTCGTCGCGCGCGGGTCGCCGCGCGCGCTTGCGCTTGTTCGTGTTCAACGGTTAGGGGTTGCGTCCCATGGCGCGGTATATCTTCATCACCGGCGGCGTGGTTTCCTCGCTCGGCAAGGGTCTCATGGCGGCGAGCCTCGCGGCGCTGCTCCAGGCGCGCGGCTATCGCGTGCGGATCCGCAAGTTCGATCCCTATCTGAACGTCGATCCGGGCACGATGAGCCCGTATCAGCACGGCGAGGTGTACGTCACCGACGACGGCGCGGAGACGGACCTCGACCTTGGCCATTACGAGCGCTTCACCGGCGTGTCGGCGCGCCAGTCGGACAACGTCACCTCGGGCCGGATCTACAAGACGATCATCGAGCGGGAGCGGCGCGGCGACTATCTGGGCGCGACGGTACAGGTGATCCCGCACGTCACCGACGCGATCAAGGCATTCGCGAGGGCGGAGACTGACGACCTCGATTTCGTGCTGTGCGAGATCGGCGGAACGGTGGGCGATATCGAGTCGCTGCCGTTCATCGAGGCAATCCGCCAGCTGAAGAACGAGGTGGGGCGCGGCAATGCGATCAGCATCCACGTCACTTTGGTGCCCTATATCGCCGCGGCGGGCGAACTGAAGACCAAGCCGACGCAGCATTCGGTGCGCGAACTGGCCGCATTGGGCGTGCAGCCCGACGTGCTGGTGTGCCGCTGCGAACAGCCGCTGCCCGAATCGGAGCGCGCCAAGATCGCGCTGTTCTGCAATGTGCCCGAAAGCGCGGTGATCCCCGCGCTGGATGCGAAGAGCATCTATGCGGTGCCGCTGCAATATCACGGCGAGGGGCTCGATTCGGAGGTGCTGCGCGCCTTCGGCATCACGCCGTCGTCGCCGCCCGACCTGACGCGCTGGGAAGAGATCGTCGAGCGGCTGATGCACCCGGAGGGCGAGGTGACGGTCGGCGTGGTCGGCAAATATGTCGGCCTGCAGGACGCTTACAAGTCGCTCAACGAGGCGCTGGTTCATGGCGGGATCGCCAATCGCGTGAAGGTCAACATCCGCTGGATCGACGCCGAGCTGTTCGAGGGCGACGATGCGGAGATCGCGGCGCATCTGGAGCCGTGCCACGCCATTCTGGTGCCGGGCGCGTTCGGATCGCGTGGCGCGGAGGGCAAGATCGCCTCGGTCCGCTTCGCGCGCGAGCGGCGCGTGCCCTATTTCGGCATTTGTTTCGGGATGCAGATGGCGTGCGTCGAGGGTGCGCGCGACCTCGCCGGGATCAAGGCGGCGTCCTCGACGGAGTTCGGCCCGACCGAGGAGCCGGTCGTCGGCCTCATCACCGAATGGATGAGCGAGCGCGGGCTGGAGCAGCGCGCGGAGAATGGCGATCTGGGCGGCACGATGCGGCTGGGTGCCTATCCCGCCGCTTTGGCCGGCAACAGCGTGGTCTCCTCGATCTATGGCGGCGGCGCGATCAGCGAGCGGCATCGCCACCGCTACGAGGTGAACACCCGGTATCGCGAGGCGCTGGAGCAGGGCGGGCTGGTGTTTTCGGGCATGTCGCCCGACGGCACGTTGCCCGAGATCGTCGAGCGCCCCGACCATCCATGGTTCGTCGGCGTGCAGTTCCACCCCGAGCTGAAGAGCAAGCCGTTCGATCCGCACCCGCTGTTCGCCAGCTTCATCGAGGCGGCGGTCAAGCAGAGCCGGTTGGTGTAGGCAATCGGTTGCGGCGGGAGTAGAGGGCTTCATGCTTCAGCCCAGTCCCGGTTTTTCCGTCACCACCCGCCCCGCCGCGATCGCGCGCTGGCTCCATGTCGTCGCCGCGCTGATCGTGGCGATGGTGGTGGTCGGCGGGATCACCCGGCTGACCGAATCGGGGCTGTCGATCACGCAGTGGAAGCCGATCAGCGGCATCATTCCGCCGCTGAACGACGCGCAATGGCAGGCGGAGTTCACCAATTACCAGCGGATCCCGGAATATCAGCAGCTGAACCGCGGCATGACGCTGGGCGGGTTCAAGGCGATCTTCTTCTGGGAATATGTCCACCGGCTGCTCGGCCGCGTGATCGGGCTGGCGTTCGCGCTGCCGTTGATCTGGTTCGCGGCGAAGCGGAGCATTCCGCGCGGCTATGGCTGGCGGCTGGTGGCGCTGCTCGCGCTGGGCGGGTTGCAGGGCGCGATCGGCTGGTGGATGGTCGCGTCGGGCCTGTCGGTGCGCACCGACGTCAGCCACATCCGGCTGGCGGTGCACCTGTCCACCGCCTTGTTCATCCTGGCCGGGATCGTGTGGACCGCGCGCGATCTGACCGCGTTGGCGGCGAACCCGCTGGCGCGACCCGCGCCGCTGCGCGCCGGGCCGGCGCTCGCGCTCGCCGCGCTGGCGGTGCAGATCGTGTTCGGCGCGTTCACCGCCGGGCTGGACGCGGGCTATGCCTTTTCCAGCTGGCCGCTGATGGGTGACGCGATCTTCCCCGCGGGCGTGCCGATGCTGACGCCGGCATGGAGTAACGCGATCGACAATCCCATCGTCGTGCAGTTCATTCACCGCTGGCTCGCCTTCGTCGCGGCCGGCGCGCTGGTGTGGCTGGCGCTGCGCGCGCGCGCAGTGCGGGCGGAGGGCGTGGCGGGGACGCTGATCGCGCTGGTCGCGGTGCAAATCCTGCTGGGCATCGCGACGTTGCTGAGCGGCGTGCAGATCGTCATCGCGGTCGCGCACCAGGCCAATGCGGCGCTGCTGCTGATCGCGGCGGTCACCGCCGCACATGCGGTCGGCCGCGCGAGGCGTTGATGCGGCTCGCCTTATGGCTGCTGCCTGCGGCCGTGCTGCTGACAATGCCCGCCTCGGCGCGCTTCGCCCCGCCGCTGGGACGCGATCTGGCGCTGGAGCGTGTCGAGGTGCGCGACGACGGCAGCGGGGTACGACGGCTGCGCGTGGTGCGGCGCGTGCGGTTCGATCGCGCCGGGCGCGGCTATGTGGCGACGATGATGGTCGACCCGACGCGCGTCGAGGACAGCAAGGGCGAGCAGGCGGGCTATGTCGCGCTGGTGCGCGCGCTGTCGACGCCGATCGCGGTGGAGCTGGATGCCGGCGGGCACCTGTTGCGCGTGCGTGATGCCGATGGTGCCTGGGCGAAACTGCGCGCGGTGATCGCGGGGCCGATGCCCGATGCGGCGCGCGGCGCGGCGTTGCGGCTGCACGATGCGACCGGCGGTGCGGAGCGCGACGCGGCGCTCGCCGGGCCGCTGTTGGCGGTGCTGGCGGGGGACGAGGCGGAGCGCGCACCCGGCGTGCGCGCGGTGACGCTGCCGGCGGCGGGGTCGGGGAACGGCTGGCTGTCCGGGACCGAGCGCACCGCGCGGCAGGGCGATCGCATCGTGCTGGAAACCGATGCCAGCGGCACGGTCGATACCGCACACGGTGCGGCGGAGGTGACGCTGTTCCGGCGTCGCGCGGTCGACCGGCGCACCGGGCTGGCGTCCGACACGGTCGAGAAGCGCACCTCCACCGCGGCGGCGGGCGGGGTGCTGCGCAACGAGGTGACCGTGACGCTCAAGCCTGCGGTATCATAATACCCGTCAGCAACGCCGCCGAAATCTTGACTTTGTACGCGCCGATCGGCATTGGCGGCGTCAGCGGCGCGCTCGTCCGGCGGGATGGCGCGTCTTTTCGTTTGAACGCGGATATAAGGTCACTGGCCCCATGAAGGCGCTGATGAAGACCACCAAGGCGGCCAAGCCGCACGAGGTGGAGAAGAAGTGGCACATCGTCGACGCGACCGACCTGGTGGTCGGGCGTGCGGCGGTGGTGATCGCCAACGTGCTGCGCGGCAAGCACAAGCCCAGCTTCACCCCGCACGTCGATTGCGGTGACAATGTCATCGTCATCAACGCGGACAAGGTGCGGTTCACCGGCAACAAGCTGGCCGACAAGATCTATTACAAGCACACCGGCTATGCCGGCGGCATCAAGGGCATTACCGCCGCCAAGGTGCTGGAAGGCCGCTTCCCCGAGCGCGTGCTGGAGAAGGCCGTGGAGCGCATGATCCCGCGCGGTCCGCTGGGCCGTCAGCAGATGCGCAACCTGCGCATCTTCGCCGGCGCGGAGCATCCGCACGAAGCGCAGAACCCCGAAGTCCTCGACATCGCGGCCATGAGCCGCAAGAACAAGGTGGGCGCATAATGTCCGACAACCGCCAGTCCCTCTCCGACCTGGGCGCGGCGCTCCAGCAGCAGCGCGAGACCGCGGTCGAGCAGGCCGACACCTCCGCCGACGCCTATCTGGCCGGTGAGGTCGAGGCGCCCGTGCAGCGCGCGCCGCTGCGCGCGCAGGAGCTCGACAAGTACGGCCGCGCCTATGCGACCGGCCGCCGCAAGGACGCCGTCGCGCGCGTCTGGCTGAAGCCGGGCTCAGGCAAGATCACGATCAACGGTCGCGATCAGGAAGTGTATTTCGCGCGTCCGACGCTGCGCCTCGTCATCAACCAGGTGTTCGGCATCACCGAGCGCGAGGGCCAGTATGACGTCGTCTGCACCGTCAAGGGCGGCGGCCTGTCGGGTCAGGCCGGCGCGGTGAAGCACGGCATCAGCCAGGCGATCACCAAGTACGAGCCGACGCTGCGCGCGCCGGTGAAGGCCGCGGGCTTCCTGACCCGCGACCCGCGCGTCGTGGAGCGCAAGAAGTACGGCCGCGCCAAGGCACGCCGTAGCTTCCAGTTCTCGAAGCGCTAAGTGCGGGTGGCCCGGGATCGTGCGAGCGATCCGGGCCATGCCACGGTCAATACGAAGGGGCGGTCCGGCGACGGGCCGCTCTTTTCGTATGTCGTGTCGTTACTCCTGCCTTTGCCGGGGTGGTGTACTTGTCTGAATGGGACAAGCACCGATCAAGTCCGGGGTGACGGAGGGCGACATGTGAACCGATTGGTGAGCTTTCGCGCCTAGTCCGCCAGCATGGCGACGGCTGCGATCATCGACGAGGGGGCGTGGGGGCCGGTTGCGGGGGCGTGGGATCGGCTGGCCGATGCGGCGGACACGGCCAATCCCTTCTATCGGCGCGATGTCGTGGCGGCGTGTCGCGATCTGCCGGAGGCGGCGACGCCGCGCTTGCTGGTGGTGCGCGACGGTGATGCGCTGATCGGTGTGATGCCGATCGCGACACGGCAGCGGGGCCGCGTGGCGCTGTGCGTCGAGAATTGGGACCATCGCGTGCGCGCGCTGGGCGAGCCGCTGGTGCGTGCGGGGCAGGAACGCGCGTTCTGGCAGGCGGCGCTGCCGGTGCTGGCGCGGCAGCCCGGCCGCTATCTGCGGCTGTCGGCGCTGGATGCGGACAGCGCGTCGACCCGCATTCTGGCCGACATGACCGCAACCTACGTCACGCGGCGCTACGAGCGGGCGGTCCTGCATCGCGGCTTGTCGGCGGCGGAACACGCGGCGCGGCACGTGCGCGGCAAGGTTTTGAAGGAACATCGCCGCCTGCGCGCGCGGCTGGGCGAGCGCGGCGCGCTCCAATTCGAGCGGCTGGCGCCGGATGCGCCGGTGGCGGCGTGGATCGACACGCTGTTCGCGCTCGAAACATCGGGCTGGAAGGGGCGCAAGGGCGTTGCCGCAGCCGCCGATCCCGCCACCGACCGTTGTTTTCGTGCGATCCTGACGCAGGCGCACGCGCGCGGCGCGCTGGATTTCCACCGTATGCGCGTGGGCGATGCGACCATCGCGATGCTCGCCAATCTGGAGAGCGGCGACGAGGGGTTCCAGCTGAAGATCGCCTATGACGAGGCATGGGCGAACTTCTCGCCGGGCGTGCTGATCGAGATGGCGTATCTGGACCATGCGCTCGATGTTCGCGGGCTGGCGCGGGTCGATAGCTGCGCGCGGGCGGGGCATCCGATGATCGACCGGCTGTGGCCGGCGCGGCGCAGGATCGTGTCGCTGGCGGTGCCGTTCGACGATGCGGCGTCGCGCTGGCTGTGTCGCGGGATGGACTGGTGGCGGCGGCGCCGCGCGGTGAGGGAGGAACAGGCATGACCGATCAGCGATGCTTCGCACCCGATGGACTGGACGCGTTCGCCGCCGCCTATCCGGGCGATGCGGCGCGGGTCGGGCACCGGCTGCACGACCATTCGCTGTTCGCGCTGGAGGCGCTGGCGGCGCTCGCCGAGCGGCTGCCCGAGAGCCATGTCGAGCACAGCTTCGGCAATCTGGCGGTGGATCAGGACCCGGCGGCGGTGCGCAGCGCGGCGACGCCGGTGGGGGAGATCGTGCGGACGATCGACGACAATGGCTGCTGGATGGTGTTGAAGAAGGTCGATGCCGACCCCGCCTATGCCGCGCTGATCGATGCGTGCCTCGCCGAACTGGCGCCGGTGACCGTGCCGCGGACCGGCCCGTACCGGCGGCGCGAGGCGTTCATCTTCCTGTCGTCGCCGCATTCGGTGACGCCGTTCCACATGGATCCGGAGCATAACATCCTGCTCCAGATCGCCGGCACGAAGACGATGCGCGTTTATCCCGCCGGCGACCTGTCGATCGTGCCGGCGGAGGTGCACGAGGCGTTCCACCGCGGCGGGCGGCACCGCAACATGAAGCACGACCCCGCCTTCGACGCGCTGGCGCAGGACCATGTGCTGACGCCGGGCGAGGCGGTGTACGTGCCGGTGAAGGCGCCGCACTGGGTGCAGAACGGGCCGACGCGGTCGGTGTCGTTCAGCATCACCTGGCGATCGGACGAAAGCGACGGCGAGGCGCGGCTGCACCGCGTCAACCAGCGGCTGCGGCGAATGGGATGGACGCCGGCGACCCCGGGGGCGAGTCCGGCCGCAGACGCGGCGAAGGTGGCGGCGCATCGCGCGGTAAAGGGCGCGACCGCGACGGCGCGGCGGCTGCTGGGAAGCGCGCGCTGGCGGACGGCGTATTGAGGTGCGACGTCAAGCCCCTCCTCTTTAGGGGAGGGGTCGGGGTGGGGCAGTCATGAGCCACAATCGGCAGTCTCGGTGAGACTTCCCCCACCCCAACCCCTCCCCTAAATGGGAGGGGCTTGAAAGAGCGCCAGCTGGCGTCGTGCGTTCTTTGCCAGGTCGAACTCCTCCTCGACATGCGCGCGGCCTCTGCGCGCCATCGCCAGCGCGGCGGCGGGATCGCGGTGGATCCGTCGCAGCGCCGCGGCGAGCGCCAGCGGGTCGCCGGGGGCGATCAGCAGGCCGGTGTCGCCGTCGCGGATCAGTTCGGGGATGCCGGAGATTGCGGTGGTGATCGCGGGGCGCTGATAGGCCAGCGCCTCGATCATCACATTGGGGATGCCTTCCTGCCGCCCGTCGGGGCCGATGACGCTGGGGGCGACGCAGACGCTGGCGCGGGCATAGGCGTCCGCCACCGTCTCGAACGGCTGCGCGCCATGGAAGCGGACGCGGTCGGACAGGCCGAGCGCGGTGGCGCGGGCCTGTAGCGTCTCCGCATCGGGGCCATGGCCGATTAGGTCGCAGGTCCAGTCGCCGAGGTCCGGATCGGCCAGCGCCAGCGCGTCGAGCAGATGCGAGACGCCCTTCTTTGGCTCCAGCGCGCCGACATAGAGGATGCGGAAGGGGTCGCGGGCCGGCGGCGTCGCGACGGGGGTGATCCGGGCGATGTCGACGCTGGAATGGATGACGTGGATCGTGCGATCGGCGAGCACGGGCACGGTGCGGCGCAGGAAATCGCGTCCGAACTCGCTGACGGTGCGCACCGCGGCGGCCTCGCCCAGCTTGCGGTCCAGCAATGCCTGCGTGCGGAAGATGTCGTGCGCGCGACAGCTGACCGAATAGGGCAGCCCGCCCGCGCGGCGACCCAGCCAGGCCGCGGTGGCGGGGTGGCCGGCGAATTCGGCATGGACATGGGTCGCGCCCCAGGCCTGCGCATCGGCGGCGATCGCCAGCGCCTTGGGAACGAGCGCGAGCGACTTGGCCGCGATCCGCGGGTGGCGGCGATAGGCCCATAGCATCTGCGCGATGCCGCCCAGCACCGCCGGGCGCAGTGCGCGCAGCATCGCGCGCGGCTGCCAGAAGCCGATTGCGCGGACGCGTTCCTTCAGCGGGGCGGCGAAACCGTGGAGCGGCTGGCCACGGCGATAGGGCGCGACATGGTACAGCCGCACCTCGACGCCCGCGGCCAGGAAGGCGGTGAGGTCGCGGTAGATGAAGGTTTCGGTCGACTTGGGAAATTCGGTGACGATGACGGCCAGCTTCACGCGACCTCTCCCTTGCGTGGGGCCAGCCGCCCGCATTGCATCGCGATCGCGGCGACCAGCCAAAGGTAGCGCATGTCCTTGTGCGGCATGAAGAAGCACGCGACCATCAGCCCGGCGAGCGCGACGCCGGTGGCGCGCGCGGTGCGGCGCAGGACGGGATCGGGGCTGGCGGCACCGCGCCGCGCCGACCACAGGGCATAGCCGAGCGTGGCGGCGAACAGGAGGAAGCCGACCACGCCCAGCTCGGTTGCGGCATCGAGATAGGTGTTGTGCAGCTCGCGCGGGAACGGCTCGCGTCCCGGCATCCAGCGATAGGCGTCGGTAACGTAATAGAGCGGGAAATTGCCCGGCCCCACGCCCCAAAGCGGCGATTGCTGGATCAGGTCCCAGCCGATGCGCAGATAGGTGATGCGGCGATAGAGCGTCTGGTCCTGCCCGAAATCCGCGATGGCGGTGAAGCGGTCGACCAGCGTCGGCGGCAGGAACGGAATGCCGGCGAGCATCGCGACGACGCCGCCGACGACCAGCAGCGGAAAGAAGCGGCGGTGGCGGAAGCCGAGCGCGATCAGCCCCGCGCCCACGGCAAACCCGATCAGCGCGCTGCGCGCCGACATGAAGACCAGCGCCAGCATCCCCAGTGTGGTGACGCCGGCGAGCAGGACGCGCCAGCGCCGCTCGCCGGAGAACAGCCAGGCGGTGGCGATCAGTACCGACACCAGCAGCATCTGCGCCGCGGTGGTGGGGTTTTCGTCCGACCCACCGGCGGAGCGCGCGACGCCCTCGAACCCCGCGGTCGTCGCCGCGACCGAGGTGGAGAGGATGCGGCCATGGGTGTGATGTTCGACCAGCACGATCGCGGCCGAGACGATACCCGCGCCGACGATCGCCCACAGCAAGGCGCGCAGCCGGGCGGGCGTGTCGGCGATGACGAACAGGCACAAGGCGGGCACCAGCGCCACCGCGAACTTGCCGAGATAGGTCGCCCCCTCGACGCGATGCAGCGAGAGCGTCCAGCAGAACACCGCCCAGCAATAGAGCGCGGCGATCAGGCGTGCGCCCATCGCGCGTGGCGCGGCGTCGTGGCGCGGGAGGAGCAGGAGCGCGACCGTGGCGGCGACGATCGCAGCCAGCGTCAGCTCGGTGGTGCCCAGCGGCAGATGCGCGGAAAGGCGGTTGCCCAGCGCGTCGAGCTGGGTGAGGACGGCATAGACCAGCAGCGGGACGAGCGCGAGCGCGCGGACCTGTGCCGCCGCCGTGCCGATGTCCGCGGGATGGCGGTCAGCCGTGGAAGCGAACGACATAAGCGGCGACGGGAAGGTCGTCCGGCAACGGCCCGTCGGCGGCGAGCAGCAGGTGTGCGTCGTGCGGCACGCGGGCCAGCGCATCGTGATCGGTCGCGCCGAGATAGACGAAGGCGCGCCCGGCGGTGGGCCAATCCGCGTCGGGGGCGCTCGCGTCGACGATGCGCAGCGCCGGTTCGCGATCGCGGACCATCGCATGTGCGACCTGCGCCAGCCATTGCGCCGCCTGCGGGTCGCCCAGGGCGCCGACCGCGATCGTGCCATAAGCGAGGATCGGGCCGAGCCACGGTTCGAGCAGTGTGGAGACCGCGACCAGTTCCGCGGCGGCATAGGTGGTGCCGTCGGCGGGGGCGGGCAACGCGTGCGGGAACAGGTGATGCACGGTGGCCGGTGCGCTCGCCAGCGCGGTGTTGCCGGCGACGATCGGGCGCCCCATCGTCAGCGGGGACGGTGCCGGTGCCTGCGGCGGGCGGATCGGATAGACCTCCGCGGAGGCGCGTGGTTCCGGCGCCGTTTCCTCCGCTATGCGCTCGTCGCGCGGCGCGGCGGGGCCGAGCAGCAGCAGCGCGCAGGCGGCGAGCGCGCAGCCGGCGATGAAGCCCAGCGCGCTGTTGAGGAAGATCTTCGGGCTGCTACGCGTCAGCGGCGGCACGGCGCGCTCGATCAGCTGGATGCGCGGGCCGTTGGCGAGGTTCTCGGTCTGGCTGAAGCTGACGCGTTCGGTCAGCGCGGTCACCTCTTGCTGGAGCGCGGCGGCCTGATCGTCGAGCGCCTTGATGCGATCCTCGTAGCTGCCCAGCCCCGCGATCTGGCGATCGAGCTGTCCGATGCGCGCCTGTCGGATCGCGACCGAGCGCTCCAGCCCGGTGGCGCGCGGCGCCTCCACCGCCAGCGTCTGTTCCAGTACCGCCTGCGCGGAGGAGAGCTTGCCGCCGGCCTGACGGCGTAGCGCCGCGACCTGACCCTTTGCCGAATCGAGCGTCGCGCGATCGGTGGTCAGCTGCGCCTGTTCGGTCAGGCGCGCCTCCAGCAGCGATTGTTTCTGGCGATCGACATCGACGACGCCGATCGCGGATTTCAGGTCGCGCGACTGGCGCAGCGCCGCGGCGAGCGCGGCACGCTTCGCATCGAGCCGCCGTTCGAGCGTGCCGGCGAGTTGCTGCCCGCTGGTGCGCGAATCGCGCATCGCATGCGCGATGATCGCATCGGACAGCGCGTTGGCGAACCAGGCGGCGGAGGCGGGATCGTCCCATTCCACCGACAGCTGGAGCAGATAGGTGCCCTCGACCGTCTCGATCGTGGTGCCCTTGATGAGCGCGGCGATCAGCTGATCGCGCAACGGGACGTCTGGCGCCTCGCCATAGTTCAGGATCGCCCAGAGGCGCGACGGGGAGAAGGGGTTCGGCTGCGAATGCGCGGCGATCCACGCGCGCTGGTCCATGTTGGCGGCGCGCGCCTGATCCGCGATCCAGCGATCGACCAGCGGCGCGACGACGGGGCGCGTGTGCGCGACCTCGCCATAGGTGCCCAGCAGCACGCCGCCGCCGTCGAAGGTGGAGCCGCGCACGAAGCGGGTGGCATAGCCCAGCTCCTCCGCAGTGGGCACGATGTTGAGCCGTGCCGCGGCCTCGAACTTCGGCTTGGTCGCGAGATAGAAGGTGCTGACGCCCCAGGCGGCGAGCGTGCAGGCGGCGACGATCGCCAGCAGCAGCCGCCAGCGCGACAGCACGATGCGCAGATAGGTGGCGCCGATCCCGGTCACGGCTGGATGAGCGTGATGGCGGAACCGACGTTCACGCCGTTGAAGCCGATGATCTGGCGGATCTGCCGCGCGCGATCGACATCGCGCGCGATCGCGGTGGGGGGAACGATCAGGATCGTATAGGGCGGCAGGAAGTCGAGCGGGGTCGCCGCACCGTGGAGCGTCGCCGACAGGTCCAGCATCCGCGCCTCCAGCCGATCGCCGATCGGGGTGAGGGCGACGACGCGCGACAGGTCGGCGTCGCGGTTGCCGCCGCCGGCGCGCGCGATCCCCTCGAACGGGGTGGTGCCGTCGCGATAGGGGAAGTTGCCGGGCTTCGCGACCTCGCCCAGCACGAAGATCTCCTGCGGGGGCGGGGGGCGATTGTATTCGAGCAGCGCGACGGAGACCTCCGGCCGGGCGAGCTTCGCGGCGTAGGCGGCGCGCAGCCGCGTCTGGAGCATCGCGGTGGTCAGGCCGCGGATCGGCATCGGATCGAGCAACGGCGGGCTGATCGCGCCCGACAGCGCGACACGCTGATCGGTGTTGAGCGCGGGCGTATAGGGAAAGGTAAGGCGGACGAGATCGCCGGCGTGGAAATCGCCGTCCTGATCGAGCCGCGCCTCCACCATCCGCGACGCCGCGCGCGCCAGATCGAGTGACGGCTGGGTCAGCGCGATCTCGGGTGCGGGCGCATAGCGGACCGGGCCGGCGCAGGCGGCGAGGCCCAGAAGAAGCGTGCAGGGCAGGAGGCGGCGCATGCGCCGGCTATCGCAGGCGCGCGTAACTTTACCCTTAACCTGCAATTTGCTGCGCGAGCGCGGCGAAGCGGGCGGTGGAGGCGGCGACGGTATAGCCCGCTGCGGTGTCGCGTGCGGCTTCGCGTATCCCATGCCGGCGCGGTGCGTCGGCGAGCAGCGCGGCGATCGCGCGCGCGAGTGCGGGGGCGTCGTCCGGATCGGTCAGGAAGCCGTTGATGCCGTCGCGCAGGAAGGTTTCCGGCCCGCCGGCGCGGGTGGCGAGGACGGGGATGCCGAGCGCCATCGCCTCGATCAGGACGTTGCCGAACCCTTCGCGGCGCGAGGCGGACACGAACAGGTCGGCAGCGGCGAGCGCGGGGGCGAGGTTCGCGGTATGGCCGGCGAGCGTGACGCGCCGTTCGAGGCGCTGCGCGGCGATGCGATGGGCGAGGTCGGCGCGGAGCGGACCGTCGCCGTGGATCGTCAGCGTCGCATCGGGCAGCAGCGCCATGGCGTCGACCAGCGTATCGAACCCCTTGGCGGGGACCAGCCGCCCGGCGGCGACGAGGCGGCGGCCGTGGGTCGGTGCGGGCAGCGGGGCGGGGGCGTGGTCGAGGACCGGGTTGGGGAGCACCGTCACCCGCGGGTGGCGGATCGCCTCTCCGATTGCCGCGGTAGGCACCGCGACCGCGGCCGCGCGGCGGGTGAACGCGGCGGTGGCGAGGCGGCGCGCGAGCGGCCACTTCGCCTCGCGCGCGAAGGCGTCGGGCGGCGTGTGCTCGGAGACGATGCGCGGCACTTTTGTGGGGGCGGCGAGCAGCGCGAGGTTCATCGCGCTGGTGGCGGCATAAGCGAGGTCGATGCGGTGCGCGGCGAGCGCGCGCGCGATGCGCAGCGGGCGGGTCAGCGCGCGGCGGCCGCCGATCGCGATCACCGGCACGTCGGGGGCGAGCAGCGGGAGGAAATCGCCCTCCACCCGGCCCAGCATCACCACCGGCGCGAAGGCGTCGCGGTCGAGCGCATTGGCCCAGTTGACCACCACCCGCTCCGCGCCGCCGGGGTGCAGGTGCGGCAGCAGGAAGGCGATACGGATCACGCGCGGCGGCGCTTGCGGCGGGCGAGCAACGCGGGGACGAGCGCGCGCAACTGCGCCACCTCGGGCACGCGCAACACCAGCGCGGCGGCGGCATAGCCGGCGACGACGAGCGCGCCGAGCGCGGCCAGCAGCGCCAGTTCCGCGATCGTGCCCTGGGGGGTGGGGACGAGCGCCAGCAGCGCGCCGCCCGCCATGGCCGCGACGCCGGCGCAGATCAGGCAGCGTGCCAGCTCGAACAATTGCCGCGCGAGGTGGAAATGGTGGAAGCGCCGTACCGCGACCGCCTCCGCCACCACGAAGGTGAGCGCGGTCGCGGCGGCGGCGGCCCAGGCGATCCCGCCCGCCCCCCACACGGGTGCGGCCAGCGCGACCATCGCGGCGCGCAGCGCGAGGCCCGATACCGCGATGACGGTCAGGTCGCGCAGGCACGGCCGGTGCGGATCGGCGTAGATCGCCGAGGTGATCGCGCTCATCGGCGCCAGGAACACCGCCGCGGCGGCATAGCCGGCGGTACACGCCGATGCGGCGGCGATGGCGGCGGCGTCGAACTTGCCATGGCCGAACAGCGCACCCACCATCAATGGCGCGCCCAGCATCATGCCGACCGAGACCGGCGCCTGCGCGAACAGGACCAGCCGCTGGAACCGCTCGATCCCCGCGGCGGCGGCCGCGCGATCGTCCTGCTGGACGGCGTGGATCAGTTCCGGCGCCAGCACCGTCGCGAGGCTCGACATGACCAGCCCGGGGATCAGCGACACCAGCCGCGCACCATATTCCAGCGCGGCGACCCCGCCGTCGGCGGTGGTCGAGGCGAAGGCGAAGTCGATCAACGACGAGATCTGGAAATAGCCGTTGAGGACGACCGCGGCGAGCAGCCCGCCGCCCGCCACCGGGACGGCGACCGGGGGCGGCGGCGCCTCCGCGCTGCACCGCGCGGGGCGGACGATCGACCAGGCGCTCGCGAGCAGGATCGCGAAGCCGGCGATCCCGCTCGCCAGCATCGTCCACGCCCCCGCGACAATCCCCAGCGGCGGGACCAGCACGGCGAGCACCAGCACCAGCAAGGCGCGCTGGAGCAGATTGGTGCCCTCGCTGAGGCCATAGCGGCGACGCGCCTGGAGCACCGCGGCCAGCAGCGAGGCGATGACCGCCAGCGGCAGCAGCGGCATCATGATCGCCATCATCCGCGCGGTCAGCGCGTGCTGCGCACCGCGGAAACCGGGGGCGAACAGATGGACGAGCACGCCGGGGATCAGGATGCCCGCCAGCATCACCACGCCGAACGCGACGAAGAACCACGTCAGCCGGCGCGGCAGGATGGCGAGGGTCAGCGGCGCGCCGCGATCGGCGGCGGCGATGACGGGGGGCAGGGCGACCTGTCCGACCAGCTTGCGGATCGTATCGGCGAAGCCGACCGTGGTGCGCCGCGCGAGGAAGAAGGCGTCGAGCTGGCCCGAGGCGCCGAAGCGGTTGGCGAGCAGCACCGAGACGAGGAACGACAGGATCGTATCGACCCCGCGGATCGCCGCGACCATCCCGGCGGAGCGCGCCAGCACACCCAGCGAGCTGCGCGTGCGCGGCGGTGCGGCAGCGTGCGCGGTCATGCCGCGATCAACCCCAGCGTGCCATCGTACTGCGCGACGCGGGTCCAGCGCCGGTGCAGCAGATAGATGTGGCGCACGCGGATGCCGCACTCGCGATAGCCGAAATGCTGCAACACGCGATAGGAGGCGCGGTTGGTGCGATCGACCACGCCGAACTGCCGCGTCACGCCGCGCGCGGCGAGCACCGCCAGGACGTGGCGCGCAAAGGCCAGCGTGGTGCCGCGCGTGCGCTCGACCGGGTCGACCAGCCAGCAATAATGATAGGCCTCGCCCGGTGCGACGCGATAATGTTCGCGCGCGGCGGGGTCGTGGTGATCCTCGAACGCGATCCAGGCGCAGCCGACCGCCACGCCGGCGCGCAGGACGAACAGGCCCAGCTTGCCCGTCGCGTGCATCGCGGAAAAATCGGCGCGGCGATGCGCGAGCCATGCGCACAATGGCGGGATGGCGTCGCCCGCTGCCAGCGTGAGGAAGGTCAGATCGCCCGACGCGCGCGGCGGGGCGTGGCGCGACCATTCGCGGCGGCATTCCAGCACCACGCTGTCGCTGCGACGATAGACATGGTCGCCGAACGCCTTGCGCAGGACCCCGCGCCAGCCGATCGCGGCGACGCGCCGGCGCCAGCGGGTCGCGCGCGCGTCAGCCACGGCGGCGCCAGGCGCGATACGCCTGTCGCGCGCCGAACAGCAGGTGGTGCGCGACGGGATCGAGCACCGCCATCTGCATCGGCGGCATGACGCGCCGGTGCGGTGCGAAGGCGGACTTGAACTGGACGCGCCCTGCCTCGCCCGCATCGCGCGGCTCGTCCAATGGCAGGCCGGCGAGATCGTAGCCGACGCAGCCCATCGCGCGGGCGCGGCGCATCCCCTCCCACAGCAACGGATAGCCGGGCGAGGCGCCGTCGCGGTCGGCGGTGGCGAGCGACAGCCAGATCGCCTCGTCCGCCTGTCGCACGAAGGCGTGCGCGCCGATCGCGACGCCGTCGCGCTCCGCCAGCAACAGCGCGCCGCCGCACGCGGCGACCAGCGCGGCCTGTCCTTCCGCGTCGGGCAGGCCGGCGGTGTCGTACTCGGGGCGGGTGGCGGCGAAGTCGTCGAGCACACGCTGATAGGTGAGCAGATCGTCGGCGCCGTCGATCGCGCGGACGGTGATCCCCGCCTTGTCCGCGCTGCGCAGCGCCCGGCGCGCGCGCTGGCGGAAGCCGGCGAGTATCTCCGCCTCCGGCTTGTCGAGCCACACGATCCCGGTCGCCTGGTGGAGCGACTGTTGCGCGAGCGGGACGAAGCCATGCCCGCGCATCGCCTCGGTCATCACCGGCAAGGCGCGACCGCGCACGCGCGGTGCGAGCTGCACGGTGCAACAACCGGCGTCGCGCAGCGCATCGAGCAGCGCCGACAGCGTCTCGGCGAAGCGTGCGGGGTCGTGGACGATCGGCCCGCGCTGGATCGTCGCCAGCCAGCGCCCGAAGCCCAGCCGCGTGGTACGGATCACCGCGGCGCCGACCGGGCCGCGCGCGTCATGATGGAAGAACCAGCGCCAGCCGCGGCGCGGCGAGCCTGGCGCGGCCGCGGCCCAGCCGCGCGTCTGCTGATAGGCGGCGAACGGCGCATCGCGCAGGAAGGCGTCGAACGCGGCGGCTTCGTCCGACGACGCGAGCGTCGTGAGCGTGCTGGTGGCGACGGCGCCGTCGAGGGGATGCGAGGAGAGATCCATTCACGAAATCTTGGGAAGCGCGCGCCTAGTCCGCCGATGGCCGGGAACCAGCTGGTAATCGGGGACGGATTGCAGAGTGGTTAAATGCTGACACTTGCGCCGGGCGCGCCTTTCCACCTCCAGCACGGCTGGTTCGACAGCTGGTCGGCCGCCTTCGGCGTGACCGAGCAGGTCGGCGGCGTGACGATGGTGCGCGAGCGTGTGGGCGTCGGCCCGCTGGCGCTGCCGCGGCTGCGCAGCGCGACCAATCCGCATAGCGTCCGCTTCGACATCGCGCCCGACGCGCCGTTGGATGACGACTTGCCGCGGCGATTGCTGGCGGCGGCGCGCGGCGGGGTGGTGCGGATCGACTATCTCGATGCGGAGGCGCGGCTGCTGGGGGCGGCGCGCGACTGGGTGACGACGCATCGGGTGTCGATCGGCGCACATGCGCTGTCGCCGGTGGCGGATTGCCGCAGCGGCTATCCGGCGTGGCTGGCGCGGCGCAGCAAGCGCATCCGCCAGCGGTTGCGGACCGGGGAGGCGATGCTGATCGGGCAGCGCGGGATGCGGTTCGAGGTGCGCCGCGACGTGGCGCCCGACCTGTTGCCGCGGCTGTTCGCGCTGGAGCGTGCCGGATGGAAGGGACGCGCGGGAACCGCGATCGCGGACGATCGCGCGACCGGCACCTTCTATACTCTGCTGGCGGCGCGCGCGGCGGCGGCGGGTGCGCTGCGGCTGGCGCTGCTATGGGAGGGCGAGCGGCTGGTGGCGTTCGAATATGGCGTGTTGGGCGGGCGGCGGCTGTTCCTGCTGAAGGTCGCCTATGACGAGGAACTGGCCGACTATTCGCCCGGCTATCTGACCGCGGCGCTGCATGTCGCGGCGTGCTGCGACGATCCCGCGATCGACTGGTATGACAAACTGGGCAACGGGATGACGCCGGCCCCTTACAAGCTGCGCTTCGCCGATGGCTGCGACACGCTGTATCGCGTGACGCTGTATCCGCGCGGGCCGCTGGGCGCGGCGTGGCAGACGGCGGATGCGGCGCGCGCGCGGGCGAAGGCGTGGCGCGACGCGCGCAGGGCCGCCGCATGACCCGGCGGCAGGAACGGCGCGCGCGGGTCGGACGCTGGGCGCTGTGCGTCGCGACGGGCGGCGCGGCGGCGGTGATGCTGGGCGGGTGGATCGGCGTGCTGCCGGTGCTGCTGGGGCTGGCGATCGGGCATCGTGCGATGATCGCGCCGCCGGGAGTGGCGGTGCTGACCTATCATTCGGTCAGTCCTGATGCGCGCTGGCTGCCATGGTCGCGCGAGATCACGGTGCATCCCGACACGCTGGCGACGCATCTGGCGGTGCTGGCGCGGATCGGGGCGACGGTGATCGGCACGCGCGACTGGGTGCGCCGTCGCGCCGCCGGGGAGGCGATGCCGCCGCGCGCGACGATCCTGCATTTCGACGACGGCTATCGCGA
Organism: Sphingomonas adhaesiva; assembly: GCF_036946305.1. GTDB lineage: Bacteria > Pseudomonadota > Alphaproteobacteria > Sphingomonadales > Sphingomonadaceae > Sphingomonas > Sphingomonas adhaesiva_B. The sequence goes on from NZ_JAQIJJ010000011.1 coordinate 45,496, forward strand.
CAATCACGTCCATGCCGCGCCGCTGCTGCGCGCGCGGGGGATGATCGCGACGGTGTTCGCCTCGCTGGACTTCGTCGACCCCGCGGGCGGGGTGCGGCGCGATGGCGTCGACCATGGCTATATGACGTGGGACGAACTCGCCGATCTGGAGGCGCAGGGCGTCGAGGTGGAGCCGCACGGCGTCGCGCATGCGCGCGTGCCGGTGTCCGACGCGGTCGAGGGGGTACTGACGGCGGATAACTGGCGGCGCCACGCCTGGCTGCAATGGGATGCGACGCCGGGGCCGAAGCACGATTGGTACGTGCGCGACCGGCCCGGCGCGGTGCCGCTGGGCACGGCGATCCCGCGATCCGGGCTGGCGCTGGCCGCGTGCGCGTGGCGTGAGGGGGTGCGGGAAACGCCGGACGTGCTGTCGCGGCGGATCGAGGAGGATCTGGCGGCGTGCCAGGCGGCATTCGCCGCGCGGCTGGGGCGCGTGCCGCAGCTGTTCTGCTGGCCGGAGAATGTCGTGGGGGCGGAGGGGCGCGCGATCGCGGCGCGGCTGGGCTATCGCGCGACGACCGCGGGGCGCGGGCGCAACACCGCCGACGAGCCGGCGGAGGTGATCTCCCGCATTCACGTCGGCGACCGTGCGATCGGGGTGCGATGGCAGCCGGCGGAGGCGCTGGCGCTATGGGCGCAGGTGCGGCTGATGCAAGGCAATCATTATTGGTATCTGGTGCTGGCGCCGATGAACGTGGCGCGCCGCATCGTCTTCGCGCTGCGCAAGGACGCGTTCGCATGACGCCGCCGCCGCCGGAACGCCGCCGCGACCTGCCGCGCCGCGTGCGGTTCGAGGCCGACATGCGCGGCGTGCCGCTGCCGCTGGAGGGGCGCGGGGGCGGCTATGCGCGGCGCGGGAAGCCGCTGCTCGACGGCGCACTGGCGCTGATCGCGTCGATCGTGCTGCTGCCGGTGTTCGTCGCGGTGGCGATCGCGATCAAGCTGGACGATGGCGGCCCGGTGATGTTCGTCCAGCCGCGCACGGGTTATCTCGGCCGACGGTTCCGGCTGTTCAAGTTCCGCACGATGGTGGTGGAGGCGGAGGCGCTGAAGGAGGCGCTGCGCATCCACAATATCCATGCCGCCGACTCGCCCGATTTCAAGCTGGCGGACGATCCGCGGATTACGCGTGTCGGCCGGTGGCTGCGCAAGAGCAGCGTCGATGAGCTGCCCAATTTGTGGAACGTGGTGCGGGGTGACATGGCGCTGGTGGGGCCGCGTCCGACCTCGTTCGACGCCAGCACCTATCGCATGGCGCACCTGCCGCGGCTCGCGGTGCGACCTGGGCTGACCGGATTGTGGCAGGTGTCGGGGCGCGCCAACGTCGACTTCGACGAGCGGACCGAGATGGATATGCGCTACATCCGGTCGCTGTCGGCGCGGCAGGACCTGGAACTGATCGTGCGCACGATCGGCGCGGTCACGAAGGGCGACGGGGCCTGCTGACGCGGATCGCGACGTCGTCGATCAGGACGCGCGCGGCGACGGGGTTGGAATTGGCGGTGATGCCGATCTGGACGCGGTCGACATGCGCGCGCGCGGTGATGCCGGTGGCGGCGAGGACCGGGCGCCCGTCCAGCGTCACGCGCGTCATGCCGTCGTCGCGGTCGAACACGGTGAGGTCCCAGGCGATGCGATACCAGCGATCGGCGGCGAGGACGGGGGCGTCGTCCTGCGTCCAGGCGTGCGCGATGCCCAGCTTCGACCGGTCGATGCGCAGCCGCCCGCGGCGCAGATACAGGCGGATGCCGGGATTGCCGCCCTCGCCACAGGTCGCGCATTCGAGGTCGACCAGTTGCAACGAGTCGCGCGGGAAGCCGGCGGGGATGCGCAGGTCGAACGCCACATGCAGGCGCCCGCCGCGCGCGACGGGGGCGATGCGCGCGACGACATCGGCCTTGGCGACGCGATCGCCTTGCTTCGGGCCGGCGTCGGCTTGCAGCGCATGGCCTCCGGCTACGGATACGGTCGCGACGCTGCCATCGACCTGCTGGGCGAGCGACCAGCGGGACAGTCCGTGCTCGAAATCGTCGGCGAGCGCGGCTTGCAGGGCGAGGAGTGCGATCATGTTTTTTGCGGGGTCCATTGCGCGTAGCGGCGACCCGCGACGAACAGGATCGTCCCCGCGGCGAGCCCGGCGAGGTGGAGCATGATGCCGTGGACGATGCGCAACGGCCCCGGCAGCCGTGCGCCGAGCGCGCCGGCAAGCGTCACCAGCGCCGCGGCGGTGAGCGCGGCGAAGACGCCCCACCACGCGCCGCCGAGCAGCGCCGACACCAGCCACAGCGGCAGCAGCGCGAGCGGCGCGAGACGGCGTGCGACCTTGTGCAGCACCAGCGCGACCGCATACCAGCCGGTGCGCGCGGGGTTCATCAACGCGCGGCGCCGCCACAATCCGGTCAGCCCGCGCACGGTGATGCGCACGCGGCGGCGCCATTGCTGGCGCGCGCCGGGGATGCTGTGCTCCCACACGCGCGCGGCGTCGGCATAGGCGATGCGGTGGCCGGCCGCGACCGCGGCGGTGCTGACGTAGAAATCGTCGGTCACATCCGCCACGACGACGGGCACCAGCGCGCGGCGGATCGCGTAGAGGCCGCCATCGGCGGAAACACAGCCGAACAGCCGGTCCTCCGCGGCGCGCAACGCGGATTCATAGCTGCGGAAGGCGCGGTCGGCGGCGGCGAAGCGAGCGCGACGGCGGATCGTCTCGACCCGGCCGGCAACCGCGCCGATCCCGGGGTCGGCGAAGGGCGCGAGCAGCGCGGGGAGCGTGTCGGCGTCGAACAGCGGATCGGCGTCGGTCATGACGATCACCTCACCCGTCGCCTGCGGGATGGCGCGGTTGAGCGCCGCCGCCTTGCCCCCGCGCGGGCAGGCGAGGACGCGCGCGCCGGCGGCCTCGGCGATGGCGATCGTGGCGTCGGTGGAGCCGTCGTCGGCGACCAGTATCTCGGCGGGGTGTGGCCAGCTTGCCAGCGCCTGCGTCACCGAGGCGAGCTTGGCGCCGATGTTCGCCGCCTCGTTATGCGCGCAGATCAGGATCGTGATCGAGGGCGGCGTCACGGTCGCGACAGCCTCGCGCCGCGGCGCGAGCGCGGCGGCGAGCATCACCACCAGCGGATAGGCGAGGAACGTCGCCGCCGGGATCAGGAGGAGAAACCACGCCAGCGTCTGCATGGCCGCGGGATGTAGCGCGGGCGGGGTTGACGGGGTGCTAATGGGCGTCTCCTTCAATCGTCACCCCGGGCTTGACCCGGGGTGACGATCCCTATGGAACTGAGATGGCATATGTCACTCGCATGGCACGTCCGTGACAGCCGCTGTCATCCGCCGGTCGCACGCGTGACACGAAAGCGCGACACATCCTGTCGGACCAGCAGACGGCAGGTGAGCGTTCTCATGACAGCGACGATGACCACGGCGGGTGTGGCGCAGGCCTATGACCGATGGGCACCGATCTACGACCTCGTCTTCGGCCCCGTGTTCCGCCAGGGGCGAGCCAGCGCGATCCGCGCCGCGGACCGGATCGGCGGACGCATCCTGGAGGTGGGGGTGGGGACCGGCATCTCGCTGCCCGGCTATGCCGCGACCAGCCGGGTGACGGGCGTCGATATCTCCGACGACATGCTCGACAAGGCGCGCGCGCGGGTGCGTCGCCATGGCCTGTCCAACGTCGAGGCGATCCGGGTGGGCGATGCCGAGGCGCTGGACTTCGCCGACGCCAGTTTCGACGTGGTGGTGGCGCAATATGTCGTCAGCGCGGTGGCCGATCCGGCGCGCGCGCTGGACGAGTTCGCGCGCGTGTGCCGGCCGGGTGGCGAGATCGTCATCACCACCCGCGTCGGCGCCGAACAGGGGCTGCGCGGGACGATCGAGAAGACGCTGATGCCGGTCACCAGCCGGCTGGGCTTTCGCACCGATTTCCCGTTTGCGCTCTATACCGACTGGATCGCGACGCGCGACGACGTGCAACTGATCGAAAAGCGCGAGATCCCGCCGCTGGGACATTTCTCGCTGGTGCGGATCGCGAAGCTGGGGGCGATGCAATGAGCGCGATCCGCAAGCTGCGCTTCGAGGATGAGCAGGGCAATCCCGGTTTTCGCGCGCAACTGGCCGAGCAGCGCTGGGACGACCATCGTTTCTATCATCACAGCCTGGTCAACCAGAGCCTGCATTTCGTCAGCGCCTGCACCTTCATGACCGCCTATCTGCTGCTGTTCGTCGATGTTGCGCTCGCCAGCCTGCTGGCGTGGGGCGTGGCGATGACCAGCCGGCAGGCGGGGCATTTCTTCTTCGAGCCCAAGGGCTACGACCATGAGAATGGCGTCAGCCATCAGCATAAGGAGGAGGTGAAGGTCGGCTATAACCTGATGCGCAAATATGTGCTGATGGGAACGTGGCTGGCGATCCCCGCAGTGCTGGCGGCGGAGCCGACGCTGTTCGGGATGCTGGAGGCACCGGCCGGGGTGACCGGGTGGCTGCGGCATGTCGGCTGGGGCTGGCTGATCCTGGGCGTGGGCGCGATCGGACTGCGCGTGCTGCAATTGTGGGGACAGCGCGATCTGGAGACGGGGATCGTGTGGGCGACGAAGATCGTGACCGATCCATTCAGCGACTTCCGGCTGTACCGGACGGCGCCGGCGCGGCTGCTGAAGGGCGAGCGGATGGATGATGGGGCGGTGGTGTGATCGACGCCATCACCCTCATCCTCACCCTTCCGGCGCTTCGCGCCTCCCTCCCTCTCCCGCCGGGAGAGGGAAGGGGCCCGCCCGGCGCAGCCGGGTGGGAAGGGTGAGGGCAAGCGTTATCGGAACCGCGCCCGCAGCGTCTCCCGCAACGCCTGCCGCCTCAGCGCCTTGTCGCTGACCGCGGGGCCGTCCCACCAGCCGTCGCGCTGCATCGCCGTCGCCGCCGCCACGAAGCGGTGCGCGATCTGATCGAACAGCGCGTCGTCGATATCCAGGCTGAAGATCAGCCGCCCGGTGCCGACCCAGCTGAGCGCCAGCCCCTCGGCACGGAGGTAATATTGCAGCATCCAATTGTAGCGCGACGGACGGGTGTAGAGCACCGTCCATACCGTCGAGAGGTTCGCGACCCGCACCGGCAGCGCCGCCTCCGCCAGCAGCGCGTTCAGCCGTTCCGCGCGCGCGGTCCAGCGATCGTCGAGGTCATCGTACAGCGCGCAAATCGCGGGTGTCTCCAGCCGGCGCAGGAAGGCATCGGTCGCGGCCATGACATAGGGGTGTGCGTTGAACGTGCCGCGCGCGAAGCAGATGTCGACCGGGCGTTCCTCGCGGAAGCGCTTCATCAGCGCGGCGCGCCCCGCCAGCACGCCGATCGGCAGCCCGCCACCCAGTGTCTTGCCCCAGACGATCATGTCGGCATCGACGCCGATCATCCGCGCCACGCTGCCTGGCGCGAGGCGGAAGCCCATGAAGACTTCGTCCATGATGAGGACGATGCCGGCGGTGCGACACACGTCCGCCAGCCGGCGGAGCCAGGCGGCATAGGCGCCCCAATCGCCGCCCGCGCGGCGCGCGCTGTCGACCAATTGGCCATCGGACGGCGCGCCGCTGTTCGGGTGGAGCGCCTGCAATGGATTGACCAGCACGCAGGCGATGTCCGTGCGCGTGGCCAGCACCGCGAGCGTCTTCTCCGACATATCGGCCAGCGTCAGCGTGTGGTCGGCGGGAACGGGGTTGCCGATGCCGGGCTGCACGTCGCCCCACCAGCCGTGATAGGCACCCGCGAACCGCACCAGCCGCCGGCGCCCGGTGTGATAGCGCGCGAGGCGCACCGCCTGCATCACCGCCTCCGTCCCGGACATGTGGAAGGAGATTTCGTCGAGGCCGGACAGCGCGCGCAGACGTTCGACGTTCGCCGCGACGACGGGATGGTAGCTGCCGAGCACGCCGCCCAGCGGCTCCGCCGTCTCCAGCGCTTCGCGCATCGTCGCCTTGTAGAAGTCGTTGCCGAACAGGTTGACGCCATAGGAGCCGGTGAGGTCGATCAGGCGATTGCCGTCGAGGTCGGTCAGCCAAGGACCGTCGGCGGATTGCAGGAAGGCGCCGACCGGCAATTTCTCGCGCATCACCGCGCTGAACGCGAAGGGGACGCGGTAGCGGCCGGTGAATTGCAGGTCGGAGAGGCCGGGGCGGGTCTGTGCGGTGAGCGCGACCGTCTTCGGGAAGCGTGCGGCGTACAGTTCGGACAGCGCGCGCAGCCCGTCGCGGCGGCGTTGCGCGACCGCAGCGTCGGCACCGTCGGCGGTGAAGAAGCGCGCTTCGGGATGGGTATAGCCCGCGATCTGCCCCGCGATACGCTTCGCCATGCGGACATGCCCGCCGAGCGAGGGGTGTTTCGCCGCCGACAGGCGCAGGCGGGTGCGCAGTCTGGTGGCGATAACGACCCCCGTAACGGCGAGGGCGGCGAGTTTTGTGCGGTTGACCATGCCCTCCCACAGCCCCTCACGATGACGCAGGTGTGACATGCGCGGTGCTTTCCTTCGCCTGCTGATGCGGGAAGACCTGAATTTCCTGCTGACCAACCGGCTGCCGCGGCGCTGGGCGACGCAGATGGTGGGGCGGATCGCGGCGAGCGAGCATCCGCTGGTGGCGCGCCCGGCGCTGGCGGCGTGGCGCTTCTTCAGCGATGTCGATCTGTCGGATGCGGAAACCACGCATTTCCGGTCGCTGCGCGAGGGTTTCGTGCGGCGGTTGACGCCGGGATCGCGGCGGTTTGCGGATGGCGCGGGGACGATCGCGTCGCCGTGCGATGCGATCGTGGGCGCGCACGGGCGGATCGCGGGCACCGCCGTGTGGCAGGTGAAGGGTTTCCCGTACCGGCTGGAGGAACTGGTGCCCGACGCGGCGCTCGCGGAGCGGTTTCGCGACGGTTCGTTCGTCACCTTGCGGCTGACCGCGGCGATGTATCACCGCTTCCATGCGCCCGCCGATCTGACGGTGGAGGGCGTGACCTATCTGTCGGGCGACTGCTGGAACGTGAACCCGATCGCGCTGAAGCGGGTGGAGCGGCTGTTCTGTCGCAACGAGCGCGCGGTGATCGAGGTGCGGCTGGCGGACGGCACGCCGATGCTGCTGGTGCCGGTCGCGGCGATTCTGGTGGCGAGCATCCGGCTGGCGTTCCTCGACACGCCCCGCAGCCTGCGTGAGCAGGGCAGCGTGCGCGTGGCGTGCGACGCGGTGGTGGCGCGGGGTGCGGAGATGGGATGGTTCGAGCATGGCTCGACGATCCTGATGTTCCTGCCCGCGGGCGTGCGGCTGGACGATCGCCTGTGCGAGGGACGCGCGATCCGCGCGGGCGAGGTGGTCGCGTCGCACGCGTGATCGTTTCCTCTCCCCGTTCGTGCTGAGGAGGGGCTGAGCTTGTCGAAGCTCCGTCTCGAAGCAGGCCCTTCGAGACGCCGTTTCGACTTCGCTCAACGGCTCCTCAGGGCGAACGGGGGTGAGGATGCCTGCCGAAAGATACTGCAACCAAACTGCCATCGTCGCGACGCGCTAGTGAAACCAACGCTTCATACGGACGCCGCAACGCCACCGCGGCGGGAGCCATGAAGCGCGCGCGGAGGCGAGGGATAATCTTCGGGGGAAACGATCGTGCTCACTCTTCGTGCGCGCGCCGGGTGCGGCGCGTCCATCCTGTGCCTGGCGCTGGCGCTCGGCACGCCGGCCCATGCCGGCGACATCGCGCCGGCGGACGCAGGCGCCGGCGCTGCGGGGCAGGTGTCGGCGCGGCCGACCATCTCGGGCCATGTCTATGACGACACCGGTGCGGCGCTGCCGGGCGCGCGGATCACTGTGGAGGGGACGCCGTTCGAGGCCAGCACCGATGCGCAGGGCGGGTTCACGATCGCGGTGTCCGACCCCGGCCAGCCGGTGACGCTGGCGATCGACTATCTGGGGCGCCCGCACACGACCCGCACGGTCGACCCCGCGAACTCGATCGAGATCGTGCTGCCGGCGGCGGGGCAGCCGGGCGACATCGTCGTCACCGGCGCGTCGCTGCTCGATAACACGGCGCGCGCGCTCAACCAGCAGCGGCAGGCGGACAATACCGTCACCATCCTGTCCGCCGATGCGATCGGGCGCTTCCCCGATCCCAATATCGCCGAGGCGCTGCAACGCGTTCCCGGCATCGCGATCGAGCGCGATCAGGGCGAGGGCCGCTACATCAACGTGCGCGGCGCGCCGAGCGAGTTCAGCGCGGTGTCGGTCGACGGGGTGCAGATCGCGTCGGTCGATCCCTCGACGCGCGCGGTCGACCTCGACACGCTGCCGTCCGATATCGTCGCCAATATCGCGGTGACCAAGACATTGGTGCCGAGCCAGGATGCGGATTCGATCTCCGGCGCGGTCAACATCACCACGCGGTCCGCGTTCGACCGCCGCGGCTTCGCGCTGACCGGGATGGCGGGCGCCAGCTACAACCAGTTCGGCGACACCAGCGACTATCGCGCCTCGGCATCGGTCAGCGATCGCTTCAGCCCGGATCGCCAGTTCGGCGTGCTGCTGTCGGGCAGCTATTCGAAGACGCACCGCCGCCCCGACAATGTCGAGAACGGCTGGGTCCGCAACAGCGCGGGCCAGTATCTGGTCGGCGAGACGTTCTTCAAGGATTACGACACCAAGCGCGAGCGGATCGCGGGCACCGGCGCGCTGGAATGGCGTCCGGCGGACGGCCACCGGCTGTACCTGCGCGGCTCCTATGCGCAGTTCGAGGATGACGAATATCGCGACCGGCTAGGCATCGTGTGGAGCGACGGGACGGTGCGCGCCGACGCCACCGACACCGCCGCGACCTACGATCGCACGCGCATCAACAAGCAGGTGCGCCACCGCACGCAGCGCAACGAGATCTGGACGGTCGTCGGCGGCGGCGAGAACAGGCTGGGCGCGGGCAAGCTGAGCTACGACGTGTCGTACACGCGTTCGCAGCAGACCTATCCCAACCGCAACGAATTGCTGTTCCGCTCCACGCTGCGCCCGACGCTGAGCTACAATTTCGCGAACAATGCGGACCTGCCGACCTATTCGCTGTTCACCAGCAACGAGCATCTGCAGACCGCCAATTACGGCTTCTACGAGAACACCTTCCGGTCGAACACGACGAAGAACGACACGTTCAGCGCACAGATCCGTGGCGATGTGCCCGCGGAGCTGGGCAGCGGCGATGCGACGCTGAGCATCGGCGGGCGCTATCGCGAGCGGACCGTCGATGCGGACGAGGAGCGGTTCCGCAACCGCGACGCGTCCGCCGCGCTGGGACGGACGCTGGCCGGCGTGCTGAGCGATCAGGAATCGCGCAACTTCGACTATGATCTGGGCGATCGCATCGACCCGGCGAAGGCGGACGACTATTTCGCGGCGGCGCGTCCCAATTCGCCGCGGCGCGTGTCGGATTCGCGGATCGCGGACTATCGCGTGAAGGAGAAGGTGCTCGGCATCTTCGGCATGGGCAAGTTCGAGTTCGGCGCGACGACGCTGATCGCCGGATTGCGCGTGGAGAGCACCGACTTCCGCGGCGATACCGCGACCTATAATGCCGCGACCAACGTCTATGGCGCGCGCACGTCGAAGACCGGCTATGTCGAGTTCTTCCCCAATCTGACGCTGCGGCAGGAATTCTCGCCCAATCTGATCGGCCGCTTCGCGCTGACGCGCGGGATCAACCGGCCCAATTTCGTCGATCTGGTGCCGCGCACGCTGGTGGAGGACGATGGCGTGCTGGTGGTGCGGCAGGGCAATGCCGATTTGCGCCCGACGTTGTCGAACAATGTCGATGCGGGGCTGGAGTATTACATCCGCCCGCTGGGCATCGTCGCGGTCAATGCCTTCTACAAGGATCTGGAGGATTACCGCTATACCGTCACCCGCAACGGCATTGTCGACGGGCGCGTCGCGCGGCTGACGCAGCCGATCAACGCGCCGAAGGGCAAGCTGTACGGCGTCGAACTCAACTGGCAGCAGCAGTTCTCGTTCCTGCCGGGCCTGCTGGGCGGGTTCGGCGTGTTCGCCAATTACACCTATACCGCGGGTGACGCGCGGCTGGCGCAGGCGGACCTGACCGGGCGCAGCGTGTTCAATTTGCCCGGCCAGTCGAAGCATATGTGGAACGCCAGCCTGTTCTACGAGCGCGGGCCGGTGAACCTGCGCGTCGCCTATACCAAGCGGTCGGACTATCTGGACGAGATCAACACCACCGACCGCACGCTGGACCTGTACTGGGAGGGCCGCGGACAGCTGGACGCGACCGGCAGCGTGCAGGTGACCAAGGAGGTCAATCTGTTCGTCGAGGGCAAGAACCTGACCAATTCCGCCGGCGTGCGCTATTTCGGCGAGCGGCAGCGGGTCTATGAATATGAGAAGTTCGGTTACACGATCTTCGGCGGCGTGCGGGTGAAGCTGTGACGCGCGCGTTTCTCCTGAGCGGATTGGCGCTGGCGGCGTGCGCGCCGACGGTGCCCCCGGCGGCGACCGGACCGGTCGCGGTGGTGAGCGTGCCGGCGGTGGCGGAGACCGATCCGGTCGATACCGCCAACGACGCCGCCGACGATCCCGCGATCTGGCGCAACCCCGTCGATCCCGCGAAAAGCCTGGTGATCGGCACCGACAAGAAGGCGGGCGTCCACGTCCACGACCTGACCGGCAAGCGGCTGAGCTTCACCCCGGCGGCGCGGCTCAACAACGTCGACCTGCGCGATCTGGGTGGTGGCAAGGTCATTGCTGCGGCCAGCGACCGGGCGGACGTGGCGCAGGCGCATGTCACGCTGTTCCGGCTCGACACCACCGCGGCGCGACTGGTGTCGCTGGGGCGCTATCCCGTCGGTGCGGGCGAGGCCTATGGCATGTGCCTGTGGCGGCGCGCGCGCGACAAGGCGCTGTTCGGCTTCATCGTGCTGAAGGACGGGCGGATCGATCAGGTGGCGATCGATGCCGATGGCGCGACCCCGAGCGTGCGGCTGGTGCGCAGCCTGACGCTGGCGACCCAGTCCGAAGGATGCGTGGTCGATGACCGCACCGGCATCCTGTACGTCGCGGAGGAGGATGTCGGGCTGTGGCGGTTCGATGCCGATCCCGCGGGCAGCAGCGCGCCGGTGAGCATCGCAAAGGTGGACGGGGTGAACCTCGTCGCGGATGCGGAGGGGCTGGCGCTGGCGCCGCAGGGGCGGCGTGGCGGTTACCTGATCGTGTCGAGCCAGGGGGACAGCACCTACAACGTCTATCGGCTGGGCGACGACCGACTGATGGGGCGGTTCCGCATCGCGGGCGGCGTGATCGACGGGACCAGCGAGACGGACGGGATCGAGGTCGCGCTGGGTGATTTCGGCCCGCGTTTTCCGAAGGGTGTGATGGTGGCGCAGGACGGCGATAATGCGCCGGAGACGCAGAACTTCAAGCTGGTGTCGTGGGCGGATGTCGTGAAGGCGTTGGGGTTGCGGTGAGCCACCGTCACCCCGGACTCGATCCGGGGTCCCGCTTCTTTTGCGACGTCGGCAAGTAAGCGGGACCCCGGGTCAAGCCCGGGGTGACGGGTAGGGGTGGGGTGACTGTTGCGTTTTCCCCCACACCCCGCTACACGCCCACCCACGTTCCGTCGTTGAACGCTGAAGACAAGCGCCCATGTGGTGCACGCTGGCCGGCGAGGTTTCGCCCGCCGGCGCTTTTGCGTTTGGCGGGAACCATGAGGGATTTGCATGTTCGATAGCCTGAGCGATCGTCTGGGTGGAGTGTTCGACCGGCTGCGCGGCCGTGGCGCGCTGACCGAGGCGGACGTGCGTCAGGCGATGCGCGAGGTGCGCGTCGCGCTGCTGGAGGCGGACGTGGCGCTGCCCGTCGCGCGCCAGTTCGTCGACGAGGCGACCGAGGAAGCGATTGGGCAGAACGTGCTGCGCTCGGTCACCCCGGGGCAGCAGGTCGTCAAGATCGTCAACGACGCGCTGGTGCGCATGCTGGGTGGCGACGATCCCGAAGGTGCGGCGCTCGACCTGAGCGTGGCACCGCCCGCGATCGTGATGATGGTCGGCCTTCAGGGATCGGGCAAGACGACGACCACTGCGAAGATCGCCAAGAAGCTGGCGGCGGGCACGCTGGGCGGCGTGATGTCGCAGAACCGCGAGCGCAAGAAGGTGCTGATGGCGTCGCTCGACGTCAATCGCCCGGCGGCGCAGGAGCAGCTGGCGACGCTGGGCACGCAGGTCGAGGTGGCGACGCTGCCGATCGTGCCGGGGCAGCAGCCGGTCGAGATCGCGCGGCGCGCGGTGCAGGCGGCGAAGCTCCAGGGCTTCGATGTCCTGATGCTCGACACCGCCGGGCGCCTGCACGTCGATCAGGCGCTGATGGACGAGATGAAGGCGGTCGCCGAGGTGGCTCGCCCGCAGGAGATCCTGCTCGTCGTCGACAGCCTGACCGGTCAGGACGCGGTCAATGTCGCGCAGAACTTCTCCGAGCAGGTGCCGCTGACCGGTGTCGTGCTGACGCGGATGGACGGCGATGCGCGCGGTGGCGCGGCGCTGTCGATGCGCGCGGTCACCGGCAAGCCAATCAAGTTCGCGGGCACCGGCGAGAAGATGGACGCGCTGGAGGCGTTCCATCCCGGCCGTGTCGCGGGCCGTATCCTGGGCATGGGCGACGTCGTCTCGCTGGTCGAGCGCGCGGCGGAGTCGATCCAGCAGGAGGACGCCGAGCGGATGGCGTCGCGGCTGGCCAAGGGCCAGTTCGACCTCAACGATTTGCGCGGGCAGCTGGGGCAGATGCGCCGCATGGGCGGTCTGGGCGCGCTCGCCGGCATGCTGCCGGGGATGAAGAAGGCGCAGGCGGCGATGGACGCGACGCCGGGCAGCGACAAGATGCTGGTGCATCTGGACGCGATCATCGGCTCGATGACGCCCAAGGAGCGCGCCAAGCCCGAACTGATCAACGCCAAGCGCAAGATCCGTATCGCCAAGGGTTCCGGCACCACGGTGCAGGAGGTCAACAAGCTCCTGAAGATGCATCAGGAAATGTCCACCGCCATGAAGAAGATCAAGAAGATGGGCGGGTTGAAGGGCATGATGGCGATGCTGGGCAAGGGCGGTCTGGGCGGCCTGGGCAATGCCATCGGTGGCGCCGACATGGGCGACATGATGGGCAAGCTGGGCGGGCCGGGCGGCGGTCCCGGGCTCCCCGGCCTGCCGGGGCTTCCGGGCGGCGGGATGCCGGGCGGGTTCAAGTTCAAGAAGTGAGCAGCCGCCTCGATCGTCACCCCAGCGAAAGCTGGGGTCTCGGGCGAGGCTCGTAACGACAACAAGAAGATCCCAGCCTTCGCTGGGATGACGAGTAGAAGGCAAGATACAATGGCACTGAGCATTCGCCTGTCGCGTGGCGGTTCGAAGAAGCGTCCCTACTACCGCATCGTGGTGGCCGACGCCCGCAGCCCGCGTGACGGCAAGTTCATCGAGAAGATCGGCAACTACAATCCGCTGCTCGCCAAGGACGACGAGAAGCGCGTGGTGCTGGACGCCGATCGCGCCAAGCACTGGCTGGGCGTCGGTGCGCAGCCGACCGATCGCGTCGCGCGCTTCCTGGACGTGGCCGGCGTGAAGGAGCGCCCCGCACGCAACAACCCGAAGAAGGCCGAGCCGGGCGAGAAGGCCAAGGAGCGCGCCGAGGAGCGTGCCGAGAAGGCCAAGGCCGCCGAGGAAGCCGCCGCCGAGGCGAATGCGCCGGCCGCCGCCGAGCCGGCCGCCGAGGCCGAGACCGCCGAGTAAGCAGCCGATCCGGTCATCGTGCGTTGCCTCTCCTTCCGACAAGGACAGGAGTAGCACGATGACCCAGGATCCCGATCCGCGGACCGCCCCCGACGATGACGAAGATGCCACCACCTCCGGTGTCTCCTCCAATCAAGGTGTCTCCAGCGAAGCGCCGGCCGAAGGCGCCGACGACGCCCCCTCCGGGAACGACGGCTCCCCCGACCGCGAGTGACGCGCCGCCGGTCGATCGCGACACGATCGTGCTCGCGGTCGTCACCGGCGCGCACGGCATTGGGGGCGAGGTACGGCTCAAACTCTTCGGCGAGGATGTGGCGGCGCACCGGTCGTTCAACGGTGGTGCGCTGACGCTGACGAAGCTGCGCGACGGCAGCATCGCGCGCTTCGCCGAGGTGACCGATCGCAATGCGGCGGAGGCGCTGCGCGGGACCTATCTGACGGTCCCGCGCGACGCGCTGCCGCCGCTGGCGGAGGGCGAATATTACCACGCCGATTTGCTCGGGCTGGCGGTGGTGTCCACCGCGGGCGAGGCCGTCGGCACGGTGGTGGCGGTCGAGAATTTCGGCGCAGGCGATGTGGTGGAGATCCGCCGCGAGTCGGGGCGGACGTTCATGGTGCCGATCCATGCGGTGCCGGAATGGGACCGCGAGCGGCTGACGGTGGATGCGGCGTTTGTGGAGTGACGATGCGTCGTCACCCCGGCCTTGAGCCGGGGTCCCGCTTCTTCTTCGACCGTTGCGTGGAAGCGGGACCCTGGCTCAAGGCCGGGGTGACGGAAGAATTGATGTCATGACCTTCCGCGCCACCATCCTCACCCTCTACCCGGAGATGTTCCCCGGTCCGCTCGCCACGGCGCTGGCGGGCAGGGCGCTGCGCGAGGCACGCTGGTCGCTCGATGCGGTCAACATCCGCGACGCCGCGACCGACCGCCACCGCACCGTCGACGACACACCCGCGGGGGGCGGTGCGGGGATGGTGCTGCGTGCCGATGTGGTGGCGCGCGCGCTCGACCCGCATTGCGACGGCCGCCCCGTGCTGGCGATGACGCCGCGCGGGCGACCGCTGACCCAGGCGCGCGTGCGCGATCTGGCGGCGGGGCCGGGGGCGGTAGTGTTGTGCGGCCGCTTCGAGGGGTTCGACGAGCGCCTGTTCGAGGCGCGCGCGATCGAGGAGGTGTCGATCGGCGACTTTATCCTGTCGGGCGGTGAAATGGCGGCGCTGGTGTTGCTCGACGCTTGCGTTCGGCTGCTTCCCGGCGTAATGGGCGCGGCTTCCAGCGGGGACGAGGAGAGCTTCGAAAGCGGCCTCCTCGAATATCCGCATTATACCCGACCTGTCGAATGGGAAGGGCGCACGATCCCCGAAGTGCTGCGATCGGGGGATCATGCGAGGATCGCGGCGTGGCGACAGTCACGGGCCGAGATCGACACACGGCTACGGCGGCCGGACCTGTGGGAGCGCCATGAGGGCGCTCGGGTCGGCTCGCCCTCTGGCGCGCGGCAACGGACTGAGGACGATTGAGATGAACCTGATCCAGACGCTCGAGGCCGAGCAGATCGCCAAGTTCAACGAAACGAAGAAGATCCCCGAATTCCGCCCCGGCGACACGCTGAAGGTCGGCGTGAAGGTGGTCGAGGGCGAGCGCACCCGCGTCCAGAACTACGAGGGCGTGTGCATCGCGCGCTCGAACAAGGGCATGGGTTCCTCGTTCACCGTGCGCAAGATCAGCTTCGGCGAGGGCGTGGAGCGTGTGTTCCCGCTGTATTCGCCGAACGTCGCTTCGATCGAGGTGGTGCGCAAGGGGGCGGTGCGCCGCGCCAAGCTGTATTACCTGCGCGGCCGCACCGGCAAGTCGGCGCGCATCGCCGAGCGCCGCGACAACCGCACCGCGCCGGTGGCAGCGGAATAACCGCCTGCGTTTTCGGACGACGTTGGAACGGGCGTGGCGGGCAACCGCCGCGCCCGTTTTTGTTGCGGGGGTGGTAGGGTGCTTGCGGGCGGGTGGTTTCCGCTGCGGTTGATCTTTGTGGGCGCGGGGGAGACCTGCTCGATCGAGAGTTTGCGGGCTCGGCCCGGGGTCGATCCCCGCGTGTGCGGGGGAGCCTGACCAACATTCGCGCTGTCTGTCAGAATACGTGGTCGATCCCCGCGTGTGCGGGGGAGCCCGACGTTCGCTTCGACCTCGCTTTCGTCGACGGGGTCGATCCCCGCGTGTGCGGGGGAGCCACACGGTTCTCCCGGATGTTGCGGTTGATCGTGGGTCGATCCCCGCGTGTGCGGGGGAGCCCGCTATCTCCGCGAGCACCCCGAGTTCGGCGGGGGTCGATCCCCGCGTGTGCGGGGGAGCCCATGTCGCGATCGAGGCGGGGCGCGCGTTCGCGGGTCGATCCCCGCGTGTGCGGGGGAGCCTGCGTGAACAGTTCCTCGACGACGTAATAGGGGGGTCGATCCCCGCGTGTGCGGGGGAGCCTCGTCGCTCCACCACGCCGCGGCGACGACGAACGGTCGATCCCCGCGTGTGCGGGGGAGCCTTTACATCGATGACTCGAAAGACGCGAGCCGGGGGTCGATCCCCGCGTGTGCGGGGGAGCCTCGGCCGTGCGGATCAGCCGGGAGGCAACAGCGGGTCGATCCCCGCGTGTGCGGGGGAGCCGACCTGCGGCACTGAGGACGCGCGGTAGACCTGGGTCGATCCCCGCGTGTGCGGGGGAGCCTGGGGGAACTCGGGTATGGGTTCGCCTACCGAGGGTCGATCCCCGCGTGTGCGGGGGAGCCCGTGGGGTCCCACCGGAAAGCTGCCCCGCGCGCGGTCGATCCCCGCGTGTGCGGGGGAGCCCGTTCGCGGTTCTCGCGTATGCCTTAGACCGAGGGTCGATCCCCGCGTGTGCGGGGGAGCCGACACGGTGATCGCCTGGAACGGCGCGAAGCTGGGTCGATCCCCGCGTGTGCGGGGGAGCCCTGCGACCCTGTTCCAGCACGCCCAAGATGCCGGGTCGATCCCCGCGTGTGCGGGGGAGCCCAGCCATCGCTGTCGACGTAGCCGTACATTCGCGGTCGATCCCCGCGTGTGCGGGGGAGCCATACCGCCGATGAGGCCGGGGTTCTGCTGATAGGGTCGATCCCCGCGTGTGCGGGGGAGCCCTCGCCGGCGAGATCCCCAACGTCAGCCTGAGGGGTCGATCCCCGCGTGTGCGGGGGAGCCTTGGGGTGCGGACGCCGCGCAGTATGCGGGCCGGGTCGATCCCCGCGTGTGCGGGGGAGCCTCGCAAGTGGCCTACCGTAAACGGAATGCGCCGGGTCGATCCGCGCGTGTGCGGGGGAGCCCCCAGCAGCGCGCGCGCAGTGGCCGGGAAGCTGGGTCGATCCCCGCGTGTGCGGGGGAGCCTCGGGGTTGAGGATCGCGCGCTTGGATATCCAGGGTCGATCCCCGCGTGTGCGGGGGAGCCTTCGACTTGCCCTTCACCGCGTCGCCCGCCTCGGGTCGATCCCCGCGTGTGCGGGGGAGCCGCAGAACGGTTTCCGAAGAGCGTGTCGTATCGGGGTCGATCCCCGCGTGTGCGGGGGAGCCTTCTGCCCGAGGTTGGTCAGGTCATTGGCGTAGTGGTCGATCCCCGCGTGTGCGGGGGAGCCGTCCACTTGACCATCTCAGAGTAACCGTTGTCGGGTCGATCCCCGCGTGTGCGGGGGAGCCTCGGCGGCGAGCTGCTGGCGGTTCTTCGCGATGGGTCGATCCCCGCGTGTGCGGGGGAGCCTCAAGCTGGGGGTGGGTCCGTGTGGCAAGGTGGGGTCGATCCCCGCGTGTGCGGGGGAGCCTCATTGAAAGCAGACCACTGGACCAGCAGCCGGGGTCGATCCCCGCGTGTGCGGGGGAGCCGGCGACCCTCGTCCATGCACGCTACGCCGGTTGGGTCGATCCCCGCGTGTGCGGGGGAGCCTGGGTCCCGATGGGGAGTGGAGCGTAATGGCTGGGTCGATCCCCGCGTGTGCGGGGGAGCCCCACAGGCT
Organism: Sphingomonas adhaesiva; assembly: GCF_036946305.1. Lineage (GTDB taxonomy): Bacteria > Pseudomonadota > Alphaproteobacteria > Sphingomonadales > Sphingomonadaceae > Sphingomonas > Sphingomonas adhaesiva_B. Next base: position 63,308 of record NZ_JAQIJJ010000011.1, read on the forward strand.
AGGTGCCGCCCGTGGATCTGCGTGGGTCGATCCCCGCGTGTGCGGGGGAGCCACGTCGTAGCTGACCTCCAACCCGCTCAGCTGGGGTCGATCCCCGCGTGTGCGGGGGAGCCCAGGCCGACCAGCGCAAGGGACTTCATCATAGGGGTCGATCCCCGCGTGTGCGGGGGAGCCAACAGATGGCCTTCGATGGGGAGGTCAACATCGGGTCGATCCCCGCGTGTGCGGGGGAGCCGGGAGAGGGGGCGTGATGGAAGTGCTGGACCTGGGTCGATCCCCGCGTGTGCGGGGGAGCCAGACCGAGGATTTCCAGCTGTTCGTCGAGATTGGGTCGATCCCCGCGTGTGCGGGGGAGCCTCTAGCGTCACCGGCGCGTCGAGAGTTATGTTGGGTCGATCCCCGCGTGTGCGGGGGAGCCCCCATCTCGGGGCGAAGATGCTCGGGCCACTCGGGTCGATCCCCGCGTGTGCGGGGGAGCCGTCTCCTCGTTGCCGGTCAACCCCTCGGGCGGGGGTCGATCCCCGCGTGTGCGGGGGAGCCCCTTGGGGCCGCGGCATGATGGACGACGCACAGGGTCGATCCCCGCGTGTGCGGGGGAGCCCTGCAGGGCGTCCGTGCCCGCCTTGACCGCGCGGGTCGATCCCCGCGTGTGCGGGGGAGCCTTCAGGTCGAGCATGATGGTCTCCTTCGGTCAGGGTCGATCCCCGCGTGTGCGGGGGAGCCCAGGGGGGCGACCCGTTCGGCCCGGCCACCGTGGGTCGATCCCCGCGTGTGCGGGGGAGCCGTGGGGGTGGGCTTTGGGCGCGTCGCCCCCATGGGTCGATCCCCGCGTGTGCGGGGGAGCCGGGGACACCGGACAGCTTCTCGCCCAAAAGCGGGGTCGATCCCCGCGTGTGCGGGGGAGCCGAAATGTACGTGACGGCGATCGAATTGACCGCGGGTCGATCCCCGCGTGTGCGGGGGAGCCAGGCGCCGTCATGCGAGCGGGCCAGTCAGGCAGGGTCGATCCCCGCGTGTGCGGGGGAGCCTCTCCGAATTTGAACGGAAAGGTGAGCTTTCGGGGTCGATCCCCGCGTGTGCGGGGGAGCCTCTTGCAGCTACCTGGCTGTTTTCGTTCACGATGTCAAAGAAGCCGCGGCAATACCGCCATCACGGCGGGCGTTCCGGCGTCTGGCGCGAGGAGAGCGCGCGGCGGACCAGGAGGATGCCGTCGTGTGCGATCACGTCCTTGGGGGGCTCCCCCAGGACCGACAGCCCCAGCCCGCCGGCCGATGCCGGTTCTGCCCAGCACATCACGATGCTGCCGCGGCGCAGGCGGGTGTGCCATTCCTCGACGACCGCCCACACGCGGCCGCGCACGCCGGCGCTCATGCGCGGCTGGGCATAGACGCCCGGCGCCAGTTCCAGCATCGCGGAGCCGAGGAAGCCGCGATAGCGATCCTCCACGTCGCGGGTGATGACGACGGTCAGCGGCATCAGTCGGCGCCCGCGTCGGCCGGGGCGGGCACCGCCGCCGCCGCCGCGTCGCCGGGCAGCAGCAGCGTCTTGATGCGGTCGATCATCCCGGGGATCACGCCGCGCTGGCGGAAGAGGAGCGCGGCGCGCTTGCGCACCAGCCGCTCGATCGGGGCGGCGCCGCGCGCGCGGGCCTCGCGTACCGCGCCGAAGGCGATGTCGAGCAGCACGTCGTGGCGATAGAGGTCGGCGATGTCGAGGACGAAGCTCTGCCCCGAATCCTCGTGGACGAAGCCCAGTTGCGGGATCGCGCCGGTCGCGGCCACCGCGACGCTGGCGGCGGCGGTCATCGCCGATCCGGCATGGTTGATCGCCTGATTGGCGAGGTCGCCGGCCTCCGGGTTCTCGCGGTCGTAGCGGCGGCCGTTCCACACGATACCGTGGCGTTCGGCGGCGAGGACATAGGCGCGCTTGATCCGGGCGCCCTCCTGCCCGCGCAGCACGGCGATGTCGCGGGTGCGCACGATCTCGCCGAAGCGCATCGCGTACATGGCGCGTGCGGTTTCCATCCGCAGCTTCGGATCGGCCCAGCGGCGCACATGCGCGCGCGCCAGCGCCGAGGTGTCCGGCATCAGCGGCGGCGCGGTGTAGAAGCGCACCGCGCCATCGCCGATCGCCGCCAGCGCACAGCCGTGGCGCGCGAGCAGCCGCAGCGCATCGTGCGTCACGCTGCTGCCCGGCCCCAGCAGCACGATCGAGATGGCGTGATAGGGGATCTGGTAATCCCCCGCCGCCAGCCCGCCGCCGCCCGCGGTGACGAAGCGCAGGCAGCCGTCCTCCACCTCCAGCCGCCCACGATCGAGCCACACCAGCCCCTGGCGGTCCGCGTGCGGGATCCGCGCGCGTTCCAGCCCGAGGCGGCCGGAGAGCATCTACGCCGTCCGCCCTGGGGGCGACAGCAGCAGCATGCCATAGCCGAAGGCGGCATGGCGCCCGATCCCGCGCGCGAGCTGCGCCGCGAAGGCATCGGCATCGGCGATGGTCAGCGTGCCCGCCAGCACCGCGTCCGGCCCCTCGACCGCGCGGGTGCGGGCACCGCCGGCGGCACGGTGCGTGCTGCGTCGCGCGCGCACGCGGCGGAAGAGGCGTAGCGCGACCTCGTCGATCGTGGCGGCGCCGGCTAGCCGGGTGCGGAGCCAGTCGGCATAGACCGCCTCGCGCGTGACGTCGCCGGTGCCGTCGGTCGCCCGCACCGCGCGCTCGCAGGCGGCGACATAGGCGTCCATCTCGCCGGCGCGGTGCTGCCATGCGGCGGTGCGGCCTTCGCGCGCGGCGCGGACCTGCTTGCCGAAACGGACGACCGGCCGCGCGCGCACCTCGAAGGCATAGCGTGCGCCGATGCGCCAGGCGGCGGGCATCGGCTGCGCCTCCGGCGTGTCGAACAGCCCGTCGAGCCGGTCGTCCGCGATCGGCAGCGCCGCGGCGTCCTGCATCGCGGCCCAATCGCCGGCATAGCCCAGCACATGCGGTCCCCGGCGATGGTCCGGCAGGTAGCGGAACGGGCGCGGGGCGGCATCGCCGAAGCGCTCAACCAAAGCGCAGTGCAGCGCATAGCCATCGTCGTCGTCGTCGATCCGCCGCTCCACCGCGAAGCGGGCCAGCGCCAGCGGGTCCACGCCCAGCCGGACCAGATGGAGCGTCACGCCGTCGCCTCCGGCCAGGCGAGCCGACCGTACATCACGCGGCGCAGCCCGGCGTGGACGCCGGCGGGCCAGTGGCGTTCGTCGGTCAGCTCATCCTCGCGCGCGCCGCCCGCGATCGCCTGTGCCAGTGCATCGCCGGTCAGTTCGCGCAACGGCCATTGCGCGCGGATCTCGGGGACGGGGCGGAGCAGGGGATCGCCGCTCGACGCCGCCAGCGCCGCCACCAGCGCGTCGGGGATCGTCGCCGCCTCCACGATGCCGCGGAACAGCGGGCGCGAGGGCAGGAACGGCTTGCGGCCGATGAACAGCGGGCGTTCGGGGCGCACCAGCGAGGTGGCCAGCGCGTCCAGATCGGGCGCCGCATCGGCGGGGTCGAGCCGGCAGGCGATCAGGACGCGCGCGTCGGCGTCCATGTCGCGATAGCGGATGTGGGGCGACTTGTAGGTGTCCGCACCGCCCGCGCGCCCCTCCACGCGGCCGCGCGTGGTCCAGCCGCGGTCGTTCGCCTCCAGCTTGGCGGTCTGGAACTCGCGCTGGCGCTGGCCCTCCGCGATCCGCGCGGATCCCATCACCAGCCGCTCCTGCAACGCGGCCTGCGCGTCCGCGTCATGGCGCTCCCAGCCGAGCGCGTTGGCGAACAGCCCCGCGAGCATCGACTTGGCGGGAAAATCGCGCACGACGCCATAGGCATCGACCAGATCGCCGCCGAAGCTCATCAGCGGCGCGTCGAGATCGAGGATCAGGTGCCTCACGGCATCATCCGCGCGTCGCGGACCAGCGCGCCGGCCCAGTCGGCCACCTCGCGCAGACTGCCGTCGGCGATCCCGTCGAGCGCCAGATCGGGGAGACGGGCGTGGCGGCGCGCCTCGCCGGTATCGTACATCGCGTCCAGCGCCTGGAGATGGCCGAGCAGCTTCTGTGCGGTGCGGTGGCCGAGCGAGTGGTTGGAGGCGACATCCTGCGTCGGTACCGCGTCGCGAAAGGCATTGGCCAGCGTGCGCGGCTGGCGGTCGCCCGCCTCGACCAGCACCAGTTCGGCGCGGCTGTAGGGGGCGGTGGAGCCCTTCTTGGCGCCCGGCGACACCTCCGCGACGAGGTGGATCAGATGCTCGACCACCTGCGCGGCGAGCGCGCGGTCATAATCCCCGGCCCAGTCGGTGCGGTCGCAGCCGGTGAGGTTGGACACCAACAGCGGCACGTCGACCACGACATAGCCGTAATAGAGGCCCGAGGTGAGCTCCGTATCGAACACGCCCGCGGCGCCGGCGTCGTCGCCCAGATCGCGGTCGCGCAGGTCGTCGACGACCGTGAAATAGTCCAGCTCCGCCTGTTCCGGGTGGACGGTGAAGGCGTGCGCGACATGGATCGCGGCATCGCGATTGGCGCGCGTGTCGCTGGTCACCATGCGCCCAAACAGGGCCGCCTCCAGCGAGGCGGCGAGCACATTCTGATCGCGCAGCTGGTTGAGATTTGCTTTCTCCTCCTTGATCCACGCGTCGGCGGCGGCGCCGGCCGCCTTGGCATCCGCGTTCTCCGATAGCAGTCGTTCCGCCTGCTGACGCATCCATGCGAGTTCGGGGCGACCGAACAGCAACGCCTGACGCTGCTGCTTGTCCTTGGCACTCTTGCCGTAAAATTTGGTGAGGAAGGCGAGTTCGACCGCATCCACCGCCTCCTCATCGAAGCGCGCGCGCAGTGGCCCCGTCACCTCGCGTTCGATCGCGATCTTGGAGCGGACGCCCTCCACGCCGCTCTGTTCTGCCAGACGATGGAGCGCATGACGGTCATCCGCCTTGCGCCAGTGGCGCTTCAGGCATTGCGAGGAGATGCGAGTGCGGGTGGCACTGCCGAACGGCAGGCGCTTGGACAGTCCGGCATCGTCGCGGTTGAGAAGCGCGCCGGGCCATGCGGCGAGGAAATGGATCTGGATGAACTTCGGCAGCGCGTCGTCGATCGTGTCAGTCGTCATTCGAAGTCCCCTCTTATGACCGCGCTGCGGCGGCATAATAATCCTGCGCGATCCGGATGCGGGCGGATTGCGCTTTCCCGTCATCGCCTGCGAGCAGATGATAGACGGTCCACAGGTTCACCGGCTTGCGCGGCCGTGCGAGGAGGCGTGCCATCAGGCGAATCTGATCGTGGAGTCCTGCCCCGCGCGCAGCCAGCAGGCGCAGAATGCGATTCTCCGACACGCCCGCGTCGTGCAGCGCGGCGCCGAGCCGGCGCTTTTCGTCATGAGACGCGATGGCGCCGGTCCCTGCCAGCATCGCGGCGACATGCACGACCAATCGCCATCGTTCGTAATCGCTTTCGAACAGGTCGGGGGCGACCTTGGCCCTCATCAACAATTTGATGATGGTGCCATCCGAGACGGCTGATCGGCCGAGCTCCAATCGGCGCAGGATTGCCCGTTCGCCGGTCGAGAGAAATCGCAACTGGCCGGAGATGGAGACGAACCAATCGGACGATACCGCCGCTGCCCCGGGAGTGCCGGGCGGCACCGGCAATGGACTACTCGCCATGTTCGACCTCCTTCAGCCAGCGGCTCATTTCGAAGAACAGCATCGATCGCGCCCGCGCCCGGGCCGGAGTACGTCGCATCGTCGTTCCCGGCGCTGCGTCGGCGGCGGTGTCGAAGACGTCGAACGCGACGTCGCGCAGCCATGAGCGCCAGAACAACCGGTGGTTATCGGGATCGCCGGCGGCCTCGGCCCAAAACGGCGCCTCGAAAAAATCCTCGTCGACCGCGGCATCGAACCGCTCGATCCACCGTTCGGTCTTCTTCTTCGTGGCATCGTCGTCGAGCCGTGCCTTGTCCGGGCCGCCCTGCATCAGCGAGATCAACGAGCGGCGTAGCCGTCGGCTCGCCTCGCCGGCTTCCAGCGCGCGCTTGTTCGCCACGTCGCCGATCCGGTCCAGCATCTTCGTCTGGCCGGTGGGGAGTTGCGCGAGCCGGCTGATGCGCACAGGGCGGCGATGGAGCCCCTCGGTCTTGCCCTGTCCGCGGACCAGCGCCGCGGCGAGGATCGACAGACCGGTGGCCGCATCCGTGTCGTGCGGCTCCGCCAGCAGCGGACGCTTGATCTCCTCGCGATTGAGCAGGCGAGCCATCTGGCGATAGCCGAAGCCGGCGCCGCTGGGCGTATGGCTCGACGTACCATCGGCCTTGAGCGGTGCCCATGGATCACCGGTCAGCCCCTTGAGGTGCGCAGCGGCGACGCGGGCGCACTTCGATCCGGCGGCGACCCCTTCGATCGCGGAAGACGCGCCATGGCGCAGGCGAATGCGGCGACAGATCTCGACATAGAGTTCATCGAGTTTCTCGACGTCCAGCGATATTGTGCCGTCCCAGGGTTGCGTCCACAACAGCGCGATGCCGGCGCGGCGATCGGGTCGTGAACCGGCGTCGGCGACGAGGCGCAAGGTGTCGCGCTGGAACGCGGCGCCAGCGCCACCCTGCGGTCGAACGCCCAAGGTCATCCGGCTCGCGAAGCCGCCATTCATGCGGGACACGCCGTAATTCCCCGCGCCGAGAAACCCCTCGGTCGTCTGCAAGGTCACCAGCGCGAACAGCCAGTCCTCGTCGCTGGCGGTCGCCATCCGCTCTTGCTTGACGTCGTGATTCTTCGCGGTGACCAGCATGTCGAGCGCATCGGGGGTGGGCAGGCGGTTCTTGTACGCCGCCCGGTCGCTCTCGTTAACGATCGGCGGCTGGAGCAATGCGGGCTTGGTCCAATCGTCGACCACCAGCTCCCATGCCTCGGGCCGGTCGGGGGTCAGCGTCATCAGCAGGTCGCGCCATACCACCTCATCCTGCGGCAAGGTGTCGCGCCTAGCGTGGATCAGCGCCAGCGCCGCCACCTGCACCGTAAAGGCATGCCACGGCTCGCGTTGATGCGGGCGCAGCGCGGTGAAGCTCCATGCCTCACCCGTCGCCAGCGCGGCAAAGGCCGCGAACAGCGACCCGCGATGCTCGCGGCCATCCTCGTCACGCCAACCGATCATGCCTTGCTCCCCCGGGTCCGCATGGAAGGACAGTCCGGCGCGCCGGTCAAGCGCGCTGGCGTACCATTCGTCCGTTCCGGATCATCCGTCGAACAACGCCGTCCCGCCCGCCACCACCGTCGCCACGGTGAGCGCGCGGTCGAGGTATAGGTTGCGCGACTCGCACGAGGTTTCCGCCACCAGCAGGCAGCTGTGGCAGGCCGCACCGCTCAGCGCGCGTTCGTCGGCATGGGTATCGGGATCGTGTTCGGCGCAGATCGGGTCGCCGCTGCACAAGGCGAGGCGGTCGAGCGCGCGTTCGGCGATCGCGCCCAGCCGCGGCAGCACCGCGACCAGCCCGCCCAGCGTCCCCTGCGATCCCGTAGAGGCGGTGTAGAGCAGCAGCCCGAACCGTTCGCCATCGTCATCAACGATCGCGTAGAGCCGCTCCTTCAGCGCGGTGGCGGGATAGCCGCAATCGAGCGCGATCTCGTTCATCAGCGCGTGGCTGAAGCCGTGGATGGCGTAATAAGCGAGGCGGGGGAATTGGAGGCGGTCGCCGAACGGCTGGCTGGCGCGCCAGCGGTCCCAGCCGCTATACAGCCGCTCGCCGCGCGCGGCCACTGCGGGGCGCATCAGCCAGGCGCGGATCGCGGCGGCGTCGAAGCGCAGGAAGATGCCCTCGCCGCGCTGCTCCACCGCGGGCAGCCATTCGAGGTCGGTGGCGAGCGCGGCGCCCTCCACCGCGAGATACAATTCCTCCAGATCGCCGTCGATCGCGGTCGGCGCGGCCTCGAACCGGGTGAAGCCGTAGAGGCAGGCGACCTCGCACAATCGATGGACCGCCACCGCGGAGGCGATCGGGGCGAGGCGCGGGCGGTCGCCATCCCATTGCTCGCGGCTCAGCGTGCGCGCGTGGAGGCGGGCATCGGGGGTGGCGGCGCCGATCTCCGGCAGCCCGGAGGTGAGCAGGTCGAACTCGGCGACCTTGGGTGCCCTTGCCAGCGTCTGCTGTCCGGTGGCGTTGAGCTGCGCGATGCGCGCGACGACATCGGCATCGCTCCACCCGTCGAGCGCGGCGCGCAGCGCGGGGTTGGCGCGCCGCGCCATCGCCATCTCGGCCTCGGTCGTGATCCAGTCGATCGCGTCCATATGCGCCTCGACCAGCCGGGTCAGGTCGTCCTCCGCGGCGGGGAGCGAGATGACCGTCAGCACCTGCGGGAAATAGGCGTTGGTGGCGGTGCGGTTGAGGAAGCGCAGATTCTCGTCGCAGCCGCCGGGTTCGGGCGTGCGCAGCCATGGCCGGCGCCCGCCGCACTTGCCGAAGCGGCCGTCCGCCTGCGCATCGCGCAGCGACAGCGCGGCGCCACACCCGCACACGACGCGGGTGGAGGCGGGATCGCCCGAGGTGCCGCGTTCCTCCAGCCACAACGGCTGCGCGCAGCGGTCCGTGGTGCCGCTGCCGATATGGACCGCATAGGCCCAGTCGATGTCCTGAAGGTGCCCCTTGCGGCACCCCGCGACGAAGCGGATCGGGGTGACGGGGATGCGGCGGCCGTCGTCATCAACCAGATCGGTGCGTCCGCGCGGGTCGAGGTCGCGCCAGCGGACCAGCCGGCGGCGGCGCACGTCGCCGCTCTCCTCCGCCTCGCGCGCAACGAACCAGGCGGGGAAGATGCGCGCCTCCACGCCGGGCGGTTCGCCGGTGCCGCTGCGCGCCTCGTCGTGCATCGGCGGCGTGCGCAGCGTCAGCCGCGCATCGTCCGCCAGCCGCCCGCCGGCGCGCAGCAGCGTCTCCAGCACCGCGACCGCGCGCGGTTCGGGGACGGTGCGCCAGCTGTCGCGCTCGCGCATGTGCCACAGGTCGAGGCCGCCGATCACCACCGATCGCGTCGGCAGGTCGACCATCGCGCCGGGGCCGAAGCCGATGACGAGCTGCGACTGGCGCAGCGTGATGCGCTTGGCGGTCATGACATGTCTCCTGCGCCGCTGACGCGTTCGCCCTCGGGGCCGCGCGGCTTGACCAGCACGCCGGGTTCGACGTCGCGCATGCTCCACCCGGCCTGGAAGCGGCGATGGGCGGGCGACAGATTGTCGAGCGCGGGGTCGAGCGGCGGATGCAGCAGCCGCTGCGGCCGGTCCTCATAGCTGAAGCGCAGGCCGGCGGCGGTCCGTTCGGCGGCGATCGCGACCCAGTCGTCGAGCAATCCCTCGATCGTGGCGGCGAGACGGTCGCGCCCGCCCTCGATCCCGGCGGGCGCGCGGTCGACCAGATGCTGCACCACCGCGGCGCGGGTGGCGGGTGCGGTGGCGAGTGCAGTGACCGCGCCGGACGCGGTCAGCGCAGGGTCGAGGTGGCGCGCGATCGCCACCACCACCGCGGCCAGCGCGCGGTCCAGCGCGCGCGGCGACCAGGGGGTGACGCTGGTCGCCTCCACCGCGCGATAGAAGGTGTCGTGGAAATGGCCGAATTGCTCGAAATGCATACGATCGCGCGGGCGATGGACGTTGAGGATGACGACGACCAGCCCGGGGCGCGCCGGGTTGCGCCCGACGCGGCTGGTCGCCTGGATATATTCGGCCGCGGTCTTGGGCTGGCCCTGCACCAGCATCAGGCCCAGCCGATCGATGTCGAGGCCGACCGAGATCATGTTGGTCGCCAGCGCGACATCGACCGCGTCGCCCGCGCCGAAGCCGGTCTCCAGCCGGCGCTTCGCCGCGGCGACCTGATCGGTGGAGACGCGCGAGGTCAGCTCGACCGGCTCGCGCAGCACGCGGTCGCCGAACGGATGGTCGGGCGGCTCCAGCCGGCGTCGGCGCTCGCCATAGCGGGCGAGGCGCGCGGCGACCTCGTCCTCCACGATGCGCCGTGCGCCGCCCAGTTCGCGCAACGCGTTGAAATAGCACAGCGCGGTCAGATAGGCGTCGGCATCGCCGCCCTCATCCGCCAGCCCCTGCGCCGCGCCCAGCAGCGTCACCAGCGCCTGGAGGAACACCAGCTTCGGCCCGCGCCCCGCCGCCGCCAGCCCGACATACCAGCGCGCGGGATCGGCATCGCTCTCCACACGGGTGAGCGCGAAGAAGCTGTCGCGGCGGTCGATGCCCGGCGGGGGGAAGATATGCGTATCGTGGCGGTCGAACAGCGCGCGGATCTGGTCGCGCGCGCGCCGCACGGTGGCGGTGGAGGCGACGATCTTCGGCCGGACGCGCCGGCCGTCGATCATGCGGGTCGCGAGCCGGTCGATCGCGGCCTCGTACAGCCCGGCGACGGTGCCGAGCGGGCCGGAGATGAGGTGCAGCTCGTCCTGCACCACCAGATCGGGCGGCGCGAGCCGGTGTCCGCCGTCGAGCGCGCGGCCCCGGCCGGGCGTCGCCGCGCCGTAGAAGCCGGCGTCGTCGGCGCGGTCGACCTGGCCGAAGAAGGCGCCGGCCGCGCCGACCCAGGGAAGTGCGGCGAACTTGTCGACGGTGGCGATCAGGAACGCGGGCAGGCGGCGATAGATCGCCTCGTCCACCGTCACCACCGGCAGCGCGCGGTCGCCGGTGAAGGGGCAGGCGAGGTTGACGCAGCGCAGCTCCAGATTGGTCGGCGCGTCGGCGTTGGGCACGCAGCGGAAGCTGTGCGGGGTGAAGGCGGTGCCGCACCACGGGCACGCCTTGATCGGAGCGGGCGCGCGCGGATCGCGCCCGGTGCTATAGGCGCGCACGCGCTTCACCGCGGTGCCGTCCGCACGGTCGCCCTTGCCGCCCAGCCGGTTGGGGCTGGCGTCGGAGCCGACCCACAGCCCGATCTCGATCGGCCATTCGCCCAGCCGCGGACGCCCGGCGGCGTCGCGATAGTCGGGGCCGGTGCGCAGCAGCTCCAGCGCGCATACCAGTCCGGCGGCGCGGCCGAGCTGGTCGAGCGTCAGCAGCCGCAACGTATAGCGCATCACGACCGACACGCCCGCGCCGAGCAGGCCGTCGCCGCGCAACCGGCGCAGCGCGATCGTGAACGCGGCAAGGCCCAGATACGCCTCTGTCTTGCCGCCGCCGGTGGGAAAGAACAGCAGGTCGGCGGTGTCGCGATCGGGGTGGCAGGGATCGGCCATGCCCGACAGGTTGATGAGGATGAAGGCGAGCTGGAACGGGCGCCACGTCGGCGTCGTGTCGCCGGGGCGGCGTGCGCGGGTGGCGTCGGCGACGGCGCGGTTGGCGATGGCGAAGGCGATGCGCACCTGCGCATCGTCGCGCAGCAGCGCGATTCCCGCCGCGATCCGGTGCTGCGCCTGTTCCTGTGCGGCGATCAGCGTGGCGGCCGTGCGCGCGCGTTGCGGCGCAGTGGCGATGTCGGGCGCCTGTGCCGCGGCCTGCTGTCGCGCCGACCAGTCGGCATAAGCGGCGGTCAGCGGCGCCAGCGCGGTGGCGAGCGCCGCGCCATCGCGGTTCGCGAGGTCCGCCAGTCGGTCCATGTCGAACACGACATCGGGCACCGCGGCGGCAACGGTCCGCTCCACCGCGGCACGCGGCAGGTGCGTGGTGTGGACGCGCCGCACCACGCCATCGTCGTCGACGACATGGCCGGAGGCGCATCCCAGCCCGGCGGCATAGGCCGCGCTGTCGCGATAATGGAGGTCGGCGAGCTGATCGTCCCAATCGTCGCGCGCGACGCGCGACAGATCGTGCTGCGCGACGAAGCCCTGCGCACAGGCCAGCTCCAGCCGCACCTGATAGGCATAGGCAAGGTCACGATAGGGCGCGGGCGGCTCCAGCCGCTTGTTGACCAGGAAGACGGTGACGACCTGCACCGCACGCTCCTCGCCATTCGCCAGGTGCAGCGCGAAGGGACGCGCGCGGATCGCCAGTTCCAGCGCGCCGCCCGCGCGCGCGGTGGCGGCGGTGCCGGGCAGCGGCAGATGCGTGATCCCCTCATCCTCGCGCGGAATGGGCAGGGTGGCCGTATGCCGGCATGGCACGCGGCGCCACGAGACGGCGGTGCCGCGCGCATCACCGCCGCCGTCGAGCACCTCGGGCGGCAGCGGCGGCTCGGGCACGTAATCGCCCCAGTCGAGCGTCACCTCCAGCGTGCGCACCTCCGCCGCGACCATCGTCGACATGCCGATCGTGCTGGGCAGGAAGCGCCGCCGTGCCGCCGGGGGATCGGGTTCGTCATGATCGCCCGCCGCCCCGCCCGCGCCGAAGCCGTCATATTCCGGCAGGAAGGCGTCGGCCTCGTCCGGCTCGGCATCGACGGCCATCTCCGGTTCGGTGGTCAGTTCGCCCGACGGCGCGATGAAGCCGGCGAGATACCAGCGCGACGGGCTTTCGCCCGCGGGCAGCCGCTCGGTGGCGAGGTCGGCATCCTCCACCTCGCTCGACCCGATCAGGTTGCGGCGCAACCGCCGCACCATGTCCGCGCGTACCCCTGCCGCCGTCATCACATCCGCTCCATCGTCGCGCGTTCCTCGTTGAGCCGCAGCAGCCGCGCGAGCACCGCGTCGCGGAACGGCGCGGGCCAGAACAGGCGGCCCTGATAGCGGTGGTCGTCCTCGCTTTCGACGTCGAGGAAGACGGCATGTGCCGCGCGCGCGAGATCGTCCCAGCCGTAGGCGGCGAGCACGGCGTGATCGATCCGCTCATGCAGATGGCGAAGCATCGCGATATCGTCGTCGGTGTCGGTCGCGCGGTGGAAGCGGTTGTAGGTCGGCGTCATCCCCTCATCACGCGCGACCATCAGCGCGGCGCGGTGGTCGTGATAGGCGCGCCCGGCGGCGTCGAGTGCGGGATCGGTGGCGTAGCCGGGCGGCAGCGGGAACGTCTCGAAACAGTCAGATGGGGTGTAGCGGAGGCGATCCTCAAGAGTGGAGGCGAAGAAACGGGTCCACACTTCGTGGACGCGCGATTGCAGTGTGGCGAGGGCGCCGTAGCCTTCCAAAGCAATCATGATCGCCGTGTTCGACAGGAGCATTTCGCTGCGCACCCGGGCGACTGACAGATGCGGCGAGGTCACGCCGATCGCGAGACCGTAAGGCCGCGCGCGGAAGACGCGGATCAGTTCTTCCCGTCGTCGCTGGAAAAGCCACCAGTCACGCCGTGCCGCCTCGTCGCTAATCGTATCGCGATACGGTTTGACATGGCGTTCCACGATCGCGAGCGTTTCCGGCCAGCGCGCCCGGACGGTGTCGAGCGGGAAGGCACCGAAATCGATCGCTCGCCTGCTGGCGCGATGCGCGGGATCGTTGACCAGTTCCTCTCCGCCCAGAAACACGCGAATAACCTCCCGCGCATCCGGCTCGCGTTTAAGTAGTGTGTCCAAGGCGATCATGGTGTTGTCGTTGCTGAAGGGCTTATCCCGGCTGAAGAGAAAACCGCCTCCATAGACCTTGACCCCCTCGGATGATCGTCTGGCATTCTCACGGAGTCGCTCTGGCGATCCGTCCAGATCGCCCTCCATCAGATAGGCTGAGATTCGTCGTACCGGGCGGTCGTCCAGCATCGGCGTCATGCCGCTCTCTCCACGACAGACGAAGACCTGTGCCACCACCACAGCCGCCTCGCCCTCCCAGCGGTGGCGGCTGACGGCGCGGTAGATCGTGCCGCCCTCGGCGAGGATGCGCGTGAGGCCGGTGTCGCGCGTGTCGCCCTGGCGGATGGTGTTGGTGGCGATCAGGCCGAAGGCGCCGCCGCGGCGCAGCAGGCTGAACGCGCGGCGGAAGAAGTGCGCGACCAGATCCGCATTGCCATGCGCGCCGGGGTGCAGCGCCTTCAGCCAGTCGGGATAGGCGGGGGCGTTCCCGGCGGCGATCGTGTTCTTGCCCGCGAACGGCGGGTTGCCGATGATCGCGTCGAAGCCAGGGTTGGCGCGGGTGAAGACGTCGTCGAACTCCAGCTCCCAGTGGAAGCTGGCGATGCCGATCGGCGGCGCGCGCAGGTCGTCGCGCCATGCCGCCAGCCGCGCCCAACTGGCGGCATTGGGGGCGAGCACGCATTGCTGCACCTCCGCCAGCCGTGCGTCGCGGTCGCGCGCGCCGGTGCCGGTGAAGAAGGAATGGAGGATCGCGTCGGCGACCAGATGCGCGCGCTCCAGCGCCACGCTGGCGGCGCGGTGGCGGCGTTCCTGCGCGGCGTAGCTGGCGATCTCCGCCTCGCTTCGCATCAGGCGGCGCAACTCCGCCGCGGCGTCGATCCCCTCGCGCACGATCGCCTCGACGAAGCTGTGCTGCCCCGACACCTTGCCCCAGGTGACCGCGACGATCTTCGGATTGGGCAGCCCGACCAGGCTGTCGCCGTGGCGCAATACCGCGTCGAGGAAGGTGAATTCGTGCGCGCTGGCCAGCGTCTCCAGCCACAGCGACAGCTTGGCGAGATCGATCGCGAGCGGGTTGCGGTCGACCCCGCGCAGGCAATGCTGCGCCACCAGCCGCTTGGCGTGGAGCAGTTCGTCCTCGTCCGCCGGGATCGTAGGGCGCTGCGCCGGCCAGCGCGTCCAGGCGGTGACCAGCCGCTCGCCCAGCTGGCGGCACGCCTCGACCAGGAACGCGCCCGAGCCGGCGGCGGGTCGCCATACCTTGAGGTCCAGCACGTCGGCGGGCCGCGCGTCCTCACCGATCCGCGCGAAGGCGGGGGCAAGCGCGTGCGCGACGATCGGGCGGGTCAGCGAGGGCGGCGTATAGTGGCTGCCGGTGCGGCGGCGTTCGTCATTGGGTTGCAGGATCGGGGTGCCTGCCGCCACCGGCTGGCCGCGCGGGGAGGCGCGCGCATCTGCCACCGGCGCCAGCGCCGCGGCCAGCGCCTCCACCCCCTGTGCCGAACGCAGCGCGCGCGATACCGCGGCGGGGAAGGTGCCGCGCCCGGTCCATGCCTTCAGCAGCTTCTCGCGTTCGCCCGCCGCGGCGAGCGTATCGAGCGCGATCCACACCGGCACGCGATTGTTCTTGCCGGCGCGGATCGCGAGCATCGGGCCGGGCGCGCCCTCCACCGTAAAGCCCATCACGGTTTCATAGACCGAGCCGATCTGTTCGACGCTGAGCGAGCGATAGGCGATCCGCTCCCCGCCCAGCATCAGCAGGTTGTCGAGGATGCGCAGCACGCAGCCGTCGCCGACCGGCAGCACGCGTGCCTCATCGTCCGGCGCATCCTGTCCCAGCAGGAAGGGAAAGGCCGGCTCGCTGAACAGCTTGCCGCCGCGCGCCTGCATGAAGCCCGAGGGATGGCCGCGATCGACCAGCCGGAACAGCGCGATCAACCGGCCCCAGGCGCCGCGCCGCTCGTCCATCGTATCCGGATAGAGCGCGGCATCGTCGCGCAGCCGCAGGTGGAGCCCGCCCAGCGCATAGCCCTGTTCGTAGAGCGTCGCGGCGGCGGCGCCCGGCGCGGACGGCATCAGCCCGCGATCTTCCGCATAGAGGATGAAGATCAGCCGCAGCAGGACGGTGAGCAGCCCTTCGTACAGGTGCTGCGGACGCGTCGCGGCCAGCGTGCGGATGCGCGCGCCATCGGCCGCGTCCAGCCGCGCAACAGTTCGTGCAGGCTGGCGAGCACCTGTCCGGCGAGCCGCGTCGACACGTCCGCCTGCGCGGCGCGGCTCTCCGCCAGCACCGCGGGCAGGCGGTGCGAGGGCGGGCCGGTGAACAGCGCATGCGCATCCAGCAGCAGCTTCAGCCCGGCGAGCATCCCGCGCCCGCCGACCTCGGCCAGCGCGGCGAGCGGCCAGGTCATGTGCCCCGACACCTCGCCGCGCGGCGCGACGACCAGTCGCAGCACCGGTTCGATCGCGGCGCCGTCGTTGCGCCCGGTCTCGCGCGCGCCGACGATCACGCCGGCCAGCACGCCGGTTTCGCGCAGCAGCCGTTCGAACCGCTGCTGCGCGGTCGCCTCCCAGCCGTCGAGCGTGCCGCGGCGGTCGAGGACCAGGTCGTGCGCCTCGATCCGAACCAGCAGTTGCGGCGTGCCGTCCGCGCCGGTCACCGCCCAATGCGGCTCCAGCAGCGTCTCCTGCTCGCGCAGCGTCAGCCGCAGCGTGTCGGGCAGCGCCGGGCCGCCCGGTGCGCCGGCGACGCGCGTCGCGGACCAGCCGAGCACGTCGCAGAAGAAGGGCCAGGCATCGTCCGCGAACCCGGCCAGCGCAGTGGCGACCGCGAGACTGTCGGCGGCGCCCTGCGGCGAGGGCCACAGCCCGATCCGCGACAGCGCGGCCGGGGCGACGACCAGCCCGACCGGCTGGAGATAGCCGATCCAGTCGTGACGGCCCGGCGGCAGCGGCGCGCTCATGCGGCGGGCCAGAGATAGACGAGGCCGATCGGTTCCAGCCGGCGCGCGCGAATGCGGGCGGCGGCGCGCAGCCGTTCGGGCTCGCGCACCAGTTCGTCGTCGAGGCGGGTGGCGGCGCGCTCCCATGAGCGGCGATCGGCGGCGCGCTGCCGTGCCTCGGCGGGATCGAGCAGCAGCGACAGTTGCGCATCGTCGCTGCCGCGTTCGCGCAGATGCGTGCGATGCATTGCTCCAGCAGCGTTTCCAGCCCGCGCGCTTCCGCGGCGGCGCGGCGGTCGAGTTCGCCCGCGACCCGTTCCGCACGGGCGGCGGCGCGTTCCTCCAGCACGGGGCGCAGGTCCGCGACATCGCGGGTGGCGGCCACGGTGGCGCGATGCGCGGTGTCCGCATCGGCATCCGGGGCGGTGCGCAGCGCGTCGATCAGTTCCTCCAGCACGCGCGTTTCCGCCTCGCGTCCTTCGGCCAGCGCGCGCAACGCGCCCGTCTCGCGCCAGTCGGCGGCGACGCTCAACACCTCCTCGTGCAGCCGTGCCGCGCCGTCGCCGTACAGCGCCAGCCGTCCGAGCAGGACGACGCGCGGGACCGTGGCGGCGGCGGTGCGGATGACGCAGGCGCGCGCCAGCCCCTGCCGGAACCCGGCCGAGAGGAAGCGGCCGAGCAGCCGGCGTACCAGCCGGTGTTCGAGGTGGAGCTGCACGACATCGCCCGCGTCGCGCCCGTCGGGCAGGATCGCGGGCGCGAAGCTGATGCGGCGCACCGCGGCGTCGCTGCTCGCGCGCCATTCCGCGGGGCGCTCGCCGGCACGCGCGGGCCGCGCGCGCAAGTCGTCAAGCAGAGGCTGCCAGCTGGGATCGGCGGCCAGCGCATCCTGATCGAGCGCGAAGACCGGCGTCTCGCCCACCGCCGCGGTGCCGTCCCACGCGCCACCGCGCGCGACAGGGCGAGCCCGACCACCGATTGCAGCTCGCCCGGATCGACCCCGACCCGCGCACGCGCCTTTTCCAGCATGACGGTCAGATCGTCCTGCTCGCGCTTCAGCCGCGCGCGCCGCGCCTCTTCGCCAATCGTCGAGGTCGCGGATCGCGGCGCGGACGCGCTCGTCCGCGGCCTCGTCGCGGATGCGGTCGGCGAGGTCGCGCGCGGCGCGGCGGTCGATCCCGCCGCCGCCCAGCCGGTCGGCGATTCGCGCGCCCAGCACCTCGCCTGCGGAGCCCAGTTGCTGCCGGATCAGCTCGGTCTTGCGCACCAGCGCGTCGAGCACGACGTCCTCGGGCCGCTGCGCATAGACGAAATAGCGGCAGGTGACGGTGGTGATGCGGTTGCAGCTTGCGGTCGACGCGCCCGTTGCGCTGCTCCAGCCGCGACGGATTCCACGGCAGGTCGACGTGGATCAGGTCGTGGCATTGCGCCTGG
The DNA here is from genome assembly GCF_036946305.1 of Sphingomonas adhaesiva. Taxonomy (GTDB): domain Bacteria; phylum Pseudomonadota; class Alphaproteobacteria; order Sphingomonadales; family Sphingomonadaceae; genus Sphingomonas; species Sphingomonas adhaesiva_B. The sequence continues at coordinate 81,112 of NZ_JAQIJJ010000011.1, forward strand.
AGGTTGATCCCCTCGCGCGCGGCATCGGTGCAGATCAGGATGCGCAGCGGATCGGCGGGGTCGTTGAAGGCGCGCTTGATCGCCTCGCGCCGTTCGGCCGAGGTGACGCCGGTGAAGGTGTCGATGCGCCGCGCCTCGTGCGCGTCGGCGGGGGTCGAGCAGCACCGCCAGCTGCCGCTGGAGCCAGCGGCGCGTATCCTCATATTCGGTGAACAGGATCAGGCGCCGGTTGCCCCAGCGCCCATCCGTGTCGAGCAGGTGCGTGTGCGCCCATTCGAGGATCCAGCGCACGCGCGCATCGGGGGCGGTGCGCGCAGCCTCCGCCACGGCGAGCATCGCGGCGGCATAGGCGCGTTCCTCGGCAAGCTGTGCGTGCGACGATCCGGCGCTGCCGGCGATGGCGGCGGCTTCCGCGTCCGCGGCATCGGCACGGTCGAGCAGGTCGAGCGCGGCATCCTCGTCCTCGGCGCGATCCGGCGTGTCGGTGTCGGCGGCAGTCGGCGCGCCCTGCGTCGCGTCGCCCGCCAAGGCGCGGTCGAGCCCGGCGAGATGGACCCGCAGCGTCCGCGCGAACGCGGCCACCGACGACAGCAACCGCTGCTGCAACCCGACGAAGGCGAGCCGCGCGCGCGCCGCCTGCGCGCCCGGCAGCGCGGCGATGCGCTGTTCGCGTAATGCACGATACTCGGCGAGCATCGCGGCGAGCGACAGCTCGGAGGCGTCCGACGGCAGGTCGTCGATCACGATCGGCGTGACGATGCGCTCGGGGAATGCCTCGCCCAGCGCGCGCAGGTCGCTCTTCAGCCGCCGCACCATCACCGGGTCGAGATCGGCCGGGCGCACCGGCACGCCGCGCGTGAAGCGCTGCGGATCGAGCAGCTCCAGCAAGGTCGCGAAGCTGTTGGCATGGCCGTTGTGCGGCGTGGCGGACAGGAATAGCCGGTGCTCGAACCGCTCCGACAGGTCGCGCAGCGCGCGGGTGAACTGGCTTTCGATCGCATAGCGCCCGCTGCCGGCGGGGGCGGCGTGATGCGCCTCGTCGAGGATCAGGAGCGAGCGGGCGCGAAAATCCTCCAGCACGTCGCGCAAGCCCGCGACATAGGCTTCCTCGCCGAGCAGACGATGCGACAGGATGAAGCGCGATCCCGCCGCCCAGGGATTGGCGCCATAGCCGCGACGGCGGCGCAGCGCCTCCAGATGGCGCGCATCGACGATCTCGAACGACAGGCCGAACTTGGTCTGTAATTCCTCGCGCCATTGCATGGTCATCGCCGGCGGGGCGACGACGACGGTATAGTCGACGCGGCGGCGCAGCAGCAGCTCGCGCAGCACCAGCCCCGCCTCCACCGTCTTGCCCAGCCCGACGTCGTCCGCGATCAGCAGGTTGACGCGCGGCAGCCGCAACGCCTTGCGCAGCGGCAGCAACTGATAGGGATCGAGCCGGATGCCGGCACGGAACGGCGCCTGGAAGAGGTCGCGTTCCGCCGCGGTGGCGGTGCGCCAGCGCACGGTGCGCAGATAAGCGGAGAAGGTCGCCGCATCCCCGCCCTCATGCCCCAGCGAGGCCCAGGCTTCCTCGTCGTGGAGCCGCGCATCCACCTCCGCGCTCCACAGCACACTGCGCATCCTCGCCGCTGGCATCGTCGTCGATGCACGCGAGGCGGTGGCCGGCGAGCGGACCGTCCGGCTCCGCCTCGACCATCCACAGCCGGCGCGCAGCGACACGAACTGGCCGACGCCGGGGGTGCGGGACGAAGGGGCGTGGCGCGGCGGCGCATCGGTCATGCGCGCGACAGTGCGGGGCGGGGGGCGGGGCGCCAACGAGGGTTTCATCCGCTTTGGTGTCATCTTGCGGACGCGCGGGCGCGGATGCTGTTAGGTGGGCAGGAGGGGAGACATATGATGGACGAACGGTCGCCATGGGCGAAATTGGCGCGGGACGGGGAGAAGCGGGTGACTGCGGCGCTGCCGCTGGTCGACCATTGTCTGGATGTCGGCGCGGCGTTTTCCGCGATCGTTCCCGCATGGCGGGCGGTGCTGACCACGGCGGCGGGGCGCGCGCTGACCGATCAGGACATCGCGCGGCTGACCGTGCTGGTGGCGCTGCACGATTTGGGCAAGGCCAATCGCGGGTTCCAGGCGCGGTACGATGACAAGGTGCGCCCGATCGTCGGCCACACCGCGCCGGTGGCGGCGCTGCTGAACCATTCGACGCTGCGCACCGGCGCGGCGGCGAGCGCGCTGCACGCGATGATCGCGGCATGGGATGCGCGGGAGCATTTCGCGGCGGTGATGGCGCATCATGGCCGACCGTTGCAGGCATTCTATCGCGATGCGGAGCATCAGAACCGCGCCTGGATCGGCCTCGTCGATCATTGGTGGCCCAAGGACGGCCACGATCCGGCCGAAGACGTAATGCCGCTGATCGAGGCGGCGCGTGCGCGCTGGCCGCTGGCGTGGGAGGATGGCCCGCCGCTGCCCGATGCGCCGCGCTTCGTCGCGCTGTTTGAAGGACTGGTGACGCTGGCCGACTGGCTGGGATCGGATGAGCGGCGCTTCCCGATCGCGGGGCCGCACGGGGCCGCGCGCGACGCCCTGCGGCAGGACGAGGCGATGGCCGCTGCGGCAGCGCGGGGCCTTCAGCCGCTGACGACGCCCGATGCTGATTTCGTCGCGGCGTTCGGCAACGTGCCCTACGGATTTCAGCAGGATGCCGCGGCCGCCGATCTGGGCGCGATCGCGCTGATCGAGGCGGAGACGGGATCGGGCAAGACCGAGGCTGCGCTGTGGCGCTGGCTGGAGTTGCGGCGGCGCGAGGAGGTGGATGGGCTGTTCTTCGCGCTGCCGACGCGCGCCGCGGCGGTGCAGTTGCACGCGCGGGTCGACAAGATGTTGCAGGACGTGTGGGGATCGGGCGGCCCGCGCGCGGTGCTGGCGATACCGGGTTATCGGCGCGTGGGCGATGCGGAGGGGCAGGCGCTGCCCGGCTATCGCGTGCGTTGGGACAAGGGGGAGCCGGGCGCCGCGGACGACGAACGCTGGGCGGCGGAGCGGGCCAATCGCTTTCTGGCGGCACGGGTCGCGGTGGGGACGATCGATCAGGCGCTGCTCGGCACGCTGCCGGTCAAGCATGCGCTGTTCCGCGCCGGCGTGCTCGCGCGCAGCCTGCTGGTGGTGGACGAGGTCCATGCCTCCGACGCGTATATGACGGGGCTGCTGGGGCGGCTGCTGGAGCATCATGTTGCGGTCGGCGGGCGCGCGCTGCTGCTGTCCGCGACCTTGGGTGGGGAGGCGCGTGCGCGGTTCATGGGCAAACCATTGCCGACGCAGGCCGAGGCGGAGGCCGCGCCTTATCCTGCGGTGTCGGGAGTCGACGCGCCACCGCGCGCCGCGGTCGGTTCGTCGGCCATCAAGCGGGTGACGATCGAGGTATCGGGAGCGATCGACGATGCCGGGGCGATCGCGGCGCGCGCGGTCGCGGCGGCGCGTGCGGGCGCGTCGGTGCTGGTGGTGCGCAATACCGTCGACGGCGCGGTGGCGGTGGCGCGCGCGGTGGCGGCGACCGCACCGGAACTGGCCTTCACGGTGGAGGGTGTCGCCACGGTGCATCACGGGCGGTTCGCGCCCGACGATCGCAA
>NZ_JAQIJJ010000012.1:0-48511 GCF_036946305.1 Sphingomonas adhaesiva
TGCCGCTCCGTCGTGGTGGCGCCGCCCCGCAAGGTTCGGCCGTAGAATGCGGAAGATAGGTAGCGTCGGCCGGCTTGGCCAGTGCGTGGGTCGCCATTTGCGTCAGGACAGCAGGATCACGGCAAAGATCACGATGATCAGCACGAGCGACGCCGCCAGGATATAGCGCACGCGCCCGGTGGTGGAGGCGGCGCGCGCCTCGTTGGTGTCCAGATGGATGCGATCGTTGCTGTCTGCCATGATCCTGTAACCCCGAATGACCGTTTTGGGTCCGTACCGAACGTCCGAACCCGCCACGTTGTTGCGTCTCGGATCAGGCCGGCACCGTGCTCTGGTCGAAGAACAGCGCCTGGCTGATCGCGGCCTTCACGGTGGAGCGCTGGAACGGCTTGGTGATGAGGAAGGTCGGCTCCGGCCGCTCGCCGGTCAGCAACCGCTCCGGGAAGGCGGTGATGAAGATCACCGGCACGTTGAACTCGGCCAGGATGTCCTTGACCGCGTCGATGCCGGAACTGTCGTCGGCCAGCTGGATGTCGGCCAGCACCAGCCCGGGACGATCCTCCATCGCCAGCGCCACCGCCTCGTCGCGGGTCACCGCGACGCCGGTCACCTCGTGCCCCAGGTCGCGCACGATCGATTCGATGTCCATCGCGATGATCGGCTCGTCCTCGATGATCAGGACGCGCGCGCGGGTCTGCTTCTCGATCTCGGCCAGCGCCTCGGCCACCAGCGCATCGACCTCGGCGGCGTCCACCTCGATCAGATAGGCCGCGTCCTCGGGCGTGAAGCCCTCCATCGCGGTCAGCAGCAGCGCCTGGCGCGACAACGGCGTCATCCGCGACAGCCGCGCGCGCGCCACCGCCTCCTGGTCCTCGGCCGGCTCGTCCTGCGGCGCTTCGTCGTAATTGGTCGAATTCCAGATCGCCTGGAAGGTGCGGTACAGCCCCAGCCGCGGGTCGACGTCGCGCGGAAATTCCTCCGGCGCGGCCACGATCGCCTCCAGCGTGGCCCGGACGTAGCGGTCGCCCTGCGCCTGGCTGCCCGTCAGCGCACGGCCGTAGCGGCGCAGGAACGGAAGATGCGGCGCGAGTTGTTGTCCGAGCGACATGTGTAGAAAGCCCTCCCTGCGATCCCCGGCGCAGCCGCGCGGGATCGCCAAACCATCATGAACGTGGACCAATGCGCGGCCGTGGCAAGGTGCCTCCCCCCGGTCGGCGATTTTCGTCGCACGATGCGGGAACCAACGAAGTTGTATTTGGTTTCATCGGCGAAGCGCGCCATGGCGTGCAAGGCAGCACTGGAGGTCCCCCCATCGTGTTCCGCCCGGCCCGATCGGTCACCCCGATCGGTCATCGGCCGGGCCATCTCGGGCAGGATCGTCTCGGGGGGAAAGCGTTGACGTCGGACAAGAAAGCGCCGGACAAGCCGAAAAAGGCCGCCGTCGCACAGTCGAAGAACCGGGATATGGGATCGGCGCTGCGCTCCGTGTATCAGAAGACCGTGGAGGAAGCGGTTCCCGACGACCTGCTCTCGCTGCTCGGCAAGCTCGACTGACGACAGGTGGCCGCTACCCCGGTCCCTGACGCCCCCGCCTCCCCCGCGGTGCGTCCGGGGATGTTCGCGCGCTGGCCGACCGGCGCGAAGCTTTTCCTGATCCTCAGCATCGCGCTGCTGCCGCTGGCGCTGATCGCGATCTTCGCCACGCTGCGCGTCACCCAGATCGCCGACACCGAATTGCGCTCCCACCTGCGCGTCGCGGCGGCGGAATCCACCCGTGCGATCGCGATCGAGCTGGTCGGCGACATGACCGCGCTGCGCGTCGCCGTCGATGCGCTCAACGTCGACAAGGGCGACGCGCCCAGCTGCGCGCGCGCGCAGGGCGTGTTCGCGCAGCAATCCGCCGCGGGCACCAGCTTCGTCATCGTCGATCGCCGCGGCAAGCCGATCTGCGGCGAACCCTTTCCCGGTGCCGCCGCCTTCGCGCGCCAGTCGGAGAGCGGCGCAATCAGCGCCCGCATCGTCGACGATCGCGGGCTGATGCTGCGCATCTCGGACCGCAGCAACCGCGTCGCCGCGGCGGCCTGGTTCCCCGCCGCCTTCCTGGGCACGATCAGTCGCCCGAGCGGGTTCGCGCCCGATTACGGCAGCGCGCTGACGCTGGGGGACGAGCGGCTGACGCTCGACACGCTGGATCGCGAGAGCGCGCTGGAGCGGCGCGAGAGCGTGCGCAACGACCTGGGCATCGGCGGGCTGATGCTGGAGATGCAGGTGCGCAGCGCGCCGATCGGCTCGCCGCTGCTGATCGCGCTCGCGCTACCGCTGCTGATGTGGGCGGCGGCGTCCGCGATCAGCTGGTTCGTGGTCGACCGGCTGCTGATCGCGCCGCTGCGCGCGCTGCGGGGCAGCATCGCGGCCTATTCGCCCGGCGATCAGCCCGATCCGGCGATGCTGCGTGCGCTGCCCGCGCAGGAGATTCGCGAGCTGGGCGACACGTTTCGCGCGCTCAGCCGCACCGTTGCGATCCACGAGGCGGGGCTGGCCGAGGGGCTGGTGCGCCAGACGAAGCTGACGCGCGAGGTGCATCACCGCGTCAAGAACAACCTGCAGGTGATCGCCAGCCTCATCAACTTCCATGCCCGCGGCGCGAAGAGCGCGGAGGCGACACAGGCCTATGCCTCGATCCAGCGCCGCGTCGACGCGCTCGCGGTCGTCCATCGCTATCATTATGCGGAGATGGAGGAGAATCGCGGGGTCGCATTGCGCGCGGTGCTCGGCGAACTCGCCTCCAGCATCCGCGCCACCGCGCCGGAGGGCGCGCGCGTCGCGATCGTCCTCGACATCGATCCCTATCACGTGACGCAGGACGTCGCGGTCGCGGTCGCCTTCCTGGTGACCGAGCTGATCGAACTGGCGATGACCTGCGCGCCGGAGGTGCAGGTGCGCATGTCGCTCAAGCCGGGCGGCGACGACACCCGTGCCGTGCTGCGGCTGTCGTCGCGCGCGCTGGTCGACGACGACCCGCTGCGCGACCGGCTTCAGCACCGCTACGGCCGCGTGATCGAGGGGCTGAGCCGCCAGCTGCGCGCCACGTTGCAGCACGATCCGCTGACCGGCGCCTATGAAATCGCGATCGCGGTGACCGGCGTCGAATAATTTCGCACCCCTCTCAAAAATATCGGCAATCGCCGGAACCCACCGACCATCGCCTCGTTATCAAGCCCGGATAGCGAACTTATGCCCCCCCGCTCTCGCTATCCAACAACACAGGCCCGGAAGCATCACCCTCCCCCCCCCGGTGACGCTTCCGGGCCTATACTTTTTGCGCCGCCGCGCTTCTTCTTCCTTGCTGTCGGCCATTCCATTGACGGAACGATTTGGCCGCACCGGCATTGTGATCCCGTCCTTTTCAGGGAGTGAACACGATGCGTAAGGTTGTGACGATCGCGGTGCTGGCGGGTGCCGTACTGGTGTCGGCGTGCAACACCGTGGCGGGCGCGGGCAAGGACGTGTCCTCCGCCGGCCGCGCGGTGACCAACACTGCGGAAGACGTGAAGAAGTAAGGTTTACCTTCCGGATGGAAGATGAGAGCGGCTCGCGACATGCGGGCCGCCCTTTTCATTGGCGCGGCGACGCGATCCCTTCGCAACGCTCGCCGCAACGACGACGGTTACTCGACCGCCGCCTCGGCTTCCTTCGCACGGCGGCGTTCGGTAAACCAGATGCCGATGATCGCCATCTCGTACAGGATCGTCAGCGGGATCGCGAGCAACAGCTGCGATCCGACATCCGGCGGGGTCAGCACCGCGGCGATCGCGAAGGCGCCGACGATCGCATAGCGCCGCGCCCCGATCAGCTGCTTGCGCGTCACGATCCCCGCACGCTCCAGCAGCATCAGCAGCACCGGCAGCAGGAACGCCGCGCCGAAGCCGAACAGGAATTGCATCACGAAGCTGAGATAATTGCCGATCGCGGGCAGCGCCTGCTGCTGCACGCCGCCGACCATCCCGGAATAGCCGAGCAGGAAATGCAGCGCCATCGGGATGGCGACATAATAGGCCATCGCCGCACCGGTCAGGAACAGCACCGGCGTCGCCAGCAGGAACGGCAGCAGCGCGCGCTTTTCCTTGCGGTACAGGCCCGGGGCGACGAACTGCCACAGCTGGTTGGCGATGACCGGAAAGGCCAGCATCATCGCGGAGAAGAACGCGACCTTGATCTGGACGAAGAAGGCCTCGAACAGCTGGGTGTAGATGACCGTCTTCTGCCCCGCCGCCAGCAGCGGCTGGACCAGAAAAGCGAAGATGGTTTCCGCGAAATACCAGCAGATGCCGAACGCCAGCGCGACCGCGGCGATGCAATACAGCAGCCGCCGGCGCAGCTCCAGCAGGTGATCGAGCAGCGGCGCGCGGCTGTCGTCCAGCTCGTCGACGACATCGTTCATGCCGGCGCCCTCACGATGCGGCCTTGTCGGACGGGAGCGGCGCCGTGGGATGCTCGGCAGGTGCCACCACCGGCTTCTCCACCATCACCGGGCGATCCGCCTCGGGCGCGGGTTCCGGCACATGCGGCTGGTCGAGCGCGGCGCCCGGGGCGTCATGCGCCGCATCGGGGGCGACCAGCGCCGGGGTATCGGGGGCGGACGGGACGAAGGGATGCTCGCGCATGATGCGCTCGTTCTCCGCCTTCCACTTCTTCTCCATTTCCTCCAGCTCGGCCTCGCGCACCATTTCGTCGAAGCCGGCGCGGAACTGCCGCCCGACCGCGCGCGCGCGTCCCACCCAATAGCCGACGACGCGCATCGCCTTGGGCAGGTCCTTGGGGCCGATCACCACCAGCGCGACGAACGCGACCAGCAGCAGCTCGGACGGAGCGATATCGAACATTCAGCGCGCGCCGGTGTGGATGGGCGGGATCAGCGACGATCCTCGCGCACGCGATCGGCATCGCGATCGCGGTCGAACGCCGGCTCGGCCGAGGATTGCGCCTCGATCCGCGGACGCGGGCGCGCGGACGTGTCTTCGTCCTCCTCCGCCATGCCCTTCTTGAAGTTCTTCACGCCCTTGGCGACGTCACCCATCAGGCTGGAGAAGCGACCGCCGCCCAGCAACAGGATCGCGACCACCGCGAGGATGAGGATATGCGGAAGGCTGAAGCTGCCCATGACACGAAAACTCCTGGTGTACGTCGTATCTAGGGTTCCGGCCCACGCGTGGCAACGGCCCCCTCGCGGCCCGCGGCGGCCTTACCGACGGAGCGCGGCGGATGGCAGCGCTTCGTGACGGGCGGATGACGCCGGTCGGTGTCATCGACGCCCACATTCCTTCCGTCACCCCGGACGTGATCCGGGGTGACGACATCTCACGCGGCATCCTCCTCATCCTCGACGGCCAGCGCCAGCTGCTCGAACGCGAGGTCGACCGGATCCAGCAGCCCCGCGGCGCGCAGATCCTCGATCCCCGGCAGGTCGCGGCGGCTGCCCAGACCGAAATGCGTCAGGAACTCCGGCGTGGTGGCGAAGGTCAGTGGGCGACCCGGCACCTCACGCCGTCCCGCCGGGCGCACCCAGCCCGCCTCCATCAGCACATCGAGCGTTCCCTTGGCGGTCTGCACGCCGCGGATCGCCTCGATCTCGGCGCGCGTCACGGGTTCGTGATAGGCGATGATCGCCAGCGTCTCGATCCCCGCGCGGCTCAGCCGGCGCACCTCCTCGCGGTCGCGGCGCAGCACATGCGCCAGGTCGGGCGCGGTCTGGAAATGCCAGCGCCCGCCGCGCTCGACCAGCTCCACCCCGCGCCCGGCATAATCCGCCGCCAGTTGCGCCAGCGCTGCGCGCACGTCGCCCTCGACATAGCTGCGGATCGCTTCCGCGGTCATCGGCTCGGTCGCGGCGAACAGCACCGCCTCCACCGCACGCACCGTCTCCCGGCTCATGCTGCCGGCACCCGCAAATACAAAGGTGCGAATGGCGCCTCCTGCCGGATCTCCACCCGCCCCTGCCGCGCCAGCTCCAGCGCCGCGAGAAAGGACGACGCCAGCGCCGACCGCCGCAGCGCCGCGCTCGCCATCTCGGGCAGGAACGCCTCGATCGCGCGCCAGTCGATCGCGCTGCCGACCAGCGCGGAGACGCGCGCGATCGCGGCGTCCAGCGTCATCACCTCGCGATCCTGCACCACATGCATCACCGGGCGCGACCGCGCGCTGACGCGGCCATAAGCGGCGATCAGGTCGAAGATGCCCGCGGTGTACGTCGCGGTCCGGACAGTGCGCAGCCCAGGCGCGGCGCCGTGGCGGAACACGTCGCGCCCGTCGCGATCGCGCGCCATCAACCGCGCGCCCGCCTCGCGCATCGCGTCCAGCCGCTCCAGCCGCAGCTGTAGCCGCACCGCCATTTCCTCCGGGTCCGGCTCCACCTCCGGATCGCGCGGCAGCAGCAGCGCCGATTTCAGATACGCCAGCCATGCCGCCATCACGAGATAGTCCGCCGCCAGGTCGAGCTGGATCACCCGCGCACGATCGACGTAGCGCAGATATTGCTCCACCAGCGCCAGGATCGAGATGTCGCGCAAGTCCACCTTCTGCGCGCGCGCCAGCGACAGCAGCAGGTCGAGCGGCCCCTCCCACCCGTCCAGGTCGAGCGTCAGCTGCTCGGGCGGATCGGTGACGGGGACGGCCATGACGCCATGCTGCCACAGCGGCGGCGCGAGGGACAGGTGATGTTCGCGCGAAGACGCGAAGACGCAAAGAGGTCACGCGCGCGACGGCGCGACCGGAAGACAATGAACCGTCAGTGATGGGCGAGCCCTGGCCTGTCCCACCACCTCTCTGCGCCTCCGCGTCTCTGCGCGAAAACCATTCTCGACATCGACAGGCGCCGCGGTGGATGGGTTCGCGCAGAGACGCGGAGGCGCAGAGAGGGCGTGTCCGAGGCAGTGCCGCGGCCGTCATGCCCCGCTCATCGTCTTCCGCTATCGCCGTCCTGCGCGCGGCATCGTCGCGCCTTCACGCGAGCCTCACACCAGCGCCAGCAACCGATCCCGCTTGTCGAGCAGTTCCGCCATGTCCCCCGCCGGCGGCGTCAGCGTCGCCATCGCGCGGTCCAGCCGTGCGCGCGACACGCCGGCGATGTCGTCCAGCCGCGCGACGATCTCCTCCATCTCCGGCATCCGCGCCCAGCAGTCGAGCACCACGTCGCATCCCGCCGCGATCGCGCCCGCCGCCTTGTCGCCCGCGCTGCCCGACAGCGCCTTCATGTCGATATCGTCGGTCATCAGCAGCCCGTCGAAGCCGATCGCGCCGCGGATCACCTGCTCGATCACCACCGGCGACAGCGTCGCGGGGCGCTCGCGGTCCCATGCCTCGAACACGATATGGCTGGTCATCCCCATCGGCGCATGCGCCAGCGTGCGGAACGGCGCGAGATCGTCCTCCAATTCCTCCGCCGAGGCGGTGACCGTCGGCAGATGGTGGTGCGAGTCCACCACCGCGCGGCCATGCCCGGGGATGTGCTTGACGACGCCGACCACGCCGCCCGCGGCCAGCCCCTCCAGCGTCGCGCGCCCCATCGCGGCGACGCGCATCGGCTCCCTGCCGAACGCGCGGATGCTGATCGCATCGGTCGTGTCGTCGCGCGCCACGTCCAGGATCGGGTGACAGTCGACCGTGATCCCCACCTCGGCCAGCATCAGCCCCAGCGCGTGGCCGTTGGCGCGCGCCGCCTCGATCCCCGACATCGGTGCCAGTTCGTACAATCGGTCGAAGTCCGGCCCGGCGGGGAACGCCGGCCATTCCGGCGGCCCCAGCCGCGCCACGCGCGCCCCCTCCTGATCGACCAGAATGGCGACGTCGTCGCGCCCCTCCAGCTCGCGCAGCGAGTCGGTCAGCGCGCGCACCTGCGCCCGCGTCTGCACGTTGCGGCCGAACAGGATGTACCCCGCGGGCTTCGCCGCGCGAAAGAAGGCGCGCTCGTCGGGGGTGAGGGCGGGGCCGGACAGGCCGAAGATGACGGGTTTCATGCCGCCGCTTCTAGGCGCGATCCACCGCGCATGGGAATGCCCCGCGCGGCATGGACCATAGCCCGCGGGAACCCCGCCCGCCCCCATCGGTTGGATACGGGAACGTAACGAGGCTTTCGCATGATTCCTTCCGCGCCGCGCCGTGCCGCTCTCTCCGTCATCGCGGGGTTGATCGCCGCGCCGGTCGCCGCGCAGGACGTCGCCGGCCCCGCCGATCCGCAACCCGCGCCGCGCGCCACGAAGGCGGTGCCGACCGCGCGGGGCGGGCTGGACGTGGTCGGCCGCGACAAGGACGACCGCCCGCGCCGCTTCCGCGTCGCGCTGGGCGTTCAGGGCGGTCCCGGCTTTCCCGGCAACGACGCCTTCCGGCTCGGCCCGCTCATCAGCGTGGCGAAGGCGCGCGGCGACGATCCCTTTCCCTATGGCGGCGTCGGCGATGGCCCCAGCCTGACCTTGCTGCGCAGCGGCCGGTTCGAGGCGGGGCCGATGCTGCGGCTGGAGGGCATTCGCCGCGCCGACGATCTGGGCGGCGGGCTGCCGCGGGTGGCGCGCTCGTTCGAACCGGGCGTGTTCGCGCAATTCTGGCCGAGCGACGCGATCCGGCTGCGCGGCGACGTGCGCAAGGGCGTCAGCGGGCACGAAGGCTGGGTCAGCACGCTCGCCGCCGATTATGTCGCGCGCGATGGCGATGCATGGCTCGTGTCGATCGGGCCGCGCGTCATGCTGTCGGATGCGCGCTACCAGCGCGCGTGGTTCGGGGTGACGCCGGACACCGCCGCGCGCACCGGGCTGGCGGTGTTCTCGCCGGGCAGCGGGGTGCATTCCGCCGGCCTCACCAGCCGCGTCATCTATCAGTTCACGCCGCGCTGGGGCGTGCTGGTCAACGGCAGCTACGCCAGGCTGGTCGGCGATGCGGGCGATTCACCCGTGACTCGCGTCCGCGGATCGCGCGACCAGCTCGCCGCCGGGCTGGGGTTGAGCTACACCTTCCGCGTCGGCGGGGGGCGGTAGGCAGGTCCATCGGTCGTCATCCCAGCGAAGGCTGGGATCTTCCGCCTGGTTGGACATCGCCTGTTACGGGGAGGCCCCAGCCTTCGCTGGGGCGACGTTCCATGAAAATGCGGTCCAGGCACCTCAACTCGTAACGAAACAGCTCTCGCCCGCCACCTTCAGCCGCCCGCAGATGTCCGACGCCGCGCCCGCGCTGCCCGCATTGACGCGCAGGCGATACACCGTGCGCCCGTTGACCGTCGCCGGCTGCACCACCTTGCCCAGCGTCGCGACATAGCCGAAGCGCTTGGCGATCGCGCTCCACGCCGCGGTCGCCGCCGCCTCGCTCGGGAAGGCGCCGAGCTGCACCAGCGCGCCGCCGGATGCCGCACCCGGCACCGCCGCCACCGGTGCGGTCACCGGCTTCTGCGCACGCAGCGGCGCGGCCGCGACCGGCACCTTGGCACTCGCGGTCGGCGCGCCCTTCGCGGTCGCGGCGGGGCTGGGGACGCTACGTGGCTGGCGCGTGATCGGCGCCTCGGGCACCGCGCGCAGGTCGATCGCGCCGCTGGTGTTGCTGCCCGCGCTCGCGGCGATCGCCGAATCGCCCTCGCCCTCGACCTTCAACCCGCCGGGATCGTCGGGACGCACCTTATAGTCGCCCTCCTGCGCCGCGATCAGCGTCCCCTCGCCGTTCGCACCGCGCGGGGCCTGCATCCGGTACAGCCCGAAGATGATCGCCCCCAGCACCACCAGCCCGACCAGCACCATCGCGACGACGCGCCCGACCGAGGGGCCATCCTCCTCGTCCGGCTCGATCGTGTCGAGCCACGGCAGCCGATCCTCGTCGCGCGCCGCGCCCGTCGGGTCCGAGGGTGTCATCTCAATGCATCTCCGTGACCGCCTCCACGCCCATGATGGAGAGTCCGTTCCGGATAATCCGCCCGATCGCCGCCGCCAAGGACAGTCGTGCCGCCGTGATCGCCGGATCGTCCGAAATCAGGAAACGCCGGTCGGGCCGGTCGTTGCCCACGTTCCACGCCGCATGGAAGGCGGCGGCGAGGTCGTAGAGATAGAAAGCGATGCGATGCGGCTCGCGTGCCGCCGCCGCCGTTTCCACCACGCGCGGGAATTGCGCCGCCAGCTTCACCAGCGCCAGCTCCTCCGCGTCCAGCCGCGACAGGTCCGCGCCCTCCGCCGTCACGCCCGCCTCGCCCGCGCGCCGGTGGAGCGAATGGACCCGCGCGTGCGCATATTGCACGTAGAACACCGGGTTCTCCTTCGACGCCTCCACCACCTTGGCGAAGTCGAAGTCCATCTGCGCGTCCGCACGCCGCGTCAGCATCGTGAAGCGCACCACGTCCTTGCCGACCTCGCGCACGACATCGGCCAGCGTCACGAAATTGCCCGAGCGCTTCGACATCTTCACCGGCTCGCCACCGCGCAGCAGGCGGACCATCTGCACCAGCTTGACGTCGAACCGCGTCTTGCCCTCGGTCAGCGCGGCGACCGCGGCCTGGATGCGCTTCACCGTCCCGGCATGATCCGCGCCCCAGATGTCGATCAGCTGGTCGGCGCTCTCCGCCTTCTGGAAGTGATACGCCATGTCGGCGCCGAAATAGGTCCAGCTGCCGTTCGACTTGCGGATCGGGCGATCCTGATCGTCGCCGAACTGCGTCGAGCGGAACAGCGGCAGCTCGACCGGCTCCCAATCCTCGGGCGTCTCGCCCTTGGGCGCTTCCAGCACGCCGTCGTAGATCAGGTCGCGCGCGCGCAGCACCGCCTCCGCCGCCTCCGGCTTGCCGGCGGCCTGCAATTCCGCCTCGGACGAGAACAGGTCGTGATGGATCCCCAGCAGCGCGAGGTCCGCCTTGATCAGCGCCAGCATCGCCGCCACCGCGCGGGTGCGGAACAGCGCCAGCCACTCGCCCTCGGGTGCCGCGGCGTAACGATCGCCGAATTCCTGCGCCAGCGCCTGCCCGACCGGGATCAGGTAATCGCCCGGATACAGCCCCTCGGGGATCGCGCCGACATCCTCGCCCAACGCCTCGCGATAGCGCAGGTGCGCCGAGCGCGCGAGCACGTCGACCTGTCCGCCGGCGTCGTTGACATAATATTCGCGCGTCACGTCATGCCCGGCGAACTCCAGCAGGCTGCACAAGGCATCGCCCACCACCGCGCCGCGGCAATGCCCCATGTGCATCGGCCCGGTCGGGTTGGCGGAGACATATTCGACGTTGACGCGCACGCCCTGCCCCACGGTCGAGCGGCCGTAGGCATCGCCGTCGGCGTGGATCGCCTCGATCTCGCGCCGCCACACGTCGTCATGCAGCCGCAGGTTGATGAACCCCGGCCCCGCGACGCTCACCTCCGCCACTTCGTCCAGCACACGCAATTCGCCCGCCAGCGCCTCGGCCAGCTGGCGCGGGTTGGTGCCCGCGGGCTTGGCGAGCACCATCGCGGCATTGGTGGCGAGGTCGCCGTGCGTGGCATCGCGCGGCGGCTCCACCGTCACGTTGCGGCGATCCACCCCGGCAGGCAGCGTGCCCGCCGTGGTCAGCGCGTCCAGCGCGGTGTCGACATGGGCGGCGAAACGAGTGAAGAGCGTCATAGCGCGCGCGCCTTAGCGGAAGGCGCGCCGCGGCGCAAAATGCCCGATCCGCAATACGTGGTTGCAGGAACTGCAAGCGCGATTGCGCGGCGATCAGTTGCTTGCTGCACCGCATCATTTATGTTGCAGCGCAGTAGAGCGGCGCCGCCGCGATCCAATCTTGTCGGGGGATTTCACATGCGCAAGTTCACGATGTTCGCCGCTGCCGCCGCTGCCGCGCTGATCTCCACCATGGGGATGGCCGCCGAGACCAACGAGCAGACCTTCACGCGTGACGGTCACACCTATGTCTATACCACCACGGCGCGCGCCGATGGCCGCACCGTGATCGAGGGCCGCGAGATCGGCTCCGCGCAGCGCTTCCGCCTGCTGGTGAAGAACGGCCGCGTCACCGGCCAAGCCAATGGCTATCCGGTGTCGTTCCGCGCCAACGACACGGGCGTCGCGGTCGCCGCCGCCAACTGATCTCTCCGCAGCCGCGGATCGAAGGGGGTGGGACCGGCGTCCCGCCCCCTTTTCGTTTGCGCCCCTAAGGCCATTCGCATCACAACCGTTCGTGCTGAGGAGAGGCTGAGCTTGTCGAAGCCTCGTCTCGAAGCACATGCCCCCTTCGAGACGCCGTTTCGACAAGCTCAACGGCTCCTCAGGGCGAACGGGCTGGGAGTTGCCGGGCCTAAAACCCCTCCGGCAGCGCGATCGGCCCGACCACCTCGCGATACCGCGCCACGGCATAGCGATCGGTCATCCCGGCGATGAAGTCGGCGATATGCCGGCTCACTCCCGGCTCCTCCACCGGCAGCCGCGCGCGCCATTCCTCCGGCAGCAACGCCGGGTCGGCGCGATAGGCCGCGAACAGCCCCGCGACGACATGATGCGCCGCCGCCGCCGCCTCCAACTGGCGCGGATGGTGGTAGAGGTTGGCGTACATGAACCGCTTCAGCTCGCGCTCGGCCGTCGCCATCGCGGGCGAGAAGGCGATCAGCGGGCGCCCGGCGGCGCGCACGTCCTCGACGCTCGTCACCCCGGCATCCGCGATCCGGCGGCGCGATTCGGCGATCAGGTCGTTGACCATCGTCCCGATCTGGCTGCGGATCAGCTCCCCGGTCAGCCGTTCGCGCGGCAGGTCGGCGAAGCGCGTCGCCAGCCGCCCCCAGCCCTCCGCCACCAGCGGCACCGCCTCGATCTGCTCCAGCGTCAGCAGCCCGGCGCGCAGTCCGTCGTCGATGTCGTGATTGTCATAGGCGATATCGTCCGCCAGCGCGGCGACCTGCGCCTCCAGCGAGGCGTGCGTGGTCAGTTCCAGTCCCGCCTCGCGGTCCGCCTCCGCCAGCGCCCAGGCGGGCGCCGCGATCGGACCGTTATGCTTGGCCAACCCCTCCAACGTCTCCCACGTCAGGTTCAGCCCCGGCCAGCGCGGATAGGGTCGCTCGATCCGCATCAGCGTGCGCAGCGTATGGCCGTTATGATCGAACCCGCCCTGCCCCGCGGTCGCCTTTTGCAACGCATCCTCGCCCGCATGGCCGAACGGCGGATGCCCGATGTCATGCGCCAGGCACAGTGCCTCGGTCAGATCCTCGTTCAGTTCCAGCGTCCGCGCGATCGTCCGCCCGATCTGCGCCACCTCCAGGCTGTGGGTCAGCCGGACGCGGAAATGGTCGCCGTCGGGCGCCAGGAACACCTGCGTCTTGTGGCGCAGCCGGCGGAAGCTGATCGAGTGGATGATGCGGTCGCGATCGCGCTGGAAACAGTCGCGCGGGCCGCGGTCGCCCGATTCCTCGGCATGGCAACGGCCGCGGCTGCGCGCCGGATGC
This sequence comes from Sphingomonas adhaesiva, assembly GCF_036946305.1. Classification (GTDB taxonomy): domain Bacteria; phylum Pseudomonadota; class Alphaproteobacteria; order Sphingomonadales; family Sphingomonadaceae; genus Sphingomonas; species Sphingomonas adhaesiva_B. Next base: position 13,425 of record NZ_JAQIJJ010000012.1, read on the forward strand.
GCGGCCCAGGGAGCAAGCTCGGCCAAGCGCTTACTTCGCGTCCAGCCGCGTCATCTTCTGCCCGGCGGTGCTGGTGAAGGTGAAGGCCGACACCCCCTGCTTCGCCAGCGTGTTGACGAAGGCGCGCGCCTCCGCCTCGGTCTTGAACGGGCCGGTGACGACGCGATTGGTGGCGCGCAGCGGCGTCGCATAGGCGCGCCGGCCCGCCAGCGCCGGCGTCTTGCCCTGCACCGATTTCCACGCCTTGCCCAGATCGCCCTCGTTCGCGCCGCCCGCGACCTGCACCCAGATCCGCTCCGGCTCGGCACGCGCCGCCTTCTTCTCCGCGGCCGCCTTCTCCGCCGCTTCCTTCTTGGCGGCGAGATCTTTCGCCTTCTTCTCCGCCGCTTCCCTGGCGCGGCGGTCGGTCAGCGCCTTCTCGGCCGCGGCCTTGCGCGCGGCGAGCCGCTGGCGCCGTTCCTCGTCCGCCGCCGCATTGCGCTCGGCCACGCGGGCCGCCTCGTCCAGCGCCGCCGCCGATCCCGGCGCGGCGGGGGCCGCGACCACCGGCACCGCGCGCGGCATCGGCGCGACCTCCAGTTCGGCCGCGGGCACGGAGATGCCGGCGATGATCCGCGCCAGGATCGTATCCTCGCCCTGCCGCACCGTCGTCGGCTGCGCCGGCAGCGCCGCGGCGGCGGCGATCTGCGCGGGCGGCGTGGATGCCGCCACCCCGACCGGTGCCGCCGGTTCGCGCGCGACGACGGCCGTGGGCGCCGATGCCACCACGGTCGGGGCCGCCGTCGCCGGCTGTGTCGGCCGCGGTGCCGAAGCGAGCGTCGTCGGCGTGGTCACAGTCGGCCGCGGCACGGCCGGTGCGGGTGCGACGGTCGGCGTCGGGCCGGGCTGCGGCGCCGGCGTGTAGGTCGAGGGCGCCGTCGCGGGAACGGGTGCGCTCGTCACCGGCATCGTCCGGGCGGCAACCGCCGGGGTCGCCATCGCCAGCTGGGTCGAACGCGGCGCGGGGGTGGGTGCCACCGCCGCCGTCTGCGGCGAGGTGCCACGCGTGGACCGCGACGCCTGCCGCTGCGCGCGTTCGGCCTCGCGATCCAGCCGGCGCTGCTCGCTACGGGAGAGCCGTTGCGCGGGCTGCGCGACCGGCACCGGCCTGGCGGCGGCCACCTCGACGCGACGCGGCGCGGTGGGATCGGGGCCGAGCACCGGCAGCACCGGCGTCATGCGCGCATCCGCGATCCGCGACGGCGTCGGCGCCACCTCGCCGAAATGTACCGCAAAGGCGCGATCGGTCGCACCCAGCGTCGGCAATCGCTGAAAGAAGGCGGCCAGACCGCCCGCCATCCCCGCCGGCATCATGCTGGTCGCGATCCTGTTCGCGCCCGCCACGTCGCCGTTCATCGCCAGGATGAACGCGCGCGCGCGCCACGCGCCGCGATCGGACTTGCGCAGCAGCGCATCGATCTGCTCCAGCGCCTCGGTCTGCTGCCCGGAAATCCCCAGCGACAGCGCATAGCGGCGCCGCACCTCGTCGACGTCGTCCGCGCTGCCGCCGCTTTGCGACAGCGCCAGTCGATAGTCGCGCTGCGCGCGCTCCTGCTCGCCGATCAGGTCATAGGCCAGGCCGCGGTCGCCGGCATAGCGCGCCATCGGCGCGCCATAGCGCTGCGCCTGATCGAAATAGCGCAGCGCCTCGCCCGGCCGCTCGCCATTGACCAGGATCTGCGCGATGCCCGCCTTCACCCGGCCGTTGGCGGGGTCGATCGCCTCGGCGCGCTTGTACAGCGCCGCCGCCGCGGTCGCATCGCCCAGCCGGAACGACAGCTCGCCTGCCTCGATCAGCGCCGACAGGTCGCGCGGCGAGGCGCCCAGCCGCCGCACGACATCGGCCAGCCGGTCCGCATCGGGGTTGGCGACCGGCACCATCGGATAGGTCTGCGCCGCGGATATACCGGGCAGCGCGACGACGGACAGCGCCGCCATCACGCACCGCCAGTGCGCCACGGCACCCCTCGACCCGCCCTTCAGCACGCTCACTCGCCTCCTCAGCACATCATCCGCGGCCCGGACCCGAGCAGCGCCCCGTGTAGAGCCGCCGCCCGCCGAACCGGCAATGATGCCGCGCCACCGCTGCGACAGGACGGCGCGCACCGACGACGAACGTCGATGCGCGCTGCCCCGTCTCACGATACGGGTGCTTACTGGTTGTTCTGCCGATGCAGGAAGCGCGGCAGGTCGGAGGGGTCGCGCGGCTCCTCCTCGGTGCGGCCACCGGCGCCGCGGGTCGCATTCTGCATCCGCTCGAACAACGTGCCCCCCAGCTTCACGCGCGGCTGCGGCGGCGCCTCGTCCGCTTCCGCTCCGGGTGACAGGAAGCGGCGACGGCCTGCGTCGGCGGCGGGCTCGGGCGCGGGCGGCGCGGCGGGGGCCGGCGGTTCCGGCACGATCGCGTCGGCACCCAGTACCAGCTCGTCCTCGACCGCCACGCTCGCGGGCGACACCGCCGCGGCCGGCGGAGTCGTGCCCGCGGGCGGCACGCCCTCGTTCATCGCACCCGCGGCGGCGCCGCTCGGCTGCGGCGCGGCGGGCGCGGGCTGATAGGCGGTCGGCGCGGGCACCGGTGCCGCCGGAGCAGGTGCCGCCACCGGCGCGGCGGGCTCGGCGCGACGCGGCGCGTTGAAGCTGAACGTGCGCGGCGGCTCGGCCGGGGTCGTGGCGGTCGGCGTGCTCGCCTGCGCGACACTCTCTATCCCGGTGGCGACCACCGAGACGCGGATCTTACCCTCCAGCTCGGGATTGAACGCCGAACCCCAGATGATGTTGGCATCGGGGTCGACCAGCTCGCGGATATGGTTCGCGGCCTCGTCCACCTCCAGCAGGCGCATGTCGTCGCCGCCGGTGATCGAGACGATGACGCCCTTGGCGCCCTGCATCGACACGCCGTCCAGCAGCGGGTTGGCGATCGCCTTCTGCGCCGCGATCAGCGCGCGGTCGTCGCCTTCCGCCTCGCCCGTGCCCATCATCGCCTTGCCCATCTCCTGCATCACGGAGCGGACGTCGGCGAAGTCCAGGTTGATGAGGCCGGGCATGACCATCAGGTCGGTGATGCCGCGCACGCCCTGCTGCAACACCTCGTCCGCCATCTCAAACGCCTGCTTGAACGTGGTGTTCGCATTGGCGACCAGGAACAGATTCTGGTTCGGGATCACGATCAGCGTGTCGACGAACTTCTGCAGCTCCTCGATCCCCGCCTCGGCCGACTTCGACCGGCGGTTGCCTTCGAAGCTGAACGGCTTGGTCACCACGCCCACGGTCAGGATGCCCATGTCGCGCGCCGCCTTGGCGATCACCGGCGCCGCACCCGTGCCGGTGCCGCCGCCCATGCCCGCGGCGATGAAGCACATGTGGCTCCCCTCCAGCAGGCGCGACAGTTCCTCGATCGTCTCCTCCGCGGCGGCGCGGCCGATCTCCGGCCGGCTGCCCGCGCCCAGACCTTGCGTGATCTTCGCGCCCAGCTGGATCTTCTGCTCGGCGTCCGACTGCTTCAGCGCCTGCGCGTCGGTGTTCGCCACCAGGAAGTTCACGCCCTGCACGTCCGCGCGCATCATGTTCGCGATCGCGTTGCCGCCGGCACCGCCCACGCCCACCACGGTGATGCGCGGGGTCAGGTCGTCCAGCTCGGGCGTGATGAATTCGATGCTCATCGCACAATTACTCCGTCCGCCCACGCCGTTACGTTACCTGGCGCGGGGCCATTCACCACGATGTGCAACATGCGCGCGCCGGGCGAAAGAGAAAACGCCGCGAAACGCCCTGTTGCTGCGTCAATAATTCGCCTTCGCCGCCTGCACCAGCTTCCAGAAGCCGCGCAGGCCGCGCTGACGGTGGACCATCTGCTGCGCAGGGACCAGCCCGCGCAGGTCGATCGGATCGCTCGCCGCGAAGAAGGCGAGCCCGGCCAGCGTCGCGAACCCCGGGCCGGAATGCGCCTCCGGCAGCCCGGTCAGCCCGCGTGGCCGCCCGACGCGGACCGACCGGCCCAGCGCCTGCTGCGCATAGTCCGCGATCCCCTTCAGCTCGGCACCGCCGCCGGTCAGCACCACCTGCCGCCCGACCGGCCCTTCGAATCGCAACTCCTTGAGCGCACTCTGGATTTCGGTCGTCAGATGCTCCAGCCGCTGGCGGATCACCGCGATCAACGCCGCCTTGGTGATCTGCAACGCCTCCGAATCCTCGTCCTCGGTACGCTCGCGGATCGTCACCATCTCGTGATTGTCGCGCGGTGAGGCATTGGCGCTGCCGTGGAAGCATTTGATCCGCTCCGACTGCAACCGCGTCGTCCCGAACGCGCTGGCGATATCGTCGGTGATGTCCGCCGCGCCGACCGGGATCGACTTCAGCCCGACCAGCATCGATCCCGCGAACAGCGACACGTTGGTGATCCCCGCGCCGATCTCCACCAGCGCCACGCCCAGGTCGCGCTCCTCCTCGGTCAGGCAGGCCAGACCCGTGGCGACCGGCGAGGCGATGATCGATTTCACCTCCAGATGCGCCGACCGCACGCACAGGTCCAAGTTGCGCACCGGCGATCCGTCCGCGGCGATGACATGGATATGGACCCCCAGCCGGTCGGCATGCAGCCCCAGCGGCTTCTTGACGCCCGTCAGTCCGTCCAGCGTGTAGAGCGCGGGCTGCGCGTGGAGCACCATGCGCCCCTGCGGGTCGATCGACTGGCGCCCCTCCTGCAACAAGGCGTCGATATCGGCCTGCTCGATCCGTGCGCCGCCCAGTTCCGCCTCGATGAACGCCTCGTCGCTGACCAGCCCGCCGCTGGAAAAGCCCGCCCAGACGTTCTCGATGTTCAGCCCGGCGATCCGCTCGGCCTGCTCCACCGCCTCGCGCACCGCCACTTCGGTTGCCGCCATGTCGGCGATATAGCCGCGCTTGACGCCGCGGCTCTCGCGCTGGCCGGTGCCCAGCACCACCAGCTCGCCGCCATCGCCCTTCTGCGCGATCATCGCCGATACCTTGGACGATCCGATGTCCAGTGCGGTAATCAGTCCCTCGGGTGCCGCCTTCGCCATGTCCTGCCCCTCTTACACATCCTCACCGCGCAGGGTTTCCCCGCCCTGCGTCGTGGAGGTTTTTCCCTGGTCGTTGCCGGTGGCCGGCGCATCGTCGCTCTTGCCGTCGTCGGCCAGCGACTGGTTCGCCTCCGACCCGGGCTTGCGCACCACCAGCTTGGTCGGATCGCGCATGTCGAAGCGGACCCAGCCCTTGCCCAGCAGCGAGCGCGCGCCGTCCAGTTGCGCGAACTTCACCAGCGCCTGCGCCGCGCCGTCCTGCGGCAGCGCCAGCGTCTCGCCGGTATCGAACGTCAGGTCCCAGCGCCGGTTGCCGATCCACGACGCGGCGCGGATGCGCGGGCGCAGCGCGGGCGCAGCGGCCAGCAGCGCCTGATACCCCGCCTCCTGCTGGTCCGCGCCCGGCCCGATCACCAGCGGCAGGTCGGGCATCGCGGACGGATCGACCGGCGCCAGCAACCGCCCGCTCGCATCGATCAGCGTCAGCTGGCCATTGTCCTGCCACACCGCCGCCGGCTCGCGCTCGGTGATATGGATCAGCAGCCGGTCGGGCAGCCGCCGCGCGACATAGGCGTCCGCGATCCAGCCATAGGCCAGCAACCGTTCGCGCACTCGCGCCAGGTCGACGCGCAGCATCGCGCGGCTCGGCTGGTCCTCCAGCGCGACCGCATAGACCGTCTCGCGATCCATCCGCTTCAGCCCGGTGATATCGACCTGCTCGACGCGCAGCCCAGCACGCGCCCCGGCTTCCGCCACGCCATTGCCGATCGCCTGCGGCACGCCCATCAGGTCGGCGACGAACAGCGCCAGCGCCGCGCCCCCCGCCAGCAGCGTCCAGGTGACCGCCTTGCGCAGCCCCTCCTCGCTGACCGGCATCCGCGCCAGCAGCCGGTCGCCGATCGACGGCTTCGCCACGCGGCGGCGCCCGGTGCTGTTGGTGCGGCGCTGGGGCGGCGCGCCACGGCGGATCGTCCGCGTCATCGCGGCGCGTCCCGTAACGCGGCGTCGACGATCGCCTGCACCAGCTGCGGATAGCTCATCCCGGTATGCCGTGCCTGTTCCGGCACCAGGCTCAGCGGCGTCATTCCCGGCTGGGTGTTGACCTCCAGCACGAACAGCCCGTCCGCGCCGCGCTCGTCGTCCCAGCGGAAGTCGGTGCGGCTGCACCCGCGGCATCCCAGCACGCGATGCGCCTGCACCGCCAGCGCCCGGCACGCCTCGGCGATCTCGTCGGGGATCGGCGCGGGGAACAGATGGTCGGTCATGCCGTCGGTATATTTGGCGTCGTAATCGTACCAGCCCGACTTGGGGCGCAGCTCGGTCACGCCCAGCGCACGCGGCCCGTCCGCCTCCTCCAGCACCGCCGTGGTCAGCTCGCGCCCGCGGACATAGGGTTCGGCCAGCAGCTCGGCGAATTCCTGCCACGGCCCCGCGGTGTCGCGTCCGATCGGCTGGCCGTAATTGCCCCCCTCGGTGACGATCGCGACACCGACCGAGGAACCTTCGTTGACCGGCTTCAGCACATAGGGCCGCGGCAGCGGGTCACCCGCGAACACTTCTTCGCTGGCGACGATGCGCCCGCCCGGCATCGGCACGTCCGCGGGGACCAGCACCTGCTTGGTCAACACCTTGTCGATCGCGACAACGGAGGTGGCCAGCCCGGAATGGGTGTAGCGCACACCCATCAGGTCCATCAGCCCCTGCACGCTGCCGTCCTCGCCCGGCGTGCCGTGCAGCGCGTTGAAGACCAGGTCCGGCGCCGCCTCGACCAGCCGCGCCGCGACGTCGCGCCCCATGTCGAGACGCGTGACGCGATGACCGAGCGACTCCAGTGCGTCGGCGATACCCGAACCGGAGGAAAGCGACACCTCCCGCTCCGCGGACCACCCGCCCATCAGGACGACGATATGCAACGTCATGCTCCCTCTCCCCCACGGGGAGAGGGCCGGGGTGAGGGGTCGGAGCCTCGCAGAGAGGTAGCTCTCGGTGAGACACCGGCCCCTCCCCCAACCCCCTCCCCGGAGGGGCGGGGGCTATGAAAACCCACCCGCTGAATCTCCCACTCCAATTCCACCCCGCTCGCCGCCTTCACCCGCGCACGCACTTCCTCGCCCAGCGCCTCGATATCGGCGCTGGTCGCCGCGCCCGTGTTGAGCAGGAAGTTCGTATGCTTCTCGCTCACCTGCGCGCCGCCGATCGTCAGACCCCGGCACCCGGCCTGATCCACCAGCTGCCACGCCTTGTGCCCGTCGGGGTTCTTGAACGTCGACCCGCCGGTCTTCGACCGCAGCGGCTGCGACGCCTCGCGCGCCGCCGCGATGCGGTCCATCTCCGCCTGGATCGCCGCGGCGTCGCCGGGCACGCCCCGGAACGTGGCCGCGATCACGATCGCGCCGTCCGGCAGCGTCGAATGCCGATAGCTGTAGCCCAGTTCGTCGCGCGCCAGCGTCCGCCGCTCGCCCGACCGCAGCACCACCTCCGCCTCGACCAGCACGTCGGCGGTCTCGCGGCCATAGGCGCCGCCGTTCATCCGCACGAACCCGCCGACCGTCCCGGGGATCGAGCGCAGGAACTCGCACCCGGCGATCCCCACATCGCGCGCGGTCGACGACACCAGGATACCACTCGCCCCGCCGCCACAGCGCAGCGTCGTCGCATCGACGACGGCCGCGGTCGCGAACGGCTTGCCGAGCCGCACCACGACGCCCGCCACGCCCCCGTCGCGCACGATCAGGTTCGATCCCAGCCCGAGCGCCATCACCGGAACGCCCGGATCGAGATCGCGCAGGAACGCGGCCAGATCGTCCGCATCCGCCGGTTCGAACAGCCATTGCGCGGCGCCGCCGGACTTGAACCACACCAACGGCGCGAGGGGGGCGTCGGGCGTGAGGCGACCACGGACGCTACAAAGCCCCTCCCTTTCAGGGGAGGGGTTGGGGTGGGGCAGTGAAGAGCGTCCCGGGCTGCCTCCGGCGGACGGCCCCACCCCCGGCCCCTCCCCTGAAGGGGAGGGGAGATGAGAATGCCCCATCACCGCCGCGCCTCGATCGCCGCGGCCAGCCCGGCGGCCCATTTCGTGATATCGCCCGCTCCCAGACAGATCACCTGATCCCCGGCGCGCACCTCGCCTGCCAGCGCGTCGGCCAGCGCATCCGCGTCCGACACCACCTCGGCCTGGCGATGCCCACGATCGCGCAGCCCCGCCACCAGCGCCTCGGCATCCACGCCCGGCACCGGCGTCTCGCCAGCGGCATAGACTGGCGTCACATAGACGAGGTCGGCATCGTTGAACGCGCCGCGGAAGTCCTCCATCAGATTGCCCAGCCGCGAATAGCGATGCGGCTGCACCACCGCGATCACGCGCCCCTGCGCCGACTCCCGCGCCGCCGCCAGCACCGCGCGGATCTCGACCGGGTGATGCCCGTAATCGTCGATGATCGTGGCTCCCGCCACCTCGCCCACCTTGGTGAAACGCCGCTTGACGCCGCTGAACCGCTCGAACCCGCGCTGGATCGTCGCATCGTCGATCCCCAGCTCCAGCGCCACGCCGATCGCCGCCAGCGCGTTCTGCACGTTGTGCCGCCCCGGCATCGGCAAGTCGACGCCCTCGATCGAGCGCACCGACCCGTTACGATCGCGGATCAGCGCCTCGAACCGGTTGCCCCCCGGATAGGGCGTCACGTTCACCCCGCGCACGTCCGCCGACGCCGCGAAGCCATAGGTCACGATGCGCCGGTCGCGCACCCGCGGGATCAGCGCCTGCACCTCGGGATGATCGAGGCACAGCAGCGCCGCGCCATAGAAGGGCACGTTCTCGACGAACTCGACATAGGCATCCTTCGCCTTCTCGAAGCTGCCATAGTGATCGAGGTGCTCGGGATCGATGTTGGTGACGACCGCGATCGTGCCGTCCAGCCGCAGGAAGCTGCCGTCGCTCTCGTCCGCCTCCACCACCATCCAGTCGGACGCGCCCAGCCGCGCGTTGGAGCCATAGCTGTTGATGATCCCGCCGTTGATAACGGTCGGGTCGACCCCGCCCGCGTCCAGCAGCGCGGCGACCATCGAGGTCGTCGTCGTCTTGCCGTGCGTCCCCGCCACCGCGACGGTGGACTTCAGCCGCATCAGTTCGGCCAGCATCTCCGCGCGCCGCACCACCGGCACACGGTTACGCAGCGCCTCCTCCACCTCCGGGTTGCCGCGCTTCACCGCGGTGGAGGTGACCACCACCGCCACGCCCTGCACATTGGCGGCGTCATGCCCGATCGACACCGGGATGCCGCGCGTGCGCAGCCCCTCGACGACATAGCCCTCGGCCACGTCGCTGCCCTGCACCTTATAGCCCAGATTGTGCATCACCTCGGCGATGCCCGACATGCCGATCCCGCCGATGCCGACGAAATGGATCGTCCCGATGTCGGTGGCCACACCCTTCACGCAAACGCCTCCCGCGGCTTGATGACGCCAACATGGACCTCGGCCTTGGGCGCGTCGAGGCTCTCGACCAGATCGGCCAGATCGCTCGCCGCATTGGGCGCGCCGCACGACCGCGCGCGCCCCGCCGCATTCTGCAACGCCTCGGGATCGAGCCCCAGCTTCTGCATCTGCTTGGCGAGCTCGCCCGGCGTGAAGGCGCCCTGCGGAATGGTCCGCGCGCCGCCCGCCTTGGTGATCTCGCGCGCGTTCGCAGTCTGGTGGTCGTCGGTCGCGCCCGGCAGCGGGACGAGGATCGCCGGCCGCCCCGCCGCGGTCAGTTCCGCGATCGTCGACGCGCCCGCGCGCGCGATCACCAGATGCGCCCAGCCGAGTTGCTCGGGCAGGTCGGGCAGGTACGTCGCGAGGTCGGCGGCGATATCCAGCTTGGCATAGGTCGCCCGCGCCGCATCGATATCCTCGATCCGCGCCTGATGCGTCACCTGCAACCGGCGTCGGAACGCGACCGGCAGCATCGCAAGCCCCTCGGGCACCACCTTGCTCAGCACGCTGGCACCCTGGCTGCCGCCAGTGACCAGCACGCGGAAGATGCCGTCCTCCTCCAGCGCCGGGTACGGCTTCGCGCGCAACGCCAGCACGCTGTCGCGCACCGGGTTGCCGATCAGATGGACCTTGTTCTCGTAGCGCGGGTTCAGCCGCTCGGTCGCGGCATAGCTGGTGGCGATCGCATCCACCTTGCGCGCGACGAGGCGATTGACGCGCCCCAGCACCGCATTCTGCTCATGCACCGCGGTGCGGATGCCGGCCGCGAACGCCGCCGACAGCGCGGGGTATGCCGGATAGCCGCCGAAGCCGATCACCGCCGCGGGCTTGAACGTGCGATACAGTTCCGCCGCCATCTGGCGCCCCTGCATCATCAGCCGCGCCGCCTTGATCCAGCCGACCGGCCCGCCCGCGAACCGCCCGGCGGGGATGACATGCGTCTGCACGCCCTCGAACAGGCCGGGGAAGCGCACCCCGCGCGCATCGCTGACCAGCGCGACGCGATGCCCGCGCCGCGTCAGCTCCTCCGCCAGCGCGGCGGCGGGGACCATGTGCCCGCCGGTCCCCCCGGCGGCCAGGACGAAGTGGCGCGTTCGTGTCATTCGGCGTTGTTCCAGCGGCTGAGATACGGGCTGCGCAACAGGAACGGGTTGCGCCGGGTAAAGGCAAGGAGAAGCCCCATCCCGATCGACAGCGCGATCATCGACGACCCGCCATAGCTGATGAACGGCAGCGTCATCCCCTTCGACGGTGCGAGGCCGGTGTTGACCGCCATCGACACCAGCGCCTGCGCGCCGAACTGCACCGCGAGGCCGGAGGCGGCGAGCAATTTGAACGGATCCTGCTCGTCCAGCAGCTTCACGAACACGCGCACCACCAGCGCCAGAAAGACGAACCCGATCACCATGCACGCCAGCAGCCCGAATTCCTCCCCGATGACGGAGAAGATATAGTCGGTATGCGCCTCGGGCAGCCCGAACTTGACCGTCCCCGCGCCCGGCCCGGTGCCGAACCACCCGCCCGCGGTCAGCGTGCGGTGCGCGGCATCGGTCTGGAAATGGTCCGCCGCGCCCTCGCCCTCGACACCGGGGAACAGGAAGGCGTCGATCCGCTCGCGCGCGGTGCTGTAGAAGATATAGGCCGCCACCAATCCCGCCGGCACCAGCGCCAAGAAGCCCAGGATCACCCGCGTCGGCGTCCCCGCGATCGTCACCAGCGCCAGCCAGATCACGCAGAAGATCACCGTCTGCCCGAAATCGGGTTGCAGCATCAGCAGCACCGCGATCAATCCGGTCAGCCCCGCGGTGATCGCGGTCACCGGCAGCGACTCGTCGCGCGTCTTGAACGACAGCAGCCACGCGACCGTCACGACGAAGAACGGCTTGAGGAACTCCGACGGCTGGAACTGCGCGAAGCCGAACCCCACCCAGCGTCGCGCGCCATTGACCACCACGCCCAGGAACGGCGTCACCATCAGCAGCGCGATGCACACCGCCGCGCCGATCAGCGACATGCGCCGCGCCAGCGTCACCGGCAGCATCGACACGCCGAACAGCACCGGCAGCGACACCGCGACCCAGATCGTCTGGCGCCAGAAATAATGCAGCGGGGCGAATTTCACATGCTCGCCTGAATAGCGCACCGCCGTCGCGGGCGAGCCTGCCGCCACCGCCAGCAGCCCGATCGCAATCAGGAACAAGGCCAGCAGCAGCAGCACGCGGTCGATATCCCAGAACCACGTCCCCAGCGGTGACGGATCGCCACGCCCGCCGCGGCCCTTCAGCCGCCCGCGGTCGAGTGTCGTGCGCGTGTCGGTCATGCCAGCGCCTCCACCGCCGCGCGGAACGCGGCACCCCGATGCTCGTAATCGCGGAACTGGTCGAACGAGGCAGCGGCGGGCGACAGCAGCACCACCTCGCCCCTCCCGGCCTCCTGGCCCGCGATCTTCACCGCGCGCTCCAGCGTCTCGGCCTCCGCAACGGGCACATGCGCGCGCAGCACCTCGGCGAAGCGCGGCCCCGCCTCGCCGATCGTGTAGGCGCGCACCACGTTGCCGATATGCGGCAGGCAGGCGTCGAGATCGTCACCCTTGGCACGCCCGCCGACGATCCAGTGGATCCGCGGGAAGGCGGCGAGCGCGGGCGCGGCGCTTTCGGGATTGGTCGCCTTGCTGTCGTCGATCCACGCCACCCCGCCCAGCGTCGCCACCCGCTCCATCCGGTGCGGCAGGCCGGAGAAGGTCTCCAGCGCGCGGTCGATCGCGTCGGCGGGCAGCCCCAGCGCCTCCGCCACGTTGATCGCCGCCAGCGCGTTCTGCGCATTGTGCGGCCCTTGCAGCGACGGCCAGCGCGACTGGTCCATGCACACGCCCGGTGCGATCTTGATCACCGTCGCGCCGCGCGTGCGCGACAAGTCGCGCGCGATCGCCGCGGAGGGCGCGTCGCCGATACCAAGGATCGCGCAATGATCGGGCGACTGCATCGCGAACAGCCGCGCCTTGGACGCGGCATAATCCTCGAACCCCGCATAGCGGTCGAGATGGTCGGGCGTGATGTTCAGCAGCACCGCCACTTCGCAATCCAGCGACTGCGTCAGATCGATCTGATAGCTCGACAGCTCCAGCACATAGACCCCGCCCTCCGGCAGCGGCTCCTGCGCCAGAATGGGAAGGCCGATATTGCCCCCCATCCGCGCCGGAATGCCGGCGGTCTCCAGCATGTGATGGACCAGCGCGGTGGTGGTCGACTTGCCGTTGGTGCCGGTGATGCCGACGACGCGATGCGCGGGCAACCCGGCCCGCGCCTGCGCGAACAGTTCGATATCGCCGATGATCGGCACGCCGGCCGCGCGCGCCTTCGCGGCCAACGGATGCCGGTTGAGCGGCACGCCGGGCGACACGACCAGCGCATCGAACTGGCTGAGGTCCAGCGACTCCAGATCGACAACCTCTAGCCCTCTCCCCTCCGGGGAGAGGGTTGGGTGAGGGGAAGATATCTCATCGAGAGCAACCTCTCTGCGAGGCTCCGACCCCTCACCCAAACCCTCTCCCCGCTGGGGAGAGGGCTTAAGCGCGTCGCGCCGCTCGGAAGCGCTATCCCACGCCGTCACCCGCGCGTCCGCGGCCAGCAACGCACGCACCGTCGCCGCGCCGGAACGCGCCAGCCCCAGCACCGCGTACCGCTTCCCCGCCCAGGCGCGCGCGACGATCACCGCAATTTCAACGTCGAAAGACCGGCCAGCGCCAGCACCAGCGCGATGATCCAGAAGCGGATCACCACCGTCGGCTCGCTCCACCCCAGTTGCTCGAAATGGTGATGGATCGGCGCCATGCGGAAGATGCGCTTGCCGGTGCGCTTGTACCAGAACACCTGGATGATGACCGACAGCGCCTCGACCACGAACAGCCCGCCGATGATCCCCAGCACGATCTCGTGATGCGCGACCACCGCGATCGTCCCCAGCGCGCCGCCCAGCGCCAGCGATCCGGTATCCCCCATGAACACCGCCGCCGGGGGCGCATTATACCACAGGAACGCCAGTCCCGCGCCGATCACCGCCCCGCAGAAGATCGCCAGATCGCCCGCCCGCGCGACATGCGGGATGCCCAGGTAGTCGGCGAACTTCACGTTGCCCGCCAGATAGACGATGATCATGAACGCGACCGAGGCGATGATGACCGGCATCGTCGCCAGCCCGTCCAGCCCGTCGGTCAGGTTCACCGCATTGCCGAACGCCACGATCGTGAACGCCGCGAACAGCGGATAGGCGTAGCTGAGATCGATGAAATAGCGGTTGGTGAACGGCAGATAAAGCGCGGTGCCGTTCTCCTGCATGATGATCCACGCCGCCACCGCCGCGATCGCGAATTCCAGCAGCAGCCGCACCCGGCCCGAGACGCCCGCGGTGCTCGCCTTCCTCACTTTGTCGTAATCGTCGAGGAACCCGATCGCGCCGAAGCCGAGCGTGACGAACAGGCACGCCCAGACGAACGGGTTGCGCAGGTCCATCCAGATCAGGATCGAGCACGTCAGCGACGTCAGGATCATCAACCCGCCCATCGTCGGCGTGCCGCGCTTGGCCAGGTGCGTCTGCGGCCCGTCGGCGCGGATCGGCTGCCCCTTGCCCTGCCGCACGCGCAGCCAGCCGATGAACTTCGGCCCGATGATCAGGCCGATGAACAGCGCGGTCGCCACCGACGCCCCGGCGCGGAACGACAGGTAGCGGATCAGGTTCAGCGCGCCGGGAAACCCCAGCTGTTCGGCGATCCAGAATAACACTCAGCTCATCCCGCCAGAGAGGCCGGCCACCAGCCGCGCCAGCCCCACCCCGTTCGATCCCTTTACGAGAACCACGTCACCCGGGCGGATCAGGCCGCGTGCCCGATCCAGCGCCTGCGCGGCGTCGGGCACATGGACGAAATCGACGCGCCCCTCAAGCGCCCGCGCCAGCGGCGCCATCGCTTCACCGACGAGGACGGCCGTTTCGACGCGCGCCGCCGCGATCGGGTCCGCGAGTCCCGCGTGATAGCCCGCCGATCGCTCGCCCAGCTCGCGCATCTCGCCCAGTACCGCGACATGGCGGCCGGGCGCCTGCCCCAGCACCGCCAGCGTCGCGCGCATCGACGCGGGATTGGCGTTGTAGCTTTCGTCGATCACGGTCGCGCTGCCGCTCTCGACATCGATCGTCACCCGCGCGCCGCGCCCCGGCAACCCGCCCAGTTCCGCCAGCGCCAGCCCCGCCAGCGCCAGATCGCCGTCGACCGCCTGCACCGCCGCCAGCACCGCCAGCGCGTTCGACACCCAATGCGCGCCGGGCAGCGCCACCGTCATGCTCAATTCGCGCTCGCCCAGCCGGGCGGTGACGAAGGTGCCGCCCGAGGGCGCGCGCGCCTGCTCGATCGCATGGACGTCGGCACCCTTGTCGAGGCCGAAGGTCACGATCTTCGCGGCATAGGGCTGCGCCGCCGCGATCAACCGGTCGCGATGCGGGCTGTCATAGGGCACGATCGCGGTCCCGCCCGGCTCCAGCCCGCGGAAGATCTCGCCCTTGGCGTCCGCGATCGCGCTTTCGTCGGGGAAGAATTCGGTATGCGCGGGCGCGATCGCGGTCACGATCGCGACATGCGGGCGCACCAAAGTGGTCAGGTGCGCCAGCTCGCCGGGATGGTTCATCCCCATCTCCAGCACCGCGACATCGGTACTGGCGGGCATCCGCGCGAGGCTCAGCGGCACGCCGGTATGGTTGTTGTAGCTCTTGACCGAACGATGCGCGCGCACCGCGGGCGAGCGGTTGAGCGCGGCGTACAGCGCCTCCTTGGTCGAGGTCTTGCCGACCGATCCGGTGACCCCGATCACCTTCCCCGCAACCCGCGCGCGCGCCGCACGGGCGAGATCCTCCAGCGCCTTGAAGGTGTCGTCGACCCGCACGCCCGGGTGCGCGACCTCCTGCGACACGATCGCCCCCGCCGCGCCTTGCGCGAACGCCTGGTCGAGGAAGCGATGCCCGTCGGTGCTTTCGCCGGTCAGCGCGACGAACAGGTCCCCGCCGCCGACCTCGCGCGAATCGAACGCGACGCCATCGACGACGAAGTCGGCCGACGCGACGCCGCCGGTCGCGGCCCGCGATCTCGGCGGCGGTCCACAGGCTCACAGGCTCCTCCCCGCTCGCGGGGAGGGGGACCGCGCGCGCAGCGCGTGGTGGAGGGGGGCTTCCACGGGCGACGCGCTCGTGGCGTACCCCCTCCACCATGCCTGCGGCATGGTCCCCCTCCCCGTGCCGGGGAGGATCGCCGACCGCGCCATCACGCCGCCACCTCACGCGCCACGGTCACGTCGTCGAACGGCAGCACCAGGTCGCCCACGATCTGCCCCTGCTCATGCCCCTTGCCCGCGATCAGCACGATGTCGCCGCTGCGCGCTTCCGCCACCGCCGCCGCGATCGCCGCGCGCCGGTCGCCGATCTCGCGCGCCTCGGGTGCGCCCTCCAGCACGTCGCGCCGGATCGCCGCCGGATCCTCGGAGCGGGGATTGTCGTCGGTCACGATCACCATGTCGGCAAACGCCGCCGCGGCCTGCCCCATCGGCGCGCGCTTGCCGGTATCGCGGTCGCCGCCCGCGCCGAAGACGAGGATCAGCCTGCCCTCCACATGCGGGCGCAGCGCCGCGCACGCCGCCTCCAGCGCATCGGGCGTATGCGCATAATCGACATAGACCGGCGCGCCCGACGCCGCGATCGCGGCCCGCTCCAGCCGCCCGCGCACCGGCTGCAACCGCGCCAGCCCGGCGATCGTCGCCGCCACCTCGCCCCCGGTCGCGATCACCAGCCCGGCGGCGACCAGCGCGTTCGCCGCCTGATAGGCACCGATCAACGGCAGCGTGACGCGATGGTCCTCGCCGCCTGCGCGGATCGTCAGCCCCTGCCCCAGCAGCGTCGGATCGCGCGCGACCAGCCGCAGGTCGTCGCCATGCTCGCCCACGCTGACGATGCGGTTGCCGCGCTCGCGCGCCAGGTCGATCACGCGCTCCGACTGCGGATCGTCGCGCCACACCACCGCGACGCCGTCGGCGTCCAGCACCTGCGCGAACAGTCGCAGCTTGGCGGTGAAATAGGCGGCCATGTCGCCATGATAGTCGAGGTGATCGCGGCTCAGGTTGGTGAACGCCGCCGCGCGCACCGCCAGCCCCTCGGTCCGGAACTGGCTCAATCCATGGCTCGACGCCTCGAACGCCAGATGCGTCACGCCCTCGCGCGCCAGCCCGGCGACGTTGGACAGGAACGTCACCACGTCCGGCGTAGTCAGCCCGGTCGTCACCCGCTCGTCCGCGGTCGTCACGCCCAGCGTCCCGATCGAGGCGGCGTGATGCCCCGCCATCCGCCACAGCTGGCGCGTCATCTCGACCGTGGAGGTCTTGCCGTTGGTCCCCGTCACCGCCACCGCCACCGGCGGGAACGGCGCGAAATAGCGCGCCGCCAGCCGCGCCAGGCATTCGCGCGGATTGTGGTCGGCGATATGCACCGCGCCTTCGACCCGCGCCTCGGGCCGCGCCACGATCGCCACCGCGCCCGCCTCGATCGCGGCCGGGATGAAATCCTCGCCGTTCACCCGCGCGCCCTCGAACGCGCCGAAGATCGTGCCCGGCGCCACCTTGCGATGGTCGATCGCGAAGCCGGTCACCGCGGCATCGCCACCCCCGGGAAAGAGCTGCTCCAGCCTCATGCCGCCGTCACTGCCCGCCGCTCTTGGGCGCGCGGTCGGGGTCGTCCCACAGCGTCGGGACGATGTCGGACACGTCGATGTCGCGGTTGTCGTCGGGCATCACCCCCAGCGTGGCACCGACCCGCGCGATCGTCCGCCCGACGACGGGCGCGGCGTTCCAGGCGGCGGTCTTCCACCCATAGGTTTCCTTCGTGCCGAGCGGCGAGTCGAGCATGGCCAGTACGACATAGCGCGGCGCGTCCATCGGGAAAGCCGCCGCGAACGTCGCGACGTTGCGCGACCGGTCGTACCCGCCCGCCACCGCGGCTTCCGCGGTGCCGGTCTTGCCGCCGACGCGATAACCCGGCGCATCGCCCTTGCGCCCGGTGCCGCGCAGCACGATCAGCCGCAGCATCTGGCGCATCCGCGCGCTGGTCGCCTCGCTGATGACGCGCCGCCCCGCCGCCGCATGTCCCGGCTGCACCTTCAGCAGCGTGGCAGGGCGCCAGGTGCCGCCGTTGACCAGCGCGGCATAGGCGTTGGCCAGATGCAGCGGCGTCACCGCGATGCCATGGCCGTAGGCGGTGGTCATCGTCGTGGTGCGCGCCCAATAGGTCGGCCACAGCGGGCGCCCCTTCTCGCGCAGTTCGATGTCGGGGCGGGTGTCGAACCCCAGCTTGCGGAACATCGCCTGCATCCGCTGCGGCCCGACCTCGTCGGCGACGCGCGCGGTCGCGACGTTGGAGGAATAGATCAGCGTCTCCGCCATGTTCAGCCAGCGCTTGGGATCGCCGCGCTCGTCATGGATCGTGAAGCGCCCGACCTGCAACGGATGCGTCGCGTCGAAGCGCCGCTCCATCGAGGTGACCACGTTATTGTCGATCGCCGCCGCCATCGTGATCGGCTTGAACGTCGATCCCAGCTCGAACACGCTCTGCGTCGTGATGTTGCGCAGCTGCTCGCTGCCCGCCATGCCGACGCGATTGGGGTTGAACGTCGGCAGCGACACCATCGCGAGCACCTCGCCGGTGTGGACGTCCAGCACGATGCCGCCGCCGCCGCGCGCGGAGAAGGTCGTCATCGCGCGACCCAGCTCGCTCTCCATCGCCGCCTGCACGCGCGAATCGATCGACAGCGCGACCGGCTGCCCGGTCGTCGCGGCCCGCGACAGCCGGTCGTCCAGCGCACGCTCGATCCCGCTCATGCCGTGATTGCCGCTGATGAAGCCCAGCACATGCGCGGCCATCGTCGATTGCGGATACAGCCGCTGCGTCTCGCGCTCGAACACGATGCCCGGCTCGCCGATCGCATTGACCGCCTCGACCAGCGCGGGGGACGCGCGGCGGTTGAGATAGGTGAAGCTGACGGGCTTGGTGATCTGCGCATAGAACCACGCCTGATCGCCCTTGTCGGGCATCAGGTCGGCCAGCTTCTGCGCGATCTCGCCGGGATCGCCGATCAGCTTCTTGGGATGGACGCCGATCGTCCAGGCGTCGATCGTGCGCGCCAGTGGCGATCCGTTGCGATCGACGATGTCGCCGCGCGGCGCGGTCATCGCGGTCTGGCCGCCGCGATCGTCGCCCTCGGTGATGCCCAGCTGCGCCAGCCGCAGCTGCACCACGCCCACCCCGGCGGTGAACAGCAGCATCACGACCATCAGCCGCAGGTGCTGCGTCGCCAGCACCTGCTGGCGCTGCTCACCCGTGCGGGTGGTGCGCAAGGGTCGGGCGACGAGCGTCGTCACCGCAGGCGGTTCCGTTCCTGGCGGGCGCCGCTCAGCAGGTCACCGATCGTCGAATCGCTCAGCAGCGACTTGTCGAGCATCGCCACGGCCTTGATCGCGCGCGGCTGAGGGGCGGCGGCGGTCGCCACCGCCGGGGTCAGGCGAACGGGGACGGCCGCGGCAGGCTTGGCGGCAGCGACCTTGACCATGCCCGGGGTGGAGACGGCGGCGACCGCGACCGGCGCGGCGACGGAAGCAGCGGCGGCGGGGGCGATCGGCGCGGCGGCGGGGTTGTGCGCGGGAACGATCAGCTGCGCGGTCTGCACCGCAGCGGTCCCGGCGGCGGCCGGACCGATCTGGCGCGGCGACAGCGCGGCGAGCGTCGCCTCGTTCGACACGAACTGCCCCGCGGTCGGCACGCTCAGCGCCAGCGTATCGCCGTTCCACCGCTCCAGCTGCGCCAGATTGGCGCGGACGTCGAACTCGGTCTCCAGCGCGCGGATGTCGCGCTGCGCGCGCACGATGTCGCGATCGACCTGGTCCAGCCGCTTGCGCTCCGCCGCGACCTGCGACGAGACGAGGTAGAAACCGATCGCCACCAGGGCACAGCTGGCCAGCCAGCCCAGTCCCTTCATCCGATACATCGCCGCCATCGTTACGCCTCCAGATACCAGGGTGCCGCCGCCGTCCGCCGCGCGGTACGAAGTGTCGCGGAGCGCGCGCGCGGGTTCGCCGCCAGCTCCGCCTCGCCCGCGCGGATCCCGCGCGAGGTGATCTCGAACGTCGGCGCGCGCGTGGGTGCCGCGGCCGCGGGCAAATGCCGCGATCCCGCCGGTGCCGCGCCCGAACGGTCGCGCAGGAACCGCTTGACGATGCGATCCTCCAGCGAATGGAACGTCACCACCGCCAGCCGCCCGCCCGGCTTCAGCACGCGCTCCGCCGCCGCCAGCCCGCGCTCCAGCTCGTCCAGCTCGCCGTTGACGTGGATGCGCACCGCCTGGAACGCGCGCGTCGCGGGATCCTTCTTCTCGTGCGGGCGATGCCCCAGCGCCTTGCGCACCACGTTTGCGAATTGCGCCGTCGTGGTCAGCGGGCGCGCCGCCACCACCGCGCGCGCCACGCGGCGCGACTTGGGCTCGTCGCCGTAACGATAGAGGACGTCGGCGATCGCCTCCTCGTCCGCCTCGTTCAGGAAGTCGGCGGCGGACGGCCCGTCCTGGCTCATCCGCATGTCGAGCGGCCCGTCCGCCTGGAACGAGAAGCCGCGCGCCGCCTGGTCGAGCTGCATCGACGACACGCCGATGTCCATCGTCACGCCATCGACCGGCACCGCGTCCAGCGCCGCCAGTTCCTCCGCCATCGAGCCGAAGGTCGCGGGCACCAGCGTCAGCCGCTCCTCCGCCGCGTCCAGCGCGCGCGCGGCGCCAATCGCGTCGGGATCGCGATCGAACGCGATCACCCGCGCGCCCGATGCCAGCAGCGCGCGCGTATAGCCCGCCGCGCCCAGCGTCGCATCGACATGCCGCTCGCCGGGGGCCGGGGCGAGCGCGTCGACGACCTCGGTCAGCAGGACCGGGATGTGCGGAGCATCGTTCACGATCGAGGTCATAGGGCTATCCCCTTGTCCTCGCACGCGAACTCGACATATTCCTTCAGGAACGGATCGATGTCGGGCGTCTCCAGCAGGATCGCCGGCGACCAGATCGTGATCCAGTCGAACGAGCCCAGGAACACCGCCGCGCCGCCGATCTTGGCATAGCGGCGCTCGAACGTCGGCATGATGAACCGGCCCGACCCGTCGAACGGCAGCGGCTCCGCCCCGCCCGCGCGGTCGAGGATATTATAGTCGTGCGCGGCGCCCGCGGCGGTGTTGGCGGCGTTCATCGCCTCCAGCTTCGCCTTCCAGTGCGGCACGAAGCCGGGATCGTAGGCGATCAGGCAGCGGTGCTTGGGATGCGGCGCGATGATGACGGTGCCGCCATCCTTGCCGTCGTCGCGCGGCGCGTTCTTCGCGAGGGAAGCGCGAAGGGTGTTGGGAATCGCGACGCGGCCCTTGTCGTCGACAAGACCAAGCCCCTTTCCCTGATAGTCCACCCTGTCCGCCACGCCCACCTCGCACGCCCACTGTCGCAGGCAGGGCACAAGACCATCCGTTCGGCGCCCGGCCTTCGCCCGGTCGCCGTCGTTCGCATGTCGGCAAACAACGTTGGTCCTGCCCCCAATGTCGTTGAGCAGGATGTATCAGGGTTAATTGGGGATGAGAAGGGATTTTCGGGGACAGTCGGGGATTGTCCTCAAAATTGCGCTTCTTGGCGGTTCTACGAGGGCGGCGGGCGCTCCGCACGGGCGCGAAAAGCGCCGCGCCGGCCCGCGAATCGACGCTCGCGGGCGGCGAAATCCGGCATTTTCCCGATCGTCCCCGGATTTCCCCGAACGCCCGCCCCACGCCGCCCTGTCATGCCCGACTTGATCCGGCATCCAGGGTTCCGCAAAAGCTGAAGCCGCCGTGTTCGCGGCTGGATAGACCCCGGGTTCAAGCCCGGGGTGACGGAAGCAACACCGCCCTCACTTCGCCGCCGGCGTCGCCCCCGCCGCCGGGGTGTTGGCGGCCGCGGGGGTCACGCCCAGTTCGGCCAGCGGCTCGTTGCTGGGCGTCGGCGTCGGCGCCGCGCCGGGGGCGGCGAGATTGCCGATCGCGGCGACGTTGCCCGCGCCCTTGACCGGCGCCTCGCGGTTGACGGTGGAGAAGATCGCGCTCGCCAGCCCGATCAGCAGCACGACCGCGGCCAGCCCGCTCATGCCGACGCGAACGCGCTGGCGCATCTGCTCGGCATGGGCGCGTTCGCCCGCCGCCTTGTCGTGTCGTGGCACCTTCATCTCGTCGTGCGATCCTATCCGATCGCCGCGATCGTGTCGATTGCGCCTCAACGCGCCGGTCGGACCAGCCCTTTCGCCGCCAGCCAGGCGGGATCGTAGAGCGTCGACAGATAGCGGAAGCCGGTGTCGCACAGGATCGTCGCGATGCGCTTGCCCGGCCCCAGGTGCCGCGCCAGCCGCACCGCGCCCGCGACGTTGATGCCCGACGACAGCCCCAGGCACAGCCCCTCCTCGACCAGCAGCCGGTCGATCCAGTCGAGCCCCTCCTGATCGGGGATGCGGAACTGCGTGTCGACCGGTGCGCCCTCCAGATTGGCGGTGATCCGCCCCTGTCCGATCCCCTCCGCGACCGACGACCCTTCCGACTTCAGCTCGCCATGCGCATAATAGGCATACAGCGCCGCGCCATGCGGGTCGCTGAGCGCGATGCAGACATTCTCGTCCTTCGCCTTCAGCCCCAGCCCGACGCCCGCGAATGTCCCCCCGGTGCCGACCGCGCAGGTGAAGCCGTCGACGCGCCCCTCCATCTGCGCCCAGATCTCCTCCGCGGTGGTGACCACATGCGCGCGGCGGTTGGCGATATTGTCGAACTGGTTGGCCCAGATCGCCCCCGGCGTCTCCTCCGCGATCCGGCGCGAGGTGTGGACGAAATGGCACGGCGAGGAATAGGGCGCCGCCGGCACCGTCACCAGCTCCGCGCCCAGCGCGCGCAGCGTGTCCATCTTCTCCTTGGACTGGGTGTCGGGCATCACGATGATCGTGCGGTAGCCCTTGGCGTTGGCGACCAGCGCCAGCCCGATCCCGGTGTTGCCCGCCGTCCCCTCGACGATCGTGCCGCCGGGCGCCAGCAGCCCCTTCTCCTCGGCATCCTCGACGATGAACAGTGCGGCGCGATCCTTTACGCTAGCGCCAGGGTTGGCGAACTCGCACTTGCCGAAGATGTCGCAGCCGGTCGCCTCGCTCGGCCCCTTCAGCCGGACGAGCGGGGTATTGCCGATCAGGGCAAGCGTATCGGGGGTGGTATGCATCGCGCCTAGATGCGCAGCGGCATGGCCCGCGGCAAGGGAGCATTGCTTTCACCGCACCTTGCCCCACTTGCCACCGCTTTCCCGCGCCGACGGGCTTGACGGATTTTTCCGCATACGCGAAGCGGTGGACGCCATGAAGAACCTCGCAATCCTCCCCCTCGCCGCCTCTCTGCTCGCTGTCGCAGCATGCAATTCGCAGCCGGACAAGCCGCAGGTGATCGATACCAACCCCGATCCGATGGCCTCGCAGCTGGCGAACGCCGCGCCGGTCGAGCTGCCGCCCGCGATCAAGGCGGACAAGACGATGCGCTGCAAGGACGGCAGCCTCGTGTACGTCACCTTCTTCCAGGGCGACAAGCAGGCCGTGGTCCGCACCGAGAAGGACGGCGCCGCCACCACGCTGAAGGGTCCGGAGGCGGGCAAGCCGCTGATCGCCGAGGGCGGCTGGTCGATGACCGGCTCGACCAGCGAAGTGATGGTGACCCGTCCGGGCAAGGCCGCGGTGTCCTGCCACTCGTAATCGTCGACGTTTCCAAGCCCCTCCCCTGAAGGGGAGGGGCTTCTTCTATCCCGCCATCCTCCGCCGCGCGCCCAGCGCATAGACCGTGCACCCGGTCCAGATCAGCGCGAAGGTCACCAGATGGACCGGGCGCAGCGGCTCGCGGAAGATCAGCACCGCCTCCAGGAACTGCAGCGTCGGGGCGATATATTGCAGCAGCCCCAGCGTGGCATAGCGCAGCCGCCGCGCCGCCGCGGCGAACATCAGCAGCGGCGCGGCGGTGATCGCACCGGCCATCACCAGCAGCACGTCCACCCCGCGATCCTGCCCGAACGCCCCGCTGCCGTCCGCCTGCGCGGTCAGGATCAGCATCGTCGCGGGCACCAGCAGCAGCGCGGTCTCCACCGTCAACCCGCCCAGCGCATCGATCGCGGCCACCTTGCGGATCAGGCCATAGACGCCGAAGCTGAACGCCAGCGTCAGCGGGATCCACGCCGCCCCGCCGCCGGACACCAGCCCGTCCGCCCCCAAAGCCACGACCCCCGCGGCGGCGATCGCGACCGCGATCCCCTGAAGCCGGGTGATCCGCTCGCCCAGCACGATCATCCCCAGCGCGACATTGACCAGCGGGTTGATGAAATAGCCCAGGCTCGCCTCCAGCACATGCCCGTTCTGCACCGACCAGATATACACCAGCCAGTTGACCGCGATCAGCGTCGCCGATGCCGTCAGCAGCGCCAGCGTCCGTCCCCGCGCCGCCACCCGGATCGCGCCGACGCGCCGCACCGCGACGACGATCGCCGCCAGCAGCAGCACCGACCAGACGACGCGATGCGCCAGCACCTGCAACGCCGGCACGCCGTGCAGGAGGCGCAGGTACAGCGGCAGCAATCCCCAGATGGTATAGGCGCCGATGCCGAGGATCAGGCCGTTGCGGGTGTGCGCGTCGGTGGTCATGCCGGATGCGTTGGCCGGTCGAGGGGCGCGGTGCAAGGCTGGTGGCTCACCCTCACCCTTCCGGCGCTTCGCGCCTCCCTCCCTCTCCTATTGGGAGAGGGAAGAGGCCTGCCCGGCGCAGCCGGGTGGGAAGGGTGAGGGCGACGGTAGAGGCCGGGTGGATCGGCGCCCCCTACTTCCTCCCGCCCGGTGCGACGAAGCGGATCGCCTGCCCACCACCCGGCGCGAGCGCCAGCGTCAGCGTGTCCCCCCGACGCACGCGGCGTTCCTCGATCGCGATCGCGTGGCGCTGTTCGGTGCGATAATCCGCGCCATCGCCGTCGCGATAGACCTGCGCGATGTACGTCTTGCCGGCGTCGAGGAAGTCCAGCGGCACCGTCAGCGTGCGGGCCGTCTCGTCGGTGATGCTGCCCAGATACCAGTCGTTCGAGGCGCGATCCTTGCGTGCGACCGTCACATAATCCCCCACCGCGCCGTTCAGCACGCGCGTGTCGGCCCAGTCGACCGGCACGTCGCGGATGAACTTGAACGCCGCCCTATGCTTCGCGTAATTCTCCGGCGTGTCGGCGGCCATCTGCACCGGCGAATAGATCACGACATACAGTGCCAGTTGCTTCGCCTCGGTCGACAGGATCGCGCTGCCGCCCTCCCCGGTCAGGCTCAGCACGCCCGGCGTGAAGTCCATCGGCCCGCCCAGCCATTGCGTGAAGAACATATTGGCTTCGTGCTCGGGCGGGTTCTTCCCCGCCCAGCTGTTATATTCCATGCCGCGGCCGCCCTCGCGGCTCAGCCAGTTGGGGAAGGTGCGGCGCAGCCCCGTGTCCTTGACCGGCTCATGGCTGTCGATGCCGATCCGATACTTCGCCGCGGTCTCCACCACGCGCGCATAATGGTTCACCATCCACTGGCCCTCGTGCCACTCGCGCCGCTTCGTGCCGTCGGCATCGACGCGCTCGATCTGTCCCGCATCGGCGACATAGCCGGTCTTGATCGCCGGAATGCCGTGGTCGCGCGCATAGGCGAACGCGCGGTCGAGCTGCGCATCGTAATGGCTGACCGACCCGCCCGTCTCGTTATGCCCGATCAGATACACGCGCTTCGCCTTCGCGTAGCGCGCCAGCGCCGCGGCATCGAAGTCGGGCGTGGGCCGGTCGAACTGCATCGCGGTGCCGTCGCCCATCCAGTCGCCGTCCCAGCCGACGTTCCACCCCTCCACCAGCACCCCGGGGATGCGATTGGCGGCGGCGAAGTCGATATAGCGCTTGACGTTGGCGGTGGTGGCGCCGTGCTTCGCGCCGGTCGCCCAGCTCCACTCGCCCTTGATCATGTTCCACCACACACCGACGAACTTGCCCGGCTTCAGCCAGGATACGTCGCCCAGCTTGTTGGGCTCGTTCAGGTTCAGAATGTTGTGGTTCATGTACAGACCGGCGGCATCGTCGGCGATCGCGATCGTCCGCCACGGCGTCGCGAACGGCGCGTCGCGCGACACCTTGGGCGCGCCGGCGCCGGGCGTCAGCACCGCCTTCAGCGTCGTCGTGCCCGCCACCTGCGCCAGGTTCATCGCCGAGAAATCGACCAGCGCCGCCTCGTGGATCGAGACATGCGTGCCGCTCGCCAGTTTCGCGGTGAAGACGGTCTGCGCGGTGCCGACCGCGCTGATGGGGGTACGGCTGTAGAGATATTCCTCGCGGTTCGCCTCATATGCCGGCTTCCACCAGGCGGTGCCGTCCTCCGCCAGCGCAAACTGCGTCAGCTCCTCCGCGATATTGGCGTGGTGCAGGTTCGGCTGGTCGGGGAAGGAATAGCGGAACCCGACGCCATCGTCGAAGAGGCGGAAGGTGACGACCATCTCGCGCCCCGGCGCCTTCTTCTCCTTCAGCCGCACGACCAGCTCGTTGTGGTGGTCGCGGATCGTGGCCCATTCGCCGAACGGCTGCGTCCATGTGCTGTCGCTCGCGCCGGTGGAGGTGCCCGCCAGCATCAGGTCGCGCTCGATCTTCGGCGCGTCGGTGAACTGGAAACCGAGCGCGCTGGGGGCGATCACCGGCGTGCCGCGGCGCGCGACGGCGTAGGTCGCGCGCCCGTCGCGGTCCAGCGCCACCGTGACGACGATCGATCCGTCGGGCGAGGTGCCGCGCGCGATCGTCGTGAGGACGGCGACCTGCGCCTGCGCCGCGGGAATGACGGCGGGAGAAAGGAGCGCGGTGGCGGCGGCCAGTGCGGTCAGCAGCGTCTTCATCGTCACTCTCCCCCTCGCGCGATCAGCGCGCCATAGGCGCCGAAGCCGTCGTCCTGCATGTCGTGCTCCAGCAGCGGCACCAGCCCCGCGGGGCGCACCCATGCCACCGGCGCAGCGGTCAGGTTGACCGCGACCAGCAGCCGCTCGCCCTCGTGGACGCGCTCGAACGCGATCACCCCCGCGGGCGCCGCCACGAAGCGCATCGTGCCCACCCGCAGCGCCGGCTGCGCGCGCCGCAGCGCCAGCACGCGCCGCGTCCAGTGCAGCAGCGAGGCGGGGTCGCCCTCCTGCACCGCGACCGCCATCGCGGCATGATCCGCGCCGAACGGCAGCCATGTGTCCGGACCATCGGTGAAGCCGTGCCCCGGCGCCTCCGCGGTCCACGGCATCGGCGTGCGCACCCCGTCGCGCCCCAGCGTCAGCGGCCAGTTGGCGATCGCCTCCGGGTCCTGCAACTTCTCGAACGGCACCGCGACCTGCGTCAGCCCCAGTTCCTCGCCCTGATAGAGGAAGATGTTGCCGCGCAGCCCCGCCAGCAGCACCATCTTGGCGCGCGCGAAGGCGTCGCGATGCTCCGCCGCCGCCCAGCGCGACACCGCACGCGGCGCGTCATGGTTCTCGAACGCCCAGCTCGGCCACCCCTCCCCCGCCGCACCCGGCCAGCGCGACAGCGCGGTGCGCACCAGTTCCGGCGTCAGCGCATCGGCATAGAGGAAGTCGAAGCCATAAGCGGTGTCGAGCCGCCCCGGCGCGGTATAGTCCTTGCGCACGCCGTCGCTGTCGCCGCCGCCGATCTCCGCCACGGTGAAGCGCGCGTCATAGTCGTCGGTCAGCGCGCGGATACGCTCCACGAACGGCAGCATCTCGGGCTGGTTCAGGCTGTGGAGCTGCTGCTGGAAATCATATGAGCGCGTCCGCACGCGGTCGCCCGCGGGCGCGGGCGGATTGTCGCGCAGCGCCGCATCCCCCATCGCATGGTTGATCGCATCCAGCCGGAAGCCGTCGACCCCGCGGTCGAGCCAGAACCGCCCCACCGCCAGCAGCGCCTCCTGCACCGCCGGGTGGCGCACGTTGAGCTGCGGCTGCTCTTTCAGGAAGGTGTGGAGATAATATTGCCCACGCCGCGCGTCCCACGTCCACGCCGCGCCGCCGAACACCGACTGCCAGTTGTTGGGCGGCGTCCCGTCCGGCTTCGCATCGCGCCAGACGTACCAGTCGGCGCGCTCGCCCGTCCTGTCGGCGCGGCTCTGCACGAACCAGTCGTGCCGGTCGGAGGTATGCGACCACACCTGGTCGACGATCACCTTCAGCCCCAGCGCATGCGCGCGCGCCACCAGCGCGTCGAAATCGGCCAGCGTGCCGAAGATCGGGTCGATGTCGCGGTAATCGGCGACGTCATAGCCGAAGTCGGCCATCGGCGAGGTGTAGAAGGGCGAGATCCAGATCGCGTCCGCACCCAGCCGCGCGACATGGTCCAGCCGCGCGGTGATCCCCGCCAGATCGCCGATGCCGTCGCGGTTCGAATCGGCGAAGCTGCGCGGATAGATCTGATAGACCGTCGCCCCCGCCACCACGGCTGCCCCATCACTCATCCTCCCGCTATTCGTTCACCGTATCGTCCCCACCTC
The DNA here is from genome assembly GCF_036946305.1 of Sphingomonas adhaesiva. Lineage (GTDB taxonomy): Bacteria > Pseudomonadota > Alphaproteobacteria > Sphingomonadales > Sphingomonadaceae > Sphingomonas > Sphingomonas adhaesiva_B. Next base: position 41,626 of record NZ_JAQIJJ010000012.1, read on the forward strand.
CCGCTGTCGCGCGGTGACATACGTATTCACACGACGTCGCACGCGCCGTAAGATCTCGCCGTTCGCCCTGAGGAGCCGTTGAGCGAAGTCGAAACGGCGTCTCGAAGGGCATGTGCTTCGAGACGAGGCTTCGACAAGCTCAGCCTCTCCTCAGCACGAACGGATGATGGCCGAAACGTCGATGGTGCTACGACCGTCGCAGGAGGGGGCGATGGCACAGCAAGGCAGGATCACGTCGTTCGACATCGCCGAGCGCGCGGGCGTGTCGCAGCCGACCGTCTCGCGCGCCTTGCGCGGCGACCCCACCGTCAGCCTCGCCACCCGCGCGCGGATCCAGGAGATCGCGCGCGCGCTCAACTATTCGGTCGATCGCGCCGCCTCCTCGCTGCGCCGGGGCGAGGCGCGGACGCTGGCGCTGCTGTTCTTCGAGGATCCGCTGCCCGACGGTTCCGGGATCAACCCCTTCTTCCTCGCCATGCTGGGATCGATCCTGCGCACCTGCTCGACGCGCGGCTACGACCTGCTCAGCTCGTTCCAGCAACTGTCGTCCGACTGGCACATGGACTTCGCCGACAGCCGCAAGGCGGACGGGCTGATCCTGCTCGGCCATGGCGACTGGTCGCAGCATCGCGCGCGGCTGGCGCAGCTGGTGGCGCAGGGCACGCGCTTCGTGCGCTGGGGATCGGTGGAGGAGCGCGATCGCCTCGGCACCGTGCTGGGGTGCGACAATCGCGCCGGGGGGCCGCGCCGCGGGCGAGCATCTGATCGCGCGCGGCTGCCGCCGCATCGCCTTCGTCGGGGTGGCGGACGACAGCTTCCCCGAGTTCCGCGACCGCTGCCGCGGGCTGCACGACGCGATGCGCGCGGGCGGCGTCGCGATCGACCCCGCGCTGCATGTCCCTGCGCTGTCGCTGGAGGCCGCGGGGCGCGACGCGGTGCGCACGCTGATCGCGCGCGGCGCGGCGCTCGACGCGATCTTCGCCGCGTCCGACATGATCGCGCTCGGCGCCCTGCGCGCGGTGGAGGAAGCGGGGCTGCGCGTCCCCGACGATGTCGCCGTGATCGGGTTCGACGACATCCCCGCCGCCGCGCTCACCCGCCCCGCGCTGACCACCGTGGCACAGGATTATCCCCGCGCCGGCGCGCTGCTGGTCGATACGCTGGTGCGCGCGATCGCCGGCGAGGAGACGGCGGACCACACCCTCCCCGCCCGGCTTCTGGTCCGCGCCTCCGCGTGACTCACCAATTGTAGCGCAACGTCCCCACCACGGTGCGCGACGCCCCGAAATAGCAGCTGTTGTTGAAGAAGCAGCTGGCGATATGCCGCTTGTCGAACAGATTGGCCGCATTCACCGTAAAGCTGAGCCCATCGTAGCGCGCGTCCACCGCACCGAAGTCATACCCCAGCACCGCATCCGCCAGCACGAAGCCCGGCGACTGGAAGCGGCGCGTCACCAATGTGCGGTTTTGCGTGATCTGCGCCGTCCCGTCCGATTCGCCGACGTAGCGCACGCCGCCGCCGATGTTGAACCCGCCCAGCGCGCCCTGCGCCACCTGCTTCAGGTCATAGGCGACGAAGCTCGACGCGCTCCACTTCGGGATGCCCAGTGGTCGCGTGCCGGTGACGCCGGCCAGCTGGTCGCCCGTCCCGGTCGCCGGATTGCCGCGCACGGTCAGCGCATCGGTGTAGCTCGCCGCCACCGTCAGCGACAGGCCGGGGGCGAGATCGCCACGCCCGTCGAACTCGATGCCCCGCACCTTCACCTCGCCCGCCTGGATCGAGAAGCCGGTATTGACCGGATCCGGCACGGTCGCATTCTGCCGCCGCAGGTCGAAGGCGGAGAGCGTGAACAGCGCATTGGCGCCGCGCGGCTGGAACTTCAGCCCCGCCTCATACTGGCGCCCCGTTACCGGCACGAACGGCGTGCCGGCGAAGGTGGTCCCGGTCTGCGGCTCGAAGCTCTCGGAATAGCTGACGAAGGGCGAGAAGCCGATCCTGGTCTCATAAAGTGCGCCGACGCGCCCGGTGAACGCCGTCTGCTTCAGCGTGGAGATCGCGCCGCTGATGCGGTTGCGCGTCAGCTGGGTGTACCAGTCATAGCGCCCGCTCGCGATCAGGTTCAGCCCGCCGATCGCGATCTGGTCCTGCGCATAGGCGCCGACCTGATCGATCTTGCGGAAACTGCGCGTCACGCCCGGAAAGCGCAGCAGGTCGCTGGTCGGCAAATTCTGGCCATAGACGGGGTTGTACAGGCTCAGGTCGGGGATGCTCGGCGTCGCCGCCGCGCCGATCGCGAACGCCTGGTCGTTGCTGCCGCGATTGTTCTGCCAGTCGAGCCCGGCGAGCAGCGTATGCGTGACCGGCCCCGTGGCAAACTCCGCCGCCATCCGGTTGTCGAGCGTGATCGTGCGGAACGCCTCGTCCGCGCCGCCGCCGCCCCGCGTGATCCGGGTCAGGTTGGTGTTGCCGTTCGCGTCCAGGTTGGTGTTGGCGTTGAACGACAGATAGATCTGCCGATAGTGCAGGTCGATATCCAGATAACGCGCGTTGGTGGTCCAGGTCAGCGCATCGCTCAACTGATGCCGGAACAGGATCGTCGCCGATTTCTGCGTGCGGTCGAACGCCTCATACCCCGGCTCGGACACGTTGAGATCGACCGGCAGCGCCCCCGCCGGGCTGGGCAAGGCGGAGCCATAGACTGGCACCCCGCTGTACGACGCCGCTTCGGGATCGCGCTGATAGTTCAGGATCAGCGTCACGCTGGTGCGGTCGTCCGGCGCGAACGTCAGCATCGGGCGCGCATAATAGCGCCGGTTGCGGGTCAGCGCGATGAACCCGTCGGACCGCTCCGCACCCGCGATCACGCGGAACAGGAACTTGCCCTCCTTGTCGAGCGGCTGGTTGAGGTCGATCGAGGAGCGCAGCAGGTCGAAATTGCCCGCCGCCAGCTCGATCCGCCCGCCCGCCTCGCGATACGGCACCTTGCTGGTCAGGTTGACCAGCCCACCCGGGGTGGAATTGCCGTAGAGGACCGACGCCGGCCCCTTGATGATGTCGACGCGGTCGACCAGGTGGAAGTCCACCTGCGGGCTGGCATAGACACCGCCCAGCAGCCGCATCCCGTCCATATAGATGCCCGGCGTGAAGCCGCGGATGTACAATTGGTCGTAACGCGTCGCCACGTTGCCGCGCTGGTTGGGCGCGACACCCGCGACATAGCCCAGCGCCTGATTGATCGACTGGACGTTGCGGCGCAGCAGCTCCGCCTCGTCGAGCACCGTCACCGCCTGCGGCAGCGCGATCAGCGGCGTCGGCGTCTTCGCGCCCGCCTCGCCGGTGCGCCGCTCGCGCACGCCGTTGACGATCACGTCGTCATTCTCGCGCACCTGGCCCCCGTCCGTGTCGGCGGCGACATCGGCGGCGGCCGGCGCCTCGGCCCGGGCCGGCATGGCGGTGCTCGCCAGCAGCATGGCGGCGCAGACGCCGGGCAGCACGAAGGAGCGGCGATCCCGCATGATGAATTTCCCTTTTGTTATTGATAGTGACTCGCAGATGCTGCTAGAAGCGATAAACGAGATCGGCAAGGGGGTTGGTTCGAAATGTTGATGCAGCGGATCGATCCCCGATCCCCGGGTCGCCCGTTGGCGCGGCGCGTGCGGCCGGCGGCGCTGGCGATGGCGGCGCGCTGCGCCACCGCGCTGGTCGGCGGCTATGCCGCGGCGGCGGTGCTGGCGACGCTGCTCGCGCGGCTGCTGCCGATCGCGCGGGTCGAGGCGACGCTGTGGGGGATGATCCTGTCGTTCCTCTTCTATGCCGTGATCGCCTTGTGGTGCTTCGTCGAGCCGCGGCTGTGGCGCGCGGCGGCGCTGGTATGGGGCGTCGCCCTGCCGGGCGCGCTGCTGCTGTGGTGGCTGGGGGTGCGGGCATGAGCGCGACCCTGCCCGCGCGCTCGCTGCGCCAGGCGATGGCCTGGATCCACGGCTGGCTGGGGCTGGTCGCGGGCTGGATCCTGTTCGCGATGTTCCTGACCGGCACCGCCAGCTATTTCCGACCGGAGATCACGCGCTGGATGCAGCCGGAACTGGGCGCCAACCGCACCGCCGCCGCCGATGCCGCCGCCGCCGCGGTGGCCGGGCTGGAGCGGCAGGGGCATGGCGGCGACCTGCAATGGTTCATCTATCTGCCCGACGCGCGCACCGCGATCACGCGCGTGTTCGCGATACCGCAGCCGACGGCGACAGCGACCGCGGGCGCCGCGAAGACGCGCAGCCCCGAACTGGAGCTGGATCCCGCCACCGGCGCGCCGATCGCCGCGCGCGAGACGCGCGGCGGCGAGCATTTCTATCGCTTCCATTTCCAGTTGCAGCTGCCGCATCCCTGGGGCCGCTGGCTGGCCGGGCTGTGCGCGATGTTCATGCTGGCGGCGATCATCTCGGGCGTGGTCACGCACAAGCGCATCTTCGCCGACTTCTTCACGCTGCGCTGGAACAAGGGGCAGCGCAGCTGGCTCGACGCGCATAACGTCAGCGCGGTGCTGGCGCTGCCGTTCCATGCCGTCATCACCTATACCGGGCTGATGACGCTGGTCGTCATGTACATGCCGTGGCCGATCGCGGCCAATTACGCCAAGCCGATCGACTTCAGCTACGACGTCTATGGCGCCGCGCCCGAGCAGGAGGCGGCGGGGCGGCCCGTGCCGCTGGTGCCGATCGCGCCGCTGATGCGTGATGCGGAACGGCGGCTCGGCGGCGAGGCATCGCGCGTGGTCATCCGCAATCCCGGCGATGCCGCCGCCACCGTCACCGTGGCGCGCACCGGCGCCCGCGCGATCAACGCACGCGCACCGACCGTCACCTATGCGGGCGCGACCGGGCGCGTCATCGCCGCCTCGCCCGCCGGCGGCGTGGCGACCTCGACGATCGGCGTGATGCTGGGGCTGCACATGGCGCAATTCGCCGGACCCGCGCTGCGCTGGCTGCTGTTCCTGCTGGGCGCGACCGGCGCGGCGATGGTCGGCACCGGCCTGCTGCTGTGGACCGCGGCGCGGCGCCGCCCCAATGCCGCGCCCTTCTTTGGGCTGCGGCTGGTGGAACGGCTCAACATCGCCACGATCGCCGGGCTGCCGGTCGGGATGGCGGCCTATCTGCTCGCCAATCGCGCCATCCCCGCGGGCTGGGAAGGCCGCGCCGACATGGAGGTGTCCGCGATGTTCTGGACCTGGGGCGTGGTGGCGGTCGCGCAACTGCTCCTGCCTGCGGCGCGCGCATGGCGTGCCGCCTTCGCGCTCGGTGCGCTCGCCTTCGCCGCGATCCCGCTGGCCGATCTGGCGACCAACCCGCGCGGTATCGCGGCGCGCTGTTCCTCGCGGTCGACGCGGCGAGCCTCGCCATCGCCGCGCTGCTGGGGGTTCGCGGCCTGGCGCGCCGGCGTGCCGCGCAAGGCGCCGGCGGGGCGCGCCCGTATGGCACACGCGCGGTGGTACATGCCTGAGGCGCTGCTCCCCGCCGCCGTCGCGCTGCTGCTGTTCGCCGCCGCGAGCCATCGCTTCCGCCGCGAATCGGGGGTCGTCACCCCTTTCCAGGTCCGTGCCACGCGAATCGCCGCGATCCTGTCGCTGCTGATCTCCTGGTGGACGTGCGGCGAGGGCCTGCCCGGGGAGCGCGTCGTGCGCTTCGTCATCGCTGTTTCGGTCGCCGCCGTGCCGATAGTGCTGGCGCTATCGATTGCAGCAACGACAATCCTCGCGCCGATACGCGTCCTGTCGTCCCGGCGCACACGCTGATCGTCGCGCCACCGCCTCCTCTCGGCGCGGCCGCGAAAAAGTGCGTCATAATGAAGGATACAATCCCGTCGCCGATCGTTGCGCGCGTCGCATCATTAACGTCATTTTATGCAATCGAGCGCTCAAGTGACCCATTTTGGGCGTGAAGCGAACCGGAGAGTTCGTTTTTTCCGCTTAATATCGTGTTGATGATGTTGTATTGGTGCAGTGCACAACGAAAGGGGTATCATGGCTACCGTGTCATCGATCGCGATGGACGACACGCTCGACCGTCCGGGCCATACCCCCGCCACGTCCGCGCTGCCGGCATTCATGTGGGACCAGCGGATCACCCGCGGGCTCGACGTGATCGTCGCGCTGGTGGCGATCCTCTTCTTCGCGCCGCTGATGATCGCGATCGCGCTGTGCACCTATGCCGCCAACCCCGGCCCGATCTTCTTCGCGCAGCCGCGCATCGGCCGCGGCGGGCGCCTGTTCCGCTGCCTGAAGTTCCGCACCATGGCGACCGATGCGGAGGCGCGGCTACAGGAACTGCTGCGCACCGACCCCGTCGCGCGCGCGGGAATGGGAGCTGGACCACAAGCTGCGCAACGATCCGCGCATCGTCGGCATCGGCGGCTTCCTGCGCAAGAGCAGCCTCGATGAGCTGCCGCAGCTGTTCAACGTGCTGAAGGGCGAGATGAGCCTGGTCGGCCCGCGCCCGATCGTCGAGGCGGAGGCGCGCCGCTATGGCCGCTACATCCGCCATTATTGCAGCGTCCGTCCCGGCATCACCGGGCTGTGGCAGGTCAGCGGCCGCAACGACACTTCCTATCGCCGCCGCGTGGCGATGGACGTCGCTTACTCGCGCAGCCGCAACGCCGCGATGGACATCCGCATCCTCGCGATCACGGTGCCCAGCGTGCTGATGGCCAAGGGCTCCTACTGACCCCATCCTGCTCATTGCGGTCGATCATGACACCCCGGCGCCTCCGCTCCGGGGTGTTTCTTTGTCCGCGCCCTGCGCTGCCGGAACCCGCACCCGCCCGCGCCATTTAGGCTAAATGGCAGCAACAACACGACGAATCGGCGTTCTCACCTTCCACCGCTGCATCAATTATGGA
>NZ_JAQIJJ010000013.1:0-28709 GCF_036946305.1 Sphingomonas adhaesiva
GCGCCGGATCGATCGTCGCCGGCATCCCCAACGCCCGCGACAGCGCCGCCGACGTCACCCGATCGCATCGCGACCACCGCTCCGCCATGCCGATCGGGCGCGACCCCGATGGCGACGACGCGACCATCCTGTCGCAGGAAAAAGCCGCGTGCCCCCATGGCGGCGATCGCCTGCGGACGCCATCGCGCCGTCCCGGCCTTCAGGAGGGAGGCGGCGTGACCGCTCGTGTGCACCGTCGTCACGCGCCCGTCGCGCGCGACATGCAAAATCGCCTCCGCGCCCCGAACCTGACCATGGTCAGGCGGCGCCAGATCGGCGTGATCGCGCGCCGCTTCCTCCACCTGGACGCACAGCGCGCGCAACAGCGCCTGAGTCCGTTCGACATGCACGGCAGCGGAGCGGCGCTCCAGGTGGGAGAAGCTGGGGATCACTACGCTCGCCAGCAGCACCCGTCGCCCCGAGGGCACCGGCGACACCCACCGCGCTCAGCATCAACACCAGCCGCGCCCCCAGCGACGGGGGTGCGCAGCGCGCGCAGCAGCCTGCGCATCGTCAGCCGTCGGTTCCGGTCCGCGCCAGAAGCGGCGGCGCCATGCCCGCCAGCCATCGCCGATGCGCCAGCCCGATCGCCTGCGCCGCATTCACCGGGATCGAGAAATACGCGCCCTGCAGATGGCTCGCCCCCGCCGCCCGCAGCAGGTCGACATGCCCCTGCGTCTCCACCCCTTCGGCCACCACGTTGAGGCCCAGCGAATGCGCGAGATGGACGATCGAGCGCACGATCGCCAGCGACTCGCGCTCGCGCGGCATCCCCTCGATGAAGCTGCGGTCGATCTTCAGCGTGTCGAGCGCGAAGGTGCGGATGTTGTAGAGCGAGGAATAGCCAGTGCCGAAATCGTCGAGCGCGATGCGGAAGCCCAGCGCGCGCAGCGCATCCAGCGTTCGCGCCGCGCCTTCCGCATCGTCGAAGATGGCGGTTTCGGTGATCTCGATCTGCACCCGCGCGGGATCGACCCCGGCGCGCTGCACGCGCGCGCTGACGTCGGCGACGAAATTCTGCCGCCGGAACTGGCGCGGGCTGACGTTGACCGAGACATATTGGCCGGGAAAGCGCTTCACCGCCATCAGGCTGCGCTCCATCACCCAGTCGCCGAGATCGTGGATCAGGTTAGATTCCTCCGCGATCGGGATGAAGATCGCGGGGCTGACCGGCCCATATTCCTGCGTGTCCCAGCGCAGCAGCGTCTCGAATCCGACGACCTCGTGCGCGCTGCCGCTGACGATCGGCTGGAATGCGATCGACAGCTCGCCGCGCTCGATCGCGTGGCTCAGCCCTTTCTCGATCCGCTGGCGCAGCCGGACGCTCTCATCCAGTTCGTGGTCGAACAGCCGGGCGCAATTGCGGCCGTGGCGCTTGGCATCGTTGAGCGCGAGGTCGGCGCGGCGCAGCAGACGGCACGGGTCGTTCGCCCCTGCCGCCTCCGCGACCACCAGCCCGATCGACGCCGCCCCGCGTACCGACTGGCCGAAGATGGTGACCGTCGTGGAACAGGCCGCCACCAGCGCGTTGGCGGTCGCCAGCGCCGCCGTCTCGCCGGTCGTATCGTAGAGCAGGCCGAATTCGTCGCCACCCAGCCGCGCCACCATCCCACCTGCGGGCATCGCATCCTGAAGCTGGCCGCACACCGCGCGCAGCAGCGCGTCCCCGGCGAGATGGCCGATCGTGTCGTTGACCAGCTTGAACCGGTCCAAATCCAGCATCGCCACTGCGAACGAGCCGGGGCGCCGCGCCCGCTCCGCCAGCGCGCGCTGGAAGGCGACGCGATTGGGCGCCTCGGTCAGCGCGTCATGGCTGGCGATGTGCAGCGCGCGGCTTTCGTTGGCGGCCAGTTCGGCGGCCTGCTGTTCCAGCTGCACCACCTGCTGCGCCAGCGTCGCGCGGGCGTCGCGCAGCGCGCGGTCCAGCCCCCAGCGCTTGCCCAATGCGGTCGCCAGCTGCGCCACCTCGCTCACCTCGAACGGCTTGGCGACATAGAACAGCCGGTCGACCGGCCCGGCGACCCGGCCGATGTCGAGCAGCGAGAAATCGGAATAGCCGGTGACGATGACGATGTTGATGTCGGGGGTCGAGCGCGCGGATGCGCCGCGCCGTCTCGCGTCCGTCGATCCCCGGCGGCATGCGCACGTCGATGAAGGCGATGCGGAACGGATCGCCCGCCGCCATCGCGCGCTCCACCTCGGCGACCGCGTCCAGACCCTGAAGATGGTGGACGATCTCGAACACTGGCGCATCGTCATTGTGCGGCGGATGTTCGGGCAGGACGCCGAACAGCTCGCCCGCCATCGCGGATAGCACCTCGGCCGATCGCGGCGGCGGGATCAACGCCAGCCGGTAGCTTTCGTGTATCACCGGCTCGTCGTCGACGATCAGAATCCGCATCGGCCTTGTCCCTCCCCCCCGGGATGCCGGGCAACGCCGGCGCGTGAAGAAGGGGTAAGCGCGCAGGGTTAAGCAGACGTAAACCGCTCCTCCAGCGCCATCTCGCCCAGCACCACTGCGCCCAGCGGCCCGGCATTGCCGCCCAGCGCGGCGGGGACGATAAACGTCTCCATCTCCTGCACTTGCGGCAAGGCGACATAGCCGTTGAGGTTGGCCGCGGTGGCGCGGCGCAAGCGCGGCAGCAGGTCGGGATTACCCACCATGACGCCACCGCCCAGCACGATGCGACGCGGCACGCCGGTCAGCGTCAACGTCGCGAACAGGTGCGACAGCGCATCCACCACCGTGTCCCAGGCGGGATCGTCGAGCGACAGCGTTTCGCCCTTCATGCCGGTGCGTGCGGCGATCGCCGGTCCCGCGGCCAGCCCCTCGACGCAGGCGCCGTGGAACGGGCACGCGCCGCCCCAGTCGTCGCCGGGCAGCCGCGGCGGGCGGATGTGCCCCAGCTCCGAATGCGTCATCCCGTCGACCGGACGACCGTGCGCGATCATGCCTGCACCCACCCCGGTGCCGACGGTGACATAGGCGAGGTCGCCCAGCCCCTGCCCCGCGCCCCAGCGCGCCTCGCCCATCGCGGCGCCCACCACGTCGCTATGGAAGCCGACCGGCACGCCGTAGCGCGCCTTCAGCCGCTTCGCGACATCGGTATAGGCCCAGTGCGGCTTGGGCGTGGAGGTGATCTGGCCGTAATCGCCCGCCTGCGGATCGATCGAGACCGGGCCGAAGCTGGCGACGCCGATCGCGGCGAACTCGCGCCAGCCGTCCAGCGCCGCCTCCAGCGCGGGCAGCGTCTCGTCCGGGTGGGTGGTGGGGACGCGCACTTCCTCCAGGATGCGGTCGGGGCCGCTCGCCAGGATCGCGATGCACTTCGTCCCGCCCAGTTCCACTCCGGCGATCAGTCGCTCCGACGTCGGCATTCAATGGTCCTCCTGCGCCGCGGCGTCGATCCGCCGCAGCATATCGGTGAATTGTTCCAGCTCATGGGCCTCGAACCGGCCGAAGATCCGGCGCTCCCACTCCATCGCCTTGGGCGCGACCTCGGCATAGAGTGCGCGTCCCGCCTCGGTCAGCGCCAGATGATGCGAACGGCGGTCGTCCGGATTGGGCGCGCGCGCCAGCAGCCCGCGCGCGGTCAGCGCGATCGCGGCACGGCTGACCGTCACCTTGTCCATCCGGCTGCGCTCGCCCAATTGCGCCTGGGTGATCGGCGCATGTTCCGCAATCAGCGCGATCAGCCGCCACTCCGGGATCGATAGCCCGAACAGCGCGTCATACGCCTGCGCGATCCGGTCGCTCACCAGGTTGGAGGTGACCGACAGCAGATAGGGCAGGAAGCGGTCGAGATGGAGGCGATCGGCCATGGGACACGCGCGCTACCACGGGATGGGGCGCAAAGGAACGTAGCGCGGAACCGCGGGGCGGAATGTTGCATTATCGTGACGCCTGCCGGATAACCTGCGGACTGATGGCGACGGGACGATGACGGGGATACGCGCGAACGGGATCGAGATCGATTATGAGGAGCACGGGCCGCGCGACGGCCCGGCGGTTCTGCTCGTGATGGGTCTGGGCGCGCAGCTGGTCCGCTGGCCGATCACGATGGTCGAGGCGCTGGCGGCACACGGCCTTCGCGTGATCCGGTTCGACAATCGCGATGTCGGGCTGTCGACGAAGTTCGACCATGCCGGCGTGCCCAGCATCGTATGGACCGCGATGCAGAAGCAGTTCGGCCGCACCCCCGCTGTCCCCTATATGCTGCGCGACATGGCACAGGATGCGATCGGCCTGCTCGATGCGCTGTCGATCCCGCGCGCGCATGTCGTCGGCGCATCGATGGGCGGGATGATCGCGCAACTGATGGCCGCCGACTGGCCCGACCGGGTCGAGACGCTGACCTCGATCATGTCGACCACCGGCCGCTCCGATTGCTCGCGCCCGACGATGCGCACCACCGCGCTGCTGCTGCGCCACCCGCGCAGCGACGATATCGAGGCGATCGTGGCGCATGGCACGATGGCCGGACGCGCGGTCGGCGGGCGCTTCCCGATGGAGGATGCCTTCATGGCCGAGCGGATCCGCAGCGAGACGCTGCGCAACCGCTGCCCCACCGGCTTCCTGCGCCAAATGGCGGCGATCATCGCCGATGGCGACCGCACGGAGCGGCTGCGGCGCATCGCCGCGCCCACGCTCGTCATCCACGGCAGCGACGATCCGCTGGTGCCCCCAGCCGGCGGGCGCGAAACCGCGCGCGCGATCCCCGGTGCGCGGCTGATCGAGATCGACGGCATGGGGCATACGCTGCCGCCGCAGGTGATCCCCACCATCGTCGATGCCATCGCCGCGCATGTCGGCGCGGTCGACCCGGTCGCACGCGCCGCGTGACCGACGACCGCCCCGTCGTCCGCATCGATATCGTGTCGGACATCGTCTGCCCGTGGTGCGCGATCGGGCTGGCCGCGCTCGACCAGGCGATCGCGCGTGCTGCCGATGCGGTGCGGGTGGACCTTGCCTTCCACCCGCTTCAGCTCAATCCCGGGCTGCCACCCGAGGGCGAGCGCGTGAGCGACAATCTGGCGCGCAAATATGGCGCCGGTCCCGACCAAGCGCGCGCCGCCGGCACGCGCATCCGCGAGGCGGCGGCGGAGGCCGGCGTCGATCTCGGCGCGCGCCCCGACCGCCTCTACGACACGTTCGACGCGCACCGGCTGCTGCACTGGGCCGGCGTTCACGGCGGGCAGCCGGCGCTGAAGCGCGCCTTGCTCGACAGCTATTTCGTCCGCGGCGAGAACGTGTCCGACGCGGACGTCCTGGTCGCGGCCGCCACCCGCGCGGGCCTCGACGCGGCGGCGGCGCGCGCGGTGCTGGAGAGCGATGCCTGTGCCGGCGAGGTCCGCGCCGCGGAGCTGTACTGGCGCGGCGAAGGGGTGTTGTCGGTACCGACGATGGTGCTCGACGGGCGCTACGTCATCCCCGGCGCGCAGCGCGTCGACCGGCTGGAGAAGGCGCTGCGCCGTCGCGCGGCGGAGGCTACCACCGCCTGACTGACGCCGCCGGTGCGGCAGCATATGCCGGGACAGCCCCGGTGCCCGCGCGCCATTATGTTCGGGAAAGCGTGTCGAGTGCGGCAGCCAATGCTTGATGCGCCTGCCTAATTTCCTCCCATCGCCGTCCGGTGATGCGATTCGGCCTGCGAAGGAGAAGATGGATGGCCACCGACATTCGCGTGATGGCGACCTTGCGTCGCATGACGCCCGCGGATCTGCCCACCGCGCACGATCTGTCGCGCGAGGCCAAATGGCCGCACCGTATCGAGGATTGGGAGATGATGCTGGCGCTGGGCGACGGCCAGGTCGCGGTGATCGACGATACGGTCGTCGGCACCGCGCTGACGTGGCGGTTCGGCGCCGACACCGATCCGGCGAAGGCAGCGACGATCGGCATGGTCATCGTCTCGCCCGCCGCACAGGGCATGGGGATCGGCCGCCGCCTGATGGAGGCGCTGCTGGGCGAGGTGGCGGGGCGCAGCGTGATGCTGAACGCGACCGAGGAAGGCCTGCCGCTCTATCGCAAGCTGGGGTTCGTGGAGACCGGCGCGATCGTCCAGCATCAGGGCGCGGCCTTTGCGGTGCCGGTGGCGGAGCTGATCCCGGGCGAGCGCGTCCGCCCGCTGGGTGCGAAGGACGACGACACGCTCCACGCGCTGGCGCGCGCCGCGACCGGCATGGACCGCAGCGCGCTGCTCGACGCGATCGTACCGGGCGCGCAGGGGGTGATGCTGACGCGCGAGAACGAGCCGGTCGGCTTCGCGCTGTTCCGCCGCTTCGGCCGCGGCTATCTGGTCGGGCCGGTGGTGGCCCCCGATGCCGGCGGGGCGAAGGCGCTGATCTCGCACTGGCTCGGCTCCAACGCGGGCGCCTTCTGCCGGCTCGACGTGCCGGAGGACAGCGACATTTCGGAATGGCTGGAGGAACTGGGCCTGCCGCAGGTCGGGCGCGTCGTCACGATGGTGCATGGCCCGGTGCCGGTCACCGACCCCACGACCCGGCTCTTCTCCCTCACCACACAGGCACTCGGATGACCATCTCGCTTTCCGACCCGTCGCTGTTCGTCCAGCAGGCATTGATCGCGGGCGAATGGCGCGACGCCGCCGGTGGTGCGGCGATCGCGGTCGACGATCCCGCCACCGGCGCCACGATCGGCACCGTGCCCGATTGCACCGCGCAGGATACGCAGGCGGCGATCGCTGCGGCGGAGGCCGCATGGCCGGCATGGCGCGCGCGCACCGCCGGCGACCGCGCCGCGCTGATCGAGCGATGGCACGCGCTGGTGATGGCGAATGTCGCGGATCTCGGCCGCATCATGACCGCGGAACAGGGCAAGCCGCTCGCGGAGGCGGAGGGCGAGATCCGCTATGCCGCCACCTTCATCAAATGGTTCGCGGAGGAAGCGCGCCGCATCGACGGATCGATCGTGCCGGGGCCGGAGGCGAACCGCCGCATCCTGGTGATGAAGCAGCCGGTCGGCGTCTCCGCCGCGATCACGCCATGGAACTTCCCCGCCGCGATGATCACGCGCAAATGCGCGCCTGCGCTGGCGGCGGGGTGTCCGGTGGTGGTCAAGCCGTCCGACCTCACCCCCTTCACCGCGCTGGCGCTCGCAAAGCTGGCGCAGGATGCGGGTATCCCCGCGGGCGTGTTCAACGTCGTCACGGGTCGCCCGGAGGCGATCGGCGCTACGCTGACCGCTAGTCCGGTGGTGCGCAAGCTGTCCTTCACCGGATCGACCCGCGTCGGCGCGCTGCTGATGCGCCAGTCGGCCGACACCATCAAGCGGCTGAGCCTGGAACTGGGCGGCAATGCGCCGCTGATCGTGTTCGATGATGCCGATATCGATCTGGCGGTGGCGAGCACCATGGCCAGCAAGTTCCGCAACGCAGGCCAGACCTGCGTCTGCGCCAACCGCATCCTGGTGCAGGACGGCGTGTTCGACACGTTCGCGGCGAAGCTGGCGGCGGCGGTGTCGGCGCTGAAGGTCGCGCCCGGCACGCGCGAGGGCGCGACGATCGGCCCGCTGATCAACCATGCCGCGGTCGAGAAGGTGCGCGCGCATATCGACGATGCGCTGTCGCACGGCGCCTCGATCCATGCGCAGGCGGGCGAGGTCGCACCCGATGCCGGCGCCGACCGCTTCGCCACGCCCGTCGTGCTGACGGGTGCCACGCACGCCATGCGGCTGGCGGACGAGGAGACGTTCGGCCCGGTGGCGCCGCTGTTCCGCTTCACCCATGAGGCGGAGGCGATCGAACTGGCCAATGCGACCCGCTTCGGCCTCGCCAGCTATTTCTATACCGAGAACCTGCACCGCGCCTTCCGCGTCGCGGAGGCGCTGGAGGCGGGGATGGTCGCGCTCAACACGGGCGGGATCGCGATGGAGATGGCGCCGTTCGGCGGCATCAAACAGTCGGGACTGGGGCGCGAGGGCGCGCATGCCGGGATCGACGAATATCTGGAAACCAAGGCGTTCCACATCGGTGGGCTGAAGGCGTGACCATGACCAGCAACCGTCGCTACTCGATTGCCGTCATCCCCGGGGACGGCATCGGCAAGGAAGTGATGCCCGAGGGCATCCGCGTGCTGGAGCGTGCCGCCGCGCGCTTCGGCTTCACCATCGACCAGACATGGCACGATTTCGCCTGCTGCGACTATTACGCGCAGCACGGCACGATGATGCCGGAGGACTGGAAGGAGCGGATCGGCGATCCGTCGGCAATCTTCTTCGGCGCGGTTGGCTGGCCCGATACGGTGCCGGACCATGTCTCGCTCTGGGGTTCGCTGCTCCAGTTCCGGCGCGAATACGATCAATACGTCAACCTGCGCCCCGTCCGGCTGATGCCCGGCGTCCCCTGCCCGCTGGTCGGGCGCGAGCCGGGCGATATCGACTTCTGGGTGGTGCGCGAGAATACCGAGGGCGAATATAGCGCGGTCGGCGGGCGCATGTTCCCCGGCACCGATCGCGAGGTGGTGATCCAGGAAACGGTGATGACGCGCCACGGCACCGATCGCGTGCTGCGCTACGCCTTCGACCTGGCGGCCACGCGCGAGCGGCGCCACGTCACCTCCGCCACCAAGTCCAACGGCATCGCCATCACCATGCCGTGGTGGGACGAGCGGGTGGAGGCGATGGCGGCCAACTATCCGACCGTCACCCACGACAAATATCATATCGACATTCTGACCGCGCAGTTCGTGCTCAACCCCGATCGCTTCGACGTGGTGGTGGCATCCAATCTGTTCGGTGACATCCTGTCGGACCTGGGGCCGGCGTGCACCGGCACGATCGGCGTCGCGCCATCGGGCAACATCAACCCCGACGGCACGCATCCGTCGCTGTTCGAGCCGGTCCACGGCTCCGCGCCTGATATTGCGGGCAAGGGCATCGCCAACCCGGTCGGACAGATCTGGTCCGCGGCGATGATGCTGGAGCATCTGGGCGAGATGGAGGCGGCCGCCGCGATCATGCGCGCGATCGAGACGGTGCTGGCCGACCCCGGCCTGCGTACCGGCGACTTGAAGGGCCGCGCCAAGACCGTCGAATGCGGCAAGGCGATCGCGGACGCGCTGGAGTAACGATGAAAAGCGGGACCCCGGGTCAAGCCCGGGGTGACGGGGAGGATACGCGCCGCTCCCTGTCGTCACCCCGGCCCCGCTTCTTCTCCACCACAGCACGATCTGCCGCCCCACTCCTGCAAAACACCATCGCCTGCGCGCCGCACCCGCCACAAAACGCGCTTCCCGCCGCATCCGCGGGCCTAGGCTCCGCGCATGAGCACGAACCAGACCCCCGCCGCCGGCGCGCTGCCGAACCGCTCGCTGCTGGACGTGGATCGCGACCATCTGATCCACCCGGTCACCTCCTTCCGCGGGCACGAGGCGCGCGGTGCCACGCTGCTTCAGTCGGGTCAGGGCATGTGGCTCACCGACATGGCGGGCAACCGCCTGCTCGACGCTTTCGCGGGCCTGTGGTGCGTCAACGTCGGCTACGGCCAAGAGAGCATCGTCGAGGTCGCCGCCGAACAGATGCGCCGCCTCCCCTATGCCACCGGCTATTTCCACTTCGGCAGCGAGCCCGCGGTGCGCCTCGCCGAGAAACTGGTGGAGATCACCCCCGCGGGCCTCGACCATGTCTATTTCACGCTCGGCGGGTCCGACGCGGTGGACAGCGCGATCCGCTACATCACGCATTACTGGAACGCGGTCGGCCGCCCGTCGAAGAAGCAGTTCATCGCGCTGGAGCGCGGCTATCACGGGTCGAGCAGCACCGGCGCCGGGCTGACCGCGCTGGCCAACTTCCACCGGCAGTTCGACCTGCCGCGCCGGTGGCAGCATCATCTGCCGTCGCCCTACCCCTATCGCAGCGAGACGCCCGGCGACGATGCCGCGATCATCGCCGCCTCGGTCGCGCAGCTGCGCGCCAGAGTCGAGGAACTGGGCGCGGACAATGTCGCCGCTTTCTTCTGCGAACCGATCCAGGGATCGGGGGGCGTCGTGGTGCCGCCGCGCGGCTGGCTGAAGGCGATGCGCGACACCTGCACCGACCTCGACATCCTGTTCGTCACCGACGAGGTCATCACCGGCTTCGGTCGCACCGGGCCGATGTTCGCGTGCGACGCGGAAGACGTCTCGCCCGACCTGATGACGCTCGCGAAGGGGCTGACCGCGGGCTATGTCCCGATGGGCGCGGTGATGATGTCCGACAAGGTGTATCAGGGCATCGCCGACGGCGCCGCGCCGGAACTGGCGATCGGCCACGGCATGACCTATTCGGGCCACCCGGTCAGCGCCGCGGTCGGGCTGGAGGTGATCCGCCTGTACGAAGAAGGCGGCATCCTCGCCAACGGGCAGAAGGTCGCGGCACGCTTCGACGCCGGCATGGCGATGCTCGCCGACCACCCCCTGGTGGGCGAGACGCGCGGGCGCGGGTTGCTGGGCGCGATCGAGCTGGTCGCGGACAAGGCGACCAAGGCGCGATTCGACCCGGCGTTGAAGATCCCCGACCGGCTGTTCGCCGCGGGCTATGCCAATGGCGTCATCTTCCGCTCCTTTCCGGACAATATCATCGGGCTGGCCCCGGCGCTGTGCGCCAGCGATGCGGAGATGGACGAGATCTTCGCGCGGATCGGCAAGACTCTGGACGGATTGCTCGACGAGCGCGATATCCGCGCCGCACTCGCAGCATAGGGGCGCTTTATGGTGGGTGGGATCAAGCTGGACCGGATCGATCTCAAGATCCTCACCCAGCTGCAGCAATCCGGGCGGATCACCAACGTGGAGCTGGCCGATGCCATCGGTCTGTCGCCCAGCCCCTGCCTCACCCGCGTCAAGCGGCTGGAGAAGGCGGGCTATATCACCGGCTATGGCGCGCATGTCGATCTCGCCAAGCTGGGCGAGTTCCTGACCGTGTTCACCGAAGTGACGCTGACCGAGCATCGCGCCGGCGACTTTTCGCGGTTCGAGGCGCGCATCCGCAAGCTGGACGAGATCGTCGAATGCCATCTGGTCAGCGGCGGCTACGACTATCTGCTGAAGTTCGTCACCCGCGGAGTGGCGCATTACCAGTCGATCATCGAGGACATGCTGGAAAGCGACTACGGGATCGAGAAATATTTCAGCTACGTCGTGATCAAATCGCCGTTCATCAAGCATCATTACCCGCTCCAGCACCTGTTCGGTGAGCGCAAGTGAGCGGCATGGTCGACGATCTGCTGCCCGCGCTGGTCGAGCTGCGCCGCGACATCCACGCGCATCCGGAGCTGGGCTACAAGGAGCATCGCACCGCCGCGCTGATCGCCGCGCAATTGCGCGCGATCGGGTGCGAGGTGCACGAGGGGATCGGCGGCACCGGCGTGGTCGGCGTGCTGCGCCACGGCACGTCGCCGCGCACGATCGGGCTGCGCGCCGACATGGATGCCCTGCCGATCGAGGAAGAGGGCGCGGTCGCCTGGCGCAGCACCGCGCCGGGCGCGTTCCACGGCTGCGGGCATGACGGCCATGTCGCGATGCTACTGGGCGCGGCACAGCATCTGGCGCGCACCCGCCGGTTCGACGGCACGATCCATTTCATCTTCCAGCCCGCCGAGGAGGGACTGGGTGGCGCACGCGCGATGGTGGAGGATGGCCTCTTCACGCGCTTCCCGTGCGATCGCGTGTTCGCGCTGCACAACTGGCCCGATTTGCCGATGGGGACGATCGCGACCCGCCCCGGCCCGATCATGGGCGCGGCCGACAAGTTCGAGATCGTGCTGACCGGACGCGGCGGCCATGCCGCGATTCCGCAGGACACGCCCGACGCGATCCTGGCCGCCGCGCAACTGGCGACGCAGCTCAACACGATCGTCGCGCGCCGGATCGCGCCGACCGCCAGCGCGGTGCTGTCGATCACGCGGATCAACGGCGGGCACACGCACAACGTGCTCCCCGCCAGCGTGACGCTGGGCGGGACCGTGCGCACCTTCGACCCCGCGGTGCAGGACACGATCGAGGATGCGTTGCGCGCCGCGGCGGCAGGCGTGGCGATGGCGAACGACGTCTCGTTCGAGGTCCGCTACGACCGTTATTACCCCGCCACGATCAACCACGCCAATGCCGCCGCCGAGGCGCTGGCCGCGGCGGCGACCGTGGGCGACGCGTGCGTGGCGCCGGAGCCGGCGTTCACCTCGGAGGACTTCTCCTTCATGCTACAGGCGTGTCCGGGCGCCTATGTCTGGCTGGGTCAAGCGCGCGTGGATGCGCCCGGCGTGCCGCTGCACCACCCGCATTACGACTTCAACGACGCGGTGCTGCCGATCGGCATCCGGCTGCACGTCGCGCTGGCGGAGCGGCATCTGGCGATCGGTTGATAAAGCCCCTCCCCTTCAGGGGAGGGGTTGGGGTGGGGCAGTCAAAAGCTACTGGCGCTCATCTCTGCGAGGCTCCCCCCACCCCCACCCCCAACCCCTCCCCTGAAGGGGAGGGGCTTTTGGCTAAAACCAGAAGCGCACGCCCGCCACGAACGTCGTGGACGCCGCCCCCTCCCCCGCGTCCCGCAGGAACCGCGCGGTGCGACCGAACGATTTCTCACGGTTGATCCCCACATAAGGCGCGAACTCGCGCGCGATCTCGTAGCGCAGCCGCAGCCCCGCCTCCACGTTGGTCAGCCCGGCCCCGACCTGCTGGTCAGGCACGTCCTGCGCCGCGAGGTTCACCTCCAGCGCCGGCTGGAGGATCAGCCGCTGCGTGATGCGCTGGTCATAGCTTCCCTCCAGCCGCGCCGACACATCGCCGCGGTCGGACAGGAACGCCTGCGCGCTCACCTCGAACCAGTACGGCGCCAGTCCATCGATCCCGGCCACCCCATAGGTCCGCCCGCCGCGCTGCAAGTCCTGCCGCACGCCCGCCTCCAGGTTGAACCAAGGGTCGAGCGCGCGCCAGTACAAGGCCTGCACCTCCGCCTGCTCGGGGCGCTCGCCGAAGCGCCCCTCGCCTTCGGTCTTGATCGCGAACCGGTCGAGGTCGCCACCGACCCAGCCCTCGCCCTCCCAATGATAGCCGTCGCGCCCGCGGCCGGCGCGATATTCGGCGCGGTCGAGCATCCAGCGCGAGAAGATCATCCCCCCGCTCTCCTGCTCCATCCCCTTACGCGCCCGCGCGATGGCGGCGGGGTCGTAGAAGGCGTCGGCGGCG
This sequence comes from Sphingomonas adhaesiva, assembly GCF_036946305.1. GTDB lineage: Bacteria > Pseudomonadota > Alphaproteobacteria > Sphingomonadales > Sphingomonadaceae > Sphingomonas > Sphingomonas adhaesiva_B. The sequence goes on from NZ_JAQIJJ010000013.1 coordinate 13,219, forward strand.
TGATCGCGCGCCACGGCGGGGGGCGTGCCCTGCGGTATCTCCGCCTCGACCACGGGCGATGCCGTCTCGCTCCCCGCCGCCTCGGGCGCGGGCGTGGCGTGCCCCATCGCCGCATGGTCCATCTGCGGTGCCGCCAGCAGCAGCGCAATCGTCGCGAGCGTGCTCATGCCGCATCGCCTTCCGCGCGCACGGTGACGACGCGCATCATGCCCGTGTGCATGTGCATCAGCATGTGACAGTGGAACGCCCAGTCGCCGATCGCATCCGCGGTCAGGTCGAAGCTCACCTTGCCACCCGGCAGCACGTTCACCGTATGCTTGCGCGGATCGTTCAGCCCCGCGCCCGTCACCAGATCGAAGAAATGGCCGTGAATGTGGATCGGGTGCGGCATCATCGTGTCGTTGATCAGCGTCACGCGAACGCGCTCATTGTGGCGGAACGGGATGCGCTCGGCGCCTTCCGACAGCTTCACGCCGTCGAACGACCACATATACCGCTCCATATTGGCGGTCAGATGGATGTCGAGCTTGCGTGTCGGCGTGCGCGTGTCGGACCGTGGGGTCAGTGCCTTCAGATCGGCATAGGTCAGCACGCGATGGTCGACGTCCTCCAGCCCGGTCGGCTTGTCGGCGACGCGATCCGCCGGCGCGGCGGAGACGGTGGCGAGCCCCGGCCCCACCTTGACGTTCGGCGGCAGCAGCGCGGTGTCACGCATCTTCATCGCATGTCCCGACATGCTGTCATTGGCGGGCTGGCTCAGGTCGATGACGCCGTTCTGCCCCATGTCCATCCCGGACATGTCCATCCCCATGTCCTTCATCGTCAACAGCGGACGTTGGCGCAGCGCGGGAATCGCGGCGACCATTCCCATCCGCGGCGCCAGCGTGGCGCGCACCAGCCCGGAGCGGTCGATCGCCTCCGCCACCAGCGCATAGGCCTGCGCATCGGTCGGGCGCACCACCACGTCATAGGTTTCCGCGATGCCGATCTGGAATTCGTCGGTCTCGACCGGCTGGACATGCTGTCCGTCGCACTGGACCACGGTCATCGCCAGCCCCGGCACGCGCACGTTGAAGTTGGTCATCGCCGACGCATTGACGATGCGCAGCCGCACGCGTTCGCCCGGCACGAACAGCCCGGTCCAGTTCTCGACCGTGCCATGACCGTTGACCAGGAAGCTGTAGGTCGAGCCGGTCACGTCGGAGATGTCGGTGGGGTCCATCCGCATCTTGCCCCATTCCAGCCGATCCTTCAGCGGCTGGTCGCGCCCCGCCAGCAGGCCGGCGAGCGTCTGCTTCTGGAAATTGTGATAGCCGCCCATCTGCTTCAGCCGCTTGAGCAGGATGTGCGGGTGGACCGGGCTCCAGTCCGACAGCACGATGACATGCTCGCGCTCGGCCTGCACCGGGTCGGTGCCGGCGGGATCGATCACGATCGGGCCGTAATGCCCCATCGCCTCCTGCATCCCCGAATGGCTGTGATACCAATAGGTGCCCGACTGCCGGACCGGAAACGCGTAGGTAAAGGTTTCGCCGGGGCGGATGCCGGGGAAGCTGACGCCGGGCACGCCATCCATCTGGAACGGCAGGATCAGCCCGTGCCAGTGGATCGACGTATCTTCCTTCAGGTGGTTGGTCACCGCCAGCCGGACGTTCTGCCCTTCCCTCAGCCGGATCAGCGGCGCGGGCACGGTGCCGTTGATCGTCACCGCATGCGCCGATCGGCCGCCGGTGCCGAAGCGGGATTCCGCGACCGTCAGCGCGATCGTCTCGCCCGACAGGGTCGCGCCGATGCCCCGCGCGGCGTCATGGCCCGGCGCATGCCCGTGCGTCCCGCTCTGTGCCCAGGCGGGAAAGGCACCGGTCAGCGCCGCGCCGCCGGCCAGCCCGGCGGCACCGCGGATCAGCGCGCGGCGGTCGATGGCCGCGTGACGGTCGATCGGCATGATATCGGCAACTCCAAGGGAGACTTTCGTCCTATACGCGCGGGTCCGCGTCATCCCTCAACATCGCCGTCAGTTTCTGGCGCGCGCGATACAACCGGGTTTCGACCGCTTTCTCGGTCAGGCCCAGCGCCTGCGCGGTTTCCGCCTGCGACAATTGCTCGATCGTGCGCAGCAGCAGCACCTCCTTCAGCGGGTCGGGCAGCGCGGCCACCGCGCGCTCGATCCGCCGCACCTCCTGCGCGGAGCGCACGGTTTCCTCCGGGCCGGGCGCGGCATCAAGCGCATCCACCGCTTCCTCCAGCGGGCGCGCAAAGGAGAAGAAGCGCCGCACCGCGCGCCGCCGTGCCCGGTCGCGGCACTTGTTGATCGCGATCCGCGACAGCCAGACGCGGAACGGTCGCGCCGCGTCGTAGCGGTGGAGCGCGGCAAAGGCGGCGACGAACGTCTCCTGCACGATGTCGAGCGCGGCGTCGGCATCGCCTCCGGCGTGGCTACGCGCGAGGCGATAGATGCCCTCGCGATGGCGGCGCATCAGCGCAGTATAGGCGGGCTGGTGGCCGGCGAGCGCCCGTGCGGCAAGGTCGGCGTCGGTCGCCTCCGTCATGCCGGGCTTGCCCCCAGGGTGACGTGGTGTTCTTGCCGCACCTGCGCCGTCACCCCGGCCTTGAGCCGGGGTCCCGCTTCTTCGCCGAGGTCACAAGGAAAGCGGGACCCCGGCGCAAGGCCGGAGTGACGGAACGGAAGGCACACGCTCACTTGGCCGGTTCGGTCAGCGCCTTGCCCACCGCGGCATCGAACTGTGCCGCCTGGTCGGGCCGCAGAACGCCGCGCATCGCGAAGACGTGCTTCAGCGTCTCCTTCTGCAACTGCCCCATCGCCATATGCGAGCGATCGACCGCCGCGGCGACCTGCGGGCCATAGCCATGTTCCGCCGCGATCGCCTGCGCCAGCCGCGCATTGTCGGCGCGCATCTCCGCCTCCAGCGCGGCGCGGCGCGCCGCAAAGCCCTGTTCCAGCAGATGGATACGTCGTTCCTGCCCGGCATCGAGCGTCAGCCGCTGGTGCAGGATCGCATGGATCTGGCTTTCCTCGCGCGGTGCGGGCGCGAGCCAGGTGCGCGCCACCCATACCCCCGCCAGCGCCGCCGCGAAGGCGACCAGCGCGACCAGCAGATACCGCCCCGCCGTCACCGCCTAGCGATCCAGCAGGCGCGACGGCGCATAGTCGGACATGCCCAGCACCGACGGGCTGGCCGCGGCCGGCGTCCCCGGCAGCGTCGTGCCCGCAATGCCCACCCCCAGCGCCACCACCGCGGCCAGCGCCATGCTGCGCCGCGCATGGATCGCGGCGCGGCGCCCGGCGACGCCGGTCATCACCGCCGCCTCGATCTCCGCCAGCCGCGGGTCGGCGGGCGCATCGCGCATCGCCTCCAGCATCCGGTCGACATCGGCCATCGCACGTTCCTTCCTTCCCGTCGCAGGCGATACGCCGCGGCGTCGTTCATCCCTCGCCACTCCGCGCAAAAAATCGTGTGCGGGGATGAGGGGGATGCCAGACCCATGCGTATCGACGGGGATTGCAACCCTGTCGACCCGGAGATCGTCCATGCGTCACATCCTGTTCGCCGCCGCCGCGCTCGCCACCGTCCTGCCCGGCGCCGCGCTCGCGCATCCCAAGCTGCTCGCCGCCTCGCCCGCCGCCAACGCCACCGTGGCGAAGCCGACGAAGCTGACGCTGACCTTCTCCGAAAAGCTGCTCGCGCCGATGAGCAGCGTCGAGCTGGTGATGACCGGGATGCCCGGCATGGCGAACCATGCGCCGATGCCGATCAAGGGCTTCAAGACCGCCGTCGAGGGCGACGGCAAGACGCTGGCGGTCACGCTGCCGCGTGCGCTGCCGGCGGGGTCCTATGATCTCACCTGGCATGTCGTCGCGGCGGACCAGCACAAGGTCGACGGCCAGTACAGCTTCACCGTCAAGTAAGCCCGGACGTCGGGGGGCCGGGAGCATGGACGCGATCCTCATCGCCGCGCGCTTCGCGCTGTACGTCGATCTCGCCGCGCTCGCCGGCCTGCCCCTGTTCTGGTGGAGCATGGGCGAACTGGCGCTGTCGCCGGGGCGGCGGGCGTCGCTGGCGGCGCTGGCGCTGGGCGGGCTGATCCTGTCGGCGACATGGCTGGCGGCGAGCGCCGCGGCGATGGCGGGTACGCCGCTGCTTCCCCCCGACACCGCCGTGATCGGCATGCTGCTGCACGACACGCCGATCGGCGCCGTGCTGGCGGCGCGTGTCGTCGCGATCGCGACGATGCTGGCGCTGCTAGCCCTCGCGCCGCGCACGCCGCCGCTGGCGATCGTCGCCGCACTCGCCGCCGCGACGCTGGCGGGGGTGGGCCATGCCGGCGCCGGCGAGGGCAGCGCGGGCTGGATCCATTGCATCGCCGACGGCCTCCACGCCGTCGCCGCGGCGGGGTGGTTCGGGGCGCTGCTTGCGCTCACCGGCGGGGTTGCCCGGCGCGTGTCGGCGGAGCGCTCCGCCATGGCGCTGCATCGCTTCTCGCTCTTCGGCACCGTCTTCGTTGCCGTGCTGGTGGTGACCGGGGCGATCAACACCGTGATGATCGCGGGATGGAGCGGCCTGCCGGCGCTGGCGTCGACGCTCTACGGTCGCCTGCTGATCGCCAAGATCGCGCTGTTCGGCGGGATGCTGCTGCTGGCCGCCGCCAATCGCTGGCAGCTGACCCCGCGGCTGATGCGCGACGGCGCCGCCGCCTTGCCCGCGCTGCGCCGTTCGCTGGCGCTGGAAACCGCGCTCGCGCTCGCCATCATCGCGCTGGTCGCGGCGCTCGGCACGATGGATCCGACCGCGGCGCCCTAGCGCGTGCGGCCGGGTCACCGCTCATTTTGCCTCGAACGTCCCGAAACTGCGCATCCCGGTCGCACGATCGGACAGCATCACCACCACCTTCGCCCCGGCCGGCGCGACGAGACCGGCCGCGGTCAGGTGGTTCTCGCCGGCGGCGACCAGCGGCGCCTCGGTCGTCGCGCCGTTGGCGGCGGTGACCGTCACCTTGCCCTCGTAACCGGATGCGGCAAGCGGGGTGTCGTCATCGCTGACATAGACGTCGACCCCGGACGCCCCGGTCACCAGTTCCACGCCGGTTTCGTTCACCTCCTGGATCTGCCCACCATGATGCGCGGTCAGCGTGCCATGCGCGCGAAGCGCGGCGGGGGCGGCGACCATCAGTGCCGCCAGAACGATCGTCTTCTTCATGATGCTCACTCCGGCTTGTGCGGCAGGACGAAGGACAGCGAGGCGCTGTGCTCGACCCGGTCGACCTTCGTCCGGTCGTCCGGCGGCCCTTCATAGATCGCCATCAGGACGTTCAGGCCCTGATTGCGCACCCTGATCGTCGCGATGCCGTCGGCCGCGGTCTTCACCCCGATGGCGTCCGGATCGTTGATATAGTCCGACAGGATCGTCACCCCCGCGACCGGCTTGCCCATGTACATCGCGCGCACGCGCATCGGCGCACCCATCTGCTGCGGGATTGCGAGGTCGACCGGCACCAGCTGGAGCCGGTGCCCGGGCAGCAGCGGCACCGGCTTCGTCGGCAGCTGCGTCAGGTGGACGGCATATTTCATCGTCCGCTCGGACAAGGTGGCGCCCGGCGCCTCGTCACGCCCCTTGTTGACGAAATGGCCGTCGGGCATCCGGCTCCACAGCCCGTAGTCCATCACGGCGGCGACCGCGGCGACCGGCGCATCGCTGTCCACCACCGGGATCGGACCGGCGACGCGCAGGGCCGTCTTCACCGGCGCCCAGTCGCCGTCATAGCCGGTGACCGCATTGACCAGCGGCAGCCGCTTGACCGCATCCAGATCGTCGGCGCCGACGCCATAGATGAAGGCCAGCTGTCGCGCGCGCTGCGCGAACCAGATCGCATGCGCGTCGAGCGGCACCGCCGCACTGGCCGCCAGCGCACATCCCGCGCCCGCCAGCAGGAAACGACGAACGGTCATTCCAACCCTCCCACACCATCAACGGAAGCGAGCAGGCTAGATCGGCGGGGAACGCGGAAATGCCGAAAAGGCCGTTCCGCGAAGCACGACATGTCAATTTGTGGCCCATGGTCAGCGCGCGGACCAAACCGGCGTGGACAGTTGCGCCGCAAACCGGAGCCGCGATAAGGCTTTACCGCGCATGTCGTCGTACCTGCGCGATCTTGCAGGATATATCGCCGCCGATGCCCGCTTCTTCCCCCCGATCTTCCCCCTTGTCCACCGGCATCGCCGGGCTCGACCTCGTCCTTCGCGGCGGATTGCCCCGCGACCGGCTGTACCTGATCGAGGGCACGCCGGGATCGGGCAAGACTACGCTGGCGCTCCAGTTCCTGCGCGACGGCGTCGAGCGCGGGGAGCGCGTCCTCTACATCACCCTGTCCGAAACCGACGAGGAGCTGTCGCTGGTCGCCGCCTCGCACGGCTGGGATCTGGCCGGCTTCGACGTCGTCGAGCTGAATTCGGTCGAGGGCATCCTGGGCAGCGGACGCGAACAGTCGATCCTCCACGCCTGGGAAACCGAGCTGGGCGAGACGATCCGGCTGGTCGAGCGCGAGGTGGAGCGCGTCCGCCCGACCCGCGTCGTGTTCGATAGCCTGTCGGAGATGCGGCTGCTGGCGCAGGATCCGCTACGCTATCGCCGTCAGGTGCTGGCGCTGAAGCAATTCTTCGCGACGCGCGCGATCACCGTCCTGCTGATCGACGACATGACCGCCAGCGAGGGGCGCGACACGCACCTGCACAGCCTGTGCCACGGGGTCGTCACGCTAGAGCGGCTGACGCTCGATTTCGGTGCCGCACGCCGCCGGTTGCAGGTGCAGAAGCTGCGCGGGGTCGACTTCATCGCGGGGTTCCACGATCTTACGATCCGCCACGGCGGGCTGGACGTGCATCCGCGGCTGATCGCGGCCGATCATCACCAGCCGTTCGTGGGCGAACCGGTGTCGAGCGGCGTCCCCGAACTCGACGAACTGCTCGGCGGCGGGCCGCTGCGGGGCACCTCGACGCTGGTGACCGGCCCCAGCGGCACCGGCAAGACGACGATTGCGCTGCAATATCTGTTCGCCTCGTGCGAGCGCGGCGAACCCGCGACCCTGTACCAGCTGGACGAGCGGATCGGCACGCTGCTGACGCGAGCGAAGGCGTTCAATCTCGACCTGCAGAAGCATGTCGACAGCGGCTGTCTGCGCATCGAACAGATCGATCCCGCCGAAATGTCGCCAGGCGAGTTCGCCGCGCGGGTGCGTCGCGAGGTGGAGGGGCGCGGCGCGCGGATGATCGTGGTCGATAGCCTCTACGGCTATCTCGCCGCGATGCCGCAGGAACAGCAATTGATCCTGCAACTCCACGAATTGCTGTCGTACCTGAACCAGCAAGGCATCGTCACCTTCCTCATCAAGCCGCAACAGGGGCTGCTGGGGTCGATGCAGACCTCGCTCAACGTCTCCTATGTCGCCGATACGGTGGTGCTGCTGCGCTTCTTCGAGGCGGAGGGGCGCATTCGCAAGGCGATTTCGGTGCTGAAGAACCGGGCCGGCGCGCATGAGGATGCGATCCGCGAGTTCCGCATCGATCCGCAGGGCCTGCGCGTCGGCGATCCGCTGTCCGGGTTCACCGGCGTGCTGACCGGGACCCCGCACTATATCGGCGACCGCGCGCCGTTGCTGGAAGACCGGCGGCATGGGGCATAGGACGGCCAGCGAAGGCCATCGCGTCCTGATCTGCACGCCGTTCGGGCGCGATGCGGACAGCGTCGTCACGCTGCTCGCCGCGCGCGGCTATGACGCGCTGGCCTGCGCCGATCTGGATGCGGTGGCGGCGTCGATCGACGAACATGTCGGCGTCGTCCTGCTGAGCGAGGAGGCGATGCGCGGCTCCCCCGCCGCGCTCGCGGGCGCACTGGAAGCGCAGCCCGACTGGTCGGAAATCCCGTTCGTCCTGCTCGCCACCCCCCATGCCGGTGCGTTGGGGCAGGATGCGCTGCGGCGGATGGCGGCGGCGCTGACCGGCAATGCGATCGTGCTGGAACGTCCGCTGGGCGCGGATTCGCTGGTGAGCACGATCGCCTCGACGATGCGCTCGCGCCAGCGCCAGTTCGTGCTGCGCGACCGGCTGCGCGACCTGGAGGCAAGCCGCCAGCAACTGGCGCAGAGCGAGGCGGAGCTGCGCGTCATCGCGGACTCGCTGCCGGTGCTGATCGCCTTCGTCGACGCGGACCTGCGCTACCGCTTCGCCAATCGCGCCTATGAGGACTGGTTCGGGCTTTCCCCCGCCGATGTCGTCGGCCGCCATGTCCGCGACGTGGTCGGCGACGATGGCTTTGTGTTGCGCGAACGCGACATGCGACGCGCATTGGGCGGGCAGACGATCCGCATGGAACTGCCGATGCCGCGCCACGACGGGCAGCGGCGCGATGCCGAGATCCGCTATCTGCCGCGCCGCGATGCCGACGACCGGGTCGACGGCTTCCACGTTTTCGCGATGGACGTCACCGACCGCAAGCAGACCGAGGAGGACCTCGCCCGCCGCGTCCACGATCGCACCGCTGCGCTGGAGCGCGAGATGGCGAACCGCACCAGGGCCGAGGCCGCGCTGCGCCAGAGTCAGAAGATGGAAGCGGTCGGACAGCTGACCGGTGGCATCGCGCACGATTTCAACAACATGCTGACCGGCATCATCGGCGCGCTGGACATCATGAAGCGCCGGATCGCGGGTGGCCGGATCGACGATCTCGATCGCTTCATGGACGCCGCCGCCACTTCCGCGCAGCGCGCCGCGGGGCTGACCGCACGGTTGCTCGCCTTTTCGCGCCGCCAGTCGCTCGACCTGCGCCCGACCGCGATCAACCCGCTGGTCCACTCGCTCGACGAGCTGCTGCGCCGCTCGGTGAACGAGAATATCGCGCTTTCGATCGTCACCGCCGACGACGTGACCGGGGCGATGGTGGACGCCAACCAGCTGGAGAATGCGATCCTCAACCTCGCGATCAACGCGCGCGATGCGATGCCCGATGGCGGGCAGCTGACGGTGGAGACGCGGTTGGTTGACCTCTCCCCGGGCGACGTCGCGGCGCAGCCGGATGTCGAGCCGGGGCGCTATGTCGTGGTGGCGGTCAGCGATACCGGCGTCGGCATGGCACCGGAGGTGCTCGAAAAGGTGTTCGACCCGTTCTTCACCACCAAGCCGATCGGCCAGGGCACCGGGCTGGGGCTGTCGATGGTCTATGGCCTCGCGCGCCAGTCCGGCGGGCAGGCGCGCATCCACAGCCAGCCCGGCGTGGGGACGACCGTCTCGCTCTATCTGCGCGCGGTCGATCAAGCCGATCTGCCGGAGGCCGCCGCCACCATCCCGGTCCCGCCGGAGGGCGCCGGGCAGACCGTGCTGCTGGTCGAGGACGACGATGCCGTCCGGCTGCTGGTGCGCGACGTGCTGGGCGAATTGTCCTATGCCGCGGTCGAGGCGCAGGAGGCGCAGGCCGCGATCGCGGTGCTGCAATCCGACCGCGCGATCGACCTCATGATCTCCGACGTCGGGCTGCCGGGAATGAACGGCCGCCAGCTCGCCGACATCGCGCGGCTCCACCGCCCCGACCTGCCGATCCTGTTCGTCACCGGCTATGCCGAGAATGCCGCGATCCGCTCCGGCTTTCTGGGCACCAACATGGCGATGATCACGAAGCCGTTCGCGCTCGACGCGCTGGCGCAGAAGATCTCGGAGATGCTGTCGGATCGCGGATGAAGCGCCTCTCCCCTCCCCTTCAGGGGAGGGGCCGGGGGTGGGGGATGTCTCACCGAGACCATCGATTTTGGCTCGTGACAGCCCCACCCCAACCCCTCCCCTGAAGGAGAGGGGCTTATCCCTCCCCTCAACGGGACGGGCTTTGCTAAGCGATCGCCATGAAGCTGAAATCCCGCATCGACCTCAACCTGCTCGCGGTCTTCGACGCGATCTACACGCGCGCCGGGGTGACGCAGGCGGCGCGCCATCTGCACCTGACGCAATCGGCGGTCAGCCACGCGCTCAACCGCCTGCGTCGCGAGTTCGACGATCCGCTGTTCGTGCGCAGCGGCAATGCGCTGGTGCCGACCGCGCTGGCGCGCGCCATCGCCGCGCCGGTGCAGCAGGCGCTGCGCGGGATGGAAACCGCGTTGGCCAGCGCGCTGCGCTTCGATCCCGCCACCTCGACCCGGCTGTTCCGCATCGGGCTACGCCCCACCGCGGAGGCGCATCTGTTCGCCACCCTGGTCCGGCATGTCGCCGATCGCGCGCCGCAGGTGCGCCTCGCCAGCCTCAACTTCCGCCGCTCCGACCTGGCACACCTGCTGGCGACCGGCGGGCTGGACCTCGCGCTCGACATCCCCGGCCCGCACAGCGCGGGGCTGTGCGCCGACACGCTCGCCGCGGAGGAGCTGGTCGTCGTCGCCCGGCGCGACCACCCACAGGTGCGCGGCGGCATCGACCTCGCCACCTATCTCGCGCTGGACCATGTCATCGCCTCGCCGCGCCCGACCGGCGGCAGTACCGAGGACGAGGCGCTGGCCGCGCAGGGGCACGCGCGCCGCATCCGTATCCGCTGCCAGCATGTCGGCACCGCGTGGCGCGTGGTCGCCGCGACCGACATGCTGCTGACGCTGTCGCGCACCCATGCCACGCACCCGGGCGATCCCGCGGCGATCCAGATCCTGCCGCTGCCCTTCCACGTCGCGCCCCGCCCCCGCCAGCTGTTGTGGCACGAGGCGAGCGACGGCGATCCCGGCATCACGTGGCTGCGCGGCGTGATCCACGAGGCGGTCATGAACCCGCATCATGACCCGGATGCGGCATCGTCATTTTCCCGCTGACCCGCAGCGCGCTACACCGCGCACCGCACATCAGAAGGATCAGACGCGTGAGCGACATCTTCACCCTGCCCGAGCTCAACGACCTGCGCATGTCGGAGGGCGCGCGCCCGCTGTTCGATGCGGTGAAGGCGTTCATCCGCGACGTCGTCGATCCGATGGCGGAGGAGTTCTTCCGCCTGGGCGAGAATCGCCCGGATCGCTGGAGCTACACCGACGAACAGCTGGCGCTCCTCGACGGCGCCAAGCAGAAGGCACGCGCCGCGGGGCTGTGGAACTTCTTCCTGCCCAATGCGGAAACCGGCGAGGGGCTGAGCAACCTCGATTATGCCTATATCGCCGCCGAACTGGGCAAGTCGCCGCTCGCATCGCAGTCGCTGAACTGCTCCGCGCCCGACACCGGCAACATGGAGGTGCTGGAGCGCGTCGGCACGCCCGAGCAGAAGAAGCAGTGGCTGGGACCGCTGCTGGAGGGGAAGATCCGCTCCGCCTATGCGATGACCGAGCCGAACGTCGCCTCCTCCGATGCAAAGAACATCAGCACCAGCGCGGTGCTGGACGGTGACGAATGGGTCATCAACGGCGAGAAATTCTATATCTCCGGCGCCGGCGATCCGCGTTGCAAGATCCTCATCACCATGGTCCGCACGTCGCAGGACGGCCCGGTGTCGCAGCAGCAGTCGCAGATCCTGATCCCCACCGACACGCCGGGCGTCGAGATCGTCGGCCCGATGCTGGTCTTCGGACAGGACCATGCGCCGGGCGGGCACATGCACATCCGCTTCAACGACGTGCGCGTCCCCAAGGAGAACGTGCTGCTGGGCGTCGGCCGCGGGTTCGAGATCTCGCAGGTGCGCCTCGGCCCGGGCCGCATCCACCATTGCATGCGCACGATCGGCAAGGCGGAGGTCGCGCTGGACCTGATGGTGAAGCGCGGCAACTCGCGCACCGCCTTCGGCCAGCCGCTCATCAAGCTGGGCAAGAATATCGAGGTCGTGTCGCGCGCCCGGATCGAGATCGAGGCGATGCGGCTGATGGTGCTGAAGGCGGCGAAGGCGATGGACGTGCTGGGCAATCGCGAGGCGCGTGTCTGGGTCAGCATGGTCAAGGCGATGGTGCCGGAGAAGACCTGCCAGATCATCGACCAGGCGATCCAGATCCACGGTGCGACCGGCATCTCGCAATGGACCCCGCTGGCGGAACTGTATCAGGACGTGCGCCACCTGCGCTTCGCCGACGGTCCGGACGAGGTGCACCACATGGTGGTCGGCCGGAACGAGATCGCGCTGCACTGACCCACACCACGTCATGGCGAGCGTGGCTCGCCATGACGATCGTTTCGCCAACATGACCGATCGCTCATGTTCCGGTCAGGCGCGCGTGACCCGCGCGCCGCCACAAGCACGCGCATGGAGCCCCGCCCTTCCCCTCCCTCCCCGGTGCGCGACCGCGAGGGGCTCGACGAGCGGATCTGCCGGCTGATCTGCCCAATCGCCGCGGCGATGGTCGGTGTGTGCCTGACCGGCATCGGGCTGCTCCACGTCACGCTCGCGATCGGGCGGCGCGCGGGCTTCGCCGACGACCTGCTCGCGGTCGACTCGCTGTTGTTCCTGGTGGCGATGCTGTCCTCCTATATCGCGCTGCGCCGGCTGGAGCATGGCCGCGTCCACACGCTGGAGCGCGTCGCCGACGCCACCTTCATGACCGCGATGCTGCTGCTGACGGTGGCGTGCTTCGTCATCACCTATGCGCTGAACGCCTGAGCCGTGCGCGCCGCATCCCCCCGTCGCTGGCCGTTGCGGATCGCCGGCATCGTCGCATCGCTGCTGGCACTGCTCGTCGGCTTCGTCGCGTGGCTCGGCTATTTCGGCGGGCCGGTCTATCGCGTCGTACCGGCGACCGCGCCGCAGCGACCGATCGCCGCGGTGTTCCTGTCGGGCGATACCGGGCTGAACATGGGCATGGGGCCGCGCGTCGTGACGCTGCTGGCGGCGCACGGCGTCCCCGTCGTCGCGATCAACACGCTGACCGCCTTCGCGACGCGGCGCACGCCGGCGCAGACGGCGGCGCTGGTCGCGGAGGCCGCGCGCCGCGCGCTGGCGCTGCCGGGGGTCGCGCGGGTCGTGCTGATCGGCCAGTCGGCCGGCGCCGACATGCTGCAAGCCGGCGTGGCGGACCTGCCCGCCGCGCTGCGCCCGCGTATCGCGCAGGTGATCCTGACCGTTCCGGGTGACACGTTGCTGTTCAAGGCGACGCCCGGCGGCGTGCTGGACGGCACGCCCGACGGGCCGGCGCTGCCCAGCGCGCGCCGCATCGACTGGGTGCCGCTGTTGTGCATCCATGGCGCGACGGAGGACAACAGCCTGTGCCCGCTGCTGCACCAGCGCAACGTGCGGACGGTCGTGCTGCCGGGCGACCATTATCTGAACCACGATGCGGAGCGGCTGGAGCGGACCCTGTGGGCCGCGATCGCCCCGCACGGCTGATCGCGCATGACCAAACGTTCAGGCACCGGCGACCGCCCTGTCACGCGGCCCGTCCTATCCCCGCCCTTCGCATGAAGATACCGTCCATGACCCTGTTCCCGAGAGTCGCCGCCGCCATGCTGGCGCTCATCCTGTCGGCCGGTGCCGCGCAGGCGCAACCCGCGCCGACGATCTACGGCACCTGGCTCAACCCGCACGGCACGGTGGCGGTGCGGACGGGCGGCTGCGCGCAGGATCGGCTGTGCGGCTGGGTCGTCTGGGCCGATGCGGAGGCGCAGTCGGACGCGCGCGACGGCGGCGTCACGCGGCTGGTCGGCACCGCGCTGCTGGAGGATTACCGCGCCGACGGCAACGGCGGCTGGCAGGGCACCGTCTTCATCCCCGACATGAACAGGCGCTTCTTCTCGAAGATCGAGCAGGTCGACGCCAACACCATGAAGCTGAAGGGCTGCATCCTCGGCGGGCTGATCTGCAAGGCGCAAGTGTGGAAGCGGATCGAGCGCGTCCCCCATGAATGACGTGTTGGCGCTGATGCGCCGGCATCGCCGCGCGCTGTCGGTGGCGATGATGCTGCTGCTCGTCGCGCTGGGGTTCGCCGCGATGGAGGCGGTGACGCGCGAGCTGACCTTCCATCAGGTGCGCGCCAGCATCCGCGCGCTGCCGGGGCCGCGCCTCGCCGCCGCCGCGATCCTCACCGCGCTCAGCTATCTGACGCTGACGCTCTACGACTGGCTGGCGCTGCGCATCATCGCGCGCCCGCTGCCGTGGCGCACCGCGGCGCTGGCGTCGTTCACCAGCTATACGCTCAGCCACAATCTGGGGCTGTCGCTGCTCACCGGAGGATCGGCACGCTACCGCATCTACTCGCGCGCCGGGCTGGACGGTCCGGACGTGGCGCGCGTCATCGCGATCGCCAGTGCCACCTTCTGGGTCGGGATCGTCACTGTCGCCGGCATCGCGCTGACGCAGCGCGAGGGCGCGATCGTGTTCGCGGGCGTGGCCCTGCCGCAAATGGTGGCGCACGCGCTGGGGCTGGCGATCGTGGCGCTGGCGGTGGCGCTGGTGGTCGCGTGCGGGCGTGCGCGCCGCCCGGTCCGCCTGTGGCGCTTCACCCTGCCGCTTCCCACCGCGAGACAGGCGCTGGCGCAGATCGGCATCGCGGTGCTGGATACCGCCGCCGCCGCCGCCCGCGCTGTTCGTGCTGATGCCCGATGCCGCGCCCGCGCTACTGCCCGCCTTCGTATTGGCCTATGCGCTCGGCGTCGTTGCCGCGGTGCTGACGCATGTTCCCGGCGGGCTGGGCGTGTTCGAGGCGGTCGTGCTCGCGGTCATCCCCGGCGACCGGGTGACGGTGTTGGCGGCGCTGATCGCCTATCGCCTGATCTACTACCTGCTGCCGCTGGCGGTCGCGGTCGCGATCCTGGCGTGGCGCGAGGGCGCGGCACGGCGCGCCCTGCCCGCCCGCCTGCTGCGCGAGGGGCGCGACGCGGCGGGCGGGGATCGCGCCGCTGGTGCTGTCGGCGGCGACCTTCGTGGGCGGCGCGATGCTGCTCCTGTCCGGCTCGCTGCCCGCGCTGCACGCGCGCATGGGGTTGCTGTCGCGCATCGTCCCCCTGCCCTTCATCGAGGCGAGCCATATCGCCGCCAGCCTGGTCGGCACCGGGCTGCTGCTGCTGGCGCCCGGCCTCTACCGCCGGCTCGACGGCGCGTTCGTCGCCACGCGCGCGCTGCTGATCGGGGGCGCGATCTTCTCGCTCGCCAAGGGGATCGATTACGAGGAGGCGACCGCCTGTCTGACGCTCGCCGCGCTGCTGCAATGGACGCGCAGCGCCTTCTATCGCCGTACCGCGCTGACGCAGACGCCGCTGTCCGGCGCATGGCTGTTCGCGGTCGCGGTGGCGCTGGCGGCGGCGACCTGGGCGGGCTTCTTCGCCTATCGCCATGTCCCCTATGACGATGCCTTGTGGTGGGACATGGCGTGGGCACGGCGATGCCCCGCGCTTCCTGCGCGCGACGCTCGCCGCCGCGGTGCTGCTGTCCGGCGTGGCGGTGTGGCGGTGGCTGGGTCCGGCGCGCGTGCCGGCGCAGGAACCGGCCGACCCGGCTGCCGTCCAGCGCATCCTGACCAGCGCCGAGCGCACCGACGCGATGCTGGCGCTGACC